>JAUIAD010000072.1 GCA_030425685.1 Gammaproteobacteria bacterium | reverse complement strand
AGAACCAAACTGAAATAGCACAAGAACAAGCAGCTCAAGTTGCACAAGACCCACTTACACAAATACAACAACGTGAATTAGCTATCAAAGAGATGGAAGCTCAAGCCAAAGCTCAGAAAATGCAAGCCGACACTCAACTAGAACAAGCTAGACTTGAGTTAGAAAGATTAAGAATTGATTCACAAGAACGAATTGCTGGAGCTAAATTAGGAGCCGATGCAGTAACGCAAGATAAACAACTCAAATCTAAAGAACTAATGGAAGGCGCTAAAATTGGTGTTGACGTTGTTCAGAAAGATAAGGAGATGCAACTTAAAAATAGAAAGGACTAATCTATGTTAGATGGTACGTTGAAAGTTCTAGCTGAAAAGTTAGAAGAAGAACGCAGGATAATTTTAGAATCATTAGGTGATGGGCATGCGCAAGATTTTGCTCAATATCAAAACAGTGCAGGCATTATTCGGGGTCTCATGATTGCACAAAGACACATAGCAGACCTTGCAAAGAATATGGAGGACGACGATGAGTGAGATCATTACGCCTAATAAAACAATAGTGGACTTCAAAGGCAGAAATGTTAAAGCCGAAGAAGAACCTAAGCAAGAACAAAAACCTACTCAATTACCTGAAGTCAAAGGCTATCGCATTTTATGTGCAGTACCTAGCGTTGATGACAAGTATGAAAGCGGACTAATTAAAGCAGATAAAACAAGACACATTGAAGAACATTCAACAGTAGTTTTATTTGTTATCAAATTAGGAGATATGGCTTATCAAGACAAAGACAGATTTCCTACAGGACCCTGGTGTAAAGAAGGCGACTTCGTAATCACTAGAGCATATTCTGGTACTCGTATCAAAATTCATGGTAAAGAGTTCCGCATTATTAACGACGATACCGTAGAAGCAGTGGTCGATGACCCACGTGGATACGAGCGCGCATAAGGAGAAGAAGCATGGCGAAAATTATAAATGAGATACCTGAAGAACTCAAAGATGAAGAAGAAACTACGGAAGTAGAATTAGAATCTCAAGAGGATAAGGAAGACTACGAAGCAGCAGCCGAATCTAAAAAAGAAGAAGAAGCTAAAAAAGAGTCTAAACCTAAACAGGAAGAAATGGATTTTGAAATTGAAGAGGAAGACGATACTCCTCCTGAAGATCGAAACCGTGACCCACTACCAGACGAAGTTAAAGAACAATTAGAAAATGATAATCTGGAAGACTATTCAGCACGAGTTAAAGAAAGAATGGCTCAGTTGAAAAAAGCTTGGCATGATGAACGACGTGCAAAAGAAGCAGAATCTCGTGAAAGAGCTGAAGCCCTACGCGTTGCTCAACAAATGATAGAAGAGAATAAAAAACTCAAAACTACATTAAGTACAGGCGAAGAAGATTATCTTAAGACTTTAAAAGATTCTTATGAAAAAGAATTAACTTTGGCTAAACGAGAATACAAAGAAGCTTATGACTCAGGTGATACTGAGAAAATTATTGAAGCTCAGTCTAAAATGAACGAAGCTCAATTCAAGCTATCTCAAGCTCAAAACCTCAAACCACAATATAAAGTTGATACTTTACAAAGTGAAGAAAATAGAGGACAATTAAGCCAAAGTAATAATATACAACCTCAGGCACCCAAACCTGATGCAAAAGCACTTGCTTGGCAGGATGCTAATCCATGGTTTGGTAAAAATAGAGCGATGACGGGATTTGCCTTAGGTTTGCATGATGAACTCGTTAATCACGAGGGAATATCCCCGTCAACTGAAGCATACTACCGTCGCATAGATGATGCGATGCGAAAAACATTCCCAGAACACTTTGGGGAAACTGAATCGTTGGAGGAAGAAAAACCTGCCCAACGCACTAAACCTTCGAATGTAGTTGCTCCGGCTACGCGTAGTACCGCGCCTAAAAAAGTACGACTGACTAAAACTCAGTTAGCGTTAGCTAAGAAATTTAAGCTAACACCGGAACAATATGCAAGAGAACTTTTAAAAACGGAGAACGCAAATGGATAACAGAAAAAATAGAGAAGCAGTAACTCGTGATGAAACAGATATGAGAACAAGGACTTGGGCTCCCCCATCTTTGCTCCCAGAATTTAAGAAACAACCAGGCTGGGCATATCGTTGGATTCGAGTAACGCTTGCTAATGAAGCTGATGCCAGAAACGCTTCTTCGAAAATGCGTGAAGGCTGGGAACCTGTGAAACATTCAGAACACCCAGAAATTAAATTAACATCAAACCCTAACAGCCAATATAAAGATGCTGTAGAAGTAGGGGGTTTGTTACTTTGTAAAATGCCACAAGAAATGGTAGATCAGAGAAATGCATACTATAGACAGAAAACAGAAGGTCAAGCTCAAGCAGTTGATAATAGCTTCTTGAAAGAAAATGACCCACGTATGCCGCTCTTCTCAGATAAAAAGTCTACTAAGTCTTTTGGTAAAGGTTAAACGAAATCTTTAAGGAGATATTATTATGGCAACAACAGCCGCACCTTACGGTTTAAAAGCCGTTAACTTGGTAGGTGGACAGCCTTATGCTGGTTCTACTCGCCTAGTAAAAATTGCGTCTGGGTATGCTGCGAACATCTATAACGGTTCAGTAGTTTCAGTAGTAGCTGCTGGTACAGTAGAAATCGTCGACGAAGTTGGTACAAATGCTTCTGCATTCCCAGCTGGTACATTAGGCGTTTTCGTTGGATGTTCTTATACAGACCCAAACACTAAACAAAAATTATTCTCACAGTATTGGCCTACAGGAACTGTAGCATCTGACGCTGTGGCTTACGTTGTGGACGATCCAGACGTAGTGTTCCAAATCCAAGCTGACGAAGCGTGTGCGCAAGCAACACTTGGTTCAAACATTGGCGTTGTGAATCCTACAGCAGGTTCTACTGTAACAGGTAACTCAACAATGGCAGCAGATCCAACAACTATCGACGTGACTGATACAATCGCGTTTAAAATTGTGGATTTTGTTGATAGCACAACTTCATCTGTTGGTGACACAT
>JAUIAD010000007.1 GCA_030425685.1 Gammaproteobacteria bacterium | reverse complement strand
TATCACCGACAGTGGATCCGACATCGGCAAAGCTTGGGTTATCATCGCCATCGACATCACTGATGCTAATCGCACCCGTTGCCGTGACCGGTGCATCGCCGATATTGCCTTCGGTGACCGCACCCGTAACCGTACCACTGATAACAGCGGCATCATCACTGCCGTTAATATTGACGGTGATTTGTTGTGTGCTGCCATCGCTGGCGGTAAAGGTAATGCTATCACTCACTTGATCGCCGGCATCTAAATCTTGCACCGCACTTTGATCCAAGGTGAAGGTCCAGTTGCCACTTGATAATTCAAAACTACCAAAGCCATTATCACCGACAGTAGAACCGACATCGGCAAAGCTCGGGTTATCATCGCCATCAACATCGCTAATGCTAATCGCCCCCGTTGCCGTGACCGGTGTATCGCCAACATTCCCTTCATTCACCGCGCCCGTGACCGTGCCACTGATAACAGCGGCATCGTCACTGCCGTTAATATTGACGGTGATTTGTTGTGTGCTGCCATCGCTGGCGGTAAAGGTAAACGTATCGATAACCGCATCACCAGCATCTAAATCCTGGACCGCACTTTGGTCCAGGGTAAAAGTCCAGACCCCTTCTGTTAACGTAAAACTACCAAAGCCATTATCACCTGTGGTACTAGCAACATTTTCAAATGTAGGGTTGTCGCCTCCATCTGGATCGCTAATCGATAACTCTCCACTAGCAGTTGAGCTACTGTCTGGATTACCTTCAACTGTGTTTCCAGAAAATTGCCCGCTGATAATAGATGGTGAATCAGTAAGTGTGGATTCTTCATTTACTTCTTCGTTACTGTTTCTATCATCATCACTTTCGTTATTTTGAATAGCGTTAACATTTGATTGCAGTAGTGAGGCATCAGAAGAGGGTGCTACAGAGTTATTGGCATTGTTCTCGCCTTCATTTTCAAGGGTGTCAATTCCGCGCCGTCCTGAACGAACACTGTTGTTAAGTGGAAGGTCAGGTACTGTTAGAGGTTGATTTTCAATGTTAAGCAAGTGATCACTGGTAATTGGACTTTGGATATTTGAATTTGGAGAAAAGTCAGCTTGGTTTAGTTCGAGGTTAAGGTCGTCTGTCTTCAGTTGAAATAAGCTTTCTATATCTGGCGGCTTTGTTAGTGTTGGGTCATCTTTAAGCTTATTTGCTGGGCCCTGGTGTAGGGTTTCAAACTGGTTGTTTCCAGGCATTCCTTGATCATCCGGTAAAGGTTTTAGAAACTCTTCGCCGCGCAAGTTTTGTGAAGTGTAATCATGATTGTTGATCGCTGGATTATCGATATCGTCAGGCCGACCGGACTGTGTGTCATCGCTCATCTACTTAACCTCTATATTCTGATATCTACTACTATAGTACATTAAATTATTTAGCTCATCATTTTAACTTATTGAAAAGTAGATAGATTCACATAATTCTTTGATAAATTTGTTTTAATAAGGGGTTGTCATGAAGAACAGAGCCGTTTATAGTCATATTTAACTCATTGATAAAAGGACTATATTGGTGAAGTTGAGTTTCCCTAGTTATGTGCTACCTTTTAAGTCTTGGGGCTCTAATAAAAATATTATTATCAGCATTATGCTTGCCACTTTGCTGATCAATATCCTTTCTCTTGTTTTTCCATTAACGCTTTTGCAAATATATGATCGAATTATTCCCAATGAAGCCATAACGACACTGATTTTGCTTTGTACGGGTGTGGGTGTTTCACTCCTATTTATTGCCGTGTTAAAAATAGCGCGGGCCTATATAGGTGCATGGGCAGATGCAAAGTTTGAGCACATCACGGGTTGTCGTGCATTTACTTCTCTGTTACGCAGTGATCTACAAGAGTATGAAAAGGTTGGCTCAGGTATTCATCTTAAAAGGTTAAGCTCTCTTGGCAACTTGCGCGGCTTTTACGCTGGTCAAGCAATTATTGCTCTTATTGATACGCCTTTTGTTATTATATATCTTCTGTTATTTGTCGTTATCGCGGGGTGGCTAGTACTAGTCCCAATGCTTATGCTACTGATTTTTTTTCTTGTTACAGCTTCAAATTCAAAAAAGATCAAAGCAATTCTTAAAAGCCGACAAGATCAGGATGATAGGCGTTTAAATTTTATTATTGAAACAATATCAAAAATCCATACGATCAAGTCGAATACAATGGAAGCGCAGATGCTAAGGCGTTACGAGCGTTTGCAGAAAACGGCCTCTTTAAATGATTATAAGGTGAGTTTAAAAGGTGTTTTTTCTATTTCTGAGGGTTTGACCCTATCACAACTAACGATCATTTTAGTCGTTGCAGTTGGTAGTATTTTTGTAATGAAAGGCAACTTAACGGTTGGTGGTCTAGCTGCATGCACCTTGTTAGCTGGAAGATGTTTGCAACCAATTAATGGCTTAATTTCTGTTTGGAATCGCTTGCAATCTATTTCACTGGCGCAAGAGGAATTACAAAAAACACTTGAAATTAAAGCAGAGGAAGAAGACAACTTGCCAGCTGTTTCTAAGGTTTTAGGCGACGTTGAATTTGATAATGTTACTTTTTCTTACAATGATACGAAGCCATACTTAATCAGTAATCTAAATTTAAAAATTAAAAAAGGAGAGAGTGTTGCCTTTACTGGCAAAGGTCTTTCTGGGAAAAGTACTATTTTGTTATTGCTGCTTGGGATGCTGACTCCGTCAAAAGGAAAAGTGTTAATAGATGGAAAAAATATACAGAATATCCATAAAGATTCTCTTCGTAAGTTGATTGGTTATTTGCCGCAAAATGCTGTTCTATTTCAGGGAAGTATTATGGATAATTTAACCATGTTTCGCAGTGAGGAATATTACGCTCAAGCTATAGAGGTTGCAGAAAAAGTGGGGTTGTCAAAAATTATTGAGCATCTTCCTGATGGTTATGATACGCAAGTGGGTAATCAGGCGATTGAAACATTACCGAGAGGGATTAAACAACGTGTGGCGATTGCAAGAGCGTTATTACATAATCCGTCGATCATTTTATTTGATGAGGCTAATACAGCTTTGGATATGTCCAGTGATGCTATGCTAAAAGAGCTTCTTATTGAGTTAAGTAAGAGTGCAACTATGATTATTATTTCTCATCGTCCATCCATTATAAACATTGCACAACGACAGTATTCTTTAACTGAGGGAGAGTTGAGGGTGTTAGAATGACAGCAACGAATTTGTCCTCTACAGAGAAGGTGGATACGCCCTTTGAAAATTGTTTAGAACCATTGCTGCTAGCGCTGAAATGGAATGGTAAGTCGCGTGCATTAAAAGAATCTTTGCCTCATTTTAATAATATTGTTAGCGCGGAAGGTTTTTGTGATGTATTGGAAAATTTAAATTTTGACAGTCGGAAAGTTGAAATAAAAACCAAAAATTTAGATCCACGCTTGATGCCCTGTTTGCTTATTACTGAAGATAACAAACCGATAATACTGTTATCTCAGGAAGATGGTGAAGTTGCGATATTTGATGGTGCGAGCAATGAAAGAAAAAAGGTGTTGCAGTTAGATTTACTGGCTTTTTCTAAGAAAGTCACCTTGTATACTTTTAAGGTTAAAGATAATAAAAGCACTGATGTTAAAAGAAGTTGGCTGCATAAAACACTTGCTAAAAATAAGCCTCTTATTACAAACGCTGTGTTTCTGAGTATTATTTTAAATTTATTAATATTAGCTACACCACTATTTGTTATGGCTGTTTATGATCGTGTAATTGGCGTGTCTTCAATTTTTATGCTGAGTGAATTTGTTATTGGTGTGTTTATAGCATTGATAGGTATTTTTGTTATCTATCGCATCAGGGCTGAACACTTAGCGTTGGTTGGCGCGCGCTTTGATAAGGCTATAGGTGATAAGGTATTTAGTCGGCTGCTTTATTTGGCGCCAGTATACACTGAAAGTGCTACTGCAGGATCGCAGGTGGCAAGGCTTAAGGATTTTGATCGCGTGCGTGAATTTATATCGGGTCCTTTGCTAAGCGTATTTTTTGAAATTCCATTTATTGTCATTGCGTTGGTTATCATCGGAATTCTTGGTGGCATGTTAGTTCTAATCCCAATACTAATGCTAGCTATTTTCTTCCTGTTGGGCACTATCCTGAATGCTAAAAATAAGCCACATATGTTGGCATCCTCAAAACAGTCTTCTGAATTACAAGAGTTCCTCTTAGAGTCAATAAAATCAATGCGCGCTTTAAAATATACAGCTGCGGTCAACACCTGGGAATCACGTTATCGCGAGATGTCTGCTAAATCGAATCTTTCGACACTTAAAGTTTCGTTGTTTCACGCGATAAATACTTCTATTTCTGAGTTTATTATGATTGCAGCTGGTATGGCTGTTTTAAGCTTTGGCGCACTTCGTGTTATGCATGGTGAGCTAACGGTTGGTGCAATGATTGCACTGATGATTTTGGTGTGGCGGGTATTAGCGCCAATAAAAACAATTTTCAATACCTTGCCTAAGCTGCAACAACTTGTTAATAGCTCAAAGCAAATTAATAATTTAATGAATTTGACGCCTGAAAGTGAGCAAAGCACCAAGTTAAAAAATGACTATGTTAAATTTGATGGTAATATTAATTTTAATCGTGTCAGTATGCGTTATCCTTCGGCCTATACGCCTAGTTTATTAAACCTTGCCTTTGAAATTGATCGTGGTGAAATTGTTGGTGTAGTCGGTAGAAATGGTTCGGGTAAATCAACGCTATTGAAAGTTTTGCTTGGCTTATACCAACCACAGGCGGGCAATATATTAATTGATAATTGTGATATACGTCAGCTTAATCCAATTGAGCTTAGGTTAGGGATGGGGTACTTGCCGCAAGTGCCAGAGCTTTTTTATGGCAGTATTGCGGCAAATCTTAGATTATCAGATCCAACAGCCAGTGATGAGCAGCTCTATGAGGCGGCTAAAAGCGCCGGAATTTTAGATAAAATTATGAGTTTCCCAGATGGTTTCGACACCATGATTAATGATCAAAGCTCTCAACGATTGGCTAGTAGTTTCCAGCAAGCTTTATGCTTAGCGCGTACCTATCTGCGCAGAGCGCCTATTTTATTATTGGACGAACCAGGTAATACCCTTGATAACAATGCGGATCAACAGCTAATGAATCATATTAATAAGCTGCGTGGTGATACTACTGTTGTTATGGTGACTCACCGTCCTTCGCATTTAAGAAATATGGATAAAATTTTATTATTAGAGCAGGGGCAGTTAATGCTTCAGGGACCTCCGGATGAGGTAATACCAAAAATACCAAAAGAGCTATTATAGATGATGAAAAAATTAAAACGGTATAAGCAATTAAAAAATATCTCTGATGCGACGTTATTGGAAGAGGCTAGTCATCTGCGTTTGATTTTTAAAGGTATTATAGCGGTATCATTTATTGTTGTTTTACTTGTTGTATGGGCTTCATTAACAGAGATTAAAGAAACCTCTGTGGCTTATGGTGAGTTGGTGCCTAAAGGACATGTGCAGAAAGTGCAACATTTGGAAGGTGGTATTATTTCTAAAGTGTTTGTTCATAATGGTGAAGAAGTTAAGGTAGGTGATTTGCTTATTGCATTTAATACAGCGTCTGCGTTAACGGAATTAAATCAGCTAAGAAGTCGTGAAGTTTCTTTAACCCTAAATTCTGAGCGCCTTAGCGCTTTTGTAAAAGGCACTTCGGCAAATTTATCACAATGGGGCAATAAAGTTATTCGTTCTAAATATAATCCGGTGAAATATAAAACTCAAATTAATAAGCTGTTACAAGATCAGAAAAGTTTGCTAGAGTCTCAATATAAAACCGTACGAGATCAAGAAGGCTCATTACGCAATATGATTGCGCAGCGGGAAGAAAAATTAAAAGAGCTGCATCAGCAGCGTAAAGTTATGTCTGAGCATATCAAATTATTGCGTGAAGAATTTAATATGTATAAACAGCTAAGAAAAAATAAATTTGTTTCGCACAAGGATTATTTAACTTTATTGCGGGCGGTCAATAAAGCAGAAGGTGATAGGGCACGTAATAAAAGCGAAATTGAACAAACGGAAGAATTGTTGTCTGAAGCAAATAATAAGTTAAACGAATTATTCTCTACTTCCAAAGAGAATGCACTTAAAGAGTTGGCGCAAATAAATTCCGAATTATTAGAAGTTCGCCATAAAATTGACAAAGTTGATGAACGTATTTCTCGATCAAAAGTGAAGGCGACAATTGCTGGTACTATAAAAGGGCTAAAACATTATGCGGGTAATGTTGTCCAACCAGGATCTTTTTTGTTAGACATCGTACCCATTAATAACATTCTTCTAGCCGAAGGTAAAATTGAACCCCGTGATATTGGTCATATTAAAGTAGGGGATGCGGTGACGGTTAAAATTATGACGTACGACTTCTCCCGTTATGGCAGCATCGATGGAAAGCTTACTAAGATATCTGCGTCAACTTTTGTTGATCAAAAAGAGCGGCCTTATTACAAGGCAACGATTGAGTTGAAAAAACAATTTATTGGTACCAAAAAGAAGCGTAAGAAACTTAAGCCCGGTATGACGGTTGAAGCCAATATTATTACTGGTGAAAAGTCTTTGTTGCAGTATCTGCTTAAGCCAATTCACCGCTCGACCTCTGATGCATTTCATGAGCGTTAATCTGCCACTCGAGTAGAGTCTAATTAATTGATAAAATTGACTTTACTTCTGATGATGTGTTCTCTAAAATTCCTTAAGGACTTTAGGGAACCTTTGTTTAACCTTTAACATATTGGTAGGAAACCATGATCAGTAATTCCACTCTTTTCATTATACTCGCTGCTGTTTTGATTGTATTAATTGCGGTTGTACTTATGCTATTTGTCAGACGTAAAAAGAACGCTGTGCAGGCGGGTGGCTATATCAATGAGCAGGTCTATGTTGGCAATCTTCCTTATCGTATCGGAGAAGATGACTTGCGTGAATATTTTTCCCGCTTTGGCAATATACAGTCGGTCAGAGTGATTCGTAACTTTAAAACAGGACGCTCTCGCGGCTATGCGTTTGTTACATACTTTAGCCCTGATCAAGCCAATGATGCGCTTAGTGCTCATGGGCGTGATATTCATGGCCGATCGATGGTTGTTCGGATAGCCAAACCCAGGCAAGCCTGATATCATTCATGCTCTGTACTTAAACAGCTCAGAGCGTGAACATGAAAGCCTTAAAGATAACAAATCTTAGAAAAGTTTATGATAATGGTGTAGAAGCCCTCAGAGGGGTAGATATAACCGTTGAGCAGGGTGATTTTTTTGCGCTGTTGGGTCCCAATGGCGCTGGGAAGTCCACTCTAATTAATATTCTAACTTCCTTGTCATTAAAAACAGCTGGAATGGTTGAGATATTTGATCATAATATAGACAGTAATTTTTCGGCTGCTAAAGCTTGCATTGGTGTTGTCCCGCAGGAGTTTAACTTTAGTATATTTGAGTCTGCTTATACGATCTTGCAGAATCAAGCGGGCTATTATGGAATTCCGCCGAAAGTTGCCAAGCCACGCATAGAGCATTATTTAAAACGCTTAGGGTTATGGGAAAAACGCTTTGACCAAACTAGGGCGCTCTCAGGTGGTATGAAACGTCGCCTAATCATTGCCAGAGCATTAATTCATGAACCCAAGATGCTAATTCTAGATGAGCCAACGGCTGGTGTTGATATTGAGCTTCGCTACATGCTGTGGGACTTCTTAAGCGATATCAATAAAAAAGGCACTACTATTATTTTAACAACGCATTACCTTGAAGAAGCTGAGAATCTTTGCCGCAATATTGCCATTATTGATAAGGGGGATATTGTAGAAAATACTTCTATGGCGTCACTTCTGCAGCAGCTTGAGCATGAGGTTTTTGTATTATATCTGAAATCGCCATTAAAAGAGCTGCCAGAGGTTGAGGGTTATAATTTTCGTTCTGTTGATGAGCAAACTATTGAAGTTGAAATCTCTAAGGAATTAGGATTAAGTAAATTATTTGATAAGTTAAATCACATGGGAATTGAAGTGAACAGCATGCGCAATAAATCGAATCGACTGGAGGCGCTTTTTTTAAGATTAACGTCGGATAGCAGCCATGAAGAGTAAGTATTTAATTTCATTTTATACATTGGTGATGAAAGAAGCGAAGCGTACCTTTCGAATCTGGTCGCAAACCTTATTGCCGCCGGCAATAACAACCACTCTGTATTTTATTATTTTTGGTCATGTTATTGGTTCTCGTGTTGGTTCTATGGGTGGCTATCCTTACATCCAATTTATAGCGCCTGGGCTTATTATGATGACCGTTATTACCAGTTCCTATGCCAGTGCAGTGTCTTCTTTTTTTAGCGCTAAGTTTCAACGTAGCATTGAAGAATTACTTGTTTCACCAACACCGGATTGGGTTATTTTAATAGGTTTTTCTTTTGGTGGCGTGTTAAGGGGCGTTTTGGTTGGGATTATTGTGACAGTCATTGCGCTTATTTTTACGCATCTGCAGGTGCACTCTATCATTGATATTGTTGCGGTGACTTTATTGTCATCTTCAATATTTTCACTTGCTGGCATTATTAATGCTGTTTATGCTAGGAATTTTGATGATATTTCCATTATTCCTAGCTTTGTTCTGACACCATTAACTTATCTTGGTGGTGTATTTTACTCGATACATTTGTTGCCACCCGTTTGGCATTATATTTCATTAGCCAATCCTATCGTTTATATTATTGGCAATTTCCGTTACGGATTTTTAGGTATTTCTGAAAGTCATCATATTGGCTCTTTAGCCTTTATGATTTTGTTTATGGCAGCTTTGTATATTTTAGCGTTATATTTATTAAAGCGCGGGAAGGGTCTTCGTAGTTGATGTTTTCTTTTTATCGTAAAGAAGACGGATTTTTACACATAGTAATAGGAATATTATTATTAGCAGCAATTGTAATGCGTTTGCTAAATGCTCACCTGTTTCATTATACCGTGGTGCCATTTCCTGCTTTGCTGGCTGCTTCTATTCCTGGTTTAGTAATCACTTGGTTATTTTCAGGGTGGTTAAGGCAGCGTTGGCCCAGAACGGGTTCAGTTCTTTCATGCATTACACAAGTATTTTTATATGTATGTGTTGCCGCTTTCGTTATACCAAGCCTTTTATTAACGCCATTTAAAATAATAGATCCTGCATTGTTGCATTTAGACCAGCGTATTGGTTTTAGTACAGTAGCATTTATGCAATGGACGTTTTCGCACCCATGGCTTCATCATTTATTGACAATGTCTTATTCCACTTGGATGCCTGAGCTGTTATTAACGCCTATTGTTTTGGCATTCTTTAAAGATCAACTAGAAATTGACCGTTATTTATTGGCAACCTTTGTCAGTTTTTTTATTGGTGGACTAATATATTATTTTTGGCCGACCATTGCGCCAGCCGGAGTGTTGCATAATCAGCGGTTTTTGCAGGAGCAATATGATCTTATTTTGCGATTTCAGCAAGTGCACCAGCATATTCCAGTTACAACTTATGATGGCGGTCTTATTTCGTTTCCCTCTTTTCATGTTATCACGGCGCTGCTTGTGCTTTATGCTTTTCGCAAGTATGCCCCGTTATTTTATCCTTTGCTACTACTTAATATCTTGCTGATCGTGTCGACAATGGCTTTAGGCTACCATTATGTAGTGGATGTTATTGCTGCTTTGATATTAGCGCCTATGTCAATCTGGATGGCAGTAAAAATTAACAAGCTAAAGTTCGAAATTTAATAATTTTCTACTATATTCACAATGAAACATTAATTGATGGTTGATATGGTTGAGCCATCCGCTTGAAAGTAGGAGAGTTTGAAGCTGATGTTGTGAGCAAGCCTATTTTAGGGAAATACCGAGTAGGAAGCCTAATACCTCACTTGAACTCACCACCTAGGTAGTGTCGGCTTAATGCATATCAACCAATCATTATAATGAGATCCACCCCTTGTTTCCTGTTCCATGCTGTGTAAAAATTATCGGATTTTTTCCAATTGATTGGCGATAAGTCTCTATGATTAACTTTCAACAAATTAGCTTAATGAGAGGCCGCAAGGTCTTGTTTAAAGATGCCTCATTTACCTTGCATGACAAGCATAAGGTTGGTTTAGTGGGGGCAAATGGTTGTGGCAAGAGTAGTTTATTTGCCTTGTTATTGGGTCAACTTGATCCAGCTGACGGTGAGGTGAGCTATCAGGGAAACTTGCGTTTGGCACATGTATTGCAAGAGATTCCGCAGTTTAGCGGATCAGCATTGGAATATGTTTTGCAAGGAGATGATGACTTTTTCCAGTTAAGTAAAGCGATAGAAACCGCTGAGCAGGATGGAGAATATGAAAAGCTGGCTGATTTGCATGCGCAATTTTCTGCTATCAATGGCTATACAGCGAAAGCACGTGGGGCGCAATTACTATCGGGTCTTGGTTTTTCAGAGTCAGCGCAACAGCAACCGTTAAGTGCTTTTTCTGGCGGTTGGCAAATGCGCTTGAATTTAGCGCGAGCCTTGATGTGTCGCTCTGATGTTTTGCTATTAGATGAGCCTACGAACCACCTAGATTTGAATGCGATCTTGTGGCTTGAAAAGTGGTTAGAAAAATACCCTGGTTTATTAGTGATAATTTCACACGATAGGGACTTTTTAGACCGCGTGATTAATCAGGTGATTCATATTGAGCATGGCGGTATAAAATTATACGCGGGCACCTATACATCTTTTGAAAAACAACGTGCCGAGCAAATGGCTTTGCAACAAGCAACCTATGAAAAACAGCAAAAGCAAATAAAGCATATGATGAAATATGTGGAAAGATTTCGTTATAAAGCATCAAAAGCAAAACAAGCACAAAGTCGCTTAAAAGCGATAGGGCGTCTTGAGACGGTATCTGCGGTGCAAGTATCATCACCCTTTCATTTTGATTTTATGCAGCCTGAGAAGTGCCCCTACCCCTTATTGCGCATGGAGAATATTTCATTAGGTTATGAAGAGCGAATTATTCTGAAGAATATTAATTGGCAGTTGGTGCCTGGTGATCGCATTGGCTTAATTGGTCCCAATGGTGCAGGTAAGTCGACCTTAATTAAATCGATAACAGGAAAAATTTCACCACTTAAGGGAGTTATTGAAATTGATAAAGGTGTGACACTTGGCTATTTTGCGCAACAGCAGCTTGAGCTATTAAATCCTGAAAAGACAGCTCTTGAGCATATGCGCTTATTGGCGCCGCATGAAACACCATTGCGTTTGCGTAATCATCTTGGCCAATTTGGTTATAGCGGCGATGAGGTGTTAAAAGCGGTTGAAAATTTTTCAGGTGGTGAAAAGGCGCGCTTAGTATTAGCAATGATTGTTTGGCAAAAACCGAATTTATTATTGCTCGATGAACCGACTAATCACTTGGATATGGAAATGCGTATGGCTTTAACGATGGCATTGCAAAGTTTTGAGGGCGCACTGATTTTAGTTTCGCATGATCGTTATTTGATTAGAAATACGGTCGATCAATTATGGTTGGTAGCTAATGGCAGTTTAAAACCTTTTGATGGTGATTTAGCAGATTATGAAGATTGGGTTTTTGATCATTATCGTCAGCAAAAGGAGCCAGTTAAAAGTGAAAAGGAAATAAAAAAAGCAGAAAATCAAGGTGGCGAAAAAAAGAAACGTGCAAATCCTGTAAAAATTGCGGCGCTTGAAAAACGCATTGCAGAATTGGAGTTAGCGCTTAAAGAGGTCAATGCGAAATTAAATGACAGCGACTTGTATAAAAAAGAAAATGATCAAGTACGAAAAACGCTTTATAAGCAACAAAAACAACTGCAACATGAATTAAATGATGCAGAAGAGCAGTGGCTTGATCAAAGTTGATGATAACAACTAAAGAGCAAGCAAGTTTTATACGTCTTGCTCTAATCAATCACTGCTTTACGAAACCGTCGAATAATTGTTCCTTGATCATTATCAACAATTAATCCGTAAGCGCCGCTAACGCTGTCTTCTAATAGTGTTAATAATGAAATTCTAATTTTATTGAAATTATCACCGGAACGGCTAGTCATTTTGGTGTCGTTGCAATAGAGGGTGGCGGTATATTTATTTTCCATGATAAAACACTCCATTTGTCCCTAAGGATCATAAGATTAAGAAATTAATAGGGGGAAGTAAAGAAATTACCGTACTACTTGGTAATTTAATTTACTCTTAATTTATTTAAAATATTTTTATAATTCAGAATAGTTTTGTATTTTTTGGCTTTGCGGTTTTAAAAAACAATCTGTATAGAGGCCTTATTAAATCAGCGTCTTAGTGGGTTTTACAATAGGATATTAACAAAGTTATTCACAGATTTTGTGGATTGTTTTTTGTTGCCAAACGTTAGCAACGAGAAATAAAAAACTTAGCGCTCTTGGCATTTCCTCAGCGTCTTTGCGTGAAACAAATTCAAATTTATCAGTATTCATTAAGAATATATTAAATCAGTTTTTTTCTAAGTAGAACTTGCAAAATTAATGTAATTTTCTCATAATCGCGCCTTACCAACAGGATGTAAGACATCGACCTTTTTTTTGTAGGATATAAACCATAATCTTATCTCAATACGATCTAGGAGAAGTAACACATGCGCGCAGAAGATGAATTAAAGCAGAGCACTAGTAACCCATCAGATACAGCTAGTCCTTCAAGTCAATGTTCAGAGTTAGCAGCATTGGATTTGACACGTTCACTATCTGCTTCCTCATCACAATACCGCTCAAGGTCAGCACCGTTGCCTGGTGAATGTAAAAGGGGATCAGGTAATTCGCGCCCTAGGACTAGGACTATGCCAACTCTAATTAGATCTCAGACACAATATCATGATCCCGATGAGTTTGAAATCAATGGTGTAACTCACAGTAGAAAGGCCATTGAGAGTGCGGTGTTGCGTGATGGATTGCGTGATGGATTGTTGGTAGGGTCAATAGGTCAATTAGATAGAGTAGTTTCGGCAGAAGTATTGAAGCTTTATATGAGTTCACCCGCGGCTGAGACCAAAACTAGTAGCACCGATGTCTCATCAAATTCCACGATGCACCATAACAGCAGTGGTGCCTTGCAATCGGCAGATGGTGATTTTGACCATCAAGACGATGCTAGTGATCATTCAACAGGTGCATATGACGCGGATTTCACTGATGATGATATTTTTTGGGCGCTGCCCCAGCAAGGTCAAGGCACTCCAGCGGGAAATAATTCACCACGTAGACAGGTTGGTTTTTTTATAAGTCATTCTAATCATGACTCTACCCCACCTAAAATTGGCAAAAATGATCAATTAAATATTGATCTACCTGAAAAGCTAGAGCAAAAAAATAAATGCAATGGCGATACTGACCTCGGAAGAAACCCCCGAGCGCCGGCTGATGCTACGATTACTCCAAAAGTGCCTGATGCATGTGACGTTGGCGTTTGCCGTTCTACGGCAGACAACATTGCCAGCTTTTTTGCAAACAGTGTTCGCCTGAGTTCAAGTACAATTAGTGCTAAACAAGGTGGGTCCTCAGAGCTTAGTGACAGACTGGCTCCAACCTTGGCAAAGTAAACTGCGTTGCTTCTCATACATATTCGGAAGAAATTGCTTCTCTAGCTGCCAATAAGAAGTAATTTCCTCCAAGGATTTATAGAGTCCGGCACCCAGCGCGGCAAGGTAGGCGGCGCCTTGGGCGCTAGATTCAATGCAGGCCGGTCGCTCCACCGGTATACGTAAAATATCTGCAAGAAACTGCAGTAGCCAGTTGTTGGCTACCATACCACCATCAACGCGTAACGTGGCAAAATTAGCGCCATCTTTTTGCATCGCTTGCATTAAATCGTTGCTTTGATAGGCAACAGCTTCTAATGCCGCTCTGGCAATATGTTCGATACTCGTATCTCTTGTTAAGCCCAATAGGGCGCCACGTGCATTGGGATCCCAGTAAGGCGCGCCCAAACCGGTAAAAGCAGGGACTAAATAAACGCCACCATTATCTTTAACACTAATCGCCATATCTTGCGTGTCACTAGCATTTTGAATTAAGTGTAAGGTGTCTCGTAACCATTGAATAGCTGCCCCAGCAATAAAAATACTTCCTTCAAGTCCGTAATTTACTTTGCCATTAAAGCGATAAGCAATTGTTGTTAACAAGCGATGCTGTGAACGAATTGCATTTTTGCCCGTATTTAATAGCATAAAACAACCAGTGCCATACGTGCTTTTAATCATGCCGGGTTTAAAACAAGCTTGACCAATCAGTGCTGCTTGTTGATCGCCGGCGATGCCGGTAATTGGAATGGGGTAATTTAATAAACTTTCTTCGCTGCTACCAAAGTTATCAGCGCTATCTTTTACTTGTGGTAAAATCGACGAAGGGATATTAAAAAGTGCTAATAATTCCTTATCCCATTCTTGCGTATGAATATTAAATAACAGTGTGCGTGAGGCATTTGTTGCATCTGTTGCATGAACATTGCCTCCAGTTAAATGCCATAATAGATAGGTATCAACAGTACCGAAAGCTATCCTACCTTTCTGTGCAGCTTCTCTTGCATTCTCTACATTATCAAGTATCCATTCAATTTTTGTCGCTGAAAAATAAGGGTCGATTAATAGTCCTGTTTTTGCTGTTAATATTTCTTCGATGTTGTCTTGTTGCGCTAATACCTCACACCGTTCAGTTGTACGTCTGTCTTGCCAAACTATGGCGTTGTAAATAGGTTTGCCCGTATCTTTATCCCAGAGAATGGTTGTCTCACGTTGGTTTGAAATGCCCAGTGCTATGATTTCTTTTACCGTAATATTGGCTTTCGCTATAGCTTTTTTGCAGCAGCTTAAGGTGGCTTCCCAGATATCCAGAGGATCGCATTCAACCCAGCCATTTTGTGGGTAGTTAAGTTTTAACTCAATTTGATGTTTTGCAATGGAGGTGCCGCTGTCATTAAAGATCATGGCTCTCGAGCTGGTTGTTCCTTGATCAATTGATAGTATATATTTAGGCATTATTAGTATGGGTCCTTATACTATAATAGATTATAGAGTGAATAATCTATTCTAACGCGGAGTTTGCGCTATGCAAACGTTGACGACAGATCTATTAGTTATTGGTGGTGGTATTAATGGCGCTGGTATTGCCGCAGATGCAGTGGGTCGCGGGTTATCGGTAATTTTGTGTGAAAAAGATGATCTTGCCGCACACACGTCTTCTTATAGCAGTAAGCTGATACATGGCGGTTTACGCTATCTTGAGCAATATGATTTTAAGCTAGTGCGTGAAGCGTTAAAAGAACGTGAGGTGCTAATGAATAAAGCGCCTTATTTAATTCGCCCCTTGCGTTTTGTTTTACCTGTTAATAAGAAACTACGCTCACCGTGGTTAATTCGCATAGGTTTATTTTTATATGATCATTTAGCGAAGTTAAGCCAATTAGAAGGGAGTAAAAAATTAAAGTTACCCGATGATTTAGCCGGTTCGCAATTACTGGATCACTATCATTCTGCTTTTATGTATTCAGACTGCCACACAGATGATGCCCGTTTAGTGGTGACCAACGCTTTATCCGCACAATCGCAGGGAGCGTTAATTTTAACCCGTACAGAATGCACTGCATTTCAGCGTTCTAAACAGGAGTGGCAGGTTGAATGTTTTGACAAACTTCAGCAAAATAAATTTTGTATTAAAGCGAAGGCTATTGTTAATGCTACTGGGGCATGGGTAACAGACCTGTTAAAAACAAAAGCGCATGTTTCTACCCCTGCTGGGTTAAAGTTAGTAAAGGGAAGTCATTTTACTGTTAAGAAGTTTTATCAAGGTGATCATGCTTATATATTACAAGCGAATGATAAGCGCATTGTTTTTGTCATTCCCTATTTAAATGATTTCGCCTTAATTGGTACAACTGATGTTTCATTTAATAGTGATCCCAATAAAGTTGAAATTAGTCAAGATGAAATTTCCTATTTATTGGCGGTGGTAAATAATTATTTTAAAGTTAAATTAAAAAGCACGGATATTAATTGGACCTATTCAGGTGTTAGGGCGCTTTATGATGATCAAAGTGATAATCCCTCTAAGTTAACACGCGAATATCATTTAGAGGTCAATGATGATCAAGCACCGATCTTATCCGTATTTGGCGGTAAAATTACAACCTTTCGTACGTTATCAGAACACGTTTTAGCAGAGCTTAAACCTTTTTTTAGAAAAATGCGTGGTCCATGGACTGAACAGGCTTTTCTCCCTGGTGGGAATTTACATGGCAATACCTTGCAAGAATTTACACATATTATCAACGAGAAATACCCATGGTTGCCAGAAAAAACACGAGCACGTATGATAGCAGCTTACGGTGATCGAATTCATATCGTTTTGGACAATGCCGCTTCCACTGAGGACCTCGGCGAACATATAGGCGCTGACCTTTATGAAAAAGAGGTGCGTTATTGGATTGATCATGAATGGGCGAAGAGTGTTGATGATATGGTATGGAGGCGAAGCAAGTTCGGCCTTTATCTTAACGAAAATGACCTCAAGAGATTAGCTCACCATCTTAAGTAAAATAGTTAGGAATTCTCAAGCATGCAAAAGACAGAATTAAATAAAGATCCTTTAGCGCTCTTTCAGGATTGGTATAAAGCTGCGGAACAAGCAGGGCAAAATGATACGGATGCGATGTTTTTAGCAACAGCAACAAAGGATGGTAAGCCCTCATTACGGGTAGTGCTTTATAAAGGGATTGCGGATGGTGGGTTTTTGATTTTTACTAATTTTGGCAGTAGAAAATCAAAAGAAATTGAGGAAAATCCTTTCGGTGCGCTTACTTTTTTTTGGCCCAAAGTTTATAAACAAATTCGTATCGAGGGCAAAATAGAAAAAATATCGCCACAAGAATCGGCAGATTATTTCTCAACTCGAGCGCGCGATAGCCAGCTAGGCGCTTGGGCATCGCAACAGAGCGAGGTTATTCCCAATCGCGAGCATTTGATGGCGCGCTTTGAGGAATATACGCGTTATTTTTCCGGTCATGAAGAGGTGCCATGCCCTGAGTTTTGGGGTGGTTTCCGCTTGCTCCCCAATAACATCGAATTTTGGATTGGATCTGATCACCGTTTGCATGACCGTTTTCGCTATGATAAAAAAGGACAAGAGTGGGAAATTGTTAGGCTTGCCCCTTAAAGGTTTGCTTTAAAAAGGTACAAAATAACCCTTCCCTTCTTGCAAACGGCTGAAGCGACGCTGCTCCACCTTACGAAGGAACGTACTATGAAAAATACTATTAAGCACTTTATTAACGGATCCATAACAGCAGATAGCTCAGCAACATTACACGATATTTATAATCCCGCACAAGGGAGAGTAATTAAACAAGTTGCTTTTGCCAGCGAACAAGAAGTTAATCAAGCCGTAGATGCTGCAAGAAAAGCTTTTGTCGACTGGAGCCAGGTTACCCCATTAAAACGCTCACGCATTATTTTTAAATTTAAAGAATTACTTGAAAAAAATATCAATAAGCTTGCCGCTATATTAACGGAAGAGCATGGCAAAGTTTTAGCTGATGCTAAAGGTGAGGTGCTACGCGCAATAGAATTGACAGAGTTTATGTGCGGCGTGCCAAATTTACTAAAGGGTGATTTTTCTGAAAATGTAGGCTCTAATATTGATAGCTACACCATACGACAACCACTAGGTGTTTCTGTTGGTATTACACCGTTTAATTTCCCCGTAATGATATCAGTCTGGATGTTTGTTCCTGCGATTGCTTGTGGCAATACTTTTGTATTAAAACCTTCTGAGAAAGATCCATCAGCTCCCTTATTGCTAGCACAATTAATGCAAGAAGCAGGCTGTCCCCCAGGCGTATTAAATATTGTTAATGGTGATAAGGCGGCAGTTGATCAGCTGATTACTCACCCTGATGTTGCAACCGTCAGTTGCGTGGGTTCAACACCCGTTTCACAAATGGTTTATGAAACAGCTATAAAACACGGCAAACGCTCTCATACTTTTGGTGGCGCTAAAAATCATTGTGTTGTTATGCCTGATGCGGATATTGAAGAAGCAGCGGCTGCTATTGTTGGTGCAGCTTATGGCGCAGCGGGTGAACGTTGTATGGCGCTATCAGTTGCCATCGCTGTTGGCGATGATACAGCGGATAAGCTGATAGACACTATTAAAGCTAACACCGCAAATTTGAAAGTTGCCGCAGGTGTTGAAGCCGGTGTCGACATGGGGCCGTTAGTATCTCGGTCTCATTTAGAACGGGTAAAATCGCTGGTTGATATTGGTGTTGAGGAAGGTGCTGAACTTATTATTGATGGGCGTTACTTTGAACCTGATGAAAATGGCCATGGCTTTTTTATGGGGCCTTGTTTGTTTGATCAAGTTAACGCCGATATGAAAATTTATCAGGAAGAGATTTTTGGCCCAGTACTTTGTATTGTTCGCGTTGAAGATTTTAAATCTGCTCTACAACTGATAAATGAAAATGAATATGGGAATGGCACAGCTATTTTTACATCACACGGTGGCGTTGCTCGTGAGTTTTCTACACGAGTTAAAGTAGGTATGGTCGGTATTAATGTTCCAATTCCAGTGCCAGTCGCCTACCATGTTTTTGGTGGATGGAAACGTTCTAGTTTTGGCGATGTGCAAATGCATGGTGAGGAGAGTTTGCGTTTTTATACGCAATCGAAAACCATTACCAGTCGTTGGCCAAAAGACAAAGATCTTGATTCCGCTTTTTATATGCCAGCACACTAAGTTAGGGAGAACAACATGACGCATATTGCATTTATTGGTGTCGGTCACATGGGTGCTCCCATGGTGCATAATTTATTAAAAGCTAAGTATAGCGTTAGTGTGTTTGATATCAGTAAGGAAGCAGTTGATAGTGTTGTTGCTGATGGGGCGCGTGCACCGGGTTCAATCGCGCAAGCGGTAAAAGATGCGGATTATGTTTTTACGATGTTACAGACAGGTGAGCAAGTCAAATCATGCTGCTTAAGTGATGATGGTGTTTTTGCTCATATCAATTCGACAGCGATTTATGTTGATAGCTCATCCATTGATATACAATCTTCGCGTGAACTGCATGATATAGCAGCATCAAAAAATATTGCCATGCTAGACGCGCCGGTGTCAGGTGGGGTGGGAGCTGCAGCAGGTGGCACCTTGACCTTTATGGCCGGTGGCGATAATGCAGCGTTTGAGCGCGTTAAAGCTGTGCTTGCTGTCATGGGAAAAAATATTATTTATGCTGGTGGAGCGGGGAATGGTGTTGTTGCGAAAATATGCAACAATATGATTTTAGGCGTTTCGATGATTGCTGTGAGTGAAGCCTTTGTCTTGGCTGACAAGCTGGGTTTGGAGGCGAAGAAACTGTTTGATATCTGTGCCACTGCGTCGGGGCAATGTTGGGCGTTGACAAGTTATTGTCCTGCTCCAGAAATCATGCCAAACGTTCCTTCTAGTCATGATTATGAGGCCGGTTTTATGGCTAAAATGATGCTAAAATACTTAAAATTAAGTCAAGATGCAGCAAAAAAAGCCAGTGCCGATACTCAATTAGGTAAGCATGCAATGGATTTATACAGTACTTATGTTGAGCAAGGAAACGGCGAAATCGACTTCTCTGGTATAATCCAAATGATTTCTGAGGTAAAATATAAAGGATAAGCTTTAATAGCTCGTAAAGTTTCAACTGTAACCAAGGATGGGAGTTCAGTCATGTCTTTATGTCAACGTGTTAGTGCATTGTTCACTTTACTTTTTTTGGTTCTATTCTCTGCCTCGACTTTTTCTGCTACAAAAGCAAAACGGCCATCTTGGTCTGTTTGGGTTAAAGAATTGCGTGCAGAGGCTATTCAGCAAGGTATTCGACCTCAGTTATTTGATCGTGTGTTTAGTAAAATTAAACGCCCTAGCCGACGCGTTTTACATTTTGATCGCACACAGCCTGAAAAGCGTTTACGCTTTTTAAAATATCGTAATACCCGTGCTAATAAGTACCGTATTATTATTGGGCGTCGTAAGCTGAAAAAGAATAAGCCTTTGCTTAATGAAGTTTCTCGCCATTATGGGGTAAGTCCTTGCTTTATTGTTTCCTTATGGGGATTAGAAACAAGCTATGGCAGCTTTATGGGTAGCTTTCCTGTCGTTAATTCATTAGCGACTTTAGCCTATGATTCACGCCGCGGGAAATTTTTCCGTAAGCAGTTACTGCATGCTTTGCATATCTTAAATGAAGGTCATATCAGTGAAAAAGACTTTAAAGGTGAGTGGGCGGGTGCTTCTGGTCAGCCACAGTTCCTACCGTCTAGTTGGGCCAATTACGCAGTTGATTACAACGGCGATGGTAAAAAAGATATTTGGAAAACGCGTGAAGATGTTTTTGCCTCAATTGCTAATTACTTAGTAAAACATGGTTGGCGCACAGGTGAGCCTTGGGCTATTCAAGTCTCTGTTCCTCAGAGTGAAGCGTCTCACTGGGTGAACAGCAAGCGTTCACAGACTGTGGCGCAATGGAAACAGCTTGTTTTGAGAACTTATAAAGGTCAACCATGGCCTAGTGATAATTTACAGGCTGAGTTAGTTAGACCCTATGGCGGTCCAGATTATTTAATTTTTAATAACTTTAAAGTTATTATGAAATGGAACCGTTCTATCTATTATGCAGGCACTGTTGGTTATCTTGCAGAAAAGGTTTGTGGAAGGGCGTTATAAGGCATCTAAAAGGGCGCAGCATTGCTGCGCCCACTTTTTTTATTAGCGACGCCCAAAACAACAGCAGCCACTTTCTTCTTGTCCGGCAAAATCTGCTTGGACTACTCGTAGTTTTGGTTGTAGTGAATTTGCTTGCGTTACTCTGTCTCCAAAAAATCCCACTTCAGTGACTACGCTTGTTAGATATTCATCTGGACCTCGAAGAGTATCTGTACTATCCACTTTCTTAGATTCTTTAAATCTTTGTTCTCCATTGCTAGCGGCAGAAGCTCTTATGAGCTCTTCTTGAAATGTTCCCCCGTGGGTAGGTTGACTCTGATCATTCGCATTCTCAGTGTATTCCTCTTCTGAGGTAATCACACGAATAAAAGCTGACATATCACTGCCTGGTTGATTGATCTCACTTTTAATTCTATTGATAAGCTCTCCAGGGTTATCAGTTTGAACATTGAAATATCGTGCTAATGAATAAGTTTGGTAGTGATGGAAATTTTCAAGGAAAGTTTCTTTAAAATACTGCCAGAATTTTTCATTACGTATACCAGAGATAATCATATTACCCCATGTTTCCCAATCTCCACCCAGTGATTTAGCTATAGATGCAACGATGGTAGTAAAGAATTGCATGACATCATTAGCAATACCGGGAACACTTAACATATTAAAAATTGATGTCATCGTGTAGGTGATTGTTAGGTAAGTATAATAGACAAATTTATTGTTATAGATAAAGTCAAAAATAGGAATATGGGTATATTGCTCTATTTTCATCGCTAACTGAAGGCTTGTTGCACCTGAAAGACAGCCTAGAGCTAGAAGCACAGCTAGTACGACTTTGCTTCCATACGGCCAAAATGCAGTAGAAAATGACGCATCATTTTTTTCACCTTTCCACCAATTTGTGATTATTTTTGCCGCTTTCTCGATATTTTGCATGGTAAATATTGACAATATGCCGATAAAAGGCAGCATTAATCCACCAGCAGTCCACCAAGCGCTGTGATTGTCGAAAACATCCGGTAATAGAGGGCTGGAATTACTTTCCAACACCTCTTTGGTGTAAAGGAAGTAGCCTATGGTGCTTAATGAATTAAGGGAGATATAGGTTAGCCATTTGGCCGCTGTGCCTAAGTGAGCACAGCACGTCGGTGTTTTCGGTTCTTTTGCTTGCTTAATATGAAATTTTAATGCTTCGATAAAGTTGTTTACCGCCTGATCATCAGCTTCTTTTTTTATAAACTTAGTAGGTAGTAATAACAATTTATGTATTTGCTTGTAAAGATCACCTGAGGTTAAGAGCGCGTTTCTATCATTAGTTTTAGAACCGTTTGCTAATATTAGGTTAAACTCCTTGGCTACCGCTGTTACCTTTTTGAAAGTTAATTCCATATTTCTAGTGGTCGTGGCATTTACAAGTTCGTAAGCTGTATTGTTTTCGAAACAGCTTGGTAACAATGCGCAAAATGTTAAAGCTCCCATTAGAAACATTGTCATATAAGAGCCTAGATCGATAGCATCGATAAAGAAACCTGCCGTGGATAGTGCGGAGAATACAAATCCTGGGCCAACAGAAATTGTGGTTGTAAATGCAAGCTTAAGCCAGTTTATACGTTTATATTTTAAGTTATATTTTTGTAATATAGCGTTAGAGAATTTTAGGACGCTTATAAAAAACATAAAAAAGGTGTAGTTTAAGCCAATATTCGTTACTGTTGTGCCCAATCCCATGGTGTAACAGCCAGGATCTCCACCGATAAGCTCGCTTCCAGCTTTGCAAGAGGTGGCCCAATATAGCAAACCTGATATGCCTCCAAATACCATTGACCATAGGACTCTTTGCACATTGGAATCGAAGAAGTACGATACTGGGCTGAGGCAGTAGAAGCGGCTGGAACTTAGGTTGTTATTTACAACTGTAAATATAGCATTTGGCTTAAAAGGAAAGTTGTGCGCTGCTATAGCAGAGCGTTTGATGATTTCTAGCAGTAAGTGACTATGCGATAATTTTCCGGGTTGTTTTTTCATTAACATAGCAGAAGCGGTAATTCTGCCTGTTTTGGCTTCACGAGGTGGTCCGTTAGATGTGATATCAACTCTAGTTTCGCCGCCGTTAGTTCTTGTTGGCTGATGTGAAAAGACCCCTAGTCCAGGTGTGTGTGATGGGAGCAAATCACTCAAGTCATCTGATGCTGCTTGAGAATCATTCCCTAGGGTGGTTGCAGATGTTTGTTGGGAATGACGGGTTGGCAGGTCGTCTTGCTCTTCTTTCTTTTCTCTATGATCGCTGGCGGCGGCTGCAGTTGCTTGTTTTAGCATTTTGAACGGTCCTTTTTCAATTTTTAAATTGGTAAACTCAAATTTATATACACTTAAAATTTCTTTTTCAATAAATTTATTTTTAAAAAATAATTTTTTTTTCATACTTCATTTGTTCTTAAGTTTTTGTGCTAAAGAAATTTTATTATTGTGGTATATCAATTTAAATCGCGAATTTGAAATTCTAGTAAATTGTTATAAAATAGTATTTTTAAAAATTAAGGGATTATTATTGTGATTGATAATGACGCATTTTCTCGTTTTTCCCCGCTTAACTTTTCTCATGCCTGCCAAGAGCTGCAATCAGGTGACTTGCTTTTGTGTTCGGGTAATGGTTTAGTAAGTGATTTAATAAAAAAGGCTACCGATAGTGTCTTTAGTCATGCTGCGCTTATTTTGCAATTACCGATAACAGGGCAGTGGCTGGTATTGGAAAGTGTCGAGTCTATTGGCGTTCGTTGTGTTACGCTACTGGAAGGTTATTTGCAAAATTATCAGGATAGCGGTAAGGCTTATGACGGTAATATGCTTGTGGCGCGCCATGCTGATATGCAGCATAAAATTAATCAGTTGGATCGCCTCTATCGACGTGCGTTTGAGCTAACTGGTGATAAGTATAGCCATGCTGATATTTTTAAAATTGGTGCGCGCATTGCTTTAAACCGTATTGGCATTCATGAGAGCGGCGAGATTCAAGCGGATAATCGCTATATTTGTTCTGAGTATGTCTATGCTTGTTTAAAAGCAGTTGGTATTAGTTTGCATTATGATCCGTTAGGTTTTATTGCTCCTGCGGATATTGCAGCAGATGTGAATGTGCAGGCTGTGTTAGCATTGGAAGGGTCTACTCTTTCAGCAGGTCTGCCGGTTTGATGGTTTTGCTTTTACCTGAGCGATGGCGTTCACGTAATTCGATATCAATATAGCGATCTGTAATGGCGCTGGAACCATGGCCGGCGTCATCTCTAACATGTTCTCGTGGGCGG
This sequence comes from Gammaproteobacteria bacterium, assembly GCA_030425685.1. GTDB lineage: Bacteria > Pseudomonadota > Gammaproteobacteria > Coxiellales > Coxiellaceae > JAUIAD01. The sequence continues at coordinate 118,898 of JAUIAD010000007.1, read as the reverse complement.
GTTTTGACGTCGTCTGAGATGCCGGTGTGGCGTAGCCAATGTACGGTGGCTGATTTTAATTCTTCGGCATCATCACCTAATTGATCGTTTTCCATGCGTGTGACGGCTTGGTCAAAGCAGTCTTGTACGATCTGCCGAATATGTCGGGTGCTGGTGATGGCGCCTTTGCCTTTGTTTTTTATAATTAGCGCTTGGGTGTCGCTGGGGTCGGGTAGTGGTGATAAGTTTAAGCTGCTGCGGTAGCGTTTTAGTGCGTTTAACATGGAGTCGCTGACGGTAATTTGTCTTTCTTTATTGCCTTTACCAACGGTGCGGAACCACCAGTTATTATCGGGATCGCGGAAGAAGTCGTTCATTTGTGGTTGCCAGCGTGTTGTTGCTGCTAGTTCTGAAATACGCAGGTACATGCCGTATAAGGCGTTCATAATGAAGAGGGTGCGTTCGTGTTGTGCGTTTTCATGTGCCATCATTTCTGCGGTTTCGATAACGTAAGCCCATTGTAATTCGGATAAGCGGCGGATGGGGGTTTGATGTTGTTGCTTGCGCAGGTATCTACTTTTTTGGCGTATCTGTGAGACGGGGTTTAATTCCATGTAGTCTTCTTGCATTAGGTAGTTAAAAAAGCTGCTTAGTGCTGAAAAAATGGCTTGGATGGCGCCTTGTGACATTGTATAGGATCTTATACTGGGTGTTTGTCCGCTATTTCTTGCTTTTTTACTAATGCTTGCTACAAAGGGGCGCCATTGTGGATTTGCTTGTCGTTGGCCATCTTTGTCTATAAAGCGGGGTGTTTTTTTATTGGCGATCCATTTTTCTGGGGGTTGTTGGCAGAATTCAATAAACTGTTCGATGTCTTGGCGTTTAAAGGCGGTTAATGGTTTTTGTGCTACGTGGTTGCTCCATTGTAGGAGTCGTTCGATCTCTCGACGGTAGGCGTTGAAGGTGGCGTGGCTGCCGCGGTAGCTGTAGATGAAGGCGGCGGCATGGTGATAGTCTTGTGGGTATGGGTGTTGGTTTTCGCTTTTTTCTGGTGCGTAGTTTTCTAATGTGTCGAATAGTGGGGTGGGGAGCGGTATCATGTTTTTTTCCGTAAAAAATATTAATCATTTATTAGAAAGGCTGTTTTGTTAGCTTTCTAAACAAAATATTGCTCTTTGGCTAGTGACTAAAGCGGTTATTAAAATCCATGTCATCCTGAGCTTGATTCAGGGTCTCATGATGCTACTACCTATGACTGAAAGACCTTAGTTCTAGCTGTGCTAATAACGATCTAAAATAACGCGTTTGGTTATTACTACTTTGTGAAAAGTATACACTACATTATGAGGCTGTTTGTAGTGAATTATTGTTTTTCTTTTTATTCTGTGGGCTTTATTGTTTTTGCTTTTTTTCTGTTTGTTCTGTCTGTTTTGGTTTGTATGAGGTGTGTTTAACTAGGGTTAGGGTTGCTTTTTGTTTGTAAGGTGTTTTTAGTGATGCTGAAGGATTGTTTTATGTAGGTGGTATGGTGTTTTGATGCGAATGGGGAATTATATTGGTAGTGCTGTTGTGTGGGTGCTTGTAATGAGGTTTGAGGATTGTTTGTAGTGCTGGTGTATGGCGTTTGTAATGAGGCTGGAGGGCGTTTATACTAAGACGCAGAAGGAGAGGCCCAGGCCTTTTGCAAAGGCGCTCAAGTCCATCCATGGATCGCTCTGACAAAAACATCCTGTTTTTGTAAGCTTTGCAAAAGGCCTGGGCCTCTCCTTCTGCTATTTCTTTTTACTTATTTGCTACGCTTTTTTTGTTTTTTGTTTTTTGTTTTTTGTTTTTTTTAATTTTAATTTTAATTTGTTGAATGTTGATGCTAATGGCTCTAAAGAAAAATGATACTATCGCCTTGGTTTGTACGGGTTCTATTGCGGATTCTGACCAAGAGGTTCGTAATACCGCTTCTTATTTGTTGGATAAATATCAGCTTAATGCTGTTTATGAAAAGGATACTTTTACTGCACTAAGTGCTCGAGAGAAGGCCGATATTTTTTTAGATCATTTGTTTAATGATGATGTGAAAGCTATTTGGAGCTTGCGGGGTGGTGAGGGTACGGCTGATGTGCTTCCTTTTATTGATCAGAAAAGAAGTGAAATTGCTAAGTTGTCGCCTAAATTGATGTTGGGTTTTAGCGACTTTACGCCTCTCTTGGTGTACTTCAATCAACAGTTTAACTGGCCTACGGCCCATGGTGCTGCTGCGCGGCAACTTTATCTCGATCTTGTTAATCAAAAAACGGAAAGCGCTACCATTGATTTGCTTTTTGCTAATAAAAATGAATTGTTAATTGATGATTTAATGCCATTAAATCAAGTTGCTGCTACGTCTAAAAGGATTGCAGGGCAGGTGATAGGTGGGAACCTTAGCTTAGTGGATATTTCTATCAAGGATATTTGGGAGGTTAATCCTGAAGGGAAAATTCTCTTGCTAGAGGAAGTTAATGAAAGACCTTACCGTATTGCTAGAACTTTAAAATACCTGCAAAGAATAGGTCTTTTTGATAATGCTAAAGCAATTGTTCTAGCGGGGTGTAGTTTTACGCAAGCGGCTTATGCGGCTAAACAAACTGAACTGGCAAATTCTATGCTAAGAGCGTTAAAGAAGTTTTCTGAAAGCTGTCAGTGCCCTGTTTTCTTTACACAACAAGTTAGTCACGGAAACGATAATCTTCCTGTTGCTTTTTGGCGCAAAGGGGAGATTTCTGTTGAGAAAGGCAGGCTGGTGTTTGCATAACCCCGCCGCTGGACGTGCGCCGTTGCAGACGCTTAGTGCAACAAAATAATCTACAACAACACCTACTTGGGTGCAATCCACCGGATGAGCAACTCAACCCTTCGTAGGGGCGCAGCATGCTGCGCCCGCAAACCTCCGATAGCACCAAACCCCTTGCGGGCGAAACATGTTGCGTCCCTACGTACCTTAGGAGACGTTGATTGATAGGTAATCAATTTATTTTTAGAAAAAAATAATGCTAAGCGTTTCCTTTAAGCCGCGCCCAAAACAAGCCTAAATACTCATGAATAGCAATATCAGTATTTAGAATATTAAGCGTATTGGGCAAATAAGACTTAACAGAATAATGGTGTTGTCGCAATCTAAAATGCGTGGGCGCCGGAATAGGGTGCATGCCTTGTTTTTTAAAGAGCGCCATCGCTCTTCGCATATGGAAAGCTGAGGTGACGAGAATAAAGGGTTTATTGTTCAATAACTTTTTAAGATTAACAGCTTCTTCATAAGTATTTTTTGAAGTTAACTCTAACTCTATATTATTTTTATTAACACCCAGCATTGCAGCAACCTGATTCATGGTTTCACCATCAGTGGGAGAGCCAAATAGGCCACCGCCGGATAAAACTAATTTGCTACCAGGTATTTTTTGCTGAAGTCGTATGCCTTCGACTAAACGAGCCATTGAGGCGGCACTTAGCTTATTATTGGCGGGTAGATCCGTTTGACCACTACTACCGCCACCTAGTACCACAATATATTTAATGTCTTGAGGAATATTTTTAAGAGGGGTGTATTGTGACTCAAGGTTTTGAAGCATTAAGTTTGGAACGGGTGACGTACTTGCAAGTAATAAAACTAAAAAAGAAAGCAGAATTAAGAAACGTCCCCAGAAAATAGATTCGCTAAAAAATATCAAGAGCAGCCCAATAGCACATAGCAGTAACGTAATGGGAACGGGTAAAAACAGCGCAGAGATTAATTTTCTAATTACTAAATCCATATACTTTATTCTATTGAGCTACAGTATGTTTCCTTGATAGCAAAAGTCAGTAGAAAAGCTAGTGCCATCCCTAAGGGTAATATGCCTAGGGATAAACGAAATGTAAAGCTTAGCGTATCGCTTAAGCCAAAGAAGTGGGTATGTAGCAAGTAGCCAACAAAATTCTGTAGTACAGGTGCACTAAGCATCACGAGCATATTTGTTAGGGCCATTGTGGCGCCATGAATTTTTACTGGGGTGGTTTCTTTGCTGATAGCAAAACATTGAACATAGGTAGAGTTAGATACACCAATTAAAAAGAGCAAGGTATAAATTTGCCATACTTGTAAGTTTGGCACAAAAAACAATACCGTTAATAGCAAAGCCGAAATGCTCGCACCAACTAACATGATTGGTTTTCGCTGTCCTAAGCGCATTGAGGCCCAACCATTGAATGGTGCGCCAAGTCCCACACCGACAAATATCATGGCCACCATCGATGCTGATTTACTTAAATTAAAATGGTAGAGGTTGACTAAAAAGGGGACGCCCCAAAGTGATGTAAAGGTATTTACAACGGAGCAGGCAAAGAAGCCATAAATACCCGCCAACCAAACTTGTTTTTGTTTCAGTGTGGCAACGAGGTTATGCCAGATCTGCGCTGGGGATTTTATCTCAGTGGTATCTAAGGGTTTATCACGTACCATTGTGTAGCATAGGATCATAATAATAAGTGCTATAAAGCCGCTCCAGCGAATAGCAGCTCGCCAACCTAAGCTCGAGACTACCCAAGCTAATCCAATTTGTGAAAGGCCAGCGCCGAGCATGGCTATCATCTCGGATAGGCCCACAACTAAAGCAAATCGTTTGGCGTCAAACCAATGAATGGATAAATAGAGCATGCCAACAAAGCCAAACGAGCCGCCAAAGCCCATTAGTAGACGGGCAAACAGCGCTACGTAATAATTATGTGTTGCTGCTAATAAAATACAACCTGCAGAAAGAAATAAGGCAGCAACAGTGAGCATTTTTCTCGCACCATAACGGTCATAAAAAAGCCCAACCGGCACCTGCATCAGTAAAAAGGTATAAAAAAAAGCAGCCGATAAGTTGCTCACACCTACGCGCGTTATATGAAATTCTTGCATCCATGGTTTGGTCATTAATCCTGCTATGGTTTGTAAAAAGAATTGAAAGAGCACATAGGAAGTGGAGATGCCCCAGTTAATCCATGGTGTATATTTTTGTCGTCGGTTCATGCGGCAGCCTCAAATTATGCCGGGGAAACTTAAGCAAACCATAACGCTTATTTTAATTGAAATATAATCAATCGATTAAATCAAGCGCTACAGCATTCTGTTTAATACCAGCCCACCCCTGGGGTTAAATTAACCAGCCATTATAAACGATTTTTTTTGTGCGACTATAGTTGTTATACTCTAATTGTTACTGGCTCAAAAGGCTGTATTAAATCGCCGTTTTCTAGCGAAAGCTAGGTGCTTTTGCGCATGGTAGTGGCATCTTGGGACCCTGAGTCAAACTCAGGATGACATCAGTTCTAACAGCTGCTTTGAGCTAACTTGTATCAGGAAAGGGAGTGAGCAGGTGCATGTGAAATTGGTCATGCTAGGGCAGGTTGTATTAGCGTTTCTTTTAGGCGCTATTATTGGCTTTGAGCGAGAGATGCATAGAAGTCCTGCGGGCGTGCGTACTTATGCTGCTGTTTGCATGGGCGCCTGTGTGTTTGGTGTTGCTTCAGCGCATCCGCAAGTATTTGGTTACTATCGTAGTATTATTGATTCAACACGTATTGCTGCACAGGTTGCGTCTGGTATTGGTTTTCTTTGTGCGGGTGTTATTTTTAAAGAAGGTCTCAACACCATTGGTTTAACAACGGCGGCAACACTTTGGGCAACGGCGGCGCTGGGTCTAGTTGTCTCTTTTGGTATGTACATGATTGCTGTTTTAACGATGGTGTTGTTATTAGTGTTATTGTCATTGCGCCGTATTCCCGCTTATCGTAATTTGCTATCAAAATATCAGCGTGAGATTAGCCAGGAAGATGAGTCTTAAGGGGTTTGGGTCGGATTGGCTTTTATTTCGGGCATTTTGTTCATGTTGAAAAACCACTTAAACCAGTCTTTAATCCTTTCAAAAACTGTTCGTGTATCAAAAACTTCCTTGGCTTTTTTGCAGTAGTGTTTAATCACTAAATCAGTACATTTACAGGTTAAGAAACCATTCATCGGGTTAAGTTGTGCTGCATAACGTACATGCGCATCTAGCATGGGTAGCGCACTTGTATTATTAAAAGTTTCATGATCATCAGGGTGAGTAATAGACTTGACTGTTACTTTCTCATCGATATGAAGTGTTTTCTTTGCATCATTATAATTAATTGATATGGTTACTTCGCAATCCTGGTAAGAGAGAAGGTAATCTTTGCGGCTTGCAGCGGAGCATAACGCGTAAAATAGGCTGCAAACAATTGGGGCTTTTGCATCTTCTTTTTGGGTTTGACGTGTGCGTCTTGAAAGGAATATTAGAAAAGGGTTTGAATTTTCAGTTTGTGCTTCACCAATAACTTCTTCTTTCCATAGTGAGAGTAATCGGTGTTTATTATTTAGTTTTATATCAACAATTTCTTTGCCATTGATTTCGTATTTGATATGCCTTTTTTTAGCTTCAATATTGCGACGCCAATCTGCAAGCGCAAACTCTAGGTATTGATTAAAACGAGCCTTATCGTAACAGTACAAATCGAAAGAATCAGCTTTAAACTCTTCCGTTAAAAAACTGCGTTGTCTAAACTCATCAAAAAAAGGATATCTTCCTGACATTCTCATTTTTTTATTATAAGTAAAAAACAAACGTTACGACAGATCAGTTACAACCTGTTACAAATACATGTTGATGGAAGTTCTATTAATAATTAATAGCGCTTCCAGCCAAAAAAGTTGCAAACGCCCTGCCAAAAAGTTCTTTTTTGAGGTTCATAGGCACCTAGAAATTTTTCTATATGTCCCCACAGTTGTTCAGCGCCACCACCTTTCATTTCTTTACTTAATGCACCCATAATGCAGGTGGCAATGTAAGGTAACATGCGTTGTACAATCTGAATATCAACACCTGTTTTTTGTGCAACACGTTGGGCAATATGACGGCTTGTTTCTTTCGATTTAAATATTTCACCTAAAATCGAATCGCCTTCTTTTTTCACATTAGCTTCACATAGCTTTTCTGGTGTGTTGACGTAGTCTTCATAGTGATGAGCTTCTAAGTTGCTATACAACTCTTGAGCTTGCTCAGGACTTAATAGATTACTTCTAAATCCTTTGGTAAACCTTGGTAAGACTTCTCTAACCACTGATTCAGCTTGTTCTGGTCGTAGGCCAGCTGCATCAGCAATAGCTTCGATAGTCTGTGTGTTCTTCTTGCACAGCATTTCTTCTAAATTTGCCATCTCTCTGCTCTCCGCAATTTGTATTGCTATATCAGGCCGACTTAAGAGGCCGCCTAATTCCATTATAGTACAATATTTGATCATAAATCGGTGCTTTATTCATTAATTCACAAACTTACGCTAAGCTGTTGACTACGAAGTGTTTTATTGATAACCTCGAGCTTGCTTCTTTTCCTGTCTTTTTGAGGAATCTCTCTATGTCTACTAGAAAAACCCTGGCTGCGGTGGCGCCATTGTTTCTTGTGCTTTTTATTGATGGTATGGGCCTTAGCCTGCTATTTCCGGTCTTAAACGGCATTATTATTGACGCAAAGTCTACTTTCTTGCCTGCCGCCACGAGTATCGCTACACGTGATTTGCTGTATGGCTTAATCGTTGGGATCTTTATGATTTGCTGGTTCTTTGGGGCAGCTATTCTTGGTGATCTTTCCGATACGGTCGGGCGTAAGAAATCACTGCTTATTTGTTTAATAGGGGCCTTTTTGGGGTATTTGCTGTCAGCGGTAGCGGTTGTTGAACAGAGTCTAACGTTTATTATAGTAGGGCGTATCATTGCTGGATTTACTGCGGGTAGTCAGCCAATTGCGCAGGCTGCTATTGTTGATGTTAGTGCCCCTGAGCATAAGGCGCGAAATATTGGTTTGATTCTGTTAGCGATATCCATTGGTTTTATCGCAGGTCCAATTATAGGTGGTGCTTTATCTGATAGCCGTGTCGTTAGTTGGTTTAACTTTTCTACGCCACTTTACTTTGCGGCCATTATTTCATTGATTAATGCCTTTTTATTAATGTGGATGTTTAAAGAGACCTTCCAACAAAAAGGTAAGATTCGAATTCGCTTTCATCATGCCATTAATATTTTTATATCGGCATTTCGTCATAAAAAAGTGCGCGCCTTATCCGTTGTCTTTTTTATTATGATTTATGGATGGAGTAATTACTTTACTTTTATTTCAATGTACTCACTGCACCAATACAATTTTACCCCATTAAAAGTGTCGCTTAGTTTAGCGGTAATGGGGGTAGGGTTTAGCATTGGTACCGGTATTCTGGTCGACTTTTTTACGCGTCGGTTTAGACTAAAAAATGTAGTGGTTGTTTCTCTATTTACTGTTGCCGTAGTTGTATTTATGATGCTGGTCTTTAGAGGTGAAGCTGTTTTTTGGGCAAGCTTGGTATTTGCTGGTATGGCGATGGCTGTGGGTTACTCTGCTTTGATTACCATGTTTTCAGATCAAGTGGGCCCTGAGGAGCAAGGATGGGTCATGGGTGTTACCGGCTCCGTTATGGCGCTTTGTTTTGGTTTAACTTCATTTTTTACCGGCTATTTAGCTAACTTTGGTGCCAGCATTCCGATGTATTTGGCGGCGGGCGGCTTAGCATTAAGTGCTATTATAATGATAGCAGTTAGATCTAATCACGATAAAAATAGTGTCTAAAACATTTAGGGCGCAATATCATGTTGCGCCCCAACTATCTTCCTAATCTTTTTTCTGCTTTAAGCGGTGAAAGCGACCGATATAAGAATAAGCAATCGGAACGACAAATAATGAGAAGAAGGTTCCCACTAATAAACCGCCAACAATTACCAAGCCAATATCGCGCCGGCCAATAGATCCAGCGCCTGTGGCAATTGCTAGTGGAATGCTACCAAGCACCATAACGGCTGTTGTCATTAAAATAGGTCGTAAACGTATTGTTGCGGCCTTGATTAAAGCCTCACGTAGAGCAACACCTTTTGATCGTAACTGATTGGCAAACTGAGTAATTAGCACGCCATGCTTACAAATCATGCCAACTAGCGTAATTAAACCAATTTCCGAATAGAGGTTTATGGTACCGCCACCCAGGCGAAGGGAAATTAATCCACCAACCAATGATAAAGGGACTGGTAGTAAAATAATAAATGGATCTATAAAGCTACCAAACTGTGCCGCAAGCACCAGGTAAATAAAGACAAAAGATAACAGCATAATGCCCTCCATACTACCCGCTGATTCTAAATACTCAGCAGCCTTTCCAGAGTAGGCGGTGGTAATGGTTGAGGACGACAAGCCTGGTAAATGCTTATTAATATAATTAAGCACCTGACTTTCTGTATATCCTGGCATTAAATTGGCGTTGATAGTGCCTGAACGCAAGCGGTTAAAGTGATAATACGTTCCTTGTGAAATCTGCGGTTTTAGTGAAACTAAAGTGGATAGTGGCACTAAGTTATTTTTCGCTTTTGAAGAAGGGACATAAAGTTGTTTAACCGCATTAGTATTAGAAAAATAAGCTTTGGTCATTTGCACCATAACAGGATAGCTTATACTGCCTGATTGCACATCGGTCCAGTGCTGCCCACCCATCATTACGCTTGTCGTATCGGCAATGTCTTGTAAATTAACCCCTAAATCAGCGGCTAAATCACGATTGATAGTTAAAGCATATTGTTGAGAGTCAAACTTCAAGTTATTGGTTGGGTCGACCACCCCTGGATAGGACTTTAGTACTTTCATTAGAGACTGCATGGGCGGTACTAGATCTTTATAATCTCCAGCAGTGACAAAATTAATGGTAATATCATTGCCCATATCACCGTAATCAACTAAATCAGGTATAGAAGAGGAAGCATCAACGCCAGGGATTTGTGAAATCTCAGCATTTAGCTTTGTAGAAATTTGTTCTGCTGAAAGTTTTCGTTGTGAGTAGGGCTTTAATATTAAAAAGAGTTCGCCGGTATTATCATCCGTTTGTTCGATGACTGTTTTAATGCCGGGAATCTTTTTGGCAATTTCGCCAACCTGTGTGACATATTTTTCATTATAAGCAACAGTTGCATTAAAGGGCGAGCGCAGCTGTACATTCACCAAACTATAATCTTCTTTAGGAATAAACTCAGAGTTCATGTGGGTGTAAAGAGAAACACCCAACAAAGCAATTAAAACAAGCCCACCAATAACATACAAACGAAACTTTAAAGTTGTATTTAACAAGCTATTGTAGCTGTTGGTAATTTTTTCAAATGCTTTATCTAAGGCTTTTTTAAAGTTTGATTCTTTTGTACCTTCACGAAGTACATAAGCACACATCATAGGAGATAAGGTCAGTGCTAAAAATCCTGAAATTAATACCGATGCAGCTAAGGTAAAAGCAAACTCTTTAAATAATTGCGCGGAAATACCGGAAGAAAAACCAATGGGTACATAGACGGCAACCAAAACAATGGTCATTGCTATAATGGAAAAAGCAATTTCTTTACTTCCCTTAAGGGCAGCTTGAAACGGAGTATCGCCATTTTCAACATAGCGATAGACATTTTCCAGCATGACGATGGCATCATCAACCACCAAACCAATGGCGAGCAGCAATCCTAATAGTGAGAGCATATTAATACTAAAGCCCAGCAAGGAAATTATCGCAAATACCGCAATTAAACTGATAGGGATGGTGACAATGGGAACGCTAGCCGCACGCCATGAACCTAAAAAGAGAAACATAACGAAAATAACCAAAGCAACCGCCTCAACAATGGCGATCACTGTATCACCAATGGATGCTTTCAAATAGGTTGATGTATCGTAAATAATACTGGCATGCATACCCGCTGGTAGACGTTGTTTTATTTTCGCAAATGCGTCACGGACATTTTTGGCGACGGTAATGGCGTTGGCACTTTGCAAGGGTTCTACGGCCATTAAAACGGAGTTAACACCATTGATCTTCATACCTGTTTCTTCGAAGGTAGAAAAACCTAAGCTGATGGTGCCAATATCCTTCAGCCTTATGGTTCCTTTATCCGTATCTTTAATAATAATATTAGAAAAGGCGCTTGGTGTTTCTAGCTGTGTTTTGGTAACTATGGTATAGAGACGATTCTTATTACGTACTTGGCCGGCAGCAAAGTAAATATTATTGGCCATTAGAGTATTTTTAACATCAGTAACCGTAACACCATAAGCTGCCATTTTCGCTGGATTTAGCCAAATACGCATGGCGTATCCCGCACCACCCGTTAAATCCACACCGCCGACACCCGGTACTTGGTGGAGGAGGGGAAGGATATTGTGTTGTAGATACATGCGAATTTCAGTCGGTGATTTCTTGGCGTCACTATAGGACATGTATATTAATTTGTTGCCTTTCGTTCCAACCGTAACCACAGGTGTGCCGCTAATGTTGGTCGGTAAATTGGTAACAGAGCCAGCTACTTTATCACGAACTTGCGCTGCTTCAGACTCTAGGTCACCTTTCATATCAAAAGTGATGGTGATGGAGCTTGACCCGGTTGAGCTGCTGGATGTCATGTACTTGATATGATTGATACTGGCAAGGCTATTTTCAATCGGTGTGGTCACCTTGTTCTCTATCACGGAAGCGCTAGCCCCAGGATAAGAGGTTTTCACCGTTACGACAGGCATTTCGAATTTAGGGAAAAAGCGTATTTCGAGCTTGCTGTAAGCCATTATCCCCAAAACAAGGAGTGCTAAGCTCATTACGATGGTAAAAATCGGATTGCGGATACTGTTTTCAGTGAGTTTCATGATGCATGACACACTTTGTTGTTTTATAGAAGGGCGATTATAGCTCAACTGTGTCTTAAATCACAGCAGGTTGCCCATTAATTAGACTGTTTTTTCTCATATTTTTTAAACAGTTAAGAAAATGTTCAGAAAAGTGTTTGCTTTAATTTGATGCGGTTATTTTTTGACTTAATTGAGTCTATTTGTTACAAGAGTTTTACATTTAGAGGCGTAGTTGTCATACCCAGTTTACTGTCTGTCGCTATCCTTGATGTGCTTGTGGCGTATATTGGCATTAGCCTTGCGGCCACAACTTTGCAATCTTACTACAATATATAGGGGTTATAATGAAAAAGAAAACGCTTAAGATCATCAGTTCAGCTATTGTTGCCGCAGGATTAGGTTTCGTTACACTAAGTGGTTTTGCTGCCGCGCCTTGGAGTCCTGTACAACAGCACCGTGCTGATCGAGTTCATAACCTTAATCATCGACAGCATCATCAAGAGCGTGCCGCACAACGTGCTTGGCGTAATGGTAATTTATATGGGTATTTTAAACATCAGCAGCGTGCAAATGAGCTTCATGCTAGAAAGCATCATGTTAAGCATGTTATGAATCGTTCTAACCGTCGTTGGGAACGTAATCATGTGCATTGTCCTTATGGGGTTTGCTAGTTAGTCTTAAGACTGGATACCGCGGTCAAGCCGCGGTATGACGGGTTTCTTTTGCTTCTACAAGCTGCTGTATGGCAGGCTTTTTTTCAAGACGGATCTTGACATTAAAAACTTGAGCAAGTAGTGTTGTATGTTTTCCCATAAATATATTATTTTTCATGTACGAACAAGGAGTTCAAATGAAACACTTTGCCAAAAGGGCGGCGCCTTTCGCATTATTACTTTTCACTACTTTTTCAGTTTTTGCTGCTTCGTCTCCAAGCAGATATCCTTATAAATCTTCTCGGCATAAGTCAAAAAAACATAAATCAAGCAAACATTTAAAAATTCCCGCCAAGCATGGGACAAAGAAAGTAAATCCTAATATCCGTGTTGCTAAGTTGAATGCTCATCCCACACCGAGTGGTCATCTTATCAGTGCCCCTTGGATGACGGGTCCAATTTTAGCACCTGCGGGTCATGTTGTACCGGGTGGGCATACTAATTATGAGCCTTATTTGTTCGTGACGGATGCCTTTGGCATATACAATAACCGTGGTAATGTTCATAGCGTTCCAAGAAGCGTTAAGACGTCACCGACCATGGTGTTAACGCAGGGTTTAGCAAGCTTTATGGATTTGCAAATTATTGCGGCCTACAACTTTAATAATAATAAGCGCGCTAATAGGGGAGCCGTTTCCTATAACGGATGGGCTGACCCTTCAGTGATGCTAGGCTTTCAAGCGTTAACGCAGCAAAAGGGCACTTGGATGCCTGATCTTAGGGTCACATTGATTGAAACATTTCCTGCGGGGCGTTATCAAAACCTTAATCCTAGCAGGCCGGGTGTTGAGGCCAATGGTGGTGGCTCTTATCAGACAGGTATTGGCCTTAACTTCCAAAAAACAGTACTTTTACCCAATAAAAGATTTCTGCGAACTCGTTTAGACTTTACTTATACTATGCCAGCTTCAACTCATGTAACAGGTTTTAACTCTTATGGCGGTGGTTTTGGTACCAGTGGAACGGTAAACCTAGGCAATAAGTTCAATGTTGATTTAGGTTTGGAATATACATTGACGCAACATTGGGTACCGGCTTTAGATGTTTCTTATTCACATCAAGATACAACAACGTTTTCTGGTCGTCGAGGTGTAACAGCGACCGGTATGCCAGCGAGGATAGGCTCTCTGAAAGGTGGTGTTCTTAGCTTGGCGCCAGCCATTGAATATAACTTTAGTGCTGCGCTGGGTATTATTGGTGGCGCTTGGTTTTCAGTTTATGGGCGAAATAATGCTGAATTTGCAGGCGCAGCTTTTGCATTAAACTATTACCACTAAACAAACTGAATGCGGTTTATTTATAAAAAATTATTATTTGTAATATTAATTTTTTGCTGCTTTTCAATAAAAGCAGTGCCGGACCCTGATTACTTAGGTTTACCTTGGATGACAGGTCCGTTATTGGCGCAAGCAGGGCATACATTGCCAGCTGGTCATTCGAACTATGAACCCTATCTTTTTGTGACCGATACGTTCGGGGTGTTTGATACTAACGGCAAAAAACAGCAAATCTCACCGGTTATTAAAACAACACCTGCAATGGTCTTTACTCAAGGACTGACAAGCTTTATGGATCTGCAAGTTATTGCCGACTATAGCTTTATTAATAGTGCTGCAAATAATTATTCAGGTATTGGCGACCCAACTGTATTTTTAGGCTTTCAAGCATTTGTTGAGGACAAGCAAGGCTGGCGTCCTGATTTACGTTTTACAATATCAGAGGAGTTTCCAGTTGGACGTTATCAAAATTTAAATCCTATTAATGGTGGTATTGATGCAATAGGCGCTGGTTCGTATCAAACAGGGATTGGCGCTAACTTTCAAAAAACATTTCTTATTAAACAAACCTATTATTTACGTGCACGCCTAACTTTTCTTTACGTCATTCCTAGCTCTCCGAAAGTGAGTAATGCGAATACGTATGGAGGTGGAACAGGAACAGATGGCATCATTGATATTGGCAATATCTTTAATATTGATGGCTCTATAGAGTTTGCTATTACAAAAAACTGGGTGCCTGCGCTTGATATCGTTTATGCCTATCAAGCTAAAAGTCAGTTTAGTGGTACGCTCGGAACTACGAGTTCAGGAGCTGCTGCAATGGTTGGTGGAGTTAGTGCCCAGGTGTTTAGTTTAGCTCCAGCAATTGAGTATAACTTTTCAAGAAAGTTGGGCATTATTGCTGGTGCTTGGTTTTCAGTTTATGGCAAAAATACCGCCAACTTTGCTGCAGCTGTGATGGCAGTAAATTATTACAATTAAATGAAATAACACTTTATGCAGCAAAAACCAGCTCCAGGTGATTTTCATCAATAGTTCCTCCGTTCCTCTGAGCAGATTGTTCATACTTAATACAGAAGCACAAATAGATACAACCTCTGATAAGAAAGATTATCAGAGATATTGGGTTTGTGAAGAAGGTCAAAGTCGATCATTTGCCAATTCTTAAGCATTCTTTAAGCGCATCAATGTGTTATAATAATCAGCATAAAGACGGTAAAGAGGGCTAGAAAATGACGCTAATTATCATCCTTGCGCTGATTATTATTTTGGCAATTTTTGTTGTTAGAATATACAATAAAATCATTGCTATGATTGAAACCATCCGTAATAACGACAAACAAATTGATATTCAACTAGATAGACGATACAAAGTGTTTGAGTCGTTAATCAATGTTGTCCGTAAATACATGGATTATGAAAAGTCGACGCTTAAAGATGTTGTTGCCTTACGTAATCAAGCACAAGCAGCAAAAGCCTCAGGCGATAGCAAAACGCGTATGGAGGCTGAAAATAAAATTTCCTCTGCTCTGGGCGGTATAAATGTCGTTTTTGAGCAATACCCTGACCTAAAAGCCAATCAAAATGCTATGCAGTTACAAGAAGAAATTGTCAGCACGGAAAACAAATTAGCCTATGCAAAACAAGCCTACAACGATAGCATTGAGCGCTATAACGCTTATAAAAAGTTTGTTTTTCAATCCATGGTGGTATCGATGTTTTCCAGTAAGTTGGACGTTGACTTCCCTTACTGGCAACTTAGCGATGATCAAGTGAAGAAACAAGAAGACTATAAAGTAGAACTCTAGCTCGTTATCCCGCAGCATGAGTTGCGGATCCATTATCTTGTGCAAGGAGTTAAACTTACGATGAGCGATCCATTAGAAGGTTTTAAGCAGAAAAGTGTTGATTGGCGATCTTCTTTAAAGAAAAATCGACGACGCACATTCTGGGTTATTTTTAGCTTTATTGTTATTTATTTGGGCGTTGGTTTTCTTATCGATCTTTATTGGCGCTCAGGTACCTACCCTACTGTTCCGCTTGGTGTTATTGCACACGCCCTACTCACTTTTCAGATCACACCAATCGCCACCTTGATCGCTGGTTTGGTTGCAGTTATTGCGCTTTGGGTTACTTTTGCCATGCACGATAAAATCGTGTTGCTCGGTACCGAGTATCGACAAATCACGCCAGAGACGGCGCAAGATGTGCGTGAGAAACAACTCTACAATGTCATTGAAGAAATGAAAGTCGCGGCTGGCCTAAGGTATATGCCAAAAGTATTTTTGATAGAAGCAAACTATATGAATGCTTTTGCCAGTGGTTACAGTGAAAAATCTGCCATGGTAGCCATTACCCGTGGGCTATTTGAAAAATTAAATCGTGAAGAGTTAACCGCTGTGATGGCACATGAGCTTAGCCATATCCGCCATATGGATATTAAACTAACGTTAACTGCTTCTGTATTAAGTAACATAACGTTGATGGCGGTTGATATCTTATTTTACGGTGCCCTCTTCGGTGGTCGCAGCAATGATCGTGAAGGTGGCGGTGGTAGAAATATTTTATTTATCGTCATTATGGTGTTGCGTTTTGTCTTGCCGTTAATCACTGTGTTACTAATGCTTTATTTAAGTCGTACACGTGAATATATGGCGGATGCTGGTTGCGTTGAATTAATGCGAAACAACCGCCCTCTTGCTTCGGCGTTAATGAAAATTCAGCAAGACCATGCTGATAACAGTGAATTTTACAAGCAAGAATATGGGCAAACGGCGCATGAGTCAGTCAGGCAACAGGCGTATATTTTTGACCCTTCTCGTCTGGGAATTAGCTCTGGTGGTTTGTCGGGATTATTTACTACTCACCCTGGCATAAAAAAACGACTGGCCGCTATAGGTTTTTTTCAGAAAAAAACCTAATTTTATTTTTCAAATAGAACTGGAAATTTTTATGCGTTTTTTTAAATAATTGCGGTAATTTTTATTCGCTCCCCACCCTCTTGTAAATATTTATTTTTTTATAGTTTTTTTCATTAAACATTAACCTTGTTTAATTTTAATTTAACAAAAAATTGTTATGGTAGCTTCTTAGGAAATATTTTATAAGGAGCATGGTTATGCCAACAGGTCTAAAAATTGCTGAAATGCACCTAGCCAATCAAGCAAAACATGGGGTGATAATAACCGCTAGTGTTACGAGTGATGCTGCGGGGGATAGAGTAAAGCGAGAAACTGAAACAAGCGTTTTTAAACATCATCAAAAAGTACAATTTAAAACTTCAGTGGTATCATCTTTTGCCGACGCTAGCCCCGATAATGCTGCATTAGTGGAAGAACACAAAGCAACAGTTGCTAGCTATAATGAATTAAAACATGTAGAAGTTGGCGACAACACTTCCTTTATTATTTCCGCAAACAATCACAAACCCAATAATAGAGCTAAGCTTTATGATTCTGTGAAAAGAATTAAAGAAATTATTTACTCCAACCCTAACGTGCTTTCATTTAGCGGTGATTGTTACGAGTTATTCGCCGTTTTTTCAGATCAAAGTATTTTAAGTAATGAAAAAACATGGATCAATATTTTTTATACTCCACCAGAAAAGATAAAGTGGTCACAGAATAGTTTGCTTCTTGAAAAAGATGCAGAAATCATTCGATTGTTTTGTGCGACACATGATGAAGGGTTACGAAAGTTTTATAAAGAGGCCAGTAAAACTTGTAAAGAATTGAGTAATTGTCCTTATGATCGCGCTTACACAAGTCTTTTAGATACACATCAGAGAATTCATAAAAAAAGAAGCATAGAACTTATAACAGAAAAGTCTAAGCTATTCTTTTACGGGCTTCTAATGCTTGCTTTAGTCACGTACGCTAAACTTGATCAATGGGGAATTCTCGCTACTGAATGTTTGCTAGCCTGTGTTATTGCTTTTATCAACATTCGACAACATTTGCAGGATAACGAGAGCGATCTTGCTAAGCGTATCGATACAATAATGGCTGAAAGAGATAATGTTTCTCAATATTTTTTGCAGCGTATCATGTATCCTTATTTGCATAGCATCAGTGCGGCGCATAGTTTTTGCATTGAAAAAGACTCACTTTGGGGGCGTGATTATTTATCAGAACCGGTATTCTCAGCAGTCTCAATAAAGCTAGCCGAGCGTTACTTTACCCATTTTTCGCTAAGGGAGGCTAATGCCCCTATTAAATATTTAGACCCTTTAATGCTTGCTATTGATCATGCAAAAGAAAATTTTTATAAAAAATTGACAGTAGGCCTTTGTGAAGATTTCTTGGTGCCAATTCTTAAAGCTATTGGGAAAAGCGACGATGATATAGATGTTTTTATTATTGAATTAATTGATAATATCATTTCTTCAACGGCTGATCGTTTTAAAGAGTTAAAGAGCAAAATTTCAAGCAGCGCGCCAACGGATAAAAGTCCTGTCCAACAACTTCCATTATTACTACAAGTAATTTTTACTTATCAGCAGACTGCTCTTCTCAAAAGCTTCAAAGACAACAAGGCTTACGACAAGAGCATACTAACAATGAAAAAATTTATGTTTTATTATGTGCAAGTTGTTTTGCTGGCAAAAATGACCCCCTATAAAAGTTTGATACATAAAAGTTGTAAAGAAAAATATGATGAAATGTTGATTGTTCTAGACAATATATGTCGCACCGCCCAATACGGGGGGCTTAATGTTGATCATGGGGCATCACTACCAGCTATAATCCAGCAGGAATTAATATCGCAAGCATGCTCAACCAGCTTGCCGGTACTTATGCGCTTTACTAGGACAATTGGCAATACATGTGTTTTTATGCAGGTGCCCAATGCAGATGTAGGAAATGAAATTAAAGGTTCGCAAAAGAGTTGGCAAAGTGAATTAGCAGCTTTTAAAAAAGAGTGTCCTAATGCAGCTCATTTAGTTATAAATGATAAAGGGGATCGAGACTTTCGCATTCTTGAATTTTACAACTGTCAGTTTCCCATTGAAGATGGCTGCAACCCTTATTTTGATATGCTTGTTTTTATGAGTAAAAGCGCTGTATTTAAAAACAGCTATAAAAGAGAGCTTGAAGTTTTACACGCAACTACAAATGAACACCCTGCTTTTGCGGATCATATACCGGCGACCGTAAAAAAAGATATGGGGATTCATGTAAGTGTTTCGCAGCAGCCTTCTGCCTTGTTTGCTGATAGCGCTTTAAGGCAACGCGGAAATTCTGTCGCAAGCGATATAGGAAGTAAAAATACAGCTAGTGACGCGGATAAACAAGGGATTGGCTGTGTATTGCAATAGTTAAATATAGGGCACAGTGTATTTTCTGTGCCCCTTTATTTATTGCTGAGGAACAACGTTATTAGTAGGATCCGTATCGTCTGAAGCAGGCTGAGGATGATTTATTCCATTAAAAAGCGTACTCATTGATTTATATGCTTTGTGAGTACCTTGTATCCAGGTGCTAACTTTTCCTGCCGTCGTGATAGTAGGATCTACTATTGCATATTTTGCTAGATAGAGAAGAGTATATGCAGTAATTAACGTCATTAAGTCTGACGCTTCAAAATCTCCAACCAAGCGTGGGTTAAACATAATATACTCATATACAGAGTCGATACCTTGTAATATTTCATCAAATATTCCTAGTGCGAAACTAGGAGTATACCAAGCTAACTTACCTATCAAAAAACCACCGCCCACTATACCGGCAGAGGCGACCCAAGCTAATAAAGAAGATCCGCTTTTACCCTTCTGCATAGCTTGCTGGTTAGGCTTTTGTTGAGGTAGTTGTTGAGCTGCGAATTGCATGTCTGGAAGCATTCTTTGCAAAACATCCGCATCTAACGTTTTCTCCTCACTTTTTTTTGATTCTATTGCTGATGCGCTTAGTAATTCTCCATCTAAATTGCGCATACCTGCATTTGGACTGTTATTTATTTCCTGTGATCCTATAATTTGTTTATCTAGTTCATCAATCTTCTTTGTATTAGGCGATAGCTCGATTTTATCAGAGCTTTGAGCTTGTGTGTCTGTAGAGGCAGATGAACTTCCGATAGCGTTTCGTGAATTCTGTTTGTAATCACTAGCATTACTTTCTGGCTCATCTCTTGCTAACGCTGCTGCAAACATATCCTGCAAACGCCTATTTTTTCGCTTATTTTTTTGTTTGGTGCGCTTGTCTTGACTTGGTTTGTCCTGTGGGGTTTTAGTCGCTTCTTTTGTTTTACCAGAAATTTTTGCATTTGCATCATCGCGCTTTCCTTGTTTTTGCTCGCGTACCCCGCCCTCGGCAATAGCTTTTATTTCGTTTTCCATTTGACGATTAATGTCTGCAATCTCTTGGTTGATTCGTTGCACCGAGCTCATGTCGCTCTTCAATGCTGCCTCGCTTAATTTTAAACCTTTTTCTACAGCAGCGCGTTGATGCTTATCAATACATGCAAGTGCTTTTTGTATAGCTTCTTGAGGAAGGCCCTTTTTCTCTAATTCTATAGCACGTCGTACTTGAAGAACTTGGATATTTTTTTGTGATGAAAAAGAGTATGTGTTTTCAAGTTTGTCCTTGGCTTTTTCAAGTTGGGGGGCTAGCGCCGTTTCCAAGGCATTCCCCATCATGCCCTGAAAAGCTTGTGCCATCATCGCCATTTGTTGAGGGTCCATTTGCTGTAGTTGTGCAAACGCTTTTTGCATATCTGCTTTTCTCATTAACCTATCCTTTTTTGCTATTAAAATAAAATGGTAGTATAACGATCAGTTATTAAAAAAGTCTTATATTGCGCATTAATAATAAATTAATTTTCGAATTAAAGAGAGAATATTTTGCAGTGGCTTACGCAAAAAAATTTAGAGAATTATTATTAAAAACGCTAAGGGTTGTCAGGGCATTGATGAAGCCCACACTCAAAAAAAGCAGTTGCTGCATTAGCAAAACAAAGAATGATCAAAAGCACAAAGACAGCCGTAATCAGTATTTTAAGTGATTTGCTGGTAGGTTCTTTATATGAAAGTTTAAACTGATTTGAAAACATTAACACAAATGCCGTCCAAACAATATAGATAATACTTACAATAAATACCCACGTATAAAGATGTAATCCTAAAAAGGGATCACCATACGCACCACTAGCCGGCTCAATATGCAAAAGTATCTGCCGCATAGAAACTGCTGCCGTATAAACAGCAGCTAATAATGAAAAAGCATAATGTCGAGCTTTAAAACCAAATCTTAAATTCATTACAAAACCTATGCTTATCAACAATAGGCCAACACGTTGTAAAAGGCATAAAGGGCAAGGCAATTCGTGATAAGCAAACTGAAAGAAAAATGCTACCAATAAAATAACAATAATGGCAAAGGTGTCAATAACATTTATGTCTTTAAATATAGAAAGCTTCATCGTCAACCCTACTTACAATTGGATATTAAGCTTATCTGTTGCATGATGTGCAAACCAGATTACGGCGATTACAAACGTTAGAAAAAAACCAAAAATGGATAATTTGTACCAGGCTAGATAGACAGCAATAACTGTTAAACCTATAAGCACAAATAATAGCACCATCATAGCCATGCTCTCTTTCTTTATGATTTCATTGTAAATGTAGCACAAAATGGCCTATATTTTTCTATTTTAATACTCTAGAGTATTTACCTGTGCGACTCTTATAGACATGAGCTTATATTTTTCTTAAAATAAATGATGGACTTATACCATTATGCGCAATCAAACAAGGAGAGTATTGCATGAACTGGGGAAAACGAAACGATTCAGAATCTAGAATTAGTAATTTCGAAAATCTGCCTGAGGTTTCAACGGATGAAGAAGGCCAGTCTTTCCATCATTCCTCAGCGACTCAAGCTAGCCACCGTGCACAAGCGACAGCAGCCAGTGCTAACGCAACCAATGCCAATGCACACGGTGCTCAAGCTTCGCAAGCCCGCCCTCTTTCTACCATTGGACGTTCCGTTAATATCCAAGGCACGTTATCCGGTGATGAAGACGTTACTATGCTTGGAACTATTAAAGGCGAAGTTATTTTAAAAAATAATAACTTGGTAGTTGGTCGCACGGGGCGTGTCGAAGCAAATGTTATTGCCCAATGTATAGCGGTTGAAGGTGAAGTTGTTGGCGATTTATATGCGAATCACGTCACGCTGCGTAAAAATGGTAAAGTGTTAGGAAATATTGTTTCTCCGCGAATTGCTATTGATGATGGTGCTGAGTTCAAAGGTAGTATTGATATGGATAGCCAAGCCATTAAAGAAAAACTTGGTAAATATTCGCAAGCTAATACGCAAAAATCAGATACAGCACGTCAAAGAGATATGGAACCTATGGATGCATAGTTGTTTGGCATCATGGTAGAATCAAAGCGCTATGGCGGTAATGCTATGGCGCTTTTTTAATATTTTAGGTAGAAGAATATGACGATTTGGATTGAGAAAATTACCCTTGAAGATATAGCAAAACGTTCCAAAGATACGATGGCTGAGCATTTAGGCATTGAGTTTGTCGGCATTGGTGAAGACTTTTTGGTAGCCAAAATGGATGTTGATCATCGCACGCATCAACCCCTTGGTATTATGCACGGTGGTGCTTCGTGTGTGCTAGCTGAAACGGTAGGCAGTACAGCAGCCAATTATTGTGTTAACCAACAAACACATTATGCTGTTGGTCTTTCCATTAATACTAGCCATATAAAATCAATACGCGAAGGTACCGTTTTTGCCACTGCAACACCTTATCATTTAGGGCACAGCACGCAAGTATGGAATATTCAAATTATTAATAAAGATGAAGATTTAATTTCAGTCAATCGCTTAACGATGTCTATTATGCAGCGTAAAGAAGGAAAATAACATGAGCGATAAAAGCGGCGGTCTTGCGGGTATCAAAGCAGGCGAATCGGCGATTTGTAATGTTAGTCAAGAAGGTATTGGTTTACGTTACCGCGGCTATGCGATCGATGAATTAGCACAGCATGCCTCATTTGAAGAAGTCGCTTACTTATTAATTTATGGTAAATTACCAAGTGCAAAGGAGCTTGCTGATTACCAATTAATGCTAACAGGCATGCGCTCACTCCCTGCTGAGCTAAAGACTTTATTGGAAGTCATCCCAGCTGATGCGCATCCGATGGATGTATTGCGTTCCGGGACCTCTTTACTGGGTAGTTTGGAACCTGAAAAAGATCTTGAACATGGCGCTGATATCGCCAATCGTTTAATTGCTATTTTTCCAGGGATGCTACTATATTGGTATCATTTTCATAAAACAGGTGAACGCATATCCACCGAATTAACGTTGCCGTCCATTGCTTCCTATTTTTTACGACTACTCTATAAAAGAACCCCAGAACCGCTTCAGGTTGAGATGTTAAATGCTTCTTTAATTCTTTATGCCGAACATGAATTTAACGCCTCAACGTTTGCAGCCAGAGTGACAGCGGCAACATTATCAGATTTTTACTCTGCTATTTGTAGTGCTATTGGTACTTTGCGCGGCCCGCTACACGGTGGTGCTAATGAAAAAGCATTTGAATTAATTTCGCAATTTAAAACACCTGAAGAAGCGGAAAAAGGTGTGTTGGAAATGCTGACGAATAAAGAAGTTATTATGGGATTTGGACATCGCGTTTATACGGTGTCTGATCCACGCTCTGATATCATTAAAGAATGGGCGCGAAAACTTGCTGGCACTGTTTCACAAAATAAAATGCTTTACCCTGTATCAGAATCTATTGAAGCCGTAATGAAAAATGAAAAAAATCTTTTTCCTAATCTCGACTTCTATAGCGCTTCCGCCTATGCATTTTGTAATATTCCTACAAATATGTTTACACCGTTATTTGTAATGTCTAGAATTGCAGGCTGGTCAGCCCATATTCTTGAACAGCGCGCGCGTAATAAATTAATTCGTCCCCTGTCTGAATACACGGGCCCAGAACCACAAGACTTTATACCCATTAATGAACGTTAAAAGATTATGACAACAGAAAATACCCGCCCTGAATTCGACCAGGTCATTGTCGATATAGCTAACTATGTCCAACAGTATGAAATAGAAAGCGAAGAAGCTTATAACACCGCTTATTATGATCTCTTAGACTCAATGGCTTGCGGCCTGATGGCGCTAGCCTATCCTAATTGCGTAAAGCTCTTAGGGCCTATTGTTCCGAATGCGAATTTAGAAAATGGCGCTCGTGTACCAGGAACAAGTTTTGTGTTAGATCCGGTAAGAGCGGCATTTAATATCGGCGCCCTAGTTCGTTGGTTAGATTTTAATGATACCTGGCTTGCTGCGGAATGGGGTCACCCTTCTGATAACTTGGCCGGCATTTTAGCCACTATGGATTATTTAAACCGTAATTATTTAAACCAAGATGATAAAATTCCATTTACCGTTAAAGATCTATTAACGGCAATGATTAAAGCGCACGAAATTCAAGGTATTCTCGCGTTATCTAACAGTTTTAATCGTGTTGGTCTTGATCACGTTATTCTCGTTAAAATAGCAACAACCGCTGTAGTGACACATCTTCTTGGCGGCACACACGACGAAATTTGCAATGCAATTTCTTTGGCTTGGGTTGATGGTCAAAGCCTAAGAACTTATCGCCATGCACCGAATACGGGGTCACGCAAATCATGGGCGGCCGGCGATGCTAGTAGTCGCGGTGTTTACTTAGCGCTGATGGCGATCCGTGGTGAAATGGGGTATCCCAGTGCCTTATCAGCATCCAAATGGGGTTTTTATGATGTGAGTTTTAATGGTAAAGCATTTGAATTAGCGCGCCCTTACGAATCCTATGTGATGGAAAATGTTTTATTTAAAATTTCTTTTCCCGCCGAGTTTCATGCACAAACGGCAGTTGAATGTGCAATTGCACTGCATCCTGAAATAAAAGATCGATTTGAGGAAATTGAAAAAATTCATATTAAAACGCAGGAGTCTGCCGTTCGTATTATCGACAAGACAGGCCCGCTTTATAACCCTGCGGATCGTGATCATTGTTTGCAATATATGGTTGCAATTGGTTTAATTTTTGGTGAGCTTACTGCCGCACACTATGAAGATGATGTTGCGCAAAACCCCTTGATCGATGCTTTGAGAGATAAAATGGCAGTCACGGAAGAGCCCCGTTTTACCAAAGAATATTTGGATCCTGATAAACGCTCTATTGGTAATGCAGTACAGATTTTCTTTAGCGATGGTAGCGCCACGCAAGAAATCTCTATTGACTATCCTATCGGGCATCGACGTCGTCGTGACGAAGGTATTCCCGTGTTAATGGAAAAGTTTTACAAGAGTGTTTATGAGACTTTTGAAAAAGATAAAGCTGAAAACATTGTTACGCTTTGTGACGACCAAGATACATTACTTAATGCTAATGTTGATACATTCTTAGATGCTTTTGTTTATAAGGATATTAAATCGTAGATGCAAGAGCCAAGAAAGCCTCTTAAAAACTTGATACCAATGTATTTGGTGATTTTTTTTGGTTTTACTGGCTACAGCCTTATGTTAACTGTATTTACGCCGATGCTGATTCATAATAACTTTGCGATGCTGCTAACTGGTGGGCTACGTAAATTACAGCACTAGCCCACCCTGTTACAGATTAGCCTATTGTTCTTCTTCGCCCAACCAATTATTTAAAGCATCAACAATTTTCTGTGCTTGATCACGGCTAGAAATATTAAACTTAGACCGTTGCTGATATTCACCATTGCGTTTTTGATAGCGACGAATAGAATAAGAAACAGGACTGTACTCTTGCTTAGTACGATTCCAATTTTGCAGTTTGTAAAGAATGGTGCACCAGGCGCCTTTGGTCAAAATAACTTTTTCCAATTCTTTAACGGTAGTAATACCATCTTCAATGTACTCAATGGTTAAATCTTCAACTTTTTCAGACATCTTTTTCTCCAGTTAAGGGAAACCTACGCAGTGGAATATAATGACTCCCTTCACGTGCAGGTTTACTTTCATACAAAACCAGTTCTTTTGCTGTTATTTTAAAATCAGTCAATGAAACAGGTTCAAAAGGTAAAATATTAGAACGAAATTTAGCCAAGGTAATATGGGGTCGAAATCGCCTAGTTTCTTTTGCTATCCCCATCACGCATGCTGCTTCATCCAAACTATCAAAAATTAGCCGCAATGCTTTATGAGGAATCAAATGTGCAGCAATATTACGCGAATTTGCTGCAGGAAAGCCAGCAATTTTTCTGACACCTAAAAAAAATGGCGCCAGTGTTGAGGTTACCTCTTCAATCGACTCACAGATAGGCGTAAGCGTTTCTGCTTCCACACTAGCAAAAAATTTTATCGTGATATGCCAATGCTGAGGATCAATCCAGTGTGGATCATCGTCCTTATCGCTGCGCATTTGTTTTATCAATTGAGCCATTAAAAGCTCATCTTGTTCACATATGGGGATACCAAAAAATGCTCTTAACATAGTTTGATTATTCAGTTTTTGATCTCACAAATCAAGCGCGAATATTTGCGATAATTTGTTCATCAGCAGTATTGTGCAGTTCGAAGCGGATAGGTTATGATGGATTCATGCATGGACCGTATACCATACTGATTATTCTCGTAATTACCATGGCCTTTTTTATTTGGGGCTACTGGCGCTATGATGTTGTGGCTATACTGGCGTTAACGGCTTCTGTGGCGGTTGGGGCTGTGCCCTTTTCAGACGCATACTCGGGTCTTGCTAATCCGGCAGTTATTACGGTTGCCTGCGTTATGATCATTTCTGATGCAATTCGTCGCTCGGGTGCAATGTCACTTGTTGTAAAAAAAATAACAAGTGTCACATCGAGTGCAACCTTGCACATTGCCACACTTTCAATCATCTCAGCGGTATTATCGGCTTTTATGAATAATGTCGGCGCATTAGCATTGATGATGCCGGTTGCTATTCAAACGGCGCTGAAGAGTAAACGCTCACCTTCATTAGTGCTTATGCCTATCGCTTTAGCGTCAGGGTTGGGTGGGTTAACAACCTTAATTGGTACACCACCGAACCTATTAATATCTAACTATCGTGCACAAATTGTTGCTGACCCCTTTTCAATGTTTAGCTTTTCTCTTGTCGGTGTGCCGGTTGCCATTATTGGTATTATTTTTATCTCTTTGGTGGGTTGGCGTTTAATGCCTGGTAGGCGTAAAGCTGCACGCAAGCCAGAAGAAATGTTCCAGATTCAAGATTATATTGCTGAAATAAAAATTCCTGCTGGCTCTCAGCTTATTGGCAAGACAGTAAAAGAGTTAGAGAAAAAGCTACATAGTGATTTTGTATTAATAGGAATTATTCGCAATAAACGTAAGCGCTTTGTTTTACCACCAGAACATCGTTTAAAGCAAGATGATATATTGATTATAGAATCAACCCCGCAGGTATTAGAGGAAATTCTGCAACAAGGTAGTATAGAGCTTATTGGTACTGAAAAAATAACTTCTGATGTTTTGCGCTCTGAAGATGTTGCATTAATTGAAGCGGTAATTCCCCCAGGTGCGCGCATAGAAAACCGCTCTTCACAGACTAGTCGTTTGCGTTCTCGCTACCGAATTAATTTAATTGCTATTGCTCGTCAAGGAAAACCCTTTAAAAAACGTTTGAATAAAGTAAAATTGCGAGCTGGTGATGTGGTTTTATTACAAGGCCCTACCGATACTTTAAAAGAAAATATCTCCAGTTTAGGTTTTCTCCCCTTAATTGAACGCGGCTTGCAAGTTGGTGTGCGCAAATATAAATGGTTGCCAACAGTTATTTTTATTGTTGGTATTGTGCTAACCGCACTACAGCTACTTCCCGTACAAATTGCCTTCGGTGGTGTGGTGTTAGCGATGATATTAACACGCTCGATCCCTACTAGGCTTATCTATGATGGTATTGAATGGTCTGTGATTTTATTATTAGCAGCAATGATTCCAATCGGACATGCGTTACAAACGACAGGGGGAACGGCGTTAATTTCGCACTTTATTTTAAAGCTTACTGTGCACTTACCGCATATTTATATTTTAGGTTTACTGTTAGTGGTCACGATGACTTTATCTGATTTTATGAATAATGCTGCAACAGCTGTTGTGATGGCGCCTATTGCGGGTAGTGTTGCGCAAGCGATGCATGCAAGCCCCGATCCATTTTTAATGGCTGTTGCCATTGGCGCTTCATGTTCATTTTTAACACCAGTCGGACATCAAAATAATACGCTGGTGATGGGGCCAGGCGGATATAAATTTTCAGATTATATCCGCTTAGGGTTACCGTTAGAAATTATTATTCTAATCATATCCTTGCCACTACTAGTCTGGTTCTGGCCTCTACAATAATATCTATTTTGATACGATAAGATAGCCGCGGTGCAAATGACTGGTAGTATCTTTACCGACAGAAATTGCCTTGTAAAGCTCATTCGCTTTAACCCAAGCAGGAGGGTATTTATAACGAGCGACATCCATTATTAAAAAGCGATCAGCTTTTTTGTTGTATGCTGCTAACGGTGAAAAATGGCCGCAACCTGTTTGACCGATAACATTTCGACAATAATTAATCAGTATTACTTTATTTTTGCTACCAATAGCATCAATGGCAGCTTGGCGGAAATCATCCGCGCTACTTTGATCGGCATAAACCATTTTGACGTTAACACCATGCGCTTCAAGCAATTTTTTATCTTGTGCTAAAGTAACGCCACCAGCAAAAACGCGCGCCGGTGGAATAACATCAATAGCTTTGGCGTTATTAAAAAAAGTATCTTGTGTAAATATGCGGTAAGGTGCATGTTCTGGCGTTAGCGGTTTTTTAATCCCAAGCGCGTTTAAAGCCATCACATCAGCAGCAATAGCACACCAGCTTAGCCCTCTTTCGGTAATAAAATAAGGTGCGAGCCGCCAATAAGCCGCTTTATTGTTACTTTGTAATAACAATTGCTGTCCTTGTTTGGAGGAAAAGCCAATAATATTTTTTGGCAACGGCAAAGCGAAGGATGCTGCTACTGAAAGCAGTAGGCCAGAAGTTAATAACGTTTTAACACAAGATTTTATCATACTGGTTCTACCTCTAAGTTGCGAAAGTCCCAAAAATCATGATCCATTAATTGGCTGGGTTTAATATTACTAATTGATCTTAAAATATTACTTGGAACTTTGGGGTTTTGCTCAGCCAATGTATCAATTAATTTTTTAATGCGCTGTCGTGCTAAATTTTCCTGTGTACCACATAAGTTACATGGGATAATCGGAAAATTTTGCTCATTGGCATATTCAATAATATCCTTTTCCTGACAAAAAGATAATGGCCGCACGACAATATGCTTTTTATTATCTGTTAACAGCTTTGGCGGCATTGAGCGCAATTGGCCACCATAAATAATAGACATTAACAAGGTTTGAATTAAATCATCGCGGTGATGACCTAAAGCGATTTTATTAAAGCCATTTTCTTCTGCATAACGATAAATAATGCCGCGTCTTAAACGCGAGCATAACGAGCAATAGGTTTTGCCCTCTGGGATTTTTTCTTTAACGATCGAATAGGTATCGCGGTTTAAAATTTCATAAGGGATTTTTTTATTTTCAATCCAAGCGCGCATAGCGGAATCATCCCAACCCGGCTGGCTTTGATCCAATGTAAAAGCAAAGATCTCAAATTTATAGTGAGACTCAATGCGAATATGATTTAACACGTTGAGCAAGGTATAGGAATCTTTTCCTCCGGAAAGGCAGACCATAACCCGGTCGCCCTTATCGATCATTCGATAATCATTCATTGCTTTTTTAGCATAATGAATCAGCTTCGCTTCTACTTTTGATTGCGACATGTCAGCTTGTTTCCACAAAATTAACGTTAATTCGAAGCGAAGTATAAGCTTTTAGAAGGTAGGACGCAAAGAATCGCTGCTTTTACAACCTCGAAAAAAAGCAGCGATCCCTCCACGGAATAGCGTTTATAGCTATTCTGTGGATTTTCGACGGTTCCGACATCGGAACCAGTCAAAACTGATTGATCCTGGGCCAAACGCCATAATATATAGCGTTGCTCCCCAAATGGACAGATTCTTTAATGCATGGTGTGTCTGTGTCACATAGTCCGCTGTACCTGGCTCCATACCCCAGAAGGAGTGAAAGTAGTAGGTGACCGGAATAATAAAGACAAACAATAAAAATGCTCCAAAACGTGCGTATAAGCCTAAAAAGACTAATATACCACCGCCTAACTCAAAGATAATCGACGCAATTAGCACCCATTCTGCGTGTGGAACCCCTGCTTTTTCCATCAGTGCCATGGTCGAGTCGAAAGCAACTACCTTCTGCAAGCCGGCAACGACAAAAATCAGAGAAACGCAGATTCGACCCGCTAAGGCGACGAAACTCTGTAATACTGAACAGCCCTTAGACATGACCGCTTCTCCTCTTTATCACTAGATGTAGTCAAATATAGAACAAAAATAATAAATTTCACACAGGCTATACTCTGAAGAATATCTTTAATTTCTCCCTTTACTTAGGTACTTACTTTATATAAGCTGAATTTTTATTTTTAAAAATGAAAAGGAACATTCAATGAAAAAAATAATCTTACTTTCTCTCTCATCGTTAATGTTTTTCACTACCACCTCTCTAGCTGCTACGCCTATTGGACAAGAAGATTCAGTGGCTCTTACTTTAAAAAATGTAAAAGCATTTCATGAAAACGCATCACCAGCGCCAAAATACAATAAAGAATGCAGAATTTTATATCATAAATATTTTGGTAAAACGATTCGAGTACATTACTCAGTAGATCCAAAATCATTACAAGAAAGTGCTAATGCGAAGGTTGCACATACGGATGTAAGATTATTTCCCATGGGGCTATCCGGACAATACGCTTTTCTTTCTGATGGCGTACCGAGTAACTTACAACAAAAACATCTTATTAACCTATACTTTTCAGTTTCAACAAACTGGTCAAGATCAAAAACAGCTTTGCTATTCAAAGACCCAAAAACAAAAGGCATCAATTGCAGCCTAGGATCATAAAAATCATTAATAAAAACCATATAAAAATCGTAGGGGCGCAGCATGCTGCGCCCGCAAACATCAGCAACAACAAAGCCACAAAAAAAACAAAAATTAAAACACCACCCTAAAAAATGATATATTACATTTACATCCTAGAATGCAGCAACAACACCTACTACACAGGCTACACAACAGACATAAAACGCCGCTACCAAGAACACCTACAAGGCAGCAAAAAATGCAAATACACCCGCAGTTTTCCGCCCAAACGCCTCGCCGCCTGCTGGCAATTCGACACAGACCTTTCATCTATTTTAAAAATTGAAAATAAAATAAAAAAGCTTACCAAAAAGAAAAAAGAAATACTTATCAATAATTCAGAATTGCTAAAAAGCATATAAAAAGCGGGCACAATATATTGCACCCGCATAACGAAAAAATAAATCTTATGTTATTCAGCTAGCATATTACAAAGCACTACCAGGTCGGTCTATTTCCTGAGTAATGTACTCTTTGGTAAACTCTTGATCCATTCGTTTTTCACGCGAACCAGCAGCATTCATTCCAGCAAAGATTAACAGGCAATTGTTAAGAAAATATTATTAATGTCATAAATCAGTGAATATTAAGTAGATCACTTAATATTTCAGGATATAGTAAAGGCTAGTTTAATTTTTTTAAATCAACTACATTAGTTAACGCCATACCAACAAAAACAATCCCCAAACCAAGTAACTGATGCCAATGATAAGGCTCACCTAAAAAGAAAGTCCCCATTAAAAAACCAAAAACAGGCACTAGATAACCATTGTAGGAAGCAAATAACTGCCCTGCATGCATAACCAACCAAAAGAAAATAAGATAACCGATGCCGGTGCTAATCAAACCAACACCGACGACAGACAATAAGCTTGCTGTGGAGTATGTATGAGAAAAAGGCGCCTCAAAAATCAAAGAAGCTAATAGTAAAATAATAGCCGTATAAAAAAGATTAATTGTTGTCGCGATAAAAGGATCCATGCCAGGATAACATTTCTTATTAACAGCAACACCAATTAAAAATGCAGCAATACCACTGATATACAATAATGAATACCAAATATTTTTATTGCCATAAAAAATATTTTGATAACCTAAAATAGTAAGAACGCCGACCACCGCTAAAATAATGCCAATCAAATTCACATAATAAAACTTACGATCTTTAATAAAAAAAACGGCGATAATCCAAGAGACTATCACTAAAGAGGTTAACAAAAACGATGCCATACTAGCCGTTAACACCTTTTCACAAGCAGCAATCGTATACCACATATAAGCAATCATGATACTGGAAAAAATCAAAATCAATTGCCGCTTCCACTCACGAAAATAAGCAAACAACGGTTTTTTCATGATTAGCACAGTGAAAAAAAGAAAAATAAAACTAACAATAGCCCGCCCTGCCATCAGGGTAAGCGGGTCAAAGTCATGGTCGGCAATTTTGACAAAAACAAAAGTGCCAGACCAGCATAAGGATAGAAGGATTAGTAAAACAATATGCGATAGTTTAAGGGATTTTACCACCGCAATAAAATGCCGTTTTTAATTGTTTTGCGCACCGCAGTCTTTTGCACTGGCTCACTGGGCACAACCCAGTAGTTGCCACCATTAGAAGGACCAAACTTAGCGCGATTATATTGGCACAACTCTAACAGATCTGCACAGCTAACTTGATGCCCTTCTTCTTCATTAAAAGTAGTGCTACAACGCATGCGCAAATCATTCTTATCCGTTGCAAACACTGCCCATTCATCGGGTTCAATAATATTTTTATAGGCTGATTTAAAAATCTCGCTCTTCTTCTTATCTTGTTGCATCATAATGGGCTCATGCGCAGTATTATGAATAAGATATAGTGTTTGTGGACCATCTTCATTAGTTGATTGCAATACTAGTAAACCGTGGGCAAAACCAAACCCTACCGTACGGCAACCATGAGGAAATTTTCTCGCTGCAGAATAAGCGTTATGAGCAAAAAACAAGCTCAACAAAAGCATGATACAAATAGCGATTTTTAAAGGAGCAGTTTGCAAACAGATTGAACGGTTCATAAGCGTTTTCCTCACGATAGATTCCACTCTATATAGTTTGACTCTCTTTCTGCGCAATGTAAACTAGGGTTCTTATCATTAACACGGGATGGTTAGGTTATGCGCAAACTTGCTTGTTTTCTATCAGCTCTTACTTTAATTGTTTCTTCTAAGCTTGCTTTTGCTGGTGATTATCAAGTCGAGATGATTATTTTTTCACGCCTTACTTCCAAGGGACTTATTTCTGAACAGTGGCCAGCGGTCACGGATTTTAAGCTCAACAGGTCTGCCATTAAACTAAAACACCGCGGCGAATATTTTAAACTGCTACCTTCGCGACTTTTTGTGATGAATGAAGAACAAAAGCGCTTAGATAAATCTGGCACTTTTAAAACGTTATTACATATTGCATGGCGTCAACCGGCTTATAGTGCTGAAGACGCTAGACCTATCCATATTTATGGTGGTGGTTTGTATGATGATCAAGGGCACCTAATGGATTTTAGTGCCCATGAGAATATTGTCTATAACCCCGACCAACGTTGGCAAATCAATGGGACGTTAATGTTAAGCGTTAATCATTATTTTAATATCAATTATAATTTACTATTTACTCAACCAACGTTAGGTTTTTCAAAAAAACTATCGCTAGAAACATTTAAAAATATAAATGGTAACTTTGCTTATTTTCAATTGCAGCAAAGCCGGCGCACTAGGAGTAAAGAACTTAACTACTTTGATCATCCGCTGTATGGGATACTCTTAAAAATCACCCCTGTTAGTTAGCATTGAAAGCATTTTACGCGAAACCTTGGCTCACAAATAGAACTGTTACAAAGAATGTGAAGGGCTGCGATCCATCTCATCATCAGAGATCTTATGCAGCTCAACCCTTGCATCATCGCACTTAGCGCTTTTATTTTTATTAAAAAAAGCAACCTTGCTACTAATTACTCCCGCCCCAAGACCAACAACGGTATCGCAAACTGCTTTTGTTTTAAGTGTTATGGCTACCTTTGCTAATACCGCAGCTGTGCCCAAGCCGCCAGTCAGCGCACATGCCGCCACAGCGCCGCCCAATAAGAGTATTTTTCCTACTTTTTTTTGCGATTTGTCTATCAGCGGTTCTCTTTGCTCAGTTTTTTTAGCGTCTGGTGCGTTCTTTTTGCCTGATATTTCAGCCAACTCAATTTCACTATTAGAGCTAAGACTACTGCTTCGTTGTGAATGTCGGCGAATGGATTGTATTTCGCTGGCCAATTCAGCTGAAGTACTATCATGGCTTGACTCATTTCTTACATAATTAGCTAATGCTTTTACGGTATAATCGTTTAGAACCCCGACTATGGTTCCAGCAAATTTTATGATAGATGTTCCAATTCTTACGACTAATTTGGGGATCTGGGTGAATTCAAATAAGGAAGTTGCAGGTAATAACGGCCAGGCAATTAACTTTTTAAGTCCGCTGGTGAGAAAATTTTTTGACTCACTTGTGCTCCAGTTAAATAAACGCCGAGTCCACTGCATGCCAAAGGTGTGTTTTCTCCACGATCCACCATAGTCACTAGTCACATTGATTCGATTATTCTCATCAAATAGAAAACTATCTATTTTACTCAGCCCTGCACCGACAAAAGCGATAATGGTGGCAAGGATATAAAAAGGTTTGCTAGCATTGGGTTTTTTCCAGGCGGATTTAAATGCATAATACATGCCTTGGAAGAATGGAATGGAGTTATAGTTTCTCGAAAACTTTTCACTGAAACCTTTCCACAGCGTTTTGAGCTTTGACTCATCTCTCCTCGATTTCTCTTTTGTAATAAGTCTTCTATTGCTATCGATAATTTTGAGGAAATCACTTAGGTTTGACTGCTGGTCTTTATCTAGTTTTTTTTGCAAGGCGTAAATTTTGCTGCGAACAGCGTCTTCTTTTTTTTTGTAACGTTCTAGGTCGCCAATGTATTTCACTGATTCTTGATCGAGCTCTTTGATTCTATTGTTGCTAGCTAGCTGTTCTAGCTCTGTTATTGCAGCTTGAATTTCTGGTCGCATAGGGTTCCCTTTGTTTTTTTTATATAACAAAATATATTATATGCGTAGGGAGAATATGTAAATATTACGTGGGGAGTAACGGGGGTTAATTGTTTTTTTTAATTTTTATTTAATTTTGTAGTGCGGGTGTTTTGTGGGCGCAGCATGCTGCGCCCCTACATCCTACTTTATGATTTTTCGTGTTCGGGGGAGACCATGTAGATTCCTGGGGCGTTGCGTAGGTAACCTTTGTAATCCATGCCGTAGCCAAAAACGTAATGGTTTTCTACCGCTAGGCCGCTAAAGTCAGCCTTTTCATGCCCTCCTGGGAGGCGAGCATTATATTTATCAACGAGAACTGCTGAAAATACTTCTGAGGCGCCCTGCTCTTTGCAGTATTCAATAATAGCTTCCAAGGTAATGCCGCCATCTAAGATATCATCAACCACTACCACAGTTCTGTCTTTCATATTGCACGATGGTTTAACACGCCACTGTAGATCTTTGCCGACGATATCATTACGGTATCGAGTAGCATGAACATAATCTACTTCTAAAGGGAAATCTAAACGTGGTAGAAGATTGCCAAGAGGAACAATACCACCAACCACTACGCATAGAAAAATAGGATTGGAATGTGATAAACGATAACTAATCTCGGTCGCCATTTTATCTAAAGCATTTTCTACCTCAGACTTAGAATATAAACACGTTGCTTTAGCAAATACTTCTCGTATATGGTTTGGTAATGTCATTGCTGGATCTTCCACTTTTGTTGAGTTAAATTCTATCGTGCTGACGCAATCGCTGCTCATAAGGTCCCTCATTTTTCAGTTGATACGGATTTGTTTCTCCAGCAAAGTGTATGGTATTTGTTGGAAATGCAAATTCAGCACCATGGCTTGAAACGATATCAATAATTTTCAAAAAGACATCTTCTTGTATCGCCTGGAATTTTACCCACTGGGTGGTTTTTGTAAATACATAAATAAGAATATTTAACGAAGAAGCACCAAATTCAACCAATTTAACAAACAGCGTTTGTTTGGTATCAATTTCCGGGTGATTTTTAAGCATCTCTTCAATATCAGCAACAATTTTAGCAACCTTTGTTGCGTCATCATAACGAATACCGATGGTCGTTTTAATACGTCGATTTGTCATTCTTGACGGATTTTCCAGTGAGATGGATGAGAAGGTACCATTAGGAACATAAAGCGGACGCTTATCAAAGGTGCGAATGCGCGTTAAGCGCCAGCCAATATATTCAACTGTGCCTTCGATATTTTTATCCGGAGAACGAATCCAGTCACCTACTGAAAAAGGTCGATCCCAATAAATCATCATTCCACCAATAAAATTAGAGAGCGTATCCTTACCCGCATAGGTTATGGCTAAACCACCAATGCCACCAAAGGTTAATAAGGTAGAAATACCAACGCCGATAGATTGTAAAAAGACTAAGAGAATAACCACCAAGACAACAATACGCATTAACTGTGCCACGGCATGAATGCTCGTATTATCGCGAAAGGCCTTATTAAAACTGCCTACCTTAGTCGCTTGAATAAAAGCATTTTGCGCCAAACGAATAAAGCGCATCGCAAACCATAAGAAGAATAGTAATGTCGCTACCTGACGAAAAGCACCTAAAACAGTAAAGTAGCTTACGTCTATTTTAAAGTGACCCGATAAAATTTGAATCACAGCCGTTACCAGCAACGCCCAAACATAAGTTTGCAACGGACGGTGCAAGGCTGATAATAAAGCACTTTGCCAAATACGTTGATTTTTTTGTAAACGCGGGAGAAATTTCTTATAGACAAAATACTCAGCCAGGAGCACTAAAAACCCGACCGAGAGTGTTAAAGCTAGTTTAATGTACCATTCATTGATGACCACAATTGCATACCTATGTAACTCAAAGGCATGCTATGGTACAACAAATCACCTCATTTTACCAATAAATGAACGGATTCGTTGTGAAGAGACGGGGTCGTTGTAATCACCCAAATTGTCTAATACTTCAACAGCACCCTGGCGATTATTGCAAATTAGCAATAGATCACAACCGGCTTCCAGGGCTAAACGTGCACGATCCTCGTAACTTCCAAAAGCAGCAGCGCCTTCCATGGTCAGGTCATCACTAATAACCACGCCATCAAAGCCAATTTCGTCACGCAGCATCTCTTTGAGCCAGAACGATGAAAAACCTGCGGGCTTATCATCAAAGGCTTCATAAACAACATGTGCTGGCATCATTGCATCTAAGCGCTTGTTTAGCTCAATAAATGGGCGAAGATCCTTGTTTAAAATTTTATCTCGATTTCGTTGATCAATTGGCAATGACTTATGCGAATCAGCTGCCACACCACCATGGCCAGGAAAATGCTTACCCGTTACCGGCATCCCAGCTTTTCTCATTGTATCTATAACAATATTTGCTAAAGCAACCACCTTTTCAGCCGTTTTGCCAAAGCTGCGTTCACCAATCACATCACTAATGCCTTCGTCGATATCTAGCACAGGGGTAAAACTCGCATCAATACCAACGTCTTTTAGCTCTTTGGTCATCACAGTGATCGTTTTCGTTAACTCAGCGTGGGCCCGTTCAGCATTTTCATTAAAACGACGGCCCCACTCACCAAAGCTTGGTAGGATAGTAAAACCTTCGCGGAAACGTTGTACTCGCCCGCCCTCTTGATCAGCAAAGACACAAAGATCGGGGCGAAGCTGATGGATTGAGTCAGTTAGCGCCTTTAGCTGCGCTGGCGATTCGTAATTACGCGAAAATAAGATAACACTGGCAACGGCCGGGTGCTGTAAAATCTCTTTATCCTCTGCACTAAGCGCGTGTGATTCTACATCAACAATGGCAAATCCCATGGCTAAATATCCTTTTTAGTTACTGGTTTTTTTATGTTTTTTTGGAAATGGGTGGATATTGTCTTGATTCGCAGTGTCTTTTTCCGCCTCTATCCCTTGTGCTTCCATTTCGTCGATGCGCAAAATCATGTGCATTGGGATATAACTGCGCTTAACGCCAACAAACTCAGATTTTACATCTTCATCAGATTCGCTCGTTGAATTAGAAGTGTCGTTATTTAATACGAATTCCTCGATTTCGATAAATCCCATCAAGCTCTCTTCAGAAAGCGACTGAGCATAAACTTCATAAATTTTTTCTTCTTGTGTAAACACAACACGGTATAAGGGTGTGTCTTTTCCCATGGCTAACCTCAAAACTGTTCAGAGTCCTTCAAATACTGTAACTCTTCTTCTGTCGATTCCCGGCCAATAATGGCATTTCGCTGCGGAAAACGACCAAAGCGTCGCACAATACTATAATGATGGTTAGCAAATTTAAAGAAACTTTCGTAAATAACTTGTGTTTCAGGAAATGCGAGCTCTACCAGCATCTGATAAGCCCGAATTGACTCCTCTTGGTGCTTTAAGTACTCAGAATGCAGGAGCGGAAAATAGAAGAACACTCGTTCGATAAGGCTGAGTTCATGATCTTGCTGCGTTTCCATACCCTGAATACATATACTTAAGGCATAATCATCCTTAGAGAATGATTTTGCATTGCCGCGATAGAGATGACGAGAGAACTGATCGAGCATAATAATCATCGCCAGCTTACCTCGCGGCGCCATTTC
Organism: Gammaproteobacteria bacterium; assembly: GCA_030425685.1. GTDB lineage: Bacteria > Pseudomonadota > Gammaproteobacteria > Coxiellales > Coxiellaceae > JAUIAD01. The sequence goes on along the minus strand of JAUIAD010000007.1, from coordinate 80,389 downwards.
CCACTCGGTACAGCGCCCTTCGCGCGCATCCTCTAATTGTTCAGCAAACAATGTCTTAATTTCATGATCGACTTCAAAGCTTTCACCAAACCACAGCCGTGCACGCCTCTCCGAAGGTACTACCGTCTCTTCTACACGCCCGAACCAATATTTATTAATTTTTTCAAATGGTTCCATACGACATCACACCTTGCATAGGAATAGCGTAATTGTTATACGGTAACTATAGGACTAAAAAAGAAACAATGCATAAATATGATTTAAGGTATATTTTAGCGCGCTTATAAACACGCCAGGAATGCTAGCTACCGACGCTAAAATAGTTGAGAAAAAATATTTTGTGTTACACTTAACAAAATTTTCAATAAACACTAACAATGAGGTAGTCAACAATGAGCCATGAAACACGCACTGAATCGGATAGCATGGGAGAAATCCAGGTTCCAGCAGACCATTACGGTGGTGCGCAAACACAACGCTCTTTAATAAATTTTGCCATTGGGCGCGAAACAATGCCGCCTGAATTAATTCGTGCATTTGGTATCTTAAAAAAATCTGCTGCGCTAACCAATTTAAAACTTAATAAAATTAGCCAAGAAAAAGCAGATCTTATTTGCCAAGCAGCGGATGAAGTAATTAGCGGCAAACTTAACAACCATTTTCCTTTAAAAATTTGGCAAACCGGTAGTGGCACGCAAACGAATATGAATACCAACGAGGTCATTTCAAACCGCGCCATTGAAATCGCTGGTGGGCAAATGGGCAGTAAATCACCGGTGCATCCAAATGATGATGTTAATATGTCGCAATCGTCTAACGACACCTTTCCAACAGCCATGCATATTGCTGCCGCTGAAATGATAAACCATCAGTTAATACCTTCTGTAAAAATACTGCGTGACGCTTTAGCTAAAAAACAAGAAGCGTTTGAGGATATTATTAAGATTGGTCGTACCCATTTACAAGATGCCGTACCACTGACTTTAGGGCAAGAATTTTCGGGTTACGTTGCACAGCTCGATCATGACTTAGCAGCTATTCAACATGTTTTACCGAACATCTATCGTTTGGCTATTGGCGGAACTGCGGTTGGAACAGGCTTAAATACCCATCCGCAGTTTGCTAAATTAGCTTGCGAAGAAATTGCTAGAGAAACCGATTTACCTTTTGTATCAGCAGAAAATAAGTTTGCCGCCCTAGCTGCTCACGATGAACTTGTTTTAACAAGTGGTGTATTAAAAACACTAGCATGCTCACTGATGAAAATCGCTAATGATGTTCGTTGGTTAGCATCGGGACCGCGTTGTGGTATTGGTGAAATTACTATCCCTGCAAATGAGCCCGGATCTTCAATTATGCCAGGTAAAGTCAATCCAACGCAGAGTGAAGCTATGACCATGGTTTGTGCGCAAGTGATGGGGAATGATGCCACCATCGGCTTTGCTGGTTCGCAAGGTAACTTTGAACTGAATGTGTTTAAACCGGTTATGATTTATAACTTAACACAGTCAATTTATCTTATTAGTGACACTTGCCGCTCGTTTACTGAGCACTGCGTCGTTGGCATTGAGCCTAATCAAGCCAAGATCGATGAATACCTCAACAACTCTTTAATGCTAGTGACCGCATTAAACCAAGTTATTGGTTACGATAAGTGCTCTAAGATTGCTAAAAAAGCTTATCATGATGGCACAACATTGCTGGAAGCTTGTTTAGAGTTAGGCTTTCTATCGGAAGAAGAGTTCAAAAAAGCGATTGACCCTAAAAAAATGGTACATCCTCAATAACGCATTTTGGTAAATAGTTGGGTGGATTTAACCTAAAAAGCGCAAAAAAGTGCTTAACGATGTGGTCCACCCTACTTTTATAAAGGACAAAAACAAAAAACGGATGAAATGTTAGCAAAACTATGGAAAAATAAGAAATAGAACAATCTGTTATCGGGAGTCTCACACGGATGTGGTTAGAGATAACGAGGAAAATATGGCGCATATCGAGCACCTGTGGGCTTTTACTGCTGCTCACCTCTTGTAAACTCGGACCGAACTTCCATTCCCCACATGCACCGCATACCCAGCGCTATTTATATGGGAAGTCAAAGCAGAAATTTACTAATGTCCAGCAAATCTCCTCCGACTGGTGGAAAATCTATCATTCAAAAATAATATCGCACTTGGTGAGTGATGGCTTAATGTATAGTCCTACGCTTAAAGCCGCTAAACAAGCATTAAAAGTCGCCCAATACCAGCTTAAAGAAACGACTATAACTGAACTATGGCCTGACCTTGATCTTAGTCTCGCAGCCTCTCGTCAACGTATTATTTCATTACAGTTTGGTGGTAATGAACAAGGATCACTTGTTAATCTCTACAATGTCCTCGCCTCAGCCAGTTATAACCTCGATGTTTTTGGTGAATACCGCCGTATGGTAGAAATAAGTGCCGCTAATGTAGCTTATCAAGAGTATGAATTAGGGGCAGCACGCCTGAGTTTAACAGGTAATATCGTAACAACCAGCATTAGCATAGCATCAGCACGTGAACAAATTCGTGTTCTACGAGAAATGATTGGCGTTGAAAAAGATATTTTAGCGGTGATGAAAAGCCAACTTGCTGCTGGTGGCATATCGAAGGAAGACTATTACACGCAAAAAACGCTGGTAGCACAAACGCAAGCGAAACTTCCCCCAGTTAAGAAAACCCTAGCACAAGAGCAGCATGCGCTCGCAGCACTAGTAGGCAAATACACCAGCCAGTTTGCGCCACAAAAAATTAACCTAAACAGTTTGCATTTAGCAAAAAAGCTGCCGCTGACCTTACCCTCACAACTAGTCAAACAGCGCCCCGATATTTTAGCTGCTGACGCTTTATTACATGAAGCAAGCGCAGACATCGGCGTTAAGACCGCGCAATTATTACCAGCAATCAGTATTTCAGGCACTTTTGGTTGGCTTGCTGGCAAGCCTGAACATTTGTTTCAAAATTTAAGTAGTATGTGGAGCTATGGTGCTTCTTTAGTGCAACATATTTTACAAGAACCTGCTTATATTGCTGCACGAGATGCATCGATAGCAACTTTTAAAGAATCTTTATCAACTTACAAGCAAACGGTATTAAATGCTTTTCAAAATGTTGCGGATTCATTACGTGCTATAGAATTTGATAAAAAACTTGATCAACGTAATGCCCAGGCAGAAGCAGCAGCCTATAAAACATTAAGAATTACTAAAAACCGTTACATGGCTGGTGGAGAATCTTATTTAACGCTCTTAAACGCGCAAGAACAATATTTAACAACTAAGTTAAGTCGTGTTGAATCACAAGCACTACGCTTAAATGATACAGCCGCTTTATTTGTTGCCTTAGGCGGTGGCTGGTGGAAGGATGTGAAAAAATGAAAAAAGCATTTCTTATAATGATTATTATTGTTGTCGTTATTTTTGGCACGGTGTTTGTGCTCAAATGGATGCAAATTGAGAAAAATAAAAAATCTCGCTCAGAAAACAAAGTGGAAATTGCTACCGTTTCATCCGTGTCTGCTAAAGAATCAAATTGGAAAAACCAGTTAAAAGTGGTTGGCAGTTCTCGTACGGTTAAGGGTGTTAATGTTACTACTCAACTAGCGGGTATGGTAACTAAAATAGACTTTCAACCAGGTGCGTATGTTAAAAAAGGTGATTTGCTAGCGCAACTAAATATTGCACCTGACCTGGCGCAATTGCATGAACTACAAACTCAAGCCTGGCTAGCGAAAGTTACACTTCGACGAGACCTTAAACAATACGCTGCCGGTGGTGTTAGCAAGCAAACCGTTGATAACGACAAGGCTGCTTTAAAGTCAGATGTCGCCCTTGTGCAAGAACAACAAGCTAATATTGAGAAAAAAACAATCCGCGCTCCTTTTTCCGGTAAGCTAGGTGTAAGACAAATTAACCCGGGGCAATACCTTAATCCTGGAGACACTGTTGTTAATCTGCAGACCATGCAGCCTATTTGGATTGATTTTTTTATTCCGCAACATGAAGTAGCAAATATTTCTGTCGGACAAAAGGCAACGATTACTTTAAATAACAAAAAAACATTTCATGGAAAAATAACCACCATAAACCCAGAGTTAGGCGCTGATATTCGTAATGTAAAAGTAGAGGTAACCCTGCCAAATGAAAAAGGAACTATTTTACCGGGTATGTTTATGTACGTCACCGTTGATGTTGGCGAGATTAAAAAATACATTACCCTACCACAACAAGCCGTTGTTTTTAACCCTTATGGTGCGCTCGTCTATATTCTGACGAAAACAAAACAAAAACAAAATAATAAAACCGTATGGAAAGCTACACAGAAATTTATTAAAACAGGCATGGTTCGCGGCGATCAAGTGGCGATAACAGATGGTATTAAAGTCGGCGATGTTGTTGTTGCTTCCGGGCAAATTAAAATTCAGAATGGTAGCTTGGTTGTAATTGATAACAACTGGAAAATACACAACAGCCCTAACCCAAAAGTATCTTATAATGAGTGAAAAGAAAAAAATAAACTTTACTGAGCTTTGTATTCAAAGGCCTGTTTTAGCAATTGTTATTAGCGCTCTCATTTTTGTCTTGGGGTTGCGGGCGATGGTAACACTGCCTATTCAACAATTCCCTACTATTTTAAGTTCTGTTATTCAAATTTCTACTGTATATACTGGTGCTGATCCAGAAACTGTTGCCGCATTTATTACTACACCGCTTGAAAATGCCGCTGCACAAGTAAACGGTATTGACTATATGACATCAAGTAGCTCACAAAATGTCAGCACCATTAATGCCAATATTGATTTAAATTATGATCCAGACAAAGCGCTAACAGAAATTAGCGCACAAGTAAGTACCGTACTCAGTCAATTGCCAGAAGAAACACAACAACCTGGGATTTCAATTACGGTTGGGCAAACGATTGACCCGATGTATATCGGATTTTATAGTGATATTCTATCTAGCCCCCAAGTGAATGATTATGTATTGCGGGTAGCGCAACCACAAATACAAGCCGTACAAGGTGTGCAACAAGCTAAAATTCTTGGTGACTTCCAAATTGCCCTGCGCGCTTGGTTGGACCCTATAAAGCTAGCCGGTTATGGTCTTACACCTGCTGATGTTGCTTCCAAGCTAACAGCAAATAATGCTGTTAGTGGTATTGGTCGCAGTGATGGCCAAGCAAACGTATTAAACTTTACCATTAATACCAACCTAACTGACATTGAAGGCTTTAAAAAACTTATTGTTAAATCAACTAATGAAGCTGTTATTAGACTAGAAGATGTCGCCAAAGTTACTCTCGGTCCTGAAAATTATAACACCTCGATTACCTTCAATAATGATCCTGCGATTTATATTGGTGTTGTTGTTGCTCCAGGGGCTAACTTGCTGCAAGTTGCCAATAATATCAAAAAAGTATTCGCTGATATAAAATCAAAACTGCCTACTGGCTTGAAAGCCAAAATTGTTTATGACATTAGTAACTTTGTTCATGAGTCAATTAAAGAGGTTATAAAAACATTAATTGAAGCATTTATTATTGTTACCATCGTTATTCTCATTTTCCTAGCTTCTTTTAGATCGCTTATTATTCCTGTTATCGCCATCCCTCTATCCATTATTGGTACGTTCTTTGTTATGTATGCACTCAATTATTCACTCAACTTATTAACCTTGCTCTCGTTAGTGCTTGCGATTGGGTTAGTGGTGGATGATGCGATTATTGTTGTTGAAAATGTTCACCGCCATCTGGAGGATGGGGTACATCCTATTAAAGCCTCTATTATGAGCGCGAAAGAGTTAACAAAGCCGATTGTCGCCATTACAGTGGTGTTAATTGCTGTTTACCTTCCTGTTGGTTTCTCAGAAGGACTTAGTGGTGCTCTATTTACTGAGTTCGCTTTTACCTTAGCTGCAGCGGTTACAGTATCAGCGGTGATTGCTTTAACATTATCACCGATGATGTGTTCTAAAATGTTAAAACCGATTGTTAAAGGCCAAATGCCTAAAATTGAAGAAGTGCTGGAAAACTTTTTCGAAAGACTGACCCAAGGCTACAATAAGATACTAAAATATACCTTAAATGTTGTTCCGGTTATATTGTGCTTTGCTATTATTGTGCTTGCTAGTAATTATTTCTTATTTGTTAACTCCCAATCTGAGTTATCACCTCAAGAGGATCAAGGCGTTATTTTAAGCCAGATTACCACTAATGCGAACTCATCCTTAGGGGTAACAGGACAAGCTAACCAGACAGCGGGGAAAATTTACAGCAAGCATTCCGAAGTTGTTAACTCTTTCCAAGTGAATGGTACCAGTGGGTCGATTAGCGCACCGATGCTTAACAATGCTTTTGGCGGGGTTAACTTAAAACCATGGAGTGAACGCAAGCTAACCTCAAACCAGCTACAACCTATTTTTCAAAAAGAAGTTAATAAAATTCCTGCAGGTAAGTTTGCTATGTTCCAACCGCCTTCATTACCTGGTGGCGGCAGTGGCCTACCTATACAGGTCGTTATTGAAACTACTGACCCTTTTCTAGCACTCAACCAGGTATCACAGGGAGTTATCAAAAAAGCACGCGCAACCGGGCTTTTCGCTTATCTTGATAGCGATCTTAAATATGATGAAGCCCAGGCTCGTGTAGAAGTTAATCGTAATATGGTGGCTGAAATGGGGCTTACGATGCAGGATGTTGGTAACTCATTAGCAGCAGCATTAAGTGAAAACTACTTAAACTATTTTGACTTTATGGGCCGTTCATATCAAGTGATTCCACAAATGCAACGACCTTTTCGCTTAAATACGGTTGATTTACTTGATTACTATGTTAATGTTCCCACCACCAATGAAATGATTTCATTAGCAACTGTTGCAAAAATAAAACGAATTGTTGTTCCTGAAGCGATTAATCATTTTCAACAGTTAAACTCAGCCACTATTTCAGCGATAGCTGCACCGGGCGTTGATACCGGCACAGCGCTTTCCACACTAAGCAAAATTGCCAAAGAGAATAGTCCGAAGAGTTACATCATTAATTACGCCGCACAATCACGACAAATGATTCAAGAAGGGAGCTCATTGCTAGTCACCTTTGGCTTTGCATTAATTATTATTTATTTAGTCCTATCTGTGTTATTTAACAGCTTCCGTGATCCGGTGATTATTCTTGTAACGGTTCCACTGGCTATCTGTGGCGCCATGATATTTATTAGTCTTGGTGTTGGCGGTACTAATTTGAATATTTACACCGAAGTGGGATTAATTACCCTAATCGGTTTAATCAGTAAGCATGGTATTTTAATTGTGGAATTTGCTAATGACGAGCGTAAGGCAGGTAAAAGCAAGCGCGAAGCAATTGAAGCTGGGGCAACTATTCGTTTTAGACCAATATTAATGACCTCCGTTGCTATGGTGGCCGGTGTTATACCTTTGGTTTATGCTACTGGTGCTGGCGCTGTAAGCCGCTTTAATATTGGCATCGTTATTGCGACAGGAATTTCTATCGGCACTATCTTTACGCTATTTGTTGTTCCGGCGATGTACTTGCTAATCTCTAAAAATGATCCTAAGCCCAACGATAAAAAAGCGTTAGCAGAAGATAAACAAAAATAAATTAGGCCGATGGTATTGATAGCGGGGATGAGGATGGAAGATCTATTTTCTCTTCGCTATCACAACGGTTAAAAAGACCAACACCGGAAAATACACTGTTACTATTAATCTGATTCGGCAATTGTTTTTTCAAAGGAATATGATCACTATTGTTGATTATTTTTAATAACAGATTACGATCAAACCCATCAGGCATAACAGGAAGGCCTTTGTATTTTTGCGGCAAATGCTTTTCATAGGATTGCGCAATATGGCAATTCACGGTGTCATTACTCATAACCTCTGAGAATTCTTGTTGCGTAAAAGCACCTTTATGCAAAAACTTTAACAGTACTTGGAATTCATAACTGTATCTCTGTTTATCGCTCCAATTAAATGTCTTTTGTAGTTCATCTGATAACAGATATAACTTGAAAAGTATTCGATCAGCCTCCGCCATGCCTTCCTTGTCTTCAAGCCCTTGCGGCGATTGGACTTTCATCATAGCGCGTGCGTATTGATTGTTTAAATCTGAAATTTGTTTAATGATGCTTACGTTTTTATGTGGTTCATTATTGCCTAACGTTGGCTTCAGAGCGTCATTTATGCCTTGTGCCAATTTAGCAACAAACTTTTCCGCATGGTGTTGATCTGCAATACTGCTTTTGCTTTCTGGATTTAGTACGGTTTCCTTCAGCAGACTCCACATACGATATTCCTTCGAACTTCTTCTTTTACGAACAGACTTAGTTGTATGTACAAAGTCATCAACACTGCTAAATTGCTTTCCGGAAAAACCAATCCTTCCTTTGGTAAAATTAGGGTTAGTTGGTATATAAAAACCTTGCTGCATCTGTTTAACAATAACATCTGCTAATGAATTGCGATTAACGTTATTACTACAGTGCTCGTCCCAGCTGTGAAGAAGTTTATCTAAGCCTTGTGCAAAATCGAAATTATCAATTTCAGCACCGTGGCGAAAAATATCCTTGCCTTTAAAGGCTTCATTAGCTGCTTTCATAAATTTAAAACCAGCCCAAGAGATCACTGACTCTCCATGGTATTCATCCCCTTCACCTACCACTGCAAATTTAATAATAGAATCTGGGTTGGCTTTAAATGCCATACAAAAGATATCAACATCACCTGTCGCGGGAACGCCTTCATAACCCCAAACAATATGAGGAACTAATTTTTGACTTTGTTGATTAAAGTAGTAGACACGCTGTTTGTTGGGGTCATGCTCATCTTCTAAAGTAATGTGAAGTACATTAGTATCTTGTGTGGTTGAACGAAAAAATCGAGGGTTTTTATCAGCAATTTTTTCGCGAATATCCGCGGGAAGTTCTGAGGGTAATTCAGCGTATGTTAGTTCATTGACTTTTCCATACTCAATATAATCATCTATAATTTCGTTCGTTAGATAATGATGAACTGTCTCTGCTGCAAAGTCTGGATGATGCGGATCTTTTTCTCCTGGATTCGGTGGATTATCGTTATGTGTATATTGGTTAGCGCCGTCCGCTTTTTTATTAAAGGATGGATCCCATGGTACAAAACCACTTAATAGTCCACTGACCGCTGATTTACTATGGATATCTGTGCTTTTTGTTGCAAAGCCACGTTCCATTAAATATAGACTTTCGCGTTCCGTTGGGCGCACCAAGACTGTGACTTGGTGTTCTTTACATAGCTCCTTAAATTGATCTTCAAACTCAACTGGAATGCCGAAAACAGGGCGGCGCTTATTATCCGATACCTGTAAACCGAAATAGCGTTCGCCGACGCTGACTTTACTTTTTTTAGTCACTTCCTTCTCTATAGGATCACTAATAACGTCCCCTATTTTTCGTTTTTCACGCATTTGCTCTATCTCTATACCGGCTTATTTGTACTTTATAAGCACAAAATGTGAATACTATCGCTGCATTATAGGGAATTAACATTAAGGCAATATTAAATGATGCTATTATTGATCACGATACTGCGACTTTTTAAGCTTTATAATAATTCTCGCCGGTGTGATAGGTTGTCCATAAGACATTTTTACCTCATAAAATTAAAATATTGATTATTAATGAAAAATTCTCGATGCGCTATACTTAGAGAGAAAGTATAAAGTAAGGCTTTGAGACTATGAAATTTATAATTGAACCCACAACCGTCTCTCAGTGGTATGAGTTAGTAAAAGAAGCACAGAAGCTTTCAGAGTGTGAACTGGATGAGAATTTACAAAGCTATGTGGTGATCACATTGGACAAGTTTACAAAAGATGACAGTCTAATTTCGTCGATTATTTGCTTGGACTTTCTTGAATCGATTAGCGATTTAAGCAGTTCATCACAAGACAAGCTTCGCCATATTGGTGATCGCTGCCTACTGTTGTCAGGCCTATTTCCGGGGCATGCGAAAAGCATGAATTTAACAGCAAGCTACTTTACTGACATTGGACAAGGTGCGTATTTAACGTTAGCAGAGCGTGCTATTCTTAACTATGACCCTAATTTATTTCATAAACTCGGTAAAAAGTTTCATGAAATAGCCGATCTTATTAGCAAGATGCGTACTATTAGAGATACGCGTACTGTTAATTAAAGCTTGGTGCCAATTCTATCCCAGCGAACTCGGTATTTGCTGGAATCCCAATTCATCCAAACAATCCGCGCGCGACCAATATAATAAGGTAACGGAACAAATCCCCAGTTACGGCTATCGTCACTATCATCACGATTATCCCCCATCATAAAATATTTTCCTTTAGGGACAACCAGATCTTTAAAGTCCTGCACCGGAACTTCGGGGTTAACATAGATAAAATGCTTAATGCCATTGAGATTTTCTTCGTATTTTTTCACCATACGAGTTCTATCACCACCTAAAATTTCCTTAGCATAGCCAACAAATTTTTGCGTTGCTTCTTTTCCATTGATGGTTAAAACCTTATTAATATAGGAGATATGATCTCCTGGCACACCGATAACACGCTTTACAAAGGTCACTTTGGGGTTAACCGGCCAGCGAAATAAGGCAATTTGACCCGTTTTAGGTTTACCGGTTGGGATTAGTGTTTTATCCCATAAAGGAATTTTTAGTCCGTAATTATATTGCGTCACTAAAATCAAATCACCGGGAATGACCGTTGGCTCTAGAGAACCCGTTGGTACGCGATACGGCTGCGCGATAAAGGCTCTGATCACTAAAACAATTAAAAAAACTGGAAAAAAAGATCGGGCATAATCAACCACAACATTATGCGTTAGTTTGTCACCCGCGTCTTTTACTCTTCTTCTTAATAACCAATCGACAAAAACGATAACGCCAGAAAAGAGCGTTAATAAGGCTAGAATATTTAAAAAATCAAAAATCTTCATATTATAAACTGCTCGCTGGTTGATAAATGACTTGCCCACGTAGAATTTGTATCGATAGTTCTTTGGGTGTGCTCGATAAGGTGTGCCCTTTTAAATTGACAATGATACCATTGCCCCCTGCTTTCGCCGCTAATGCTTGAGCAAAATCCTGAACGCGCTGCTCTACATCAACGCCGCCCTGCAACGTATGGTATTCAACATTAACCCAACCAATGGAATTAAATGAAATAGGCGCAGAAAGCTCATCAAATAAAGCAACCTTATTGCTATTGGCGATAACTTGATGCCCTTTTCCAACGGGAAGCACAATACCCTTTGGAGAAATGGTGTATAAAGGCATCGTCAGAGTGATCAGATAAACAACAATCGCTGCAACAATAACAGCAACAAAGGTTCTGGCAGTAGAGCTCATAGATGTTTGCAACCTATTTAATTTAAAATAAAACAATGGACACTCTATCATGCAAACCGCCTAAATCCAAGACAGGAAAAACTGTCTATTTTTTGCTATATTTTAAGTTGTATGTGAATGCTCTTGGGTATAATAATGGCGTTAATGTGGGGGACAGTCTTTCTAGCAGGTCTTTTATTGACAGGTCCTTTGTTCGCCTCAGAAGCCCCTAAGGAGCTTACTGCAGAGCAACATGCTGCCACGATGAACCGTGAGCCCTATGAAGAGAACGGCTGTCTACATGATGTTTCGGATGAAAGATCCGAAAATCAGTCTCCTAGCTGCCAAGAGCCTCCCTGTGTAAGCGATTAATTACATAGCCTTTATTGCGGGAGCCGTAGCCGGTGTATCAGCAAAATGAGCAGGGATTGCGCCCTTAGTGGACAAGTAATCGATTAAGCTGACTAATATTGCCTGACTTCTATTTTCGTCAAAATCAACGTTTACTGCTGATAATTCAGTTAAAATATCACCTACCAAGGTCTTAAATATTTCAACAAAAAAGCTAAGCAACGTACCGTTTTGTTCGGCTTCCTGTAAACATTGCGCTTGTTGAGATGACAGTAACTCACTGCGATTAGCTAATTCGCCAACAAACTGTTTCTTGTAGCCACTGCGCTTTTGTTTGTCTGTTGGACTAATGCAACGAAAACCTTCAACCAGATCATTGATACCTTTTGCTTCTTGATTAAATCTGCAGGAGTGGGTGAAAAAACTCTCTGTATATATTCTATGAACAAGTTCACGAGAAAATATTTGTGTATGTTTGCCGCCCAATATAGTGCCCAGCTTAAAAATGCGTTCGGTTATCATGTGGGCATTTCTACCATTTTGTGTAAGCTTATCAACCGCTTTCACTTTACCAGAATAATTAAGGTCGGGATTTAATAGCTTGATATTATTATTGATGAAGTAGAAACCCATTCGAAAAAGCAATCTGCCTACTCGGGTTTTCAATTTTTCCATGGAGCTAGTTTGCAACGCATTTAGAATATCGGTAAATTTATCTTCCCAAGGCGTAATGCTACAACAATTTTCTGGTTCGCTATCGATGTCTACAATGGATGGAAATAGCGTAAGTTTGAATCCACTCTTGTTAACCATGCGAGTATGAGAAGTTGGTGTAGACTCTTCGTTTGCGAAAGGTATATCTATAGGTCCCGTAGTTGAAAATGACACCTTGCGCACTCTTGGGTGTGATACAGTACTAGCAACTTCCTTGCTTTTAGTCTCAGCGCTAAGTTGAACTAGAGTAGCTGTACTATCACTATCCATTGTTGCTTTTTCTTCTCGCGCCAAGGCAGTCCTACTAGCCGAGGTAGCATCACTTCTCCTCTTTGTTTTAATGGCTTTGGTACTAGACAATATTGCAGATGAGTTCTTATCACCGGCTCGGTTATCATTCTCTGGGCTTTTACGCTTCTTCCTACTTAGCGCCAAGGTTAATGCTCCCGTGGTCTGTCGATGCAAGGTGGTACTACTTGATTTACGCGGTATTGTAGGGGGGCGTTTAGGCTCAGCGCGAGTAGACGTTGGTGGAGATGATTTATCTTTGTCAACGGCTATTGGTGTCCTATCAACTGATGATGCATTTGCACTACTATTAGGGTTTAAGAGTGGCTTAGGCGCGGCGATTTTACCTGTATACAATTCAAGAAGCGGTTTGTCATCATCGCTTTCACTACTATCACTACTATCACTACTATCACTACTATCACTACTATCACTACTATCATTGCTGTCACTGCTGTCACTGCTGTCACTGCTGTCACTGCTGTCACTGCTGTCACTGCTGTCACTGCTGTCACTGCTGTCACTGCTGTCACTGCTGTCACTGCTGTCACTGCTGTCACTGCTGTCACTACTGCTATTATCTTTATCTATTGCAGGGAGTCTATGACTAGATTTTTGCTTTACCGATAATTTTGCAAGCTCATTCTTAAGAACTTCAATTTCAAATAATAAATGACTTCTATCCGTCGAGGCTGAATCCGTCAACTTTGTAACTTTGTCTAGAGATCGGGTATAAAATTTCAAACTTATTTTTAGGTATTTTTTCTGCCGAGCTGGGTTGTTTACGTTTTTTGCGTAATTGTAATAGCAAGCCCCTATATTTTCATCCGTCAGAGCCTGCAAAGAATTTATCTTAGTCCTTCTTGAGTGTGACATTGGCATGAGAAGAGATGATTGACTTAAATTTTCAAGTGCACTTTGCAGCAGTACCTTCGCCTCATCCAGCAAAGCAATAGCTTTATCTAATTGAGCTTTATTTTTTGGATTATGATTAAAAAAATGCAAGATACATGACGCTTGGCCGCGCAGCGCACGTTCAATCTTGTGGAAAGTAAGCACTGAGTTTCGGCGCGCTGATCTTCCAGTAGTTGAAGAAACCATCTGCGAACAAAAGGCATCATATTTCTCCCTTAAATCTTGAAACTCACTTGATCCCTGTGGTTTAGTAGCTTTCAAATCTTCAAATTCGTTATCGTATTTATCAAGCAAAACGGATGGCATATTAAAACCTTCTTAATTACACGTAGTCCTAAAGTGCTAATCTACCAGCCTTTTATTAAATAAATGTTAAATTGAAACAATATTGCATTTTTTTACGCAAGCAAGAGCTCCGACAAAAATAGAAATAACCCAGAAAAAAGAAACAAAACTTAAGAAAAAATTAATGCTTCACCCGTTATAAAAATGCAAATAAGCAGCTAACCTATACTAAAAACAATAAAGAATAATAACGATTTCTCTTTCCACATCACAACGAATAAAGCATAATGCCCGCTTCTAAGCAGTAACTTAATGGAAGCGACATGAGAAAGGCTATCAAAGGAGCTATTACATCAAAATATTTTACCAAGATTTTTCTATCGTCGTTAGGCATCCCATTGCAAATATTGCTAAACACCGGAACGATCCCTGAAGAACCAACTACTGCAGAGAGTGTCTTATTAAGCAGCGCATCTTTTACGGTAATGCTCTATTCAGGATACAGCTACTTTAAAAGTGCTTATTATACGTTGCGCAACCTCTGCAGCTCTTTAGATTTGGATATGAGCTTTCTCGTTTCGTTTAGCTGCATGACGGCTTGGGTCTACTCAACGTTAATTATATTTGATCTATTGCCAGATGAAGAGCCGCAACTATATTTTGCTGCACCCCTTATAACGTTATTTACATTAAACAATAGCGCGGCGTTAAAAGATTTGGGGTACGCTAAAGTTAATAAAGAGATTCGTGACATCAGGATTGACTTTAGACATCGTCTTCAGCATCAAGAGCAAAAAATTAATAAAGGAGATACAATATCTGTTAAGCAGGATTCCTACCTGCCTGTTGATGGCTTGCTCGAATCCAAAAGCGCCTTGCTAGGTGATATGGACTTTATGACAGGAAGTGCTAATCAAAAAATACAAAAGGGAATGTTAGCATTTGCTGGCGCAAAGAATAGAACGGGCGCGGAAATTAAGATCCAAGCTACTTGCAATAGTGGAGAAAGCCGCCTGGATAAATTGCAACATGATATTTTATTTCCTAATAACAATAAAAAAATATTCTTAACAACATTAACTGATAAGGCCGCGAAATTTTTTGTGCCGTTAGTGCTAGCAGCAAGCATTATTACATATTTACTTGAACGCTTTGTCTTCGATCAGCCTGATAATGCACTGCATGACGCCATGAATGTTTCTTTTGCAGCCTGCCCATGTGTAATTGCACTTGCCATGCCTCTGGCCATTACCATTATGCGTAGCCTAGCCTTCAAAGAGACTATTCTGATCAGAAATGAAAGTGCTATCGACACCCTGTTAAAGGCGACTATGTTTGTGTTTGATAACAACGGCACCTTAACCGAACCTGAGGTTTTCAAAATTCACCCAGTAAATGAATACCCCAATCATTTGCTGTCTTATGCCGCATCATTAGAGCATGCTCTTGGGGAGGAAAAGCACCCTTATGCAAGAGCGATTATGCAAGAAGCAGCAAGACAAAATCTGACTATACATGATGCCTCTCTAACTGAAGCAAAAGAATATAGAAGCGGCATATCCGGCAGCGTAAATGGCGACAAGGTTCTAATAGGCAGTAAGGACTTTCTCATACAAAATAATATTTTTATCCCCTACCAACAGGAAAACACTTCTGCCAGTGATTTTGTCTATGTGAGTATAAACCAACAATACAGTGGTACAATTAGCTTTTCCGAAAAAATACGCAATGGATCACACCAAGTAATAGATTTTTTAAAAAAACGAAATGCTGATATAAAGATATTAAGTGGTGCCAGTCACACTGCTGTAGAGCAGACAGCAAAGCAATTGGGCATTGCAGACTTTGCTGCAGAAAAAAATCCTAATGAAAAAAAAGACATTATTGCTAAGCTTAAAAATCAAGGTCGTGTGGTAATGATAGCAGATGGTGAGAATGATATATTATCAACAAATACAGCTGACGTTAGCATATGTGTAACCCCATGCGCCCCGCTGGCTAGCCAAGCTGACTTTTCGATTTCCAGCAATCTTGACGATATTATCCTTCTATTTGATTGGTCAGCAAAGACGATGCGTAACGTTAAACAAGGGATTGCTTGGGGAATAGGTTATAATGTTTTAGCCATATTGTTTAACGGTGTTATTGCACCACTGCTAGCCATACGCATTAACCCGGCCATTGCGGGAGCGGCAATGGGGACATCATCACTTATCACAGTATTAAATGCATTGCGTTTATTTTCACAGCTTAGGCCCCTTAAAAATACAAATAAACGACAAAAAAAGGCTAGTTTAGATACGCGCCTACTAATTTACAGTGATAATGAAGTGGAAACAAAAGGTCAGACTAATATTAAAAGCACCTGCACACTACTTTAATAGTTTATAGATCATCAAAACAATAACATAATATTTAAAAAGGATATCTTATGAGAAACGTTATGAACTTTAAAATAAATGGCGCAACTTGTGGAAATTGCAGTGGTAAAATTAAAGGGTTGATTGAAGACCAGGAACAGAAGTCTAAGCAAAGCTCATCCTGCTTTGATCGATGCATGCCCTCCATTTTTAAATCAACACCACCTAAGGATATGTCGTCATATATTACAGATATTAATGTTAATTATAATGGAAAAAATTGTGACGTGACGATCAAGCTTAGCGATCAAATTGATTATATGGACGATGCTGAGAATGAGATGCGCAAATTTTTAAAATTTAAACTTAGTAGTAGTAAGTTTTCTTTAGAAAAAGGCAAGGTGTCAATGGGCGATAATTATACTTTTCTTCCTCAATAGATTTGGAAGGCAACCAACCCGTCACTCAAACTAATGCGAATAAATCTTACCAATCAACGCCTTCAAGCTCTGCTTATTAGCCTGCGCTGATTGCGGAGCTTGTGATACCTGCACATCCCGAACAGGTTTTACAAACTGCTGCGGAATTGGGTTAGCATAAGTGCGATGCAAGTATACCGGTACCAATATCCCCGAACCTGCTGGCAATATATTGCTTCTCAGATGATTTATTTGCGCAAGAAAATCAACGGAGGTGCGATACATTTTAGCCACGCTAGCAACAGTTTCACCACGTTGAACCTGATGATACTGCCAGCTAACATGTCGTTTACCTGATAACGTTTTTAAATGCGCCTTAAATAACTCGGCATTCTTAACCGGCAAAATCAATGTATAACTTCCATTAGGCTTAGTAGCCCAACGCATAATAGCAGGATTTAATTGCTGCACTGTTGCAACGGGCAACTGTGCAAGCTTACTAATCTCACCCAAATCAAACTGTGACTTTATCGTAATCCTAGCAAAATATGATTGGTTGTTTACCTTAGGCAACTGAATACCATAATAATTAGGATGCTTAAGAATTTGCGCAATCGCTAACAGCTTAGGCACATAGTTTTCAGTTTCTGCAGGTAAGTGCAAACTCCAAAAATCGGTGCCCTTATGGGCCTGAGCATTACTTTCTTGTGCGTTTTGCACAACGCCAATACCGCTGTCATAAGCTGCTGCTGCCAACAACCATGTATGTAAAGCTGAATGTAGCGTTGCTAAATAATTTAAAGAAGCTTGTGTAGAGACAACCGTATCGCGACGACCATCGTACCACCAGTTAATTTCTAAACCTAAGCTTGATGCTGTCGCCGGCATCATTTGCCACAAACCTGTCGCGCCGCTATGAGAATATGCGGCTGGCTTATAACCACTTTCTATCATCGGCAAAATGACAAACTCCGCTGGCATATGACGCGCTTTGACCTGCTGATAAATATAAAAAAGATATGGGCTAGAGGCATTTACCATCGATTGTAATTGATACTTATGATTAACAAACCAAATAATTTGCTGACGAACAGTTGGCATATTGGCATAACCTTGCAATTTAAAATCATCGGTAATAACTTGCCATAAGCCGTTTGAGCTTGTTACTGTTGGCGAAGCTTTTTTAGTTTTTTTACCTTGCTTTAAATCTCCATTAATTGCTGCAACTTCCGCTAACGCTTTTTCTTTTAACGCTTTTACTGCCGCTTTATTGTTATTTGCGTGTTTTGTTTCTGCTTTCTTAGTGTTTTTTGTTTTCTTTACGGTCTTCGTTTTATGGGGAGGAATAGTTTTAGGCTGATTAACGATATTATTATCGCCATATAAAATCTTCACATTACCTTGCGCCAATGATAACGCAGAGCTGTCGATATAACTCACCGCTCCTGGTGTACCCTCAACAACAGCGATAGCTTGTCTATCATTATCCACTGTTTGCGGAGGATTACTTTCTCCATTAAAAATATTAGACGCCCAATAGCTAGAAAGCTGATCAGGCGTCCAATGCAAAATAGTTTTGCAAAAATCTGAATATACGGCTGAAGCATTAGGCTGGTTAAAGGGTTGAACTTCAACATTTTCACCCAACTCCACCGGCTTCTTTAAAAAAATATTACTAACTTGCGCTGCTGTTAAGTGAGAGATAGGTAACTGTGGATTACCAATCACAATCACACTTGCCGATGCTAACGTGCTCATAAGCATAGATGTTAACAAAGCAGCCCACTTATTTATTTTTTTTAACCGCATAACCAATCAAACTCCCTTAGAATATAACGTCAACAGATCCGCTATATAACATGACATTGCTTCTACCTGGGTCAGCTGTGAACAAACCATAGGTACCATCTAACGGTTCAATGCGGCTAACACCCACTTTGGCAACAACATAGCTGTTGAAGTAGTAGTCGACACCAAGCGTGTAAGATTGTTGTGCTTGTGCCAACTCAGAACCAGGACCTGAAATTTTGTTTAGATCTGTCGTTTTAAGACGACCGTAGCTAAAGTACGGCAATACTTTACCAATGCGATAACCAACCATGCCATAATAACCCGTCAAACTGGCAATAGAGTCAGGCGTGCTACGATGCGCATACTCACCAGCAGCAATAAAATTATGATAATTTAATTTTACGCCACCGCTGTAGAAGTAGGCCCCTTTCTTATCTACTCCAGGAGGTGTAATCGTCACTACCTGACCAGGGGACATGCAGCCCATAACACCACCCATGGTGCATGTTACCGGAATATCAGCCGTTAACGTGGTATGCAAATAACTACCGCGTACCGTTAGGATTTTGTTACCAACAGAAGCTTCGATACCGTAAAGGCTATTTTCATGGAAAGTCGCCGTAGTTCCACCAGGAATAATAAAAGGACTCTTCATAGCAGCTGCTTGTGCTTGTGTTTGCACATTGGTATACAAGTCAAACTTACTGGTATTTTCACCCACAAAAGGATGCAAGGTCACCACCCAGTCAGATTTACCCAGGTTATGTCTAAAAATAACATCGACACCATTAAAATCGCTAAACGGCAAAATACGGTAAACTTCAACTGGCAGGAAAACCCAAGGATAGGTGTAGCCTACTTGCTGTGTTTGTGAATACAAGAAAGCAGGAATACGCATACGACCCGCACGGAAGGTCCAGTTGTTATTGAGTTTATAACGTAAAAACGCCCAATCAACTTGCGGATGATAAGATTGATCACCATTAATATTTGAACCATCAGCAACAATCTGCATAACAGCATCTAAACCTGGAACTATGTGCCCAGTAACTTGCAGACCTGCTAAAGAGTTCGGTGCAAACGCCCAGTTATTGCTAACAGCACCGTGATCATAGATATTATATTTTGCACCATTTTTAGTATCTGCATAAGACACACCTGCAGACATAAATCCATTAATCTGAATACGCGAATCAGGACCGAAGCCAAACATTTTTTTGTAACTATTATTATTGACTGGCGCAATCTTTGCCTTTGTTGCTGCTTGATCATGTAGATGAGGAGCAATTTCTGGTGGAATCGCTGGATGCGCTAATTGAACATTTTTGTTAGCTGTTTTGCTAACGTCTTTTGCTGTGCTTTTTTTGGATGGTTTTTTACTGGTCGCTAAAGACTGCTTGTTTTGAACATGATGTTCGCTAGGTTTAGGAAGTGGCTTGTTTGTTTTTTTTACATCTGTATTCGCTAAAACAGCAGACGCCGCAAACAGCAAGCACATAGCGCTAGCGCTAGAAATCAATCTCTTATTGAACATTGAGGCTCACCTTATATGTAAGTGGTTTAATTAACAGTGAGTCCGTTCTGGCGTGAAGGCGATTGCCGCTAGCGGCTGCCTGTAGCAGTTCCTAAAAAATTTCTGTGAAATTTACGGGCTTATAATACAGCAAATTCCCTTAAGGTAAAATGAAAAAAGTACAAACTTGATAAATAAAGAGCAGAACCCTTTTAGATCATGATTAAATATTCAACAGATAACGCCATGGATTCTTTGAATAGCTTTCGCCCAACCCTTAACTAGCGTCATCCTGAGCTTGACTCAGGATCTCTTAATATCGCTGGGATAAGTGTGAGATCAAAATTAGAATAGCAGTGACCCAAACACTCTACTTAAATGAGGTTCGAGCCAGTAGTAATGACTCAGAGTATTACACAGCAACAACTATTAGATTTCCCTTTAGGCAACGAAGGGTTATCGACAGAAGCCTCCTGATCATTTTTTGAGCCAATCATAATGGTTTTAATTTTCGTGCTTTTTTTATTAAACGTTGTAAATCGCTGTTCGCCAAGGTTATGTCTTGAGTGCTTTTTTTAGAATAACTATTATCACCATTAGCTTGAGGCTTTTCATTCTTTAGAATCTTATCGCTAACGCTAGACTCCCGCCCATCATCTACCAAATAATTTTGTTGAGCCAACATTTCCTTTTGCTTTTTTTCTTTTAATGGCAGCTGTATTAATTTCTTCTTACTTTTTGCCAGTAATGAAATTTCACCAAACTCTATTATTTTTAATGGTGATGTTCTTAAAGACCTAAGATGATTTTTAGCTATACGTCTGATTAGAAGAGCATTTAAATCATTCCGAAGTATAAAATAGACACGCTCCCTAGGGTTAGCAGCAAGATATAGATTAGCATTATTAATGGTTTCAACATCCGAAGAAATGCCAATAACAGTCATAGCAAAATTATTTTCAATACAGTCCGTTACCTGCTTGCTGATTTTTGTACTGAAGGCCTCATTAACATCTGTAATAAGAATGCCGTTTTCTTGTGGTCCCAGTCTCAGTTTTCCCAAAGTTGAATACTGCGAGGCATAACGCCTAAAAACACAACCGCGATCTCTAGACAGCGCCTTCAAAAGCAACCATATAATCCTGTTATCACCACAAAAATTAGATTTATTAGATTGATATATAACTACGACAGCAGCTAAGCATTGAACCATCTGCTCGCCACCCTTTCCTTCGAGCAGTCTCTCAAGCCCATGAATGCACTGTTTAGATTCTAATGTTTTAGGATTTGGGCAGATGCGCACTAGATCCTCGATATCGGTAAGCTCATGATCATTACACTGAACACAAGGATCTACAGCACTTTCCGTATTACCACTGTTAATTTCTTTTACATTGATTCTCATTTTTAACCCCCTTTTTTTTGCAGGCGGGCATCCATGTCAAAACGCAGTTGATAATGAAACGCGGGAGAAAGGTATTAAAGTCGTATAGAGCGAATTGCTAACTTAACTTGCTCTCTAATCTAAATATATTATACCACAGCCAGCATAATTGTGACGGCTATTTCTATTTTTATAATTTACACGTTAGAAAAAGCCAAACTTGCCAGCACCTTTGCTGCCTGTTCAGGTTGGGGGGATTTAGTAATGGCAGAAATCATCGCAATACCATCTACCCCTGTTTTTGCAACAGGGGTGATTCTTATTTCATCTATACCGCCAATAGCCACCAAAGGATAATCTAGCGTTTTGCGCCAACGTTTTAAATTCTCCAATCCTTGCGGGGAGAATGGCATTTCTTTTGAAGTCGTTTTATAAATAGGACCGCAAGCAATATAAGATGGAGAAAAGCGATGTGCTCTAGCAACTTCATAATAACAATGGGTGCTCAAACCTAAGCGCAAACCGGCTTGACGAATAGCATCGATATCAGCAGCCTGCAAATCTTCCTGACCTAAATGAACACCATACGCTTTATATTTAATGGCTAATTTCCAGTAGTCATTAATAAAAAGTCGGGCATTATATTTTTTAGCAAGAGCTACTGACGCTTTGATTTCTTTTTCAATATATTTTTGCGGCTTATCTTTGATGCGCAGTTGAATAGTAGAAATACCGGTAGGTAACAATGACTTCAACCATTGATGACTATCAACAACGGGGTATAAACCCATAGGTGTTTCATTACACGCTAAAAATGCCTGCGCTTTTTCTTTTAAAGGAGAATCACTTAAGTAAGGCAAATCAACCTGCTCAACCGGCCACTGTAGATGAGCCAAAGGCCCCGGTCCACCACCAAGCTGTACTGCCAAGCGAATACCTTGGTTTACTTTCATTTTTGCAATCACCAAAGCATCCTTAATAGAAAAACCAAGTGATAATGCAGCAGTTATAGCTGCTGAAAAGCAACAACCAGAGCCATGAGTATTGGTATTTGCATCTCTTGGATGCGTTAACCAACAATGCTCTTTGCCATTAGTCCAATAATCTTGACTAAACTGCTCATCATCAAAATGACCACCCTTGATAACGACACTTTTAGGCCCTAATGCCAATAAAGCTCTTGCGGCTGTTTCTACATCTTTATAAGACTCAATATTACACCCCAGCAAAGTTTCAGCTTCTGAAATATTGGGGGTTAAAACATCAACGTAAGGAAAAATAAAATCAAGCAGACTCTGCTTGTCAGTAAAGAGCTTTCGCCCGCTGGTTGAACGCATGACCGGATCACAAACAACCGCGCCATTATATTGACGAAGAAACTCACTTAATTGCGATAACATTTGCCGGTGGCTTAACATGCCCAGTTTAATTGCTTTAGCCGGTAAATCATCACGTAGTGTTTCAATCTGATTGATCACCGCATCCGCAGACAAATAACAAACATCATCAATGCGCTGACTATTTTGCGCTGTAATAGCAGTAATAACACTACAACCATAGACACCCAAAGATTGAAAGGTATGCAGATCTGCTTGTATACCAGCACCACCACCAGAATCAGAACCGGCAATGGTCCATGCAATTGCTTTTGTCATGAAAGATTCTCTTCAAAAAAACAAACGACGCTATTACGCTTCTACCTGGTGCCAAAATGGTGTATCTAAAACTGGTGTACTTGGTTGCGCTAAATTTCTTTCAGGCATAAATCCTGCTTCGTAGCCTAAGCGACCAGCTTGCACCGCATGATAAAATGCGTGAGCCATTCTAACAGGATCGTTCGCTAACGCAACAGCGCTATTCAATAAAACACCATCAACGCCTAATTCCATCGCCAAAATAGCATCTGACGGCTTACCTATACCCGCATCAACAATCAAGGTTACATCAGGTATGCGCTCACGAATAGTTTTCAAAGCATAAGGATTCAGTAAGCCCTTGCCGCTGCCAATCGGTGATGCCCAGGGCATCAGCACCTTACAACCACAATCGGCAAGGCGTTGGCATAAAATAAAATCGTCAGTGCAATACGGCAAAACATTAAAACCGCGTTTGATTAATTGTTTTGTTGCTTCCACTAACGCAAAGGGATCTGCTTGCAGCGTATAATCATCGGCAATTACTTCTAACTTAATCCAGTTAGTAGCAAAAATTTCACGCGCCATTTCTGCGGTTGTAATGGCATCTTTGACATTATAACAGCCAGCGGTGTTTGGCAGAATGTGGCGATTTAAATCCTTTATCGCGTTCCAAAATGTTTGCCCGCCTTTTTGCAGTGGTGATTGACGCCTAACAGAAACAGTGATGATTTCTGCCTTTGAGGCAATAATAGATTGACGCATAATATCTAAGCTTGGATAAGCTGCCGTTCCCAATAGAAGTCGCTGAGTAATTTCCTTGTCGTAAATTTTTAACATTGTCATTACCTATTTAATTTAGTTCTACGTTAGCCACCTTGCATTGGAGCTACTATTTCTATATCGTCATCTTCATTTATCAAATGAGCATCGTATTGCGAACGAGGAATAAATTCACGATTGATCGCTACAGCAAAACCTTTAAAATTATAATTGTTTATTTTTAAAAACTCACCGAGCATCATTGCTTTTTCAATTTGAATCTGTTTGGCATTTAATTTTATATTGATCATATTTATTAGCAACTCAACAATTTATGATAATGTTAGTTAACAGCAGCGTCTAACCGCCTCCATTTTTAGCACACACCCATAATGGCATCTTCCACTAAAGCTGGGGCAATTAAAAAGCCGTGACGGTACAAGCCATTTATAGCAGTTAAACCTGTCTCTTGCTTTATGCTAGGCAAATTATCTGCTAAGGCTGGTCTAGTATTAACAACTGTCTTAATAACTCGCGCTTCAACAAACCCTTTATGAACACTATAAGCAGCAGAAAGGAGCTCCATAAGGGTTTTAACAGAAATAGCACTATCATCCGCGCTTTCAATTTCACTGGCGCCAACAAGATAAATCTGTTCTGGCCTGGGCACGATATATAAACTATAGCGTGGATGGATTAAACGCACAGGACGTTTAATATTAACGGCAGGCGCATACAGCCAAATTAATTCACCTCTGACCGGCCGCAAATCTTTAAATAATGCTTGTGCTCCCATGCCGCGGCAATCAAAAACATGATCAAAGGAATAGCCTTTATCCTCGGTGGAAATTTTTTTGGGTTCAACCATAGTAACGTTAGTCTCTGCTAACCATAAAACGTTTTCTTTTTCCAAGGTTTTTTGCAGTGATAACATTAACTGTTGATTATCAATCTGTCCTTCTTGCGGAAAATAGTAAGCGCGAGAAAAGCTCGTTATTTCAGGTTCAATCTGATTTAAGCGATTGTTGTCAAAAAACTGGATAGCATTTTCGTCGCCTAAAACATCAGTGATTTTACGAATATAACGTGCTAAATCCGCTTGGTCTTTACTGTGCGCAGTAACAATAGACCCTTGCTGACGAAAATACACCGGTTCAACTAATTTTTCAATGATACTTGGCCAACGCAAAATACTACGTTGACCAAGTTTTTCAATGCTTAAATCAGCCCGCTCAAGTTCAGCATGCATGGCTAACATACCACCTGCTGCCATTGCGCAACTGCTATTGCCATTTTTTTTATCTTTATCAAATAAGGTCACCCTATATCCCTTTTCCAATAAAGAAAGCGCTAGCAATCGACCGAGCAACCCCGCGCCAGCAATGCCGATATTCATTATGCATTAGCCTCGCGAAATTCTTGTGCTTTTTGCTGCAAACCTTTTTCTGCGTACTCACGCACTTCCTGAGTAATTTTCATCGAGCAAAACTTAGGGCCACACATCGAACAAAATTTCGCAATCTTCGCCCCATCTTTTGGCAACGTTTCATCGTGGTAAGCACGCGCTGTCTCTGGATCCAATGATAAATTGAATTGGTCTTCCCAACGAAATTCAAAGCGCGCTTCAGATAAGGCATCGTCTCGTCTTCTTGATGCCGGGTGACCTTTAGCCAAATCCGCGGCATGCGCAGCAATTTTATACGCGATAATACCGTCTTTAACATCTTGCTTATTTGGCAAGCCTAAATGTTCTTTCGGTGTGACATAACACAACATCGCACAACCGTACCAGCCAATTTGCGCGGCACCAATAGCACTTGTAATATGGTCATAACCCGGTGCAATATCTGTTGTTAATGGCCCCAAGGTATAAAATGGTGCTTCAAAGCAGTCTTTTAATTCCTTGTCCATATTTTCTTTAATTAAATGCATAGGTACATGCCCCGGCCCTTCTATCATTACTTGCACGTCATGCTTCCAAGCTATTTTCGTGAGCTCACCTAAGGTTTTTAGCTCAGAAAACTGCGCCTCATCATTAGCATCCGCAATACAGCCAGGTCGCAAACCATCACCTAATGAAAAACTAACGTCATAGCGCTTCATAATTTCACAAATATCTTCAAAGTGGGTATAAAGAAAATTTTCTTTATGATGTGCCATACACCACTTTGCCATTATCGATCCACCACGCGAAACAATGCCAGTAATGCGTTTTGCTGTCATTGGCACATAACGCAAAAGCACACCAGCATGAATGGTAAAGTAATCCACGCCCTGTTCTGCTTGCTCGATAAGGGTATCGCGATATACTTCCCACGTTAATAATTCTGCAACGCCACCAACCTTTTCTAGCGCTTGGTAAATGGGAACTGTGCCAATAGGTACCGGTGAATTACGGATAATATAGTCGCGCGTTTTATGAATATTTTTACCCGTTGATAAATCCATGACATTATCTGAGCCCCAACGAACCGCCCAAGTTAATTTTTCAACTTCTTCTTCAATCGAAGACGTTACTGCAGAGTTGCCAATATTGGCATTGATCTTTACCAAAAAGTTACGCCCAATAATCATGGGTTCTACTTCTGGGTGATTAATATTAGCGGGAATAATCGCTCTCCCAGCTGCAATTTCATCACGCACAAATTCAGCGGTAATTTTTTTAGGGATATTGGCGCCAAAACCCTGGCCACGTAAACGCGCTTCTCGCTCTTCATCTATCGCCTCAGACAAATATTTCTCCCGACACTGGTTTTCACGAATGGCAATATATTCCATTTCCGGTGTAATGATTCCACGTCTTGCATAAGCAAGTTGCGTTACTGACTCTCCAGGCTTTGATCTTCGTGGCTTGTATTGCAGATCACTTTTAGCATCATCCGGCAGCTGACAAATTAAACCTTCATAAGTTTGCGTATCAGCTCGTTGTTCAACCCATTGCTCGCGAATGCGCGGCAAGCCTTGATGAATATCTATTGGGGCGTTTTTATCAGAGTAAGGACCGGCGGTGTCGTAAACAACAAGTGACTTATTGTTAGTGAGGTTAATTTGCCGCATGGGCACCTTGATGTCAGGATGAATACAACCAGACACATATATTTTTTTAAAACTCATTTAATGCTCCCTTAAAGATATGGGCAAGGGAACGCAGGATGATACGCCAAGAATCACTTTCCTCCGCAGGCCCTAGCCTGTTCAGGTTCAAAGGGTTAGGTAACAATACCTTCTCAGCCCATGCGGGCACCCCTAGTGGTATGGCTCACTTTACTTGAAAAACGACCTCTTTGTCACTATCTATCCTTTAAGAAAAACTTTAAAATAAGCATTATGTATAAGAGAACTAACAAATGACTACTTTATTTACACGCATTTGGTCGCAAATAGTACCCATCATCGCCATGTTGGCCTTTTGTGCTATTTTCATTGTCGGCCTCGCACTTAGCTTTTATGTGCTAATCTTTCTCGCAATCATTGGTCTGGCACTATTTGGTATCGGTTACCTTCGTGTTAAATTCTTGATGCGCAGAGCGCAACGCCAACACTCCAGTCAAGAGTATAGTGGTAATATCTATCAGGGTAGAACCATAGACCATGAAGCAGATGCGCAAAATAAATAATCCAATTTTAAAAAAAACGCTCGGTTGAAGCGCCGGCGCCAGGGATGGGAATTTTATTTGGGTCGATACCCGCCGGCCCTCTGTCGCGTGGCGGAACGGTGGAAGCGCCACCATTTGGAATCATATCATCATCAAAACCTGCCGCTGGATTGGTTGTGCCATCCGGATTAACAGATCCAACCCCACCTGAACCTTCTACTGGCGTTGTGTCTATAGGCCCTTGCTGTGGTTTATTATCGTCTTTTGGTCCTTCACCACCTCCGGCTGCAGCTTTAGCCGCACCACCAGAAGCTTTTGCGCCACCGCCAGACGCTTTCGCTCCTCCACCGGAGGCTTTTGCATCGCCTCCAGATCCACCACTTTCAGCGGCCATGATAAATCGATGCTTAACTGGCTTGCTCGCATGTTCAGTTGATAAATCGCTAATAACAACAGATAGAAAAATAAGAAAAGAACATGGGAATAACAATGCAAACCATTTTTTCACTGCCTAACTCCTTTATAGAGATAGCATTGAGTAAAAACACATGTTAGGACGCAGCATCATAAAATGCTGCGTCCCGAAATTATAAATGAGGCAAGTTAGTGTATTATTAGCTGCCGCTTGGACCTGCTGGGCCTCCAGATGGAGGTTCTCCACCGCCAGGAGTCGGTTGCGCTTGACCAGGATCGGCACTGCCACCAGGAGCTGCGCCTCCAGGGCCATCGCTGGGCGCTGCACTTCCTCCAGGAGCTGCACCATCTCCAGGGGTTGCACCATTACCAGGACCTGCACTTCCTCCAGGGCCAGGTTGACCTTGACCAGGATCAGCACCATCACTTGGGCCACCATTACCGCCAGGACCAGGCTGTCCTTGACTAGGGCCCGCTCCATCACCAGGACCTGCGCTACCGCCAGGGCCAGGTTGAGCATCAGCACCGCCACCACCTCCAGAAGAACCGCCACCAGGCATTGATGGCATATTCGGTTTTGCTGGCATGTTGGGCGCTGCTGGCGTCTTAGGCGTTGGCACCGATGGCATGCTGGGCATACTAGCCGCAAGAGTTGCAGGAGCATTTCCCTTGGACTCAGTTGGGCTTGCCGCCGAAATAGCGCTAAAACTTAAGCAAGCTATAAACAGGCTTGACATAGCTAAAGTCTTTTTCATCATTCTGCTCCTTTTGCATTCTTTATAGGATCATACCAATCATGTAGAACAATATAGGATAAATACAGTAATTTGCAGGTGACGAGCATGATTAAAAAAATTGAAGAATCAGTAAGTTAAATTTTTATTTTACAAGCAGTTTAAAACAATTAAATCAGGGTGCAGCATTCAATACTGCACCCATGGTTAATTAACTCGATTACGCGAGCTAATCCTAACTACCGCCAGCGTCGCCGCCACCAGAATCACCACCTGAGGAATCCCCGCCTGAGGAATCACCACCGCCAGCATCGCCGCCAGCATCGCCGCCAGCATCGCCGCCACCAGCGTCACCGCCGCTAGCATCGCCACCGCTGTCGCCGCCAGCATCAGATTTATCATCTGACCCGTCGCTCAAGATTATATAGTTAGTATTATTTGCATGAAGATTTGTTGATGAAGTTTCGGAATATTTTGCCTCAGACTCAACACTATCTGCTAATGAAATAGTGCTAAAACCCAGACAACCAATTATTAAGCTCGATAGTAAAAGAGTCTTATTCATTCCCCTTCCCCTCAAAGTATAATTGACATAAAGTTCACCTAGTAGAAGTATAGAATATGTACAGAATACTGTGGAAAATATTTCCAGCGTAGATTTAAAAAGTAAGGGCGCGCTCGCCAGGTCATCCTAACGAGCACAATAGAGCAGAAAGTTTACTATAATACGTCACTGGCAGGGACGTAGTCTCTACTAAGATCGGCAGCAACCGCCTGACAAGTAATCTTGCCCGTAAAAACATTCAAGCCATTCATAAGATGGGGGTCATCAAGCAATGCCTTTTTATAGCCTTTGTCAGCAATATCAATAACAAAAGGTAAAGTAGCATTATTTAACGCTAAGGTTGATGTTCTCGGAACAGCGCCTGGCATGTTGGCAACACAATAATGCACCACATCATCAACAACGTAAGTTGGATCAGCGTGCGTCGTTGCATGACTGGTTTCAATGCAACCACCTTGGTCAATTGCCACATCAACAAGCACTGAGCCAGGTTTCATTTTCCTAACCATCTCGGCAGTGACCAACCTCGGTGCCGCCTTGCCAGGAACTAGTACCGCACCAACCACCAAATCAGCATTGGCAACATACTCTTCAATACTGGCTTTAGTAGAAAAAGCAGTATTCAGTCGTCCACCAAACTGCAAGTCCAACTCTTGCAAACGACGTAATGATTTGTCTAACACAGTGACTTGGGCTTCTTTACCCATTGCCATACGCACAGAGTTGGTGCCAACAACACCACCACCAATCACAACGACTTTGCCAGGATAAACACCTGGAACTCCGCCTAATAAAATGCCAGAACCACCTGAGGGTTTTTCTAAGCAATGTGCTCCAGCTTGCACTGCCAAACGGCCCGCCACTTGGCTCATCGGCGATAACAAAGGCAAGCTACCATCTCTTGCTGTTACCGTTTCGTAGGCAATAGCTATGCATCCTGAACGAATTAACGCTTCAGCTTGTTCAGGGTCTGGAGCAAGGTGCAAGTAGGTGAATAATATCTGTCCTTCGCGCAGCAAATCGTATTCACTTTTTTGCGGCTCTTTAACTTTTACAATAAGCTCGGCTTGATCAAATACTTCTTTAGCCGTTTCAAGGACAGTTGCTCCAGCTTCGCGATAGGCCTTATCAGTAAAATTAATAGCCACACCCGCTTGACTCTGCACAAATACTTCATGGCCATGAGTAACCAACTCACGGACACTGAAAGGAGTCAAACCAACGCGATACTCTTCAATCTTAACCTCTTTTGGCACACCTATTTTCATCAACTTACTCCAACTTTTAAATCTAGTTTATACAATTAATAACCCATTTCAGCCAAAATCTTTTCCCACTCTGGCAAAACGTTATTTAAATCAGCTACCAATCCATAATCGGCAACTTGAAAAATGGGCGCATCAGCATCTTTGTTAATCGCCACGATGATCTTACTATCCTTCATCCCGGCAAGATGCTGTATTGCACCAGAAATCCCAAGGGCAAAATATAATTTAGGCGCAACAACTTGTCCAGTCTGACCGACTTGGCAATCATTAGGCGCCAACCCGGCGTCAACAGCTGCACGTGAAGCGCCAAGAGCAGCTCCCAAACGATCAGCAATCGCCCCTATCCTATTGAACCCTTCCTCATTTTTCATCCCTCGACCACCAGAAATAACGATATCAGCAGACGTTAGCTCAGGGCGATCATTGGTATGCAAATCGGCTTTGACAAACGCTGACTGCTGGTTATCACTAATATAATCCACTCGGTGGATGGGTGCTAGATGCGATTCATCACAAGGGGCGCCCTCAAACGCTGTTGAACGCACCGTGATCACTTGAATAGCATCTAAAGACTTCACAACTTCGATGGCATTGCCTGCATAAATAGGTCGGCGGTAGGTGTTCTCGTTTTCGATAGCAATAATATCGCTAATCTGCGCAACATCCAAGCAAGCGGCAACACGCGGAAGTATATTTTTTCCAAAGGTTGTCGCCGGCGCTAACAGATATGTTGGCTCTTGAATGATTTTAATAATCAGGTCAGTGTAACGTTCAGCTAAGGCATGCGCGTAGCATTGATCATCCGCCAACAACACTTTTTCAACGCCACGGCAATGGCTCAATTGCTTGGCAACGGTTTCACAGTCATACCCCACAACCAGTACATTAATCGCATCACCTAGTTGCAATGCCGCTGTTATCGTACTGAATGTAGATGGTTTTACGAGTTTATTATCATGTTCTGCAAGCACGTAAATGGTCATGGCAATACCTTTTCCTTTTCTTTTAATACTTCCATTAACTCTTTGATCGAGTCAACTTTTATCCCAGCTTCACGTTTTGCTGGAAGTTCCACATGAAGCGTTTCCACGTGTGGGCGCAGTGAAACACCAAGATCAGCAAGTGACTTTACCGTTAAAGGTTTTGATTTTGATTTCATAATATTTGGCAGGGTTGCATAACGCGGTTCATTTAAACGTAAGTCTGTTGTAATTACCGCTGGGGAAGTTAAAGAAATTGTTTCCAAACCACCATCAACCTCACGGGTAACAATAAGTTTTTCATTATCAACTTCAACTTGAGAGGCAAAAGTAGCTTGTGGCCAAGCCAACAAACCCGCCAACATCTGGCCTGTTTGATTACAATCATTATCTATCGCTTGCTTGCCCAAAATTATTAGGCCTGGAGACTCGTGCGACGCAACAGCCTGCAAAATTTTAGCGACCTGCAAAGGCTCAGTCTTAGCATCATAATCAACTAACATGGCCCGGTCAGCCCCCAATGCCAACGCGTGTCGTAAAGTCTCCTTGGCTGCGTCAGGCCCGATAGAAACGACAATAATCTCTGTTGCTATCCCTTTCTCTTTTAAGCGAATAGCCTCTTCAACCGCAATTTCATCAAACGGATTCATCGACATTTTGACATTATCTGTTTCTACTGCGGAACCATCTGACTTAACTCTAACTTTGACCTGGTAGTCAACAACGCGCTTGATCGCCACTAGAACTTTCATGGCAAGAATTCTCCTTCCTTTTGCAAATGACAGCATCTTGAAGGCTTACTTAAGCAAGGTCAAGTTGTTTGGAAAAACGTAACAGCTTAGCCTATGGATAGGCGGCCCCATTTGCGGCCAATCTTTCGAGGACAGGAGTTGCATCAAGAGACCCTGAGTCAAGCTCAGGATGACACAGAGAACAGTGCCACTGATTTATAGTTATCCGTCAAGAAGTCTAATAGAGGATTTTCTAAGTCCGACCTCATCCATCAGTGATTTTTGAATCTCATGAAGTGCATCAACAAAATTACGCAGCTGTATATTTTCAGTGGGAATACTTTCGCGTAACGCGTCCAAGGCCGCTTTATACTGCCCCCACTTAGCACGCATTTTTGGCGCAATACCGCGATAAGCTATTTTTTCAACATCGCCAGCAATACCAGGTGCCCGTCTAACATCGGGAACTTCGGTATGAGGCACTTCGGCTGCCGGACGAAATCTTATAAGATCACCTCGAGAAGCCGTAAAGTTGGTTGGACGCTGCCGATACCCTGTTCCACCATAACCATCAAATTCAGACAAACCTGGCACAACAATTCCACGCAAGCTTACTGCATGAAATTCATTTTCAGCATACATCTGTTTAAAGGCAACAACCTCAGGCATTTGTGCTAAAGCAGATCGAAACCAAGTTAACCAGCTATCCCACTTATCATGCGATGTATCACGTGTCATGTAAGACGCACCAACGAGCGCACAATCTTCTAAACAATAAGCCACTTGCTTTGCATACAATGGCGTTGCGGGTAAAGAACAAATACGGCCAGAACCAAAATAGGCAGCGATTAATTCATGGATAAAACCCATAGCACCGATAAAACGACCACCAACATTCCCCCGAAAAGTTCCTTCATCATCCGCAAGAAGATTGGGAGATCGCCCCAAGGTGCGCTGATAACGATCTTCAGCTTCACTACTGACCCCAGTATCACGAACATAGCCAGTACCAAGTCGACGCAAGTACTGGCAAACATAAGTACCTAACGTTGACCAAACACTGCTTTGCGTTAACTCATACCAATAAGCAACATATTTAGCCTTGATACGCTGCACAGCCTGTAAAGTTGGTTTTGGTATATGTAACTCTGCTTCAACTCGATCACGTTCTCGACTCGATGAAAAATGCTTTAGCAGTTTGTAAAGGTTAGAGCCAAATGTATGCTTGCTCATAAAAGTTTTTTTGCTTTTTAATTCTGCCAAGCTATCTTTACCATAAAGCTCGCCAGTAGCCTCATTCACCACCGTACCTGCGTTAAGATCACGAACACCATCATGACTACCAATATCTGCCATCGAAGCCGCTGCCATGGCATGTAAGTTTACCCATGCAGGGTAGCGCTGATAGGCGGCTTCTAGCAGCGATAAGGACCTATATTCTAAGCCTTGTAACTGTGATGCTGCTTGCCTAGCAACGGCGGTGCTTGCGCCTGACATCCACTCTCTTATACCGCGAATGCGCAACATACCCATCATTTCAGCTTCAGCTTGATCACGTTTAAGACGGTTATCTTCTTGGAAAAGTGTTGGGGATCCAGTTGCTAAATTATAACCCGCAGCGCCATCAACAGTAAGGGGCGAAGAAACCTCATTCGCGTTATCACCCCACAAATTCCAAGCGGCACCATTAGCACCATATTTAGAGCGCAGAACCTCCCAAGCACCACCTCCTGGGTTTAATAACACTTTATTTAGCAAACCAATGTAGCCGCCAACAATCGGAATGGTTTTAAGCCAAGCGATGGAAATGGAATAGACAGCATTTGAAATGGTAGTACCACGAAAAATTCGCCGTTGGTCATGTCTAAATTGGATTTCTAAACTCAGTGACGCACGTTGGTAGAGCTTATCAATATCCTCAATAATTCGATTGGATTCACTTTTTAGGTAGGCTGCTTGATCGCCGCGACGAATATAACTCCCATCCCTTGCACCGACCCAGCTATCATTCGTGATGGCCTTGCCATTAGGTTTACGTCTCATCTGCAACCTCCGCTAAACTACATACTACAATTGAATTGAATTCACGATAACCCCTGGCATATATTTACTATACCGCAATTAAGCCAACTGATCAATATTTGAACTGTATGAATAAAAAAAACAGGAGGGGTAAAGCAATTTTTAAGTATATAATACCAGTATGAGCACCTATTCTATCCGTCATTTGTTTGATGCATCTGCAGAAATAGCTAACAAGCAAAGACTTCGTTACGCTATAGCATGCACCCTCGCAAGTTCAATTGCTGGTATTCTCCTGCGTTTTCTTCAGTTTGATGAGCATATTCTGTTATTTTTTGTTGTTTCAGGCGGTGTCGCTGTTTATTACAGCTACGGTAATAGCCTACTTAGTCAAACGGCGATGATATTGTCTGGCAGTTTAATTATTGCCATTGCCGCCTTTTTCTCCATCTTAATTGCCCCTTATATCGTTTGGGCACTGCTTTATTTTGCTATTGTGTCCTTTTTAGCATTTTATTATTCCAGTCTGAATACGGGGTGGTTATTGATTGCCAAGCTAGGGCTGGTGATTCTTTCCTTTACTATTACACAAACAACGCACAATACCTTTAGTGAAGCCTGGCTGCTGGCCGGTGGTATTTTCGCTGGCGGCATTATTGCGGTCGTGGTTAATAGCTTTATTTACCTTATTGCTGTTAAGAAGCCTTGGAAATACCTATGGCAGCAATGGCATAAAGCATTAGAAAAAACCCTTAAAACACTAAGCAACAAAGCGCTGCACTGTTCAGCGGATAATTTGTTAGTGATACTCATAAAAAATAAGTCACAATTATTTGTTACTCACCCCAAAATGACACTATTAATAGAACGTATTACCTATGGACTCGTCAAATTCAGCGGTTTTGTAAGAAATCACTCTTATGTTCTCGATCAGTTTGAAGATATCTTTCAGCAATTCTATTGCGCGGCAAGCAAGGCAATAAAAGCAAAAGACACTAATCCCATTCAGGCTGCTTTTAACCAGTACCGCACCCACATGATGAACCTCAGCAAAGAAGGTTTTTTTAAAGCGCTTCCCATCTCAATTCGCAAAGAGTACGCTGAATGCTTTTTCTTAATAGAAAAATTAAACGATGACTTAACTGAATACATTAAAAACAACCTGCAACAAACGAATACTGATGAAAATTTTGGTACACCTAGATCAGACTGGAGTGCGTTAAAAAAATCCTTTAAAAGACATAAAATATTTACTGCTAAAAAAGAACTAACCAACTTTAGCAAAGTGGCTATTCGTGGCGGCGTAACACTTTCGCTAACCTTTTTAATCACCTATTTATTAACTATGAAATATGCCGCATGGGTCATGCTTAGCACTGCCTTAGTCCTCCAAGTTCGTCAAGGCGATACGATAAAAAAAGCGCTTGACCGCATTGGTGGACACCTGGTCGGAGCCTTTTTTACTCTAGCTATCGGCTATTTTGTTTGGACTCACTTTTGGTCTCCTCTATTTTGGGTGCCTGTGCTGATTTTTTTTGGCTCTTATTATTTTTTAAAAAATTACTTTATTTTTGCCGCAGTGCTAATGCCGATTATTGTTTACCTGTATGCCACCTTTGCTCCAACAGGTTTTACTGCTTTTCCCTATGGCCCTTTTGTCTTTACTCGCTTTATTGATGTTGCTATAGGATCCTTGTTGGCTATGATGGGCGGCATCTTAATATTCCGCCATGTTGGCATCAAACCATTTTCAAAAGCATCCAGTCTTATTTTTCAAAGCTATGCACAATACATCCGCTTATTAAAGTTTTCTGAGGAAAAACATAATCAAGTTAAGCTAGCCAATAATGAAAAAAAATTACTGCAACAACTAGAGGAAAATCAACAGCTCTACCAGAGCTTGTCTTTTCAACCCGAGTGCTATATTCGCAATAAAAAAAGAAATAAGGAGCTGATAAACCTGCAAGCGAGAATCTATGAAAATATCTCTGCCCTATCGCGAAGAGTTTACTTAGCCGGAGATTCGCTAAGCGATAAGCAACTAGTTGAAAAGGTAAATTTTTTCCTTGATCTTTTATCAGAAAATTTATCATGCAACGATGAGAACAGTAAGCGCACGGCCCCAAAATACAGATCATCCATTCTTTTAGAATTGGAGAAATCCATAGAGCAAACTTTTTCTCGTTACGACCAACAGGAATTTGACCTGAAACAATTACTGTATTTTCTTAGCATCGTAAATGGTGTAAAATCGACGCAGAACTTAATTAATTCACTCTATTTGTCTAAAGCGATATCTTAGATAAAACCGTATCTTAAACACACTAACTCCAAGCTTGTTAGGAGGCACGTTATGATTTTTGACGCACATTTTCATATAATTAATCCCAATTTCCCATTAATTGCTAACAAAGGCTATCTTCCAGATGCTTTTACGGTAGAAGACTATCAACAGCAGACAATCGACCTCCCCATCAGTGGTGGCGCTATCGTTTCAGGATCCTTCCAAGGCACTGATCAAAGCTATTTATTAGATGCATTAAAAAAATTAGGGCCGAGCTATGTTGGCGTTACGCAATTAAAAGCAGACAGTAGTGATAGCGAGATTGTAGAGCTTAACAAGTCTGGAATACGTGCCGTTCGCTTTAACTTATTCCGCGGCGGATCCGAAAGCAGTGACAAGCTAGAAAGTTTTGCTAAACGGGTCAATGAATTAGTGGATTGGCATGTCGAGTTATATATCGATAGCACAACGTTACCCGACCTACTGCCAACATTAAACAAATTGCCAAGCTATAGCATCGATCATTTGGGGTTATCAAAAGCAGGCTTAGCGGATTTATACCAAGCTGTTGAAAGTGGTGCAAAAGTAAAAGCAACCGGATTTATGCGCTGTGATTTCGACGTTCTTCCTGTGTTAAAGCAAATCAACACTATCAACCCTGAGGCACTGCTTTTTGGCACAGACTTGCCCGGCACGCGCGCCCCACGACCGTTTTCACCGCAAGATCTGACTTTAATTGCAGATAATTTTGCACCTGAAACAGTTGAAAATATCCTATGGAAAAACGCCGCCAGCTTCTATAAGATTGGTCTTTAATATCACGGCAAATATGTATAGTAAGGAACCACTTTATGGTCCAACGCGAGTCGATGGATTTTGATGTTGTTATTGTTGGCGCGGGGCCAGCTGGCCTATCCGCTGCAATCAAATTAGCGCAATTAAATCAAGAAAGCAGCCAACCGCTCACTATTTGTGTTTTAGAAAAAGGCGCAACTGTTGGCGCGCATCTTCTTTCTGGTGCAGTATTACAACCCAGCGCTTTGAATGAGCTATTACCCGATTGGGCAGAGAAAAACCCACCAGCACACACTGCGGTTACGACCGATCAATTTCTTTACCTATCCAAAGATAAGTCTTATAAACTACCCACCCCATCACCGATGCGCAATCATGGCAACTTTATCATAAGTCTAGACGAGTGGTCGGCGTGGTTAGCCCAACAAGCAGAGAGTTTGGGTGTTAGTATTTTCCCCGGCTTTCCAGCTAGCAAGTTACTTATGAATGACGATAAAACGGCTGTACTTGGCGTACAAACAGGCGACCAGGGTTTAGATAAGCAAGGTAAACCAACTGACCGCTTTCAACCAGGTATTAATCTTTACGCAAAACAAACACTTTTTGCAGAAGGTTGTCGGGGCTCTTTAACAGAAGAGTTAATCAAACACTTTCACTTAAGAAAAAATTGTGGACCGCAAAGCTATGGTATTGGTATTAAAGAGCTGTGGAAAATTAAAAAAGAGAAACACAAAGCGGGTTCCGTTATTCATACTTTAGGATGGCCCTTAAAAAACGACACCTATGGTGGCTCTTTCCTTTACCATTTTAAAGACGATTTAATTTCTTTAGGGTTTGTTATTGGCTTAGACTATAAAAATCCTTACCTTGACCCTTTTCAAGAATTGCAGCGCTTTAAAACGCATCCTGATATTCGCCCATTATTAGAAGATGGTGAATGTATTGGCTATGGTGCAAGGGCAATAAACGAAGGCGGGTACCAAGCCATACCCACTTTAACTTTTCCGGGTGGAATGCTTATCGGTTGCGCGGCTGGATTTTTAAATGTTGCCAAGATAAAAGGCATTCATAATGCGATGAAATCTGGCATGCTGGCAGCAGAAACCATTTT
The DNA here is from genome assembly GCA_030425685.1 of Gammaproteobacteria bacterium. Lineage (GTDB taxonomy): Bacteria > Pseudomonadota > Gammaproteobacteria > Coxiellales > Coxiellaceae > JAUIAD01. The sequence continues at coordinate 42,099 of JAUIAD010000007.1, read as the reverse complement.
TCAACACCAAGAAATAAATGACGCCAGCGAACTAAAACAATACGAAACCGCCATTAGAAAATCTGAAATATGCAAGGAGCTTTTTCAAGTACGCAACCTCAGGCCGGCATTCCATCACGGCCTTTGGGCTGGACTATTATATTCAGCGCTTGACCATTACATCTTTCGCGGCAAAGCACCGTGGACTTTTAAATATAAAGCTGATCATTTGTCCTTAATCCCTGCTAAAGCAGCTGAAAAGATAAACTACCCCAAACCGGATGGGAAAATAACATTTGATAAATTATCACAGGTTTATTTATCAGGCACCAAACACCGTGAAGATGAACCTAACCATTTACACTTAAAAGATAACAGCACAGCCATTAAAATTAATTTAACATGCTATGATTCACCGGAGTCACGCTATTGCCCTGCTGCTGTTTATGAAATTATTAACGAGAATAATAAACCGAAATTGCAAATTAACGCAGCGAATTGCTTGCACTGTAAAACTTGCGATATAAAAGATCCGACACAAAATATTGTTTGGACAACCCCAGAAGGCGGTGACGGTCCTAATTATTCACAACTGTAATAACACGAGTAATACCATGGAATATCAAGACTATTATAAAACTCTCGGCGTCTCACGTGACGCTTCTGACGATGAAATCAAAAAGAAATATCGCCGGCTGGCACGTAAATATCACCCTGATGTCAGTAAAGAAAAAGATGCTGAAGAAAAATTCAAACAAGTTAAAGAAGCCTATGAAGTTTTAAAAGACAAAGAAAAGCGCAAAGCATACGACCAATTTGGTAGTAACTGGAAACAAGGTCAAGGCTTTGAGCCACCGCCAGGATGGCAAGCCCAACAAGGCGGTACGCATTATGAAGAAGCTAACCCCGGTGATTTTAGTAGTTTCTTTGAAGAAATGTTTGGCCAGCAACAACGTGGCCATGGGTATTCACAGCAATTCAAAAAACGCGGTCAAGACCAACACGCCAAAATCGCCATTAGCTTAGAAGAAGCCTACCACGGAACAGAACGCACACTAACCTTACAAGAGCCTCAGCGCGACCTAAGAACAGGTCGAATAAATTACTCCACCCGTGATTTAAAAATAAAAATTCCAGCCGGTGTTACACAAGGTCAACAGATTCGCCTTGCTGGCCAAGGCAGCCCAGGGCAAGGCGGCGGCCCAAACGGTGATCTTTATTTGGAAGTTACCCTTCTCCCTCACCCACACTATACCACCAAGGGGCGCGACACCTTTCTTAACCTCCCCATAACCCCATGGGAAGCAGCGCTGGGAGGCAATATCAAAGTCCCTACCCTAGGCGGCGCCATTCAGCTTAAGATCCCACCAGGCTCGCAAACCGGGAAAAAAATGCGCATAAAAGGTCGCGGCTTACCCGGCAAAACACCTGGCGATCAATATATACTCCTAAACATTTATATTCCTGAACCGAAAAACGACCAGCAAAAAGCGCTTTACCAACAAATGGCAGAGGAAATGCCATTAGACCCCCGACAAGAACTAATGAAAGGATGCTAACCATGAACGCCCAATCCATTAATGCAGTGATTATTGAGCAGAATAGCCTCGTCTCTTTAGAAGAACTGTGTGAGCTGTTACACACCAATCAGGGGATAATTATTGAACTTGTCGAGCAAGAATTAATCTTTCCGCAAGGGGCTGCGCCAACAGAGTGGCAGTTTGATTCCATTTGCATCAAAAAGGCAAAAACCGCTGTTAGTTTTCAACGCGACCTTTCTATTAATCTCTCAGGGGTAGCGTTAGCGCTTGAACTACTTGATAAAATTGAAGAACTTGAAAGCCAGCTTAACATTCTAAAGCGCTTTGAAAAATAGAATAATCAATAACAAATACCTTATCGGTAGCCTACCTCTTCGTAGGGGCACAGCATGCTGCGCCCCTACACCTTTCCTACACCTTTTAGGAGGTTTTAATCGCCGATCAAACAATCTATTTTTTTGTCACTCTATTATTATTGGTGTCGCAAACAATCACCACAAACACCACCACACACATTAAATTTCACGTAACACTGTATAGAAAAACACCTTTTATCCAATTGATTAAAAACAACTTTTAATGCAGCAAAAAAAAATATATCTGCTATATTTGTTTGCGAAGAGGAAAAGCTTTCGGTATCAAATAGCAAATGGAGAAAATAAAAGGGAAAACCCTTACAAAACTCAACATTATCTTCTCAATTTAATGAGAGGAAAAACATTTAGATACCAAGTTTATTAACGATGACAACGAGGGTATGAAAATGAGTGACAGCGCGCAACATAAACTAAGTCGTATCAGAACGCCTCGGGTGCACATCACTTACGATGTTGAAACAGGTGGTGCTGAAGAGAAAAAAGAACTTCCATTTTTGGTAGGCGTGATGGGCGATTTTTCAGGAAACCCCAAAGAAGAATTACCAGAAATGAAAGAACGTCGATTTATTGAAATTGACCGTGATAATTTCAATACCGTTCTTAAATCATGTACGCCACGCGTAACCATGCGTGTCGATAACAAACTTGGCGGTGAAGGTACTGATGAGCTCTTAAATGTCGAGCTTAACTTTAAAAACCTTGACGACTTTAATCCAGGAAAAATTGTCCAGCAAGTTGGTCCATTGAAAAAACTCTATGAGGCCCGCTGCCGATTGAAAGATTTAATCGCCAAGCTTGATGGAAACGAAAAGCTAAACAAACTATTAAATGAAGTTGTTAGTGATACTGAAAAGTTACAAGAAATTAAAAAGGAAGCTTTTGGCGATAATGCAGGTGAGGAAGAAGAATAAACTCTTCATAAACCTCTTTATGTTAAAGCAATTGCTAGCTATCAACGTTTTTAAAAGGGTGAATGACAATGGCTGAAGAACAAAAATCAGAACAAGCAGCAGGCGCAGCCGCTGAGGAACAAGATGAATCCCTTTTGGATTCAATCATTAGTGATGGCAAAATGGCGCGTGTACCTGATCAAAGACAGGTTGCCAAAGAGCTTCTGGGTGAGTTCACTCGTCAAATCCTCGACGAAAATATGGTGGTTGACAAGAGCTTAATCTCATCATTAGAAATTCAAATCAAACAAATTGATGAGCTTCTCAATAAGCAAGTCAATGAAATAATACATAACAAAGACTTCCAAGAGCTTGAAGCTTCTTGGCGAGGCTTAGCTTATCTAGTATTTAATACTGAAACCAGTACCTTGATGAAAATTCGCTTACTCAATGCTACTAAGAAAGACGTTGCCAAAGATCTTTCTTCCGCTATTGAGTTTGACCAAAGCCGATTATTCAAAATCATTTACGAAGAAGAATTCGGTACTTTTGGTGGTACACCCTACGGTATGCTAGTCGGAAACTACAACTTTGATAAGAGCGCAAAAGACATTGGCTTACTGCGCAATCTATCAAACGTTGCTGCAGCTGCGCACGCACCCTTTATTGCTGCTGCTAGCTCCGAACTTCTTAATATCGACTCGTTTGAAGATCTACCCAATCCACGTGATCTTAAAAAGATCTTTGAAAGTAGTGACTTTATTAGCTGGAACTCATTCCGTGCTACAGAAGATTCACGTTACATTGCATTAACGTTACCACGTGTCTTAATGCGACTACCCTACGATCCAGAGAACAATCCCGTTGAAGAGTTCGAATTTACCGAGCAAATCATGGCGGAAACAGAGCATAAGAAATTCCTCTGGGGTAATGCTGCTTGGGCACTGGCAGAACGTATCACCAACTGTTACACCAAATACGGTTGGATATCTGCATTCCGTGGTGTTGAAGGTGGTGGTCTGGTACAAAACCTACCAACACACGTCTTCAAGACGGATGATGGTGACTTAACCGTTAAATGTCCTAGTGAAATTGCTATTACAGACCGTCGTGAAAAAGAACTGTCTGACTTAGGCTTTATCGCATTGTGTTACCAAAAGAACAGTGACCAATCTGCTTTCTTTGGTGGCTCAACGGTTAACAAACCTAAGAAATACAATCAAGACGATGCAACAGCAAACGCGTTTCTATCAGCACAGTTGCAGTACATCTTCTCAGCTAGCCGGTTTGCGCATTACTTGAAAGTGATTGCTCGTGATAAAATTGGTAGCTTCACAACGGTTGGGGAATTTCAGGCATTCCTCACTAACTGGATTTCCGATTACATTATTGTTGGTAATGCGAGCTTTGAAGAAAAAGTTCGTCACCCATTATCAGCAGCTGCGATTAAGGTTGAAGAAATTCCAGGTAAACCAGGCTCATTTAAAGCGGTTGCGCATGTTAAGCCCCACTTGCAACTAGAAGAATTGACAACATCAATTCGCCTCGTTGCAAACTTACCTGGTGGCTAGAATACAAATTAAGGATGACAGGCAAGGAAGCCTCCTTTTACAAATTAACCGGAGTGTGGGGATATGATTCTAGTCAACTTGTCAACACTTATAAGTAAACTCAATGCATACTCACGATCTGCACTGGAGTCAGCTACTGAGATGTGTGCTAAGAACCAAAATAAGGAGATCCTACCCTCTCACTTTTTGTATGAGCTAGCACAAAAAAAAGGTGGCGATATTGATTTAATTTTAGAATATTTCAATATTGATCCAGAAGAGTTTATCAATTTGCTGCGCATCGAAATTGAAAAAATTCCCAGAAAAAATATTAAAAGACCTATTTTTTCAATATCGATGTACGACATTTTGCAGGATGCCTGGGTATACACGTCGGTACAATATCAAAGTACAAAAATGCGCTCAGGATATATATTCCTACCCTACATTGTTAAACTAAAAAATATTCACACACTACGGCTTCAATCTTTACTGGAAGACATTGATAGAACAGAACTTATCGAGAAGTTTGCCTCTATCACCTCCAAGTCTTTTGAGTACAACAAAAGCGAAAAAGATGCTGGCGGCCTGGGCGGAGATGCTGCAGCTGCAGGTGAAGAAGAACATATCGCACAGTTTTGTGTTGACATGACCAAGGAAGCAGCGGCTGGAAAACTATTCCCTGTGCACGGGCGCGATCGTGAAATAGCTCAAGCCATACGAATACTGTTAAAAACCAAGAAAAGTAATCCAGTATTAGTTGGTGAGCCCGGTGTTGGTAAAACGGCTATTGTTGAAGCCTTAGCTGCTGAAATAGCGCAAGGAAACGTTCCCACTGCTCTTAAAGGAGCTCGTTTACTAGCGTTAGATCTTACCTTGCTGGAAGCTGGTGCTTCCGTTAAAGGTCAGTTTGAAGATCGAATTACCAAATTAATTAAAGCGGTAAAAGAATCGAAAGACACCATTATCTTATTTATCGATGAGGCACATCGAATTGTTAAAAAAGGCGGTGATGGTTCTGCCGATATTGCCAATATTCTCAAACCTGAACTTGCGCGTGGTGAAATAAAAGTTATCGCTGCAACTACATGGGATGAGTATAAAAAATATTTTGAAAAAGATTCAGCGCTTGAAAGACGATTCACACCTGTTAAAGTTAACGAATTGGAAACAAATGCCACGTTAACGATTTTACGCAAAATGAAATCATCTTTTAAAGAAAAATACGATGTTGAAATTACAGATGAAGGGTTGAAAACTGCCATTAAACTCACCAATAAATACGTGTGGGATAGGCGACAACCTGATAAATCACTTGATTTAATAGACAGCTGCTCGGCCTCAGCACTAACGAATTTGGAAAGACTACCTCCGAAGGTGCAAGAGCTGAATAGTAATTTAGAGGAATTAAGAGTAGAAAAAAATTCACTTTTATTAGACTCTAAATTTGATGGCACAGAAGAAATAGACCAGCACATAGAAGAAATATCAAATGAAATTGTCGAAATTGAGAAAGAGCGCGATACATTAAAAAGCAAATGGAGTGGTGAGTTAGATATTGTTAAGAAGATTAAAAAGCTCAAAGAAGAATACGGCACAACCGAAGATGAAACTATTCATGCTGATATTAAAAAAATGATAAAAGCAAAGCAAGGTGAGTTAGCACAAGCACGCACTGAGAGCCAAATGGTAAGACATAAGGTTGATTCCAATTTGGTTGCTGCAATATTGGCACATAGACTACGTCTACCGGTAGAATTTGTCACACGTACAGATACTGCGGCAATTAGTGATTTATACGAAAGCCTTTCAAAGAAAATCAAAGGGCAAAACTGTGCTATTGATATTATCTCACGACAACTATCTGGTTCCTACATGGGCCTAACAAGCGAAAAGAAACCGATGGGTGTTTTTCTTCTTGTTGGACCTAGTGGTGTCGGTAAAACAGAAACCGCGCATCAATTAGCAGAACACTTTTTTGCGAACCAAGACAATGTTATCAGTCTTAATATGACAGAATTTAGTGAAAAGCACACCGTTAGCCGACTCGTTGGCTCACCTCCTGGGTATGTGGGCTATGGTGAAGGTGGACTACTAACGGAAGCCGTGCGAAAACATCCAAACTCAATAGTGCTCTTGGATGAAATTGACAAAGCCTGCGAACCTGTACTCGATGTCTTTTATCAAGTATTTGATAAAGGTCAATTAACCGACGGTGAAGGCAAGATTGTCAACTTTCACAATACCGTATTTATACTAACTTCCAATAGAGGCTCATTGTGCCTAACAAAACCATTAGAAGACTCTAATGAAGACTTCGATCACTATGTGAAAGAAGTGTATGATGAGCTCGCGCAAAACTATAAAAAGTCATTCCTTAATCGTGTGACTATCACACCCTACTTTCCTTTAAGCGATGACTCAATACGCCGCATTGCTGAAGATAAAATCAATGCACTGATGAACAGGCTCAATAAAAAATATGAAAGTATTTTTAATGTCTCAGAAGAAGTCATTGATCGATTTGCAGCCTATGGTGTTAAGTCAGGCGCTAGAGAAATTGATCATCGCCTAACGCAAGAAATCACCTCTACCCTTCTGGCCTACTTTTTGCGAGAAGAAGTCGATCCAGAGGTTAAACGTGAATACAATATTGGCGTTAAGGATAATGAAATTGTTATTGAGAGCACTCGTGATCTTTAAATGACTTCATAACCATAGCGCAGTAAAAAATTAGTGACAACAACATAAACCCTATAAAAGAGTAGGCAATTGGCACTTGGGTTTTGTTTGGAAAGATACTGGCTAATGTGCTTGTTAAACTGGATATTAAAATAAACAGCGACCCCATTAGCCCACTTGCACTACCTGCCATCGTCGGAAATAGGCTAAGGCATTTGCCAAAAGCATAGGCAAATACAATACCTGAGAAAACAAACACAAGAATAGTCGGAACAATCAAATTCCATAGATTCACCTTACCCACATAGCCTATCAGCAACATAAAAACACTACAAAGGGTCGCTATAACCAACGCCCAACGTACAAAGTAATTTACATGCGCATGCACAACGACATAACGAGCAATAATATTACCAATAAACCACGCAACGCCCAGCAATAAGGCTACATGACCATACGTAATGGCACTATACTGCATAACAACTTGAATCAAAAAAGGCGCTAAGACATTAAAAACAAATATTACTGACGCTGTAAAACCTAAAAGCAATATCGTACCGATAAAAACACGGTGGGAAAGAATCTTCTTATAGTTATTAATAATCACTGAGAACTTAAATGGATGAATATTTTTATTTGTCTCAGGTAAAAATAAGAACACAACCAATAAAGTTAACAGGCCATAACCAGCAATGAAGTAAAATGAACTTTTCCAGCCAAAATAATCTTGCAAATAACCGCCAATAAAGGGGGCGACAATAGGCCCTAACGCCCAAGCAGTGGTGCTATAAGCCGAGTATTTTGCCAACGCCTTGCCTTGGTAGCTATCAGCCAACACCGCCTTTCCACCCACACCAGGGCCAGCAATCATTACCCCTTGCAAAAAACGACATAAAAGCACGCAGAAAATATTGGGAGAAAATGGCACCAGCAGGCTGACAACGATATAACCAAAAAGCATACCAATGATGATATTACGCCGCCCATACGAGTCCATTAACGGCCCAGAAATCAACTGAAAAACGCCATAACCAAACAAATAGACTGGAATGGTTAACCGGGTCAAAAAAGGTGATGTGTGAAAATAAGCCATAACATGCGGCAAAGAAGGCACATAGATATCGGTGGTTAATCCTGACATTGGCGACAAAAGAAGCACAGCAAGCAGAATTAACACAGCACGACCTCCGAAAGAGCGACCTGCGTACATAAAGTACGCAGATCAGTGGTTATCCTAACTAAACTAGCCGATACAAGAAACAATATGGCAGTTAGTGCCACCATGCGCATGGCATTTTGACATCGCATTTTGCTTTGCACCGGAGTGTGAGGTGGACCAGCCTTTAAAATGACCGCCGTTTTTTGACTTAGCGACGCATTTATAATTGCCCCAGTTTGATGGGTTGCCGTGGTGGCCTGGGGTGGTATATCCAGCACAACTAGAAAGCAAAGTGGCTGAAATTCCAAGTAAAAGAGTAAGTGCTAAATTCCTTTTCAATTTCATCATTATCATCCTTTGTTGAGTTGCTCCTCTTAAAATATTAACCTCATAATGATAATGGCGCAAATTCATAAGGTTCACCCTTAAAGTGCGCCGCTCTAAAAACCATCTTGACATTGCTGAGCAAATAGCATAAGGTGAAAAAATGAACGCTAAACAACAAACAAGACTAACCCTCACCCTTGCCCAATTTTTTGGGTTCTTTCGATTTACCAGCTTTTTTAGCAATTTTTATTTTTATTGCTAATTTCTCCTAACGTTAAAAAAACAAACAAACAATTTAAAAGCCAAGGTAAAGACAATGCAAAACACAAATAACCTACGAATCACAGCCCTAAAACCACTTATTACGCCAGCTTTGATATTAGAAGAGCTTCCCATTAGCCAGGCCGCCTCTAAGTCGGTATTAACAGCGCGGGAAAAAGCTTCTGATATTTTGCTAAAAGATGACCCTCGGCTATTAGTCATTGTCGGCCCCTGCTCCATCCATGATCCCAGCGCCGCCATTGAATATGCTAAGCGCTTAAAGCAGGAAATTGAAAAGCACCAAGACGACTTACTGATCATTATGCGCGTGTACTTCGAAAAACCTCGAACCACGGTTGGCTGGAAAGGACTAATCAATGACCCAACGCTAGATGGACGTTTCAAGATCAACAAAGGCTTACATACCGCTCGACAGTTACTCCTTGATATTAACAATGAAGGCGTGCCCACGGGCAGTGAGTTCCTTGATACGATTATTCCACAATATATTTCTGATTTAACAGCCTGGTCTGCTATTGGCGCGCGCACTTCAGAGAGCCAAATTCATCGCGAACTATCCTCTGGCCTTTCTATGCCAGTAGGATTCAAAAATGGCACTACCGGTAGCATACAAATTGCGGTTGATGCTGTTTGCGCGGCGAAAGAGCCACACCATTTTCTCGGCGTTTCGCCGAGCGGGCTAGCTTCAATCGTCAGCACAAAAGGCAACAATCATTGCCACATTATTTTACGCGGCTCCAAAACAGGGCCAAATTATGATAAAGACTGCATTGCTGAAGCAGAAGGCTTATTGGAAAAATCAGGGCTAAATAAAAAAATCATGGTTGACTGCAGTCATGGTAATAGTCGCAAGGATCATACTAAGCAAATTAATGTCGTCAATGACATTGCTGAACAAATCAAAGATGGCAACAAAAGCATTTGCGGCGTCATGATTGAAAGCAACCTTGTTGCAGGCAATCAAAAAATTGATGACCCTAAAAATCTAACTAAAGGCCAAAGTATTACTGACGCCTGTGTCGACCTCGAAGAAACCAGCAAAATGCTTGATATATTAAGCGACGCGGTTAAAAGCAGGAGGCAATCACATGGCAAATGATGATGCTGCATTAAAAAATGCCCGCAATAAAATCGACGCCATTGATTATAAAATTCATGATTTACTTAATGAGCGTGCCGCCATTGCTTTAGATGTAGCAAATATAAAAATTCAGCAAGGCGGCGAACTAGTTGAATTCTATCGCCCGGAGCGTGAAGCAGAAATACTAGAAAAAGTTGCTGAATATAATCAAGGACCTTTAAATGATAAAGCAGTAACCGCTATCTTTCGAGATATTATGGCAGCTTGTCGCCAATTACAAATTGACGCACACCCGGAGTTAAAGTGATGAAGAAAATAGGTATTCAAGGTAATAAAGGAAGTTTTTCTGAAGTCGCTGCTAATAACTTTGCACGCAGCAATGAAATGGAAGCTTTTGAGCTCGAGTATTTAATCTCCTCTGAAAACGTATTGGCTGCAGTTGAAAATAAACAAGTTGATGTCGGCATTTTTGCGATGGAAAACTCACGCGGTGGTGTTGTGCTTGAAAGTGTTAAAGCGCTTGCTAAACATCAGTGCCAAATACTGGACATGTTCCATATTCCTATCAGCCAAAATTTACTAACACTGGAAAATACCAGTATCGACACTATCACTGAAATTCATTCCCACCGACAAGCGTTGCGACAATGCCGTGACTTCTTGACTAATTATTTTTGGGGCTTGCCGTTAGTTGAAGAAGATGATACTGCAGAAGCTGCGCGTCGTTTAAGTGAAGGTGAGCTTCCCAAGACAGCAGCGGTTATCGCCAATAAATCTTGCGCCGAACTTTATAACTTAGAAGTATTGCAAAAAGATATTCACGATCTTAAGAATAACCTTACTTTATTTTTGGCTGTGGCTGGTGTTTGATTTGTTTCACGCCAAGGTGCAAAGGGCGCAAAGTTTTTAAATTTTTTTAAACCTTAGCGTTCTTTGCGCCCCCTTAGCGTCTTAGCGTGAAACTATGTAAAAAATAATTCCCTCTTGACCCGTAAAATTAATATTTCTTTAACTTTATTGTGATATATTTAATCGCTAAGTTTGAAATGATTTTAACCAATAACTGGATCGTTTAAACGGAGCTTAAAGTATATGAGATACGACCTTGTTGCACCACAACCGCAAGAAGCGAAAGAACGCCTATCGACTGTTTTTTTTAAACTTAAAAGCATCAGTTCTCTAACTGAAGAACATCTCACCAGTGAAAATTTACATCAAGAAGCTAAAGCGTTAATAACAAACCCTGACGTCAGAGAAGAAGCAAAGCAGCAAGCAAAGCTATTCTTGCAAGCATGCGATGCGCATAACAATATCAACAGTGCCTCCCAAAATTTAATAGCACTTCGAACAAACACAAAAGACAAACTTGGCAAGGTAAAATCTCTAGATAAAGAAATGACTGGCCTTAAAACAACGATTAAAGGCATACATGCAAAACACCAACAATTCAAGTCAGAAGAAGCAGGCATAGTCAAAGCTATTTCAGCATTAGATCTCAAGCTCAAGCAAAATGCTCAAGATACAACTCAGCAAAAAGGCAAAATTGATAAGCTAAAACAGAAGATTGACCAAATCGAAAAAGAAAGAAAAGCAGGGTCAGAAGACGAAGAGATAGCGCAATTAAAAACCCTGAGCAAATTAAGGGATAAGACCAACCCCAGCCAAGCCTATGAAGATACTCGTCAAAAAGAGATACTGCAATATACAGAAGATAATATTGCACCCTACCTTAAAGAGATTTCTGCCAGAGTATTAGCTCTACGCTCAAATTCACTTGCACAGCTTCTCGATATCCATAAAGAAGTATCTACAGCTTTATTAATAGTGCTGCAAAAAGAAATCACACAACTGGTAGAGTCTACGAAAATAAAACAAGCTGAAGTTACTGAAATAAAAGAAACCTTACAAAAGACAACAGAGCAAAACCAGCAACTAGCCAGTGAATATTATGAAATAAAAAAGCAGCTTAACGAGCTTAATGAGAAAATAAATAAAGCCACTAAAGAAAAAGCTGCAAAAGAAGCTAAGCAAAAAGAGAAAAGCACGGCAAAAAGAACTTCAAGCATCTTATCAAAAGTAAAAGGGTTGACTTCCTACTTATCATCCTCACCTAACCCCGAAAAATACGAAGAAGAATGCATAAAGCTCACTGATACTGAAATGCGGTTTCGCAAGGATGTCGAAAAACTCCTCGAACTTGAACTAATACAAAACCAGGCTTTAACCGAACTTACAGCCAAGCTAGAAATAGAAAAAAAAGAACTTGATAGCTTAGAACACAAAAAGCAAAAAATTAAAGACTCTCTCAAGGATAATTTTAACGAAGATAAAGATAGGCTAACTGAGTCAATTGAGCTAGCTTTGCAAAAAATAAAAGACTTTCTAACCCACTATAAAACCACAAAAAATTTAGAGCACCTAGCCGCAGTATTCGCCATAATATTTGATCACTACAAACCAGGCTATAATAAAAAAGTAGCCGCTTTAGATCATAAACTTATACAGTTAGATTTAGAACAGCATAGAACCCAGAGTTCTTTAGTTGAGGCAAAAGATGAATTAAATAAGCTTGCTACAGAAAAAGACAGGCTCAGCCAAGAAATATCCGTTAAAGAAACTGCTGCAAAAGAAAAATGCAAAGAAGTGGAAGCTGAAAAACAAAAAATGCAAACGCCCTTAACTGCATTTACATCCAAAAAAAAGCAAAAAAAAGAGCATAACAAAGCGATTAAGGACAATCTTGAAAAGATTAACAATAAAGAAGTTGACCTCAAGAAGCATAAAGTGGCTTTACAAGACGCGCGAGCTAACCTTATAAATTCTATTAGAGAAAGTTATCGGCAATATAACTCTGACGAAATGCCTGACGAAAAAAATGGCATGAGTGATGACGAATATGATTCATTCCTTACCGAAGTCACAAATAGCCTTGACGATATACCTGAAACAACAGCGCGTGGCAGCACTATTAAAGCAAATCTAAAAAAGGCCATTAATGAATATGAAAAAATGAATAACGAGCTTATTATACAGTTTATGCTGGGCTGGATATCTAAAGAGCATCGCATTAAGACGCTAAAGCCCAAACGCATTGCACTGTGCGAAAAGATTAAAGCCTTCACCGACCCCAAATCTCAAGACAACAAAGAACTTAAATCAAGCCCGAAAAGTCTAAAAGAGATACACTTTATTTATAAAATTAGCTGTGTAATGCTTGTAGGCCTAATTGGCTATGGTATCTATTGGTTAGGGTTTAAGTTATTTAAACCAAAATCACAAGCGATGAAAAATATAGGCGAGGCTAGCAAACAGGCTGTTGATATGCACAGGAGATTAATAAGCCCAGCAGCTTAATTTTTATACAATTCGGAGCTTGTATCAGCGCAAATTCTCTCTAGATGCTATTTGTACTATATGATAACATATTGGCCAAACAAACATCTGATAAACTCCCAAAAGCGCAACCGCACTAATCTGGAGCCGTAATGAGCAAAAAAGAAGCCGTTGATTGTAATCTTACCACCGCAAAAGTGCTTATCAACGAGTGGGGCGCTATTCGTGAAGTCATTGAAGAAATTTCAACGCTATTAAAAGACAAGCAATCAGAAGACAGTGACACCTTTGTAGAAGCACCTGTTAACCTATTAACTGATCAGAGAGTAAACGACTCTATTGACGGCCCCTATCAAACCTTTATAAAGAAGACTCTGAGCGCCTATTCCGCCATTAACAACGTCAGAATGCAGGTGACCTTTACGCAGAATGAAAACCTGAATATTAAAAATGTCGCACCAGCAGAATCAGACCTTCCCAAAGAGGTGTTGAAAAATTTTAATGCCGCTATGCTTGATAAACTGCAGCATGAGCTTGATACCTTAACACGAGAAAATTTTAAAGCCTGGCAAGAGATGATCTATAACTGGCAACAAAATATTAGCCTAGGTCTAACCATGGCGGATGTCGCGCTATCTGAGCTCGAAATTAAAGAGCTAAACGATCTAGAACCATTATCAGAACTTGAGGCTCGCTTTGCAGATATGAAATTAGACATGCCTAAAATTGCTAAAACAGGCCTCGATTTTAAACAATACCTAACCATGAAAGCTAACCTATGCATCCATAGCTCTCTTAGCCGCCAACATAAAGAGCATAAGCCAACGGATATCAGCAGCACCCTTAAAAAAATTAAAGACACCTTTAAGCAAATAGCACAAGAAGAGAAAGAGCTGATACAAAGCCAAAATGATGCTATCAATCAGGTAATTAGCACACTACCCTAAGATTACCCAAGCGGCGAACGTAATGAATTATGCAACAATTCGAACTTAGCTCTTCCTTGCTTTGCTTCAAGAACCCATTTAGCACATCCGTCTCAATAAAATAGACGCCCTGTAATATTTTCGTAACATCCACCGATTATCTTAAAGCAACATTAAAAACATGAAACGGATCTTCGCCTAAACTAAGGTCCGCAATGAATATTAAAAAAACTCTTGCCGTTTTGGCTGCCCTATTCGCCATCCTTTTAACACAAAGCTCTCTTGCAGACTATAAATTTAAACTAAGCCTGGAAAGCTTTACCTTAGACCCCACTATTGAACTGAACCATATGAGTATGGGCGAAAAAGTAGAGCTCACTTACTACATCAACTCAACATTTTATATCAAAGGCAATGTCTCTTATTACCACCATGATAAGTTTGGTGAAGAAGCCAAACTAGGCGTACAACATAATTTTGGCAAATTTAAAGTATTTACTGAAGCCGGCTACGGTCATAAGCCCAGCAATGCAACCTACGTCAATCAATTTATTTATAAGGTCGGCACCAGCTACCATCTATTTAAATACTTCTCCCCCGGCATAGAGTTTGATAACTTTGCCACAGCACATAGTCAGTCAGTAAAAATTGGCGGGGAAATACCATTAAATCAGCGTTTGAGCATCTCAGCAGATTATATTCAGGCTTTGGGGCGGAGTGGCAATGGTGCGGAGCTTAAGCTTAATGTTGCCTTTTAGGTATCAATAAATTCCATATGCCAAAGCTCTAAAATCACCAATGAGACAACTTGCTTAAGGTAAATAAACTCTCTTGTTTGCATTTTTGTTAGCAAACCCTGTATATAATCAGGGTTAAAATAACCGCGCTTTAGAATCTGTTTCTTATTAAGCGTTAATTTTACGAGATCATTAAACTGCTTAGACTCATAAAAATATTTAACGGGAAAGTAAAAAGGTTGTTTTTTGCGTTTAACCACTTGCTTTGGCAATATCTTCTGCGCAACTTGGCGCTCGATAATTTTATCTTTAAATAAAGAGGCTTTTAGCTTGGGAGAAATTTTAAAACCTAATTCAATCAGTTCATGATCTAAAAACGGCAACCTTACTTCTAAAGAATGCGCCATGGTATTTTTATCCTGACGGATTATCGCCCAGTCTTGCAACCATTCATCCCATTGTAATTTCAACAATACATCGAGAAAATGGCCGCTACTATCACGAACCTCAGGCATCCAATGATCATTTAAATAGCCCTGATATTGATTTGAATAGAGCGAAGCACGAGCGTCCTTACGCCACAAGGTTTTTAGCGATATGTAATTGCTAAATGCCGATTGGCGCGAAAAATTTTTAAAATATTCGACGAAATGATTTTTACCTTGCTTACCTAGCCCAGCTGGAAACGAAAAGAAAGCATTTAACAACCATACCGGCATGAGTTTTAACACCGGCACCATCAATCCACGATGAAGAACATTTGGCATAAGGCGAGAATATAAATTAAAAATCTGCATAACCTTATGAAACTGGTAGCCAGCGAAAATCTCGTCCGCTCCTTCACCACTTAACACAACTTTGACATCACGACTAGCAAGCTCAGCCAATTTATAAAAAGCAATAATTAAAGCATCACCAACCGGTCGGTCCATATGGTAAATAACCTTTGGTAATAAACTAATATCTTCGGGACCACAATGGATCTCATGGTGGTTGGTGCCTAATAAATTCGCCGTCTCTTTTGCAAATCCAGTTTCATCAATAGAAGAATTAAAACCAATTGAATACGTATTTACATTATCATGGTCTTGGCACATTAAGGCGACCAATAAACTGGAGTCAATGCCAGCACTCAAGTAAGCACCGACAGGAACATCGCTGCGCATTGTTAAACGTACCGCTCGTTTAAGCTGTGCTTCCACTTGCAAAATGGAATCCTTAACCGATAAATACTCTCCTTTAGCACACAGTTTAATATCCCAATAACGCCGTATATCGATTTTATTTTTACTATCGATCACTAGGTAATGCGCTGCTGGCAAGGTCACAATATTCTTAAACATCGTGCTAGGCTCAGGAACATAACGCAGCGTTAAATAGGCATCAATTGCTGTTTCATTAACAGCGCGTGGAATAAAGTCGGCTTTTAAAATAGCTTTTATTTCTGAACTAAAAACAAAGCGACCATCTTGATGATAAAAATACAATGGCTTTTGGCCACTACGATCTCTTACTAAAAACACTTGCTCTTTTTTAACATCATAAAGCGCAAAAGCAAACATACCATTAAAGTATTGCAAGCAATCATAGCCCCACTGCTCATAAGCATGGACAATAACTTCGGTATCAGTATGAGTAGAGAAAACATGGCCAAGACTTTTTAACTGATCACGCAACTCAACGTAATTATAAATTTCACCGTTATAGCAAACTGCAATGGTCTTATCTTCGTTAAAGATAGGTTGATCACCACCAGCAAGATCAATAATACTTAGGCGGCACATCCCCATAGAAAATGCATCGTGGGAATAAAAACCCTGACTATCAGGGCCTCGATGATCAATACTTGCTGCCATTTGCTTTAGCAAGTGATGATCATCAAAGCCCAAAAAACCAAAAATGCCACACATTAGAGGGTGACGTCCTTAAACAGTTTCTAGCGTAGATGCTTTTAGCAACTCAGACTGCTTTTGATAAAGCTGAAAGAGTTCTGTTTGCGGCATATCAACGTCATTCCACGTAACAATCTCATCACGTTCAAGTTGACGCGTTATGCGTGGTTTTGCCTTGCCTTTCTCAGCTTCCAATAAACCTATTGGGAAATGGTTATTGGCGTCAGCGACTGCAGTCGTATTCACTAGACCATAAACTTCGTCACCGCCAATACCATGGCCAATTTCAGTGCCCGATTGCAGCGGCTGTTTGGCGTACGTATAAACATCGGTTAATCGGCCGTATTTAGGGGTTAAAACAGACTTGCCCCACAATGCTGCTAAAGCAATAGCACGCGTAGTTTCTAAATGACATAAGTGATAAGGGCGATAAAAAAGATAATAAGGTCCCTTATTTTGCACCTTATAATATTTCAAGTAATCTGCTTGAAAGGCATCATCACAATGACCAATCACATACACACCACCACCAGGTTGCGCACCCAACAGATAATCGATTCGCCCCTGACCTTGATAGGCATCAAAGTTAAACAAATCTAAAGACTCAGCGACATGGTCGGCTTTAGGGCCCTGCATGCCTGGCGTAAAAGGGGTTAAGTTAGCCGCATTGGCAATTAGCGCCATTTCAATATTTAATTTGGTGCCATCGGTATAAGCAACACACTGAATTAAATTAAGGTTTAACTGTTTGGCAATCTCACGTTTACTATCGGCAGTTGCATAACGATCTAGAAATCCTTTGATATTACCCGCTTGTGTAATATCAAATCCCCACATGTCAATTTCATCAATCATGCGCATTAAAACGCCGTGTTGATCACCCGCATCACTAGTTACAACAACACCTTGCTCTTTAGCGCGTTGTTGCAAGTATGGGCCTAGTACCAAATCAACTTCAGCATTCATGAGAATAACATGCGCCTTGCGCTCAATCGCTTTTAAGCAAAAACGTGCTGCAGGTCCAATTGAGTTTGTCGATTCAACTAAAACATCAAACTTTAGTTTTTCATCATCCAAAGCTTCATCCGCACTGGTATATAAAGCAGTTTCTTTGCCGTACACCTGTTGCGCTTTATTTGCAGCTTCTAAATTTAAGTCAGCAACAAAAGCAAGTTCCATGCCCGGTGTTTTCGCAATTTGCCAAGCAATACCTAAACCCATTGCTCCTGCGCCAACCAAACCAACACGAATTGCTTGTCCTGCACGTTCACGGTGCTTTAATTCATCCAGCATAGCCTATTAACTCCATTAAAATTCCATAGCGTAAGATTAAGACGAAGATTGTATCATATTAATTTCAGTTTGATAGAAAATTTTTGGCTATACTTTTACTGGTGCAACGATTGTGATCGTAGTTTATGCTTCTGTGTTGAGGTATCGTCGCTGCAAGTACTTACAGTACGCAGATATGCCCTCCTACCCATAAGACCATGCCTATCAGTTGCAACTGCCAAATAACTTCTCTTACCGCTTGCTGACAGCGAAGATGACTCTTTTTGCTCACTTTCTTTACCATCGAGTATTTTTTCAACCCAAGCAAAAGGGTTTTCAACTTGCATACTCTGCTGCGGAGTCTCTTTAGCATCCCCCCCTAGTGCACTCATAGCTCTTTTAACATTGTGCTCTGCAAATTTACCCAAAAGCTGCTTTCGTAATGCCTTGTTTTCTGCATACAAATAGCGGTCACCGAATTCAGATTCATAGCCGTTAGCAAATAAATCTTGCAACTTTTCTGGTGCAATACTTTTACAACCACACTCACAAGCGATAATAAGCCACTCAACTGCTTTAGGTATATCACAAATCCATAAATAGTAAGCAGCCAACGCATTTGCAGCAATGTGACAGCGCTTGCTCTCAACCAAATCGGTTAATAATTTAACTCCGCCCTTTTCATCATAGGGGTATTGTTTTTGATATATTTTATCTTGCCAGACAACCCGTCTAAATAACTTAGCCCTACCTATAATCAAAACAGCATCTGCATGACCACTGTATGCAGCAAGTTCTAAAAATCTTATTGCAGCAGACAACTTTTCAGAATGGCGATTGACAATAGATAAATAAAAATTTTGACTCAGTGGAAATGTATTTGATCGTGAGCGCGTCGGCTGATTCAATGCTTCTATTTCAGTAACAAATAGATTAAAGCATTCTTGCCTTGTATAACAGTGCTTGCAAAGCCGTTGTAATGAGTTTATAGCACCAGCAACTTCAACGGGATAATCCACCAGAAAATCGCGGCTACCATTATCAGGAAACAACATTTTAAATAAGGCTTTCTGACTTTTGCTAACGATAAAACAACCACGATTAATTACAGGCGGCTCTTGTGCAAGGCTCATCTCCAGCTGTGCGATAACATTACAATCAAAATAAACATTTTGCATACGCTCTTGTGAAGCAGCTTCAGAAACTTCTTCGGGTAATGACAAGAGACATGCTTTAACCTTACTTGAAGCATTCTCTAAGGTAGATATTAATATACTAACAGGCGGTGTTATTTTTTTAGTTTCTTTTCTCATACCAACTCCTCATTCAATCTAAGAGGAATTATGCCAGCTCTATATTAAGGTTTAATTAAACCATGGGATATAAGTTTATGCGCTGCCCGGCTCCATTTACCGATCGTTTTCTCCAGACCTTGACCTAAAACCTAGAGAATCACACAAGAAGATTCGGATTTTTTATGGGATCGCTGTCCTTTTTGCTCTCTAACCTCAGATTTTTCTACCTTGGCCCACACACCAAATTCTTCTATTTGAACAGCAGAAACAATTGCACTATTACTTCCTATATCGCTTGTTTCAACTGATCCAACATACTCCCTCTCGGCTCTGTAACTACCTTTATCATCAAATTTAATCTCTAAATTGATCTCACCATCTTTCTTTTCCATTGCAAGCAAACTCTCTGCAATTTCTTTATATCGATCACTATTAAGAATCCCTGTGACACTAGAGTGACATCGTTTAAATGCAGTAATAACCATCTTTCCCTGAGAGCTAGATAACCCTATATTTTTTAGAAACTCTTCAAAATCGTAAATATTAAAGTGCTTAACTAATAATGAAAAAGCCAAACCATAAGCGGGCGTTTGAGAAACTGTTTTATCAAACATCAAAACGATAATGGTCAACTGGCGACATAACGCACGGTAACTTGCCTCATTAACCTTCTCAAAAGCTGAAACATTAAACTGTAACGAATTAAGATTTTTATCCTTCTTGATGAGCTTAAAATAATAAAATGAAAAAAACTCTAACCAATCAAGCTCGGTTGTAACAATTAAATTGTAGTCCAACTTTTCAGTTATTATTCTTTGAAACCCCCTTACTTGTTGCTTGGTGTAAACATCTTCTGTTATGTATGCGCAAAAGCTATATCTCATGGGAAAGCGTGTTTCATAATCATTTTCTTCATACAAAGATGATAACGCCATTGCCGCAACACCATAGCCTTGTAATTGATCCCTAGTAATACCTGTATCTTCCTTATCGCCTGCATAGATAGACATAAAACGTCTTAAGTAATTATAAGAACGAAAGCACTCTGCCAAAGATAGCTTTTGGTCTACAGCTACATGAAACAACCATTCAAAAAGAATGTACATCATCTTGATGTGAAGATCTTTATGTCCATTTAGAAAATCATGACTGGGGTGATGACGAGCAGCATGTAGATATCTAGTAAAATCCTCACAGCTGTCATCTGGGGTATTCTTTTTGTCTTTTCTCATAACGGTACAACTTTCTATTTATATGCTTATAATTTAAAAAAGCATTAGATCACATGCAAATTAAACTAACCTTAAAAGTCATTGCAATAAAAAATGATAAATATGCTTTATTTCAGGTGAATATATGGGTTGCCTGACCTCACAAAGGCATAATCAAGTACATTTTGAGGGTATTGCTTATCAAAGTATCAGAAGAGCTTTAGCAACATACTCAGAACAAAAGTTAATGACTGCGCTGCCGACTAACCTCATACAAACAAATCGCCGTGGCAACAGAGACATTTAAACTAGCAACAGAACCACACATAGGAATATTCGCTAAAAAATCACAATGCTTACGCGTTAAGCGTCGCATTCCCTGCCCTTCACTGCCCATAACAATCGCAATATTTCCTGTTAAATCAATTTCCGCCAAATTTGACTCCGCTTGCGCTTCTGTGCCAACTAACCAAACGCCTTGCTCTTGTAACCAACGTAAAGTGCGCGCTAAATTAGTAACGGCAATAAAAGGCGTTACTGAAGCAGCACCACAAGCGACTTTGCGCACGACAGGCGTAATACCTACCGCACGATCTTTTGGTGCAATAACCACGTTAACACCAAACGCATTAGCACTTCGCAAACAGGCACCGAGATTATGCGGGTCCTGCACACCATCTAAAATCAATAGCAATGTAGATCCCGTTTCATCGGATAAAAAACTAGGCAAAGCTGATTCATCAAATCCTTTAAAAGCATGGCATTTTGCCACCACACCTTGATGGGACAAATTTGCACCAACTAGCTTTTCTAAGTCTTTGCGGTTGACGCGGCTGATGCGCTTATTTTCTTTCTTTGCTAGCGCCGAAATCTCTGATAATTTTTCGTCCTCGCGCCCCGTTTGCAATAGCAATTCTTGCACGTTTTCTGGCTGAGTTGTTAACAGCGCTTTTATCGCATGGTACCCATAAACGTATTCTAATTCACTCACCTTAAGGCTCCATTAAATTTGAAAAATATTTGCTCTATTTTAAGTGATCAACTTGCTCTTTCTCGCGCCATTCCGGTAACATATTATTTAGAGTTGCGTAACTATTCCGCTTTAAGCATAACTCTTGTAGAAGGACGTACGCTGCTAATCGCTGAGTAGTTATGAAATTACACTAAGGATTTTCTAAATGCCAGTTAAATTACTTTGTCGATTAATAAGTGCATTTATTATTAGTCTTCCTATTTTCTTTTTAAATGCGTGCGCCACGGAAACCAGAGATGGTCCTCCGCAATATCGTATCAATGCCAAAAAGATACGGAATCCGGTTCCTCACCCACTTGCTAAAAGCAAATACGCTAATCCACGCTCTTATGTTGTGCGCGGTAAGCGTTATTACGTCTTACGCAGCTCCAAGCACTTTAAACAACGCGGTATTGCATCATGGTACGGCAGAAAATTTCATGGCAGAAAGACCTCAACTGGCGAGCGCTACAATATGTTTGCGATGACTGCTGCCAGCAAGATACTACCTATCCCAACGTACGTCCGTGTTAGAAATCTTGAAAATGGCCGATCCGTTATTGTTAAAGTCAATGATCGCGGCCCTTTTGAACGACACCGCATTATTGACCTTTCCTATGCTGCAGCGAAAAAACTAGGGTACGCGCGCAAAGGCACCGCTTTAGTAGAAGTTGATGCGATTAATTATCACCATCATCGCCGCCCACAGCGTCATTATTACGCAAAAAAATCACGCCCCCATTATTTGCATTATGCACAAGCATCTTATGCGCCTAAACTCTATTTACAGGTAGGCGTTTTTCGCCATCAAAGTAATGCCAAGCGCTTAAAGTATCGCTTGCAGCACTTAACGACAAAACCTGTACGAATAAAGAAATCCTACGAAGCACAAGGGCAAATTTATCATGTTGAAATTGGCCCTGTGACGGCAACTGGAGAATCTGATAAACTGCATCATCTGTTAAGGCGCCTAGGATTAGGTGAACCAGTCACCGTTATCAGCTAATTTGGAATAAACATGAGTGAACAAGCAACCTGGACTTCTGTGCTTGGTGCAGAAAAGCAGAAACCCTATTTTCAAAAAATAATGGATTTCTTACATGATGAACGCAACGCGGGTAAAACGATTTACCCACCGCAAGCGGAAGTCTTTAATGCTTTAAAGTTTACTCCGTATCAGGATGTCAAGGTTGTGATTATTGGCCAAGACCCCTATCATGGCCCCCGTCAGGCGCACGGACTGTCCTTTTCCGTGGTTGAAGGTGTAAAACCTCCTCCGTCGCTACAAAACATCTATAAAGAGCTAGAGAGCGACCTAGGGCTTAGTCGTCCTCAACATGGTTGCTTAGAAAAATGGGCCAAGCAAGGCGTACTGCTCTTAAACGCGACCCTAACCGTAGAAGCGAGCAAGCCGCAATCACATGGCAATTTAGGCTGGCAAACGTTTACCGACGAGGTCATTAAAAGCCTTAACGAGCACCCCAATGAGATTGTTTTTCTACTATGGGGCTCATTTGCGCAAAAGAAATCCAGCTTGATTAATACATTAAAGCACAAAGTACTAAAAGCACCACATCCATCCCCCCTATCTGCACATCGGGGCTTTTTGGGGTGTAAACATTTCTCCAAAGCAAATGCGTTCCTAAAAGAGCAAGGCAGAACCCCCATAGACTGGACCCTATAAACTGATTACTAACCTTTAAACTTGCTTAAAACTAGATTATACTGATCATATTTTAACCTATCCAGCTTGGTGAAGGCGGTTATATTGTTGACAATATACTGTTACGGCACTATAAATAGCGTTAAAGCCGAGGTGGTGAAATTGGTAGACACGCAAGCTTCAGGTGCTTGTGGGGGCAACCCCGTGGAGGTTCAAGTCCTCTCCTCGGCACAAGTTGTATAAACTAAAACAAATTAAGAGTACTTATGGCTATTATCCGCATCTTACAATATCCAGATCCCCGCTTGAAAACTATTGGCTATCAAGTTGAAGACTTTGGCGACGACTTTCAAAAACTAATTGATGATATGTTTGAAACGCATTATGCACAAGCCAACTGCGCTGCCTTGGCCGCTACTCAACTTGATATTGAAAAACCGCCGCACGCAACGGTTATCGATTTTTCCGCCAATAAGGACGAACCTCTTTGCCTTGTCAACCCAGACATCACCGTGTTAGACGGCGAAACTTTTGAAGAAGAAGCCTGCATGTCAGTAGGCGAAGGCGAAAGTATGGTTTTTGCTAAAGTAAAACGCGCGGCAAAAATCAGAGTGCAAGCTAAAGATCGTCACGGTAAAGATTTAGATTTTGAAGCCGATGGCTTTATGGCTAAATGCATTCAACATGAAACAGATCATTTAAATGGTATCCTTTTTATCGATCATCTTTCACCGCTTAAAAGACAACGCTTAGTGAAGAAACTCGATAAACTACGTAAACAACAAGCTTCATAATGATAGAGTATTATACCATTGGCGTTATTGCCCTGTTAGCAGCGATGTCACCTGGGCCTGACTTTTTTATCGTTGCTAAACATGCTATTAGCCACAATCGACGTAGCGCTATTATCACCTCACTAGGCATCGGCACGGGAATTATTATTCATTCAACCTATTGTGTTTTAGGTTTGGCGCTTATTATTTCTCAGTCTTTATTATTATTTAGTTTAATTAAATATCTTGGTGCAGCATATTTAATTTATTTAGGGATAAAAAGCTTGTTTAGTAAAAACAGTCATATTCACCTGGATAAAAAAAATCTAAAACCAGTTTCGAGCTGGAGCGCCTTTCGCGATGGCTTGTTAACTAATGTATTAAACCCTAAATGCACGCTGTTTATGCTGTCGATTTTCACACTGGTCGTAAAACCACACACATCGCATTTAATTCAAGCCTCATACGGCGTTGAAATTATGCTGATTAGCATTCTTTGGTTTTCCTTTCTCGCCTATGGACTTACCACTCGCGTTATTAAATCTAAAATAGAAAAGATTCAGCATGTCGTCAGCAAGCTTATCGGCGGTATCCTTATTGCCTTAGGCATAGCTGTTATCTTCGAATCTCGCTAACAAAACTATTTGATACAATGTAGGGGCGCAGCATGCTGCGCCCGATTCATATGCACCTAGCGCATAAATCAACAAAACATCCGCTTCAAAACACCATCCTTATCAATGAAATGATGCTTCAAAGCCGCTAAAATATGAATACATAAAGTAATCGTCACCACCCAAGCAAAGAAAATGTGAACCGAATAGGCATTATGAGCCAACGTTTTACTTAACGGAATAAAAGGCATCGGCAACTTAAACAGCCAAAAAAAGTTCGGCGCACTACCACCGGCTGTTTTCATTATCCACCCACTAGCACTCATAATAAAAACAGACCACAGCAAAATAAACTGTATCAGACGAGCAGAAATCTTCTCCCACGTTTTCATACCAACAGGAAAGTCAGGCCGCTTATCAAACCAAGAAGAAATAATAAAAATAGTCGTTACAAAAAATAAGACAACACCAAGTGATTTATGAATAGTAAAGAGATCTATGCGGACCGCCCTACTTGGAATATAACCAATAAAAAGTCCAAACAGCACTTCTATGCAAACAAATATTGCTAAAAAACCATGTAAAAATTTAGCAAAACAGCCATAAGATTCTTTCGAATTACAACAACTCATTTTATACTCCTTATATTGGTCCTCCATACTAATTAAATTCGCAAAAAAAATAAATACATTTAAAAACAGATAAACTTCCCCCTATATAATACAATTATTTGCATGCATACAATAAAGATGAAATCTTAAAATTAAATTAATTTGTGGTATACGTGGCTCTGTATTTGCTCAAAAAAATATTTTGATATAATATGACTCACAATGATGAATATATGATATCAACTAAAACCGACTGTTAGCATTTACGTCACCCTGAGCTTGATTCAGGATCTCTTTATATCACTCCTCGCCTAAGAGATTCCAGCCTTCACTGGGATGACAGAAGTTCTAACAACCGTTTTGAGTTAACATCATCATAAAAGTACTGCAAACGATTTGTCGTCAACCCATCATTAAACACCATCTAATTTAACGATTATAGACACCATAAGATCGAAGGAGATTCCAATGTTTATGTTTGGTTCAGCCAAAAAGAAGAGTCACACTCGAACAGATAGCCTAAAAGCACTAGAAGAAAAATTAAGACAATCACAACCATCAACTACGCTACCGCAGGATAAATCACCAAAGCAAAGCTCGTCTGCTCCAGCCTCATTGCAAGAAAACAAAGCCCTGGAGCAATCATCCGTAAAGACAACGATGGATGATAACTCTGACTCAGATATGGAATATGATCCAGATGGAGATACCTTTGGAGATGGCTTAGGTAGACTACGCGCTCAATCTGTTGGTGGCAAACCAATAAAACAACAACGCAGATCCTCAGCAGATTTATCAGCGACTCTATTTGGTGAAGCTATCG
Organism: Gammaproteobacteria bacterium; assembly: GCA_030425685.1. GTDB lineage: Bacteria > Pseudomonadota > Gammaproteobacteria > Coxiellales > Coxiellaceae > JAUIAD01. The sequence goes on along the minus strand of JAUIAD010000007.1, from coordinate 16,069 downwards.
GCTCAGCAAGCCTGCACAATCGAAAAAGCATGACAAAATCAAATGAATATGCCAGAAAAGCTGATCAGGAAAATTTTGAAGGCTTAGCATTTAGCTTCAAATAAGCGTTAAAGTATTTTGTCAGAGCGATTCAAGGCTGATCCCCGAACTAGTAAGTGCTTAGCCTATGCACTCTGTAGGGGCGCAGCATGTTGCGCCCATACACCCTTTAAGAATGACACCCAAACTGTTCCTCCAAGAGTGTGAAAAACTAGCAGGAGGAAAGAAGGGTCTTTTGCAAAGCTTGCCAAAGGAGAAACTTTTTTATCATAGCAAGCTAAGGATAGCGCTTAAACTGTTCCTCCAAGAGTGTGAAAAACGAGCAGGAGGAAAGAAGGGTCTTTTGCAAAGCTTGCCAAAGGAGAAACTTTTTTATCATAGCAAGCTAAGGATAGCGCTTAAACTGCTCCTCCAAGAGTGTGAAAAACGAGCAGGAGGAAAGAAGGGTCTTTTGCAAAGCTTACAAAAACAGGAAGTTTTTGTCAGAGCGATCCAGGGATGGAAACCAGCGCCTTTGCAAAAGACCCTTCTTTCCTCCTGCGTCGGGGCCAAACCGCACTCTCTTTGCTTACCTTACCTCAACGCTCAAGCCCAACACAAAAGCTGAGCTCAGCTCAAGTCAACTCAAGTCAGCTCAAGTCAGCTCAAAAAGCATTAAGACAAAGGATCATTAAGAATGATAGTCTGATCTCGCTCAGGGCCAGTAGAAACAATCAAAATAGGCACACGCAATAATTCTTCCAAACGACGAATATAATCACGCGCCTGTTGTGGAATCTGCTCATAATCAGTAGCACCATAAGTTGACGCTTTCCAACCCGGCATTTCTTCATAAACCGGCTCACACTGATCTAACAGCGTTTGATCAAACGGCGGCAATCGTAACACTTTATCGCCACAACGATAACCCGTACAGATATTAATAGTATCAAATTCATCCAACACATCAAGTTTAGTCAACACAATGCCAGACAAACTATTCGCCTCAATTGACTTACGCATACTAACAACATCAAACCAACCACAACGACGAGGACGCCCCGTAACAGAACCAAACTCTTTACCACGTTCGGCCATTAAAGCACCCGTACCATTATTCAATTCCGTTGGAAAAGGACCAGAGCCAACACGCGTAACATACGCTTTAGTAATACCTAATGCCTCATCGAAATAAAGCGGACCAAAACCACTACCAGTCGAAGCCGCTCCCGCAGTAGTATTTGATGAAGTCACATAAGGATAAGTACCCAAGTCGATATCTAATAACGAACCTTGCGCACCTTCAAAAATTAAATTCTTACCCTGCTCACGAAAATCAGCCAACAAAGCAGAAACACTAGCAATCATCGGCTTAATCTTTTCAGCCAACATTAACAACTCTTCCAACACCGTTTCAACAGGAATAGTATCCTGCTTATAAAAATGCTCCAGTTGAAAATTATGATAAGCCGCCAGCTTTTCCAACTTTACTTTTACTTTTTCAGGATGCAATAAATCCATCGCCCGAATACCACGACGAGCCACTTTATCTTCATAACAAGGACCAATACCACGCCCAGTAGTACCAATAGCCTTATTACCCAAAGCCAACTCACGCGCTTTATCGATAGCCACATGGTAAGGCAGTAAGATGTTACAAGCAGAACTAATACGCAAACGCTCCATCACCGGCGTTCCCGCTGCCACAAGCTCATTAATCTCACCGATCAACGCTTCAGGCGATAAAACAACCCCATTACCGATCAAACACAAGACCTCTTCACGCAAAATACCCGAAGGAATCAAGCGCAAAATGGTTTTCTTACCATCGATAATAAGAGTATGACCCGCATTATGGCCACCTTGAAAACGTACCACAGCAGCGACTCTTTCTGTCAATAAATCAACAACTTTTCCTTTTCCTTCATCGCCCCACTGGGTACCTAAGATGATAATATTTTTAGCCATAAATTCCTCGGTGATCATTTTGCCCTGTATTTAAGAGGACTGGTATTTTACGGGGGGTTCCCCACTATCGCAACTATTTGTAACAATCCTAATATTGTGCCAAAAAGGGGCAGCCTATGACTGCACTTGTGTAACCCCTTCTTCAGCCATTAGGTTTTCATAATCTGAACGCTGCATATCCAACGTTAATCGCACACTGCCATCTTCCTCTATTGCTTCACTTGTTACCACACCCATCTCATGCAGCTGTGCGCGCAAACGCCCTGAATCATGCGGCAAAATCACTTCAACGTGAACAACAACATCCGCCATCAAATCAATTATCGACTGTTGTAATAGATCCAAACCCTCACCTGTTAACGCCGAACACCACACACGCCACGGTTTACCTTCTTCATTACGATCAATACGCGGCTTAGCATCCGCACGCAAATCAATTTTATTATACACTTGCAAAACAGGTACATCTTCAGCGCCAATTTCTTTTAGCACCGCATTTACCGCCTCAATCGTTGCAGCACATTCATGATGATGAGAATCAATCACGTGCAAGAGCAAATCTGCTTGTCGCGTTTCTTCCAGGGTCGATTGGAAAGCGGCCACAAGATCATGCGGCAAATGGCGGATAAAACCAACCGTATCAGCAAGAATAATTTTCCCCAAAGGCGGCATCTGCACATGACGCAGCGTCGGGTCCAATGTTGCAAATAACTGATGCTCAGCAAACACATCCGACTCTGTTAAGACATTAAATAACGTCGACTTACCTGCATTGGTGTAACCAACCAAAGAGACTGTTGGTACCGAGGCACGCTTACGCCCACGACGACTTTGTTTTCTTTGCTCAGAAACCTTTTTAAGACGTTTATTAATCGCCTTAATGCGTAAACCAAGTAAACGCCTATCTGTTTCCAACTGCGTTTCACCCGGACCACGTAAACCAATACCCCCTTTTTGGCGTTCCAAGTGAGTCCATCCACGCACTAAGCGTGTACTTAAGTGACGCAACTGCGCCAATTCAACTTGTAATTTACCTTCAAAGGTACGTGCGCGCTGCGCAAAAATATCAAGGATTAAACCCGTCCGATCGAGGACACGACACTTAAATAACCGCTCAAGGTTACGTTCTTGTGCTGGCGAAAGATCGTGGTTGAAAATAACAATATCCGCTTTATAACTACAAATACTGTCGGCAATTTCTTCCGCTTTACCAATGCCAACAAAATATTTGGCGGCTGGTTTAGAACGTTTACCCACAACAATATCCAACACGTCAACACCCGCTGAACGTGCTAGCTCTCTAAATTCTTCGAGCTGATCAGCATCATCTTGTTGGTAAAAATCTATATGTACTAAAATTGCTTTTTCACCGCCCTCATGACGGTCTATAAAAAATTGTTTTGTTTTTTCGTTCAATGTGTTTCTGCTAAAGTCATTATCGGCATAGCATAATGCTTATACCTCTACGTTTTTAGATGTAATTGCCCATTTTCCAAAACTAAAGTGCGATGCAATTTCGCCGCCAAGGCAAGGTTATGAGTAACAACAACAAAACTAGTGGATAGAGATTCATTTAACTGCAAAAGTAACTCTAGCACTTGCTGTGCTGTCTTCTCATCTAAATTTCCCGTAGGCTCATCCGCCAAAACGCACATAGGCTCAGTAATTAAAGCGCGCGCAATCGCAATGCGTTGCCGCTCGCCACCGGACAGCTCACCGATGCGGTGTGAAACGCGCTCTTTTAATCCCACCTGCTCAATATAATGCTCTGCTTTGGCCTTAATCTGTTTTGGTTTCTCACCACGAATTAATAGCGGCATACACACATTTTCTAATGCATTAAACTCCGGCATTAAATGATGGAACTGATAAACAAAGCCTAAATGATGGTTGCGCAACTCACCTTTCTCTTTATCACTAAGCAAGGTCATTTCTTTTTCACCAACAAAAACCTTACCCGACGTTGGCTTATCAAGACCGCCTAACAACTGCAGCAGTGTCGTTTTTCCCGAACCCGAAGCGCCCACTAAAGCAACCAGCTCACCTTTGGTAACGGTTAAATCTAAATTGCTTAACACATCAAGAGAAAACTTTGCCTCTGAAAAGCTTTTACAAAGTTTTTCAGCAACCAAGACATTACTCATAACGCAACGCCTCCGCTGGCTGTGTTTTTGAACCCACCCAGGCTGGGTATAAGGTGGCAACAATACTTAAGCCCCAAGCCCATAAAGAAATAGTAACAACATCCGACCACTGTAAGCGCGAAGGAAGAAAGTCAACAAAGTAAACCGAAGATGAAAGAAACTGCACACCAAACGCATGTTGAATCCAATTCACAATATCAGTGGCATTCAAAGCAAGAATCACACCACCAATCACACCAATAAGCACACCAATCATACCTACCAGCGCCCCTTGAACCACAAAAATCATTAAAATATTTTTGGGGCTGGCGCCCAATGTTCTTAACACCGCAATATCGGCACGTTTATCATTAACGGTCATCATTAAGGTTGAAACCAAATTAAAAGCAGCGACACCAACAATTAGCAATAAGATAACAAACATCATCGTCTTTTCCATTGCTAATGCTTTAAAAAGGCTACCGTAAACTTGCGTCCAATTGCTGACAAAATAATTGCCTGGCAAGGTATCTTCAATCTTATTCGCTACTGTTTGCGCTTCGTAAATATTTTTTAAGCGCAAGTGCATGCCAGCAACTGACTGCCCGCTCAAATACAGACGCCGAGCATCTTTCATATTGATATAAGCAACCCCACTATCAAAGCCAAAACCACTGCCGGTGGTAAAAATACCCGTTACCGTAAATTGACGATAGCGCGGCATAATACCAAACGGGGTTGATGTCGTCTGAGGGGTTAACAAACTGACCTTATTACCAACAATCAATCCTAAACTCGATGCCAACTTAGAGCCAATAACCATATTAAAAGTCCCAGGCTTTAAACTAGAAAAAGTGCCGGCAACCATATGCTTTGGCAATTCTGATACTTTAATTTCCTGCGCGGGTAAAACGCCAAGCGTTTCCACGCCACTCACCAAACCTTCATTGGTCAGCATCCCTTTGCCACTAATAAAAGGGGCGGCGCCAATGACGTCTGGGTAGGCACTTAATTTTTTACTAAGCTCAGGCCAATTTTTGCTGATATTGGCGTTGGTGGTTACCGTTACGGCAGGGGCAAAGGAAAATAACTGCTTACCAATTTGATAATCAAAGCCATTCATTACCGATAAAACAGTAATCAACGCCGCCACTCCTAATGCGATACCAATCATCGACACCAAAGAAATGAAGGAAACAAAATGGTTACGGCGTTTAGCCCTTGTGTAACGTAGTCCAATAAATAAGGATGCTGGTCTAATCATAACTTGAACTATACCAGGTGTTTAGCGGTTTGCGAACCTTATATCGCTATGATTATCGGTAAAACTAGTCGTCGCGTGACAGAGTGTATATCAATTACACGACCAAAAAACCTATACTGTACTTTTTTCGACATAAAACAGCTGTTAAAGCAACTCTCACTGTAGCAATAGGCGCAATAATCGCCCAACCAACCTTATTATAACACATTGATACATTGATGTTTATTTTTAATCTTTCGGCTGTCCACTCTAACTCCCAGCGTCTTAATTTAGTCTCTTTTAACACATGATCTCAACACACTTCCTTCCATTTTTCGTCACTATGATTGCTTAAAATTTAATCATAGACAAATAAGCAACAACACAAAGGGGGAAGACATGCGTACCTTTACCACATTAAACAGAATCAATAGAATCGTCACCAACCAAAAGATCCGCAATGCAGGCGCGGAGCTATTCCAACTGTCCAGCCGTACGGTAAGATCGACTAGACATTCAGCCAGGACTGCTCGCTCACGTTCTAGCGCTCGACATGCACGCAAAAAGAAAACCGTTTACAAAGCCGAAATTAAAGAACAGACAAAACCAGAAAACCGCTTAGCTAAACGCGATGTTTTTAAGCAAAAGCTTCGTCCACTAATAGGAGACTCATCGCAAACAACATCGCGATTATTACAACTAGGTACTAAAAATCTAATTAGACTTATCATTGGTATGTGCATTAAAGCACTAGTAGACAAAATTATAGCGTATCTAGAAAGCGGCTTGGGATTCACCTATCAAAAACTAACTGATTTTTATCAAACTATGTATGACGGTGCATGGAATTGGGTTAATAGCAAAATTCAAACTATTGGCAAATACCTCTGCTCGTATCTACCAAAAGATTTACAAGATTTTATTAAAAACACCAACCCAGACGAAGAAAGACATCGAATTGCATTACAGACCTATGATTATATCAAGTGTATGCATACCGCCAGCGAGTTACTAAGCGAAGACTTTGTTAATGAATATCTTCTTTGCGGAAATGAAGATGATGTATATATGCTGCAATACCAATACCTAAGTGCAAAAGAGCAACTACAAGACTATATTTGCAACCAGGTCAATCAAGCAAACCAGCAAGAAGAAGAGCTGTTCAACGCCAGAGGGTTTATTCACAATTCTACTGGCATTAGATTTAGAGAGCTTTTCACGCTAGTAGGAAAATTAGGGTTGAAATATGCTAGGCCACTAGCATGTCGCGCTGCGCTCAAGGGCTTTAAACAAGTAGCTAGTGGTTATATGGGAAAATTATCCTTCTTAAGGGATTGGAAAAATATCATTGCACAAAAAGGAGCAGATATGGTGACGACTGCCGTTACCACTACCCAAAATCAATTAGATGCACTGCTATGCGACGAGGTAAAAGATATTTTTAGTGAAATACGTGATATCAGCGCGGAAAGTATAGATTGGGTTATCAACGAAGTTTCCAGCTTGACACAAGACGTTATGGAGGTCATCGCATTAGAAAACGGTATTGATGTTAAAGAACAGAATATAGATATTTACGAAGAAATAAAGAAAGGCTTAAGCAAAGGAAAGGACTTAATAAAAAGCTGCGGCGATCAAGTAACAGAATCACTAACTTGGACACAAAATATATTTAATAAAATTAGGAAGGCCTTTAAAATTGGTCGTTCGCTTAATATAGCTGGCTATGTTGCTAAACATTTACATGAAGAAATAGCAGCACCATACAGCTTGAAAAATAAATATCAAGAGTTGCTAAATGAATGTGTTGAAAAAAATGCATACCACCAAGAAGCTCTTGACATTAATTTAGAGCAAAATGGTATTCCCTATGAAACTAAACATCAAATACTAGCACTTTGCCAACAGCCACATGATCTGATCGTCGACCTGGTCAGTGATAAAATTTCATATTATGAAAGCAAGCGGGGCTGGCTAGACAAGCTTACTAATAATACTATAACAGCAAGAAGCATGATAAATGATGCGGTATCTGCAGGCACTATCTATTTAGTAGGATGTTTATCTTTCCCCGCTGCATTCGCACTAAGCTTTGCGGCAAGAAGACTGTTTCCCTACTTGCCATCTAAAGAAGATATTAAGAAGTTTGTATCCGATCATAAATTTATAATTGGTGCAGCAACAGTGCTTGCGGCTGCAGGAGCAGCGTATTTATTTAGTAAAAAGTCATAAACCAAACACGCTGTTATCCTGCATTCTATCATGGAAGCATTTACCACCCTAAATCCCGGAGCGCGTTCTTCGAACTTGCCCGGGATGACTGAGAAGCCACTGTCATCCCAAAAAGGCACTGTCATCCCGCACTTAATGCGGGATCCAGTTACTCTACTAGCCCATTGATTTACTGAGATTGCTTCTTAACAACATCTGCATTAAAAATATAACCACTACCATAGACGGATTTTAACAGCACAGGATTCTTATGATCTTTTTCAATTTTTTTTCGCAGACGACTAATAAAACGATCAATAGTACGCTCATAGATCTCACTACCACCGGTAAGATCTAAAAGCTGTTCACGAGAAAGCACACGATTAGGGTGCAGCGCAAATGCGCGCAATATAGAAAATTCAGACGGCGTAATAGGAATAACTTTGCCACTCTTATCACTTAAAGTATGCTGATCTAAATTTAAGGAAAACTGCTCAAAGTTCAACGTAGTAAAAACCGATTTAATAGCTTCCTCTTTCTCGCTATAAACCTCTTCTGGCTGACTAGGTGGGTTAAATGTAGTTTCGATAAAAGACAATAAAACACGCGGACTAATTGGCTTTGTTAAATAGTTATTGGCACCTAATTTTAAAGCAAGCACTTTATCCGCATCGGCACTTGAACCCGACAAAATAATAATCGGCGTTGACAGCTTTTTCCGTAACCGACGGCATAAATCAAGGCCATCAATGCCTTCAAGATTTAAATTAATATCTAAAATAATAAGGTCAGGAGGCGTTTGTTGGATCTGTTCATCGCAACCATCGGGTGTAGCCGTCACCGCAACAGAATAACCCTCATCCATTAATACAACCATTAAAAGGTCAACCAGGTTCTTATCATCTTCAATAATGAGAATGTGCTTGCTCACAATAGATACTCCCCTACTATTATTAAAATTATAACGGATAGCAGAGAGATATTCAGCTCCAGCCATAGATAATAAAATCTGCGCAAATATTGCCAGAAGGTGTCGCAGATTAAACATATCTAATTGATATAAAAAAAGAAAAAATGTATTATCAATTAATGTGGGATAAAATTTTCAAACATTACCCTATTTTCCGTGCAGACTCACTATGGAAATACTTTGCATGGGCTGCCTTCTTTTCAACGCTTTTAATGCTAGCTATTTATTTATTGAGTCAATTAGGCGCTACGAGTGTAGCTATTCCAGGCAGTAGTTTAATACTAGAAATACTATTTGATCTTATCATTCTTATTTTAGCCATTAAAGTGAGCGTCTCGATACCTAGCAAATGGCGGTTTGTATTTATGCTGATTACCGTTGAAGCTATTTCACAATTGCTTATTGCTATCAAATTAATGGGTGTATTTATTCATCAGCCAAATATACTGATCCACCTGAGCCAGTTACCCACCAGCGCCATTGAAAGCATCTACTATAGCATTCGACCTTTTTACATAGGCTTATTTTTTATCATGGCATTTATCCAGGTAAAACCTAACTTTCGTATGCTAGCGCCAACACTACCGACGGTTGTGACTATCTTACTTGTCATGGCCTGCATTACCTGGCCTTATCACCAACACCACCTCGTTCGCTACTTACCATTTTGGCAGTTTATTACTGCCTTACAGGATATGCTATTAGTGCTATTTTTAATTTATTGTTTACCTATCGCTAAAAATAAAGCGATTCAATTATTTACAACTGCCTATTTATTAATAACCATCGCCAATATTTTTGGTGAACGGTTAGCCTATGCCATTCCTTACTTTACCACCGTTAGGCCCGGCGTCTTTTTCTGGATTAGTGGTAATATCTTATTAATCTGCGCCCTATTTTCTTTAAGCAAAAAAGAAAATACTAAAAGCAATGATTGGTTTTACCCAGTCAACAACACCCATGCGCAAATTAGTTATTGGAGTAATAGCATTGTTTCTTTACTCTTCTTACTCATTATTAGTCGCTATTTTGTTTTACTACCAGCTGTTCATGCTACGCAATTAATATTTTATATGAATTTCTCCGGATATATATTATTTATTAGCTTGCTATCAATTTTAACACCTATTTTCGCACAACTCTTTTCGCATGATTTCACCATCATTCGTCAGCTTAGCACATCAGTGCCGAAGAAAAACAAAGCAAGCATCATGAAAAACGAAAAGATGTTTTTTAAGGAAACCCATGAACTTGCTAAGTTTTTAAAATTTCAAATCACCTCCTTTGCTAAGCAACAAGCGTATGAAAGCAAGCTATTCAATCTAACAAAGGAAATTAGTTATAATTTTGAAAAGCCCTTAGGCTCGCTGGCAAAACTGTCACAGGATATCGAAGTAACCTTAACTGAAAACCAGCGAAACATATATAAAAGTGCTCTCAATCAAATTGAGAAAATAAGTGAAGACTTTCTTGTACTAGAACGATCGGCACAACATCCCCATGAACCCAGTAAGAGCTGCGATAAACATTTACATCTCGGAATCATATTTCAAAAAATTATTAACGAGAAAAAACTGCAATATAAAGCAGAAGACCTTACCATAGCTACAGAGATCACAGAAGAGACTCGCACAAGTGTTAGCAATATTAATGAAACAGACTTCTACCGTGTTTGCTCAAACTTAATTAACAATGCCGTGGAGGCTACGCAGAAAAGCAAAGAAATCACCTGTTCATTAAATCTTGATAATGTGGAAGAATATTTTATTTTGACCATCACTGACAATGGTATTGGTATGTCAAAAAAACAGATTAACTCCATTTTAAAAGGAAAAAGCAAATCCACTAAACATCATGGTTATGGTCTTGGACTTCGCTATGTAATTGACAAAGTGCGCGAATGGAGAGGTCAATGCATAATCGATTCAACAATAGGTCAAGGGACTAGATTTCAAATTTATATTCCTACCAATATAGAGAGCAACAAGAAGCAGAATAATGACTAATATAAAAATGAAAAACACCTTGTTACGACAGGTTATTATTATTGGCGTATTATTTATACTGTACTATCTTCTACTCTACAGCTTATTTTATTTCTTAGCTTACTCGAAAACCTACACTTACGTTATCAACCAATCAGTTGTTATAGCTTCAGAAGTTGTCTTTATTGTCTTCTGTTTCTTAAACAGCAGCAAAGCCAATAAAATGTGGAAGATATTCTTTGTGTTAATTTCCATAGGCGCCATTTTTAGCATTATTCAATTGATACTTAAAACCAAATACCCATCGCTTTCAATACCAAAACCGCCTAATCATATCATTTTGTTGCGCCATTTATTTTATACTGTTGAATATTGTTTTCAAATTGCTGCTTGGCTATATCTCGCTATACAAATTTTGCTTAAGTCGAAAAGAAAAAAACATATACTACTATCATTCTCACCATCAGTATTAGCCATCATATTCTCACTAATTTTCGTGCAGATTTCTCCTTATATGCTGCATACTGATACTTCCCACACGATTTGGGCTGTTATCCGGTCTTACCAAAACTTACTTTTATTTATCGTCCTTCTTTTTTGCTTGCCTGTTATCCGACAACGTCAACTGCTATTTTTGTTGATGGGATATCTACTTAATATTATTGCAAACTCATTAACAATGAAATATATCTTTATTCAACCACTCTTTTCCTTAAATAACCCAGCATACTTAATACTAATTCTGTCGCATATCTTTATTCTTTATGCCGTTATAAAATTCTATTTGGATAAGGAGATGTACGTAAAAGGCATATTTTATCCAGTCGATACCACGCGCTCACAAATTATTTACTGGGGTAATAGCGTGTCATTATCGTTTTTCCTATTGCTAGGTATTTATAGTTTTTTAGATCACAAATTATTTCAATACTCATGGATTATTTTTGATGTTAATATCACCATCTTAATCCCCTTTGTCTCTATACTTTCTTTATTCGCGATGTTGCTATCCAATATTTTCACCAAAGATTACAGCATTACTAAAGGCATCATGAAACAGTTTAACAATATAGGTGACTCCGAAATAAGCAACAAAAAGACATTGTATTTTGATGAACTTGACAAAGTAGCGAACTATTTAACAAATAGGATCAACAGCCTAAAAAAGAAAGAAGAGCGGCAAAAGAATCTTTTTGCAATTGCTACACGCGCAGCACACGATATTAGAACACCGTTAACTGTTTTAAATATCCTCTCAAAATCTATTGAGAAGCAATTAGAAGAACCACAAAAGAATATTTACGAACAATCATTAAGCGATATTAAAACGAATGTAACGAGTTTACTCGCATTACAAAAAAAATCAGACATGCCTTACAATGAGGGCGAAATTGAAAGAAAACCCTATCAATATGTCGATACACTTGCTATAGAAGAAAACACCGACATTATAATTTTTGACGATGAAGAAATATACCATACAACCTGGGACGCCTTATTTAAGAAATCTGCGCTAAGTCAATATAACATTCAAGTGCATCATTGCTATACTGAAAACGATTTTTTCACTGCTAAATCATCTATCAAAACAAAAAAACTAGTCTTAATTGACTATGATATCAAAGGCAGTCCATTACTGGGTATCGATTACATTCGCGAATTAGGACTGCAAAAAGAAGCCATATTGGTAACAAATCATTACGACAATGAAGCAGTGCAATTGCTTTGCGAAGAGCAGAATATCAGCTTGCTACCAAAACCAAAAATTTCGTCGCTGACAATAAACATAATTACCAACAAAAGTTCGTAGGGGCGCAGCATGCTGCGCCCGCAAAGGTTTGCTGCTACCAGAGTATTACAGGCACAGCCCCTACGAACAAATGAGCCACTTCAACAGCAATCAACAAAAGCCTTGTCATAAGAACAAATAATCTTAACCTTTCCGCTTAAACAAACACAATTTCAGCAACGAATAAGTAAGCAGCGCAACGACAAGTAATATCACCCCATAGGAAAAAAACTTCTTAGCATAGATAGGAATTCTTTCCACCGCAATATTAGACATCCCCTTTGTCGTATAAATAGCAACAAAAGCAGATAACGCTTGTATCATCCCTAGGTAAAACTGCCACACACCTTGGAGAAAACCTTCCTCCCCTGGCGCCGAAAACAGTCCAATCATACTAAGAACAACAGGATTAATAAATGCATCACTCAAACCTAAACACAAACAATAAAACAAAAACCAATATATGGCGATATAGCCATTAAAAGCAAAGAAAGCACAAGCCAAGGCCAATACACAAAAACCAACCCCTAGCAAGCTTGTACCGATGCTGACGTTAACCAACACCCAACTAGGATGCTTGATAGATTGTCTATGCTGCATATAACCACGCAAAAGAATACTAAAAATAACGACGAATACAGCATAAAACATCAATAGACTAATAACCGGCATATTCAAACCAAAGAGGTTATGGCGAATATTATTATTTAAAAACACCTCAATAACAGAACCATAAGACGTGTAAAACACCCAATACGCTATCGAAGAGATAAGAATAAATAAAAATATAATTAAATGTAATCGCTGCTTGCCACTATGCCGCCTTAAAAAATAAGCAAACCAAGCAATAGCACTGATACCAACAACAATAAAAACAATATTGGCAATATGCGCATAATAAAAAAAGACAACACAAAGAGAATACATAATCAGGAGCACGCATAAGCTCATCACATACTTAGCAGCACTAAAATGAAATTTATCACCACTAGAAAAACATTTATGACGGAAGGCAAAAATAACTAACGCAATTATCGCCAGAAAACCAGAAACATAATGTACCCCAGCATACCCCCACAATCGAATTAAATATCCACCGACACCAACACCAAGAACAATACCAATATTGACAAAAGCATAAACAACCATAAAGCTTTTGGTGCGCTGATCTTCTGCATTAACAAAAACCGAGCTTAATAACCCATAGGAACATGGCAAAGCGATGCAATACCCTACCACCGTGCTTGCTAACGACGCATACACACCAAAGGTATGCGTAGCATAACCAAGACCTAAGCCGCCAATGGCAAGAGCAATAAGGCCTATGACATAAATGCGTTTAAAACCTAAAAAGCGATCGGCAAGATAGCCACCAATAATTGGTAACCCTAACATCGGCGCACTAAATACACCAAAGAGCAAATAAGAGTGATCTTCCCCTAATCGTAGATGATTAATAAAAAAAAGCGCCAAAGAAGCAATAATCATCACGTAGCTAGACCAGAAAGAAACTTGCAACATACACATGGTGTATAAGCTACGACGAATATTAGTTAAGGAGTGCAATGTAGCACTTGCATTTTTCATGACCTATCCCTTGCAAACAGCTTTCTATATTCTAGCACATTAAAATACTTAATAACGAGCCCCACTTCGCGCCAAAGCATCCCCATCAGTGTGATGAGCAATTTTTTGTTTTTTAACACCAACCGCCTCATCATCACACACTTTTACCTTGGTAACCTTGCTTTGTGTAGAATAAATACTAGCAGCAGAAACTGGTGCAATAGCTCTCTTGGTTTGCGCTTCAGTTGCTAATGCTTTTATACGAAACGAGGCGTTAACAAAAAAACTCTCCACTTCAGAATAGACATCAAAATAAATACCAAATTTTTTTCTTGAGAATTTTTTTGCACCCAGTAACTCAATAAAATAATGAGACTGCGCCGATCTTGCTTGTGGCAGAGTAAAAAATTTTACAGCCAAATACATCTTCTCCCCATCGCTATTCACGCGCAGCGGCAACGTTTTTGACTCTATATAAGACTCAATTTCGTCAGCATCCATACTATATAAATCAAGAACAACTTTACGAACTGAAGAATCAGCAAATAAATCTTTTGCGGCAAAGCTATAATAGAGAGCAGCCAAATATTCAATAATGGCAAGTTCATCAAAATAAAACTGTGCTATATTAATATTGGTATAAAGAAAATTCCATAGCTTACCACCTTGCTTGTTATCACGCCGCCTGACCAAACTTATATATTTGCCTTTAACACTATCATCAACGCCATGCCAATACGCATTAATATTTTTAAAATCTAAAAATAATTGCTTATCATTCTTTTTTAAATGCTTTAAAAACCGAGATAAAAGCAAACTATTAGCAAATGGCGATAAGAAAAAAATTGGGTAAGCGGCAAAGACCTGACAGACTTGATTAACGATATCCTTATCACGCTGGTTCTGAACACCCAATAAACACGCGAGCCCGCTATGAACTAACTCAATCTCATGATAAGTCTTTCGCAAACTTTTATCGATTTTTTGATATTTAGCTTCAGAGCTAGCAATCTTTTCTAAAATATCAGCATCCTCAATATTCAAAAAACTACTAGCAGCACGATCAAAGTCATCATCACTGACTTGCTCACGGCTAGGCAGATAAGTGACTAAACGGAAATTTTCACGAATTGCTGCCCATCGCTCAATTAAGAGCATATATTGACTGGTATCATCGCAGGAGATTGACGGCGATTCGGTGCTCATCGAGTCCTGACTTGGCACGATAAAGGCGCGCAAACCCTTTAAAGCTTTAACAAAAATCTTCAAAGCTTTTTCTCCCTGAAAAAACGTTAAGTTGATGCTGGTAAGTATTAACGCTGGTAAGCAACTCTTTGCTTGGTAGAAGCTGGGCGGTTGATGCCCGCATCTTCATAATAACTTTGCGCCAATTCACCGTCAGCTCTACGCTCCTCTTCACGCGTTTTACGTTTTTTCTTAAAAATAGTAGCTGCAAATTTAGATTCATTTTCTGAAGCTGGCGAATAGATTGATCTCCCAGACGAGGTACTATCTTTACGAGTAGATTCAGACGCATCATCAGAATCATCAGAATCATAAGAACCATCGACACCACTAACACCACCCAAACCATCCGATCTATTATAGTTATGGTCATCTGCAGCTGTTATAGCACTTGCAGCAGATGTGGTATTTGCAGTTGATGTAGCATCTACAGTTGGTGCACCATTTCCATCCGTTTGATCGCTGCTGCCAGAAGTGGGAATTGGCATTGGAGGCGTTAATGCTAGCTGCGGCAGCATAAAGTCGGGTGTGGGCGAAGGCCCAAGACGTTTTCCTGTTGCGTGTGTTTTTAATGAAGAAACATCAAAGGTCGATGCTAAATCATTTATTTCATCCTGAGCTTTAACCTCATAAACGTTTTCTACACTTTTATCATCAAGCTCTATTTTGTCACTCTTATCTTTAAGAGGGCTTAACGGTAGCGTTAAGGACTGTAGGAATTTTGGCCGCATCTTATTTCCTAATTATTTCATTTGCAAACTGCAAAAAATTATATAGCAGCAATATTAATTAAATATTAAATTTAAAAAGTTAGCCAGCTATCAGCTCTGCAGGGGAAGATTTCGCCAGGGTTAGTCACTTTATGCTTGTATAGAAGTATGGGATACACGTTTGGAACGTATCATTTTATCACTTCGCAGGGATGTTTTCTTAAGGTTAATTTAATACAAC
>JAUIAD010000001.1 GCA_030425685.1 Gammaproteobacteria bacterium | reverse complement strand
GTTGTATTAAATTAACCTTAAGAAAACATCCCTGCGAAGTGATAAAATGATACGTTCCAAACGTGTATCCCATACTTCTATACAAGCATAAAGTGACTAACCCTGGCGAAATCTTCCCCTGCAGAGGAAAAACACACACAATATCTCAACCTTCATAATTTGTTAATACTCTCAATGTAACATATCACTCAGGTAAGCTATTACCCCATACCCAACGACAAACTTGTTTCTAAGATCAAGGAGCTTATTATGAAACGATTAGTACTACACTCCCAACCACACCGCTGCTTCAATCCATTTCGCTTAGCGCCCACCCCTTCCCAAAAAAAACCTTACATCAATAAATATCGCGCATGGCTAAGCTCACCAAAGATTATCGGTTTAAGCGCTGCCGTCGGCGGCTTTACCTTCGCCTGGGCTCTGACGCTCTATCGAGAACAGCAATTAAATAGTAATCTCAAACATCATGACGAGCTAATTAAAGAAGCCGAAGCGTTAATGCCACGCACACCGCTAGCATTGCGCAATATGTCACGTGATCGTTTTGATAGTTTTACCCGCATTCATACTCAACTATCACAGCGCACCAGTGAACTACCACCGTATTTAGCAGACAACATGGCGTCTTATATTTCTTTACAATCATTTTATCAAGGTCTATTAGATCGATATTTGCCAGAAAGACACAGCAACACATTCCACACCTTTGCATTTTCAACAGCTGACATAGATACATTGGTCAATATGCTTAAACAACAGGATGGCGATGATCACAATATAAATGCTATCCTCATGGCAACAATCGACCTGTGGAAAATCAGCAATAAAAAAGATATCAATGAACAACAAAAAGCAATGATCAACGATGCTATTATGCATTTTGCTCATCAAACCGTTTATAAACGAGGCCTCTTAGATAGAACCTCTGTAGGAATGCCCGTTGGTGTAGCTGAGTTTAATAAAATTCAATTAAATATTCTTGATGACAGCACCACAGCAGGCTGTGTTGCCCATCTACTTGGCTTGCAGGCACGTAAAAATGAAGACTTCCTTGGCTTTGCCGCTGATGCCTTCGCCAAAGCTGCCACGAACTGCACCTTTGGCGCCAATGACTCTGAAAGAAATTTAATGTCTGTCAACAACGAAGCGATATCACGACTTCGCCTTGCTGAATTTAAAACTGCAACAACAATACTAGAAAATAGCGTCAATAATAATAGCAAGGCTGCCCAGTTAATGGTGTCCCCTAGTTATTTGATACTGGCAAAAACCGCGATGGTTATTTTTTCAGATCTTACTAAGCCTGAAAAACAACAAATTTGTAATGAGCTACTGATGCAAGCACAAGCATTTTTTAAACTAACGCAAGCATATCGAGCAGGAGATACAAATTTACCCGGTCGCTATCGAGAACCCTATCTGCGTGCTAAAGAAAATGATGTAAAAGCACTTGAAAAACTGGTAATTGAATTTTCACAGACCTTAAACACAGACGCACTTGCTGCACAAACGTCGCTTGAATTTATAAAACGATTTTTAACGTTGGTGGAAAAACATTCGCCATCATCTAGTTCGATTTTTGCTGATAGCAAGCCAGTACCACAATATTTGTTGTCACAGTTGCGCCTATTGCCGCACGGGGATGCTATTATTGCTGAGCTGGAGACAGATGGACTTCTTCCAAACTCGACCCAACAATGTCAGGCTTAGCCCTTAAAACCTTTTTCAAAAAGGGGAACCGCTAGACTCTTTACCCTATGCCTTTTGCTTGCGTTTATAGAATTTAATCGCAGAGCAGAAGGACATAGTGCGGCATGATACGTCCTCAACAGGCTGGTTAACAGCTTCGATCTGAGGCTTCCAAGAACCAGAAATCAAACTATTTCCAATTCAGACCGCAGAGCTGCAATTTGTTGCAAACTCAAACCTGTTGTTTTTTTTATAAACTCAGGATCACAGCCTTCATTAATTAAGTTACGTGCGACTTCCGCTTTCCCTTCAGCTATACCCTCAACTTTACCTTCAGCTTTACCTTCAGCTTTACCTTCAGCTTTACCTTCAGCCTTGCCCTCAGCCCTACCTTCAGCTTTACCTTTAGTTAAACCTCTAGCTTCTAAGCATTCCGCAATGGTCATAACATTTTCTCCAAATACTTTTGACTCTATCCCCTCTATTATACGGCTAACTTGGTCGCTCGAAGGGGTATCTGCGTTATTTAGTATATATTCTACCACAATAGTGTTCAACTGCGCCTCACCTGCGCGAAAAGCTTCTGTAGCAATATGAAATATATCCCCAAGGTGTGGCTCAATGTCGCGATCAAAGACATGCTTTAATGCCATCGTCATTGCGCCAGCCCATAGTTTTGATTTTAGTTGAGCGTCATCAATTTGCGTTAAGTCAATTAACTTAAAGGGTTTAAGAAAGTACTCCTTCACCAACAACGCTGGCGCACCAACCAGATCACAAATATCATTTGAATAATTATACGGTTTTTTACCATGATAAATAACGATTGGATACACCAATGGTATTTGCTTATCTTTATCGTCTTTTTTACTTTTTAAATGATGATTGATAACTTCGCAAGTATACTGCAGAATGCGAAATGGCATAAACTTATCAGGTCGACTTTGATGCTCAACTAAAATTGCAAGATAAGCATCACTGCTAGCTATTTTTGTTTTAAACACCATGTCAGCAATGAGCTCTTTTGAAGAGTCGGTTTGAAAGTTAGTAGGCTCATATTGCAGTTGCTGCCAATCAATAGCATCTTGCAACGCAGGCGGCAAATAGGATTGCAGCACTTCATCACGCACTTTTTTATAATGCATCATTTGCTTGAAAAAAGTGTCGTGCGGCTTGTTATTACTATCAATGCTAGTATCGGCGGTCATTCACTTCCCTGCCTTATTCCTTGCTAAATAGACCGATAATGATAGCGCGTTAATACCTAGCTGTTAATACAGTAATACTCAAAAATATATGACGCAGATCGGGTAACACGGCATAAAAAGCACCCCTCATTTGCAAATAAAGCACAAAACGCTGATTATTACTCTCATAAGATCATTAAATTACGATTAAGATATTTTTTAATTAAACAGGTATTACCGCAGCAAGCAGCTGCCAACAACTAACTATGCGATATATCCATGAATAATCACTACCATAATGCCCCAACCCCTTTGCTTGTGAACGTCTGATCGATGAAAAAATATTTGCATGAAGCCATCATCAAGGTCGACAGCCACAAATATTTAGTGACAATCCTCTTTCTAGCACCGCTAATGAACTTCCTCGCGGGTATTAGTATAGACATCTATTCCCCATCGATGCCGGCTATTACCTCACATTTCCATACCACCATCACAGTTACCAAAAATACCGTTTCAATCACTCTGTTAGGATGGGCGCTGGGAGCGCTAATATTTGGTATCTTGCTTGACAGCCTGGGTAGAAAAATAATATTAACGTTAAGTATCTCAGCATTTGTTATTGCTAGTTTACTAGCACCACTATGCCACACTATTCATCAGTTAATGCTCGTTAGATTAATACAAGGCTTTACCGTTTCAGCGATCACTATCGGTTGCCGTACACTCGTTAGCGATACCATCAAAGGCCCTCGCTTTGCTATCGCCATGGTATACATCTCTATCGGTTATGGCTCAGGCCCGATTATCGGGCCATTTATCGGCGGGTTGTTGCAGCACTATATTGGTTGGCAGGCAAACTTTATTGCTCTGTCAGTGTTAGGCGCTATTATTTTATTTGCGCTGGTTACGTTTACCGAAGAAAGCATACCGCAACGCCAACCTTTGGTGATCAAGCATATTGCCAATCGCTTTACTTCAATGCTAAAACACAAACGATTTGTTGCTGGCATTTTTATTTGTGCTATTGGACAAATACAGCTTTTACTGTACCCAACACTTGGTCCATTTATTGTGGAAGAGACATTAAAGAAAAGCGCATTAGTATACGGTGATACGGCATTAATCGTCGGTGGGAGCTTCCTAACTGGAGCTTTACTAAGTCGCTTGCTATTAAAGCATATATCACCAAAAAACATCTGCTATATCGGTTACGCCGTGCTTTCAACAGGTCTTATAATGTCATATTGGTTTATGATCGCCTATAAAGTGAGCTTGCTCACCGTAATGCTACCTAATATATTCTTCTGCACCAGTTATGGACTTGTGAGCGCTAATTTATTAGGGGAAAACTTAAAGCAGTTCCCTAATAGCGCTGGCATTGCTATGGCCATACAAGCAACACTGGTACTTTCTATTGCCACTGCGGGTACCTTTGTCATTAACAGCACCCATATTGCTCATTTATCACAACTCAGCTTACTTTATTCAATCTTAGCCTTACTGCAAATAGCTACCTTTTTTCTTTATTACAGGAAAATATTTAAGGAGTAAAAAACACCTCTGGTAACAAAAGAAAGCATAAAACGTTGGTTATTACACTTAAAAAATGGTTAAATGTCGGCTAACATGTTTATTATAAGAGCAGAAACTGCAACAGTCAGCAAATGCTAATAATAACTTTCTGTTCTAAATATAGACAATAGCCCGACTTATGAAAAAATATTTACGCGAAGCCGTCGTTAAGATTGATAGCAATAAATACTTATTGGTAATCCTCTTTCTAGCGCCACTAATGAACTTTCTAGCGGGTATCAGCATAGATATTTACTCGCCATCGCTGCCGGCTATTACCTCACACTTTCATACCACCGCCACAATAACCAAAAACACGATTTCAATCACTTTACTTGGGTGGACACTAGGAGCCCTAGTATTTGGCATCTTGATTGATAGCCTGGGCAGAAAAATAATTTTAACGCTAAGTATCTCAGCATTTGTTATTGCTAGTTTACTAGCACCGCTGTGCCATACCATTCATCAGTTAATGCTCATTAGATTAATACAAGGCTTTACCGTTTCAGCCATCACCATCGGTTGCCGCACAATCGTTAGCGATACCTTGAAAGGCCCTCGCTTTGCTATTGCTATGGTATACATCTCTATTGGCTATGGATCAGGTCCGGTTATCGGGCCATTTATTGGTGGGTTGTTGCAGCACTATGTTGGCTGGCAGGCTAACTTTATTGCGCTGTCGATATTAGGCGCTGTTATTTTAGTTACGCTGATTACCTTTACCCACGAGAGCATACCACAACGCCAACCGCTCGTTATCAAGAATATTGTCAACCGCTTTACTGCGGTATTGAAACACAAACAATTTATTGCTGGTGTTTTTATTTCTGCTATTGGGCAAATACAGCTTTTATTATACCCAACACTCGGGCCATTTATTGTCGAAAATACATTAAAGAAAAGCGTATTAGTTTACGGTGATAGCGCATTAATTGTCGGTGCAAGCTACTTAGCCGGAGCGCTCCTTAGTCGTTTATTATTGAAGTACACATCAGCAAAAAATATTTGCTATGTTGGCTATGCTGTACTATCACTCGGCCTAATCACTTCATACTGGCTTATGTCAGTCTCTAAACTCAGCATCCTTGCCGTGATACTGCCAAATATATTCTTCTGCGCCAGTTTCGGGCTTGTCTATGCTAATTTATTAGGAGCAAACCTAAAACTATTTCCTAATAGCGCCGGCATTGCAATGGCCATACAAGCATCACTACTGCTTCTCATTGCTACTACTGGGACACTAGTTATTAACACCATCCATTTCATTCACTTATCCCAATTAGCTTTGCTCTATACTATTCTAGTGTTACTGCAAGTATTTATCTTCTTTTTTGGCTACAAGAAAATATTTAATAGCGCATAATTTTATCACACAAAACAAGAGCTAATGGGACTACACTAATCCAGTCAGATAAACTACACTAGTATAAACTGGCGGAGTCTTCAATATGAAATTTTTTAAACTTGCTCTCTTCTCACTCCTAATATTTCTAAGTGCCTGTAGTCCATTTGACGCCTCGACGCCTTTCTTGCGAGCTGCTCTCTCGAATAACCAGAAACTAGTAATACAGCTTGCTAAGAAAGGTGCCGATATCAATCAAACAACGGCCAAGGGGCAATCCGCTTTAATGATCGCAGCATTTTATGGCTATCCGCACTTGAGCCTTTGGCTGCTCCAACACAAAGCGAACCCCAACAGGCAAGACAAACGTGGCAACACGGCACTGATCATTGCAACCGCGCAAGGTAATTCCACCATCGTTAAACAGTTACTTAAGTATGGCGCCAATACGGAATTAAAGAATTATCAAGGCAATACAGCCGTTTTAATTGCTGCCGATAGCGGCGAATCACATTCTTTAAGAATACTTTTAGCGCATGGCGCTAAACTTAATGTTAAAAATCATGCGCACTTAAATGCTTACCAAATTGCAAAGCGTCGCTCACAAACAGGTGCCGCTCAATTTATTCTTATGTATGCGAAACAACATAATATTCCATTAAATAGGTGTTGGTATGAAAAAACTCATTAACGTTATTCTTGCATTGGTGTCTATTTGGGCCGCCCTAACAATAGCCGTTTTATTACATGAGTGGACGCATGGTTTATTGAATTGGATTTTTGGTTTTAAATCCAGCCCGTTTGCCATTTATTATGGTGGCACAAGCTGGCTCAATCTTCTATTTTACGCCAACATAGACGACATGACCCCTTATACAACTATAGTTACGATGGGCCACCCTTACCAAGCAGGCATCATTGCTATTGTGCCCCCCATTCTAGTCAATGGCCTGTTGGCATTATTAAGCGGATTATATTTATCTTATAGCAAACAACCACGCCCCTGGCTGACTTGGTTTTTATTTTGGTTTTATTTGATTAACCTGCAAGAGTTCTTTAGCTATACTGTTCAACGCGCCTTTTCCTACCACGCTGATGTTGGCCTTTTTATCCAGTATTTTCATCTTTCACCTTGGTGGGTCTTTATTCCCGGGTTTTATTTGTCGGTTTATGGGATTCATTTAGCGTTTAAAAAGTATCTGCCGCTAGTTTTTTTCCGTTGGCAGATACATTCTTCGCTAATCAAAATTATGTTATTGTGCGCAACCACTTTTGTTTTGCTCATTCTGTCATCGATTCGTGCGATTTCACCACATTTTAATCCTGTGGTGCAAATGATTGCTTATCTTTCTTTGTTGTTTATTCCTTTTTGTCTTGTTGCTTATGGGGATGTTTAAAGGTTAATGGATCTATAGGAAAGATTTTAAATATCTTACCACCGGTCCAAAGGCCCAACAGTCGATCGTCGCAAGTCAATTTCATCCATAATACTTTTTTGCATTTCATGGATGGCATCAACAAAATCATTAAGGTCAGGATGTATGCGAGCAGCTTTGACAGCCCTTAATGCACGCTTATAAGTAGACCACTGTTGGCGTATTTTAGGTGAGATGCCGCGGTACCTTACCGGTGTAACATCGCGAGCCAAAGGGTTTGCTGTTGCAACTTGCGGTGTTTGCGGAATTTGCTCTGGCCTTGAATAAAGCCCTAAACCACCGGATCGACAAAGAGTATCACTTTTCACTTTGATAAATACTCTAGGGCGGCTGTATTTATGCGTAATATTCCAAAAGCCCTTAAACTCTGACAGCCCGGGCACTTCATACGTTGATTGGTTTGAAAAAGTGTTGGCGATCCGCTTCCTAAATTGTATCCTGAAGCGCCATCGACGGTCAGCGGCGACGAAACACCATTGGCCATACTGCCCCACAAGTTCCATTTATTGCCGTTGCGCCCATAGGCCGAGCGCATCACTTCCCACGTGCCACCACCTGGGTTTAGGAGCGCTTTATTTAATAAGCCAATATAGCCACCGACTACCGGAATGACCTTTAACCATGCCGTAGCTATACTGTAAGTCGTTTGCGAAATGGTGGCGCAGCGCAATATACGCCGCTGGTCTCGACGAAACTTAATTTCTAATTCCAGCGATGCTCGGTGAAATTGTGCTTCGATTTCCCTGATCATTCTATTGCAATCACTTTTCAAATAAGCAGACTGGTTACCCCTACGAATATACGTTCCATCTAACCCTATTACCCAATTGCCATGTCTCATAGTAAAACCTCTTAGTACTTCAGCATTGATACTTAACTCAACAAATTAATTATTAAGTTAAAAATAGCACACTTTTCCCATGTGTTCAAATATAAAGCATAGCATTGCCTTTATACGACCTCTAATGCTGAGACCGCATACCCAAGAAAATTTTTTAATGTACTGATTATATTAATTTTTATATCTATTTCTCCAAAAAGTAGCTTTATCCCCGAACAAGCGAAATGGATCTTACAATATTTATAGACTAAAGTGAGAAATTAAACATAGAGTTTAAATTAGATGTTTGACTATTGAGTTAATAGTTGCTAATATGAACATAAGGGAGTTATAAGGATACCATGAGTACTAGCAGCTCTTTATGCTGAGGCCATAAAGGGCTGTTGTACTTACACTTAGTGGAGATGGCAAATGGCCAAGAGAGACAAAGATACTGAACAAGTCATATTAGATGCTGCCATTCAGGTTTTTACCGCGCAAGGCTATGCCGGCGCACAGATGCAATCCATTGCTGACACCGCTGGTATCAATAAAGCATTGGTGCATTACTATTTCCGTAGCAAACAACAGCTTTTTGATCGTGTTTTTGAAACCGTATTGAAAACCTTGATGGATCCATTACTATCAATCTTCGAAAAAGACATACCGATAATTGAGAAGATTGAACTTTTTATTAATTCTTATGTCGACACATTAATAGAAAACCCTTACTTAGCATTGTTTATGCTCCACGAGCTTAGCGCCAATAAAGAAGTGGTGCAGAAATTTTTTAAGCATGATGTTAAGGGAAAGTTTGGCACACTTATTTCTGAACTGGTAAGCGAAACGGACATTATCTCCCTGTCTATGGACCCGCGCCAAATGATTGTTAACTTTATGTCGATGCTACTCTTTCCTTTTGTCGGACGTGCTTTGATCACGCAGATATTTGACTTGTCTACCGAGCAATACAACGACTTCTTAGCGTCTAGAAAAAAAATACTTCTTCGGATTATTAAAGAGAGGCTTAACTTGAAAAACGACTGATAGCTGACTTTTTATAGCCAATTTATATCTACTCGCTATCTGATAGTCCTTACCTTATCTTTCTCTTACGCGGCGTATAAACGGCGCAGAGAAAATAATTAACCACTGCAGCATTTTCTCACCAAACAATATACAGAAAATTACTCTTAATCCTCTATTAAGATATTTCTAACAATGCGTTAAGGAAGCATTGGTACACTTAAAACAAGTAACAAGGAAAACCACTTGGTACTGACACAAAACGATTATTTTAAATTGCCTTCATCCTAGCTGACGCTGGCATCTAGAGATACCTGAGCCAAGCTCAGGATGACATTACTACTAACAACTGTTTTATGTCACTACCAACTACTTAACGGAACCCTAGAAATGAGAACTGATTCACCTACAGCTACTTTATTAGTTCAAACGCTCACAGAAAAAGTCACCTCGGTCAATACAGCTTTAACTACCGCCTTCGCGCAACAAGAAGTAGAAAAAAGCTTTGTTATCGTAAGACTAAAACGATACAAAAAAGATGGCGTTAAAAATCTGCCTATCAGCATCCCTGACAACCAAGCAAGTGATGAAGCAAAAGCATTTTGCGAAAGCATGGTAGAAATTGGCAACCATGTATTGCAACACTTTAATGCTAAACAACAATTGCATTGGAGCACCACGTTTCTACAAGATAATTATGAAAAACTAATCATTGAGCATTTTATACAAGCAGAACGACGCAACCGCATAGATTGGTTAAGTGAACTTGCCGGTGCAGAAATTGCTATTCTACAGTTACTGCATGAGCTGCCTGAAAAAATTGAAATACTCTTTATCAAGCTCAATGAAGTAAACAATAATGAAATTGATCCAGGCAAGAAACTGTGCTTGCTCGCTGCCGTACTTGAACATTTTTCTCAACCACAGGGAAATTTATCAGGGCTGATGCACAAAATATCCATGCAGATTATCAAAGAAAGCTTATGGAGAAAGTATGGCGACGCAGAAGAAAAAAGCATTACCGCCGCCATTGCTTTAACCAGTGAATTTACACAACATATAACAAAAATGATAAGCGCCTTTGCTAACTACACCCAAGTAGTAGAAAGCCAATATCAACAAGAAACAATACTACTGCATCAGCTAGCGCCCGTATTCTCTATTACGGAATTTACCAAAAATGTCTTCCAGCAACCTCTATGGCAAGCACAAAGCTTGATTGAAGCAAAAGTTAGCACTGTCGCCACAACGGTAAATGCTGTGCAATCACGAAAAAGTATTATTGATTGCACCTATTATACCACCAGCCTTATTGCTGATATACATTCTCAACTGATCGACCCTCACACACAACAAGTCATGAGAGACAATGGAGCTCCCAGGTGGCTACTAAACGCCTATAGCTCTAGCTCTTCATTCGCATCAACCATCGCCAGCAATGCGCTCGATAATGAAATTACACCTGTCATTAATTTTTTTAGCTACTACTGCTCACGGCAAAGCATACCACTAGAAGGTATTCTAGATACGATCAGCGAGCCTTATAAACAAGCGATGACAAAAACGCCTTTTTTAATGCTTGATATCTACATATACTTTATAGTAAACCAACAAACGCCTGATACAGTAGAACAGTATTATGCTGCTATTTGCTATCTACTTAATATCGACACCCCTTTTGATCACTACCAAACCTTTGCGCAATCAATAGGCCAACAATACACTCCAGCTCAACTAACAACACAACCACTACTTGCGCTGACAACAGAGTTACCACAAGAAGAAAAATTAACTAGTGAAAAGCAATGCCAAAAATATTTCCTGATTGCCTACAAACTCCACCACCTGAGCGATGCATTTAATCAACCACCTTTAACACAAGAAGAGGTTAGCCAAAGAACCGGCGCATTAAATGAAATTAGCAGCAGTTTCAAGAACATTAAACGCCACAAAAAATTAGCACGGCACTTTGTCAGCGAATATACAAGACTGTTCTTCAAGCTATATGAAGACCACTTTAAAATCATCATCGAACGCTGCTTAGACGACAATAAACTTGGCCCCACCTACACAAGAGAAGTAGCATTAATCTATAGCCATCTACAAGCACAAAGCACAAGACCAAACCTACAGTCACTACTGTTATTTGAAGCCAAACAACGTCAAGCTTGCCAAGAAATTCCAGACAGCCTGCAACAATTTTTACAATGCTATCAATTTTTGGATGGAAACCGTTATTGTGAAAATTCAGCAGCAAAACCTAGCGCTATATGCCAAACACCCTTACAAATTGCAAAACAGCAAATAATCGCTCCCTGTAAAGTACTAACCAGCGCAACCGTGCAGTATGCCATTGAACATATCAATAGACAAAGACAACAAGCAGACTTTGTCGGCATACAAGAAGATTACCGGCACTTTCTAGAGACAAGAAAAAACTACTGCACTGAAATATACAAGATACTTTGTCATCTAAATGAAATTGTCAACCAAGCAGAAGTACCTACCGCCTTTACCTCCGCCATTCAAAAATTCTTATCGGCATCCGAGCAAGACAATATCATGGGCTTTAATATCGAGCACCCATCAAGACAAGAGGTGTGCCAGCAACTCATTAAATTCGCCAATGACTTTGGACCGCGACACAATGATGAAAACTCGTTACTCGAAAAAATACTCAACGAAATATTAATAACATGCTCATTAGATGCATTGTATGATGCCCAAATGGCTTACCAAGCTGCGTTTACAACACTAAAAACACAATGGCCTGAACTTGACTTTATCTGGGAAGACCCCTTAGCCACCATCGATGTTGCATGCGAAGCCTCAGCAGACCATGTTATCAATAGCTTGCAGCAACAGGGTATTGTCAACGATATTTTTCAAGGCCTCGTCTCTGGCGCCAAAGATCTCGCACTCACGGTTGCCTCAGCGACACCCGCCGCCATAATAGTAAATGAAATTTTTGAAAGCGAAATCTTACACCAGACAATGGTACCCATAGACTTTAGCCAACAAAGCCACGCCATTAAAAGAAATATTTACAAACAAATTGGCATAAGTGTGCAAGAAAAAACAAAAGAATTTTTCTTATCACAACTTAACCAAGCAAATGTACAGCCACAATTCCACAAACCTGTTTATCAGCAAGACCAAGCAGAAGATGATTTTCTACAGTTATTATTTAAATTTTACGCCATAAAATCGCTATACCCCTCAGAAAACACAGACACCGTAACAAAAATCATACTGACAGATATGTTCTCGCGTGAATACCAAGAAGAGAAATCAACAACAGCACTCAATGATTTAGCGCAAGCGATTGCTAGCTTTGATAACACGTGCATTCATCCCCTGCCCAGTTTTAGCGAGACGTTAAGCGAATTTGCTAAAAAAATGGATCTTGACAATAAATACCACTTACTCCTACTTAAACATCGACTCAAATTATATGCCACTCCTTCGAGAAACGATGAGATACAAGCTGTCTTAGCGATATTAAATGAAAGATTTTCTTCAGAAGAACACACCTTTAATTTCAACCAGTTCTACGGTGATTTTAGACGCTATTTAATTGATAAAATTAAACGTGAAATTTACAGTGAAAAAATAGCGCTATCAAAAGAACTCACTAGCGTTAATTCCTCTTTTGATAGCGAAATCACATC
The DNA here is from genome assembly GCA_030425685.1 of Gammaproteobacteria bacterium. Classification (GTDB taxonomy): domain Bacteria; phylum Pseudomonadota; class Gammaproteobacteria; order Coxiellales; family Coxiellaceae; genus JAUIAD01. Next base: position 393,530 of record JAUIAD010000001.1, on the reverse strand, counting down.
AATAAAAGAAAACACTTTTTTAAATAGGTGGAAAAAATCACCTGTACTGACGGCATTTGAAACAGCATGTTCATTATATCAAATCTATACCATTTATAATTTTGGCAAAGCCATTTATATAGCGACCACATTGCTTAAAAGCACAACGTTTCTAAAAGCATTACCTATCGCGTTAAAAGATATATTTTTTGGCGTCTCATTAGGGGTACCCTACTTTGCATTAATTTTTCTTGCCATCGCATGGGTAGCAAGACTAGGCCTTGAAATTTACTTTCGCCAAGATGATTTCAAAAAAAGTGAACATCGCTCTAACTTATGGAATGTTTGCGTTAATATTCCTGTACAGCTTCTCAAATGTATTTTAATTGCAACCGCCAAAACACTGTGCTTAGATATAATAGCCAAACCGATCAGCAAATATATTTTACCTTCTATCAAAATACAATGCTCTTTGATTTCACTGCTAGGCAGCCTGCTTACACCAACCAAGAAAAAAATATCAAAAATAGAAAATACAAAATTAAAACTACAACCACTGCAACAGCAACTGGTAACAAATAATAACAGCACCGAAACTTTACCGATCATTCAAGGTGAAAATAAAAAATTTACACCTATTAAAGTAAAAACAAATGCTATCAACCAAAACGTATCTACGCTTATCATGCTTAAAAATGAAGAAAAATCAATACCCACCCCACAAGAATCTCAAGAACTTCAAGAAATTAAATTCTGCCGAGAAAACAAAAGCGCCCAGCCAAACGAGTTGCTGGTGCAAGGCACCGAGCAAAAAGCCATGCAATTAACCGAAAATGATATTCTTACAAAACTTCCAGAGGATACAAGCACGCATGGGCTATTTTGGCGCACAATAACAACCGCCAACAATGGCATATCAGGGGCTGCATTTAAAGCGCAAGCGTACCCGATTTTTACAACCACTTGCGGCATTGTTGCTTATGGCGCATTAAGCATGTTTGCTGCAACAGGTGATACCTCACAGCGAAAGCGAAAAAAAAATAGTGATAAGAATTCAGAACAGAAAAAACCAACAATTAGCCCTGGTGCATAATATTGGCTGCTAGGCTCAACAACAAAACTTACAAATGCGAAACACTCAACACAAGGAAGCTAGATTGGAATAGAAAATCTAAAATCAGGCGCTGCATTCACAAATAAACAAGAAAAAAATTTGAGATCATCAAATTAAGAGAGATTCTCAAGCACCTGCAAAACAAAGCCAATAAAAAGCAGAAGATTACTAAGTCCAAATCGAAGACACTGCCCATTTGATAATTAACTTTAGTGCCAGATAACACCTCTTTTTCACATCTTTTATAGGTATTAATTAACAAAACAACTATGTTTTAATAAAACCTTAATCTCAGTCGTCTATAATCAGCCCAATAAAGCCATTGTAGTGTAGCGAGAGAGGTTTATATGAGAAAGGGTAGCGGTAGTAAAAGAGGTAGTTTTCGTCAAATACGGCCATTTGAATCTGGTCAAGAGCATGCAACAAGTAATTATCGACGCTATCTAAAAAGGGTAGATAGACTGCTAGCAGACAGCCCTGATTCAAGAAAAAGCCTTTCGGAGTCCTTAAAAATAAGCCAACAAAGTGGTGAGCTACTAGTTCGTAGTGACAGCGCGCTTGCAGCGAGCAGAGAGTTTTTAGGGGATTTTTTAAGTATCCAATCTCATAGAGAGCAACTTGACAAGGTCAACAGGGAGAGTTCTTTCACCCGCAGAGGAGACGGCGGCTACTCAACAGCGGCCAAGTGTATTGGTTTCACTGTTGCATCAAGAGAAGGTCAAGCTGGAGTAGAAAAGTATGCCGTTATCGCGATCTCTGGCATTATTGCTCGCAGAGAGAAGTATCATTTCGAATTTGCCGTGCTGGTTGATATGCTAACCGCGCATGCAAAAAGAATGAATGAGAAAGAGGAAACTTATCAATTTACTTACTTAGTAGGCGCTGACCCCAGCCAGAATACGCAGGAATTAGTTTCCCGGGTGTACCACAAACTGGGACAAAACCAAGGACAATTACACGAAGGACAATTAAGAAGACCTTGCACCGAAATGGTATTCATAAAGATGTTTATCGAGATATTATCTCGCTACCCCGGCGTGAACCTTGAAGGTTCTATATTTCTAGAATTACCTAAAAGTGCTGAAAAAATAGAATTAGATCATTACCTAGTTAATTATGACTTTAATATTATAGAAGTCACTGACGCCCCAGCAGGAAGATTTTATATAAAAGAAATTGAATTATGCAACGTTTGCCAAAGCCGCAAGCCCACTTATACTGCACTGATTGCAGCTTCATCACCACGCTTTGACTCCCCCGCTGGCTCTCCTACAAAAGAGCAAAAATCCAAAGAAGCCAACAGCGGCTCACCCGCGTTGCACCAACCTAAATCTCCAGCAACAACACCCAAAAAAACTAAGCGTGAAGAAAGCAAGGCATTACCACCAACAGATACATTAACACAAGAAAACGGTAGCAGCCCTGCATCAAGAAGGCTATTCTCCACAATAACACCCTCTAAACGGCCGAAAAAAAGAGACGCCACCCTATCAGGTGACCCAGTAGTGCTAACACCACCAGGAAGGCGGCGAACTGGCAATTGTGCGACGACAACGCCTTCAGTGGCAAAAAGGCTATTTGCATCACCGACTGAGAATAAGGAGGAATGTAAGACTCACAACAGGGCTAATTCAATATTTGCGACCTGCAGCACCAAGCCAATATCAGCAGACATTGAAAGCGAGTGGCCTACACTTAAAGCAGCCTGCAAAACAATATAATCGTAAGAAGCAATCTATCTTTTATAACATCGAGCCGGCTCTGCTTTTACGCGGCTAACGCTACGAAGCAGCGGCGCAAATGACAAAGCACCCATCTTCGTGAAGCTGGCCCTCACTCATTAGATTTATCCAAAATGGTTACCAGCCTTGTTCATCAATACGAGGATATGAAAATGAGGGCAATTGCGGTAAGTTCGCCATTCCACTACCTATTGAAGATCTATCACTTACAGAACCTCTGACATCATCTGCGGAAACGATGCTCTCAAACGCGGAGGAATTTCTTTGTGAAAGCTCGCTTCTCAATAGATGAGAATTTATCGTATACGCCCAAACACTCTTCGCTAAACCTTTAACAAAACCTAAGCCGCCTCCTACTGCCATTCCCATACAAAAGTCATGCTGCAAATTTTTCCTATCTTCATCCGTTACAGCAAACCCATTGAACGCCATGCGAGTTGTAAACTGCACAACCGGATACACACCTCCTGTCACTGCATCCCTCAATGTTCCCAACACAAAGCCCTTAACTATATATTTCGTCACACTTTTCTGCTTGTCTACCAGTTTCCCAGCCCAATATTTAAAAAACATACTTGTACCTTTCGCTAAGCCTGAAGAAATACCAGTACCGATACCTCCACCCACTAAATTTGCAAAACTATCAGCTACACTTACCCTCTCATCATTGATTGCGCTATCAATGAAATATGAACCCATCTGTGCAATCGCTCCTGCCAAGATTGAAACAGCAAGCGTTGCACCAAAATAAGCCGCTGCAAATTCAGGTATCACCAAGCCAATCACCAAACCAACAGCATTTCGCTTGAAAAAGTTACCCACATCTGACCAAGAAATATTACCCGTTGGATCAATACGCATAATAGGATTACCGCGACAATAGGCATAGCGATTGTTAGTATCAACCGTATCTCGCTGAATAAAATGCATCAGGCGCGGGCTATAGTAACGCGCGCGCAAATAGTATAAGCCACTTTCTCCATCTTTGTATTCGCCCGCATACTTAAATGGATCATCCTGCAAAGATGGCGCAGTGGTTTGACTGACCTGTAATCCTGCTGATAATAATTTCCCGTAGTTGCCATAGTGATTTAATCCCGTGTAAGCACCGCCTAAATATAAGGTCGATATAACCGAACCATGACGATCATAATTATAAAAGTGAGTCACTCCATTCACAGTTCGCGCTTCACGTTTTATACCTAGCAAGTAACTCGACAGTTTATGATTGCTATCTTGCGCATTAAGCAACTGATCATCAGCATAGTAGAACGTTAAGGTGCTGCCTTGTGAAGATTTACTTTGACGCGTGCCATCGGGGTAATACTTATAAGTCGTTGTCTGTGAAGAGCCATTTTCCCCACCGGTAAAACTGATTAGCTGATTATTCGCATTATAAGTATAAACATTTCCTTGATCATCTTGCGTCATATTGCCATTCTGATCGTATTTAAAGTCACCCTTGCCTTCAAATGAAGTTATCTGATCAAGCTGATTATAGCTGCTCTGCAATACACTATCGCCATTATCATGATCTGAAACACCCTCTTCAGAATGTGCTGGCTGACTTACCGTTTTACGACGAACATTACCACTGATATCAAGATCATACTCTACTGCTTGCTGTAAGGTTTTTTCATTTTCCATAACATTTAGCGTGTAAGTCTTACTACTTATTAACGCGCCCGTTGCAGTGTTATAAACATAATCCACTTCCTCAGTTTTACCATTATCAATACTGGTCTTTTTCACCACATCGCCATTATCATTATATTGATAGGAAAAATAACTGACCTTTTGCCCTGCCTGATCAAAGTTGGTGATCGTCGCAACCGCATCATAAGCGTTATAAGTGTATTCTGTTTTGCCAACAAAATTTTCCATATCAGCATCGGCAAACGCTTTACGCTCAACAAGATGGCCTAGAGAATCATAGTCGTAAACCACCGTCGCATCAGCTGAGCTCACTTTTGTCAAACGCTGCATATCATCATACGTGTAAGTACTTTTAATCCCCGCCGCATCTACACGTGTTAGTAATTTACCATACTCGTTGTAAGTATTCGTTACCGTTTTCCCATCAGGGTAGGTGGTTGTTTTTAGTTTACCATCGCGGTAATAACTATAATGGATAGTATCAACAAGGCTTTCCTCTCCATCACGATTATCCACATAAGACATACTAATAACATGACCGGCATTATCATATTCAATATGCGTACCGGCATAATCAAGTGGGCCGGGGTTCGATAAACGTATATTGGTTAAGCGATTTTTACCAGCAATATATTGATAGGTATAGGTCGTATAATGTGATTGACCTGCCTCATTAGACCATTGTGATTTTGTGATAACATTACCATCAGGGCCATAGGTATACACTTGCTTACTGTCCATCGGATCAGTTTGAGAAACCAATTCACCCAATGCATTATAAGTGCTGATATACCCCTTTTTACTCTCACCATGACTATTTGTTAATGTTTTTTCAGTCACTTTACCAACTAAAGGATTATAGTGAAAAGTTTCTTTGATGCTACCATTACTACTATTACTACGCTCATTACTAGCCACCTTGCCAAGCGCATTATAAGACGTGTTAGTTTGAACAGCCATATTGACATGCTCAGCACCTACCACACGATTCAAACCATCATACTGGGTAGTGACCACTAATGGTGACGTGATACTGCTAAGCAAACTAGCGCCACTATTGCCATTTAGCTTTGTAATCTGCTTTACAGCTTTATTTTCATTATTTAACGTAACAATTTTACTGGCTGACTTTATACCATCAACACCTTGACGGTAACTTGTCATAGCATGAGCAACATCATCATAACTTTGATGCAAGACACTCTTATCAGGATAAATAGTAGAAGATAAACGCCCCACACTGTCGTAGTGATATCGCGTCATTAAACTTCGGGGTTCACCTTTTCCATCATAGTTAATAATACTACTATCCGCCTTCTCACCCAGTGAATTATAGTCAATTTGTGAAGCCAGGCGTAAATGACTCGCAATACCACTGCCATTCGCATCACTATCATCACTATTGGTCCATACGCTAATAGGTCGACCTAAACCATCAAAAAGCGTTTGTTTTACTACGGATTGCTGACCATGATCAGAACCAAAATTCTGGTAGGTGACCGTCATAGCATTTTTACCGCCATTAAGCATATTGCTATAACTAATTTGTTGTAAAACTACCTTTTCACCATTTTTGGCTTGCGATGCTTCACTCGTCTTACGATGCAAGGCATCATAGGTATAAATTAGTTTATTGCCGGTAGCATCTTCACTACTCAGCAAGTCTCCACTAGCAAGACTATACGTTTTAGTAAAACTATTGCCCTGCTGATCAGTAACAGTCTCACTGCGAGTACTACCCGTTAACAAATACGAAAATCGTGTTGTAACGCTCGTGACAGCATTGCTTCCCTGGCGCTTTGCGCTATCGGTAACCGTTTGCGATGTAACACGTCCTTGCCCATCGTAGGTAAACGTTGTCGTACTAACTGGTTGCAACTGTTTTGGATGCGCTGTTGTACTGGCTTCTTTTACTTGTTTTTGAATATGCAAATGGTCAGACGTTAAATAGTTATGCACATGTTGAATTAAGCCACTACCATTTAATGTCACTGTTTCAGTTTCTAGCACCTGATGCAATGGATTATCGACACCTGATTCTTCATAAATATTTTTTGCAACGGTGCCATTACTACTTGTTTGACTAAGAATTTGTCCGTAATCATTATACTTGGCGTGTTGTGTTACTATACGCGAACCACCATTGCCATTTACATTCTTATAGGAAGCTACTTCACTAGTAGGCGTTTGGTAATTAGGATCTAAATTTTCATAGTTAGGCATAACACCATTTTTTTCGCCTGGATAAGTATATTTTTTTTGATAAACACAGGTATTACTACCAACCCTATGCACACAGCTAGATATTAATAAATGCAGATGATTATACGTGTTATCATTTTCAACCTGACCTTCCGTTGTCTTGACTGTATAATGGTAGTTATTATTATTGCTTGTCAGCAACTCATCACCATTAACGATACTAAGCAGCGGATTTCCAGTATAGTTATTTTCACCTATCGAATATAAAACTGTTTGCGCTGGTTGGCCTACCCCGGGATCCTTCGTTATTTTTGACACGTAGGATAAATGAAACAGCTGCCCATCGTGATGCGGCATATCAGCATAGGCAATTGTTGTCCTAGCGCCACTAGGATAATTAATTATTTCTGGCAAGTGATTTTGATGCGCCGCATACTGGATTGCTGTGACCTGGCTTTCAGGATCAGTAATGCTGACCAAGTTATCATGACCATCCGTCTTATAAACATAAGGTTTAGCAACGCCAGGTAATAGCATACTAACTTTACCAACGCTGTAATCAAAACTAATGGTTTGCCCATAGCTATCAGTTATATGATCAAAATTAAAAGAACTCCCCTTGTAATAGAAATTAACCTGATCACCATAAACATTACGAATAACGATTAAACGCCCATGCGCATCAAGATATTCATCGCGCCCTTGCAAAACGTAGTGAAGCTTATACTTATATTGCCTCTCTGTTTCTGGCACTGTGCCACCACGATTGGTCACCTCAAGATTTTTTAATTTGTAATAAAGCAAGCCAGAAGGATTTTTAGGTGCTAATTTATAGACCCCGCCGCCAGCCAAATGCATCAGCTGCCGTCGCTCATCAAAATAAGTAAAGGAAAACGACCAACCAACAGCCACCCTATAAGAATGCGCTTGTGTCGCATCATCTATATCATTCTGTCCGTATTGAATGCCAAGATTCAAATCTAAATCGTGCTTACCAGGAATTGTTACTGCTGGGTAGGTTAAACTTAGCATCCCCGTTTGCGGGTTAACACTTTCGCCGACCGCTGAGGCTGTCATATTAAAAGCATTAGAAACAAGACTATCTTGTTCTGCCATACTTTCTTGGCATAGACCCAAAGAAATAACAAGCACTAAACTTAACAAGAATCGTGAACGAAAAGAAACAGACCTTAAAAACACCATAACGAACCTTTCTAACCAATATTAGTTGCGCGGCACTTTTCACCCCACCGCCTTTAGCATCACCTCCCTTTTCTTAGCAAAAATATAAAATTTCACTAGCCTCAATATCAGCAATAGTATATTATTAGCTCGATTTAATCAATTGTTAATCAACAAGTTAGGTAATTTACTTAGTATTTAAAATGAAATGTAAGGTTGGAATTAAGTATGCGCAATATCAGTTTTCTACTATCAAGTATTCTTTTAGGGCTCTCAACATCAGCGATGGCACTGTTTAGCTTTGATGTTCAAATCGAAAGGCCGCAAGACAACTCACCCAACGATGATACAGCAACCACCCCACTCACTGCACATATCTATCGTCTAGATAAAGGCACAATGGAAAGCAAAAATGCGTATGCGTATGGTAACAAAAGAGCCGCCTTCACTTCTGATCTCTTGGGGCTTAAGGTTGATTCATGGATTAAAGTGACAAACTATGGTGAAGACAAAGACTCTGACGATTACTGCATTATTAAAGTCTATTCAAATATGAAAGGCATAGCACCTATACCCCCATATGCGACAGTAACCGGTAACGGCAGGACCATCCATTGCTACAACGTTGGCTCTGCTACTGGCAACCCGATTGTTATCGCAGCAGTAACATCACAAAAACTGATTGGCACTAAACTTATTGCGCGAAAACCAGCTCTAAAAGCGACCCCCATCCTAGCAAATGTTGGCACAGTGGATCAGCCTGAATATGAAACTATTTATCGCGTTTCGATCCACAGCGGTGAGTTTACTCGAGGCTACCCATTTGAAAGTCCGACAGACATCACCCCACACCCTATCCCTTTCGATCACTGGATGCCGCATAGCATTTTAGCCTTTGAACCTTATACTATTAATATTTGTAATGAGAGCAATGACTGCTCTACTGAAAAGGTACTACCGATCTCAACAGTTCACTTACAAAAAGCCTCTAATATTGTTAGCCCAATAAGTTTATTTCATGATACAGATTTCATGTATATACCGAAAAATGAAAACAACGGTTTTGCCACTACCAGCAAAAAATCATTGCGAGTAACTCAGTCGATGATTGCAACAATTGATAAAGATACCAACACTGAAACACCAACCATAAAACCATTAGCCGTTGCACATTCCGAAGCAGAAACATTCTCTGCCTCACAACCCGATACCGTCAATGACCCTGAATTTTCGCTAGAGAGCCACCGAGTTTCTTTATCAGTAACGGGTAATAAAATCTATGGCAATGGTCTTAATCAAGCCGTGCTAAAAGTTTCAATTGGCGATATTTCACCTGATGATAAAAAATATGGCTGGCTTTATGATCATCTTTATTTTAAAGATGTCAGCAGTGGCTCTGTTAACGGCCCCATACTTTCTAACACCTACCAAGACAGTCAACATGGCTACTCCTCTGTCTCACACACACCTGGTCCGTATGCAAATAGCTTACTAAGATCTACGGGATCTAATAGTAAATCTGCAGAGCACTCACCCTATTACTACTTAAGCACAACCGAAAAGCATAATAAGAATATAGAAATTAAAGCCATGCTGTGCTTAAAAGAGCATGATCCTATGAACCCAGCAGGAAAGGAAGTGTGCCAAGCCTCTAACACTATTACCGTAACGGCAATGGACAGTGATTTACAAACTATCAATGGCTCATTACAACCCGCAACATCAATTGCCTTTAACCATAATTTGTTTCAACCCATTACTGGCACGCCTAGTAAAAATGAAGGCCCTACATGGATAGACTTTCCTAGCAAATCAACCTTTGGTTTTCCTTTAATTTATGGCGTACCCAATTATTGCGCCAATGAAATTGAACCCTGTTTTAATAGCCTTAGTTCAACAAAAGATATTGAGTCTAACGACGAAGCGTTTAAAGAAGCTAAACAATTAACCCCCCTTGTCGTCGATATTTACGGCAATCCATTTTATAAGACGGTGCACAAAATGGTCGGCTAAGATGCAACTTTAAAACAAACAAACCTTTCCCCCTGCCCGATGGGGATTTTCAAGGGGAGAATCGGGATTCTCCCCTTGAATTGCACCCTAACGGGCACAGGCCGTCCATGCGAGCTAGTCTCGCATAGGCGAAATATAACCAGGAAGGAGGTTTGCACTGAAAGTGCGAAACTTAATAGTAGGAGTTTCGCACTTGTGCGGAACAACACAAATCCCGATGGGGATTTTCAAGGGGAGAATCGGGATTCTCCCCTTGAATTGCCGTCCATGCGAGCTAGTCTCGCATAGGCGAAATATAACCAGGAAGGAGGTTTGCACTGAAAGTGCGAAACTCCTGAAAAAAACAAAACATACTACGTTTTATGCTTGTGGGGAAGCAGATACAATATGTGGAAAACAGTAAAAACAGTCACGCAATTTATAACGGCCTTATCAGAAACAAAACCGTCTAGCAACACACTTAGTATTAGCGGTGGCTAAGCTCAGATAATACTATGACACCTCAGCAAAAACTGTGGCCTTCCAGAAGCAAAAAAGTAGATGTTGTTACTGAGTCGGTGGAAATAAGATTTTATAGTAAGGATGGTTCTTCACATACATAATTTCTTCATGCACTGTTATCGAACGACCCACATGTTGCGTTAGCAAACGCAAATAATCCTCTTGCTTCACACGATAGTCCTGAGCATCCTTAACATCTTGCATGGTGGTTGACAGCAAATTAGATATATCCTGAACGCTCCTCGTCGTTGCGCCTGCCCCAGCTCCAACCGTAGCTTGTGTGGCTTGATTCATGCGATCAGATAATGAAGTTTGCATCTCAAAGGCTGTGAGCGCATCTGATTTTTTATTAACGTAATCATCTAACACCTTACCACCCGTCACACCTGTAAAAGTTGCTTTAATATTGTTTTCTGTAAAGTAAGGAGAATAGATACTATTTGATGCAGGACTTCGCGCTGCTGCTACAACTGGATTTTCTATCTCTGGGAACATGCTTTTAAAAGCCAGTATAACGTTAGGATGAATACACCACGCTTCACGCGGATTGATTCCAGGCGTCATAGCATCAAGCCTTTGTTTCAACTTATCATAATAGGCATTATTCCCAGACAATATTATTTCCGTATTAAAGCTTTGACTGCCAAACAATAAAGATGAAGGTTCAATATACATTAACTTAAAAGCAGCATTATGGTCCGCATTATTTATATCATAAGGAAAGGTATGCGCAGCACCAAGCAAATTTCTTATCTGCTCTAACACCAGCCTAGACCAATTTAACGACATGGTAAGATTTTTAGCCACACCCGCTACCTGAATCTGCGCAGGGTAATTATTCGTTTTATAGCGCAAAAAATATTGCACAATAGGTAAGTTCATCACATTTAAAAATAGTCTATTATTATTTTTAACATTATCAATACTATCTAAAAAATTCGCCTTAGCGAAAGTTGGAATCCAAGAGGCCATTTCTAATGTATCGAGAATGGCGCAAGCACACTGCCTAGGAAGCTCATCAGTTGGTGGCAGTAAAATAGGTAACGCAGTACCCGTGCGTACTTCTAAAAACTTATGAAAAATAAACCAACAAACATACGCTTTTTTACGCGCCCACTCTGCATCACTTGATCCTCCCGAGAGTGTAAATAGTCCGGCAAAACGTTTCCACGGCGTATTACTTCCTGTACCCCAGGTTGATTGTATCCCTGCTTGATACTGCGTAGGCGCCCCACTGCTTAAAGTCCCTGTTCGAGAAAAGAAGTTTGTCCGCAACCAGCTTTTTGTTAAATGATCACCAGGATTTGTAATGGCAACAAGATCAGCTTCAGCTGCAGAAACACGATACATTCGCAAAACATTACTGGCCAGCGGATTAGATGCTTCATGAATAGCAGCCGTGCGGTGCCCAAAGATTCTATCGCGGCGAGTATAACGCATAAAACCACGCTTCAAAAAGACGATCTGCTCAGCACGCGTTTTATTGACATCACCTTTGAGCTGCTTACTAATAAGTTCCGAATAATAGAACCATCTAAAATTAGGATCTGTAAATAAGCTATCGCCACTTGTGGCCCCTTTGGCAATGATATAGGGAACAAATATAGCTTTACCATTCTCACTTAAAACACCCTTGGGTTCAGGATCAAGATCACCACTATTATCAATCTTTTTTTCACTAAATAGATATTCAAAATAAAGTGCTAATTCAGCAAGCGTTTTGGGAACATCCTTTGCTGCTAAGTTTGCTGTGACGGCAGAAAATTGTCGCGTTAAATGATGAGAGCCACTCGTGGCGGACGATATCCCTTGCATGACCTGTCCCACACCAACATTGACCACCTCGCCTCTAGCACCACGCTCCCATTTATCACCTTCCGTATGTACTGCTATGTTAGCCGAGCCCGTTGGCGTTGTTGTCGCTGCACCGCCCGGTGTCGAAGGAGGATTAACGCTAACCGTTTGCACATCAAGAAAAGTACCACCAATAGGTATATAGATACCTGTTGCGGTCGCAATGGCCACCTTAATCACATGCATAACAACTTGATGGATAGTATGATAAAATTCATTCCAGGTCATTTGCCGTATCTGATCAACTTCAAATGCCGTCTTTAGCTGATCGGCGACAAAAGAAAAATTGGCATTAATGATTTGCTCCAGTTGTTTCGAGCACTCGGCAATCTTCTCGCGTTCACAACTATTGATTAACGAACTTCTTAAAGCTTCTTTGGGATCAGGTGTTGGAGGCATAGCACATCTCATCCATTTGGTGGCTGTATGTTAATTATAGGATATAATGATTATAAGTGCGTACAGCTAACAGTGCTGGCAAAAGCAGCACTGCTAACGTATTGATTCTCTCTCAGCACCTTCCCCAGGCGGCTTTGAAAGCAATAATAAATGCTTAAACAAAGGCTTAGGTAACAACTTAACCCGCTGCTCTTCGCATTTTTTCTGCACAAAATAATCATTGTATTGATTCGTTAACAACACCGCCCGATTAGCCAACTGCAGCTCATAAATATAATCCAAGCCGGTTGAGTTACTGCCAGCAAAGTGGTGATCAACAAAAAACACGGCGCGCTGACAAGCATTGGCAACCGCTTGGCGAAATTCCTTAATCGTGTTGCAGTAGCTAACGGTCAACTTCATTGTGTCACGGTAATAATTAAAAATATGTTCTAGCTCCGCAAAATAACGCGGCTCATCATCGAACAAGATAATTTCCGCATTGGGATAAAGAATAAGTTCATACAACCACCACGTAGGCATCGGTGGCAATGGCAGCGAAACGAGAAAGGTAGCCCCCTCATTAGGCTTAGATTGAATTTCATACTGACCACCCCACTCTGAAATTTTGGAAACTGCATAGCGCAAACCAATCCCCGAGCCTTTTTCTTTGGTGGTTTTAGCACTCATTGACTGAATAGCGGCAATTTGCTCCGCCGTCATACCACAACCAAAATCTTTTACCGATAGATAAAAAGAACTTTCATCCATCTGCAAAATAATTTGAATATTGACAGCATCAGCGGGATTACTAGCTTCGATAGCGTTATTACATAAGATGGTCATAAATCGCTTTAATTGCACAGGATCAATTAACGTTAGACAATGTTGCGCCTTATCACCAATTTGCAACTGTATATCCAGCTGTAAATTCTTATGGCGAATGTTAAGTTGCTTCACCAAATTCGATAATATAATACTAACAAAACTATAATAACTAACTCGACGCTCGGCACGCTGCTCAAGCTTGCCAAAGGCCGTGCGATACTGATTTAAAAGATCTTCAGAAATTTGTTGGATCTGATCAATAGCATCGTCAAATACCTGCTCAGTTTCAGAAGGCATCTTTTCTTTTACTTCACCCGCAACCGTCGATAAAACTGCCAAAGGAGAATTAATATCATGTGCTGCCTTACTAGCAACATCAAACATCTTTCTGCCGACAGCCGTTTTATTTTTAATCTCAGAGAAGTTACCTGAAAGATGGTAGCCTAAAGTTCTAAACTCTTTAATATTAATTTCTTTTGTTTTCTCAAAATGAGCACTAGCTTGATCACGTATATAGTTATCTACCATCGACTCTATTCTGCGAAATGGCCGATCCATATAATAGGTAAAAAACTGTGATACCAAGCTAGCAGCCACCAAGTAGGGTAAGAAGATATTTAAACTGTGACTAAGCGTTAAGGTTTCCGGCACACTGGGGTTACTAATCATAAAGTAATAAAGAACGGAAAAAATAAAAAACAGAGAAACCAAACTATTACACCACAAAATAATCTGCGTTTTTTGACTGTCAATTTCGTTAAACCAACTAACCCCCTCTTGCTTAACTTCATAAAATAAAATAGCCAACACCGACGCTAGCAACAACACCCGTCCAACAATCAACAAAAAGGCCCAATAACCTAAGTTATCCAGTAATGCAGCTTCCACATAGTGACCGTAAAAAATATCAGCAATGGTAATCATTAAATAACTTACGATAAAAAGCATCATCGGTGATCTCTTTACCGCAGCGAGATTAACAATCATCAAAACAAAAACAACCATCAACAGCAAAACGGAGATAATTGAGTACAAGCCCAGCGCCATTACTTTTGTATGATCAACAAAGGTAAAAGCAAAAACAACAACCATACATAGAGATGAGAGGACAAATGGAATAGCGGTAACCAGCATTTTCTTATGCCTACGGTTACGAATTAGACCCTTTAACAACAACCATGCAGCAACAATCTGACACAACGTGGCAGGATAACGAAACACTGCATACGGCAAATGAAAATGATTAAAGTGTTCAGCAATCAAATTAATCCGCATTACAATACAAATCGCTGCCGAGAGAGTAAAAAAGAGAAAGGGGTAATAATACTGTGTCGGCAATTTCTTTAATAGAAATATCGCAATAACAACAAAAACAGCATCTAAAAAAATTGTATTCAGTAAAGAAAAATGTCTTATCAATAGCACATTAGGATAGACATTCTGACCGAGCAAGGCGATTCCATAGTATAATAACACCCATAAAAAAGCACATACACTTATCCAACAAATAGCCTTTGCCTTACGATGATCCGTCATCCACAGTTACCCCTATCTCAATCTTCAATCACAAACTGTCCGTCATATTTTGTACAGCGACACGAGCAATATTTGAATACAACATCAGCACTGCTATATTATTATAGATGCCTATCTGCGAGCTAGACAAGTAAAAGGGGACCATCATGCCAAGCAAAATCGTATTACCTGAGTCTGCTGGCATGAGCTCATTACGCTTACAACGCATTAATAGCGTTATGCAAGAGCAAATAGAGCAAGGCAATTTTTCCGGCATCAGCACGCTGGTGGCACGCCGTGGCAAGCTTGTTCATTTTAATCAATTTGGTTGTCGTGATCGAGAAGCAGGTACGCCAATGCAAGCGGATACTATTTTTCGCTTGTATTCGATGACTAAACCTATTATCTGCACTGCTTTAATGATACTTTATGAAGAAGGTAAGTTTCATTTACGAGAACCGGTATCAAAATTTATCCCCGCTTTCGCTAACTTAAAAGTATTAGAAATAGATCAAAATGGTAATGAGCATCTAGTGGATCTAGAGCAGCCAGTAACAATTCATCATTTATTAACACATACTTCCGGTTTGGTGTATGATTTTTACGAAGACAATCCTGTCTGCCAGCTTTATCGCGAGCAACAAATAGTAGCTGCTGTGAAAGATGTTTCCTTAGAAGATTTCGTTGATAAACTCTGCCAACTACCGCTGGGTTTTCAACCGGGTGCACAATGGTATTACAGCGTTAGCATTGATGTAATTGCTCGCTTGGTTGAAATTATTGCTGATAAACCGCTGGATACATTCTTACATGAAAGAATTTTTTCACCGCTAGGAATGAATGATATAGCCTTTTGCTTACCTGAAGATAAACGCCACCGCCTAGCTACAATGTATGGCGGCGTTGATCTGTGCGCCCCTGATGTCACCCTATCACATTGGTTAGATGCTTGGGAAAAAGGCATTAATAAACGTTTGGATGTATCAACAACAGCACCAGTTGATGATACTAGCTTTTTACGTGGCGGCATCGGATTAAATTCAACCGCTGAAGATTATTTTCATTTTGCGCAAATGCTATTAAACAAAGGTCAGCTCGATAGCACACGTATACTCGGCCCGCGTACAGTTGACTTTATGTTTATAAATCATCTTGACTTAAAACTCTTACCCATTGGCTTCCCACAATACAAATTATTGGGTTATGGTTTTGGTTTGGGCTCCAGGGTTTTAGTCGATGTTGCCCAATCACAATCACTTAGTTCAGCAGGAGAATACGGCTGGTCCGGTGCCGCAAGAACCTATTATTGGATTGACCCCAAAGAAGAACTTATCGGCCTGTTTATGGCTCAATACATTGGCAACTTTTCACTGATTACTGCAAATTTTCAAACGCTCGTCTATCAAGCGCTACTCGAATAGCAAGATAGGACGCGCACCCTCTACACCAGAAAAATACTATTTTTATGCTTTTAATCCTATGTTAAGGGACAAAAACAAACTAGTATGCAACAATGGTCCACATTAAAAATGTATACGCACGTCTTAAAAATTAGACATAGGCCTACAATACTTAGACTTTTTAAATTACACATTTTATAGCGGAGATATCAATGCGTACCTTTTTTCCTCTAATAAGAAAATCAGCAAAACCTCTGGCAGCACTTGCCGCTTTAATCACAGCAAATAGTGCACCGTCTATGCTGGATAAAGCAAAATCTCAACTGCGAGACTATAACATTCGTAATGCGCAAGGCCCATTAGCCACTATCCTTGCAGAACCACAATCAAAAGACACAACCGCATCTATTGCAGAAAAACTAACTGCCACACTAGAGCAAGCAACTGGCCAACCAGTAAAAAATGTCAACTTACGTTTTGGCTCCATAACCATAGGCTCGGATAACTTAGATGCAGCGCAAGAGCAGCAGTTAAGCACAGCATTAAGCGAAACGCTTTGCGAAGTGAACAAGTCATTGCCGCAAAAGAACCAACTGCAACGCTTCTACCTCTCACGTACCGCTTCCCACATCGTTTCTCGCCCTGAAATGAAGCATATTTCGCAAGTCGTCAATTTACCAGGCGCAAACACTGACCTGCCAACAGGTCGAAATATGGTAACGGGTGGAAATGTTATTCCGCGTATCTACTGCAAAAAAGACAAGTGTTTTTACTATCTTTTTGGTAAGCGTCGATTTGGTTTAGCTGCATTTGGTGGTGCTACCAACTACGGTGAAACACCATTAGCAGCAGGATTTCGAGAACTCGATGAGGAGGTTGATATTATTATCAACGGCAAAACCATTAAATTTGTTGATCCTGACGGCAAGTTAAAATTTGACGCCGTCGAAATGGGCAATATCGTTTTCTCTAGAAACTATTTTGTTGATGGCAGTGGGCACAGTCCCGCACAAAATACCTTAGCGCTAACCACTATTGATGTCACTGTTGACTCCATGAGCGAAGTCAGTGTTAATGTAAAAGCCTCAGAAATAGGCAACCCTACCTGGGTAAAAGAAGGCGATCTTGCCACTGTATTTGCTGGAAAAACAAAAGGCGGCGGTGCGCTACTAAGACATTTTCTTTTTCAATCACCGCAGAAACAAGCTGCATCAAAAGTTGTTTGTCATGCGCCTGGGGTTTATGGCACTGAATATCCAGGCTTTGCACCTAACAAACCATAAGCACGATTTTCTATATCGTCAATACAGGGGGCAAGCTATGCCCCCACAAAATAATATGTATTTCTATTTTAGAGAAAAAGTAACAGCTCAGGGTATATGACTTTATGTACTGCGCGGCTCCATTTGTGAGCCAAGGTTTCGCGTAAAATGCTTTCAAAGCGCGCAGCGTACTTGTGTCAGTTCGCACTTTGAAAGCATTTTACGCGGAAGATTGGCCACAAATGGGGCCGCCTATCCATAGGCTGAGCTTTTACGAGAAAAATCACTTCTTGCATTAGAATAAGCAGCTGACGTTCTTTTTCCTGAGCGACGCTTAGAACGTTTCTTAGTAAACAGCGCATGATGGTTACTTGAAACACCACCTTGTTTTTTTGGCTTAGAAGGGTAAGTATCAAGTTCAAAATTAAACCGCACGCTTTTTTTAGGCTTAGGGGAAGCCGAACTCCCGTCACTACTTGAGACCAACTCTCTAGCATGCACACCATCCCCTCTTCGCCGTGATGATGCACGTGATTTTTTTTCTTTCGCAAAACGCCGCGCGCTACTATCACTTATTGACGAGGAACTACAACTGGGCGCCCTTCCTGCACTATCACGACTTGACGAAGAGAGCCGCTTTTTCCTTACCGACCTTTTTCTTGCAGGCCGAGAACGTAAACGATTTTTATTTTTTAATGCCCGCACAGTATTATCAGCCTGATGACCGTCTAAATCAGCAGCAGGGGGAAGCTTTTGCTCTCCATTCTCCAATCTACCACCCTTACTTCTTTTATCAATAGATCGTCTCGGTTTAATATTATTAGCGTTAGAAAAATTGCGAGCATTATCTACTACACATTCTGACTCTCTTTTTTTTAACTGCAATTTCACCTGGCGAGTTTTTATTGGCTCTTGTTTCATACCCCCCTTTGGAGCGTATGATCCATCATCATAGGACAGTGCAGGCTGCGTATGACGACGGCTTGCTGTAGATGACCGCAACTGCTTCACCTCACGCTCATAGGCAGCATCATCAAGATGTGAAAGACAGGAAAATCCAACCAGTTGCGCATAAAGACTATTATATACAAGACTTCTACCAAAGAATTCCAAGTTCATATCAATATCGGTAGAACTTTTTTATCAATAATGATGAAAAATACTTCATCAAAACATTAAACTCATCATTTATTTCCATCGCATGATGAGATATAAATAGCCCTGCAATAAAGTATAAAAAATCCCCCGCAGCATACTTGATATACTTTCTGTTTATATCCTTCTGTTTAATTCCACGAACAAGATAGTCAATAATAACTTGCGAACCCAACGACCTCAGGTAACCATCAAGCATCAGCACGGTGGATTTAATAGATTTTGTTTTTACAATACCATTAAGCGACGTAATTTTTCTATTATTTGTGCTGACAACACAGGTTTGTAACGCTTCATTTATTCGCCTTACAAAATGATGATAATATTTATCGCTTAAAGTCGTATTTTTTTTTACAAGATCTTTTGCTGCTTTTGGCGAAGAACTTGCTGATGAAATCATAGTGGAAGATGCCGGTGTATTTGTTTTTTCACCACCACCCCTAGAAAGATTACCGCAGACGTTTCCCATAGAACCCCTTTCATTATTATTGGCGCAATAATAGCCTAACTCAAATACTTATTCTATTTTTTTAAATTAATTAACTTGGTTTTAAGAAAAAAACGCTACTGACGCCCTCAGTTTTTTTGGCGAGCAAGCGCTAGCTGGATTACAGCAAGTAGTTGATGCGGTGAATACAGAAGATGAAAAAATATTTCCACCGTTATGTCATCTTGGCCCGGCATTAAATCTTAATAAAGCCATGAAAAAATGCAGGGATCGCCCTAACACACACAGGCATCATGCTGCGGCTGCCTCCATTCTCAACAAAATTAGCACACTGTCACACTCGCGTCACACTAGCGGGAAACTAATGTACTATCATATAGTTACATTAACTTAAGGGGGATAAAGAATGCCATTTAGTAAACTATCAACTGGGGGCGTCATTGTAGGCGCCGGTGCCGATTTTGCAGGATTAGGCCAAGGAAACGTCCTAGGCGCATTATCTGGAGGCGGACAAGCACTTGGTGCCAGCCCAGATTTTTTTCCTGGCGCCCTACGCAACCAGGCACATGAAATTGCTCACCCACTCCAGCATCCAGCACATGCTGCCGTGGCTACCGGCGGTGTTGTTTCTACAGGAACAACAGCTTACGCTGGCTTAACGGGAGTAATTTCTGCTTTACCAGGACATGATGTGCTCACACCCGGCGCTGGCGCCATTGGTTCGGCAGCATCCGCAGGTGGACACATACTAGAAGTACGCAGTTATAAGCGTAAGCATGAAAAAATACATGCCATTGCACAGTGGGTGGCGCAACGCGCTGCAAACACGCATTACTATGCACCCGCTGGTGAAAAAACCTGTTTATTGAGCTTATTGTATATGTTGCATTGGCTAGAAAATAAATATCATCGCTTTAAGCATGCTGCTTGTTGGGATTTAATTCCTGATGGATGGGGATTAACGCTCGGCATTATTGGCGGCGTGGCGGCTTTTACTGCGGCAGGGGCTGTGCCAATATTAGCGGCGGTAGGATCAGCATTGGCTTTGTTAGTGTTAGCTTTTAAAGGAATCATTTCGATAACACACCATAAAAAAAGTCAGGATAAATATGCTGAGTATCTGCGCCTGGTACAAACACACGCGCCACAACAGCATCAAGCGGAGCTGGTATATTACAATGCCCTTAGGAGTGATCGGAATACAGAACGACCTACCTTTGGTGATTATATGCGACTTCGTATTGCAAGGGCCGTTGATCGTGCGTATAAAAAAACTGAGCCTATGACCATGAATACCGTGGCATCGACTGCCGATATTGCTTTAATGACTTTAGCAAAGGAAGTTTTAGAATATGATGGTAATAGTGGTGATCATGGTGAAGCGCTGGCTAAAGAACTACCTCGGAATCGGTGGTTTAGATAATTTTGCCTCATTAAGTTTGCGGGTGCAGCAGCATGATGCCTGTGCCCGTTAGGTTGCGACCCTATATATCAATTTTAACATAGTCGATAAGTGGTTTTGGCAACATGCGAATACCTACTGATGAACATTGCTCTCTCACCTCTTGGTTAGCGAAATAGTTAGTCACCAAAATAGCGCAGGATGACAAATTATACTGCTTGATATATTCAATTCCGTTAATATGACTTCCCTTAATATCATAATCCATTATGAAAAATCTATTTTTAATGCCACGGTTGACTATTTTAACAAAGTCATTTTCAGTATAACAATGCACTAACTGACATCTTGAAAATTTCTCAACGATGGGCTTAAGCACTCGCGACCATTGAGCGTGATAATATGCTTCATCATCAAAAATAACAATGCATGTATCCTTAGCAAGATTAATATGATCAACCCACCAACTTGGCAGTGGCGACACCATGGGAAACGTTATTAAAAATGAAAGGTGGTGATTAGCCTGCAAGTGTAAATCAAAGCCGTCCCCACAAGATTTTATAAAACTTTTTAGTCGCTCAAACCCAGCTTTACACTCTTTATGAGCATTAAGCTGCACCACTTTCTCATCCAAAAACTCGACCAATATATTAAACTTGGCACCATCTACAGTTGCCTTAAAACAAATAACGCCCTGATTAGAGCGATCACTAAACTGCTGCGACAATAAAAACAAGCGAGTTAACGTATCGTTAAATATATCTGATATGATATTTACTAAAGCAAACCAAGCTGACCTATCAATTTCAATATACATATCTGCATACTCGGATTTATTTTTTTGATATAGATCATTTAGGAGAATAGCAACAAACTCCGATTGTACAACAGCCTTGTTAGCAACCGGATCATCAAGCGAAGATTTTTGCTGCAAAGCTAAAATATTTTCAGCAACTGCCTTCACCTGCCTAAGCGATTCCCCATGCTTATCCTGCTGTGCTTTATCCAGGCCACTATTAGCAGCATCAGAAAGCAAAGACAACACACTAATAGGGGTACGTATATCATGCGCAGCACGCATTGCAACCTGAAAAACTTTTTTCTGCGCCTCTTTTTTATCAAGCAGCAAATTAATATAACTGACCAAGAAATTGGATACCTGACGCAAACCAGAAAAATATAAAACCCTTTTACGAAACCGCAACCCTGAACTCATATTTTCAGAACGATAGATCTGCTCTTTGATAATTGAATAATCACCAACAAAGCGGCGATTAAACCACTTTGTTAACAATGAAATAATGCCAACAAAGGGAACCAGAATGGTAATATTAATATCGAATGTTAATTGTGTGAAGCGCGACCACTCTTTAATAATTAAACTTGGCACACCTAACATCAACAAAAAAAGCATGGCAACACTGTTCCCCCAGTAAATAATCTGCGGACGGATATTATCGACCGAAAAAAACCAACCATAGGGATTCTCATTTTTCTCACGATATAAATCGATCACAGCAAATAAAACAAAAAGCTTACCCAACAACCAAATAGTGTGCGAAGGATAAATAGAAGAAAGAAAGCCTACCTTAAACTGAACGGCAGAGGATAATACGCCAGTTACCAACATATCGGCAACAACAAGCAACAGAAAACCATAAGCAAGCAGTGTAAGATACAAATTTTCAATTAGAGGAAGACAAAATATCACCACCATAAAATAGACTAACTCTCCACAACCGCGCAATACCATAAGCCATGTGAAATGTTCACTGCGCACTCTGAAATAGGAAGACAAAATAATAAATCCAATAGAAAATAAAATACTTACCAACGTTGGAACAAAGGGAAGATAAAATCTTAGCTTTTTTCGCGAATATATCAGCAATACTATAGCTATACAAATCCAACCTAATAATTTAAAAAATGTCACACCATAATAAAAGAAACTAACACCAAATTGATTAACATCGCTGCGGCCAAAACCATCGACAGAATAAGACAACATAAAAAATAGCGTTGACAGTGCAATCATTAAATTGGCAAGTGCAAAAAATACAAATATATATCTCCAAATAGCGGCAAACTTACGTGCTAATTTGAAAAACAACACCGCCAACGCGCCATCAAGCAACACCAACACGATATCTGTAACAACCGTATACTCTCTACTGGTAAACTTCATCCCCACTATCAACAAATATACCAAGCCATAATAAGCAATGATAGCCACAACTGATAGCACAACTTGCTTTAAAACAATTTTACCTTCACGCGTTTTCATTATCTGCTTCTACTTTAATATGGCGCACCAAAGCTGATGGCAATAATTGAATTTTTTGTTGCAAACATAGCGCCCGTATTACTGGACTATCATACTCAGCACTAACCACAATTATTTTTTGCTGCTTATCATAAGTCTTAATCAGCTCAACCCAATAACGTGCATCTTCTTCACTATTAACATTGAGCACAATTAACTTACTATCTACAGCGCTTAAAGAAGATCGCAGCTCGCTTTCAAAGCGTATATAGTCAACGGTCAAATGGCGCCAAGCTTCATAAAGGGGTTGATCCGCTCGAAATACAACAAGCCGTAGTCCTCGGTGCAAATGAATCTTATCCACCCACCAAACGGGTAACTCACTTAGAGATGGCAACTGAAGGGTAAATGTCGTCCTATCTCCCTTTTTTGAAGCAACTAGAAATTCGCCATTCCACTGCTTAATTTTTTCTAACACATACTGCAGACCAATACCAAAGCCCTGCAACTTAGTTGACTGACTTTGCCCCACCATTAACTCTTTGAGTTGTTTTTTATTCATGCCACAACCATTATCGGCCACTTTAATCATGATCCTCCTATCTTGTGCCTCATATGACATAGAGACAGATACTTTTCTGACCTTATTTCCTTCTGTTGCTTCAACTGCATTATTTATTAAATTTGACAAGACACGTTGAAAATCACTTCTAACAAACTGCGCCAATACAAACCAACACTCTGTCGATATCTGCGTTTTTAATATTATCTTTGTTTCTTCATATTGTATTTTCTTCTCTAACATATATTCATAAAAAACAATACTAATGTATTTACACCATTGCGGCTCATCTAAAGTTTCCTGCGGATTTAGTTGCTCATCTTTTCTCAACACGTGGAAATCATCAGCAATTTGATTTATACGCATTAATGCATTTTTATATATTCTCTGCTGCTCTATATCCAACTGATCTTCTATCGTTTTAGAGTTTGCAAGCAAGCGCCCCAAGGGCTGGCGGATTTCTACCGCAATATCGCTCGCCAATTGATACAATTTATTTTCATAGTCTCTTCGCTCTACCATCGTCCGCATTCGATTCTTTAAAATTTTATTTAGATGTCGGAATTCGTTAAAATACAAATGCGCAGAGAAAGAAGGCTGTTGCACTTGCTTTTGCTCTACTGGCTTGATCAAACTGTCTATTGCACTAATATCTTTAATAAACAGTTGCGAGAATGGCCGCATTATCAGTGCCAGAAAACCAACATAAGCAATATAGATTGCAAAACACATCTGAAATATAAACGCCTCATCCCTCGCATTAGCAATTAACAATATATTTCGAGAAATAATAAGTAAAAAAAGAATTGAAACGATACTCACACTCCAGTAACCAACCTGTACACCTTCACTATCGAATGAATAGAACCAGGTAGTAGCATCCTGATTTTTTTTAGATAACAAAGACAGAAATCCTTTCAACAAAAATAAGTTAGCAATCAACCAAATGTATAATGAAAAACTAATTTCATTAAAGTACGGTAGTGAATACTGCATGCGTATTGAAAAAATATGAGAAGCAACAAAAAACAAATACCCAATAACAATAAAGTATATTGAATTGTTTTTAGCAAGCGGGAAACATTGAGCCAAAATCAAGAAGACAATAACATCATGAATAGCTTCAACTACGAACCAAATTGATATACCAAAAGACGAGTGATGCAGAAAATACAATCTTAAAATATACCCCACCACCAAAAAAACAACTAGCAAGGAAGAAACACTAGGTATCAACAAGCGCAACCTAGGCTTTAATTTTATAAATATAAACGCTAGAAACAACGTAAAATAAAGCGGCCTAACAAACAAGAAAAATGCATGTGTTGGTGTAAATGACTGTGTATCTAAAACTCTAAACAATTCGCCGAAAAATAGATATTTACTTACAAACAGGCCACTAGCAAACAAGCGCACCGTTTCCTCAATGGCCACCAACAGAAAAAAATAACGAAAGGCACTGCGAGTAGAAAAGGCCAAAATATAAGCGGCTACTGCAATACAGGCATCAAATATCGCAGAAAAAGCCAAACTAGTTGCCGCAATCAGCTGTGTTGAGTGCACCATTTGACTAATAAGATAAAACAAAAGCAATAAGCACGAAGCCATTGTCACTAATGTTGTGCATTGAACCCATATTGGGCTATCTATCGCGAATAGATAGTGAAGACGTCGCAATCCTTGCATTTATTTATAGTATAAATTTTTTAAAATTTTAGCAAGCAAATTGGTATCAAAACAGTGACATACAAACTATACTTATATAATACTCTATAGCTGTGGTCAGCGGAGACTTGATAATGAAAAAACACATTCTGATTATTGAAGATGACTTTGATTTATCCGATACCTTACAGACAACGCTACAAGCCGAAGGTTATACTACCGCCTTAGCATCTAACCAACAGGAAACAGATCACCAAATTGAAACAACGCCACCTGATCTAATTCTTTTAGATATAGACCTTAACCTCCCTGACCTTAACGGCCTAGATCTGTGCCAACATTTACGCAATACATTATCAACACCCATATTAATGCTTACCGGCTCAGAAGATGACTTTGATAAAGTTATTGCTTTGGAGCTAGGAGCTAATAACTATTTAACCAAACCGATTAATCCACGCGTTTTACTGTCGTTTATCAAACGCACTCTTAAATTAGAACAGGAGCGAGCAAGCCAGCGCTCTTCATCCGGCAAAGCGCTACACATTAAAAGCACCTACTTACTGTTCAGTGATTATATTATCAATCTTGACCGGCAAACAGTAACAAGCGAAGATGGCAAGGCTATTGATATAACACCGGTAGAATTTAAATTTTTAAGTATCCTTGCGCAAAATCCTCGCCGCGTACTTTCACGTGAACAACTGCTTAACTTAACAGAGCGCGGCGAAATCTATGAACGCAGCATTGATAAATTTATCAGTCGACTGCGAAAAAAATTAGAAAAGGACCCCTCAAACCCAACCATTATTAAATCTATCCGCGGCTCTGGCTATGTTTTTGATACCGATGTTATCAAAAAGCAAGAGTAAGCAAGCAAACAAGCACATATAACTAGCCAGACTCGGCACTAAATCATCAAGCAATGCTGAACTATCTGCGCTGGTGGCGCTGTTTATTGCTGTCTCATTTGATAAGCCTCCCAGCTTAAATAAAAATAAATTCAGGGTGAATTATACTTTAGTGAAGTTATCATTTTATTAAATAATACTATATAAAAAATACCCAATCCAGCATCCTGCAAACTCATTTAGAACGAGACCACAGCAGCTACGATACTTACTAAAACCTGCCAAAAACCTTTGACACCACTACAGACAACCTGAACAGAGTTGTTTTACCTGTTTCGACTAGAGTGCCTTTTAACAATAACGAAATTAAAAAAAACTAGCATGATGTAATATCACTAAATCATACGTATTAAACCCCTTTACGCTTAACTTAATTATCTCTTAACTTACTCCCTTTATTTATTTTGTGTAGCATTAATTTTATTAAACATAAGACAACTACTAACCCAATGCTTATTATACTTTATCAATAGCAGATCTACACAAAAGGCAAGTAGTGACAACGTTAGAGTGGGAGAATTTATGAGATTTACGCTGAACGGATTTACACGGCAGGAAATACAAAAAATCAAAAGTCATTTATTTAATGCATTAAGCAGTATCAACAGGTCACTGCTAGGCGCCGCATGGATGTTAATGCAAACCTGTTCTGTGAGTGCATTTAAACTTAGCACACAGAATGATGACTATTCGACGATGATGGAGATTGATCCCCCTTATGATTACTCTGCTTCTCCTCGCGCCCCCGGGGCCGCTTTTGCTGATGCCATTAACGAGCTTAAGACACAGTACCACAAGCTAGGGTTGACTATTATTCCAGGTAATGCCCCAAGCTTAGGCTACCCGCCTCAAGAGAATGTTTTTTATGAACCTGACACAGATTGGCCTGTGTTAAGCTTAACCGCTTATTATAATCACACTAACGCCAGTCGCACGATGCTCCACCGCGATCAATTGACTTTGTTGCCAACCCTTACTAATAAATTGCTGACGCTGGTAACAAGGGAAGAACAGGCGCAAACCTCGGCTCTTACACGCGCCTTGGTAATGACGCTAACTTATGCATTTACGGAAGTGGTGTTTGCAAAAATTGAACTAACAAAGTTTAAAGCAACAAGATGTCACAAGGTACAACCAGGCTATCTCTTCTCAATTGCCTTACTATTTACTACTTTGATGATAATGTCGCTAGTAGCACGTGATACAGCGATATACTATGATCCTGATAATCACAGTGAAATGATGGCTGTGATTTTCACAGACATGGTGATCGGTGCGGCAGCAGGCCCAGTTGTCAGCTCATTGGCGCATCTTCCGAGGATCGTCACAAATATTTTTTCAGAGTGTCGGCGCAATAGGCAACATCAGCACAACTTATTACACCTTGATGATCAAGGGGTTGAGGTGGAGGGTACTACAAACTATGGTGCATCATCCTAGCATGTGATTTACACTTTCAGCGTACCCCGCACGCCTGATACGCTTTCACCTAGGCGATTAAAGGGGAGAATTGCAATTCTCCCCATCAGGACCAGCTTGTGCTCCTCCACACTGGGTCAGCTAATGCGCTAACCTATTGACTTGCTTTGATCTTAAAACAATCATAATCAAGTACGGTATCGTAATTTCCAACATATAAATATACAATCTGCTAAACTCACTGCTAACACCAACATTTAGCTGTCTAATTATTTTGCGGAACACGATGATGCCAAACGCCCTAAATATCCTGCAACAAGTATTTGGTTACGACGATTTTCGCCCATTACAAAAAAGTATTATTGATAGCGTTATTGCGGGTGAAAATAATTTTGTCCTGATGCCAACCGGCGGTGGTAAATCACTTTGCTATCAAATCCCGGCTTTAGTACGTGATGGTGTAGGTATTATCGTCTCACCATTGATTTCATTAATGCAGGATCAAGTGCAAGCCTTACAAACCAATGGTGTTGCTGCTGCGTTTTACAATTCAGCCCTAACTGAACAGCAAGCGAAAGAAACCCTTGCACAACTGCATAATAATGAGCTTGACTTACTTTATGTCGCACCTGAAAGGCTGATGTCACCGGCGTTTCTTGATCGCCTGGAAGAAATAGATATTAGCCTATTTGCAATTGACGAAGCTCATTGCGTCTCACAATGGGGCCACGACTTTCGTAGCGAATACTTAGCACTAGGAAAATTGCGCGAGCTTTATCCTGATACGCCGATTATTGCCTTGACAGCTACCGCTGACAAACAAACACGTCAGCATATTTTAACAAATTTAAATTTACAACAAGCTAATGTTCACATTGCTAGCTTTGATCGTCCCAATATTCGCTATACATTAATTGAAAAACAAAAACCGTTTAATCAACTGACTGCTTTTCTTAACAATAAACGCCAAGAGTTTGGCATTATCTATTGTTTAAGTCGAAAACGAGTTGAAGAGCTTGCTGGAAAGCTTAATAAAAAGGGTTTTAATGCATTACCCTATCATGCCGGTCTTACAACCCAGCAGCGCCAACGGGCACAAAGCACTTTTCAACAGGATGATATTAATATTATTGTAGCTACCGTTGCCTTTGGTATGGGCATTGATAAACCTAATGTGCGCTTTGTAGCTCATTATGATTTACCGAAAAACATAGAAGCTTACTATCAAGAAACGGGACGCGCTGGGCGTGACGGCCTTCCCTCGGAAGCTTTGCTGTTATTTGGTTTACAAGACTGCGTTATCATCCGGCATTTAATTGATAATAACGCTGATGACAATCAAAAACGCGTCGAGCTGCAGAAATTAAATTGCATGGTTCACTTTGCAGAAGCAACCACTTGCCGCCGGCGCGTTTTACTTAACTATTTTAATGAAGCCTTAGAACAAGACTGCGGCAACTGTGATATTTGCTTAAACCCACCGGAAACCTTTGACGCGACTATTCACGCACAGAAGGCACTATCCTGTGTTTATCGCCTAGAACAGCGCTTTGGTGTCAATTATGTGATTGATGTCTTGCGCGCGAAAGAGCATGCGCGTATTAAAAACCAAGGTCACGATCGCTTATCGACTTATGGTATTGGTAAAGAAGACTCGCAAGATGAATGGCATAGTATTTTTCGCCAGCTTATTCATTTAGGTTATCTCGAGCAGGATATTGCTAATTACTCAATTTTAAAATTAACTGAGAAATCAAAAGCTGTTTTGTGTGGTGAAGAGACACTAATGCTCGCCAAAGCGCGGGTAAAAGTTGCACGTGAAAGCAAAGCTAGTAAAAGCAAAACCAAGCGGAGTAACAAACTTAGCAGTGAAAATTTAGATTACGATACTGACCTATTTGAAAAATTACGGCAGTTACGCCGCTCGCTAGCGCGCAAAGCAGGGGTTCCGCCTTTTATGATTTTTAGTGATGCCTCACTGGTGGAGATGTCAGCCTTGCTACCAAAAACGGAAGAGCAATTTTTAGAAATTAACGGCGTGGGGCAGAAAAAACTAGCCAGTTTTGGCAGCCTTTTTTTACAGGCCATTGCTGATTACCAGAAAGAACCAGCTTAAAATGTTTTTTTAAAGAAACGACATTGAAATGATTAAGACGATGTTTAAAGAGCAGGATCTAATAACTACATGCTATCGTATTTCAGTTATCTCCATACGCTAGCAAGATAGCACTAGCCGTTAACGCAGGACAAATACGCATTAGGCAAGCGCATAGTCCGATACAATAAAACGATCGTACGTATTAGGCTGCCTTTGGCATTGTGTCGACACAGCGCAAACGGTGTTGCTGACAAAATACTTTAGGCAACGCGCCTGTGGTACAACTGTGTTGGTTATGGCCCTCAGACTGGCTACTACCGCAAGTTTTAGTGGTATCAACAGACTTCTTACAACCTGAGTATAAACAAGTGGTTAGCTCTATATTTGATGTTTTCATTTGTCCTCTTACCTTTTGTCTCATTGATTTATTAACCTATATCTTATATTCGCATATCAATGTGTACATAATATGTATAAAATGTATTAGGAATTAATTTTGATAACCCTGCTCCCCTATGGTTCCTGTATTTGTGTTCGTGTTTGCGCATGACTAATTTAGAATCCGTAGGGGCACAGCATGCTGTGCCCGTTTGGGTGTTGATGGCTATAGACGATCAGTGCCGCGGATGTTTGCGGGCGCAGCATGCTGCGCCCCTACGTTACTGCATTTTATACTGTGCCTATTAATATTATTCACTTTTCTTCGTAACATCGGCATCAAGCAAATATCCCTCACCATAAACCGATTTAATTAAGGTAGGCTTTTTCGGATCTTTTTCTATTTTTTTTCGTATACGCACAATAAAACGATCAATACTACGATCATAAATTTCACTATTAACACCAATATAATCCAACATCTTCTCACGCGACAATACATGACGAGGATGCTCAGCAAAAACACGCAGCAATTTAAATTCTGCCGGGCTTACCGCAATATTCTTCCCTTTTTTAGTACTAAGCGTAAACGCATTGAGATTCAAGACAAACTGAGAGAACTCCAAGATCGTCGTCGTCGGCTTAACACTCTCACCTTGCTGTGTCGACGCAGGCTTTGCCGTACTAAAAGTCGTTTTAATAAATGAAATCAACACCCGTGGGTTAATCGGTTTTGTCAGATAGTTATTAGCACCACCCTCCAAAGCAAGAATTTTATCCGTATCCTCCATCGAACCCGACAACATAACAATCGGCATTGACATCGTTTTGCGCAATTCACGACACAAATCAAGCCCCGTTCTTCCTGGGTCATTAAGATTAATATCAAGAATAATCAAATCAGGCGGCGTTTTCTGTACCTGCTCATCGCATTCAGCACCATTTTTAGCCACAGCGACGCTATAACCCTCTTTTGAGAGAGTCATTTGTAGTAACTTTGACAAAGTATTGTCATCTTCGACAATTAATATGTGCTTTTTCTCCATATACATACAGTATACTATAAGGTAATGCACGGACGTCAACACATTGAATTATGGAAACGCTTCCACTGGCTGCATTTATTCGGCCTGGTCGTGCTGACCCTGCTGTTTCTGCTGGCCATGCATTTAAGCCACCAGCTTACTGCATCAAACTTGACAATACCCATCTTAAGCTTATCGGCTAATGCCGTCCTTGATCTCGCTGTTATTGCCTTGTGCTTTATCTTGCAGAAATACTTCTCTGGTGCATGGCGAGCGATATTTATTCTGATTGGCATAGAAAATATAATCCGTACCGTTGTTGCTACCCAATTGATTGTTTTGTTCTGGCAAAGCAATAGCCCATCAGCCCCCTTCCAATCATTAACAACTAATATCCTACATACAATCTTCTTTATCCTAAGACCCGTTTATTGGGTATTTCTCGCTATTCTGGCGATAAGAAACTCACGTGCAAAAATTAAAATGCTAATCCCAAGCTTACCCTGCGCCTTAACCATCCTGGTAGCCGTCGGCTATATGTTATGGTTATTTCACTATTACCAAGCTAGCCAGCACCTTTCTGTATGGGCAATTATGAATGCCACCTACGATGTTTTGTTATTTGCTTTTTTAATTTATTGCCTGCCCATCGCCAAAAACACTGCTATTATTTTATTTATTCTCAGCTATATTATTCATGTCATGGGTGACATCATGGGCACCAACATTTACTTTTTCTTACCCTATTTTTCCAACCTGACACCTTCACAGTTTATGTGGACCTTCAGTGATTTATTACAAGCATATAGTTTATTAATGTTAATCAATAATGAAAACCATAATACCAAAAAATGGTTTTATCCCATCGATAGCGCACGGGCACAAATTGGCTATTGGGGAAACAGTATTGCTTCAACACTATTTTTATTACTTGGTATTCGCAATGTAGTATTTGCTGAAGATTTTAAAAATGCACAACTTCTACTACATACTCACGTTATTGTTTTTATCCCTTTTGTCAGCCTGTTATCACTATTAACGCTATCATTC
The DNA here is from genome assembly GCA_030425685.1 of Gammaproteobacteria bacterium. GTDB lineage: Bacteria > Pseudomonadota > Gammaproteobacteria > Coxiellales > Coxiellaceae > JAUIAD01. Next base: position 361,528 of record JAUIAD010000001.1, on the reverse strand, counting down.
ACAAGATTATTCACCAAGGACTTCAACACCATCGGCAGAGTGATGTCAAATTTCGACAATCCTAAAAAAAGAAAACAACTTGAAAAAAAGCCTCTTTACTTTAAAGAATTGCGTCGACTCAACCGCTATCTTATCGAGCAACTGGGTATCTTTAGGCAAAAAACAGCTAAAGAAAAGCAACTGATTTCCATGACCAAGCATATTGCTAACAATATTCAAAAACCACTCTCACTGATCACAGACTTATCACGGAAATTTGAAGATGATCTCGATGCTGACCAACAGAGTATTTATAAAATCGGCCTGACACATATTAAAGGCATTGCCAACGAACTATTGGCTCTTGACCCACAGAGTAATATTAATCCATTCGAACAAAACCAATCATCACTGACCGCCAACTACATTGGCATCACCTTTCACGAATTAATGCTAGAAAAAAACACGCAATATAATAAAGATGATATAAATTTTAAAACAAAAATTGACACTCGCGCGTGGTTTGTTGTCGCCAAAATAGCGCGAAGTGATTTTTATCGCATTATATCTAACTTAATAAACAACGCCGTAGAAGCGACCGAAGGCCAGAAAGAAAGAGTTATCACCTGTCATATGCGATACACACCCAACGCCAAAACATTTCAAGTCGCAATTAAAGATAGCGGCAAAGGCATGAGCCAAACGCAAATAGATAAGATTCTCGCAGGACAAAGCAAAACAACACGCGAAAAAGGATACGGCATTGGCTTACATTACGTAATGGAGACTTTAAAAAAGTGGCATGGCCATTGTCAAATATCCTCTCAAGAAAAGCAAGGCACAGAATTTATTATAACTTTACCTGTATTACTACCGATTCCTTCGTGGTGGACAGACCATGTAGAAGCCCCCAAAGAGGGCACAATTATTATTTATGATGGCGATGTTTTCTACCACCACCTGTGGGAAACTCTTTTTGCAAGCCACAAAAAGGATTTACCCAATATTACGTTAATACACTGCTATACGAAAAGCGATCTTGAGCAATCTATCAAGCCCTCAGGAAAACAATTAATTATCATCGATACTGATACTGAAGAAGATCCGATGCAAGGTTTAACCATGATCAGCAAATATAAACTCCACCATTGCGCTATTTTCTTCACTCATATATCACACGATGAAAAGGTACAGGCACATTGCACAGCGGAAAATATTAAATTATTACCTAAACCGCTAGCACAACACATTACAATTAAAGTAAGCGACTAAAAGGTTTTTACAGCATGCAGAGTAATGAAGAAAAAAAAGCAATTAAAATACTATCCTTGCTTTTTGTCATTGCCGTATTTTATACGCTGCTAGTCTATTTACTTGTGCACAAAGCACATATCTCATTAGCAAACCAATTACTACTAACCAAAACACCCTATATTATACTCGATATGACTTTTATCGGTCTATGTATTGCCCTGGCGCGCAAAATATCGGGCTTATGGAAAATTTTTATTATTCTTTTAGGCATTGCGGCCATTCTATCTATTTTTTTAACCGTATTATCTTTTGGCACAGCACCCAGCAGTCATGCTGGCGCCTATTACCCTATTGATGATACCGCTATTATGATTATCCATGGTTCCGCAATTGCCATTCAAATTATCGCTTGGGGGCTGATAAGTGGACAGCTGGTTGCAACAGCTAGAAACAATCTTAGCAAATTAACACCCTTTATACCTACCGTTATAACAGCCACACTAGCCATTGTTTTTATTATTGCACCTTTTAGCAATTTTACTGGCAACACCGATTTTGCCACCTGGAAAATCATTATTGCTTGTCGCGATATTGTTTTATTCGTATTAATTATTTTTTGCTTAGCGATGCTGCGTGATTTACAGCTCACCATTTTAGCAACAGGTTTTTTAATTATTATTATTGCGACAACACTACCTCATGGCGCTGATGCTTTTTGTTATCTACTAGGACGATTTTTTATTATCTTCAGTGCCTATAAACTAGTTTTTAACGAAGAAGCACGCGGTCAACACATACTCTACTCCGTAGACAGCACACGCACTCAGATTATTTATTGGGGCAACAGTATTGCCGCTATACTTTTCTTACTTATCGGCACAAAGATATATTTTATTGATGAACAGCTAAGCTATACGGATTTAATATTTAATTCAAATATCAAATTGCTTATCCCATTTATGAGCCTCCTATCATTGCTTACAATCTTCTTTGCGCGCATGTTTTCGCAAGATTACTACCGTATTAAAATGTTAATCGCCTCATTTACAACCTCAACACCTAAAGCACTAGCCATATTTAACAAGTTAAACTTTATTGAACTACGCCAATTCTCAAAATTTCTGCAGCATAAAATGGAACTAATTTCTGAAAAAACTGCCAACCAAAAGAAATTATTTAAAGTGGTAGGTCAAGCTGCTCACGATATTAGAACACCGTTATCAGTATTATCCATACTTTCCGATGAAGTGGAACAAAGACTAGACCACAAAGAATGGCTAATATACAAAAACGCCTTAGCACGCATTAATGTTACCGCCAATGATTTACTCGCATTACAAGGCAAGTCTGCCGATGATGACAACCGCGAACAAACTAAGCTTTCGCAAAGCAAATATATTGCTATTTTATTTCTTGAACTGATGCAGCAAAAGTCGATTCAATATGTCCATTTGGGGGTAACCGTAGAATATCATGTTGCACCATCAGCTTGGTTTGTGATAACTAATATCGCCACGCATCATTTTTTTCGCGTGTTATCTAATTTAATTAACCACGCTATCGCTGCAACTAAAGAACAGCAGCAAAAAATCATTTCCTGCCAAATTAAATATCAAGCAGCAGAACCATACTTTACCCTATCGGTAAAAGATTCAGGCCCCGGCCTAACGGATAGTGATATTAATGCCATAGTATCAGAAGAAAAAACCGAACATGGGCTCAATTACGTAATGAAAAAAGTGCGCCAATGGAAAGGATCAACACGTATTGATTCGGAGCCAGATCAAGGTACAGAAATCAATATTATCCTGCCCCTGACACAACCAACACCCAAATGGTGGATGGATACCATCACTTTACCCCCGTCTGGTGATATTATTATTTTTGACGACGACCCTTTGGCACACAAACAGTGGGAAAATATCCTCGCTCCTTATATAAAAAAGGACGCCAATATTATCTTGCACTCATGCTTTAATGAACAACAGTTTATCGAGGCATTAGAACTTACCGAAGATAAACTAGTCCTGATGGATTATGATATTGAGGGCTGCCCCAAACTAGGCCTTGATTATATCAAAGAGTTTCATTTAAAAGATTGTGCCATCTTAGTCACCAATAATTTCCACCATTCTGAAGTACAGAACCAGTGCGCAACTGATGGCGTTGCATTATTGCCTAAACCATTAATATCCCATGTTGAGATTAAATAGCCTACTTCTTCTAGGCAGTTGACTTTGCGCAGTGCATTTTACATAGAGAAAGAGAATAGCGTTGATATTATTTTTACGCTTTTAATTGATCTTGCTTAACCTCGCTTTGCCTAGTTAAATATATATACTGCCACAATACCAAAGCAGTAATCAGCGTCATAAAGATACCCAAAGGCAAAAGCGTAGACAAACCCAAATGTGCCGCAATAAAAGCACCCACAAAGGCAGAAATTAACTGCAAGCCACTTAACAAACCTGACACACTGCCCGCTGCCTTTCCTTTAAAAGGCTGATAGGAAACCACCGTAGTATTAGAAAATAAAAAGCCACTAGCAATACCAAAGACCATAAAAGGAATTAAAATCGCATACAGAGAATACGCCCCCGTTAAGGCCACCACCAATAACAACAAACCAGAAAATGCCAATAATATAGTAGAGTAAAAAATCAACTTCTCAATATTAACCACATTAAGGATAAACGTATTCACCATTTTAGCTAATAAAATAGTTAATGTTAACGCCAAGGTTACCCAACCATATTGCACTGTCGTCAAATGCAAATGCCCTTGCAGCATAAACGGCGTAACGGTATAAAAAACCATAAAACCCGTATAAGCAATTGATTTACTCATCGCATTGGCAAGAAAAACAGGATGCTTGAAAATCTCATAATAGGTTTTCAAAATAGGAACAATATGAAATTGATGTCGATCCTTCTTATCTTGCGTTTCAGGAATTAAAAAAACAATGGCCAAAAAAACCAAAAAAGAATAAAGCGAAATAACTTCAAATACCATGCGCCAACCAAAATAGTGAGAAATATAACTTCCTAACAGCGGTGACAAAACTGGCCCCAAACCAAAAACCATCGATAAAATTGACCCGGCCTGAGCAAATTGTTTATCCGTTAATACGTCGCGCGCCATAGCTGGTGCTGATACAGCAATAGCTGCGTATCCCGCACCTTGCAATACTCTACCCAAATAAAAAAGGGTAATCGAAGATGAATAAAAGCAACAAAGCGAACCCAACAAACCAACAATAACGGCAAGTAAAACAATTTTTTTACGACCAAAACAATCAGCAATCGGCCCATAAAATAACTGCCCTAAACCATAGGTCACTAAATATAATGTAATACTATCTTTTATAGCTGTGGAAGAAGTGGAAAAGGCATGCGCGATACTCGGCATAGAAGGCACATACATATCAATCGTTAATGAGCCTGTCATACCAATAAAAACAAGCAAAGCACAAAACCAAAAAATATTTGGCGAAGAATTAGCAATAGGACCAAATACGTTATTTTTTTTCATCTTCTCTCCAGCAATACACTCCTAAGCTATATTCTGCACGGAATCAGAGCGCAACCTTTCCTCTTTTCCCTCTCAAGGCTCAAGAGCAGACAACGCTGCTCTTTTCACCGCACTAACTCGCGCATCACTACCCCGTGACTTGAAAAAACCGCACGCAGAAGATACACCGGTAACTAAAGCACTACCACCACACACATAAAAGCCAAACATACTACCAAAAACCGTGCCTGCACCACCGGTGAGTAGACCTAAAACCACACCACCTACAACTGCGCCAAGCGCAGCTACAGCAATGCTAGCATATAATCTCCAGTCACTTTTTAAAGGCGTTTTAGCACTTGCTGACAAAGAATTCTGCCAACATGCCATAACCGCATCACATTTATCTTCATACTTTTTGTTTGCATTTGTGATCGCGCTAAACATACTAACATGATTATCGGCAACCGTAAGCGCCTCATAAATTCTCTCTCTATTACAACGCGAACCCTTTTGAAGTTCATTAACAATTTTTGCTAAAAGGTGCTGATACAAATATAAAAAGCTTTTATAAAGCGCATCATTATTTAGAAGCCTCGCTTTATTATCCTTAAGAATCTTAACGGCTTGACCAAGCCGGTTTAACGAGAATAGCTTTTCACTAGACAACAGAATATTGAGCGCCTCTTTAGTAAATTTAAACTTTTTATTACCAACAGCAACAAACTCGTTTACAAATTCCTTTAACACCTGCTTATTTGACAACGAAGCCATTTGATCGAGCACTGACTCTGTAATAGCAATATCATTCTTGCGAAACTCATTAACCGTCAAAACAATATCAAGCGTAATATGCTTGTCTTTAATTTGTTTTTCCTCTAAGTGCTCCTCAAGATAATTTAAGCCTTCAACAACACAATAGGGCTTCACATCTTCATAACCAGCTTTACGCCACTCATCAAACCACCTATGCTTTTCTACCTCCCAGCATCTCAGACTAACATCTTCAGCTCGATGTTTCGCATTACCATAGTCTAAACACCTTACCTTCCCGTCTTTGCTCGTAACAAAGTTTTTCCCCGACAGCGGATCTAAAATAATAAAACGTGAACGCCGATAGATTTCAATCAGCTTACAAGAAACTTGATCATGGGTCGATGCCTCCCCCTCAATATAAGCTAACACCAGGTCACCCTGATACTCTCCAGGCGACAGATCTGGCTCTATTAAATTAATAACCCGCGCCAATCTAGCAGGTTTATGCATATCAATTTCATAATCCGGTACACCAACAGCATATCCACTAAGAATCTCCGCTTTCTGCTTACGCACCCAAGGACCTGAGTAGTCGCTGCCGTTTACCAGTCGATGCCCGGTGTCATGACAAACAAAAACGATTCGATAAACTCCACGTCCAAGATAGACCCAATCAATGTCTGGCTGCGCACCTTTACTATCAGCATTCTTATCAGTATTTGTGTCGCCACTTAAACGCATAATTAAAATTCACTTATTGTATATTTCACGGCCCTCCATGCTGAAAATAAAATCGCCATAGGCTATCATGGTCGATCATATTATTGTACCTCTGGAACATTAAAAAAACTTTAAATAACTCTATTTTTACACATTGTTACAAAAATAAGGGCTAAATGTCCAATTAAAGATCAGATTTATTTGGACATCAAGTAGCACAAAACTCGTTTAAGCAAGAGCAAACTAGTGAGAGAAAACAATACGGACATATGTCTAGAATACAAACAAGTGCCAATTGTACAATTTGGCAAAGCTACCGGCGGTAAAAACCAAACCGGCAAAGATGCCAGCCCTTTTAATGGCTTTTACCGATTGGCGCCCATGGATGACACCCCTCCCTTAGACACGAAAGATCACGCAGCAAGCGCAGAATATTTTGTTAAATTCCCCAAAAACAAAACCGAACTCTTCCTCGAACTCTTCGCGGGTAAAATCGTCGCAGGCCTCAAACCCTATTTACCACCAGCGTTTAGAGATGGCCTTATCTGTGCTGACTGGATAAAAGCACCTAACGGTGAGTATGGATTAATCCAACCGAAAAAAGAATTTACCGAATTATTTAAGCTTATTCACACTGGCTCACAAGACGGCAGCGATCGCTCTGCACCCTATGAAACATTTAGAGGGACGGCACAATATAGCACGATTGCTAGCATGGATAAGTATCACACGCACTTATTACCCAGCTTGGCGTTGTGCTTATTAATTTCCCTTATTATTGGCAATTACAGTGTCCATAGTGGCAATATTATCTATCTTAAAAATGAAAGCGGCCCACAATTTGGTGAAATTGATTGGGGAGGCTCCCTTAGAGATTTCAGAAAAAATGGTAACAAATTATTATTGCCTTATGAATACAAAAGAGAACACCTCTTTGACTTTAACCTTAAATGGCTAACAAAAAATTATATTAATCTCTATCGTCATTTACCTAATCTTTACCCAACCATTAGCCAACTCGCCGTTGAGCTTAAAACAAAACTAAATAAAAATAGTCTAAAATCGATTATCCTAAACGCGCTAGCGTCCATCCCCACTGATATGTTAACCCCTGCAGAGAAAGCAGCAACAGCTGAATATATAGGGGGAATAAATTCATTTAAAAAAACATGCCAAGGAGAGATGAGAGGCAATGCTAAATTTGCCGAAGAAATAACAAACATTATGCTAAAACGGTTATCATTATGCACCCAACTTTATAATGAAAAACCTGGGGATCTTGATCACTACTATGCAGCTCAAGAAGAAAGGATTAAAACACTACGAACACGATTAGAGTCAAAAGAAAGTGAGCATTCAAGATCTTATGTATGGAACAGTCGTGACGAAGATACAGCTGATAGCGAAATAAAACGCAAACTCGATAGTGCAGAAGAAATAGCTAGAGTGAGCCATATGCTTGCGGCTAATGAAACCCAACAGCAAAAGCTAGCACGACGCTTACACAAATACCAGCGCGAACAGTGCCGTATCGCCCATCGCAATACCATGATACTTCGCTATAGCATCATGTGGACGACATCGAGCAGCTTAGCTTTATTAAGCATTATAAAAGTGGGCTGCCTAATTAGCGCACCCTTCTCGCTATTAGCCGCCACGGGTTTAGTACTGGGTGGATTAATCGGTTATATTGGATATAAAGCGTTAAAATATTACTTTTACATGGATAGGTACTTACCACCGCAGCGTAAAAAACCAATTTATTTTACGATGGCCAAATACAGCATCATGACAATCGGCGCAAGCGCAACCCTAAAAGCTGGCCTGATGCTTATGGCTGCAATCTGCATTTCACCACAGGGCCTACTTGGACTTGCTGCACTTAGCGTTGCTATTGGTATTGGTGCGCTAATCGGTTATGGCGTTTATTTATTACTAAAGAAACTCAAACCAAAACGCCAACCAACGTTATTTACACCGGCAAATGAAACAGAGGGCGATTCTTTCTCTTCTACATTTAATTCTGTATTTGTAGCGCAGGCGTAAGATTTTCAACGCCACCAAGAAATCCATACCTCTTAATCAACTCTCAGAAACCCCCGGCAAAAGCGGCACAAAAACAACGCCCTCAATATTCTCCGTTTCATAAGCATCACCATGACGAGTAATTAACTGCAGCTCTTGCTGCTGATAATCATGTTCAACAGGAATGACTAACCGGCCGCCTTCTTTATCTAGCTGTTCAAGCAAAGCCGGCGGAATTTCCTTGGCAGCCGCGGTAACAATAATCCCTGCAAACGGCGCATGCTCAGACCATCCTTGTGCGATATTTTTTATTCCACTGTTTGTTGACGGGCAAACTCAGCCGCATGTGCCAAGCGTTTTAACACCCGCTCTTTACCAATTAACTGCAAAGTAATATCAATCGGTGGCGACACCGTATTGCCTGTTACCGCAACACGAATAGGCTGCGCTAACTTACCAAGCTTTAACTCACGCTCTTCGGCAACATTAACAACCACTTCATGAATAGCTTCTTTATCCCACGCAGACAACGCTGCTAAACGCTCTTGCACCATCATTAATGATTCAGCAATAGCAGGCTTTAAATTTTTTCGCGCTGCTTTTTCATCAAAGCAATCAAAATCTTTATAAAAATATTCACTACGCTCAGCCATTTCAACTAAAGTTTTAGTCCGCTCAGCTTGCACGCGGATAACACTTTCAACACTAGGCCCGTTATCAATATTTACATCCAACGTTGCCAACTGCGCTTTAAAAGCACCAGCTACCAACAGTGGACTTAAGGTTTTTAAATAATGCTGATTAAGCCATAATAATTTATCTTGGTTAAATGCAGCTGGAGAGCGACTAATAGCATTCACGTCAAAATACTCAATCATTTCTTCGCGTGAAAAAATCTCCTGATCGCCATAAGACCAACCTAAACGCACCAGATAGTTCACTAAAGCCTCTGGCAAAATACCATCCTCACGGTATTGCAACACACTCACTGCACCATGACGCTTTGATAAACGCTTACCATCACCACCTAAAATCATCGGCACATGACCGTAAATTGGTAACTCTGCACCAAGCGCTTTTAAAATATTAATTTGTCGCGGGGTATTATTAATATGATCATCCCCACGAATAACGTGCGTAATTTTCATATCCCAGTCATCAATAACGACGGTAAAATTATAAGTTGGCGTCCCATCGCTACGCGCAATAATTAAATCATCCAGTTCAGCATTATTCACCGTAATAGAACCACGAATCATATCATCAAAGGTAACCTCACCCTCTTGTGGATTACGAAAACGAATAACAAAATCCTGCCCTTCGTCAGCAATATCTAAATCACGACAATGACCATCATAACGAGGTTTCTCTTTATTTTGTTTTTGCTCCTCACGCAATTTTTCTAACCGTTCTTTCGAACACGTACAACGATACGCTTGTTGCGATGCTAATAGCTGCTGAATCATTTCTTTATAACGATCAAAACGCTCGGTCTGCAAAAATGGACCCTCATCATAGTCCAAACCTAACCAATCCATACCGTCATAAATCGCTTGAATAGAGGCCTCCGTTGAGCGCTCACGATCGGTGTCCTCAATACGTAAAATAAACGTGCCCTTATGCTGTCTAGCAAAAAGCCAACTAAATAATGCCGTGCGCGCACCGCCAACATGCAAATAACCAGTCGGACTTGGCGCAAAGCGCGTGCGTATAGGATTGTTTGTGGAAGTTGTCATGGGAAATAAAACCTATCTAATTGATTTGATAAAAAAATGCAGTGGAAGCAAATATTCAACTGCACAATTTATCATGCTTACTGAAAAGCGGCAAATGGCGCCGCCTTATCATAGGCTAATTTATGACGTTTTGTTAGGATGAAGCTTTAAATGCAGCAAACCCTGCTCCGACTGCCCCGGCTCTAACCAACGCATACCCAGCACACTATTCATCGCATTTGGCTGCCCCATCCACGGCTCAATACAGAAAAACGGCTTTTCCGCCATGGTATAAAGCTGAATAAAAGGAAATAAATCTTCATCCTCAACACCTTCTGCCGTCATTTCAATCTTGTCACCATCAGGAAACGTTAAGAAAGCGGTTTTATCCGCACCAACTTGCGTCAATTGTTCATTAATTTCCGCAGTGGCAATAGAGACCGGCGTAGCAAAACAATCCGTTTCACCCACAATATCCGTCAAACGATCATTATAGACAAAACGGCGCTGCGGATTATAGTTTAAAGAAACGTTAGCTTTGCCCATTTGCGGTATTGGCGTTAAAAAATAAGGGTGAAAACCGGCATTATAAGGCATCGCCTTGTTACCTCGATTGGTATACGTTTGTCGACAAAGCAGGCGCCCGTCCTCAATCTTATACTGCAAACGGATTTCAAACTCAAAAGGATACTGTTGACGCGTCTGCTCATTATCACGCAATACCAAGGTAAACATATCATCCGCATCCAACTCAATATCCCAAGGCAACTGCCAAGCAAAACCATGAATTGACAAATGATACTGTTGACCGTCGTAATTATAGACACCTACCTGACCATCTCGTTCCAAACGTGCACAAACAGGAAAACAAAATGGCCACGCCCCGGGCAAGTCATCAATAGTCTCATTCCACAAAAAATCATGATGATAAAGCAATTCACGCGGCGCCTCACCACCCGGCATAACAATAGAGGTCAAAATTCCACCACGCTCCGGCACGCAAGTCACAAAAGAACCGCCATCTGCTGAGCGAATCGTATAAGCATCGAAACCATTGATAGAATGTTCATCAGCGGGCATAAAAGGACCTCCAAACTACTTTAACTTTAATATTTATCTATTTGATTATAACTTTTTGCTCCAGCGAGCTTTGCAGCGATCACAAATAGCTAGCAACAACTTGATTATATTTCATTAAGCCGTAATTTTCAGGTTATAATCAATAGGATGAGAACCTCCGTTTTATGGGTACTAGGCTTGTCGCTATTCTGTGTTATTGCGTTGTCCAAAACGAAAGACACAGAAACTCCATCACCTATTGAAATTCACCTTACCGGCCTAAAGGGCGAAGCCCTCAAAAATACTGAAAAACGACTCAAAGAGCAAAAAAAACTACTGCACGGTGAAAGCAGCGTACCCATTATCATGCATTTCTATGCTGAGATCCCCAACGAGATTAAAGCGGCCATCAAACCCTACGGCTATTTCAAACCGACGATTTATCCCTCTATCACCCGCAAAGGAAAAATGTGGCATGCCAGTTTTCGCATCGAGCCTGGCACTCGCTTGCGCTTTACCACGGTTGATATAAAAATATCGGGGCCTGGAAAACATAATCATGAATTTGAAAAAGCGCTAGAAAAATTTCCGGTTAAGCAAGGTGACTATTTTAGCTCTCCAAACTATGAGAAGGCAAAAGATAAGCTAGTGGATATTGCCTCTGATTATGGTTACTTTGAAGCTAAATACACGATTAGCAATATCACAGTAAATTTAAATAATAATACCACCAAGGTGGTGATGCACTTTCAAACCGGCCCACGCTATTCCTTTGGCAAAACTGTTTTTAGCAAATCACCCTTTAGAACCAGCTTTCTCAACAAGTTTTTACGCTACAAAGAAGGGCAACCCTATGAAGACAAGAAAGTTGAAAAGTCACACCGTAAATTATCAAAAACCGATTACTTCCAACAAGTCGTTATGGTGCCACAAGTCAGCAAAGCAAAAAACCGGCGCGTACCGATGAAAATATTGCTTTACCCGCAATCACAAATACGCTACACCTTTGGCGCTGGTTACGGCAGCAACACCGGCCCCCGCGGTCTCATTAGCGCTGACTTTCACTGGATTAATAGCTACGGTCATTCTTTAAAATTTTTATTACGCGGCGCACAATCCAATAGCCAACTCGCCATAAACTATATTATTCCCGGCCCCGACCCAACGCAGGATCGCTTTGTAATCACCACCGGTATTGCCAACATTAAACAAATCACTGGTGAAGGTAACAACTTTCAAACTAGTGTTAGATACCAAACCAAAGTGTATAAATGGAACTTAACCGTAGCACTTAATTATTTAACGGAGCGCTATCGCTTACAAAACTTACCAAGAACCGATGCTGACGCGTTATATCCGCGCATTATTCTCGAACGCTTTTACACACACCCAACCCTTTTTGCCCCCAAGTATGGCTACAAAATAATGCTTACCGCCGCTGCCGCCAGCCAAAATGTTGGCTCGAAAAACAGCTTTCTCCAAGGAGAGATTGTTGCCAAAGGACTCGTTAGCATCTTTGATCGGCGCACACGTTTTATTGCCCACGGTTCTGTAGGAAAAACAAAAATTGATAATATTGAAAACCTACCACTGTCATTACAGCTTTTTGCCGGTGGCGCCCTCAGTGTACGCGGCTATGAGTTTAACGGCATTGGTCCGGGGAAGGAAAAAGTTGTGTTAAGTTTTGAAGTACAACAGCGCATCTGGAAAGACCTCTATATTGCTGGCTTTATTGACACCGGGCAAGTTGATAATAACTTTCATTGGGGCGACATGAACATCGGCGTCGGCCCAGCACTTGTCTACGATTCACCGATTGGAACACTAGAATTAAGCGTGGCACAAGCCATCACGCAACACAACAAACCTTGGATGGTACAATTTAGTATGGGGCCATTGATATGATACGTTGGTTAGTCCGCATTTCGCTCTCATTTATATTGCTTATTGCACTGTGCATAGTATTTTTAATAACACCATTGGGATTTCAAACTGTTGTTAAAATAACGCAGAAAACTATACCACAATTACATATTAAAAAAATTAAAGGCAGCTTTATAAAAAATATTTATATAACCGGCTTAGAATACAACACCAGTAGCGCAGATATTTCTATAAAGAATCTAACCCTGCGCACCAATATATTTAGCTTGCTGATAAAAAAAATCACCCTTTACCACCTTACTGCCAACGACATCCAAATAGAATTAAAAGAAACAACAGAAGATCAAAAAAGCAAAGGCTTCGAACTAGACAAACTACACCTACCCTTAACACTATCAATTCATATGGCAAACCTTGCAAAAATAAATATTGAAGACGATAGCAATCATAAAATAAGCTACATTCAATCCGTAAAAATTAAAAACTTAAATCTAGTCAGCGATAAAATTTCTGGGCAAATTATTACATCACTGGCACACCCCCACCCAATGCAAGCAAACCTAAAATTAAAAGGAAAAATAACAAATTATCGCTTTAGCCTTGCTGTCACCAGCAAAAATATGAATTGGCAAATGACTGGCCAGGGTAATGAAAAAAGCATCTCAGCAACCACCCAGCGTGCAAAAATACTTAACGGCAAACTTGCAGGCACAATATCACTGCAATGGTATCCCATATTAAAATGGAAAACGAATCTCGCCATAGACAATGCCAAGCTCGATATATTTTATCCCAGACTACCAACCATACTACATGCTAAAATTATTTCATCCGGCTCATGGAAAAAAAGAATTCCACAGTTTCAATTAGACACCGAAATAAAAACCGCCAATACCACCATCAGCGCTATTGGCAACCATCATGCCAACTGGAATTTTCATTGGAAAATAGCAACGCAAGATCTACACCACCTATCACCGCCACTGCGCGGCAAAATCATCAGTACAGGACAAATAACAGGACCTACAAAAGCTCCTATTATTAAAGGCAATATTGAAGCACACCACCTAAATACCCCCTGGGTTAAAGTTGCCAATCTAAAAGCAACCGCTGACCTTGATACTTCTATGCAAAGAGCTTCCGATATTCAATTAACCGCCGATCATATGGAAGTCTTACACCAAAACAAAAGTGCTGCTGATCTCTCGCGCTTAGAAATTCAAGCACATGGCGCACCACATGCACACAGCATAAAAGCCAAAATACTGGTAGAGAAGGTACAGCAAGACCCTATTACCATTACCACCCTACTTCATGGCAGCCTAAAAAATGAAATATGGAAAGGCATTTTAAACGCACTAACCATTCAATCAAAAACATTTGGACGCTGGGCTTTACAATCACCGAGCAAACTTATTATTGCCAAAAACGACGCAGAAATTTCCACTAGCTGTTGGCTCTCCAATAACAGCAAACTCTGCATCAATGGCAGCTGGAATGAAACAAAAGGCTGGGAAGCGAGCGTTTATGGGAAACTTGCACAACTTAACCCTTGGATTCACCTTTTTTCCCATAAAGCACCAGTACGCATTGAGGGTGGCGCTAATATTAATCTGCATGCGCAAGGTATACAAAAACATATTCACGCCGCACGCGTTAGAATACTATCACAACATGGCAAAATTCATTTCAATAAAGAAGGCATTATCACCACCCGCACCTATCAAAAATTTGATATTAATGCTGACCTCAATAAAACAGGGTTGTTAGGGCAGATCGCTATTAACCTTTCACCCGGCAATAGCTTAACGGGCATTATTAATTTACCAGGATTAATTTCATTTCCACTAACAGAAGACCAAAAAATTAGTGCCACGCTCAATTTAAGCTTCTCAGACCTGAAATTACTAGACGTCTGGGCACCGGCTTTAATAAAACCAAGCGGACAGCTGGTAGGACAACTCGAAGTAACGGGAACCGTTTACAAACCACAATTACAATCTTCACTATTATTAAAAAATGGCAATATCGAAATTCCACAATTAAAAATTACCTTAAAAAATGTGTCGTTAGGCATTAATGCACAAGGACAGAATGTTGCCTACACCATTAATGCGGAATCAAATAATCACAACCTACAAATTACCGGCAAAACAAAGGTTGATTTTAAAGATATGCAAACACACGTCTCTATTAATGCCGAAAATATTTTAGTCGCTAACACCATCGAATATAAAATATATTGCTCGCCGCATTTTGACATTAAAGTAAAAGGAAAAACCATCGATATCAAAGGGCGCATTACTATCCCAAGTGCCGATATCAAACCAGTCGACTTTAGCAAAACAGCTACCCTACCCAATGACGTTATTATTATCGGCGCTAAAAAAAGTGAAGACAAACCCTGGCTAATCAATCAGGATATTAACATTAAACTAGGGGACAAAGTATTTGTCGACACACGCGGTTTAAACGCACGTCTTACGGGTGAATTAAATATTACTAAAAAAGCGGAACAACCGGCTGCCTTCGGTGTTGGCCACCTTGATTTAATTAAAGGTTCCTACGACGCCCAAGGGAAAACACTAACGATAGAACCTGGCTCAGGTGTGCAGTACCTACAAGACCCGCTCAGCAATCCACACTTACAAATCAAAGCAACTCGCAACGTCACCGTTAACGACACCTCTTCCACCATTGCCATGCAAGTGATCAAAGCACAAGTGGGTGTTAGCATTACCGGCACCCTCAGACGACCAGTCGTCAATCTTTTCTCGACACCCATAAAATTATCCCAAGGTGATATTTTATCTTATCTTCTCTTCAACCAACCCAGCAATGATAATACGCCCGGCAACGTCTCGATGATGATTAATGCGGTAAGCGCGTTAACACTCAATACAAAAGGGGTAGGCAGCACCGTTGAGCGCATTAAACAGCGCCTAGGAATTGTCGAGCTCGGTGTAGAAGCAACCATGGCGGTAGACGCCTTAGGCACACCACTTGGCATTGACCAAAGCGCTTTTGTCGTCGGCAGTTTTATCACACCAACCATCTATGTCCGTTACAACAGAGGCCTCGTCACCCCCATAAACTTATTCGAAGTAAGATGGTTATTTGCAACCAACTGGGCATTGCAGCTACAAACAGGCAGCAGTAACCTCGGCAGCGGCGGCGACTTGCTTTACACTATTAATCGCAAGTCCTTTCCTTAAACACGAGCTCGTGTAATTGAAGAAATCCAAGCCACGTGATTTCATATTACAAACTACAAGACACGCAATAAAACTGACATTTTGCACCTAGCGGTGCGAAATCATGAATAATACAGAAGATCTCATGTATTTTTCTCTAGGCGCCCTCCGGGTCCTGTCACGGTAGGTTTATTTTATCGTGCTCGCTTGCGCTGTGCGCGAAAAAATAAACCCACCGTGCCACCCCTCGGACGCACCTGACGGTTCGTTTGAGCCATCAGGCGAGTCATGCCATACTCTTTACATCGAGTGATCATTTTGATACCTATGTCTTATTAACCCCTTTTCTAAAGTATAAGCAAAGGCTCTTTCAACTGGATCATCCGCTAGAAAAATAAGTAGCCTGAGCACGTGAACCAAAATGCTTGATAACAAGTTTTAATACTTCATCAACATTAACAACCAGCTTCTTAAGTTTTCCATCAACATCAGTCTGAAGTTCATTAACGACATGGAATAAGCAGCAAACCCATTGCAAGCTTGGCCTGTCCATCTCCATGGATTACTTTAGCTCCGTGCTTCTAGCTCGCTGGAAGGCGTGAAAAAAATATTCGTAAGAATTGATCATTCACGGCTTGTGTGAATAGCTTTACTTGCCTGATGGCTCAAATGAACCGCTAGGTGCGCCCGAGGGGTGGCACGGTGGGTTTATTTTTTCGCGCACAGCGCAAGCGAGCACGACAAAATAAACCCACCGTGACAGGACCCGGAGGGCGCCTAGAGAAAAATGCATGTGTTCTTCTGCACTATTCGTGATTTCGCACCGCCAGGTGCGAAACGTCAGATAAAACTTAAAGATTCATTAAATCACAAACAAATTGCATACATGTTTGTTACAAACACTTTTTTGCGCTAGTATCCTCAAGGCAATTGTGATTACTAAAAAAATAATTAGCAACGCTAAACCTTCTAAGTGACAAGCCGCAGATATTTATATCACTATGAAAAATTTTTTTGAGGCAAATCATGGAAAACAGCCCTACATCCATTCCAGAAGCTTCCAATTTCAGTTTACCAGATGATATTATCGCTGAGTTACGCTATTTTAAACGGGAATTCCCGGAAGCAGCTATTCAAGCAGCACATGATCTAAAAGAGGAAATAACACCGCTACTGCTGGCGCTTTTAGAAGAAACCGTGGAAAATTATGAAGCGCTTATGGGCGAGAACTTCTTTGGCCATATCTATGCACTATTTCTGCTTGCTAGTTTTCGTGAAAAACGCGCATTTTCACTCGCAATCAAAATTGCTAGCCTACCAGGCGATTGGCCCGATGAACTACTGGGGGACTCTATTACTGAAAGCTTTCACCGCATTTTAGCCTCTCTATACAATAATAACCTAAAAGAACTGCAATCGCTCATCGAAAACACTAATACGTACCACTATTCAAGAAGTGCAGCCATATTAACACTATCACTGCTAGTAAAAGAAAACATACTAGAGCGCTCTTATGTATTAAATTATTTCAAAGAATTACTTAACCACCCAACCTTCCTCAACAATGCAGATGCAACAACCGACCTGATATATACTGCTTGCTATCTATACCCCGATGAAATCTATACCGATATACAAAAAGCTTTTAAAGAAGAAAGGGTAAAAACAGATCTTTTTGATATGGAGTGGGTTGATGAAGTGATAACCTCAGGAAAAGAAGCCACATTAGATTACGAGCTTTATAACAACAACCATATGACACTAGTGGACGATGTCATCAATGAGTTAAGTTGGTGGGCATGCTTTAATGACCCTGACGAAACTTTTAAATTCGAACCATTCAATAACTATTACACAGACCATCAAGAAAGTAATTTTGATTGGATAGAAGAGCCAGAAATTAGCACCACTTATATACGAGACACACCAAAAATAGGTCGCAATGCCCCATGCCCTTGTGGCAGCAACAGAAAATACAAGAAATGCTGTTTGCAGTAAACTCTGCTACGCTTCAAACTAGCCAATAGCTTCCGCAACATTAAAGTCCATGCGCCGCTTAAGCCACATCAACATCACCAGTGGCGGCATACCGATTAAGAACGTAATAAAATAAAATGTCGCCCAGCCAAAATGCTCAACCATTAAAGCGGCTTCAGGGCCAACAAAAACACGCCCAATGGCCATAAACGCTGAAAAAAGCGCATACTGCGAGGCGGAATAACGACGGTCACACAACGACATTAAAAAGGCAATAAAGGCGACCGTACTTAAACCACTACAAAAATACTCAGCAAAAACGGAGGTGGCCATCACTGTATAGCTCTTACCAACCAAAGCCAACGCCATATACGCTAAGTTGGCAACCGCCTGCAAAACACCAAAATAAAGTAGCGAGCGAAATAAACCTAATCGCCGCATCCAAATGCCACCGACAAAACTACCCACCAACAAGGCAACAATACTAACCACTTTGTAAATCACACCCACTTCTTCTAAGGTAAAATGCACGCCACGCAATAAAAAAGTAGTATTTAAAGAAAAAGCAAAAGCATCACACAACTTATAAATCACAATAAAGACTAACAAAGCAATCCAATTACTACGTTTAATAAAGTTACGCACCGGTTCAACCACAGCTCCACTTAACGTTTTTGGCGGCGAAACATTTTGCTCTGGGCGTGGCGACCAGAACGTAATAATAATTTCCAGCAACATCAAAGCAGCCATAATTAAATAGGTCACGTGCCAACCTATTTGCGCAGCTAGAATCATCGCAAAAGCACCACCCACTAACACTGCCAAACGACCACCAAAATTCGTTACCGCCGCACCTAAACCGCGCTCTTTAGAACGCAACACATCCACACGATACGCATCAATGGCGATGTCCTGCGAAGCCGAAAAGAAAGCCACCCCTAACGCAACCGCCGCTAACCACCACGGGTGTGTTTTAGGGTGCATATAAGCCATCACCACCAAACCAATCACCAAGGCAATTTGCATCAAGAAAATCCACCCACGCCGCCGTCCGATTTTTAGCGGCACAAAGCGATCCATCAGCGGCGCCCACAAAAATTTGTAAACATAAGGCTGACCAACAAGGCTTAAAGAGCCTATGGTTAACAAATTAACACCTGCAACGGTATACCAAGCTTGCAAAGTAGAACCCACTAAGACTAAAGGTAGAGCAGAGGAAAAACTTAAAAGTAATACGGCTATGACTCGCCTGTTCATTTTTTAAAAATACTCACTGTTTAAATTCGACGTTCCTTTATTGTGACATAAAATTCCCCATAGCGGGCAGATATTCATACCGTACAGCGCTTTCTACTGGTGCTCTTTGCCTCACCACACACCACTTTAAAACTAAAACTAGCACAGCATGCTGAACGGGTGTAGAATATGATCAAATAGTTTGCATAATCTACGCGAGTAACAACAACATGTACATCAGTGTTTTCGATCTCTTTTCTATCGGTATTGGCCCTTCAAGCTCACATACCGTCGGCCCCATGCGTGCCGCACACGCCTTTGTTAGCCAACTAAAGAATAGGCTTGACGATATTAAGCGACTCAAGGTTTCAGCCTTTGGCTCATTGGCCTATACGGGAAAAGGCCATGGCACTGATAAAGCGCTATTGATGGGGCTAGAAGGAGAAATGCCAGAAAGCATTAACCCCGATGACATTATTGCGCGAGTAAATACCATCTACCACCAAGAAGAAATCAACCTGCTAAAAATAAAGCCTATTCGTTTTTCACCCAACCACGATCTTATTTTTAACTATAAAGATGTGCTTGAGCACCACCCCAACGGCATGCAATTTACCGCTTTTGATCATGATGATAATGTGATCGATACCGCTATTTATTTTTCCATTGGCGGCGGCTTTATTGTTAATCAAAAAGACATCAATGCGCAAAGAGAAATCAAAGACACCAGTGATATTACTGTTCCTTATCCCTTCGACAGCGCGGCAGAATTAATACAGACGTGTAACGCAAATAACCTTAGCATTGCACAACTGATGATGGAAAATGAAAAGGTGCTGCAAAGCGAAGCTGAGGTAAAAGAAAAGCTACTGGAAATAGCATCGGTAATGGAAGACTGCATCGAAAAAGGCTGCCACGCACAGGGCAACTTACTAGGCAAATTAAATTTACATCGACGCGCACCGGCACTATACCGCAAGCTGATGGAAGTCGGTCAGCCGAGCGCAGACCACCCACAAGCGATGAACTGGCTCAATGTTTTTGCCATGGCGGTCAACGAAGAAAATGCCGCTGGCGGACGTATTGTTACCGCTCCGACCAATGGCGCTTCGGGCATTATTCCTTCTGTATTACATTACTACAAACTGTTTCATGAAGATGCCAATGACAATGCGGTTATGGATTTACTATTAACGGCCGCCGCTATTGGTTCTCTCTACAAGAAAAATGCGTCGATATCAGGCGCAGAAATGGGATGTCAGGGCGAAGTTGGTGTTGCCTGCTCTATGGCAGCTGGAGGCCTTGCTGCAGCGCTAGGAGGCAGCATCTTTCAAGTCGAAAATGCTGCTGAAATTGGCATGGAACACAACTTAGGTTTAACTTGTGACCCTGTCGGCGGGCTGGTACAAATTCCCTGCATTGAACGTAATGCCATGGGTGCCGTTAAAGCAGTAAACTCTGCCCAACTTGCCTTAGCCGAAGATGGCCAACACACCGTATCACTCGATATGGTTATCAGCACCATGCGCGAGATTGGCAACAATATGAATTCGATTTATAAAGAAACCTCGCAAGGTGGACTAGCGGTGGCCGTTAACGTGCCCGAGTGCTGATTTTTATCAACATCACCCGTAAAAAAAATATCAATATCAGGGTTGGAGAAAAAATTTCCAAACTCCCCCATAGATCATCCTGCACGGCCATTACCAACCCCCATCAACCATTACTCAACCCTGTCATCATTAAGCTAAGCCCCGTCATCCTGCGGCTTGACCGCGGGATCCAGCCTTCCACCATAATCACCTAGCCTAACCACACGATGACGACGCTTAAAGACACTAGAACCTACCCTCACATTGAGACAAACTCTGACAAACAACCCCAAACACTTTACCCAAATCATTTCATACAGGAGTTTCGCACTTTCAGTGCAAACCTCCTTCCTGGTTATATTTCGCCTATGCGAGACTAGCTCGCATGGACGGCCTGTGCCCGTTAGGGTGCGATTCAAGGGGAGAATCCCGATTCTCCCCTTGAAAATCCCCATCGGGATTTGTTTTGGTTCGCACAAGTGCGAAACTCCTATCATAAACTTATCTTAAGCTTGCAATATTTTCTTAAGCACTTTAATCCCAGGATCGCACCCTTGTAAGACATTCACCATTTCCGCCACCCTAATGCAGGTGTATTCTTCACGGCAATAAACATCTGACGACAATTTCATGGATAGGAGAATACGATGTTTGCAGAACTTCCAGAACAATTAAAACGGACTGTACGTGAGTACTTAATGGCGGATGATTTTATCAGCGCTAAGCGCGTTCACGATGACTGGAAAGCGCAACAAGAGAACACAAACCTTCGCCCGCTCGATTGGCAGCTGTGTTCGGATTATCGTTAAAAGGGATAAAGTAACGTTTTCTTAGATCATAACGAAATCAAAATGATCCTTAAGTGCGCGAAAAAAACTAAAAATAACCAGCTATTTTTTTAGGCAAAAAAGGCTGTAAACTAGTATATTCTTTAACCGCAGAAACTTGACAACCCCCAGCGTATTGAGTTAATTTTTTAATTGCATACTAAATTTATGCAATCGAAATTTATTTAGTACGTTGCGTTCCTTCTTGAAAAAGGCCAGCGTGAAGAGATGGATTCGAAGGCTAGATTTAAGAACAAGAAGGAGCTCGTTATGCAAAAGAAAGCAATTTATGGATTAATTTTAGCAAGCATGATCAGCGGCGCCGCAGTTGCAGGCGGACCTGACATGGCACCACCTACCCCTTGGCATCCGTTTGTTGGCGTTAACTATAGCTACTTGAAAGCTGATGTTAGCACCACTGGGGTTTCCTACTATGAAGATGGAACCGTACTGTCACCAACAGCAGTCCCGTTCACTGCAAGGGGAGGCATCCCTAGAGTAGCTGACAAATACAACGGTATTGGTATGCTAGCTGGCTTAAAGTACGGTAAGTATGTAGCTTTTGTCTGGGGTTGGAATCATTATTTTGTGAAATCAGCAAAAACCGCTGGTCAAAATATTTCTTTTCAGCCTGACCCCACAGGTGCCCCTGGCGTTACTATAACTGACCAAACAGGTGCAGAAACTTGCACACAGCCTGAAAACTTCTATTTTGATGTTCGTGGTTATGTGCCATTCGATAATTTTGACTTAATCGCGTCTGTTGGTGCTAATATTGCTGACTTCAGCACACATGTAATGTATACAAATGGTAGACCTGACACCTATCACAACATTACTAATGTTAACTTCCGCGCTGGTGTTGGTGCTGATTACTATTTCACACCAAACTGGGGTATTGAAGCGATGTGGAACTGGGTATTCCAACATGCATCCAGCAAGGTTGGAGGGGCTTATGGGTCATTCTCCCAAACTAATACACTGGTTGGCATCCCATGCAGCTTCTGGACACTAAATGTAGGTATTAACTACATGTTCAACTAATGCCTTGGGAACGGGCACAGCATGCTGTGCCCCTACGGTATTTTAAAGCGGCTCATTTGAGCCGCTTTTTTTGCAAGATTTTCGTATGAAATCAAATAAAATCGCATAGGCTAGAATAAATTCACAGGGGCGCAGCTATTAGGATATCAATCCGTCGAATGACTACCCGCATACCGCTGCTGATACTCATCCAAGATCTCACCAATCACCTTATTCATCGCCGAGGTCTTTGTATCATCATCCAACAAACGCCCTTCCTCTTTAAATTCAGCATAACAGTCTTCCAACGCTTTGGTCGCACTTCCAGAAGGATAAAGCGCCGACAACACCTGCCGTGTTTCTTTCGGGCCAATTTTCTTATACAAATGATTACGAATAAAAACATCCTCAGCATTAGTATTTAACGCCCACAACTCAACCGGACCGAGCGTCGCCGTCAGCAGCTGCGTATTCAAACCTTTCTTCGTCGCAAACTGCGCCAAGAAAGTAGAACCACCCTCACGCGGCCCATGCACACGTGTTTTCAACGCCACTTCTGCCGTACGACTTAACCCAAAAATCTCCGCCGTCTTACGCACTGCCTGCTCAGGCCCCGCATCCATAATAAAAATAGACGTCGCAAACTCAACCATTACCTCATCAAAGTCATCTAACGACTGCGACAATAAAGCCACCTGCACTTTCCATTTACGTCCTTCACGCATATCCTGCACCACTTGATCACGCACAGCTTGCGCTTTGGCAGTACGGTGAAATTCATCAAAGACAATCCGCTTAGGGTCTTCACGTATTTCTAAAATACGCGCTTGATGGTACTGACGATAAGCCTCTGGCATATCAGCAACATTATCCTCAACCAAGAAATAATGCCGCGCCAACACATAACGCGCCAGCATATACATCACCGCCGTTTGCCGATTAGCAGCATCACCACCACTACGGGCAACTTCATCCAAGTCCAACGCCACAACACGCGCATCACCCAAATCAAATCGTGTAACCTGCGAAATAATCGGATATTCACGCACCGCACCAGAAATCATCCGCGCAAACGCATGGATCAAAGGCTCACCTGTAGGTGCGATAATTTTCCCATATAAATCTTGAATCGCTGGCAAGCGACAAATCGCCGCCACATCCGCCAAAACAGGCATCGCATGGCGCTGCGCCAACATCGCTTCATGCGCAAAACCAGCCATAAACAACGCATCGGTCACTTCCCACCACGTCGTCGCCGCATCGCGGACAAAACCAATTTCTTCTAAAATACCATCGACAACGTCTTCAATACCCGCGGCATAAACATTGGGATTACCATCATCAGCAAAGCTTTTATAAAGCTCATCAATAATTAAACCCGACATATCCGCAACACCATCATAGGTACGATCAGTACCCACTGGCGTTGCCAACAACGTTAAAAAGTTAACGAGAAACGCACGTTCTTGCGGCGTAGGATAACGTGCCCCCAACTGCGTATCAAAAGGATTAATCGCATAATCAGCGCGCATACGTAAGCGATGATAAGCGACCAAATGTTTTTTATCCGCTGGCAAGGCATCTTTTAATAATAGAATTAATCCGCTACTAGAAGGACCGACATCAATAATCGAAATACGTGGCAAACGTTGAATACCCGAAGATAAACACACCGCCAAATTAATCGCATTCGACAACACAGACTTACCAGAACCAGGACGCGCATAAAACAAATCAATCCACGTCGTCTGATGACGCGAACCCGGATGATAGGGCCATGGCTTACCATCGGGCGAACGAAATAATATAGCCCCATTCTGCCAAGGCGACGCCGGACGAAACAGTGGCAGCATATGCAGCACATCAGACAATGGCGCAATCGACGCCGTTGCTGGACTCGTCCCCGAAATGGCCAGCATACTTGAGATAACACCACCATAGGCATCACCGGAAAATTCCGAGACATCACACGAACCCCAACCTTCAATCGCTTTCGCTAACATCGAGGCTCGCGCACGCAGCAAGCGCATATCACCTTCCGGCGCCCACGTTACTGCCGTAACACGCAAACGCACCACCGCATCATCGGTATTTAAATTAATATAGTTTAGCAAATTTAAAGAATCATTTACCAAACGGTTCTGACTAGAGGTCACCGCCAAAACCGACGACATTGTTTTACGCATACCAGTATGCGCCAAACCATTACTTTCAATTAAAAATGAAATACGCCAAGGGATGCGTGTTTGCAAGGTACGCGCAAACAAACGAACAAAGGGTTGCACCTCTTTGGGAAATAAATCGATAAACACCGTCGCATAAATTCGATCACCAATACGCGCTGTCCGTAAATTAATATTTTCACCATCACGTGGTAACACTTGACGTGCCAAAGAAGGCCACATCAGATCAGAGATTTCTTTAATCGGACGACTGGTTGATTTTACCGTTAACTTATCACCCGGCAAGGAGGGACGCCATTCGCGATCGGTAAACTCCGGATCAGCGGTATGACGAATGGCATGCACCGCATCGTGCACACCTAATAATTCCGTTACCATGCCTAAATCGTTAAAGTCAGCACAAACAGAGCGCACGAAAGAGTCGTGACTTTCGCGCAAATCGGGAATCGCCGCTAATAAATTTTGCGCTGATAAAAAGGCGGGGATCTTTTCTTTTTTGATTGCCTTGTGCTTATCCTTTTTAGCTCGTTTTAACTGCTCTCCCGTCAAAGATTTTAAGCGCGTCCACAATACCAAATACAGTTCTTCATGTGCGCAATAGCCAGAAAGGTTCTTCACGCGCTCACGAAACAAATCATCTAAACTTAACGATAAACGCTCAGCGGTTGCTTGCGCGGGTGTGAGAATATCTTTAATTTCCTCACGTACTTCATCTTTATTATAACCAAATAAAACTTGCATCACATGCCCAGGCTGAGACATCGATGTTTGCAATGATTGGCACAGCCCATTTTGAATAGACTTAAATTCCTCTTTACCAATAAGTGTGTTAACACCTGATAATTTTAAAATGGAAATTAACGAGCCATCGTTAGCCACTAAGGTTGTGGCACTATCAGCCGTTTGTAATTCACAATAGGATGCAGCTGATTGCTTAAGCGAGGTGCTTAACCAAGATAATAAACTACTAAAGCTCCCGAGCACAGAACGAAGAATTTTTGCCATGACAACACCCTATTTATAACCGCTATATACTACAACCTAACCGTAAAAACTCACTCTATAACCAAAGTGTTTTAAAACTCAGTATTCGTCATCCCGGACAAGTCTGAAGGACGCGATCCGGGATCCAAAAAAATGCGCCTTTACCGCTAGATCCCGCATCAAGTGCGGGATGACATTGCCACGGAAACCATACAGTTTCAGAACACCGAATTTCTAAATGCTTTGAGCATATACAAATTCAAATACAGCTGCATCCCTACAAGCTTAATATTAAGCGGATATTTTACTCAAAATGCAACGCCTGCAATGACTCCGCAAGCCAATCTTTTACCTGCGCTGCATACGCGGTAATCTCTGGCAATAACCGTAAACCTGGAGCCAGTTTCTCTTGTAAAACCGCTGCCTTTTCCTTATCCGCTTCAATCAATAAACGGCCATAAAAGGCCGGATTACTCATGCCTTCACTGACTTTCTTTTCAACCTGCTGTGAACGCAACTTTAAACCACGATAAATATTACGCGACTGGATGGCAGAGGCACCGCCACTGCCAATCGAAGCAAATAACACATGACATAAGGCATTTAATTGACTCTGCGTCATTTCCGGTAAGAAAATCAAACTACCACCGCCATAGGCCGCTTTACCCACCGCTTCTAAAAAATAACAAGGCCAGCACAAAGCGCAAGCCGTCACTAAATTACTTAAGCGATTATGATGAAAGTCGGCATCGATATTAATAACTTCGACATGCTTTTTGGAACGGAAACCACAAAACTGACACGTATGGTCATCACGCAGAAAGACTTTTTGCTGAAATTTAAGGAAGGCTGGATCAGCCTTCCTTACCATAAACAAGCGCCAGTTACTTTCCGTCGCATAAAGCTGGAGATCATGTAGCGCCATTGCTTAGCTAACAGTTCCAATCATGTTTTTAAGCTGGGAACCACCCACTTTCGCCATTTCAGCACTACCAAACACAGCCTTTTTAGCCGTCGGTAACATCGTCGTAAACAGGGTTAAACCAGCACCAATCAATAGCAACGTCACACCCTGACTGATAGGCACCTGCGTAGGGTTCAGCTTGTGCTGATGGAATTTAAAGAATGCCGCCATAATAAAACCAACACCGGCGACCAGGGCAATATCTACAAAGATTTTAGCAAGATAAGAAACCGTCGTATTCACGTGCGTCGTAATGGTACTGAGACCTAAGCCTGATACATCTGCCGATGCAGCACCAAGATACATTAGACCAGACAAGCCTAACAAGGTTGCAATAACTTTAAATACTCTGCTCTTTGAACGAGATTTCGAGCGCGCTTTTCTAAATGGCCACATGGTTTTAACCTCCAGTTTAATATAAAAAATTTACGGTTTTACTACTATACCCCTAAAACCTTAAGGAAATATTAAAAAAGTTAAATCCTTTAATTTACATTAAAGATATTCTCAATCAGTTGCGAAACACCAATGATATGAACACACATAATTCCACCTACCAAGTGTAATATCGCCTTACCTACTTGACCCGGCTGCCCCTGTTCATTTCCTGCGCGACTTAATAGGATAAATCCACGAATAATACCAAAAACGCCTACCAGGCGAATAAAGACAATAATAGGCGTCATCAGCGATTCAAAGTCATAACTTGAATATACCGGATAAGCCAAAGGTGAGCTCGTTCCCCAGATCGCTTGTAACAAGGTTGCCGTCATTACCGGCAAACAGATCAAAGCAATACCGCTAAACATCATAAACAAGGGCTTAGCAATGGTCATTTGCGAAGACATCATGGTGCGCATTTCACCATAGCGTTTCAACTTAAACAGCCCGCCAGCAAACAAGCCCAACCCCATAATAATGCCAAAGTCCTGCGCGATAACGGCAACTTGCATCAAGCTCTGCGTCAAGTGAAAGCTATTAACCGCCCACGCCGGCGATGTTAACAACATCATTGGCACGATCAACAGAAAATGTATAAAACGAAATTTATTACTTTTCACTATTTAAACCTTTCACCCAAAACAAAAACACAAAAACCTTTGCGCCCTTAGCGTCCCCTCAGCGTCTTTGCGTGAAACCAAATCAATAATCATTAACCCCAAGCCGAATCTTCTTCCCAGAGCTAGTATCAATCACCCCATGATCCGCATCAATAGCCTTCACCAAACCATAATCAGGAATAGGATCACCAACAGTAACAGAATCGGTTAAACCATTAGAGCCAACAATCCAAGCTCGCCCAGAAATAATCGCCCTAATATGATAAACAACCTCAGGCGAAGGTGGCCCAGAAGGCTTAGTTTGTGCGACGGCTTTCGTCTCACTCATATGCTGATTAAGATTCTTCAACTGCGACGCCAAAATCAAAATCACCTGATTTAGCTCATGTTGATTTTGATTCGCCGAAGCTAACTGCGTCTGCAACGCCTGCACCTGATTCTGCAAACCTGAAATAGCGACATGATTCGTCTGACTATCTTGCTTAATACTCGACAACGCATCGGTCACCACCGGACTACTTACCGATTGAGTAACAGGCTGCTGCACCACTGGCTTTTGCACCACCGGTTGCGTCACTACCGCTGGCTTGGCCTTCATAATCACCTTATTATTCTTATGATGATTCATAATCTTCAACGTAATTAAGGCAAAAACACCAATACCCGCCGCAATAACAATCCGACGATGCCGCCCGACAAAGTCTTTTATAAATTGCAGCTTACCTTCTTGCTGCGGCGCTGAAGCTTGTGACGCTTCGTGTGAGTAAGGATTGTGGGCATGTGCTTCTTCCTCACCACCAGGCTCAGACACATACTCCTCATCAGGATATTGATATTCCTCATCATCACTTACTCGCTTATTATCACTCGTCATTTTATTTCAACTCCCCACGCTTAATTACTGTATTGCGAAAATGTATAGTGGTCACTCGTTATCTTCTCTGGCAACGCATGCGCCAAGGTCAAGTCACTCATAAATAGAACACCAATCCCCATTCCCGCAGGAACTTTTACTGTCGGAGGCACATGGAAGTTAGCCGACATCACATTGGCATACTGCTTACCAACATTACCAACACCCGCGGCGATATATTGCCCGGTACTTAAGTTTTGATAAAGCCGGGTACAAACACCGAAGAAACACTGCTGCACACTGCCGCTATTGATAATGGCATCGGATACGCCTGATATAAAAGCAGAGGCAAACAAGGAACCATAGCGCAACAAATAGTGATTATTGACAGAACCAGATAACACAGAGTGCGCTGTATTCGGATCAATTGCCACTGCATTCAAAGGTACGCTCTTCTCAAAGGAAGGAATGTTCAACAAGCTAAATTGCAACAGGATACGTTTGTTTTCACGCTCAAACTTACCCATCAATTTAGCGCCTTTGAATCTTCCGGTAACAATAGTCGCCAACACAGGGCTGTTTTCATCACTATTCATCCCGGTATCTAACACCGCGAACATCACCGTTCCTGCTTTAATGGTTGGACCCGCTAGGGCACCAGCACCACCTTTACCATTATCATGACCGCCGCCACCACTCGCTTTTTCAATGCTGTGCTGTTCTTGCTGCTGACGGGTATTGCTCCAGCCAGTCATCAATTTATTGGACTCCATCATCATCTGGCCTTTCACTTGATTAATGGCATCACGGCGTTGTTGCTGATTTAACTGCGCCTGTTCCATATCTTGCAGCGCTTTTAAACGAGCTGCTTGTGAATTTGAATCAATCGATGGCATCGATGAAGCATTATTCAAAGCACTATTATTCAGTGAAGCATCTGTCGGCGCGCTAGCTTGCTGTGCTTTTTTAACCGACGCTGATGCCAACCCTGCTTGCTGCGGTGTAAAACCGGCTCGCAATAAATCGCCAGTCGTAAAGCCAGCATTACGTAATTGCTTTAAGGAAAATCCTGCGGCTTTTAACGCCGCGGCTGAAAATCCAGCAGAGCGCAATTGACTAGCAGTAAACCCAGCATTATGTAACGCTGCGGCGGAAAAACCGGCAGCTTTCAAATCACCAGCAGTAAAACCTGCCGCTTTTAAATCAGAGGCACTAAAACCGGCTGCCTTTAATGCTTTGGCACTAAAGCCAGCTGCTTTTAGCGCGGCCGCTGAAAAGCCTGCTTTTTGTAGGTCAGCAGCTGAATAGCCTGCTTGCTTTAATGCAGCAGCACTAAAACCGGCATTTTTTAAATCTGCTGCAGAATAACCCGCATCACGCAGTTGACGGGCATTGAAGCCAGCACGTTTCAAATCAGCAGCACTATAGCCAGCGTCTTTTAATTCTGCTGCACTAAACCCAGCATCTTTTAATTGCTTAGCAGTAAAGCCTGCCGCTTTCAGTTCCGCTGCTGTAAAGCCTGCTGCCTTTAAGGCGGCTAAACCACAACCCCGGTTTTTTAACTCTAATGCAGAAGCACCATGCTCACGCGCTTCATGCAATTTCTTCACGCTACAAGCTGAAGAACTTGCCGCTAATGCTTTTTTAATTTCACTCGGCGTAAAACCTGCGGCTTTTAAAGCACCGGCGCTAAAGCCTGCTTGACTTAAGTCCGCTGCTGAAAAACCGGCATCTTTTAATTGCCCAGCACTAAAACCAGCCTGCTTTAAGTCAGCCGCGCTAAAACCAGCACTCTTTAATGCCGTTGGCGAAAAGCCCGCTTCTGCTAACGATCTTGCATTAAAGCCAGCATCTTTCAATGCCTTGGCACTAAAACCAGCCGCTTTTAGATCTGCCGCACTAAAACCGGCGTCCTTTAATTCTGCTGCACTAAAGCCGGCATCTTTTAACGCTTGCGCACTAAAACCAGCGGCTTTTAAATCAGCGGCACTAAAACCGGCTGCTTTTAATTGCGCGGCACTAAAGCCGGCTGCTTTTAACTGTGCTGCGCTAAAACCAGCATTTTTTAACTGTTCGGCGCTAAAACCAGCATTACGCAATTCTTTCGCACTAAAGCCTGCAGCTTTTAATTGCGCTGCTGTAAAACCAGCGGCTTTTAATTGCGCTGCGCTAAAACCAGCAGCACGCAATTGTTTGGCAGTAAAACCAGCTGCCTTTAATGCCGCCAGACTACAACCTTTGTCTTTTAGCTGTTTAGCCGAAGCGCCTTTTAAACGCGCCGCCTTTAACGCAGCAACATTACAAAGTTTAGATGCTTCATCAGCCGCTTTAATTTGTGCGGGTGAATAACCTGCTGCTTTTAAATCGTCATCGCTAAAGCCAGCATTTTTTAATTGCGTTGCACTGTAGCCTGCCTTCTTTAACGCAGCGGCACTAAACCCTGCTTTTGCTAAATCTTTAGCGCTAAAGCCCGCAGCTTTTAATGCTTCAGGAGAAAAGCCTGCCTTACGCAAGGCAGAAGCTGAATATCCAGCATCTTTTAACTGTGCCGCACTAAAACCGGCATTACGCAAAGCACCGGCAGTAAATCCAGCATCCTTTAGATCCTTGGCAGAAAAACCAGCTGCTTTTAACTGTGATGCTGTAAAACCAGCATCTTTTAAGTCTTTAGCCGAAAATCCAGCTGCTTTTAATTGCGCCGCGGTATACCCAGCCGCTTTTAAGGCGGCAACACCACAACCTTTTAATGAAGCGGCGCTAACACCATCAGCACGTGCTTGCTTTAATTTCGCAACACTGCAATCACCATGGTTATTAGCCAAACCAACACCCGCTGCTACTAATTCTTTTGCTGAATAACCTGCAGATTTTAATTGTGAGGGTGAAAAGCCAGCGGCAGCCAATTGGCCAGCGGTAAAACCAACATCACGCAATTGTTTTGCGGTAAAACCAGCGGCTTTTAGATCATTAGCACTAAAACCAGCATTGGTTAATTGCGCCAAGGTAAAACCACACTTTTTAAGATCACTAGCACTGTAGCCAGTATCTTTTAATTCACCTGCTGTAAAACCAGCAGCGCGTAGTGCAGGACAAGAACATGACTGACAACGCAACTCTTCTGCCGTCACACCCGCTTTACGTGCTAATTTTAGGTTTGGCACACTACAACTTGCCGGGTTGGGCTTATACATATAAACCACTTTTGATAAGGGGCAGTCTTTACTGATCGGCTTGGCATTTAGCGCACCGCCGCTTGCCTGATTAAGAAAATCATCTGGCGAACCAGCAAAGCTCGGACGTGTAATCGTAGGAACAGCACTGGTACCATTATTAACAGCCGCAGCCGCCTCTTGCGCATTCTGAGTATTTTGCGCTTTAACATAGTTGGCTGACGGATTACCCGCACCAGGAATCGAGTTAATGGACGGAGCGCCAGAGACCTCTGAAGCACCTTGATAGGCCTTTTTGACATTAGAATGATGCCAAACTGCTGCAACCACGGAAATAATAATAAAAATACCGACGAGCATGGCCAGCACGCGTGCTTTTGCGCTTAGTTTACTTGCTTTTTTATTCGTTTCGTTTGTCATCGTTTTACAACCCTTCAATCGTCAGCTTTACAATTTTTCCATGCCGCATTGCCAAAATAACTGGTGCCTTTTGTATTTCATAAGCATGCGTGCCATCAGGACTACTCATGGTTGAAATCCACGCGGGTGTCATCACCGCCATGCTAGTACGCAAGAAAATATGATCGTTAAGCAGCCATGCTTGGCAAGAACCATCCCCTAAAATCTTTAATGCTTTTGCACCCTCTGGTGGCACACCGTCAAGCACATTCATTAAGTTGGGATCACCTTTTGAAGGTAAGCCTTCTAACATCGGGTTAGCATTAGGCCCTAAACGCGGCACACGCATATCAACACGATAATCAACAGCACGTTGCCCGGGCATTAAGCTCACCATAATAGGGGTATCCATGCCTTTTAAAATAACCGCAAGGTTGCCTGTTTTATAACGCTGCAGTGCTTGCACCATTAGCGTATTGCCCTTTTGATCCCAATGAATGTTGAAAGCTTTAGGATTACCTAAATCAAACGCTTTAATCGGCCATGGCGCACCGGTTGCATCAACAAACACCAATGAGGAAACAAAACCTTGTGATAAACGTATCAACGGTGGTGCTGAACCTGGCGACATATTGACAATTAAAGACGTTGACGTTGGCTTAGGTGGCGTACCTGGTGATGCCGCCGCTGCTTTTTGGCTTTGATCAAATAAGTAATGTAGTGTTTTAATCTGCTCAGGCGTCAAAGGAACCATAGTACGTGCCGTACTAGCAAAGGCTTCATCGCCAATACTTTCTTTTGCCGGCACTTGTGGCGCGCTTTGTACGCCGGTAGTACTTTGCCCTAAACTATTTTGCCCTACGTTGCTTTGCGGCCTAGCACTTTGAGGCCCAACGCTTTGGGAGCCAACACTTTGGGAGCCAACACTTTGCGGATGCTGGTAACGCATTTTTTCTTGCTTTAGCAACTTGGCCATAATAGCTTGGTCATTGCCTGACGCTTGATTATTAGCATTATTGCTAACACCAAAGCCGTCTGCTAAGGCAACATTTGACATCATTGCCATTGATAAGAATCCTGCCCACAACCAACAACTGTTCTTTATTTTTCTCACTACTACTTTCATCATGCTTGGGGTCCCGTTAGTTCTGGAATAAAGTTCTGTATAGCAATGCGCTGCGGATTATCCTTAACTGGAACGCGAATGACAATTAAAGTGACATTCATTGGCATACGAATGGTATTTGCCTGACCGGAGGTATACGTCACTAACAAAGGCATTTTGATTTTCCATGCATAACGCCCACCGATAATTTCTTTTTCTAATATTTGTGGTGCGCCTGTAATACTGGCGTTTGATACCATTTTTAAAGAAGTTAAGGACTTTAAGTTATTACTACTTTGCAGCGCCTTAATAAACCAGCGCCAACCATATGGGGTAAAATTATTTGATGCTTGCTGTAGTTGATCCTGCCAATGCAGATAATCCAAATCAAATGCCTGACGCACAGCATCTGAAGCAAATTGTGTGACAAAATTATCTGGAACAACGGGGTCTGACAGTTCATGAATTTTAATAATCACACCCGTTGCGGTGGTGGCAAAATATTGCGTTGCTGGCGGATGCTCCCACTCGTAAAAAATCATGCCGGCGAGGCCTAAGTTGACTACCACTAACAGCAATAAGGAATACAACGCACGATAGTAGTTATCGCGGTAAAACGCGTTTCTTAATACTACTAATTCTAAGGCATTTTTTTTCATCTTTTCTTCTACGCTATTTATTTCTCATTGTAACTGCTCACCATCCCATGCTTGACGCGGGATCCAAACGCAACAAAGTTGCGTCAGCGCGCTAAACGCGCTTGGATTCCGGCTTTTACCGGAATGACGATCGAGTTGTTACTTCTCACAACCCCTTTAATCAAAAGGATTATCTCGCCGCAAAGTCTGTTATTGCTATTCCTTTCGGAAAGGTTAGCACTGGCACTCGCTTTATTGTTAAAGCAACATATAACTGCCTGGTTTGTTTTTCACTGGCACTGGTATAGGTGACCAATAGTGGTAACTGCACCTTCCATGTAAATTGCCCGTGGCTGACATAACGGTCAATAATTCTTGGCGTGCCATTGACAAAGGCTGAGGCAAATAATTTTTTCTGTATCAACGTATTTAAAACACCGGATGATTGCAACGCGCCTTTAAACGCATCCCAACCCGAAGGGATAAAATACGACGATGTTTTTGATAACTGATCTTGGTAATGCACGAAATCTAAGTTAAAAGATGAACGAACAGCCAATGACGCCCATTGACGAATAAAATTGGAGGTGACCACTGGGCTACTCAGTGACTGAATGGGGATAACGCGACCTGTGGTGGTAGAGGCATAATATTTTGCTTTAGGTTGCGTAAAAACGACGTAGCTTAATACTAACAACAAGGCTACCGCGACGCCAACCATCATCAGAATAATTTTCATCAAACGACGATAACCATCACGATAAAAATTATTTTTAGCGGTGGTTAATTGTTCTACTTCAGATGACATGGCTGCCTCAATATTTATTTTATTCTATTTTCATAACGGACCTTCCTTTGTCTTTACTTTATCTTGTGATCTCTACTAATTGTATGACTTCACAATTGGGAAATACGAGAAACTAATCTCTACACGACGATTCATGCTTCTTCCTGTTGCTGAACCATTCCAATCAACTGCATTTAAACGGTTAAAGCCAACCGCATACATTAAGCGTGCGTCAACACCGTGCGACCATAAAAAGGTGGATATCACTTGTGCTTGCCGCGTTGTTAGTGCCTGTTGACGATCATATTTACCTTGCTCGTCGGTGTAGGCGGCTACTTTTACATTTACTTTTTCGTACAAGCGTAATAGTTGCGCGACGGTTACTAAGGTTTGGCGTGCGCAATCACGTAAGTTGGCTGAGTCAGGTTGGAACATGTCATCGCTGCGTAATACTAGGCGCATGGTTTCGCCTAAATGAATGACTTGTACGTTGTTTAATTCTAGTTGTCTGATGGCTTGGTGGCGCAATTGTTTTACCGTTGGTGGTGGTGGCGGTGGTGCGTGGTAGACCTTTTTCTTTGCGCAGGCGGTTAGGCCAAGGGCGACTAGGGTGATGAGGAGTAGTTTTATTAACAAGTTGTTTTTTGTTTTTAACATGGTTTTCTTCTATTTTTTGAGGCGACTTTAGTTTAGGTTCCTTTTTTTTCTTTTGTTCCGCCCCGGGCGCAGCATGCTGCGCCCCTACGTTTATTTCAAATCTTTATTTTTTGTCTTTTTCTTCTTTTGCTTCTTGTTTCTTTAAAACAACCTTGTCGCAGATGTTGTAGACATCCGTTGTTAATTCTAGTGCGTCTTTGGTCAGCAGTGTTCCCGGTGGATAGTGGGTACCCTTATCCATATCACTTACTAATTCCATGGCAATATTGGAGGCTTGCTGACTGGACTTACCGCATAACCTTTGCAAATATTCCAGTTGATCGCGCATAACTGAGCGGTCTAACAATGGCTCTTGGAAAGCTTCCATATCATCGGTAATCACCATGCCACGCAAGTGGTCGGTAATACGCAATGTGGTAAATAAGCTTAAGTGCTCTTGATCAATTTCTTCTTCGATGTCATCAAAGAACATCGGTGGTAATTCTGTTTGCTGATAATAACGACGTAAAGCAACAGCGGCTTTGTCCATAAAAGGAAGATCTTCATGCTCGCGCAACATTTTCGTGATATCTTCCACTTCTTCATTGGCTGCTGCGCCGACTTCAAAATCAATCGGCTTGCCAACCAAACTTTCAATTTGGTCAAATGATTTTTTCAAGCGCTCTATTTCGGCATCTTCTGGTTCGGCTACTTTTAAAAAGTGATTTAAGCGCATACGCTTAACTGGCTTAGGGTTAGCAAAGAAGAATTTTCCGCGCACAATCTTCGAACGGAAAAGAAAATGTGCATCACCTTCACGCTGCTCTTTTAAATCAAGCAAATCGATACGAGAACGTTTTTCAGCACGGGCGCCTTTACCATCTTGATACATACCAAAGACACTACCTTGGTCGACTTGGAAATTATCAACGTGTGTTACATAAGACTCACCGGCAGATTTCATAAAGAAATCCCATGTTTCGGTGGGATCTTCTAGCTTCATACAGATCTTGATATTGGTATTCGCACCAATGGAAGCGGCTTCTTCTTTTGACGCTTTTTGGAAAGCCGGTAAATCCTGACCGGCGAACACTACGGAGAAACCTAATGAACGCGCCTGCGCTGGTACCACCGCAAAACCTTCAACCGCGTAGTAACCATATTCATCTAAGATACATAAGAAAGGTGTATTCGCATTGGTTGGCTTGGAGTCAATAATATCTTTGATCTCACCTTCAACACCATCACCCAAACCAGAGGCCATCATCGCTTTTAACGTCGCGATAATTACTTTTCCTAAGTTTGATAATTCTTCCGGCGATTTTTCTAACGCTGGTAATAAGGCACAAAGGATACGACGGTTTAACACCACGTCTTTCAAATCCACTTCCGCCAAGTTAGTCCGCATAATGTGGCCATAGGTATCCGCCAACGAGGTAAATACACGCGTTAACTGCATGGTGATAAAACCGTGTTGCTCTAGCACTTGCGACACCTGCTTACCTTTTTTCTCGCGGTTATAACCCGGCAAGTTGTCAACGTAACTGATAATAGGTTCCAACACAGTGCTTGGGATATTCTCGAGACTTACCGCTTCTTGGCCATCACGTAAAAATAACTTATCAATTACCATCGCTTCTAGTTTTGGCAATAAGAAATAATTACGAATGGTGTTGGCATCCAGCAAAATATGCCCCATATCACGCATGGTCACTAACACACGCATCAATGCTTCAACGAAACCAATCGCACGGCCTTTCCACATATCGCCATCAGGTGAACCGGCAGAGGAAGGCATCAAACTAACGATTAACTGCGCCAACATACTGGAAGAACCGTTGGCAAAAGGATTCAAGGTATTCGACAAACGTCTTGCTTGCGGGCCAATAATATCACGCGCGCCGGTCATAAAGTTAATCAGCAAGATGTCATCATCGCGACCCATGCTGCGCACCATCGAAAAGACTTTGGCAAACAGAGAGTTATCACCTTTACCATCGACGTAAATAAATCCGCTGGCTTGTAATAAAGCGTTATAGGCAATCGAGACCAAGGCTTCCGTTTTACCACTACCGGTTGAGCCAAAGATTAAAACGTGGGTACGCATATCCTCGTTGGCGAACCATAGCTCTTGATTGGATTTATTTTCATTACCAAAAAAGTAGATGCCGCGCGCTTTACGCGGTTTGTCGGTCGTCCCCGGCTTAGGATCATTATAATCTTGCAAGCCAGAACGCAAAGGCAATCTAAATGGCAAACGCGATTTTTGGAAATAGCAAAAACTGAAAATCGCAATGCAAATCAATAGAATAATATCGAAGAAGCCGTACAAAAACCACGTTAACAGCGCACCGGTAAACATCAGCGCTGCTGACCCTTTCGGGTTACGCATAAAGTCGCCCATGCGCTGGCCGATCGTGCGCGTGTCACGAATGGCTTGCGAATGAAACCGCTCTTGTCGTTCTGTTAAGCCGCGTTGTTGGTACGCCATTGATCACCTTCTTCAACGTAAAGAATATCACTTACCGATAGTTCTAATGCTTCTACCGCCTGCTTGGTCATCGGTGCGCGAAGACCATGTTGTAATTTTTTCTCCGCTAGCCAGTGTGCAAATAAGCCAGCGACTTCAACCACCGCGGTCGATCGTCCAACGCTATTAAGGATATACCATAAGCGTCGATCTACCGGTTTTAACCATAAAAATTCTGCCGTCGCTAACACACCCTCACTACGACCAATTTCCAGCAGGCTTGCCATAAAGGTACCAACATAGGCATGACGTACAGAAAGCCACTGAATAATGCGATGCTCTTTGTATTTTTGTAATTTTTCTTCAACGCCAGCAAAATTTAATTTGCCATGGCTTGCCGAGGCGGCAATTTGTTCCAACAGTGCATTGGCTTCATCTTGTTGGCGCGTTGAGCGACCCATAAAAATAATCACTAGCGCTTTGACATGAATAGGTAATTTATCTAAGCCATCCCAATGCGGCCCCATCTGCAACGTAAATAACTGCTCTGTGGCGCCTTCATCAATCGTCCAGGTCTTCTGACCTTTCTCTATTTTTATTTTTAAAAGATTATTTTCCTTACAAAAGTCGAGTGGCAACTTTGCCATCGCCCAAGGGCCTTTATCCAAGTCTTCTTTTAATAGATTCAAACTGATGACCGGCGTAATTTGCGGCCAATTTTCCACTTCGTCCATTTTCAGTGTTTTCATTGAATAGGTATGCACAAAGCGTCCGGAACGATGCTTGAATATAAGGATAAAACCCATGCCAATTAAAAAAGCCATCACCGGATAACGTAAATCTTTACCAACAAACTTGCTAAGCTTACTAACATCATCAATGTCTATTTTGTTAACCGGTGTACTACTGATAAAATGCTGCGCCTTATTGATATGCGTCATATCCCATAAAGGCAAATGCAAAAATCCTGCAATCGAATCCCACGACATGGCAACGATCTTTAATAAATCAAGCTCAACGCGACGAAAGGCAAAAATAACGGGGATAATATATTTTTTTTCAAAAAACCAAATCAGAATGACAGCGACAGTTAATAGCACTAAATACCAAAAGAAATTAGCGGTTTGATCACTGGAATTTTGCTGCTGTTGACTCATCAACCACCCCCTAACAGTGCTTTAGCAAAACGTTTTAGTATTAATTGTTGCTTGCGAAAATGATAACGTCGCCCGGCATGTACAAACTCAACCACATTGTCAGGGGTTACTGCACCTGACTCAACGTTAACTAACTCATGCCCCCAACGATCTTCGCGCCCTCGTGAAAATTCATTGGTAATAATTTTTTTGGCCTCAATACCAATAACAGCATAAGCTTCCGATGTTTGCGATAATTTTTGTCGCATCACCGATTGGATATCCTGCTCTTTATTATATATCGGTCGTCCTACCATATAGCTGGTAATCGAACTAAGCTGTGCCGCCCACTTTTTAAGGTCATGACCATCAGCTTGATATAAAGAGACATATAACTTAATCACATCATCAGCCAATTCTGGCTCTTGGATATCGTCTTCTTTAATATCGCGAGCAATCAGCTCGTCTCTAACCGCCATTGCTTCTTCACGAATTTGTTTTAGCGGCTTAATGGTACTCCTTAAAAAAAGTGAGTCATCCCAATCACCGGCTGCTAACACGCGATCAACGGTTTCAATAATATCTTTTGTCAGTGCTAATGCACTCGCGTCACTGCGTTGCTTTTGATAGAAGGCTTGTGCGATTGTCACAAACTTATCTTTTTCCTTTTCCAAGCACTCGATCAGTCGGCGTTTTAAATCTTCTCCACGTTGCTGTGACGTGGTGATTAAAGTGGCCGATTGACTCATTAATGGTTACCTATATCTATTGTCTTAGACGAGTCTAGGTTGCTCGCTAAGTTAGCCTCAATTTCTTGTAGTGGCTGTTTCATCAGTGTGACCAGTCTACTCACACTATCACGCAGCCGCTGACTGTTATTACCTTCCCTTGGTATCTGTTTTCCTGTTCTTGCCTGAAAAAAGCCTGAGCTTGCCATTGTTTGTTACCTTATAAACAAGTTAGTTCCTTGCCCTATTTAACATCCTGATTAGGTGGGGGAAATCTGAAATCACCTTCATTTGAGACAAACTATCCGTAAGATAGTTTTCATTCTACGTTATAAAACTTAAGGAATTCTTAAGAAAGCATAAGCCTTTTTTAATTTTTTATTAACATTTAAGGGGTAGGAATTGTTGTCTGTATTTTGAACTAAAGATGCCCTCTAAATTGAAAAAACCAGGAACATCAGGCACATCTTAGGGGGCGCTGAATGCCGTGCCTATTGATATCCGGCAGCTGCAGACCTTTGCGGGCGCAGCATGCTGCGCCCCTACATTACTGCGTTTTGTTACGCGGTGTGTATTTTTCTCATGTGTAATTGAGAATCCGTAGGGGCACAGCATGCTGTGCCCGTTGGGTGTGAACGGCTGTTGACTGTCGGTGCTGCGGATGTTTGCGGGCGCAGCATGCTGCGCCCCTACATCACACATCACACATCACACATCACGCATCACGCATCATACATCCCACATCACACACCTTGCACCTGCGTTAGTCGTACATCAGTTCATCCAATGAGACCACATTGGTATCCGGGCTGGTCTTGACTAGCTCAAAAATAATATCGGCTAAACAGAATAAACGTAAGGTGTCTGGTGTAAATTCATCAAACGTGACTTTAACACCTAACAGCGATTGCTCGACATCTTCATACGTTGCCCCCAAGCCATAACCAAAACATAGCGATGCTAGTTGATCGGCGCGCTTGGTCAAGCCAGGCAACAAACCCGTATCCATAAACATTTCTGAAAACGGAATCGGTCGGCCTTTAAAAGTAAAACTGGCACCAACATTTTTTGCCAACGCTTCTAATTTTTTCGCTAAATGCATTATTCATCCCACCACGGTATCGCTGTTTTACGCGTTCCACCAATAAAGCCACGTAAAATACGACCAAACACCTCAACACTAAACCCATAGCGGTTCAATATCGTGAAAAAAATCATACCACCAACAGCAATCCCCAATGTCCACCATGCCCAGTGCATAATAAAGAGCACCAACGGAAAAGCAGTTTTTCCATCCCAAATAAAAAATCTGACCGGTCGTGCGGAATCACGCCAATGCGCGTTTTCTGAAAATTGCATTATGGACCTCCGGGTGCGCTTGGGGCTGGGCTAGGAGCACTACTACCGCCTCCTGAATCAGCACCGCTACTACTATTGTTTGCGCTTGGCGCATTACTACTGCTGTGACTACCACCATCCTTATATTTGCCCTCAAGAGATGGGCGATTGTTCGCACCTTGTTGTCGCCACTCCTGCGTCTGACGATGCTCTCCTTTTTGCTTATTATCTCCGCCAGAGGATGTCGGTGATGGTGATGGTCCTTGTGTCTGCTCCCCACCTTGAGGCCCTTGCGGACTGTTAGGGGACGAGGATGAGGACGACGGCGAGGGACCCTGAGCTTGCTCTCGACCTTGAGGCCCTTGCGGACTTTCATTAGAATGCTGCGCGCTGGCTTTATCCCCACCTGAAGATGAGGGACCTTGCGGACTTTCATCTAAATCACCAGGCTCTGCCGGTGGCGCCGAAGGCTTTGGCATATTGTTATCATGACCATTTGCATCTTTTGACGCGGAAGGATCACCATGTTGCTTAGTATCGTCGTCATAAGAGGATGGAGAATCCTCTTGCCCCCCATCTTCACCAGCCGATGACGATGGGCCTTGAGGATTTTCATCCGCATCACCTGGCTCAGCGGATAGTGCTGAGGGCTCTTGATAAGCAGGCGGAGAGTCATAATTGCCACCATTAAAATCCTTACCCTTATCATTATCATCATCCTGATCAGATGCAGAAGGATCCAGTGCAGCTTGATGCTCCAAAGTGTCACAACAATCGGTGATCACATCCGTTAATGTTTCTGCTTCATCGGGTGATAAGTTATTGTCAGCAGCAACTTGCAACGAGCGTTTTGCCATTGCCAATTTTAGCGCCGCAGGTGACGAAGCATCATCATCACCACTTTGATCAGACTCGTGTCCTCCTGCTGAGGCATCATGCTCCTTTTCTTCTTGCATAGCCTCTTCGAAAACCTTGTCGAGAATCTCGTGGTATTCTGACGGCAAATCCTTCTTCAGATTGTCACAATTGCCATCACGCAACGCAGCAGACGCATCTCTCAAGCCATTTGCCAATGCTTGCGCCGAAATCGTTAATATTTTAGCTGCTAAATCTTGTAAGAGCGCAACTCTACTACTGCTATAACCTTGTTTATGGCCGGCATAAATAAGTTCACTTTGCGCTGTGGGAATAAGGGTCTTTAACCAACGACTTAGAACACGGTGATATTCTTTTACTTGCGCATCACCAACTTCAGGCTGTTGTTTCTTTTGCTGGGTATTTTGTGGCGTCGGCACTGGCCGCTGCAGCAAAGACAGTTGCTTTTCTTTTTCTGCTCGTTCTTTCTTTATACGCTTTATAGTACCCTCAAGATCTGCAATACTTTGTTTTTTAATTTCATGACCTTGGCGAGTTAATTCAGCTGCTAGCTTTTCCAACGAATAGCGCCTAGCTAAATTTCTTCTTTTGTTTTGAGCCTTTAATTGATCCTGAGGCGTCACACCACTCATACTGCAAACCTTCTACTATGCGCCATAATGGCATTACATCTTATTCGATCCCTGATATATTACCCCAGAAACCTTAAAGAAATATTAAGCCTTATCCCGTGAAAAATTAAAAGTTTTTAAGCTTTCTTAATATTACCTTAATCTTTTTGCCGTACACTTATTTGACCATTAAGGAAACCTGACAGCAACGGATGCGCTAATCGGCTTTACCAAGGTTTTTACAAGCGTATGAAAGTTAAAATATTATTAGTTGCGTCCCTGTTTTTCCTACTCGCTGGTTGCGAAGACGAGCAGGCTAAGATTGTTAATCTTCACCTTAAGTATATCACCACCAATAGCGCTCCTGAGCCTTCCGTTAACCGTAATGCGCAAT
The DNA here is from genome assembly GCA_030425685.1 of Gammaproteobacteria bacterium. Lineage (GTDB taxonomy): Bacteria > Pseudomonadota > Gammaproteobacteria > Coxiellales > Coxiellaceae > JAUIAD01. The sequence continues at coordinate 318,444 of JAUIAD010000001.1, read as the reverse complement.
ATCAGCTGGCGGAAACAGCCACCTCCGTCGGACACTCGATGCACACCTTATCATCCATTCAAATTGCTACGCACCCAGGCATCAAAATGCCGAAAGCACCAAACCCTGAATCGATTGGCATGGCGCAAGTCAGCTCCATTGACTGGACTGGCCCGGTTGAGCCGCTTTTGAAAAAAATTGCCGTTGCTAGCCACTACAGCGTCCGCGTTCTAGGTAAACGCCCAGCGATTCCAGTGATCGTTGCCGTTAGTGCTAGCAACGAAGCCTTGGCGAATATTTTACGCGATACCACATACCAAGTCGCGAAAAAGGCAACCATTAAAGTTTATCCAGGAAGCAGAATTATCGAGTTGAGATACTTCCCGAGCTAATAGTTTGGCGAGGTGGAGTAACTACTCCACCTTTTTGAAAAATAAGTAATGACGAAACGTTGTCACCCGCCACCGCTTTCAGTCACTACTAAAAAATGTTTGATACGGTTTAATGAAAATTAAGTTTATGAAATTAAGTAAAATTCAGCGGCACCTAAAAGCCTGCGCACTGATCAGCATTTCCGCATTGGGCCTTAGCGCCTGTGCGCACAAGCCACCGACTATTTATGCGAACGTTGGTTATGTCAAACCAAGCTCTATGCCAGCTGGCAATAGCAAAATTAACGCTATTCGCCTGCAAGCTTTGCGTGAAACGGCAACGACGCTTGGCGCCCAAGGCGCTCTTGCTTGGCGCTCGCAGCATATTGATGCAGCGCTTGCTAATGAATCTTCATTCCTCGACCATATTTTTGATTTTAATCAACTATTATTAAAACATAACGTTCTGCCACCAATCTTGGTGGAATCCAATGGCAATTTAACCTTAGCCAATAACGATACTATTCGTGCTGCCGATAAGACTTACAAGATTATTGCACCCGCACGCTTTGTTACTGCACCGCCTAATTGGCGCTCTTATTTATGGATGAACTACCCCGAACCCGACTTACCTAATCACACGCTCTTACCCAATTGTCGAGCAGAAGCACAAGCCTGGGATGCTTATCTGAAGCAAGGCTGGAAACAGGGCTTAGAACAAGCCAATGATATTTTCTCCGCTAACTTAAATCGCCTTAAACGCGACTATGTTGGCATGATTCTTTATCGACGCTTGCTAGCAGCTGACATGATTAGTTCACCCAGTGTGTCCAAAGCTGATCTTGGTATTACTGGTAACGATCATGAGATGCGTATTGGCGATCAGATTATGCGAATTACGTCGCACTCTGCGCTACAGCTTAATAGCAAGCAATGGAACCCTGTGATTACGCGCTAGAGGCATGCGATGAAAACTGAGAGTCGATATTTATATCCGAAAGAACCAACACGGTTTGAGCCTAAAAATATCGACGACTTACTGGTGTACTGTTACCGCATCGATGCCTCAGATATTACTATTCAAACCAACTCTGCCATTGTGGTAGAGGTGTTTGGCCGCATTCATAAAATCACTCGCCGCGAACTGACCAATTCGGAAGTGGGCGATTTATTAAATGCTATCTACGGCCCCAATGGCACCACGCAATTAATGCGCGGCCATGATCTTGATACCCATTATGAAGTACGCCCCAACCGTAACGAGCGTTTTCGTTATCGTGTGAATGGCACTGGCTGTCATGTTGATGGGCATGAAGGAATACAAATTACCTTACGAACTATTCCTTGCGAGCCACCGCCGCTATCGCACCTAAATTTACCCGATAAAATTTTAGAAGCGATTGCCCCACACGAAGGCGTTGTTTATGTCACTGGCGCCACAGGTTCCGGCAAAAGTACATTATTGGCGGCTATTATCAAGGAACTAGCAGAAAATCCTGATAGCCACCGAAAAATTCTTACCTACGAATCACCGATCGAATTTGTTTACGACTCTTTGCAAACGCCGACAGCATTAATCAGCCAATCAGAGATTCCGCGCCACTTACCGACCTTTGCCGACGGCGTACGGAATGCATTACGACGCAAACCGCGCTTGATTTTAGTGGGTGAAGCGCGCGACCCAGAAACGATTACCGCCGTATTAGAAGCGGCATTAACTGGGCATCCTGTTTATACCACACTACACAGTAATGGTGTAGCTGAAACCATTCGTCGTCTCGTTAATAGCTTTGCTGCCGAAGAACGCGACGGACGTACAATTGATATTATTGAAACCATGCGCCTGGTCATTTGGCAGCGCCTAGCGCCGACAGTGGATGGCAAGCGCGTCGCTCTGCGCGAATATTTAGTGTTTAATGAAAAAATCCGTGACGCCTTATTAGATAGCGACCCTAACAATATCACCGCCACCACCCGCGCACTGGTACAAGAACACGGTCAACTAATGCAAGTGGACGTTGATCAAAAATATAAAGAAGGATTATTGTCGGAAAGAACGTATAAAATACTATCAGCTAAAAGAGAAAACTCATGAAGAAAAAGGCAAAGAGCTTTACAAAGCAGAATCTTTTTATTATTGCACCAATACTTATTGCACTAGAGGCGGTGATTTATATATATTGCCCACATGTGTTTAAGCTTTTTTTCTATGTCAATGATATTGCTCTGGCGCTTGCATTGCTATTGATTTTTACCAAGCTTGGCAGCACCAAGCTAGCAGCTAACGACAACAACGACAGTGGCAAAAAGCTATCCCTCGGAAATTGGCTGGGAAATATCGCCTGGATCCAGCTGTCCTTGTTTCTACTCTTTTTTGGCCTAGCGCAATTTGTCAGCGTTAATTTACCAATAGCCACACAAGCTCATCCACATAGTGCGCAACAAATTCTATCAGCAGCAACACTGCATTACGGCTTATTTCCGTGGGGAACCATTGCCTTGGTGACGGTTGGGCTGGCCTATTTTGCTTATCGTAAAAATAAAGATGCATATGTCAGCGATGCTGCCAACAGCATCGTGCGCTGCACGCCAAACACCTTTATCGGTGCTTTTATCAATTCCAGCACGCGCATTTTTACCTTTTTTGTACTTAGCCTCACAGCCGCTATGGTTATTATGATTACCGTTAGCCTGATTGCTAATCCGCATGCGCTCTTTATGATTACCGGTTTAAAACCCAATACGGTATTTGCGTCGTTTTTCTTAATGCTTGTTGTCTTTAGTAAAAAACTAAATGCACGCATGGCGACGATACTGCAAAAGACCAACCCTTTTGTCACCATGCTGATTGTTATGGCGTTTCTTACTATTTTATTACTAGTATTTAGCCTCTTTTTAAATACGCACAAAGTGACACATATGCAGCAACCGGCTGTGATCAAGGCGATTTTACACAAAGGCTGGCAGCTGCATTGGCAGTTATTTGCTTTATCCTGGTGGTTTGCTTGGGTTCCTCTGGCCAGCACATTTATCGCCCGTGTTTCACGCGGCTACTCCATTCGGAGCACGGTGTTAGCCTCATTGGCATTGCCAGCGATATTGACTGGCATTGTACTCTTTCACCATCATGCTCATACCAGCTTAATTATTCCAATGCCATTTAGTAAAGCAATGGCGATTGCTGGTTTTCTCTCGCTGCTATTTATTATTGGCAGAGCGAACAACTTCCCAATGGTTATTCGTGGCTACCTGTCTAAAACTGAAAAAGTTAAATTCCGCCCGCCCTTTAAGTATGTGCAACGATGGGTTTTCTTTACCGCGTTTATGATTTACTTATTCTTGCCGATGGGGATTTATTCAACGCTATTTATTTTGCTCTATCCATTGATTGCTTTTTCATTGAGCCTATTAGTTAGTTGTGTCGGATTGATAAAAGCTGTTTCGCCTCGCGTATCTGAAAGAGAGTTAGCTCACTAATGGTTTTTTAGGGGAGTTTTGTCGATGTTTTTAACCGCTACAGGGGTTAATTTTAACTTTAACCGCTATAGGGGTTAAAATGTAACAGCTCAGAGTATATGACGTTATGTACTGCGCGGTTCCATTTGTGAGCCAAGGTTTCGCGTAAAATGCTTTCAAAGCGCGCAGCGTACTTGTGTCAGTTCGCACTTTGAAAACATTGTACGCGGAAGATTGGCCACAAATGGGGCCGCCTATCCATAGGCTGAGACTCTTACGTTAAAATTCACTGCGATTATCACCGATAAACAACCTACTTCTCAATCACGGCCCAATCTATTTCATAAGCCGCCGAACGCCCTTTGCTGGCTATTGGTTTTAGACAGCGCTTATCAACAAGATCACTTAACTCTCGGTAGGCCGTGGCTCGACTGGTGCGGGTGAGCTGCATGTACTTTCTCGTTGTCATACCGCCAACAAATCCTTCTTTACCTACATCCAGCAAACGATTTAACACTTTTTCTTGTCGCTTGTTAATATCCGTTAGCTGATGCACTTCCCAAAAACGGCTTTTAAAGCTTATATCTTTAATAAGCTTAATCGCATTCTTCACCGCATTTTCAAAGCAAGTTAAAAACCAAACCAGCCAAGCGGTTATATCCATACTGCCACGACAAACTTCCCCCAAACTAGCGTAATAGTTTTTACGATCATCCATAATAGCGGAGGACAAACTGTAATAACGCGATGACAACTGTTCATCTTGCGCCAGTGCTAAATCAATAATGGCACGACCAACACGTCCATTACCATCTTCAAATGGGTGCAAAAGCTCAAACCACAAATGAGCCAATCCAGCGCGTAGCAAACCATCTATTTTACCGTGCGCATTAAACCAAGTTAAAAATGCTTCAACCTCGCCTTTGAGACTTTCTCCAGCCGGAGCGACATAATGAATCGTTGGTTTGTCCGGTCTCCCAGAAACAATCTGCATTGGCCCAGGCTCTCGCAAAGCCCCTACTGTAATTTTGCGTATGCCCGAATAACCGGTTGGAAATAGTGCTGCATGCCAACCACAAAGACGTTCCAGCGTTAATGGCTGATTATAATTTTGCGTAGCATCCATCAACATATCCAACAGACCTTCAATGTATCGATCAGGCTGCTTGTTAATACCCGCATGATCCAAACCCAACCGAATTGCTAGAGACGAGCGCACACTATCTCGGCTTAAGCGCTCACCTTCTATAGCAGAGGTATCAACAGCCTGTTCAACCATAATTAAAGCATCAACCTTTTCAGAGAGCTCAGAGTTGATAGTTTGAATAATACCCAGAAGTCGCCCTTGAGCAAGCCGCGCACTGGAAAGATAAGGCGACAAGACTTCCACATCCCAATCAAAATCCGGCCAATTCTGATCAGCCCACACCCAATGAGTCATACGAATGCCTTATTTAACGTTTCTCTTGAAGCGATTATAGCATTAAACGCTTCAAGTTATGAGGCGATTAACATGATAAACGCTTCACAAACTGAAGCGTTTAAGAGAAATTTTCTATAATACATAATGTTATATGAAATGCTAGGCTATCCACTTCAGTTATTGATCCATTACATAAGTTAAAAAAATCGGGGCAAGAGAAACTTGCCCCTAAGAATTGAACGTTAATATGCTTTTATATTAGTCAAAGGAAACTTAACTAGCATTACTGATCATCACCCTTTTGCTCACTAGCAAGCTTCTGTTCAACTTTCTCCTTAACAGCGTCACCGACATTACCCAAGGGGTTAGCAACCGCATAGCTGCGCTCTGGTCTGAAGGTATTCGCTGTCTTCGTACCATAGCTCTTGGCAGTGCCTTTGACCTTGTTCAATGTCTCCATTGGGTTAGGCAAGCCAGATTGTGGCGCACCGATCCAACGACCGACATTGTCACGCAGCAAGTAAGTCACCGTAAAACACAGCGTAATCAGCTCGTAAACAATCATACCGAATAAGGCCAAGATAAACGGTGCGACAATCAAGCAACCAATACCACCAGAAGCGCCAGAACCCGCGTTATGCGCATAATGGAAAGCATGCCCCATTATCGCCGCTGATCCGCCGCCAGCTACATAGTGATTAAAAATATCTTCAAGCAACTGGCCAAAGGTATTGATAAAGATACGCAAAGTGACAAACGATAAGATCATCCCTGCCACTAAGCCGATCACCAACAATGCTGGCTGCAAAAAGACATTCAATAGCAGCATCATCGCTTGTTTCGCTTCACCCAAGAAGTCATGCCCTTCCGGATGCGCCAAGCCAAGACACACCAGCGGTGCTGCCACCATCGCCTCTATCACCGAGATAATCCACCCGATCGAACTAAAGAGAAAGACGAAGTAAGGGTACAAGGGCACATAATACGCCAGCTCAAAACCAATCGCCCAAAAGAACACACAAATTACCATCAAGATCGGCTGCATCCAAGACTGCACCGACATCGCGGCCTGACCAAACTGAATACCACCATTACCGCAAATGGAGAGCCCCATAATAGCGGTCACTAACGCGGTAAAAGACAAACCAACCGCCATACTAATCCAGATCGATAAAGTGACGTTTAGACAAGCTCGACCGACATGGTTTAAAAACAAGATTGGATTTGAGCCAATATTAGAAGGCATAAACTGATCCAACACATGCGACACAGAAATAGATAACGCAATCAACCCTGCCCCCATCCCCGGATTGACAATGGCTAGATGCAAACCTATCTCTGTACCAAGACCTGTAATATCACCCTGTAACTCCTCATTAGTAGCATCACTACCGCCACTATTACCCGCGTCACTTGCCCGACTAAAGTTATTAATCGCGCTAGTCATTTCCGAAGACCCTGCTGCCGTATTCATCGCTGTTTTAGCATCATTTAAGTTAATGCCAGCAACTACAGTACGCTTTGGATCGACCCAAGTCGTCGGCTTATAACCTGCCACTTTCGATACATCATCGTAGTCCTGACCCACTTGCATCATATCCCAATAATAACTACCAGCCATCATCCAACCCTGGTCTCTGGCATGCTTAATAAACGCCATGGCACCAGGCGCGGTGGTTGCTTCGATATTGGCTAATGGCAATAAAGCATTATAGTAAGCCGTCGATGACTGCAAAATAAAAGGCACAAAATTACTATCATCCATGGTCACGCCACCACAACCTGACGCCTTGGTTTTTTGGGAACAATAGTACTTCTCCGCGGCTGGCTTTAACGACTCAATCATCTGTAGCACAGCAGCACGCGTTATGGCATGCCCCTTGTCACCTTTACCCATATCAGAAGAAACGGAACCACAGTTAAAATTCGATGACGCCAAGGGGTCGGGAGCACCTGGAAATTGGTAGGTTGCCGTACCGTCTCCATTATCTACTGTCTGAAAATCATACGTATTTTTGCCCTTGCCTGTATGATTACTCGCCACCATACATACTTCATCAGCAAAGATCTTAGAACTCACATCGCGAACTAAGGTTGTTATATTGCCAGTGGTAACAATTTGATTACCACCAGAGGCACCGCCACTAATAGGTTTCGTCCACACAACACCACCATCTTTTAAGTAGTCTAAAGAGTTAGACCAAATCTCATCAGCCAAACCAACACCGGCAACAACAACGCGCATGACAATATCTTGCATCACAGAATAACCTGTCGCCGCACTGGGTATTAATAAGGAAAAACCTACCGCTACTTTTAACGTCGTATATAACGTTGTCTTACCCGGCGATACCGAAACGCCTTCCGTGGTCATACGAACGGCCGTGGTACCCAAGGTGTATACCATCATCAAACCGGCAACCACCATAAAACCTTCATTTAAACGATAGAATAAATGCCCCATCATTTGCCCAGAGGTCCCTTGCAATACAGTTCCTACCGTGCCAAACACTTGATCCAAATACGACACCGACACATCGGTGTAATTTTTTAATTGATCCGGATTAAAAAAACTTAAATCCAGTTTGGAGGAATCGGCAAATGCGCACGACGAGAATAAGGTAAGAAAAAAGGCGAAGATTTTTTTCATAGTGTGAACCTTGTGAAAGTGAGTTTAAACCAATGGGACCAAGAAAGATTTGTACGACGATATTTAAGCTGATAAAACACCATATGTTCACGTAGCGCATACAGCAGAAGGAGCAAGCAAAGGATAAAACACAGTAAACCCGACAATACAAAGCCGGCACTGGCACACAAGTAAAAACCATAAGAAAAAAGGAGTAGCGATACGAATAAATAACAACACGCCAAAATCACCGCCAAGCGCTTGCGTTGCTTGACATCTTCAGTAGACATATTTTGCCGTGCCAGCATTTGTTGATACGTTTCTTGAATACGTGGCTGCGTCGCTTCTTCAGCTCTCGCGCGCCGCGAAAACAAACGACGGCACAAGCGACCAATCAAACTGCCATTTTCTTTAATCTGATCAACGCCAATCCACGTTGAAGGCTCCATACCAAAGGTTAAGACTTTTTTAATGATCTTTTCAACACCCACAGAGATACCCCTAAAAGCAAAATAAAAAAAGAGAGCTGCGCACGACGATCCTAGTTGTCTTTACCTATTCTTCCAGATAAGAAATCGCTTTGAGTTAAGAGAATGTTAACTATAACAAGCAAAGATTAAGGAAATATTAACAAAGGGATCGAATGTGATGATAGACCAAGCATAGTGTATTAACACAGCCTGTTTAGTACATCACATAAACATATTAAAAAAACAACCTGCTTGGTTAGTAAATATAAACCGATGAGTAATAAGTTTAAAACACATAAAATCAAAGGATTAATATTTTGTTTGTTTTCTGCTGTTAGCATTTTTCAAAATTTAATGTTTTATCCAATAGGTTTGATGTATACAAGATCTAATCAGCAAAACACTCTCTTATATTAAGGTATAATCTCTAAAACTCTTCGGCGTGAGTGAGGCGCTGTGTTGGTTTCACGCAAAGACGCTAAGGGGGACGCGAAGATCGCTAAGTTAACTAGCCCCCCCTTTGCGACCCTTGCGACCCCCTTAGCGTCTTTGCGTGAAACCAACACGGCACCACAACAACCAAACCTGCCGGCTTAATATTTCCTTAAGGTAAGTAAGGTAAGCTTAATCTTACTTTCACAATCTTACTACTATCTGGAACTGACAATGCCTGATCTAAGTCACCCTGCCGTTCATAAATTTTGGCATGAATATCAAGATCCTAGCATCTACAAAGTCATCACGCTAATGGAAGGCGTTGAAGATTGGACGTTAGATGGACACCCTGAATTTGAGGAAAGCCTAAGAAAACTAGGGGAAACCCTCGAAGAAATTGGCAATATTGACCTTCAACTTGAAGAGTCAATGATTGATGTCGTCTGTCATGTCAAAACGGGCCGTGGATTACGCTTATTAATGTGTCTTGATATGGCCTACCCAGGTGCTGCAGCCAAAGTGCTGATGCACGCCGAAGAAATTACTAAGTCTGATACGGATACCGCCGGTATTTTCTTACGCCGCAATATTGTTTTTGAGCGCTTGCGCTTACTAAGCAGAATCTTTGCGCCGGATCGATTTAAATTAATTCTTAAAACATTAGAGGAAAGCGGTTATGAATAAAAAAAAACTTGGTCTTCTGTGCACTGCGCTAACAGCCTTCTCCTTTGCTGGTAGTGTTTTTGCTGCTGACTGTGCTGCCTATGCCAATATGAATATTAATACCTTTAAGCAAACTTATTCAAATAATCCCATCGCCGCTAGCACATTAGCAACAGCGCTTGATGCCTGTGTTAACAATAGCACGCAAGTTTGTAATCAGGCGAACGGTAGCATTCAACAGTGTAATGCCAAGCTTTATATCCGCGACTTCTTAGCGAACTATTACGCCAAAAACGCACAACAGCCTGTCCCTCCTGTACCACCATTTGGTATGCCAAGTGCCGCCACCCCGAGCTCCTTTGGCTCACAGGGACCCACAACGCCACAAGCAACAGCGGCGCAATCAATGCCTCAAGAGCTGCAACCCACTAAAAAAACGAAAACGCCACCCCCTTTTACTATTGGCAATGTAAAATCCACTACATCAAAGAGCAATAGCAGCAGCAACTCAATCCACTGGTTTTAATATTTAAGGCAGAGACACCCATGAAAAAAACACTATTATCTCTTATTACTGTCGGATGCGTTTCACTATCCTCGCTTTCACTTGCTGGCCCCATACCCGATTATATTCCTATTACGGCATCGATTTCGAATTTAGCCAAAGCAATGAAAGTCAATTTTCAAAATTTAAATGCTGAAATTCAAGCTCTTACCTTGGCGCAAGAACGTAGCTATAGCAACATGATGTATGAAAGCGGCGATCCCTTTTTTCCTAATTATTCTGCCAGCAGTTCAGATGCGATGGATCCTGCACTATTAACTAACTCAATGACCAGCCAGTTAACAGGCGCCAATATCAAAACAGCTCTAGAACAAGTGCCAACGCAAATTGCCAACTCAATGGCGTTAATGAATGTGACCAACCAACTTCTTACTGGTGACAAAAACCCTTATACAGCGATGCAACAAGAGTTATCGATAGGCACACCGGCTTCCGATACTCTGTATTTGTCGAACAATGTCTGCAGCTCCAGTGATTGTGCTAACTTCCCTGCCTCCAAGCCTGCTAAAACGAATGATCAGGACTTTGACTTTAGCTCATTTATCGGGCCTGCTAGCTATAATACCCCGGATAAATTAGCGGCAGCACAGCATTACTTGCAATACTTATTGGAAACCTACAAACCACTTACCGAGTCGACATCACAAGGTGCCAGCATGGGGCAGCAACCCAAAACAGTGTTCCAATTAATTAATGATAAGATTTCAAATTTAAAAGCGGCGCAGAAGAAGGATGATTCAGCGGAAAGCCCAGCGCAATGGTTACAGGATAATGTGATTGACAATCCTGAATACCAAAAATATCAGCTAGCGGTGCGTTCGATGATGGCGGCGAAGACCTTATCGCTGAGCAACTTTAATTTCTTAATGGCAGAGCGTATTCCGCAAAAGAATCTTGGTACTGAAGCTGGTTTACCAACAAAAGATGCTAGTCCTTTAGAGGTTGAAAACTACGATGTGAATAAAGTGGTGAACGATCCTAAGTTTTATAAGAGCATGAAGTCTGCTTCGCCGGTGGTTATTCAACGCGAGCAGCTTGCTATGCTTGCTACGTTGGTGAAAGAGGTGCATCGTAATGCAGAAATTAATGAGCGTAATTTGGCGACGTTGACCCTACTTGTTACGCAAGGTAATACAGGCTCTGCGGCGATGCTTGATATGATTAAGCGTAATATGAAGAATTCTATCTTTCCTCAGAATAATCAGAAACAGGCGGCTAGTCAGGCGGCTAATATGCAGCAGAAGTAGTTTTGCTGAAAGATGCGGGCGCAGCATGCTGCGCCCCTACAGTTTTTTCAGGTGGCCAATCTTTCCCGCAGTGCACAAAGTCACGCACCCCAAGCTGTTACAATTTAAGCGGGCTGTGGTGTGGGTTTGAAAATATGGTGGAAATATTTTTGTAAACCCTCTTCCAAGCTGGTGAATGCTTGATCGTAGCCTGCCGATCGTAAGGCGGTGATATCCGCTTCGGTGAAGCTTTGATAGGCGCCTTTTAAATGTGCTGGAAATGGAATGTAAACCAACTCACCCGAACCGTATAATTCAATCAGCGTTTTTGCGATCACATTAAAGGGACGAGCGCTGCCGGTACCGACATTAAAAACCCCTGAAACTTGTGGATTCTGCGCCAACCATAAATTTACCTTGACCACATCATCGACATAAACAAAATCACGCACTTGTTCGCCGTCACCATAACCATCACAACCCTCGAACAGCTTCACCTTGCCGTTATCGCGCAGCTGATTCATCAAGTGAAAAGCAACACTGGCCATTGAACCTTTATGGTTTTCACGTGGACCATAAACATTAAAGTAACGCAAACCCACCACTTGCGAATTAAATGTCGGCATTAGGCGTCTGACATATTGATCGAATAATAACTTTGAATAACCATACACATTAAGCGGCTTTTCATTAGCAGGAATTTCCTGAAAAGACGTCTCACAACCATAAACAGCACCACTTGAAGCGTAAATAAAAGGAATTTTTCGCGTCACGCAATAATGCAATAAGTCTTTTGAATACTCGTAATTATTACGCATCATATAACGGCCATCCCACTCCGTGGTGGTCGAACAGGCGCCTTCGTGAAAAACAGCCTCAATCGGCTCGGCAAATTCACGTCCCTGTTTTATAGCAGCAATAAAATCCTCATAATCTTGGTAATCTAAATAGTGACAATCGGCGAGATTTCTAAACTTCTTCCCATCGGTTAAATCTCCCACCACTAAAATATTCGTATGGCCTGCCGCATTTAACCCTTTAACGATATTACTTCCTATAAAACCTGCTCCACCGGTAACAATATACATGTTTATACCTCTTCTAATTCCAGAATTTTTTCAACCAAACCTGTTGTTGAAAAACCTTCTTTAAACGGCAAGACAATCACCTCACCGCCATTTTCTATAACCGCTTCACCGCCGGCAATTTCATGCGGTTGGTAATCACCGCCCTTAACCAAGACATCAGGCAACACCTTAGCAATCAATCGAGCGGGTGTATCTTCAGAAAAAGGCACCACCCAATCAACCGGCTTTAATGAAGACAAAACATCCATTCGTGCCGACAAAGCGTTCAGTGGTCGGCTTTCTCCTTTTAATCGTTTTACCGAATCATCATCGTTGACCGCAATAATTAAACGCGCACCGAGCTCCTTGGCCGCATTAAGGTATTCAACATGGCCGGAATGAATAATGTCAAAACAGCCATTGGTCATAATGATTTTTTCTTTTTTTATCCGCGCTTCTTCTACCAAGCGGATCAACTCATCTTCTGTTAATACCGCTGTATTAATGCGGTAATCGTTTTGTAATGCTGAACGTAATTCTGATAGCGTCACCGTTGCTGTGCCAAGCTTGCGAACGACTAAACCAGCGGCAAGATTGGCGATAATGCTAGCATCCTCAAGATTTGCCCCCGCGGCTATACCTGCGGCCATTAAACCAATCACCGTGTCACCGGCGCCCGTCACATCAAAGACTTCACGTGCTTTTGCAGATAAACGACAGGGGCGTCGTAGAGGGTCGGCATAAATTAATGACATACCATCCTTGCCACGTGTTATTAAAATAGCTTCAAACTGATGTGCGGCAATTAATGCCTGTGCTTTTGTTGCGATAATTTCATCGTTATTGTCACAAGGACCGACCACGGCTTCAAACTCTTTTAAATTTGGCGTGATAATCGTAGCACCACTATAAACACTAAAATCCTTGGTTTTTGGATCGACCAATACCGGGACACCATGTTCGCGCGCTGTTTTAATCAGCTTAGTAACATAGGCTAAACTACCTTTCGCATAGTCTGAGATAACTACCGCTTTTGTTGTTTTTAATGCGTCAACATAACGCTGATACATTAACTCAAAATGCGCCGCACTTAATTCCATTTTTTTTTCAAAATCGAGCCGTAACAACTGCTGATGATGGCTTAACACACGCAGTTTAGTCGTTGTTTGCATTCTTTCAATATTGATAAATTCACATTGAATGCCTTGTAAATTAAGTTCGGCAGTTAATTCATCACCTTCAGCATCATCACCAATAACACTAAACAAAGTGACCTTCGAACCTACCATTGAAGCATTGACTGCGACGTTGGCAGCACCACCGGGTCGTGAAATAGTGTCATTCACGTGCACCACAGGCACCGGCGCTTCTGGTGAAATACGATCGGTATCACCAGACCAGTAGCGATCTAACATCGCATCACCAACAACGATAATATTTCCTTTGTCAAAATCAGGTAAGTTGACATCTCTGATCATGAGACACTTCCTCTGTGGTTAACGCGTCTATAGCTTGCATAACACTTGTCGGTGCTAATTCCTGCAAACATTTTAAGTGCCCCAAAGGACACTCTCTTTTAAAACAAGGGCTACACGCTAAATTTAGCGATAGGGTTCTGACCCGCTTAGTGAGTGGTGGTGTAAATTTTTGTGATGAAGAACCATACATCACCACAATCGCCCGCCCTAGTGCAGCAGCAATATGCATCAACCCAGAGTCATTGGTCACCACCACGGTTGCCAAAGACAACAAGTCCACCGCTTCCGTCAATGCCGTTTTGCCGGCAAAATCAATGCAACGATGTTGCGTCAGCGCATTAATCTCTTCGGTTACAGGCTGATCTTTTTTTGAACCAAGTAGCCATACTGTCCAACCCTGTGCCAACTTCTCTTGCGCGACAGCCGCATAATGCTGCGAAGGCCAACGCTTTGCCGGACCAAACTCAGCCCCAGGGCATAACACTAGCAGTGGCTTAGCAGGCCGACTCACCCCCTGTTTAGCCAACGTGGCCTCCACGGCAGCAGGCGAGACCCTAAGCGCTGGAAAGGCAGGCGCGACCGGCAACGGTGCATCCTTAGCCAAGGCTAGCGCGATAAAGCGCTCTATCATTAACGGGTATTTATTCTTATCAAGGCGCCGCCAATCATTCAAAATGCCATAGCGTTGCTCACGCAACCAACCAGTGCGTCGCGGGATTTTTGCCCAAAAAGGGGCAAGGGCTGATTTAAAAGAGCCCGGTAGCACAATCGCCCAATCATACTTTTCAGTGCGCAAACGTTTACCCAATTGATAACGCTGCCTAAGCTGTAAAGCACCATGGGCAAAAGGCGAATCCAAAGCCTGATTAATTTCTGGCATGCGCTCCATCAATGGCCGCGTCCATGCCGGCGCTAACACATCAATCATCGCTTGCGGGTGTTGCTGTTTTAATACTTTAAACAGTGTTTGCGCCATCACCATATCGCCGACCCAGGCAGGTCCGACGATAAGGATTTTATTAATCGTATTGCTATTCTGCATCTTTCAGAACATAAGTGGCTTCACAGTAAGGGCAAGTGACCTTACCTTTTTTTTCGATAGGGAGATAAACACGTGGATGTGCATCCCAAACACGCATACCCGGCATGGGGCAAGACAACGGTAGATCTTCCTGAGTTACTTCATATGATAAAGATGTACAAGCTTGTTCATCAGACATCGTTAGCCTCCTCGCTTGAATGTGAGCCTGATTCTATCACAGTCAAAAGAGCAAGCAACCGACAAAACTTGAACAGACGAAATGCTAACAGCACATCCAATAGGTTGAAACCCTCAAACCCCATCTCGCCACCCACTACACAACCCGTCACCCCGCGGCTTGACCGTGGGGTCCAAGACACCAACTAGAAACTTGATACACCACCAATAATTCTATTACAGGCGCGCATGAACTGATATAATTTTTAGTATCTATAACAATCTCATCAATGAAAAAAGACAGCGAGAATGGCACATGGCAAAATACGAAACGTTAAGCACTTTCCCTCTTTCCGATAACAATACAATTCTACGATCAACACAGCTACCCGAAATCGTACACCTAGACGACCCCGCCTTTGCTGTCATGAAAGATTTTAGACAGCAAAAGCCGCACACCGTCACGCCTGATACTTCCATGGATGACGCGCTCAATGAAATGAAAATTAATGGCGTGCATTTGCTGCTAGTCGAAGGAAAAAATCAGCATATTCTTGGCGTAATTGCCACCGAAGATGTGCTTGGCGAGAAGCCCATTAAAATCATTCAAGAAAGACGCATTCCTCGTCACCAGATTTTGGTAAAAATGATTATGACTAAGATCAGTGAGGTTGGCGCTTTTACACTGAACTCCATTCGTTATGCGAAAGTTGGCAACATCGTCAATACACTTAAAGAAACACGCTTGCATTATGCCTTAGTTGTTGATGATGGTGATGGTGAAGAAGACGTGCAGCATTCTTTATGCGGTATTTTTACAACATCGCAAATTAGTCGCCAGCTTCATACGGATATTGCTGATTCTATTGCTAAAGCGCAGACGGTGTCTGAGTTGCAGAAAAGAAATATTAAATAAAAAACGGGGCGTAAAAATCATTCTAACTGCCACTCCCCCTGGATCCCGCGATCAAGTCGCGGGATGACGGTGCTGCTTTTTTGCAGATGTGGCACTTTACTTCTTTTCTATAATCACAGCTGTGCCATAAGCTAAAAGCTCAGCGCAGTTTTGCCCGACCTCAGCGGTATCAATACGAACAGTCAACACAGCGTTCGCGCCAACTTCTCTAGCATGTGAGCGCAAACGATCAAGTGCCTGTTCACGCGATTCTGCTAGCACCTTGGTATATTCTGGAATTTCACCCCCAACAACCGTACGTAGATTGGCAATAAAATTTCTTACGATATTACGGCTACGAACGGTATTACCACGCACCAAACCAATGGTTTTTACTACACGGTAATCATCTAAACTATCTTGTGATGATAATAAAATCTCATGACTTAATTCACTCATTATTCATTCTCGCTTTCTTACTTATAAATATTTTTTGAATAGTAGTTATCTTCTTTAGAGTTTTTACGTTGACGATACATCACGATCAAACCACCGATAGGTACACACGCTAATACCAACAACAATATGCCCAGCGGAAAAGAAAAACCAAATAAGCCTGTTGCAAAAGACACAAAGATAAATGCGACATAGCAAATTAGAAGCACCCAAACAAAATAGTAAACACCGTTTTTTTCTTTCACCTCTGGCCCTCATCTGTCAGTACAACAAGCATACAATACTTATTCACATTGGCTAGATTGTACAGAATCTGTGAAAAGGTGACAAGAAAAGCCCCAAATTAGAAAATATTAAAACTAAAATAACTTAACCAACCTGCGTCACCCCGGAGAAGTCCAAAGAACACCATCCGAGATCCACAGAGCATGACAGCAGCATCAAGAAATCCTGAGTCAAGCTCTGTCTTCTTGTACATAAATAATAGCATTCAAAGTAACCGACCTTACCATTCCACTCCACACTAACCCCTGAACGCCTCTCTGAAAGTGTGAAAAACTAGCAGGAGGAAAGAAGGGTCTTTTGCAAAGCTTACAAAAACAGGAAATTTTTGCCAGAGCGATCCAGGGAGGGAAACCAGCGCCTTTGCAAAAGACCCTTCTTTCCTCCTGCGTCGAGGCATAACCGCAATCATTTCTCATACACCGCACCTCTGCGATATAACCCTATTACAAAAATTAACTGCCATCACAAAGAGCGGGCGCAGCATGCTGCGCCCCTACGGTATACCCAAAAGACCCGAATTTACATCAAGAGATCCTGAGTCAAGCTCAGGATGACATAAGTTTTCGCTTAGGATAGCGCGGGTTTACTTGGGAGGCTACAGATCCGCTCAGGGTGAGGTAAATTCTAACAGCTGTTTTGGGCTACTGTCGAAAGCTTACTCTTTGGTCTCTTCAATATTAACCCCTTCAGCCTCCATGATCTCACGCAATTGCACCAACGCATCAACCTGCAATTGTCTTACGCGCTCACGCGTCAAACCAATCGCGCGGCCTACCGCTTCCAAGGTGCCCTTCTCATGATTCATCAAACCAAAGCGGCGAATAACCACTTCACGATGGCGCTCATCCAGTCGGTCTAACCAGCGATGAATATGATGATGCATATCATCGCTAAGAATCAAACTTTCTGGATCGGTATTATTTTCATCTTTTAACGTATCAGCAATCGAACGCTGCCCTTCTAAAGCCGCAGGTGAATCCAGCGATGTTGCATCAGGCGCCAATTCCAGCGCTTTGCGAATATCATCAATAGGCTTATCAACCAACGCAGCAATCTCCTCCGCCGTCGGCTTATGGTCTAATTGCTGCGTCAGTTTTTTCGCGGCCCTAAGGTATATGTTTAATTCTTTAATCACATGAATAGGCAGACGCACCGTGCGACTTTGATTCATAATCGCCCGCTCAATGGTTTGGCGAATCCACCAGGTCGCATAGGTTGAAAAACGAAAACCGCGCTCAGGATCAAATTTTTCAACCGCAGTCATTAATCCGAGGTTGCCCTCTTCAATTAAATCAAGAAAAGGCAAACCACGATTACAATAATGACGAGCAATTTTAACCACTAAACGTAAATTGCTTTCTATCATTCTTTTACGCGCATCTTTATTACCTTTCACCACCAAACGCGCTAGCTTTAACTCTTCCTTTGCGGTTAGCAGTGATTTAAAACCTAATTCACGTAAATAAATTTGTGTTGGATCAGAATGAGAGACTTGCCTGCCGCGATGCTTGGCCGGCTCTTTTATTTTAACTTTCTCTTTTGTCGCTACTTTTTTAGGTGCGCTTTTAGTTGATTTTTTAGCAAAGATAAAACTGTGATCACCCACAGAGAGATCTCGCCCCTGCGAACCTATCGACATTTTTTTGGTGGAGGTTTTCTTGGCGGCTTTGCTTTTAACCGTCTTTTTGGCAGGCTTTTTAGCCGTGCTTTTTTTAGTAGCACGCTTTTTCACCGTGCTCTTTTTAACGGCGCCTTTTTTCGCTGTTGCTTTCTTAGTTTTTTTCGCAACAGTTTTCTTCGCTGCAACTTTTGCATTCGCAGCTTTTTTTGTTTTTTTGGACGCACCACTTTTTTGAGACGACTTCTTGTTCATCGTAGCCCTCACTGGCGTCTTTTTTTTCTTCTCAATAGCCATATTAATCCCTTAATTTGACTACAAGGCTTAATAGTGCAAATAACGCGCCGGATTCACGGGTTTTCCATCCTTACGAATCTCAAAATGCAGCCATGCTCGGCCTGCATTATCGCGCCCCATTAGAGCAATCCTTTGCCCAATATTTACTCTATCGCCTATACTTACCAAGTTACGCATATTAAAAGCATATGCGCTCAGAAAACTTTCGTTGTGCTTTATTAATATTAGATTACCATATCCTCGCACCCCTGCACCACTATAGACAACGATTCCACTTTGCGCGGCAGTGACGGGTTCAGCGTAGCTCCCGGAGATATTAATACCTTTGTTTCCTAAGGTTTTTTTCGAGAAATTTTGCGCGACTACACCTCTTGCTGGCCACTGCCAAGGGCCTAATTTGTGCAAAGATTTTTTATATTTTTTTTGAAAAAAATGTTTATCGCTAATCTGTAACCATTCCCCAGGTTGAATCCTATTGGCCGCCGTTAAATTATTAATCGATCTGAGCGCGCGATAGTCTAAGCCATATAACCAGGCAACAGAATACACAGTGTCACCGGGTTTCACTCGGTAGTAACCGGCAGGAGCTGGTTCCGTATCCATGCCGATAGTGCTGCTTGCTCTGGCAGGAGCAACACGGCGCTGCTGGCTCATTACTGGCGCATGTCGCCTCTCAGTACGAGCGACAGGGGCATGTTGATTTATACTCGTCACCGGCGCATACGGGGTTTCAGAACTACAAGCGGCACACAATAAGGACATGCCACCCAACAAACAAAGTGAAAATATTTTACTCATTTTAATGGGTCCAAGCCGTCTACCCAGGCCGTTAAATGGTCGAATGCTTCATAATGTGTCAAATCAACACGCAGCGGTGTAATAGAAACACAATTATTATTGATTGCATAAAAGTCAGTACCCGGTCCAGCATCTTGCTCTGCGCCAGCAGGACCGACCCAATAAATCGGATGGCCACGCGGATCGATTTGGCGAATGGTAGGTTCTGCGCAGTGACGTGTACCTAAACGAGTCACTTCGAAACCTCGCAGATCACCATAGGCAACATCGGGAACATTGACGTTCAAAATGGTTGTTTTGGGTAGCGGGTCTTTTAAGATATGCTGCATAATTTGCTGCGCGACAATGCCAGCTGTTTTATAGTGATTATAATATTCACCGGTTAAGGAAATGGCCACAGCAGGCAAACCTAAAAAGCGCCCCTCCATTGCCGCGGCTACCGTTCCAGAATACCAAACATCATCGCCTAAGTTTGAACCCGCGTTAATACCGGTCATCACCATATCAGGCACTTCCGATAATAAACCGGTAATCGCCAAGTGAACGCAATCCGTCGGCGTGCCTTCTACGCTGACCATGCCACTGTCTAAATGTTTAATATGCAAAGGGGCGTTGAGGGTCAACGAGTTACTCGCGCCACTACGATTACGATCTGGCGCAACGACACTGACATGCGCTAGCTCTTTCATACATTCAGCCAGCGTTGCTAAACCTTTGGCATAAACCCCATCATCATTTGAAAGTAATATTCTAATCATAAAAAAACTCTACTGGAAACCCCTTTCTCATTCAACCCAAGGTCACATCTGACTACATTACCTTTTGCGATGAACGACCTGATAAAATGTCTCACCCGGCTTTATCATTCCTAGATCACTGCGGGCGTGTTCCTCTATCGCTTCATTGCCTTGTTTAAGGTCTTTGATGTCAGCGCGTAATACGTCATTGCGCTCGGTTAGTTTTTGGTGTGTAACTTGTTCATGCGCTACTGCTTTGCGCATATGGTACACACTGAGAAAACCACCCGGCGAAAACCAAAATTCGTATTGGAGGAAAAATAATAAGGCCGCTAGTGCGATGATAATAAGCTTGGTCATTTCATTATTGTAGCAAGTATTGGGGGGGATGTGTTGGTTTTTGTCTTTAGGTGCGGCGGTGCGGGAGCGGGCGCAGCATGCTGCGCCCCTACGGTTATGCTTTTAGTAACAGTGCCATTTCGATTGGCGTTATTTTTTTCTTGTCAGTTACTATTTTGAGAAAGCTTTTAGGCCTGGGTATTGCACTTGACTGCCTAGCTCTTTTTCTATTTCTAGTAAGCGATTGTATTTTGCAATGCGGTCAGAGCGACACAATGAGCCCGTTTTTATTTGCCCGGCGTCTGTTGCTACCGCTAAGTCAGCGATGGTGGTATCTTCTGTTTCACCGGAACGATGCGAGATAACTACGCCGTAATTTTTACTCTTGGCTAAGCCAACCGTGGCTAGCGTTTCTGTTAACGTGCCAATTTGGTTAAGCTTAATTAAAATTGCATTTGCAATATTTTTTTCGATACCTTCAGCAAAAATTTTCGGGTTGGTTACAAAAATATCATCGCCAACAATCTGTACCTTTTTATCAAGACGCTTTGTCAACGATGCCCAACCATCCCAGTCGTTCTCAGCCAACGGATCTTCTATTGAAATTAACGGATAGCGCTCTGCCCACGCGACAATTTTATCGGTTAATGCCTCGCTATTTAGCGCTTGGCCTTCAAACTGATAAGCGCCATCTTTATAAAATTCTGAACTGGCCATATCAACGGCAAGATAAATATCTTTCCCAGGTTGGTAGCCCGCTTTCTCGATAGCTTGCAGGGTTAATTCAAAACCCGCTTCGTTATGCGGTAAATCAGGGGCAAAACCACCTTCATCACCGACAGCGGTCATTAAACCTTTTTCCGTTAACAGTTTTTTCAAAGTATGAAAAACTTCTGCACCATAACGTAAGGCTTCTGAAAAGCTTGGCGCACCTACCGGAACAATCATAAATTCTTGGATATCAAGATTATTATTCGCATGCGCTCCACCGTTAACGATATTCATCATTGGCACTGGCATGCTAAAAGGGCCGTCACCGCCAAGATAACGATATAAAGGCTGTCTGGTATCGGCAGCGCTAGCATACGCACTGGCTAATGACACACCTAAAATAGCATTGGCACCCAGCACGCCTTTATTTTCACTGCCGTCTAAATCTATCATGATGCTATCGACTTCTTCTTGCGAGCTTGCATCTTGGCCTATTAATGCTTTGCGAATTTTTGTATTCACATTGTCAACGGCTTTTAATACGCCTTTGCCGGCATAACGCTTGGGGTCATGATCGCGCAGCTCTAATGCTTCGCGCTCACCCGTCGATGCGCCTGATGGCACGGCGGCAACGCCACTTGCTCCAGATGATAAGGTTACTTTTACCGACAAGGTAGGATTACCTCTTGAATCAAGAATTTCTCTTGCTTTGACTTCTGCTATTGTACTCATTAATTTTACCCCTTTTTATGGACCACCTACCGCGATTCTATATTTTTTGCTGATAAGCCGTTTTAATTATTTTATTTTACGCAAAGACGCTTTTGCTTGTTAACTGAATATTCCTTTATTCCTCCTTATTTACATTGATACTGCTGCTTTCATTTTTGCTGCCAATAGTGCTGCCTTAATAAATCCCGTAAATAAGGGATGACCATCGCGTGGTGTCGATGTAAATTCTGGATGGAATTGACAAGCGACAAACCATGGATGATCTGGCAGTTCAATCATTTCAACTAAGCGGCCATCAATCGATCGCCCTGATACCATTAGGCCCGCCGCTTCTAATTGGCCGATTAAGTCATTATTGACTTCGTAGCGATGGCGATGACGCTCGATAATATTATCTTTGCCATACAATTCACGCGCGGTGCTTTGTTTTTTCAGATGACAAGGTTGGCCACCCAAACGCATGGTACCACCTAGATCGCCACTGGCTTCGCGACGCTCTATTTCACCTTCTTCCGTTTCCCATTCACTGACCAAGGCGACAACGGGATACGCGGTGTCAGCATTAAACTCGGTGCTATTGGCTGCTTCCATACTGGCTTTATGGCGGGCAAATTCAATCACCGCGACTTGCATACCTAAACAAATACCTAAAAAGGGTATGCCTTTTTCTCGCGCGTATTGCACGGCGGCAATTTTTCCTTCAATGCCACGCTGACCAAAACCACCGGGGACCAAAATCGCATCGACATTTTTTAATAACTCCACGCCATGATGTTCTATCGCTTCCGAATCTATATATTCAATATTTACTTTGGATTGTGTTTGAATACCGGCGTGAATTAACGCTTCGCTTAGTGATTTATAGGAATCCTCTAAATCGATATATTTACCAACCATCGCAATATTAACTTCTGCTTGCGGATATTTATGCGCTTGCACCACTTGTAACCAATCGCTTAAATCGGCTGGCTGCACAGTTAAATTTAATTTTTGACAAACGCGCTCACCTAAGCCTTGATCACGTAAAATTAAGGGGATTTCGTAAATGCTTTGCGCATCCAGTAACGCAATGACATCAGGCACAGAAACATTGGTAAATAAGGCGATTTTAGAACGTGCTGACTCGGGCAAGGGTTTTTCCGAACGACAGACGAGAATATCAGGCTGAATACCAATCGAGCGTAATTCTTTAACCGAATGCTGCGTTGGTTTTGTTTTTATTTCTCCGGAAACTTTAATAAACGGAATTAGCGTTAAATGGAGAAACAAAGCCTGATCAGAACCGAGCTCAACACGCAGTTGACGAATCGCTTCCAAGAAAGGCAACGATTCAATATCACCAACGGTACCACCAATTTCCACCAAAGCGACATCGGCATCGCCGGCGCCTTCTTTAATTTTATATTTTATTTCATCGGTGATATGCGGAATCACTTGCACCGTGCCACCTAAATAATCACCCCGGCGTTCTTTGCGAATCACATCAGCATAGACCCGCCCGGTGGTAAAATTATTTTTTTTGCTCATGGTGGTACGAACAAAACGCTCATAATGACCTAAGTCTAAATCCGTTTCGGCACCATCCTCGGTAACAAACACTTCGCCATGTTGGAATGGGCTCATCGTGCCAGGGTCAACATTAATATATGGGTCTAACTTTAATAAGGTAACGCTTAAACCTTGCGCCTCAAGAATAGCGCCTAATGAGGCAGAAGTAATGCCTTTGCCCAGTGAAGAAACCACCCCGCCGGTAATGAAAATATAACGTGTCATTGAGATTCCCGTTTTAGTGTAAAAACGGGAAATCATTATAGCAAAGCATAAATGGATAAGACAGGAGTTTCGCACCAGTGCGGAACTCCTCTAAGATACACTTGCCTAAAATTGGCTGTGCTGACAACCCTGCACTTGCAGAGCAGTACAACATTTGTCAGAATAGCCGCTTTTACAAACCGTTACCCGACATATCACAACAGGAATCTCGCAAATGGCACAAAAAAAGGTCACCCTACTCCAGGATCAGTGGTCATCCAAATGGGCTTTTATTTTAGCAGCAACCGGTGCCGCCGTTGGACTGGGCAATATTTGGCGCTTTCCGTACATGGCGGGTATGAATGGTGGTAGCGCCTTTGTGCTGTTGTATTTAGTCTTTGTGATTGGCATGGGCTTACCAATTATGATTGCCGAATTTGTAATCGGACGCCGCGCGCGCCAGAATCCCGTTGATGCCTTAGCAACACTGGCGCAAGAAGAAAAGCACACCCGCCATTGGGGCATGCTAGGCTGGTGGGGAGCGCTTGGCTTATTGCTAACACTGTCTTTTTATAGTGTGGTTTCTGGCTGGAGTATTTATTATTTATTTCATGCGTTTTCAGGTTCCTTTGCCAATGCAAACCCAACACAAATTTCCCATACCTGGACCGCTTTTCTTAGTAACCCGTGGAAACTGCTTGGCTTTCATAGTCTTTTTATGTGTTTAACGATTGGCGTTATTATTGCTGGGGTGCAGCAAGGTTTGGAGCGTGCTACTAAACTGATGATGCCGGCGCTGTATTTAATTCTTATTGCTTTAGTTATTTTTGCAGCTCACGAAGGCGATTTTGGCAAAGCCTTTCATTTCTTATTTGATTTTCATCTTGATAAAATTAATACCACGATTGTTATTGCCGCGATGGGGCATGCTTTTTTTACCCTAGCGCTTGGTGCTGGTGCCATGCTGACCTATGGCGCTTATATTCCTAAACGCGTGCAGCTAGTGCGTTCGGTTTTTATTGTTGCTGGCTTAGATGTTTTGGTTGCTGTCTTATCCGGTTTGGCTATTTTTCCTATCGTCTTTGCCTTTCATCTTGCTCCGCAATCGGGTCCTGGCTTGATGTTTGAAACGTTGCCGATCACCTTTGCGCATATTAGTTGGGGCAGCTTTGTGGGCGGGCTGTTTTTTATCTTATTGTTATTTGCTGCCTGGACCTCGTCGATTAATATCGCTGAGCCATTAATTGTTATTGCTATGAACCGCCTTAAATTAACACGCGCAAAATCAGCTCTACTGATTGGCTTTCTTGCCTGGTTTTTTGGTATTGGCTCGGTGCTGTCTTTTAACCTGTGGCAAAAGGTCAAACTGTTTGGCCATTATACTGTTTTTGATATCGCTACCAATGTTCCCACCGATATTATCCTGCCACTGGGTGGATTTGGTTTTGCCGTCTTTGCTGGCTGGGTGATGAGTCGACGCAAAACTCAGGAGGAAGTTGCTACCTACTCTCCTGTTTATAAGATCTGGCGCTTTCTGGTAAGATATGTAGCACCTATCGCCATTTTAATTGTTTTTATTAGTTCGGTTGTATAAAAAAGAGATTTTCATTATGAGCACATTTAACGATCAATTAGACAGCATCAAACAACAGATCAACACCAGCTGGGACGAAGATATTACCCCGCAACTGATTGAATACATTAAAATACCGAACAAATCGCCGATGTTTGACCCTGACTGGGAAGCCAATGGCTTTATGAAAGAAGCGATGGATCTCATAGAGCGTTGGTGCCGCAAGCAAACCATTAAAGATATGGCGTTAGAAGTGATCCAGCTACCTGGTCGAACACCGTTACTATTTATCGACATCCCTGGGCAAGGTGAAGAAACGGTTTTGCTCTACGGCCATATGGATAAGCAGCCTGAGATGGTCGGCTGGGATGATGATAAAGGCCCTTGGAAACCGGTTATTGAAGATGACAAACTCTATGGTCGTGGTGGTGCTGATGATGGCTACGCTGTATTTAGTGCGCTAACCGCTATAGCGGCATTACAAAAACACGGCGTTCCACACGGTCGCTGCGTAGTGATTATAGAAGCGTGCGAGGAAAGCGGCAGCTACGATTTACCGGTTTATTTAAAAGAATTACAACCCCGCATTGGCGAACCAGATTTAATTATTTGCCTTGATTCTGGTGCTGGTAACTACGAGCAACTGTGGAGCACCACATCGTTACGCGGTATTGCTGGTGGCGAATTAAAAATTAAAGTCTTAACCGAAGGCATCCACTCAGGCCTTGGCAGCGGTATCGTACCTACGTGCACCATGGTGTTGCGACAATTACTCGATCGCATTGAAAATAAAGAAACCGGGGAA
Source organism: Gammaproteobacteria bacterium (assembly GCA_030425685.1). Classification (GTDB taxonomy): domain Bacteria; phylum Pseudomonadota; class Gammaproteobacteria; order Coxiellales; family Coxiellaceae; genus JAUIAD01. Next base: position 292,486 of record JAUIAD010000001.1, on the reverse strand, counting down.
ATTATTTTAGACGAACTTATCGTCGACATCCCTGAATTACGCGTTAAGCAAGCAGAAAAAACAGCGCTTGTTTTAAAAGACACGATTAAAAAAGCCTATCCATTTGCTGGCAAAACACATGCTGTGGCCACCAACACCACCGAATTATTATTAAACCGCACCTGGCGTGCGCGCCTATCAATCACTGGTGCTGATGGCTTACCTTCCATTGCCAATGCCGGCAACGTGACCTTGCCAGAATTATCAGTAAAATTATCGATGCGCTTAGGCCCAACGTGCGATGCTGAAAAAGCCACACAAGTGTTAAAGGAAACTTTAGAGAAGAACCCACCGTTTGATGCACAAGTCTCCTTCGAACCCGAAGACTGCGCCAGTGGCTGGCATGCACCTTTATTAGCAGAGTGGCTAGAAGCCGCTAGCGATACCGCATCGAATGCCTTTTTTGGTGCCCCCGCCGCCTACTTTGGCGAAGGCGGCAGCATCCCTTTTATGGGCATGCTCGGTGACTTATTTCCCAAAGCGCAATTTCTTATTACCGGTGTTTTAGGCCCTAAATCTAACGCGCATGGCCCGAATGAATTTTTGCATTTGCCAATGGCAAAACGAGTAACCGGCTGTGTCGCTTCGGTATTGGCGTCGCACTTTATGCATCATCAGTAGGCTCATTACCCCCCTGGGGCTAAAAAGCGAACAAACGATTGCAAGCTTTAGCCTTAGTATAAAATACATGCTATAATGACCTTATAGAAGGCTTTATAGAATATGAAATATACTGAACAAATGCTGGCAGGGCTTGGCAAGCTTGAACGTGAACGCTTATCAGCCATATTGCGGCAGTGCCAGTCAACCATTACTGTTGCACAAGCAGCATCAACTTTGCACCTATCTCACCAAATGGCCGCCAAACTCCTTGCAAGGTTGGCACGAAAGGGTTGGTTAAGTCGATTAAAGCGCGGGGTCTACATTCCGGTACCTATCGAATCAAAATATTCAGATATTCCAATTGAGGACCCACGATTAGTCGCAGACAAGCTTTTTTCACCTTCTTATATTGCAGGCTGGAGTGCAGCAGAACATTGGGGCATGACAGAACAGATTTTTACTTCCGTGGTGGTGATGACGCAAGCGCAACAAAAAGATTACCGCCCTGTAATTAAAGGGACTGAATATTTGCTTTATTTAGCGAAGCCTTCGTATTTTTTTGGATTAAAAAGTATTTGGCGCAATGATGAAAAAATCCAGATCTCCGATCCATCCAGAACAATAGTAGACTTGATGTGCAATCCTGAGCTTGGCGGCGGCCTGAGATCCTGTGCCGACATATTAAAAAGCTACTTTGCCTCTGACGAGCTGTCGATTGATTTTCTAATAGATTACTTTGCTAAAAGGAGCAATGGTGCTGCTTATAAGCGATTTGGCTTTTTGTGCGAAAAGTACTTTCCAGAACAAGAGTCATTAATCAATAATTGCCAGGACAAAATGTCAACTGGCAATGCTAAGCTGGATCCTGCATTGAATTGCGATAAGCTTGCCACCAGGTGGCGCTTATGGGTGCCAAAAAACTGGAGATAAAATCATAGCGGCAGGGTTTCAGCGTGATAAAAAAGCAAGAGATAATGGAGAATGCACGCAGGCTGAATCTTTCACCAACGATCATCGAAAAAGATTATGTACTTAACTGGATATTAGCTGGCATCGATAATGATAAGGAACTAAATCAAAGTTGGGTTTTTAAAGGCGGGACCTGTCTAAAAAAATGTTTTTTCGAAGAGTATCGTTTTTCAGAAGATCTAGACTTCACGGTAATAGATGCTGCTCAAATTAATGATGAATTCTTAAGAGCAAGATTTAAAGCAATAGCGGATTGGGTGTACGATGAATCAGGTATAGAGTTGCCAGAAATGCATCGACGCTTCGAAGTATTTAGAAATCCACGCGGTGTTTTATCTGTTGAGGGTCGCGTAGGTTATCGTGGACCAATGCAACAGCGACGCGGCCAGCTATCACGCATTAAAATTGACTTAACGAGTGACGAAATACTTGTTTTTGATGCTGAGAGGCGTGATGTTTACCATCCTTACTCTGACTTGCGGCATGAAGCAATTAGAATCAATGCATATTGTTTTGAGGAAATATTTGCAGAAAAGTTACGCGCACTAGCACAGAGATTGAGACCACGCGACTTGTATGATGTCGTTCATTTGCATGAAGATAATCGGTGGCAGCCGAATCGTGAAATGTTTCTACGCAGCCTGAAAAAAAAATGTGAGTATAAAAAGATAGACCTGCCTCAAATGGCAGCACTATCAAAAAGACCAGAGTATAGTGAGATAGTATCGGAGTGGGATAATATGCTGGCTCATCAGATTAGTGGCCTGCAGCCTTTTGAGTACTACTGGGATAAGCTACCCGAAGTATTAGCCTGGATTCGTTAATTTGCGCCCCCACCATAGGTCGGTCGATTTTAAGACCAAACTGACAAGACAAAAGTCGGGCTTAGCTAATCAGTAGAATAATCAAAAAGCCGACAAAGAAGGCACTGGTCGCTACACGGGTGTCGTGTATTTCATGCGCTTCAACTAGCAGTTCTTCCGCCACCAAATAAAGCAGCGCAGCAACACCGAAGGCCAATACTGCCACGCGTAGCATATCACCGGCAATGGAAAAAACACTGTAACCAATGGCGGCACCAATAGGTACCGTCAGCGCCAAGGCGACAATAGATAAGGCAAAACGGGCTTTGGATACTTTGCGTTTATTAAGGGTTACCGATACTGAAATGCCTAGTACCATCAAGGCAGCAGGTATTAGCGCCAGAATAATGAGTAATACCCAATGATCCATCATTGTTTTAGTCTAGCAATATGATGGGTTTCACGCAAAGGCGCGGTGTGGGCCAAGAACGCTAAGGGTGTCTTGTGCTATAATTAGTCAGATGGGGCGGTTTAGGACAGCAGTTTCACTAGGTTGAAGTGATGAAAAAGTATTTGATTACTGGGGCACGAGCACCCGCTGCTTTGGCAGTCGCGAAGAATTTAAAACGCCATGGTCACAAGGTTTATATTGTCGACTCTTGTCGCTTTCCTGTGGTACGTGGATCTCGCTATATTGATGGCGCTTTTCAAACTGCCAAACCTCGTTTTAATTTTGCTAACTTTCAAAAAGAAACGCTTGATATTACTGTTGAAAATAATATTGATTGCGTTCTACCGATGACGGAAGAAATTTTTTATATTAGCTTATTTAAAAAATATTTCCCTGACGACTGCGAGGTCTATTGCGATAATTTTACAAAACTGCTTAAACTACATCATAAAGTCGCCATTATGGAAATGGCCGAAGATTGCGGCATTCAATTTCCTAGCTCCTATCGCTTAGCTGATATTGATCTACTGCAATTTGAAAACCAGTTGCAGCATTATGTCGCCAAAGCCATTTACTCGCGTTTTGGCTCATCTATTTATTTAAATCCAAACTTGAAAATAATTCAAAAATTAATGAAGCAGCAACAAGAAAGGTATATCTTACAAGAGAAGATCATTGGCACAGAGTACTGCACTTATGATATAGCGCATCAAGGAAAAAGTGTATATAGCGTTATTTACCAACCAACCTTTCGCATACCTGGGTCAGCTTCATTTTATTTTACGCCAGTTAAAAATACCGCCATTCAAAAATTCACGCGGCAATTTATCAAAAAACATCAGTTCACGGGGCAAATTGGTTTTGATATTATTGAAAATAAAACGGGGATTTATTTAATCGAATGCAATCCGCGTGCAAATAGCGGCATTTTCTTTGCTAGCGATCTTGATACATCGAAATTGTTTGCGGGAGAAAGTCTTGCTCACCAATACCCGACACAACCCCTAAAGCTAAGTTCTATTATGGAGTCCATTGGACTGAAAAGAGCTTTGCTTACGGGGAAATTTAAGATTTGGCAGAAAGCCAACAATGCTGCGAGAAATGCTATTTTTGATGAAGGCGAAAATAAGCTGCGCTTCTATGATTTTCTGTGCTTTTGTGAAATCCTTTATTCATGTATCCGCTATCGAAAAAGCTTACGTAATGCTAGCACCTTTGATATTGAGTTTACGCCCGAATAGTTATTTAAAAAAAATTAACGAACGCCTAACTATCGACGACGGCCACCTGCAGCTCGGCCTCGTCGAGCACCACCCCGGTGCATACTACGACGATGCATGCTACGTCGATGTATATTGCGGCGGTGAATATTACGACGATACATATTGCGACGATAAACGCGCCGGCGGTAAAATCGTCGACGATACCCCCAACGATATGGATAAGAAAAACTGCTGTAGTAAAATGGATAATAAAAACGATTATAATAGTAAGGACCGTAGAAAAGAGGATTAAAGTAATAACCCGGGTAACCAGAGTAGTAACCCAAACCAGTACCTAAGCCAACACCAACAGACGTAGAAGAATAACCCGAGCCAGAAACACAGCCATTTAAGGAAATGGCGCTGGTTAAAACGAGGGAAAATACTAGACCTTTTAGCATCTTTTTCATAGAACGTCCTTGCCCCTTGTAACACCACACTTACCCCTTAAGCACTAACTTTTGCAGCCGCAAAGAAAATGATCAAGAAGGCAAGCATGGAATATCTCTTTCCTCTTTCTAGAGTATCTCTATCATCAGCGTTATTCAACTTAGAATATAATTTGTGCTAACCAGCCATCAACGACGAATACAGCAGCAATAGTCACTATCTTCGGCATGCTCATTAGGCTCCGCACCAGGAATCGAGAAATAATCATTTTGCTGAGAAGAATGGAATATAGTCTGTGAACTACTAGAAAACGAAAAATTTGTAGACCTACTCATTTCTTTAGGCTGTGTAAAGGGTATCGACATATCCAACGCGTTGGCAAACCGCTGGCTATTTGAATCTACTTTACCATTTAATTGAAAGGCATCACTAACACCGCCCTTACTACTCTCTTGCACGGTTTTTTTATCAAAAGTTTTATTGGCAACAGAAAGCTGATCTAATTCCGCTACATCATCAAAGGTCTCAGGAGCATTATCATATTCAGCACCTTTAACAAACTCACTATGCATCGTCCCCTTACAATGTCTATTTGCTACCAAAGATTGATCAAGCTCTGTCGGATCATCAAACACCTCATTAACTTCCTTAACAACACCCTGCACAAGATCATCTTGTATAAAAGGCTGATAAGGTCCTAAAGGTTGATGAAACACCTTAGGAACACCATCTAGATTAGCACCTTGTGGGAGACTCTTTCCTTGCATCAGCGTTTTTGCACTACCATCCATTTTATTTTCAACGTGCATGTCAAACTTTTTCTCATCCTCATCATCTGATGACGATTCATTAATAGCATCCATACGTTTGCGCGCCACCATTATTTCATTGACGAGCGCGTGTATAACAACCTTATTAACAGCACTATCTTTATTAGACTTGGATTTATCGAATAATTTTTTCTTTAATAAGAACAAATGTGTTTGATATCGAGCTGCATCAACCTTGATTAAAAATTTCTTTAGCAACAACTCAAAACTTTTCCCATACTTTGCTAGATCATTATCTTCTTTATATTCTTTACTGAGCATCAATAAATGCTGCTCAAACTGACCCACCTCATCTACTTTTAAAAACTTTTTATTTAGCGCCTGAAAGGCTGCTTTAAACTGCTTTACATCAACATCGCCCGTAAACTTATCGCTTAGCTGACATAACTGCTTTTTATACTGCTCTAAATCCGCACCTCTTTTCACTACCACAGCAACAGTCTGACAACCATACTCTCTTGCCTTTTTACGATTTGATGTCGAATCATCCACTAAAATAAACTTAACGTTAAACATCTCACTCTCTTTTCTAAGCTGATTATGCAACGTATTAAAATCGCTTTTTGCATTTAGCAACTTAGATACTTTATCTGCTGGAAAACCAACATCCTCTAACAAGAATTTTCTTATACCCTTGCTTGCAATTTTAGCCTTGATAATTTTCATAATCAGCTTGTTAATATGATCATTCTTACCAACATTGATTCGCTGTTGATCCGAAGGCAACCCGCCTTCAATAATAAGATTATCAACAAAACCCTTATCAAGCTTCACATTATTAATAAGAAACTTTGGCACAATATGTGGAAAATTGTTAAACGTGAGAATACCAACCTCATTTCCTTTATTAACCAGCCCCTTCATCGTTGCGGCTAGAAGATCACCACCAATCACGCCAAGATTTTTTATTTTATTGAAATGATGTTGTTTTTCAGCTTGTGACCATACCGTCTTCACCCCACCCCGTGAATAGCGCCGTCTTTGCGCCTTCTGCTTAGGACTCTTTAAAGAATTAACAAGAATATTATGAGTATGACCTGCAGATATAGTGTTATCAAAATCAAAGGCAACGATAGTAATATCAAGCGACATAAATACTTCCTCTCTTATAAAATTCGAACTAGTTAAAAATACACCATAAATATTAATGTTTTATTAAATATACGAGATATACCTATATTTTTTTACAGGGAGACCAAAGGCTTTATAGCGCTTGACAGCTTGTAGTGTATATTAATTGCACGTGGTATACTGTACCCTTAAAGAGCCAATAAAGATCATTTGTGAAAGAGGCGAACCATGAAAAAGACATTAGCATTTATTGGAATAGGATTAATGGGCCAGCCAATGGCCACACATCTTATCAACGCAGAATACCCGTTATATATTTTTAATAGAACCAAAGAAAAATGCCAAGGCTTAGCTAAGCTTGGCGCTACCATAGCAGCATCACCGCGCGAGTGTGCACAACACGCCAATATCATTATGCTCTGTGTCACCAATGAAAATGCAACCGACGAAATTCTATTTGGTCCCCAAGGTATTGTCGACTTTGAGCAACAACAAGAACTGGTTATTATCGATCATTCAACGATAGGCACACAAGCTGTAGCTGATATCACAAACAAACTTAAAGGCAGCAAAATTCATTATATAGATGCGCCGATCACCGGCGGGGTACCTGGAGCAGAGCAAGGCAACTTAACCACCTTTTGTGGCGGCGACCAAAACAGCCTTGATTCAGCGCGCGAAATTCTTCAATGTTATTGCAACCAAGTGATTTATTTAGGCAAAAGCGGCACAGGTCAAGCAACAAAAATTTGCAATCAAACCATGGTGTTTAATACCGTCTATGCCATCTATGAAATGTTAGCATTGGCAAAAGCGCAAGGCATCGAGATGGAAGCATTCTTAAAGTGCTTTGATAACAGCTTATTTGATTCAAAATTATGGCAATTTATATTGCAGTCAGAATTGAACCCCGATTTCACCAAAACGCTAGAACTAAAAACGCATATGAAAGATCTTGAATATATTCACCAAACCGCCGCTCAAAACAATAGCCCCATCCCCATTACCAGCACCACCACAGAGCTAGTACGTATGTTAATGAAAAAGGGCTATGCCGATGAGGATCCAAGGCGATGCATTCACACACTGTTTGAATAAAAAGAAGCTATAGAGCCATATCCTTACGCGAAACAAGCAACTGATAATAATGCAAACGTCTCTCCGTCACTCGATCCCAAATAAAATTCTTGGCTGACTCAACCGCCCACTTTTTATATTGCGCCAACTCTTTCGCAGACAAGCCCAATAAGCGGGTAATGCATTCCGCCATTGCCGGCGCATCTTCTGCCGGAAAACTTTCCGCCACTTCATAATTACCAACGCGAGCGCTTTCACTAATAACCAATGGCAAGCCACAAGCAATGGCTTCTAAACCAGCAATACAAAAACCCTCAGAACGCGAAGGCACAACCGCCAGATCAGAAATATTATTAATAGCGGCGACTTCCTCTCCACTACGATGACCAATAAAGTGCACCCTATCAAAACAACAGCCTTCGCTATCGACACCCGTTAAGGCATTACCAATATCGCCAGCGCCCATCACAATAAAATGCGCATTTAAATCTTCGGATAAAAATTTATTCGCCTGTAGTAAAATATCAATCCCTTTAGTTTTTGATAATTTGCCGGCAAAGCTTATAATACGTGCCTCAGGTGGAATGGGTAACTTAAATGATTGCAAGACTGTCTTACGATCTAATTGTCGCGGTTTAAAAATAACATCGTTATAACCGCAGGGAATGGTAATCACTTTTTCAGGAGAAACACCGTAAAGCTCAACCACCTCACTACGCACCATATCCGAAACTGCAAAAATAAATTGCGCCTTATTAGCCGATTCCGTCGTAATCTCCTGCATCCCAGCGTCGTATTTAAAACCTAGCTGATCACTATGATGCGCCACACAAATAAAGGGGTGACCTAACCCACCGATAATATGATCCATAGCCCAGATATGCTGGCACTCAATAATATCAGGCTGAAAACTTTCGATTACCTGTGATAAGCGGCGCTTTAAATCGTTAAAATATAAACGACGTTCACCATCATTAAGTTGCGCAAAGGTTTTCGCATGTGGACTGCGCGGATTCGGATCGGGAAACATCAGCGGAAATGTCTTAAGCTCCGCTTCTTGATTTTTAATGGGAAAGCGCCAGATATCATAAAGCTCTGCATTGGAGTAAAAGCGCTCCACCTCCGGCCCATCCACACCCGTATCAGGAAAAAAAACTTTAACTTCATGACCCGATGCTAATAGGCTACCAACGATACCATTTACCACCTGAAAGCTACCCGTTCCCCACGAACCTGTTGCTGTAATTAATACTTTCATCGTAAGCCTTACTCCTTGGCAGAAATTCCTTGAGGTCTAGAAAAAAGATAACTCATCGACCCGCTGTTATCCCACACTTGACGCCGGACCCAAACGCAACAACGTTGCGTCAGCGCGCAATGCGCGCTTGGATTCCAGCTTTCGCCGGAATAACGTGTGGGCAGATGCGAAAAAAGGAAAATAAAACGGGCAATCCATGCTCACCTTCCTTGTGACCCTCAAACCATCATACTAAATTTCAACAACTTATGTCCATTAAACACAGACAGTCGATTAACGCTCAATTATGGATTAGAATGCAATTTTTTCACTGAAATTGTCAGCTTATGAACAACACGACTTGCGATATTCTTATTATCGGCACTGGCGCCGCCGGCTTAGGCTTAGCCCTGAGCCTTGCTAGCCAGGCAAAGATAACCGTCCTGTGCAAAGATGACCTGCTAACGAGCTCATCGCAACAAGCGCAAGGTGGTATTGCCGCTGTATTATCAGAAAAAGATAACGATAGCTATACTTCGCATATTGAAGACACCTGCATTGCTGGTGCGGGTCTTTGTGACCAAGAGGTTGTTGAGTTTGTTGTTAGGCATGCAAAGCCCGCTATCGAATGGCTCATTAACAAAGGCGTAGAATTTACCACCAGCGCACCCGCAACGTACCACTTAACACAGGAAGGTGGACACAGCCATCGACGCATACTACATGCTGCTGACAAAACCGGCGCTGCTGTTGTTAAAACTTTATTACAGCAAGTACTCGATCATCAAAATATCAACTGCCTTACCGAACACACCGCCATTGATTTAATCGTTGAAAATAATCACTGCTATGGCGCCCATGTTTTAAATAATAAAGACAGTGATATTTTTTCAATTTTTGCCAATAAAACAGTTATCGCTACCGGCGGTGCCAGCATGGCTTATCTGCATACCAGCAATCCTAATCATGCCACCGGCGATGGCATTGCCATGGCTTGGCGCGCTGGTGCACGTGTTGCTAATCTTGAATTTAATCAATTTCATCCCACCTGTTTTTATAATCCCAATGGGAAGACTTTTTTAATTACGGAGGTAATGCGCGGTGAAGGTGCTATTTTAACTTTGGCTAACGGCGAGCGTTTTATGCAGCACTACGATCAGCGTGCTGAATTAGCTCCGCGTGATATTGTCTCTCGTGCTATTCATCAAGAATTAAAAACAAAAAATATTGACTGCGTGTTTCTTGATATTAGCCATGAGCCAGAAGATAAAATTAAACGGCTATTTCCTACTATTTATAAATTATGTTTGGCACAAGGTATTGATATCACTACCACGCCTGTTCCCGTTGTCCCGGCAGCACACTATACTTGCGGTGGCATTGTAACCAATGAACAAGGCGAAACAGATATTGAGCGTTTATATGCTATTGGCGAAACAGCTTGTACGGGATTGCATGGAGCAAACCGCATGGCAAGCAATTCTTTATTAGAATGTTTAGTCTTCGCTAAAAGTGCTGCACTTGCCATTGAGCAATCCTCTTTATCAACAAACCACCCGGCAAAATCACCCGCTCCCACAGAGGGCGATATAAACCAAGATGCAGCAGCTAAAGCACTAGCTAAACAAATAAGAACTTTAATGTGGGAACAAGCCGGTATTGTGCGCAGTGATGCGGGTCTGAACCAAGCCAAAGAAAAGCTGGGACAATTACAAGAAACATTCGATACATTATTAAATAATGCCAAATTAAGCAAAACACTACTTGAGTGTCGCAATCTATTAACCAACAGCTTATTAATGACAAGCTGCGCTCTTCATCGCAAAGAGTCACGTGGTTTACATTACAATGTGGATCATCCTAAAAAACAAGACGAAGCTTACAATACAGTGCTATCAAAAGATAGCAACAATACTGCCATAAAAGTGCATAACGAGAAAAATATTCACGACCTCTTTGACAACCGTCATCCTGCTAACTAATCAAGCGTTATTAAAGGCACATCGTCAAACAAAAAGCTGTGCGACAACGCCTACCTTATTACAAGCTGCCTGTTGAGCAACCCACCTCTTCGTAGGGGCACAGCATGCTGTGCCCGTTTGGGTGTGAATAGCTATGGGCTGTCCGTGCCGCAGATGTTTGCGGGCGCAGCATGCTGCGCCCCTACGTTTCTGCGTTTTGTGTGAGTTTGCTCATAGATAATTTAGAACCCGTAGGGGCACAGCATGCTGTGCCCGTTGGGTGTGAATGGCTATGGACTATCCGTGCCGCAGATGTTTGCGGGCGCAGCATGCTGCGCCCCTACGGCTTTTTGGAGGTGGTGGTTAAATAAAACAGTGTCCAACAATGGTTGATCAATTAGCTGCTTTAATGTTGCCAAATTATCTTTTTGCACTTCCATCTCTCGATCTATATGATTCGCCACCCAACCCATTAAAGGAACCCCCGCCGCCTTAATCGCTTGAACTGTCAACATAGCGTGATTTAAACAACCCAAACGCATACCAACAACAAGCACGGCTGGAAATTGATGTGCGCTAACAAAATCACTAATATTCTCATTATTATTTAATGGCACCAACCAACCTCCAGCACCTTCAATAATAGTAATATCAGCCTCATGCTGTAATGCAGGCTGACAAGCTTCTGTCAGTCGCTCAACCGACAATTGCTCACCGGCCAACTGTGCCGCAATATGAGGCGCAATAGGTGGGGCAAAAGCAATAGGATTAACCTGCTCGTAAGGCAATTTAATCGACGCTGCTGCTTGCAATAATAGCGCATCCTCATTGCGCAACCCTGCTGAAGTTTTTTCACACCCCGAAGCAACCGGTTTAACCCCCACCGTACTATGCCCCAAATGGTTATAGTGCTGCAACAGCCTGACCGCCACCGTTGTTTTACCAATACCTGTATCCGTACCAGTAACAAAAATTATTTTTTTCATTATCGCCCCACTAATTTACAATATTTTCGACCACCACATAGGCAATATAAAATGTGGCAGGCAACAGCCCGTTCTTATCGCGATAAACCTCGTAAGCCTCTTGCAGTTGCCGCCGATAATATTTACCACGCAGCATATTACTGCTTGCCTCTTTTCTAGGGTAGTTAGCACCCGTTAACTTTAAAAAAGCAAACAGTTCACCAATGCTTGTGTAGTATTGAACAATCTTTTTAACCTCAAAAGAAAGCACTTTAAACGTGTTACCCTCAACACTCTCGCGTACAAAATTTTTCGTATAAAACAGTTGCGCCGAGCCAACACCCACTACTTTATCTTTACAACTGGATAACTCACACAAAGTTCCTTCCACTGGCAAAGAAAACGCACACACACCATGGTTTTTTAATGCCTGACTGATCTCGTGCAAGGTAGCTTTCAAATTCATACTCCACTGCACCACCATATTTGAAAAAACGATATCAACACTGCGAGAGCGAATGGGCAATGCATCAAAGTCAGCACAAACATGTTGACAACGATCACCTGACTTATATTTGGCAGCATACTGCATCATTGGGAAAGCCATATCAAGATTGATAATATTGGCATTGCTATATTGTTGCGACAAGATCCTGCCCCAAAACCCTGTGCCAGCACCAACGTCTAAAATACATTGTGGATTATTTACATGCTGACGCATTTTAGCTAACAGCTCTGTTCCGACGACACGCTGGAAATTCGACGCTTGATCATAGCTTATCGCCGCTTTGCCAAAGCAGCGTGCTATTTTCATTTTTTCTTTTTCTTCTCTCATAGGATAGATGCTTACCCCTCAAAATTAGCAATCATAACCAGCAGCTCATCAATAAGCGCCTCATCGTGTAAACAAGATAACGAGACCCGCAAACAAGTCTCACCCTGCGGAACAGTTGGTGGGCGCATTGCCTTTAACAAAAAACCTTGCGCAAATAAATACTCGGTCATCGACAGTGCCTTATCAATATCACCTATTAAAATAGGCTGAATAGGTGTCTGCGAAGGCTTGACGGGGATAGCCAGCTCTTGCGCTCTTCGCTGAAAATATTGAATCAAATGATGACACTTTTGCCGGCGCCAAGATTCATTTTCAATGACCTTTAAACTCGCCATTGCTGCACAGGCAATAGCTGGCGGCGGCGCTGTCGAATATATATGGGGACGTGCAAATTGTTTTAAGGCTTCTATAAAAACACCTGAACCGGCAGCAACTGCTCCCATCACACCAAACGCTTTCCCCATCGGGCAAACCAAGGCTGGAACTTCTGCTTGTGTCGCCGCAAACAATTCCAAAGAACCTCGCCCCGCTTCTCCCAAAACACCAATACCGTGTGCATCATCGATCATCAACGTGGCATTATTTTTTTTAGCTAATTCAATTAACCCCTTGATATCAGCAATATCACCACCCATGCTAAAAACACCATCACTAACAATAAGCTTATTGTTATTTTCACAAGATACTAATTGTCTAGCTAACACGGTTAACTGCTGATGCGGGTAACGCATTAAGCGCGCACCAGATAAGCGGGTCGCATCAACCAAGGAGGCATGAATATATTTATCAGCAAAAATAGTGTCATGACGACCAGCTAGCGTACTGATCACCCCCAAATTTGCTAAATACCCTGATGAAAATAATAAAGCGGCATCACGGTTTAAAAACGCCGCAAACGCCTCCTCCAGTTCTCGGTGGGCACGCGTATGCCCAACGACTTGTTGCGATGCCGTACTACCAACCCCATATTGATCAACACCTTTTTTAAAGGCTTTAATTACCAACGGATGACTTGATAACCCTAAATAGTCACTACTACAAAAAACATGGTGATGTTTATTATCTGCAATAGCTTCAACACTATTACGCCTATCAATACAACGGCGGACTCGGGTTAAGTTTTTTTGCTGATGTTGTTTTAGTCGCTCGGATAAAAATTGCATTTTCTCTCTGGGTTGTTTTTACCTTTATCGTTTGCCAGTTTATCTTCTGGCTTAAATCCCTTACTGCTTGACCTTCCCCCGCTTTGCGGGGGAAGAAGATAGTGGTTGGTTATAGAGGCTCCGCTGCTAATCCAAGTTTTTCAAATAGCTGCGCATCTTTATCTGCGCTGGGGTTAGGCGTTGTTAGCAATTTTTCGCCGTAAAAAATGGAATTAGCGCCAGCCATAAAACATAAGGCTTGCATGGATTCGCTCATGTCTTCGCGACCTGCTGATAGGCGCACTTTTGTTTGTGGCATCATAATGCGCGCTACAGCAATCGTACGGATAAATTCGAATTCATCTATTTTTGCTTGCTCACCCAATGGTGTTCCTTTTACCGGCACAAGCTGATTAATGGGCACACTTTCAGGATGTTTTTCTAAACTGGATAACTGCACTAATAACTTAATGCGATCCTCGCGCTTTTCTCCCATACCCACAATACCACCACAACACACTTTAATATCTGCCTTGCGCACACGATCTAGCGTATCTAGACGATCCTGATAAGTTCTAGTGGTGATGATTTTTTTATAATATTCTGGTGATGTATCCAAATTATGATTGTAATAATCCAGACCCGCTTCTTTTAACTCGCCTGCTTGCTCATCATCTAACATCCCCAACGTAACACAAGTTTCCATTCCTAACGCTTTAACACCTTTAATCATATCTAGCACTTGCGGTAAATCTTTTTTTGGTGCACTACGCCAAGCAGCACCCATGCAAAAACGTGTAGCGCCTTTTTCTTTCGCTATTTTTGCATTATTAATAACATCTTCGACTGGCATTAAACGCTGCTTTTCCAGTCCTGTTTTAAAATGCCCACTCTGCGGGCAGTACGCACAATCTTCCGGGCAAGTGCCGGTTTTAATACTCAGCAAAGTGCTTATTTGCACGTGATTTTGATTAAAGTATTGTCGATGAATACGCTGCGCCTTAAATACTAAATCAATAAATGACATATTGTACAAGGCTGCCACTTCTTCCATCGTCCAATCGTGACGAGTTTGATGATTAATTTCTGTCATAATATCTTGCCGCATCCTGTGGCCCCCATTGAATTAAAAGAGCTTAGATGATAGATTGCCAATTCTATTAGTCAACTAATTTTTTTGAAAAAGGTTGTCATGTGAACATATTAAAAACAAAACCCGGTGATCTTGGCCCCATTTGGCACCCTTGCTCACAAATGAAAGATTACGAAAACTTCAAACCCTTAAATATTACTAGCGCCAAGGGATCGTATTTAACACTCAAAGATGGACGACAATTAATTGACGCCATTTCCAGCTGGTGGTGCAAATCATTGGGACACAACCACCCACATCTTAAAGCGGCCCTGCAGGCGCAACTAGAACGCTTTGAGCATGTTATTTTAGCGAACACTACCAATGATGCGATTATTACCCTGTCGCAAAAATTAACGGCACTGACAAAAAACTTAGACAAAGTTTTTTATGCTGGCGATGGCTCCTGTGCGATTGAAATTGCCATGAAGATGAGTCTGCATGCGCATCAGCTGCAAGGACAAAGCAAACGACAACATTTTCTAGCGTTAAAAAATGGCTACCATGGCGAAACTACTGGCGCATTAAGCGCTAGTGACTTAGGCCTTTATCGCGATCCTTATCGCCCAATGCTATTACCGGTTAATTTTATTGACCCTGTTCCTTATGTTAGCTCTCGCCAAGATCCTTTATGGCACGACTGCAGTGCTATATGGCCAACGATCGAAGCGCAATTACAACAATACGCTGAAACAACAACCGCGTTATTAGTTGAACCGATTGTGCAAGGCGCCGGTGGTATTTTAATTTATAGCCAAGACTTTTTAAAACGTTTACGTGCTTGGACGAAAAAAAATAATATTCACTTGATTGCCGATGAAATTATGACAGGCATGGGACGCACCGGCTTACCGCTGGCGGCACAGCATGCGCAAATTGAGGCTGATTTTATTTGCCTGTCAAAAGGTCTAACATCTGGATGGTTGCCATTTAGCGCCGTTTTAACTTCGTCCGCCATTTATGATTTATTTTACGATGATTATGAAACGGGTAAAGCGTTTTTACATTCACACACATACACTGGCAATGCCTTAGGCGTTAGCGTTGCTCTGGCCTGTCTTGAAGTGATGGATAACGAAAATATTTATCAACAAGTGCAGCAAAATGAAACTCTTTTAGCAGAATTAATATTAGAAACAGCGGAAAACACACAGAAGCTTACTAACATCCGTCATATCGGCGCTGTTGTTGCGGCAGATTTAATTGTTAATGACCAACAAAAACGTGCTGGCTATGCTGTCTATCAAAAAGCGGTTGAACTGGGTGCATTGCTAAGACCGCTAGGCAATACTATTTATTGGATGCCACCATTAAACAGCGACAAACAAACATTAACAGCACTGCAAAAAATCACGGAACAAGCAATCCAGGCAACGTTAAAGTAGATACGAACCCCGAAGAAGCGAGGGCTACCAACCCAAGATGGTTGTTGCCCAAAGTCATCCTGCGACTTGATCACAGCATCCAAAGAGCTGGCTGGATCCCGCGGTCAAGCCGCAGGATGACGGATTCGAGGCAAAAGATGGAGTCGTTAACCAGGCAAAAGCGCTGCACATTATTTCCATTGGCACAGGCAGGTGTTGGGGAAGGCCTTTACATTTGCATGAGCTCAACCCGCAACATCTGCCGCTCTTTTGACAGCAACGAATCAGGAAAAATAACCAACGGATAAAAACGCTTGCCAGTTTCTGTTTTTTTAAAATTAAGAATCATCAAATAACGCGTCACCACACTACCAGAATGCAGCACTACATCAAAGTCACCCTCACAGGTCCTTACCCACCAATCATTAGCGGCACGACAACCAAAGGAAATAATTTTTTTGCCACCGCGGGAAAAAAAGTGACGCTTTAAGACAATAAAAAAGGAGTAAATAACTAACGCCACTAACAATAGTTTGACAGCAATGGCAGCAGCAAAAAACATAACACTAAGCAATGCTGCCACATGAATAAACACCATAACAAAAAACAATTGTCGCGACTTCTTCGGGGAATAATGCAGCATGCAATAAACTTTTCAGCTAGACAATATCAGGCACTAAATCAGGACGCAGCACCCAGTTTAAGATCCATTTAGATCCTTCATAGCGTTCAACACAAACCACCGTACCCGGCGTAAAGCGAACAATATTAAAAGCATCATCGTTAACAACTAACTTACTAATCAGCTGCGACATATACGGCATATGACCCACCAACATCGTATCGTCATTCCACGTTTGTATATGCTCGATCATGGTGTCGATGGAACTTGAGGGTGATAACCAGTCAGTCTCTTCTAGATGCTGAGCAGTTGAAACTTTAGCTGCTAAAATTTCTGCCGTACTAATAGCGCGTTGCTTATCGCTATGCATCACATGTGAAACATGCATACCACGCATACCCAAATAACCTGCTACTTTACTGACCTCAGCAATTCCTTGTTCAGTCAATGGACGAACACCGTTCTCATCAGGCGTCAACGCCGCATGCCCATGCCGAACACAAAATATCTTCATCTAGATTCCTCAAAATGATTTATCACAGCTAGATTCTATACCTTCAAAGGCGGTTTTGAAATGCTAGTAAACTATTTTTTGGCTTTGCCTGGTCAACAGAAGCACTTTAGCCTCGCCATAATACACTAACGACTCAAACTAATGCTGAAGCGTATTAACAAAAATACATTTCAACAACCATTTTGGATAAAACTAGGACTGCAAACACAACCTGATTAGATGGTTTTTAACGGTCATCAATAATGCAATTGAATTTAAAGGATAATCCTTTGCCAGTGGAATTGGGAAAGACCCAAAATCATCGCTTAAGAACTAACATATTATATTTGCTGAAAATGCCCTGGGAACGAGCAAGACCCCAAAAAAAATGGCGTCCCCAAGGGGATTCGAACCCCTGTTGCCGCCGTGAAAGGGCGGTGTCCTAGGCCTCTAGACGATGGGGACGTACTTGGAACTACGTCGTTACTACGGTGCCTGGTGGAGCTAAGCGGGGTCGAACCGCTGACCTCTTGAATGCCATTCAAGCGCTCTCCCAACTGAGCTATAGCCCCGTAGAGTTGGGACATTCTAGGGATGTATTACCTAGCTGTCAAGCAACGTAGGCATTATTTTTTTAAAAAATAAGCCGCATTGACAGATCAACAGCTTGCACATGCTTTGTTAATGCGCCAACGGATATAAAATCCACACCCGTCTCAGCAATACCACGAATATGATCAATATCAACATTGCCAGACACTTCAAGTTTGGCCCGACCTTGATTTAAAGACACCGCTGCACGCATTGATTCAAGGTTAAAATTATCAAGCATAATGATATCAGCCCCCGCTGCTAACGCTTGTTGCAGCTCATCTTGGCTCTCAACCTCTACCTCAACGTTTTTGTCGCTATGATGTTGACGCGCAACCGCTACCGCCGCGGCAATCGAGCCACAACTAGCAATATGGTTTTCCTTGATCAAATAGGCATCAAATAAACCAAAGCGATGATTCTGACCCCCACCCATCTTAACCGCGTACTTCTGCGCATAACGCAAACCTGGGATTGTTTTGCGCGTATCAAGCAGCTTAGCAGAAGTGCCCTCAAGGCAATCTACAAAACGCCTCACCGCAGTAGCCGTGCCAGAAAGCGTTTGCAGCCAGTTAAGCGCACACCGCTCACCAGTTACCAATGAGCGCGCCAAGCCTTCTAGGGTAGCCAAACACTGCCCAGGCTCTACCACCTCACCCTCTGCGACCAACCATTTAATCGATACACCCGCATCCAGCTGGCGATAAACCTCATCCACCCAGGGCTGACCGCAAATAACCGCCGCCTCACGCGTAATAATTCGCGCCTTAGCGTCCTTATCGGCTGAAATTAAAGCAGCAGTAATATCACCCTCACCAATATCTTCGATAAGACTCGCTGCAACTGCCTGCTCAATCATGACCATCACCATGATCATTTTTTGACGAGCGCTTTCTTAACCCCCACAAATAGCCCACTGGACCACTAAGAGCGTACAGCGCCGTCAATATCAACAAAAACTCAGGCGGATGCACCGCCACCAGCGCCAAGCCTAGCACCAGCAGTAAAATAACAATAAAGGGAACTCGATGCTTAAGCCCAAAATCTTTAAAGCTACGATAGCGAATAGTGCTCACTTTCAATAAACCAAGAATCACAGCGATCACAATCATTGGAATGCCCAATAAATGCCCGCCTATATTGTAAATTGATGCTGTCCAAACAATACTAGCGACCAATGCCGCTGCAGCCGGCGTTGCCAGACCTTGGAAATAATGCTTATCTGGGTTTTTCAACTGCGTATTAAAACGCGCTAAACGCAGCGCCGTACAAACAGTATAAACAAAAGCCGCTAGCCAGCCAGGCTTACCCATGGTAGACAACGACCAGCTGTACATAACAATAGAAGGCGCCACCCCAAAACTCACCATATCGGCTAAACTGTCTAATTGCGCACCAAATTCACTTTCAGAGTTCGTCCATCGAGCAATACGCCCATCGAGACCATCGAGCAGAATAGCCAAAAAGATGGCAATAACAGCATTCTCATAATGCCCCTTTAATCCAGCAATAATGGCATAAAAACCAGCAAACATGCCTGCAATCGTAAAAAGATTGGGCAGCAAATAGATGCCTCGCACTTGACGGGGCTTAGGGTCTGTCTCATTGCTCATAATTACCTCTAGAACAAAGCGTAAAGATGCTATAATATCCACGGACGGTTAAATTCCCCGCGCAAGCGGGAAGTGACGTAATATATCACACTAAGGCGGTAAATGGTCAGCCTCATATGAAAGAAAAAGAGTCTAAAATCATCATTGAAGGCGTCACTGAGTCTGGCGAAAAATTCCGTCCGAGCGATTGGGCCGAACGCATGAGCGGCAAACTTTCAACCTTCCGAAAGCATCGCATCAAATATTCCCCGTTGCTACAACCGTCTGTCAAAGACGGGCATAAGTGCGTTGTACTCGACCCCCATTTAAAAGAATCTAACCCGGACCTTTACAATTCTATTCTTGCCTTTGCCAAAAACAATAAACTGAAGATCTGTAATGAAGACGATGTAGATGGATCAGAATCTGAGGATTAAACGGAATAGACCGGCAATGCAACATCAAGAATCACAAATTAGCACTTCTCATCAGGAAACCATTTTTTCCAATGGCCAAGGGCACTATGAGGCGCTAGTACAAGATATTGCTAAAGCCAGAGAAAGTATCGAGCTAGAAACCTATCTATTTGATCACGACCACCTTGGTATTTGCATTGCCAATGCGTTAGTTGCAGCGGCACAACGCGGCGTTAAAATTCGCGTGATGGTCGACGGCGCCGGCAGTCCTTTTTGGACAACCAATTTTGCCCGCATGCTCGAAAAAGCGGGCGCCACCACCAAAGTATTTCACCCATTCCCATGGCAACTATGGAATTGGAGTCGCTCTGTCGTTAAACTGCCGTTTGTTTTAAAATGGATTTATTTTATTTTAAAAGCCAACTTTCGCAATCACCGCAAAGTTTGCCTAATCGATAGTGAAATTGCCTATATTGGCAGTCTCAATATCAGCAAGTGCCATCTCACCCGCCAAAGCGGCGGCGATGGCTGGCGAGACACCTCGGTGCGCCTTGCCAACACCGACTTAAGTGAATTACACAAAGCCTTCGATGCTGCCTGGAATCACCGCACTATCAAGGAGCGCTTACGTGATGCGTTTCGCCAAGTTAGAAAAGACCCAATTATTCGCCTTAACTACACCCGCCATCGCCGCCGCATCCTCTATCGCAATTTATTAAAAAAAATATCACAGTGCAAAGAACGCATCTGGATTACCAATGCCTACTTTGTTCCTGATAACTTTTTACTAAAACGCTTAAAAGATGCTGCTGGCAAAGGCGTCGATGTCAGAATTTTACTGCCCAATAAATCTGATGTGATGATGATGCCTTGGGCGTCATCAACGTTTTATTACAACCTGCTAAAAGCAGGCATTCGCATTTTCGAATACCTGCCGAGCATGCTGCACGCCAAAACCATTATTTTAGACAATTGGACCTGTGTCGGCTCAAGCAATTTAAACCATCGCAGCTTACTACATGATCTTGAAGCTGATATTAATGTCACAACGCCTAGCGGCAAAGCGACGCTCGTCAAACAGTTTTTAGATGATCTTAAACAGTCACGCGAAATCTCACTCGACACCTGGCATATCCAACGCCCTTGGCGGCAACGGTTGTTAGGCCGTGTCGTACTCTATATGAAATATTGGATTTAAGCTAAGCTATACCCCCTGATAGGTTTGCACACTTGAGTCAGACCCATGCGGCAGCAAAGGCAATCCCATACCGCCATTATCAACACCGGCACTAGTTAGCCCCAACCCACGCTCTTTTCCATCATCTGAGTTGGCCTTACGCTCTCCAAGCAGCTCGGCACCTGCTGATGACGAAAACAACAAACTTTTGATATTGGGGAAATACGACATCTCAAACTTTTTTAGCATCTTAGGATCAACCGGCTTCTTATGTCCTTTACATAAAGCACGCATACAAAGCAAAAGACCAACCAGGACAAAAATGGCCAGCAAAGCATATTCAAAAATGTCCGCACCATCAGGAAGAAACGCATCTATAGCCTTATCCATACCAATGCCAGCTGCTATCGACAGACAACCAAAACCGGCAACCATAGGAACAAAATTAAAAGAAAAAGCACGATTAATAACTGCCCCACATGAATTTTTTGGTGGCGCCAACGGCTTCTCCAGCCAGGTAAAAGTTTCAATAAGCTTTAATAAAATTTCTCTAACTTGTTGTTGCATCTGCTCTTGAGACCCACGCTGTTCGCCGTTCACTTTGCCATCACTAACCCCATGAAACATACCTAGCGCTTTAGAAATTTCAGAGGTTAACTGTGGTTTTGTAATTGAAAGCTGATGCAGCGCTGATTTCATATTGGCAGTAGGTCGCTTTGAAAAGCACTGTATTAACTTGCCTTCCTGATGCGCCCTTGTAAACTCTGATACACCCGTCGCCAAGGGGTTTAATGCCGCCGCAAAAAACTCAAGCCCTTGTGGCTGAGCAAGAAAAAGGTTATCAGCAACGGAGGCTAATGCCGTCGCCATATTATAAAAAGCACCATTATACTTATCTTTATTATGGAATTTTTTTAAATATAGAACGTTATTACAAATAATCGCTAACTTGGTAAAGATATTCTTATAGAAAGCTGTTTTTAAAATCCACGCATCTTTAGGGAACGACTTGGGGTCGAGATAATAGGATCCTCTTCTCATCTGACTTGACATCCTTTTTAAATTTCAATGACGAAAATACCACACGAATATAACAGCAATATTTTTTTGCTAAAAGAAAAACACACAAGAAACCTATTTATTTTTTAAAATAAAAATAAACTACATTAAAGCAGTATTAAAGAAGCAAGATAAAGCAGATATCCCGCAAGAAAAACTAAACCAAGCAAACGCCCAACCTTTGCTTGACGCGAAAAGCAAAACATCGCCAACCATAAAATAACCGTATAAGCCATCATAATAGGGTAATCACGATGCATCAGCGATGCTGAAACAGAACCTGGGGCAATCAATGCAGGCATTGCTAACACTGCCAGGCTATTGAAGATATTTGACCCCACAATATGGCCAATGGCGATATCATACTCTTTACGTATGGCACTCATAATCGTTGCCGCCAACTCTGGCAAAGAGGTACCAATGGTAACAATCGTTAAACCTATCACCAACTCACTAATGCCAAAATGCTCCGCAATATGCACTGCCGCATGAATCAATAACTCCGAACTAAGGAAGATCAACACCAAGCCAACAAACCACCAAATAATCGCTGGTTTTAAAGACATTGTTTTTGTCGATTCATGCTCTAGCTCAGCAACAATGGCATCGTCTTTTTTAGGGGCCGAGGTAACGATCCAATATAAATGCATGGCCAACATCACCAACAAAACGGCTCCTTCCCAACGACCCAAATAATCATTCCACAGCAAAACACCTATTAAAACAGAGACAATGATTAAAATGGGGAATTCTCGTCTGATAAGACGAGAGTTGACTTTAATCGGCATAATGATGGCTGCCAATCCCAATACCAAACCTATATTTGCAATGTTTGAGCCAATAACATTTCCAATAGCGATGGGTGCCTTGTTTTGCATGGAGGCAATGATCGAGACAATAAGCTCAGGAAAAGAGGTACCAAAACCTACCAGGATAATGCCAACCACCAGCGAGGGGAGTTTTAAGTGTTTAGCTAAAGACGAGGAAGATACGATAAAGCGATCAGCGCTCCATCCTAGCACGGCAGCACCGATAATGATTTCTATAAAGCTTAATAGTAGCCTCATAATCTTCCTTGTATAACTTGTTTCACGCTAAGGCGCTAAGGGTTTCGCAAAGGGCGCAAAGGGGATTTCCAATAAGTCTTAGAAGAAAATCCCCTTTGCGCCCTTTGCGAAACCCTTAGCGCCTTGGCGTGAAACGATAATGCCCTTAACCGGTGAAAGTTAACTTATCCTCCACCCGCTTCACTTTAATTACATCACCCGGCGCAAATTTGCCCGACAAGATATCCTCCGCTAACGGATTTTCCAAATATTGTTGAATAGCACGTTTTAAAGGACGCGCACCGTACACGGGGTCATAACCCAATTTGGATAAGTAATCTAAAGCGCCATTTTCAAACTCGAGTTGAAAATCTTTTTCAGCCAAACGTTTTTGAATCAAGCCCACCTGGATATTAGCGATACGCCGTATTTGCTCTTCGCCCAAGGAGTGGAAAACCACACTTTCATCAATACGGTTAATAAACTCAGGTCGGAAATGACTGGAGACCACTTCCATCACTGCCTTTTTCATCGCATCGTAAGATTCACCCTGCAATTCTTGGATCAAATGCGAGCCTAAGTTAGAGGTCATGACAATCACAGCATTACGAAAGTCTACTGTGCGCCCTTGCCCATCGGTTAAGCGGCCATCATCTAGCACCTGCAGTAAAATATTAAAAACATCCGCATGCGCTTTTTCCACTTCATCCAATAAAATCACAGCATAAGGACGGCGACGAATAGCTTCTGTTAAGTAACCACCTTCTTCGTAGCCAACATAACCTGGAGGCGCACCAATTAAACGCGCAACGGAATGTTTTTCCATAAACTCGGACATATCAATGCGCACCATTGCTTCTTCGGTGTCAAACATAAATGAAGCTAGGCTTTTGCACAACTCGGTTTTACCAACACCAGTTGGCCCTAAAAATAAAAAGGAACCAATCGGGCGGTTTGGATCCGACAAACCCGCACGTGAGCGGCGTATGGCATTGGCTACGGCTGACACCGCTTCTTTCTGGCCAATCACTCGCTTGTGCAGCTCATCTTCCATATGTAACAGTTTTTCACGCTCACCCTCAAGCATCTTTGATACGGGGATGCCCGTCCAACGAGAAACAACTTCCGCCACTTCCTCATCGGTAACACGGTTTCTTAATAGTTTACGCTCTTGTTGCTGATGTTCTTTTTCGCTGGCGGCTTTTAATTTCTTTTCCAACTCTGGAATAATGCCGTATTGCAATTCAGACATACGCGTTAAGTCGGAAGCACGCCCAGCTGCTTCTAGTTCTATTCTTGCTTGCTCGAGCTCTTCTTTAACACTCTTCTCGCCTTGCAAAGTGGCTTTTTCAGCTTTCCAAATTTCCTCTAGATCAGCGTATTCTTTTTCGAGCTTAGCAATTTCGGCTTCTAAATCGTCTAAACGTTTTTTCGAAGCATCATCGCTTTCTTTTTTCAAAGCTTCACGTTCGATCTTTAATTGAATTAAGCGTCGATCCATGCGATCCAATTCAACCGGCTTGGAGTCCATTTCCATACGAATTTGACTGGCGGCTTCATCAATTAAGTCAATCGCCTTATCTGGCAAATTGCGATCGGTAATATAACGCTGTGATAAAGTCGCGGCCGCAACAATAGCTGGATCAATAATATCAACACCATGGTGCACTTCGTAACGCTCCTTTAAGCCGCGTAAAATAGCAATGGTATCTTCAACACTAGGCTCTTCCACCAGCACTTTTTGAAAACGACGCTCCAAAGCAGCATCTTTTTCAATAAATTGGCGGTATTCATCAAGTGTCGTAGCACCAACACAATGTAACTCACCACGCGCTAACGCTGGCTTTAACATATTGCCGGCATCCATCGCGCCTTCGGCTTTACCTGCGCCTACCATGGTATGCAACTCATCGATAAATAGGATCACTTGCCCTTCTTGTTTTGACAGGTCTTTTAAAACTGCTTTTAAGCGCTCTTCAAACTCACCGCGAAATTTAGCCCCGGCAATAAGCGCCCCCATATCCAACGATAACAGACGTTTGTTTTTCAGGCCTTCAGGCACTTCACCATTAACAATACGCTGCGCTAAGCCTTCAACAATCGCTGTCTTTCCAACACCAGGCTCACCAATTAATACCGGGTTGTTCTTAGTGCGACGCTGCAATACCTGAATGGTGCGGCGAATTTCTTCATCA
Organism: Gammaproteobacteria bacterium; assembly: GCA_030425685.1. Taxonomy (GTDB): domain Bacteria; phylum Pseudomonadota; class Gammaproteobacteria; order Coxiellales; family Coxiellaceae; genus JAUIAD01. The sequence continues at coordinate 267,164 of JAUIAD010000001.1, read as the reverse complement.
CGACCGATGACAGGATCTAACTTACCCATTTCTGCTCGTTGGGTTAAATCGAGGGTGTATTTTTCTAAGGCTTGTCGCTGGCCTTCTGCATTAGGATCTGACACTCGTTCACCGGCGCGCATATTCTCTATGCCTTTTTCAATGGCTTTTTTATTGGCGCCCGCTTTTTTCAATGCTTCTGTCAGTGGCGTTTTAACTTCCAATGCTGCTAAAACAAATAGCTCGGAAGCAATATAATCATCTTTACGTTGCTGGGCGTATTTATCCATCATGATAAGCATTTTTTCTAAATGCGGTGAAATATGCAGCTCCCCAGGAGCGCCGCCTTGTACCTGTGGCAAGCGGTCTATCGCCTTACCGAGCTCATCGATCAACGTAGCCATATTAACACCAGATTGCTCCAATAATGGCGGGATTGTGCTGTTGGTTTGATCCAACAATGCCTGCATAACATGAACAGGCTCGATAATTTGGTTATCACGCCCTATCGCCAGCGATTTAGCATCACCGAGGGCTGTTTGGAAAAGTGTGGTAAATTTGTCTGCTCTCATTGAAAATCCTCCAACATCTTACTTTTATCTTACACTATAATTTTGGGCGGGGATGAGATTTTTCAAGGCTGTATTCGCTTTCCAGCTAATAGTGTGCAAACTTTTACTTATGGCGATTTTCCATATTGCCGTGCTAAACTTGCGCATGGATAAAAAAAGCTTACAAGACACCTTCGCCGCCAATAGCACCTGCTATGGTTGCGGCCCTGCAAATGAGAATGGCTTTCATATTAAAAGCTTTGTCGTTGATGACAAAATTATTGCTCACTTTACCCCGCAACCCAATCATAATGCATGCCCTAATGTGCTTAACGGTGGCGTAATCGGCACTTTACTTGATTGCCATTGCAATTGGGCTGCTGCTTGGTTTCTAATGAAGGCGCAAGGTCTTGCTGAAACACCTTGCACCGTTACTGCTGAATATAAAGTAAAGCTTCTGCGCCCAACACCCATGGATACAGAGCTTCGTATTGAAGCCAGTCTATTAAAGATCGAAGGGAGTAGAGCGGTTATTTATGGCGAACTTATTGCTAACGAAAAAGTCTGTGATACTTGCGAGGGTACCTTTATTGCTGTTCAAGAGGGGCACCCTGCTTTTCATCGTTGGTAAAGGGCACAACAGGCAAACGCGCCTCTATGATGCAGGCTTACATTCTCTCTAGTAATAACATATAATTTTTAGCATATAACTCTAATTTATCTGACAAGGAGTGTTGGTTTGAGTGACGATATTACAAAAGTAACCCCTGAGCTATTAGACAAAATGGGCGACCCCGATGCCACCTGGCCTCATGACCCCGCCGTTCCCGAACTACCACCCATCCCCACTACTGATGAAAGCAAACCAACAATGGATAGCTTTTTAAATTCACACTTCTGGGATGGTGTACATATCCCAAAGGTAGAAGGTGCACCCAGTTTACGCCCAATATCTCAGCCGGTCACTGAAGAGAATCCACTCAAGGTTGACGTTTGTTGGTCAATGCGCAGCCCTTATAGCTACTTGGTGCTACAGCGGCTTGTATGGTTAAACTCAATGTACAATGTTGATGTTAATATTCGCCCCGTGTTACCCATTGCAGTACGGTCAACAAAAGGAGGCTCTGGAAAAGCGGGCGGTATGTTTGGCATTACTTACAAACTGCCAGACGCGATGTGGGATACTGTACGCAGCGCACAATTTCATGGCATCCCTTTTCGTTATGCCCACCCCGATCCAATCTGGCAAACCTTATGGCCTCCATTTGAAGAACATTATCAATATGTGCACCCTGTCAAGAAGCAACCTTACATCTATTGGATCACACGATTAGCCTGTTACGCCCAACTTGCAGGAAAAGCACTTGAGTTTATTAATCAAATATCACCACTAATTTGGGGCGATCATGTTGACCACTGGCCTAAGCATGTCAAAGAGAACTTCAATATGATAGAAGGTCTTGACTATGACAGCGCAATTAGAGATATCCAAAATAACCCTGAACGCGTCGACGCATGTTGGCAAGAAAACTCAGATTTTATGGCCGAAACTGGTCATGGTGGCGTGCCACTCATGGTGATCCATGGCGAGCCGTTTTTTGGCGGCGATCGTTTCGAGCAATTCCTGTGGCGCTTACGCCAAAATGGTTTAACTAAAAGACGCAAACCAAGAGCACCTTTTACAACTGAACCATTGCGTTGGCCAGATGTAGAATAGCCGTTTAAAAAAAATTTTCACGCAATAAAATTGAGACATAATCGATATGCTTGAGCAATCACTCAAACTTCTACATCTCGCAGGAGAAATTGTTTGTCTTATTGCCATTGGCATTATCATCATAGGCTTAGTCATCAACGCTTGCCGATACGTACTAAGATTTAAAAAGCTTGGCGTCAAAGAAAATTTCAAGCGGCTTAAGCTTGAACTGGGTAATAGCTTGTCTTTAGGCCTCGAAATATTGGTGCTAGCCGATGTCGTTAGCACCATTACAATTAAACCAAGCTATACATCTTTAGGTTTTTTATTCTTCCTAGTCATCATTCGCACCATTGTCGGGTGGACACTGACCGTTGAAAGTTATGGTTACTGGCCATGGCAACTACCTAAAAAGGAGCAAGCCAATGACCAAACTAGCTCCTGAGAGTTTAATTCTGCTTGCCAAGCTGATAGAAATCATTGGTGCGACAGCACTTATCATTGGCTTTGTTGTTGCGACCATAAAATGCTTACGCATAGCTTACAAAAAAGAAACAAAGATTGCCCTAGAAACTTATCGCCAGTCTTTAGGTCGTGTTATTTTAATTGGTTTAGAAGTGTTGGTCGCTGCGACTATCATTAAAACAGTAGCGCTTGACCCCACCATAACAAACCTAGCGTTATTGGCCATTACTGTAATTATACGAACACTGCTTAGCTGGACAACCGTACTTGAACTTACAAATCACTGGCCTTGGCAACACTCTAAACGAGGCAAACTTAAAATAAGCAAGGATCATTGCAAATAATCACGTTTTAGAAATAAATCTGATTCTCAATATCACATATCAACAATGCATTTTTATAAAATCATCTTCAATACAACTACTCTTAAGCAATCTGCTTTTCACAACATTAAGGACAAGATATAAAAATGAAATCAGCGCACTCTTGCTGTAGTCAATATTAATAATATTTAATAAACCCTTAATTTTTAAAAATAAATAAAAAATATTTCCTTTGTTTTTTTATTTTTTTTCTATAGCATATATCGCACTTAATCACTCAGGGAGAGTTAAATATGCGACCTAGCCTTGCTGCTGAAGCAAAACAAATGACAAGTGAATCTCACCAACAACAAGAATCATCTTCATCAAGACTTTATTTAGCTGGCGCGTTGGCTGGCTTTGTTAACGGCGCTGCAAAATGGGGGCCAGATACATTGGTGACGCGTGCGCGCGCTTGCCCTTTTACCATTGGCGATGGAACCGTTAAAGGTACGATACGTAACTATGGACGCGCTATTTCACCAGGCTACCAATATCAAGGTGTTGCCACCATTGCACGCTCTGTTGTTAATGTTGGTTTTCTGTGGCAACAAACGTATAAATTGTCACAAGGTGCCGTTACTTTTCCATTACAAAAACAATTTAAAAGAACACTAGACCAACAATTCTCAGAAGGCTACGACACCCCCGCTTACACCGTAGGAAAATCTATGCTTGCTGGATGGGGCGCTGCCATGGTGGAGCTTACGTTGCACCCACTAGACTCAATGAAAATTCGCATTCAAAATGGCGCTATTTCTGGCAACTCGGTTAAGTATTTTTTTACTAATTTTCCAGCCTTATATAATGGCGTTGGCGTTACTGCCTTACGCAACACATTTAGCAATCCAATCACCTGGGGCGTTTTTTCTGCGAGCAAAATTGCGCTAGGCAAAACACAATTGGATCAACGCACGCAAGATGGTATTAGCTCATTTGTTTTTTCCGCCGCAAGAGTATCCGTTGCCTATCCATTGGATACCATCAAAACATGGCGACAACTTGAAGACAAACAATCTGGCAAAGTGACGCGCTCATCTTGGCAAGATAGCGTTATTCTAGTACGCAATAAAATTTCCGAACATGGCCCCAAAGTTTTATTTCGTGGCTTTGGCGTTAAAAGTGTTTCACAAGTCATCCCAGTCTTTTTGCAAATGTTAGTGTTTCAACGACTTATTGACCGAAAAGAAAAGCCATTGAAAGCACCTTCAACGCCTGGCATCTTTAGTAAGCCAGCTAAAACAAGGAAGCTAGAACAACAAACGCCGCCATCTAACACAACAAAAGGCTCGCCCTCTTTTACTAAAACTGTTTAACTTATCAAGCTGTGCTGCACTATCATCACTGGTCGAGAGCCAAAATGGCAGCACAGCATTTCTTAACCTAGGTTATTCCTTGAAAATAAAGCGCGTTCCTGCAAGACCTCACGAGCTTTAGTTGACTGCTGGTTCAATACCCACAGCAAGAGGAAACGGTATCTATTTACTGCGTCCTGCTATAAGTAACAAAGCCATTTTCCATTTGCGCTTGATACTTCATTAATAAGTTTTGCTGCCATTCGCACTTTGCTTTTAAGCCATCGATTTCTTCTTGCATACGAGCGCGCGCATCACTTTCTATTGTTGCTAACAGGTAGTCATACGCCTGTCTGCTCATTTGAATCCCCGCTCCCGTAAAGTAAGTCGCCGCACTGGCAACGCTATCCCACATCCACTGAGCGCCTTGCTGCAACATATTGCCTCCTGCAACACTATCACAACCCTTACCCATTCTATCCATCAGCACTCTCTTAATATCCTGGATATCACTCCAATAATAATGATAAGCACCATAACCGATCATGCCATAAGAAAGCATACATACATAATAACTGGCGCTGTTTAGCACCGACTGCACCGCGCCACCCATAAGGGGAACCGTTGCCGCCACACCGCCTGTTGCAGCTAATAACACCCCGCCAGCAAATGCTAAGCCACCGTAAAAAAGCCAATTGCTCCCTTGCATATGATGTCGTAGACCAGTACTTGCTGTTTCAAATTCTTCAGAGGCTTTTTTCAAATATTCTGCTTGCTCAATAAGACGCTGAATCGCTTCTCCACGTTGCGCCAAGGCCAAATAATTTTGATCGGTAATATCAACGGTGGCGAGAAAATCTTGCTTTATCGCTTTCATTTTCCCGAGACTTTTTTGGTTTTGTTTGAGAAATTGTTTTTTTCTGGCAATTTCGTCGTATTGCGCCTGCAGTGCATGGGCATTAACGCCGCCATTATTAAGATCATGCAACTGATCTAGCTGTATCAAGCTTTCATCCATATTTGCCATCATGGTATCCCACTCACTCTGCTCTAAATCCTGGTCAAGCTGATCAATATCCATTTGCGTCTTGCCGCGCAGCTCTGTTAAGCGAATGCCCTTCTCCCTAATCATTTGCTTTCGCTTTTTTTCTTCTGGCGTTAAATCTGAGAAGTGCTTTAAGGTGTCATTTAAGATCTGTTGCTGTGTTTTCGTCAAATCATGCAGCAGCTCGGCATTGGCATCGACACGCATTTGCCGCATTGTCAAAATGCGCGCTACGCAAAGGCAAAAGCGACGCTTATTGCCTGCAAATCATTTGGCAAAGACATGGCATCAAGCTCAGTAAAGCCATATTGTTTTGCCTCTGATGAAAGGTTTTTCGAGCGTTTTATCAAATGAACTGTCTTATGCCACTTATGCATTGCCCTTAAAATAGCCTCTTCCATCCTGTCACCATGCAAGCGCCTATATCCCTCATAGCCGACCTTACCCCAACCAGGACCACCTTCACAAAGTATAAACTCGCCTTTTGAACTAACCACCAGATCAACATTTATAACAACCGTTTTTTTTCTCATTGGTTAACACCTTGATATTTAAATTTTAAAAGGTAAGCGTATATAGCTAGATATAATTTTTGAAATTATACATATTGAGTATTAAGGATTTATGGAAAGTTGGTGCATCGGAAAGTTAAAAGAGAATAAAGGGGGGTTTTTAGTTATTTATTTGTGACGGGCTAGGAAAGTAGTTAACTATAGTTAGTAGCGGCGCCGTTCTTACGCGGCGGACGCAACGGGACGGCGGCGCAACGGTAATTTTTTTATTGCTGCGCCGACGGCTCGCTAGGTTATGATATTTTTAATCTATTTTATATCAAAATTCAGCAGAGAGCCCATAAGGAGCGCTCTCCGGGGGAGCTACTGAAAAAGAGTGCACCCGATCAACAGCTGTAGGACTAACAGGAGCTACCATAGAAGGATGCATTGTTGCCGATTCTTGTAAACCGTCTCTTGGCGATCCCTCACCTGTCGAGGACCAACTTGAATCACTACGAGGCGTTGTAGTACCGGCAACGACACCTGACTCATGCACACCAGGCACTGCCGTCTCTTCGGATCCACTTCTTGGCCTAGCGTCAAAATATTGCTGATGCGGACTCATCCTTAACCATTCAGGATGACATGGTTGACCTGCATAATGCCCATAGCGCTCAGCTGTACCATATTGACAAACCAACTGATAATGCCCGCCCTGGTGATATAAATTGATAAAATAAGCATACCCAGGATCTGGAATGTCTTCATCAGCCTCCCGACCTGCCCGTATGGCATCTTCTCGTTGCGTATCTAACCATACATCATGCCAAGGTAAACCTGCCATATCTACAGCCTCGGCTGCCGGCGAAACGGTCACATATAACCTTGTACCGCCATTTTGCATACCAAGATACGTAAGCAATTGATGATTCCCTTGTGGCACCAGCATTAGGTTTCTTGGTAATTGGTATTGGCGATAACATTCACGGGTAAAGCGAGCCGCATGACCTGGATGAACATTACGTAAAACCTCTAAGGCCTTATCAACGACTTGACCATGGGTTGTTCGTGCCTCTGGGCTAGTGCTCAACAATCCACAAGCAATAGACAGGTAACCGCACCAGCCATCGCCACCCACTTCAGCCACATGCGTTCCTTCAGTATCGATATGAATCTCTGGTATAAACGGCGCATCCCAATTTGCCGCAAGAGCAGCAGGTCGAAACACCCACTCATCACCACTACCCTCTAATGATGCTGCAGATAAAGGTGACGCTTGCGGCAATGTGCCAGAAAGACCACCTAAGGCGCCAAAATCTAGTGCACCAGCAGGACGCATAGGTTCAGCCGTCTGAAACCTCACTCTTGCGTCGCCATTAAGGTCTGGAGATAATCGACGAATTCTATCGTACAAATCGCCAGCGCAGTCTACTGGACGACCAGAGCGCGCCGCTTTATATTCTTCAAAACGAGCTAAAAACGTTAACCATGTTCTAGTTTTCTGCGAAGGAACAAACATCCCATGCGGATCTACATCGGCGTCATCAAAATCAGCCTGTATTCTTCCAGCTAACGTTAAAAGCCTATCGCTGCGCCCTCCACAAGCTTGCGAGAGTCTCGCGGAGTAACTACCAGGATCACCACCTGAACTCCAACAAGGCAATATTTTAGTGGCAGCCTCTTTAGCAAGCCCTAACAACTTACTAAAATCTTTTACGGCAAAACCCATAAAATCAGCGACACCAAGAATGGCAAAGATCCATGCCAGCCAAGGAGTCGATGCCCCAGCGTAAAAAGCACGCGTGGCTTGCAATAAAACTGTAAACGTAACCAATACCATATCCAGACCAATCTCAGACTTAGAACGGCTGCCGACCAAGCCTCCCAAGACTCCATCAGCGGAGTCTGTATGTTTTAAATCCTCTGGCAACGCCTCACGCAAATACGCTTTCCAACCCATGCCAAAGGGGGCACCAGGAGGATCGATATTAACACGCCCCCATTCACCACAAAGCTCATGCAGTTGCCCAACACCAAGAACAACATCACGCACGGCAATGAGTCGACTAACAAATTGACCTGCCTTTAACCCTCCGTTATAAGCTGTATCAAAATGAGAAGAGACACCGACAGCATCAGAAGAAAGCCCGGTAAAAGGCACACGATTCTGACCCGAAAAACGGCAAACCGTAAAAATGGCAATGATCATATCATTAAAGTCATCGTGTGGATTCAAAAAGTGTTTATCCTCAGGTGACATGCGCCAACGCTGCCAAATACGCCAAAAGAAACGCATCGTCACACCTGTGGTAGCACCATCAATACACAGTGTTGTTAACCAGCCAGAATCAGGAGTACCAAAACCATCGTGCATATCACCAATCGATTCACGGTTGTATAAACGAGAACAAAATGAATAGATCGCCGATACATTACTAACATGACGCGCTGTACTCTGTAACAAGTGCAAGGCAGTCTGCCACATACTGCGCGCTGATCTTGGCGCTTCTAAAGGCAAGGCAACTGGCGATAAAGCAGATGAGGGAGCATGCTCACTACATACATGAAGACCACCTTGCTCACAATCAAGTTGGCGCACAAGGGGTTTAGTGCAACCGGGAATTTGACAACGACCTGGAGCAGATACAACAGGAAAAGTTGGCGCTGGCGGGGCATCACTAAAATCGCCAACGGGATGGCAGCGAGCACATTTACGAATACCTGACTCAAGATCAGGCTCAAACATTCTTCCACATTGCGTACAAGGGGTCATGATTTTTCCTCCACTCTATTCTTTGCGTAAACCAGTGTGGCCTACATAGAAAATTGTAGCGAGATAGTATTCGCTGAGCTTGAGCAGAATGTTCGGATCTTGTCTTAATGTAGCGGTAAACTGATGAGGGCTATTGCATTCCTTCGGAGTATTACTGTATTTTTAAGGTTAAGTGCGCAAGCAAGGGCTTTGGTAACAACTTAATATGTTCTTCTTCACAAATAAGCTGTAATAGCAGGGTGTCATAATGATTGGTGACCAAGATGCTATTTTTTTGAAAATTAAACTGGCGAATATAATCGGTTCCCAGCAGACGGCTGCCTTTAATTTCAAAATCAATCAATAACAGACACTGCTCACCCACTTTTTCCATTGCTGAGATAAAATCATCTTCGTTATAACAGTGATAAACAACGGTTTGCTGTGGATCGATACCATGCTTCGTCAACAGTTTATCCCAAGTGCGATGATAGACCTGCTCATCATCAAAGATAACAATAGCAAGTGCTTTATCAAACTTAATAGCATCCAGCCACCAAGCGGGCTTTGTCTTCATTAGAGGATAATATAATATTAACTGACAAGAGTTATCTGCTTTGACAAGTGAGCAATCACAACCAATTTTTCTTACCCTTTCCCTAAAAGGCTCAAAATGGGATTTTAAATTTTGAGAAGCAAGTTGCAACACAAACTCATATCGCATGGCTTGCTTTTCATTATCAACTGTAATGGCAACAGTGCTATTCTTACTAGATAGCTCATCACGGAAAATACCATTAAAGAACACTAGCAAAGATGCCATCAATTCGTGCGCATTGCTAACCGCTAAGGCAAACCATGCTGAATTATCTAATGTAACATTTAATGCCGGATAATTATTTTGAAAAAAATTGTAAGACAACAATCCTAAATGCTCAACCGGTTCCATTGCCCCAGCAGCTAAATTGGCACTAGCAAGCTGACGTTGCATTAACAGCAAATCATTTGCTGTTTTTCGAATACCCAACAAGGTGGACTCATTCTTTTCTTTGAGCACCGGAGAAATTTTATTATCAATTTCTTCAATCAACATCCCTATCACTGTTATAGGCGTACGGATATCATGAGCCGCCTGCGCAGCTAACTCACACATCTCTTTTTGGATATGCTCTTTTTTATTGAGAACACTAATTGAATCAGTAATAAAATGTGTTAAGCGCCTTAACTCATGAAAGTGAATTTTTTTATAAAATGACTTGGCCGACTTGTCATAATCCTCACTATGCACAATGGCTGTTCGTATCAAACGATAATCCTTAGAAAATATACGCGCAAAAAATGCGGTAAAGATTGAAAGGACAGTAACAAAGGGAATAAGAATGGTGATATTGACATCGAATGTAAACCAAACAAATTCGTTGGCTAATGCGGCCAGTAGGTTATGTATACCCAGCATAAAAAAGAATAGCAGCGCCACATTATTCCCCCAGAAAATAATTTGTGGCCGGACATTATCAATTTTATAAAACCAAGCACGAACATGAAAATCATGACATCGATAAAGCTCAACAGCAGAAAACAACAACAATGCCTTAGCAAATATCCACAGATACTCTGTAGAGACATCCATCTGAAAATAACGATGATTATAATACATACCCGTAGTCAGAATATCTGAAATAACTATCATTAACTGCCCCATTAATAGCAACAGCACATATCTATTCTTCAATACTGGAAAACAGAAAATCAAAATAGTAAAAAACAATAAATTATAGCAAGCTTTAGCTAGTAATAACTTTGAGGAGTGTGTAATGGAATGCGGATGAAAATGGAACAATACCAAAAGAACAATTGGAAAAGCAATAGCAACTAACGAGGGAACAAACGATAAGAGCATAAATCGCTTACCCCTAGCATTGATAATTATCATCAATGCAATAAAACACCATGCAACAAACTTAAAAAAAAGCTCTAGATAGTAAGACCATAAAATAGAAAAATGCCTATTATAAATATAATCAATGGCAACTTGTGTCAGTATAAAAGCACTAAATAATTTAGCCATCGCAAAAGTAACAAACGTAGAACGCCATAATGATGAAAGCTTACGTGCAACAAGATAAAAGAAAACACCCGTACAACATTCAATTAACAAAAGAATGATACTCGTTGCCAAACCAATCGTCATTTTGGAAACATGAAAATATGAACGCAAACAAAAAACAGTGCCAAAATACAAAGCAACCACTGCAATTAAAACAAGTATTTTTTTAAAAAATAAACTCTCATTCTTATGCTTAATCACAACGCTCACCATCCACTTCAATTACTACTCGCTTGACCAACGGGTTGGGCAACAATAAAAACCCACCTATACGACATAGATTTTGAATCACCTGACTCTGATAATTGTCAGAAAGAACGACAATGTCATTTTTTGAAGCATTTTCTTTCAAAAGTGGGAGCGCACTTGAAAGCCTATAAGGATCATTAATTTCTATAAAAAATTTAATTCTCTCTTCTCGGTAAAGGCACTCAATTAACTTGCTCTCCGTATAACAGTATTCAAGCGCGCCCTCCTCAACTAAAGACGGTATTTGTAAAAACCTCCCCATTAACTGCGGCAGTTGTTGATCTTTGATAGCATAAATAACGATATTATCACTAGACGACAATTGAATACGATCCATCCACCAAACTGGCAAAGGCTTTATCTTTGGGAAACATATTTCAAAAACAGTCCCAACACCCTGCTCTGATTCTACTTGTAGCCGACAATTCCATTGCGCAATTTTATTAAGAACAAAACGCAAACCCAAACCATGCCCTTCCTTTTTCGTCGTCTGAATTTTTCCTTGCAAAATACTATTAACTTGCTCTGGCGACATACCACAACCAAAATCTCTTACCGACAACTTTACTTGCGCTATATTATCAACATATTCAAGACTGCAAATAATAGTCCTATCACCTTCTCCCTCACCAGCATCAACAGCATTATTTACCAGGTTTGACAACACACGATGGAAATCACTTTCCTTAAAAACTGCCAAGAAATACCATGCATCCTTCGAGATATTTATATTGATCTTTATTTTTGTATTTGCAAACTGCATTAATATTTCTTTCAAGGAATAATTAAAAAAGACACCTAGATACTGAAACTGATAGTCTATCTTTATATTTCCAAGATAAATTTTACTCTCAAAGGTAACCAAGTCGTTACCAATATCGCCAATAGTTGCAACTGCAGCTTGATAGATGTCATTCTCATTAGCATCTAAAGCTTTACTCGTTTCCCTAGAAACACTTTTCAGACTTTTTAATGAAGGCTTGATATTTTTTACAACTCTTTTAATAAAGTGAAAAACTTTATTTTGTTTATCACTACGAATAATGATTCGCTCATTATTCGTTTTCAGAAGCTTAGCCAAATGCCGTAACTCAGCAAAATACAATTCATTCGGGTTAATCTTTTGCAAAGAATGGATATTTTTTGAAGACCTGGAAATATCACGAATAATATCAAAATCATGAGAAAACATACTTAAAAAAGGCCTTATTATCAAAGAGATAATACTAATTATAAAAATGAAAACCACCGTGTTCATATGAAAAAGCAGCTCTACAATTTTATATCCAGAAAGCAACATAAGCGAACGTATACTAATAAATAAAAACAATAAAGCAATAATGCTGTTGCCCCAATAGGCAATCTGCACACGCAAACTGTCAATGCGATAAAACCAAGAATTTATATTAATATTGTTATGGCCAATAACTTTAATCAGGCTTTCTATCAACAGGAGATTACCAAAAACCCAAAAGTACATCGATGGATTAAGATAGACATAGTATGGAACAAGCATTCCAGAGCGCACACCAAATATTTCACCCATTACCAACATCAAAAATGATATAAGCAAAAGCAATAAAGATCTATTTTTTGCTATTGGAATAACGTATAACAAACATAAAAATATAATAAGATCTTGGCAGGTATTAATAATTGAGACATCTTGCACTTGATGGGTAGTATGAAATTTTATATACATCCAAATGCTATAGATAATCACTAGCATAATAATAAGCAACGTAGGAATGGTAGGAATAAGTACACGAAAATTGGCCTTTAGTTTGCGCATCGCTGAAACCACTAACACACTTAAAAAGAATGGCCTTATGATAAAAATTGCTATTTTTATTAGTGTATAGGGGTAATCAACAAATAAAGCGGGTGCCACACCCTCGACATGAAGAAAAATATAATAGTACCAAGTAATAAGAAAATAAATAGCAGCCTCAATACCTAACAGCAGGAAAACAAGCCGCCAAGCACCAACAAATCGACGCGCACTAATAAAAGCACAAATAAAAATAATAGGATCAAAAGTTGTCTCGATTAGCAGGCTAGCGTTCTTAAGCAAATGTGCAGAATCGGTAAGGTATGCCCATACACCCAGGCCAGAAAGAATAATGCCGGCGACAAAGGCTGAACGTATAAAAGAAACCCAAACCAAACCAGTTTTTTCACCCAACGATTCTTTTATCAATCCATTGTCCATTAAAACAGTCTATATAAATAATTTCACGCTAGCAACCGAACTGCCGGAAAAAATCGATGATATCAACAAGATAGGAAATATTCTTTTCAGCGTTTCCTTTCAACGCTATACTGAATAATAAGGAAAGAGTAATGAAAAATAAGCATATATTAATTATCGAAGATGACAAAAGCTTAGCTGGCATTATCACGCTCGCCTTAAAATCGGCGGGCTACACCGCGGCTGTTGCCACAACACCACAGGAATGTGACCATGAAGTGAAAAGCTCGCCTCCCGACCTTATCATCGTTGATATTAATCTAAATCTTGCTGATATTAATGGGTTGGATCTTTGCAAAGAATTACGCCAGTCTTTATCTATCCCCATTATTATTTTATCGGGTTCCGATGATGATATGGATAAGGTATTAGCCTTATCATTGGGCGCTAATAATTATTTATCCAAACCAATCAGTACACGTGTCCTGCTTTCGTTTATAAAAACGGCCCTCAATCCCCCTGGCTCATCTCAAAAAGGCACTGAAATAGAAGAGGAACAAATTGATGTTAGTTGCACCACATTAAACTTTTTCGACTTTTCGCTTAACCTTGACCAAGTTACCTTAAGCAAAGGCGGCGAACTTATTCCTCTAACACCTGCTGAGTTTAAAATACTACGCGTCTTTGCCGAGCATCCAGGTAAAGTCCTTAGTCGCGAACAGCTGCTCAACCTGATTAACAGCGACGATATCTACCCCCGCAGTATTGATCGTTTTATTAGTCAACTTCGCAAAAAGATAGAAGAAAACCCCAAAGCACCAACACTACTAGAATCACGCTATGGCTCAGGGTACCTCTTTAATGCGACCGTTACCAAAAAGCGTACCGCCTAAAGAACGATCGTTTTAAGTTATTTCCTCCCATTTATAGCTACTAATTCTCAACACCAACATTCTGATCATATTTCTTTAAAATTCTAATGACCCTTTCTTGTAATACTGTACTTATCGAAATTAAAAAGCATCAAAAAAGAGGGGGAAAAACAATGGATCCACAACAACAAGCATATCAATGGAGAATTCAATCTGGTCAGCCTACAGCTCAACGTCCAGCTGTGGCAGCACCTTTACGCATGGCTACCGTTCAACATTCCACGATGGCGACACCTAACAGAACGGTATTTCACCAACCAGCACCTTTACGCATGGCTACCGTTCAACATTCCACGATGGCTACACCTAACAGAGCGGTATTTCACCAACCAGCACCCACACCTATGGTACTTAGCCAACCAACACCTCAGGTTGCAGCAGCTCCACGACAATGGACACCAGTCCACCATATCATTCCTGAGGCAGTAGGGCATGTAAACACGGGACTTGAATTTGCCGCAGCTGTTGGCGCACCTATTCCTGAGCAAGCAGGCGCACTCGGTGCCGGTTTGAACTGCATCAGCGCAGTGCAAGCATTGGCCGAAGCAGCTCAGAATCCCACTGCCGGCAATGCAGGTCGCGCTGCTGGAGGCTGTGCTCAAGCCGCTCTTGGCGTAGCAGATCAAGCTCTTTTACTGGCACCTGAAGGTGTATCTGCCGTGCAAGTATTAGGAAGCACTATACCAATTCTCGGCGCTGCTGTTTCTGGTGTTATGTACCTTGGCCAGAGCGTGAGTGTTTACAGAAACTATAAGGAAGCTAAAGCATACTTAGCCGCTAACCAAGAACCTCGTAACGACCCAATGTCAATGTTCAACCACGCCGCAGCACGATGGGATGCAGAAATCGCTCCATGGTACCATATAGCAAATGGCGTACTGATTGCTGGCGGTATTGTCTCTGGTTTCTTAGCCCCTGCCGGTGGTGCAGGCCTAGCTATTGGCGGTGCGATCGCTGCTGCTGGGGTTGGCGTGCAAATTGCACAGAACGCGCATTCCAAGGGCTTAACTCGAGATACCTTCTTACGCTTAAACCCACATGACCAAGCAGAAATCTGTAACCTTGTTAAAAGCGATGGTTTTCGCGCCAGGGTAGCTCAAAAGTTAGTTCGCATCGGTGTCTGCAGTCCTACTAATCGTTTTCTATACTGCAAACACACTAAGGCACAACGTAGAATTGAGCAGCACTACAACCCAGAACAATATCAGGAAGTCATTTCAGCGGCTCCAAAAGTATCAACATTCGATAAAATTGCCACTGTAGCAAAAGGTGTTGCCCAATACGTGCCAATCGTTAATAACTTTGTATCACCCTATTAAATAGTTACAGTTAATTCACTAATCAACACTCGCTAATTAATTAGCGAGTGTTGCTTGTTGGACTAGGCCTAAACTTCTTATTTACGCAGCAGCCATTATTGCTCTTTTTGCGCATCCAACTGCTGCAAACGGATATTGGCCAACTGCGCTGCGGTAGAGTTCGGATGCTGCTTTTTAATCGCCATTAGCTCACTGCGTGCCTGCTCCACTTTACCGGTGTTGGCATGAATAATGGCAACTTTCAACTTGGCATCGACCACTTTAGACGACTTCGGATGTGACTTAATGACAGCATTAAATTGCGTTAAGGCCTTAGGATAATCTTTTTGAACCAGATAAATCTCCCCTAACCAGTAAGTGGCATCCGCAACGTAATTGCCATTCGGGTACACATTTAAATAATTCTGCAAGGCTTGTTTTGCTTTATCATAATGCCGCTTTGTTAGCTGCGAAAAAGCACTTTGATACGTACTCGCGTCTTTGAGTTTAAGACTGGTAACGCTTGTATCGATTGCGTTTTTATCAGGCTTAGCTGGCGATGCGTTACTGCTGCTACCGCTAGCGCTACCGTTATTGCCCGCATTTAAGTTTTTCATCTGATTAATGCGGTTATCTAAATCTTGGTAAAAGCTGCGTTGCTGCTTATTTAGCAATTGCAAATCGTGCTCTTGCACCTCAAGCTGACCACGCAGTTGTGCAATCTGCTGTTGTAGCTGCGAGATTTGTTGTGGCAAATTCATCCGTGCCAAATTGCCCATCTGCCGCTCTAAACGCGCCAAGCGCTGATCACTTGACATGTTTGTTGTAGCCGTCGGCGCGGCAGCATTGCTATCGGATGCCGGCGGAATACTGGCAGGTGCTGATGTTGATTGCGCAGGTTGCCCCGCTGCATCCGGCGATGCATTTGCATCAACAACCGGTGCTTCTGCAAAACTCAGCGATGTACCTATTAACAAAAACGCTGCAGCAGCGCCTTTTACTATTTTTCTCATGCTTAATATGCCTCATAAATTAAATTAACGCGGCGGTTTAGTTTCCATGCATACTCATTGTTGCCAAAGACCGCCGGACGCTCCTTACCGTAGCTCATTTTATCAATTTGTTTTTTTAATACCCCTTGCTGCTCTAATAATGCCTCAACCGATTGATCTCGTCGCCAACCCAAAGCAATATTATACTCTCGACTGCCACGATTATCTGCATTTCCTTCTAAACGAACTTTCGCATTGGGGTGGTTAGCTAAGTAAATAGCTTGCACCGTTAGCGCCTGATAGTCTGAGTCGTGAACATTATTGCTATTAAAATCAAAATAATAGGTTTGATTCATCGGCGCTTTTAAGGCATTAATTAATTCCCCATCTGACTTGCGTCTCGCTTTTTTACCGTATTGAGCATTCATATTTGCGGCATAAGCTTGCGCACCCTGTTCAGCGGCATTGGCACTTTTGCCGTAAGGTGAGGCTGACTGTTTGGCTTTATCGTGGCTACAGGCGGCTAGGCCTAGCACGCTGATAGCAAGTAAAGCTTGCTTTGCGAAAACGCTTAATTTCATGTTTTTTCTCCTCGGAAATTTGATCATTGTAACATGCGGGCGCAGCATGCTGCGCCCCTACGTTTTATTGGGGCCTCCCGACTATAAGAAGGGGGACCAGGCTGGTTCTTGTACGGTTCCATCTTGTGCTGGCAACCTTAGTTTTATACGGCCATCCGTTGATACTTGTGCTAAGACACCACGGCCACCGTATTCGGTGGCATAAATTACCATCTTGCCGTTTGGAGCCAAACTGGGTGACTCATCGTCGCCCGTTTGCACCAAAGTTTGAATCTGACCACTTTGCAAATCTTGACGCGCAATACCAAATAAACCGTTATCACGATGCATCATCACCATACTATTACCATCCGGAAAAAAGGACGCGCGCGCATTATAGTTGCCAGAGTAAGAAAGTCTTTTTAAGCTGGAGTTACCAAGAGAGTACTCGTAGATTTGTGGCTGGCCATCGCGGTTTGAGGTAAACAAAAGCTTTTTACCATCAGGGGAGAAAGCCGGTTCGGTATCAATCGCCCAACCATAAGTGATTTCGCGCAGTTTTTTATTCTGCAAATTCATTACATAAATTTTGGGGTTGGCTGTTTTTGTCAACACCAACGCTAGATGCTTTCCATCAGGAGAAAAAGTTGGCGCGCCGTTAATGCCAGGAAGCTGACTAACTGCTACCCGCTTTCCATTACTTAAGTTTTGAATAAAAATAGTAGAGTGATGCCCTTCAAAAGAAACATACGCCAAGCGCTTACCATCGGGAGACCATGCAGGTGACATGACGGGCTCGTTGGACGCTAACAAGGTTTCCGGATTATAACCGTCAGCATCAGATACTTTTAAGCGATAGCGTGTCGGTTTACCTTGCCCATGCTGCACTAAAATATAAGCGATTTTTGTTGAAAAAATACCTCTGACACCAATTAACTTTTTATAAACCAAGTCACTAATGTGATGCGAGACATTACGCAAAGCCGATGCCGAAGCATCAAAAGCCTGATCAACTAGCACACTGTTGGTTGGTTGATTACTCGCCTGGTTGGCAGCCACGCCTTTGTAAACACTCAATAGTTGAAAACTTACTCGGTACTGGTCACCTGAGGGCGCAACAGACAAAGCAACAACATAATCAACACCGCGCTTACGCCAATTATCGGTATTCACTTTGGTCATAGACCCTTTGGCTAAACTAGCGCTATTGACCACACGGAACTCACCGCTATTTTGCAAATCGTTTTTAATTACCTGACCAACGGTCTCATCACCTGGCACTTTAATGCCTGCCCCTTTAAAAGGCACAATCGCAATCGGTATGGCTGCTGCAACGCCTTGTGTCAGCTCAAGATCTAACATCGCGCTACTATTTGAACAAAGGAAAATTCCTGTTATGAAAGAACAGATTAAGAATAATTGCCGCATAGATCACTTCCCCTTTATAAGTACCGGACCTCTTGCCCGTTAGGATGCCTTATTTTTTGCCCCTAGTACATCCTGTGGAGACATTTTTATGCGAAAACGACGAAACTGACTAAATAAAGAGGGGTCTCTTGGCACTGGAAGAGGCGAAGATTTGTACACCGCCAATTTTGCCGAGCGATCAAGAATACTATTGCCACTACTTTTCAATAAATCGACACTGGTGACAACACCACCCGGTGCTAAATGAACTAACAGTTGACTAAATGCTTTGCTGTTTTGTCGGCGTGGATGCCAATTATTGCGAATCGCTTGTAAAATTCTTGCGCGATACTTGTCAACAACGCCTTGCATTTCTTGTGCATGCACTTTATCAAGCTGTTTCTTTTCATCATTAAGCTGCTGGTCTAGCAACTGTTGCTGTAACTGCTGCTGTTTAACCATTAGCTCGTGTGTTTTTATTTTTTTAAGGTGCTTTTGCGCTTTGATGGCTTTCTCTTTAGCCAGTGCGGCGGCTCTTTTTTGCTGCGCAATAAACTTTTCCATCGCTTTCTTTTTTGCACGCCGTTTTTGCTCTATTCGTGATTGCTCAGCACGCATGGCTAGCAAACGTTTTTGCTCTTTTTTACGTGCAACAGCAGCTACCTGCTCTTGATGTTGCAAACGCGCTAATCGATCAAGCTCAGCTTGCTTCTTTACAGCCTCTTCGTGTTTGATATGCATAATTTGTGCTTCAATCTGACTTTGATCGATAACGGCTGCTTTTACAAGTTTTTGTTTTTTAGGTGCTGATGCTTGATGCATGCGATAGTGTTTGCTGGGTAATTTCACCATTAAAAAGGCTATTAAAAAAACATGTAAAGCAACCGCGATAATAAATGGAAGACGGTGACTTACTGAAGACTTTGACATGGGTACTGGTTTCCTTGGTCAACAAAAGTAGGATAATAACAGGAGTTTCATCAAGTACAAAACTCCTAAACAACTCAAGTTTGACACAAAAACCCGTCAGAATATAGGCTATGAATCTGCTAGTTTCTCCACAACCTTGTCAGCTAAATCATTTAACGGCAAATGAACAACATCATCTGCGCAACGCGCTTTATATTCAACATGCCCTTCATCTAAGCCACGCTCGCCAATGACAACACGATGAGGAATACCCATTAAATCCATATCAGCAAACATCACACCAGGACGTTCTTTGCGATCATCCAATAAAACTTCAACACCCTTTGACTTTAACTCACGATATAACTTTTCAGCTATATCACGAACGCGATGCGACTTATGCATTTGCACCGGCACAATCGCAATAGCAAATGGCGCCATCGCAGCAGGCCAGATAATGCCTTTATCATCGTGATTTTGTTCGATAGCTGCGGCGACGACGCGGGAAATACCCAAACCATAGCAACCCATCATTAAAGGTGCGGCTTTACCCTTTTCATTTAATACCGTTGCGCTCATCGATTGACTGTATTTATCACCTAATTGAAAAACATGTCCAACTTCAATGCCGCGAGCGAATTTTAATTTTCCTTTGCCATCAGGGCTTGCATCACCTTCAACGACGGAACGAATATCAGCAACTTCTGTTAACTCAACATCTCGACCCCAATTAACATTAAGAAAGTGATGCTCTTCTTCATTGGCGCCACAAGAAAAATCAGCAACCACTGCAGCATCTCGATCTACAATAAAAGGGATTTTACAATTTACTGGTCCTAATGAACCTGGGCCACACGCAAAAATGCTTTCAATTTCTTCATCCGTGGCAAAAACAACCGGATCAGCTACGGCTGATAAGTGCCCGGCTTTAACGTCATTTAGCTCATGATCACCACGTAAAATTAACGCGACAAACGGCACTTCTTCACCTTTAACAATTAGCGTTTTAATGCATTGTTGTGGTTTTAAATTTAATGACTCTGATAACGCTTTAATCGTGCGTAAACCGGGCGTTGGTATTTTTTCCATAGTTTTTCCAGGTGTCGCTGGTTCTGCCGCAGGTGCTAAGGCCTCAGCTTTTTCAATATTGGCGGCATAATCACTGCCATCACTATACACGACTAGATCTTCACCTGAATTAGCCAATACTTGAAACTCATGTGAAAAGCTGCCACCAATGCTACCGGTATCCGCTAACACCGCACGAAATTTTAACCCTAAGCGTGTAAAAATACGCGTATAGGCATCGTACATTTTGTCATATGAGGCCTGCATCCCGGCTTTATCAACATCAAAAGAATAGGCGTCTTTCATAATAAATTCACGCGCGCGCATAACACCAAAGCGGGGGCGAATTTCATCGCGGAACTTTGTTTGAATTTGATATAAATTTAAAGGAAGTTGTTTGTAGCTGCGTAATTCACGACGCGCAATATCGGTAATGACTTCTTCGTGCGTAGGACCAAAACAAAATTCGCGCTCATGCCGGTCTTTTAAGCGCAAAAGCTCTGCACCGTATTTTTCCCAACGTTGGCTTTCTTGCCACAACTCGGAAGGCTGCACCGCTGGCATTAGCATTTCTAAGGCGCCGCTGTTATTCATTTCTTCACGCACAATATTTTCAACTTTGTGCAATACGCGAAAGCCAAATGGCAACCAGGAATATAAGCCACTGGCTAATTTGCGAATAAGCCCTGCTCGGATCATCAATTGATGACTTGCTAACTCAGCATCAGCTGGGGTTTCTTTTACGGTTGCTAATAGAAATTGACTGACTAGCATGTTGTCTTCTCACTGTTGTAATTTGCCGGCGTAAAATCGAAACAGTGATTATAACAAGTTCGTGTCAGTTTTGCAGTGCCTTTCCGTCTGCTGTCTTACAATAAGGTATCGTTTTCGTTGCTTAGGATTTTTGTTATTTTTTCCAAGCGCTTACGTGTCTTTTGTCGTGCGCGCAAACGTGCGACAGCTGGGTCTGGTAAATCGGTGATAGTAATAACACCTTTGTCCATAAGCACATGGATTAAGTCTTCGATAACACGCACCAAGCCTAAATCCGATAAATGCATATCCTGCAGCTCTAAATAATGCGAGTTAAGAGAGTTTGGTCGACGCTCATCTTGTTCAGGATTGTCATCAAACAAAAAAGATAAAATAGCAGGGTTTGTTGCCGTTAATTCCTCTTTGGCTTCTACATTAGGCTCCCTAAAAATAGCAGAAATTCTGCCGGCATCATCGCGAGTTACAAATGGCATCCTTGTTCTCCTTGAGCATTTTTTAATCCATTAAGGGTCAAATCGTTACTTAGATTCACGCTGACCTTCTGATTATGCTACCTGAAATAAGCTTACACAGCAAAAAAACACCAACTGTCTAAAAATCGCTTATACCAATCTGAGAAAAAATAGTCAAACATTTAAAAAAATATAATAATCATTCTGTTAGGTGTTTTTTTTTATTTATATTCTAGCAAAGAAACCGGTTTTGGCGGAGATTTCGATTGACAGAAGACCCGAAAGAGGCGTAATCTAAAAGTCGTAGGGGGAAACCCCGAGGTCTGTGGAAATTTATTATGCTGGCTCCTTTAACTTTCTAGCTGTGAAGCCCCATCTTTTGGATGGGGCTTTTTTTGTACTTCTATTTTATCCAATTCTATTAAATACCCGTTTGGGTGTGAATGCCTGTAGACCGTCGGTGCCACGAATTTTTGCGGGCGCAGCATGCTGCGCCCCTACGTTTTATTGCTTGGTGTATATTTTACTCATGGATAATTTAGAACCCGTAGGGGCACAGCACGCTGTGCCCGTTTGGGCGTGATTGGCTTTAAACTGTCCGTGCCGCAGATGTTTGCGGGCGCAGCATGCTGCGCCCCTACACCATTTGATGAGCTAATTTATATCTTTTTGATGTCTGTTTTAGACGAATTTCAGGCCAATTACAGACCAATTGTAGGATAATTTCGTTATAGAATTTCAGGATAGTGTGGGGCAACGGGCGCGGTATGATTTTGCGCCCGTTGTTAGGGTGTGTCTTTATAAAATCGACAACATTGCGAGAGCCGAGTGACTTCTTAGAAGCCGCCCATACCTCCCATGCCGCCCATGCCACCCATGCCGCCCATGCCGCCGCCCATGGCACCAGCAGCGTCGCCACCGCCAGCTTCTTCTTCTTTAGGCGCTTCAGTGACCATGCACTCAGTGGTGATCATTAGACCAGCTATAGACGCAGCATTTTGTAATGCAGTACGTGTAACTTTAGTTGGGTCTAAAATACCCATTTTAACCATGTCACCGTACTCACCTGTGGCTGCATTATAACCAAAGTTTGTTTCTTTGCTGTCAGCTACTTTGGATAAAATAACCGCAGCTTCTTCACCAGAATTGACTACAATTTGACGTAAAGGAGCTTCCATAGCGCGACGAGTCAATTCAACACCAACACGCTGCTCTTCGTTGCTCACTTCAATTTTATCAATTGCGTTCAATGCGCGAATCAAGGCAACACCACCACCGGGTACCACACCTTCTTCAACAGCAGCGCGAGTAGCGTGCAATGCATCTTCTACACGAGCTTTCTTCTCTTTCATTTCAACTTCTGTTGCTGCACCTACTTTAATAACGGCAACACCACCAGCCAATTTAGCTAAGCGCTCTTGTAATTTTTCTTTATCGTAGTCAGAGCTGCTATCATCGATTTCAGCACGGATTTGATCGATACGGTTTTTAATACCACCTTCGTCACCAGCACCATCAATAATAGTGGTGTTTTCTTTGCTGATAACAACACGTTTAGCTGTACCTAAGTCTTCTAAAGTTGTGCCTTCAAGTGTTAGGCCAACTTCTTCAGAAATCACTTTTGCACCAGTCAAAATAGCAATATCTTGCAACATTGCTTTACGACGATCGCCAAAACCAGGGGCTTTAACAGCAGCCACTTTAACAACACCACGAATAGTATTAACTACCAATGTTGCCAATGCTTCGCCTTCTACATCTTCAGCAATAAGCAATAACGTTTTACCCGCTTTTGCAACAGCTTCTAACACAGGAAGCAAATCACGAACGTTAGAGATTTTCTTATCAACCAATAAAATAAACGGAGCATCTAACTCTGCTGTCATGTTTTGTTGATTGTTAATAAAGTATGGTGAAAGGTAACCGCGATCAAACTGCATACCTTCAACAACGGATAATTCATTTTCTAAACCAGAACCATCTTCAACAGTGATAACACCTTCTTTACCTACTTTAGCCATAGCTTCAGCGATAATATTACCAATAGACTCATCAGAGTTAGCTGAAATGGTACCCACTTGTGCAATCGCTTTATCATCTGCACAAGGTTTGGAAATAGCTTGTAACTCAGCGACGGCTGCAGTAACTGCTTTTTCGATGCCACGTTTAAGATCCATTGGATTCATGCCAGCAATAACTGCTTTAATGCCTTCGCGTAACATAGATTGCGCTAAAACGGTTGCTGTTGTTGTGCCATCACCCGCAAAGTCAGATGTGCGTGATGCCACTTCTTTAACCATTTGTGCGCCCATGTTTTCAAATGGGTCTTTCAATTCGATTTCTTTAGCAACACTAACACCGTCTTTAGTAACGGTTGGTGCACCAAAAGATTTATCTAGTACAACATTACGCCCTTTAGGACCTAGTGTTACTTTAACTGCATTTGCTAACTGGTCTACACCACTGCACAATTTACCAAGTGCGTCGTGTGAATAAATTAAAATTTTCTCTGCCATGGTTTATACCTCTTTTCCTATCTGTTTGGTTATTCAATAATGCCCATGATGTCGTCTTCACGCATCACAACGAATTCTGTGCCTTCAAGCTTAACTTCTGTGCCAGAGTATTTACCAAATAATACTTTCTGACCCACTTTAACGGCTAAAGGATGCAACTGACCACTATCCAGCATTTTACCGGGGCCAATAGCAATCACTTCACCTTTTGATGGTTTTTCAGTGGCTGAGTCTGGAATCACAATGCCTCCAGCCGATGTGCGTTCCTCTTCAAGTCGCTTGATGACGACCCTATCGTGTAAGGGACTGATATTCATACCAAAATTCTCCTTTGATAACTACTAATAAATCTGTAAATAATTGGCTGCATCTGTTCAATCTCTGTTGATTAATGTGCCAATGCTTAGATATATAAGGGCGGAATTATGGAATTCAAGGGAAAAAAAGGAATTTCATGGTGAAAATCACTAGTGCAAGGGGCCATCACCACGCTCAGCAAAGATGCGCGCCACATCGACCTTATCAAAGGAAAAAGTGTGGTTGCAATACTCACAGGTTACCGCGATTTCCTTATTAGTCTTTAATAATAGGTTTGATTCCTCTTCTCCCATTGTCAGAATAGCCCCTTCCATACGCTCAACGGTGCACGTACAACGAAAATTAACCGGCTTCTCGTCAAAAACACGCAGATCCTCTTCGTGATAGAGGCGGTGTAGCAATACCATATTATCTAATGTTAATAACTCATCGCGTTTGGTGGTATTGGCTAGCGTGACGACATGCTCCCAATAATTTTCTTTTTCCTCAGCCTTAACATCTGGCATTAACTGCAGTAACATCCCGGCGGCGCTATGATCATTTACCGCTAACCACAACCGCGTGCTTAATTGTTCAGATTGAAAAAAGTAGTGCTCGATCGCTTCTGCCACGCTGCGATGCGCTAGGGGAACAATGCTTTGATAATAATTGGTTTTCTTCCTAGGTTGTATCGTAATAACCAATTTGCCCTGCCCAAATGCTTCAACCAAATCGCCAGCTTTAACATCCTCTTTCCAATCCGCCAAGCCGCGAATATTAAAAGTATCAGTGCACTTTGCCACAAGAAGATCAATCGGCCCATTGGTCTCAAGTTGAATCGTTAACTCACCTTCAAATTTAATCGTTCCTGCTAACAACACAGCGGCAACTAAGACTTCACCTAGAAACTGTTGAATAAATTTCGGGTAATTATGCTGCTGCATAATAGTGATAAAACTATCATTAAGATGAACCAACTCACCACGAATGTTAGCTTCCTCAAAAATAAATCGTTGCGTGCTATCAACATTATCCACCAACTGACCCTCTACCGTTGTACCCAAAAAGTGTTAAAACTGACGCAGTATACTGCTGACCAACAACAGATTTCAAGACGAAAAAATACAAACATAGAGCCTAAAACGTAAAAAAAACCGCCATTACTGCTTTCGCAGGAATGGCGGTTTTTTTATAAGAACGGTGATAGTTTAACTATAATGTACCATTATGAGCAAAGTATCACCAGCTGGCAATACCGTGTCATTTTGCTAGTACACATGGCACTTGTGAATGCGAGCAAGTTATTACTTGTTTAAACTGTAGATTCACTAGCCAGGCTATCGTCATTTAAGCGCAAAAAAGTAAAACGCTTGGAAAGAAAATAATTCAACCCCATAACGGTAATAGCCGCAATCATCGAAGCCGCTAACGAATAAGTGTGCATAAACACGGATTCATTCACCAAGCAGCTAAAGAGCGATGTCTGAATAATGCCCGTAAAGGAGTACACAAGAAAAAAACGGAACCATTCTTGCGCCCGACGTTCATCTTTAGACTGAAAAGTAAAAACACGGTTCAAGATCCAACTTACTGTAACCGCAAAGACAAAGGCGATAACAAAAGCCAAGGTCAACGGCATCTCCCGGCGAAGCAATAAAAACACCGCCGCATTCGCTAAAAAAGACACCCCGCCAACAAATAAAAAGCGGCAAAGAGAGGAAAAATAACAAGCTTTTATAAAGCGTATAATCATAAAAGAACAACCAGTAAAATAGGGCTCGCCGAAAATAATGAACAACTACATTAAATAAGCTATCCCTGTGATAATTAACATGATTAAGACAAAGGAGATAAATAAAATGGCTTTGCTCTTATCACTGATATTTTTTTTGGACGAAAACTTTCTTACTAGAACCAAATCAAACACTGCTAAGACCGGCAACCAAAAAATCAACACCCACTCACCCAAGACACTTTCCGAAAAATAGGCAACTGAAGAAAAGTCACGCATAAGAACAACAAACATCGATAATATAAGCGTAATTAGACATGAGGAATAAAAGAACACTTTCTGTGATTTAACCATAATACTCCCTTCTCCGTTGATCAGCATGATCCCATTTGCAAACAAATACTAACTCTGTCTGCGCATTATAAAACAGCAATCGAACCACCTTCAAGTTCAACAGACACTCCATTTCACCTCGACAAAATATACAGATAATGCACCACATTATAATAGATAAAAAACCACACCATGCCGCGAGCAAACTGGCACTATCGCAAACCGTTTGTGGGGGCGCAGCCGTAAACCTCGTGTAGCAACAAACCCTTGCGGGCGCAGCATGCTGCGCCCCTACGAAGAATTTACAACACCGCGACCCCGCAAACCCACCAGCATCGTCATCCCGCGACTTGATCGCGGGATCCATTAAACATGACTAAAAACTTGCCGATCATCCCCGCTGGTTCTATATTTGCTGTTATGGTAAGCTCTAGCCAAATTTGATTCTTTAAAATATGAAACGCTTTTGGAGGAGGCAGCTAATGGTCAACTCATTTAACTCTCGTCGTGAACTAAAGGTGAACGGCAAAACCTATCAATTCTATAGCTTTGAGGCTGCCGAAGAGGCCGGCCTAAAAGATATTAGCAAATTGCCTTTTTCTCTCAAAGTATTGTTAGAAAATCTTCTACGCTATGAAGATGGCAATACCGTCACCAAAAGTGACATTGAAGCATTCCCACAGTGGCTACAAGATAAATCATCGACGCGCGAAATTGCCTATCGTCCGGCGCGCGTTTTAATGCAAGACTTCACCGGCGTACCAGCGGTTGTTGATTTAGCGGCGATGCGCGGCGCCATGTCAAACATGCAAGGTGACCCTAAAAAAATTAATCCCCTCTGCCCTGTTGATCTGGTCATTGATCACTCCGTGCAAGTCGATACGTTTGGCTCTGATAAAGCCTTCAGAGACAATGTCCATATTGAAATGCATCGCAATCATGAACGATACCAATTTTTAAAATGGGGACAAAAATCATTTTCCAGTTTCCAAGCCGTTCCTCCTGGCACCGGCATTTGTCACCAAGTGAACTTAGAATATTTAGCACAGGGTGTTAGAAGCAAAAACGTTGATGGTGAAGACGTTGCTTTCCCAGACACATTGGTTGGCACCGACAGTCACACCACGATGATTAACGGCTTAGGCGTATTGGGCTGGGGTGTTGGCGGCATTGAAGCTGAAGCTGCTATGCTAGGACAACCTATTTCCATGTTAATTCCTGAAGTGATCGGCGTTAAACTGGAAGGCAAACTCAATGAAGGCATCACCGCCACCGACCTGGTATTAACGATTACTGAAACACTTCGCAAAAAAGGTGTCGTCGGAAAATTCGTTGAATTTTTTGGTCCCGGTTTACATGCTTTATCATTAGCTGACCGTGCAACCATCGCTAACATGTCACCTGAATACGGCGCAACTTGCGGCTTATTCCCCATCGATGCAGAAACCATTAAATACATGGAGCTTTCTGGTCGCAGTCAAGAAACCATTGACCGAGTTACTGCTTACGCAAAAGCACAAGGCATGTGGCACGATGAAAACTCACCCGAACCGACCTTTACGGATGTTGTCCATGTTAACTTAAGCGATGTAGAAGCAAGCCTTGCTGGACCTAAGCGCCCACAAGATCGCGTGCCACTATCTAAGCTAAAAGAAGCAACCGAAAACTTTATCACTACCGTTAACGAAGGTGATGTGCTTAATGAAAAATTCAGAAGCACCAATGATTACGACATGCATCACGGCGATGTTGTCATTGCCGCGATCACCAGCTGCACCAACACATCAAACCCTAGCGTCATGTTAGCCGCAGGTTTGGTTGCGAAAAAAGCGATAGAAAAAGGTCTTAACCGCAAACCATGGGTAAAATCTTCATTAGCCCCTGGATCTAAAGTAGTGACTGAATATCTCGAAAAAACAGGCTTAATTGAACCACTGGAAAAACTAGGATTTTTCTTAGTCGGCTATGGCTGCACCACCTGCATTGGTAACTCTGGCCCACTGCCCGACCCAGTCACTGAAACGATTACTGAACACGACCTAACAGTTTGCGGCGTACTATCTGGTAACCGTAACTTTGAAGGGCGTATTCATCCATTAGTAAAAGCCAACTGGTTAGCCTCACCACCGTTAGTGGTTGCATTTGCATTAGCAGGCACAACACGCATTGATTTAAGCAAAGACGCTATCGGTGAAAATGATAAAGGCGAGCCTATTTATCTTAAAGATATTTGGCCAACCACAGAAGAAGTTGCCGCAGCCGTTGCGCAAGTTAACCAAGGCATGTTTACTAAAGAATATGCCGATGTGTTTAAAGGTGACGCCGAATGGCAAGCCATTAATGTTACTGCTGGTGATACGTACGAATGGGATGCAAAATCCACTTACGTTAAAAACCCTCCCTTCTTCGAAGACATGGGTCCACAACCGGCTGCGATGAAAGATATCGATAAAGCACGTATTCTAGCCTTGTTAGGCGACAGCGTCACAACCGATCATATTTCTCCCGCTGGTGCGATTAAACCCAATAGCCCTGCCGGAAAATACTTAACTGAACACGGCATCGAGATATCAGACTTTAACTCGTTTGGTTCTCGTCGCGGCAATCACGAAGTGATGATGCGTGGCACCTTTGGCAATATTCGTATTCGCAATGAAATGGTTCCTGGCACGGAAGGCGGCTTTACTAAGCACTACCCCAGCGAAAATGAAATGTCGATTTACGATGCGGCGATGCAGTATCAGAAAAATGGCATTCCATTGGTCGTTATTGCCGGGAAAGAATATGGTACTGGCTCTTCTCGCGACTGGGCAGCTAAAGGTACTTTATTGTTGGGCGTAAAAGCCGTTATTGCTGAAAGCTACGAACGAATTCACCGTTCTAACTTAATCGGCATGGGCGTGATGCCACTAGAGTTTAAAGATGGCGCCACACGAAAATCCCTTAACATTACCGGCGATGAGCTGATCACCATAAAAGGTATCAACGATGACTTAGCACCGGGTGATGATGTTGAACTACAGATTTTCCGTGAAGATGGCTCACATGAACACGCCACATTGCGCTGCCGTATCGACACACAAAATGAGATGGAATACTACCGTCACGGCGGCATTCTCCAGTATGTGTTACGCAATATGTTGAAATAAACCGCTCGCGCGGGCGCAGCTTACTGCGCCCGCCACCCTACCCAGCCAACAAAAAAATCAAAATACCCCTATAAATTCAAACAGTTGCCCCTGTGTCGGTCATGCAAAAGTATACTATATTTACTCTGCAGTGATGATTCCACCTGATGCAGGAGCATGGCATGTCAAATTTTGACCAAAAAGAATACGAGCAGCGGCTGGCAAACATCAAACCTTACTTAAACAATGGCAAGGTTGTCGAACGAAAAGATATTATCGCTATCCTGGAAAGCGTCATCAGGCCACATGATAAGGTGTGCATCGAAGGCGACAACCAAAAACAAGCTGACTTTCTTGCACGCAAACTCTGCCAAGTAAACCCAGAAAAAATTCACAACCTGCATATGATTCAATCTTGCATTGCACTGCCTGAACATCTCGATTTATTTGAAAAACATATCGCTGACAGAATTGACTTCTCCTACTCAGGCCCACAAGCAACGCGTTTATCGATCATGATAGAAAAAAACACTATCAAGGTTGGCAATATCCACACCTATAACGAATTATATGCACGCTATGTGATGGACCTAACACCCAAGGTAGCATTAATTACTGCTGAGCAAGCCGACAGTGACGGTAATATTTATACGGGAGCAAACACAGAAGAAACACCCGCCATTGTTGAGGCCACTGCCTTTAAAAATGGCATCGTCATTGTACAAGTTAATAAAATAGTCGATAAACTACCGCGCGTAGATATACCCGGGGACTGGATCAACGCTATTGTCGAAGCACCGTCACCCGCGTATATCCAACCGCTCTTTACACGCGATCCAGCTTATATTGACGAAATTAAAATATTAATGGCGATGATGATGATCAAGGGAATTTATGCGCCTTACAAAATTAATCGGCTCAATCACGGTGTGGGTTATAACACTTGCGCGATAGAATTAATACTACCGACTTATGCAGAAGCACTCGGACTAAAAGGAAAAATATGCCAACACTGGATGGTAAATCCACTACCAACATTAATTCCTGCGATTGAGTGCGGATTTGTTAAATCGATCTTTAGTGTCGGTGGCGAAGTCGGTATGAATGAATTTGTCCGCTCTAAACCCGACATCTTTTTTACTGGCCATGATGGCTCGCTACGCTCCAATCGCCTATCTGGCCAACTAGCAGGACACTACGGCTGCGATGCCTTTATTGGCGCTACACTGCAAATGGATACGCAGGCCAACAGTTCAACCGCAACGAAAGGACGTATTGCTGGCTTTGGCGGCGCCCCCAACATGGGTTGCGACACACTAGGACGACGCCACTCTTCTTATGCCTGGCTCAAAGCGGGTGAAGAATTCTTAAGAAACAAAAAGCACGCTATGCCACGCGGGCGCAAGCTAGTTGTGCAAATGGTTGAAACCTTTCAATCTGCAGGCAAACCAACATTTGTTGAAAAGCTTGATGCCTGGGATTTACAACAAGAAATGAAAGCAGATTTACCCCCGATTATGATTTATGGCGATGATGTTTCACACATCGTAACCGAAGATGGCATCGCCAATTTATTATTATGCCGCACAGCGGAAGAAAGAGAACAAGCAGTACGTGGCGTTGCTGGCTTTACACCCGTTGGACTAAAACGAGATGAAAAAATGGTCGCTGAATTACGCGAACGCGGTATTATCCAGCGCGCAGAAGATCTAAATATTTCTTTAAAAGATGCTAACCGCGATTTGTTAGCTGCTAAAAGTATTTTTGATCTTGTTGAAATTTCTGATGGCTTATACGATCCACCCAATAAATTTAGAAACTGGTAGGACATATTATGGAAACCTATACATACACCTATCATCACGAAGATAAACTACCATTGGGAAAAAAAACCATTGTCGGTGTTGCTGGCTCAGGTAACCTTGAAATCATTTTAGAAGCGACAAAGACACCGTTAAAAACCACCTTTACCGTTAACACCAATGTCAGTGGCTTTGAAGAAACATGGCGCGCTGTGGTTGATCGTTTTTCAAAAGAATACAGCTATGGCGGCTTACACTTTATTTTAAACGATGCTGGTGCTACGCCAGCGATTGTGTCGTTACGCTTACGTCAAGCGATTGACTCCTACACAACGGGATATCGTATCGGCAGTAATTACGAAGAACTCAATGGACGCTCACGCATATATTCATTAGTAGATAAAAATAGCTTTGAAGAATTTATGCTAAATGAAACATGCCACAGTCCCAATTTACCAAAACTCGATATACAAACAGAAGATGACGATGGTGTTATTATCGGCAAGGCCCGTTTAGAAGGAAAACCTATCGCCATTTTAGCACAGCAAAAAGATTATATTGGTGGCTCTGTCGGTGAAGTGCATGGTGCTAAAATAATTGGGTTAATCAAATATGCGATTAAAAATAAACTAGACGCTATTGTTTTCCTTATTGATAGTGGCGGCGTACGCTTACAAGAAGCCAATGTTGGTGAAATAGAAATCTCTGAAATTATTCGCGCGGTATTGGACGCCAAATCCGCAGGAATTAAAACCATCGGTGCTATTTGCGGATCAAATGGCGCCTATGGCGGCATGGGCATTATCAGTGGTGTTTTAGACTATCTTATTGTCAATCAAGTTGCGCGTATCGGTGTATCGGGTGCAGAAGTTATTCAAGCGGTTAAAGGTATAGAAGAATTTGATAGCAAAAACCGCTCACTAATGTGGAAAGTCTATGGCGGCAGAACGCGTTACATTCAACAAGCTGCACAGGCATATACCAGTAACAATATAACCGATTTGCGCACGCACATAGCACATAGCATCAATAGATTAAACAAAGATAAATTAATCGATATAGATGCCGTAGAAGAAGAACATCGTAATTTAAAACAGAGAATCGAAAAAGCCGGTAATTGTAGCGATGAGGCCGAGTGGCTTGAAAAACATCATCCCGAACTTATCCAACAACATGTATTTGACACCCAACACAGTATTTTCTTAAACATTGTCAACAAGAAAAAGCTGGGAGAAATAAATGAGTAACGAAACAATAAGCCTTGAAACAGTACTCAATAGTATTTTTACCTCACAGGAAACAGCCATTAATAATCACATTGTTGCTGGTCATGGGCTTATTAACGAAACAAAATTTAATATTTTGGGAACCGTCGAAGACACGGCCTTCGGTGTTGATGAATCGCTTGAAATGGCGGCGCAAGTATTACAGCTAATAGAAAAAAAAGATAACTCACCACTGTTACTATTAGTCGATGTGGCAGGACAAAAACTTAAAAAACGTGATGAATGGCTAGGTATGTATGCATACTTTGCTCACTTATTAAAAACACTGCATCTAGCACGCGAACACAACATCCCAATGATTTCACTGATTTATAATCAAGCTATTGGTGGCAGTTTTATTGCTTTTGGCATGATGGCTGATCGCATATACGCCTTAGATCACGCACAACTAGCCGTTATGTGGTTACCTGCAATGGCAAAGGTCACCAAAATAGATGAAGCCATATTGGAAGAGATTAGCAAAACCTCACCTGTATTTGCTCCAGGTGTTGAAAATTTTAAAAAGCTTGGCGGCTTACATAAGGTACTAAGCTTAGATAAAGTATCCAGTGAACTTTTACAAACAATCAAAGAAGATGAACTTAAACATGACAATCGCGCAGCACTAGGTAAAGAGTATGGCGGGCGCACAAAAGCATATGACATTATCACTAGGATAGAGAACCTATGATTGAAGCACGGCACAATCTATGTTACCTGCTACCGTCAGAAGGTTTAAACAAGCTTATCGAAGAAGAATCAAACGGGCTTTTACAAAATTGGATATTTAAATCAAGACCTCTGGTATTTACCAGACAACCTGATACACTTGAAAAGGAAAAAGTTCAACTTGCAGCGCCCTATTTAGACATAGAAACTTTAAAAAAAACAAAATTCTCCTTTATTCTCGACCATAAGGATATCGCCTATATCACTAGCCCACCATCGATTAAGACAATCTTTCCACAACTCAACAAAATGGATTTCGATCATATTAAAGTATTTGGCTCTTACTGCTGGGAGTTTCTTACCAACGAAAAAAATACACACCATCAATCTGATTTAGATTTACTAATTCAATTTAATAATACATCAGCAAGCTGCCTCAAGAACACCATTGGAAAAATACGCAAGTATACAGGAATAAAAACTATTGATGGCGAAATTCGTTTTCAACAGCTAGGTGATTGTGCTGCTAATGAATTACTACATTCGCAATCTAAATCAATATTATTTAAATCAATACACCAGGTTACCTTAATTGACAGGAGTGATTTGTATGAGCGTTTTCCAGCACTCATTCAAAAATAAGGAAAAAATTGCGCGCTTTTGCGGTAAGCTAGCGGTTAAAGCATTATATGAAGAATTGGCCTTATACCCCAAACCTGGATTAGTAAGTTTTATCGACAACGGCGCTCACCATGACATGAATGGTGAATTGCTGTATAAGAGTTTATTTGGCCTTAGGCATTACTTTGTTGAAATTTCTTTACAAGCGATCAATGGCTATCCACCCGATCAATTAGCACAGATAGGAAAATCAGCAGAAAGGACAATGAATAAAATCACCAATGATACCAACACACATCGCGGCGCAATTTTTTCATTAGGCATAACCTGTTCAACGTTAGCAAAACTCACCGCCAAGAAAAGTACTGTTTCCACGGATGATTTACAAAAGAATATTGTTAATGACTGGTCAGACTACCTTGTAACGAGCCACAGCAGTGAAAACACACACGGCGATACCGTTAGAAAACAATACGGTATTTCGGGGGCAAAAGAAATGGCTATTCACGGCTACCGGCCTGTTTTTGATATTTTTCACTTGCTGCGTGATCCCTGCTATGACCATAAAACCTACTTTGGTGTTACCGCTTATCAAAAACTACTACTCTCACTTGAGGATAATAATATTATTTATCGACATGGTCCAAAGGGGCTTGACTATGCGCGCGAGTGCTTACAAAAAATCTGTCCATCAACCGACAGGGATAATGCCATCTTAGAAACAGTGACGTTACATAAATTATTTACGCACAAGAATATTAGCCCGGGTGGTGTTGCCGATATGCTAAGTTTATTATTTTTTCTGCGCTTTATTTTTAGTGGAATTAAACCATGAAAGTTTTATTTATATTTGCTGGCCAAGGGTATCTGAAAGATGATCTCTTTGCCGTTATTGATACCGATGACTCCGGCAAACATCGCGCAAATGACTTTTTAAAAAGAGCAGATCTAAATACGTCAATTACAGAGACACAACTGGCTGACCCACAATACACACAGCTTTTAATTGGCGCTTATCAATGGACCATGTATCATGAAGTCTGTGATTTCTTTACTGATGACAATCTATTCTTTGCTGGCTACAGCCTTGGCGAAGTTATGGCTTTATTGACTAGTATAAAAGCCACAACCACAGATGCGGTTTCAGCCATCCAGTATCGCACTAAATTAATGCTGTCTGAAGTCCTGCAAAATGAATCCTATGATTTATTATCTATCAAGGGAAGATTTTCTATTAGTGATGTCAAACGCTGCTGTCAACAAAATCATTGTAATATTGCCATTCGAAATTCAGATAGTCATTTTATTGTTGGTGGCGAAGTGAGCAGTCTTAAGCAGTTAATTGATGATCTTAAACACGCACACCTTGAACATTATCGTTTTTTATCGATCTGCTTACCTTCACATACGCCATTTTACGAACATTGCCGTGATAAACTTAGTGATTTTCTTTTAAAAAAATATAAAGACTCGCCATTATCGATTCCGATTCTCAACCCCCTTTTATTAAGCAAGGTGTACACCTCTGAAGAAGAGATTAAATTGCTTGATAAAGAGCTCTATACAACATTGGATTGGTATTCCGTCTGCTTACTGATTAAAGAAAATAACTTTGACTTGATCATTGATCTTGGTCCAGGAGCGGCAATGACCTCATTATTAAAAGCTGCCTGCCCAAGCATTGCAGACAATAAAATTTTAACGCTAGCTAATTTCAAAACGCTCACTGGCATTAGAAACCATATTAAAGCCTAAATATTTATTTACAAATTTAAATGCAGACCTTTATTATATTTTTGCAAAATCAACATTAGCTCCTTCATACATTTTCACATTTGTAATGCTTAGTAAATATTATTGATAAGTTCCAATTTTTTTACCCTAGTAAAACAGACTTAAATATTTAATATAACTTTAATAATATGTAAGTATAGTCTAGCACTGAAAACGATTTAAGGATTTCTTTTGTAAAAAAGGACGTTCACAAGCAAAAGAATGATAGGGACATCCACCTTTTCGTTTCAGTTAAATCAATACGAGTGGTTAATGCAACATATTGATACGTGTCATTATAAGTATGTTATATCCAAAGCGTTTTGAAACTCGGTATTGTAAAGGCACTGCCATCCCGCATTTAATGCGGGATGCAGTCGCTATCCTAAATACCAAGTCGCGCACTGCAAATCTGTCATGGATGACAAGCCCCAATTCTTCAGGCGCTTTTTTCATTTCAAATTACAAAAAGCTACTTTCAAGCATTATCAACAAAATAAGGAATTATTATGCGAATATCAAACGACCAGAATATTGCCTCACTAAAAGCTTTACAACAGCACTGTGCAGCCTATATTACACTGATAGCACATCTTTATAGGACCTATAAAGCATTAAAAAGGGTTAGAGAACATCACAGCCAACGCTGCTGCCAACTGACAACAAATAGCCTGAATAAATTTGATAATATTTTTCCTTTTGTACAGTATGAGCGCTGCCTTGTCTATGCGCTAGGAGAGAGCTTTGTTCCAGCAGATGCAATGAACTTGGATGAAATGCAGCTTTCAACCGAGAATGATAAAACTAAAATTACTTTTATTTCAGCTGATAGATCAGTAGCGCCACCCGATAGAAAAATTAAAGATTTTATCGCTGCTTATAAAGGAAAACACTCACCTTTTATAGTGGTTATATTAAAAATTTATAATAAGATAAATATTGCGCTGCAAGGTAACGAACCAAGTCAAGATATAAAAAGCAACTCACACCAGCAAGAGCTATGTAATCAACCTAAATTTTTCTCACAGTTTACAACGTTTTTAACAGAGTTAATTCGCCATCATGATGCGCAAAGATTTTTTCAGGAAGTATTGTCTTTAGATTTTCAACAAAGCTTAATTGAGGATGAAACTTTTAGTAATAAAAAAATAATACCACCTTTCTACAAAGAAAATTTAGAAGATCTAATATTGAAAAGCAATATATTAGCGGAATTAACAAGCTCTATTGAAAATATTTTCAACATATTAGATCCAATATTATTTACACAAACAGAAGAAAAAGAAGAAAAAGAAGAAAAAGAAGAAAAAGAATCACTTAATGGAAAACTTGTTAAAGTATTAAATAATGGGATTGAGCAGAGCGTAACTATCTATCTGTATGGTCTCTTTATCCTAAAATACGGCAAAGAGACAGAAAGAAAAACAGAAGCCGTTAGGCAAATGGTAGCACAATGTCAACAATTATCAAATCGACCTGCAGTAGCACCTAACAATAATAACACACTACAAACAAATAACCATGAACAAGAAATTGAATTTACCAACCTGCTATCACAGGCACGGAATAGCTGGGTTTCAATTGAAGTCATTAAGATGTGGAATATCATCATCGAACAGGCTGTAGCTAGAGGCGCCACGCGAAATCTAGGACAAACACAAAAAAAACAATATCAGTACCGCTATTGTTTTACTATTCTTAAAGACCTCACTAAACTAGTTGAGAAACCGCCTAGTTCAATGGATAGGAGATCTGGTGGTAGTAAAAATCGCGATATTATAAATCGTGAACGACTTCACGTTATGAGCTTACTCAGGCAGGCACTTAGCACCTCAAAATCGGAGCCTTGTTTCAAACTTTCCAAATCAATACGTAGTTGTACTGATATGTATGCACTAATGTTACTACACACCTCACCTAAAGCTGACAAAGCTTATGCAACTAAGATGCTTAAAGCTACACATACAATGACCATGTATATCTTGGAACCATTGTATACTGAAAAAAATAAAATGGAAATGATAGACTATTATAAAAAAAACAGTAAAGGCTATATATCCAAAAACTATAGAGCAATGCAAGTACTAGGATTACTAGGCGCCGGCTTATTAGCATTAACTATAGCTTCAATATTGACTGCCGCATTAACCGCAAGCCTTGCTCACCCCGCAGGATTTTTGCTTGCCGCATGGGGCGCATGCAAAGCGAATGCAGTGGCAACGGTCGCTGGCTCTTCTGGCAGCTTTTTACTTTTTACTGTTTACGATGAATATAAGAAACGAAAATTTCGTCAAACTGAATACAATCTATGTGATGCTGCAACAAAATATGTTAAGCAAACTTCAGCTAGCAATTGTAGGTAGCGCCTTATCATTATAAATGTATACCCAGCCTAGTGGTGAATATGGTTTGCCTAAGCATTCTATAGCCACAAAAGCTGGGCTCCTTTGAAATAACAACAAATACTAGCGTAAGATAACGCTAGTACTACCGCATTAATACGATAACAATAAACTCAACACAATTATAAAGTTGCTAACATTGACTCGCACCAGCTGGTATAATCACCCTCAACCTCTTGCTGTATTTCATTAAAGAACGTGAGAGAAAGCTTCGACGTCTTTATTACCAGCTGTTCTACATCGTTTATATTTAAAGAGCCAAATATTTTTGTCAAACCCTCTGAACCATAAGTAAAATATATACGCCAATATGTACGTGGATCTTGAAACTGCATTTTAGCAATTTTAAGACAAGCGGCAACCCACTGAAAGCATTTTTGCGCATCTAATGATGAGCGACGAAGTTGCTCTGTAGATTTATCTTGTAGGTGGCATGCTAAGTTATATATAAGATAGCCAGATTCTATCGCACCAATAGCGCCAAATTTTTTTATATATTGGTAACAGTGGTGCAGTAACTTTGAATAATTAGGAGGAAATTTATTTATTATCTGCCATTGATAATACTGCATCAATTTACGATATCCATAATGAAAACCCAACTGGCAAATTTTAACAACAATCTCTATCGCCTGATAAGAATATTCTTTGTTCTGTTCAAGCCACTCCTTGTGAGCACGGATCAAGTGTATAGCGGTGTAAAATTTAAATGATGATATACATTCATATTGACACTCAATATCAGCTGGCTTTAGCTGTGAAAACCATTTCTTTTTAAAAATATCCCAACACTGATTTTTTTCCACGTAATCTCTTATCGGCTTACAATTGATAATCATCTTTATTGTAACTGCCAGATTTCGGCTTAAGTAGCTCTCAATAACACCTGACTCATTAATTAACGAGTGTGTTTCAATAAGCATAACAATCTCTGTCGCTTGTTTTTTTTCCCCTTGGTTTAATATTAATAACTCATTCAGAGCAAACATTAGATCCTCCTTTTCTATAGTATTAGGATTATTTTAAAAGCGTACCAATATAGATACTTTCTACTAAACTTGCATAAAAGATCATTTCTATTGCTAGTTTCATCATATTTTTCCCTATGCAGCAGGGACACTAACAAATTGTTTTTACAAATACTAGATGATAGATGACAAAATTAAACTCAGCAAAAATAGTATTTTTTGACGCTTGAAAACTATTCCACGCCATATAGAATTACCAAAAAAAATATTAACAAAACATGGATATTTGAAAAGGACTTCTTTGTCATATAATCTGCAAAGAGGTAATAATGGAAAAAAACACTACTTTTGAAACGGGCTTTAGTACACCACCTAGAAAGGGAGTTGCGTCACCAAGAACACCTGAGAACACCAGCCATCCGAGCTCTCAAACTCAGAATTTAGTATCGCAAGATATCACTGGGATCCCCCCCCTCTCTCCGTTGACGACACCTCCTCGTCATTGGGCAAATATTCAGGCTGGTTTTATGAAAACACCAAATGGAGGAACATATAGACGTGAGAAATTACTTGGCGAAGGATATTTCTCAAAGACATGGAAGTTTACATCAACTGAAAGTAAGAAAAGTTTAGTACTTAAGAACCCTAAATACTCTATACTCGGAAAACATAAACGCTCATTTGATATGCTTAAGCGTGAAAAAGAGAATCTGAAGAGAGTGGGTAAACGTGCTCTTACCTATTGCCCTGATAAAAATCAGCAAAACAATAAACACTGCGATCATCAGGATTCACTTGTCATACCCTTTGAGACAGGAAGTGAATTAACAGAATTTTTAGCACAATTAGTCTCATCATCACTGACCTCCAAAAGAAAAATAGAAATATTGGATATTATCGAAGATAAGATACATAAGAAAGTCAGTGAATTTCATCAGCAATTTGGCCTTGTGCATTGTGATCTGAAGGCTGAAAATATAGTGTATGAATTTAATGGTAACATAGATAACTCACAACAGACGCTTGATGACTTTACAGTTAAAATTATAGATCTAGGTGCCGCTACTA
The DNA here is from genome assembly GCA_030425685.1 of Gammaproteobacteria bacterium. Lineage (GTDB taxonomy): Bacteria > Pseudomonadota > Gammaproteobacteria > Coxiellales > Coxiellaceae > JAUIAD01. The sequence goes on along the minus strand of JAUIAD010000001.1, from coordinate 227,012 downwards.
AAATTGGCGATATTGTACCTGATGAATGCTTTGATGGTGACTATGCTCATAATGACCTAATGAATGAAAAGCCGGTTCGACCAGAGCACGATTTTTATAGTATCAAAAAATTTCTGAACATCTATCGGCAGAAGATTCGTCGCTCAAGCACGAGAGCAAATGTCGTCAATGTGCAAACTCAACAAGAAGAGTTTAAAGAAAATCATATGAGCGGCATTGAACAAGTGCGAAAATCAACGCTAAGCTTTTTCTCTACACCTCCAACCAGCCCCGCTAGGAAAACTAAGTTGCATTATCCGACTACGCCAGACCAGCCTACAACAACTGGTTATCCATCAACGCCAAGTCAACCTACAACGACAGACTATCCTACAACACCTATTCGTATTAGATAATGTATCTTTGTCGACGTTGCTGCAGATGCTTTTGTTTCACGAAGCGTCTGCAACACTGTCATAAAAGCGCAGAGGCACCACATGTTGCCCCCAAAAGGGATTTTCTGCTGTTGGAGGTTTGCGGGCGCGGCATGCTGCGCCCCTACGAAGAGGTGGATTGCTGTAACTGACAGTCTGCACAATGCCAGCTCCAGAGCGGAGTTCTCACTACATTTATTCGACCTTTACAAGATCCCACTCCTCAGCTTTCGCTTTAACCCTGGAAAATTGCTCACTATCCTTATCAAAATAAAATGGATCAGAATATACCTCTAAACTATCTGAAAACACCTCATGCTCAGCCACATCACCCTCATCATTTTCATTAGAAAATAGCTGAGTTTCTTTAATCAAAGACATCAGGTAACGACTAGATTTAATTTTCTCAATCAGTGACTTTTTATTTTCACAACTTAGTTTAAATCTAACGGTATTGATATGGTTTTCAACGGTGCGCCTGCTCAAAAAAACTTTTGTCGCAATATCTTCATACTTTAACCCTTGCACCAAGTAAAAGAGGCAGTTTAGCTGCGCATGTGATAGTTGTATATCTTCATATTCTCCGTCTAGAACATAGCGCTTGATTGGCGCCACTGGGTTAATTAAAGGTTCCTCCACTCTATCACTAGATGATACATTAAACGCAGGGATTGGCGCTGCAAAGCGTCTAGCTTCTTTAATCAAGCTTCTCGCATCAGCTTTAAATTTTTGCACATGGCGATTAAATAGATGCTTATGTCGTTTCAGCTTCGTTTTAAATACCGCTGCATCATCATTATGACAAAGAAAGTATAATTCACTGTAACCAAAATAATGCTTCATGTGGATTAACATATTAGAGAAATTACCAGCTTGCTTTAAAGCTTCTAGCGAGCGGTCAGCATTATTTTTCATTTGCTTATATACATTTCTCAACATACTTAAAGGGTGTTTATTGACAAAACCTATGCCCGTAATATGCTTATTATATAACTTATGCTCCCAATAAGTGTCAGAGATTTTTCTATGATCACATAATGAAATATATTTTCCATTCCAATAACAACGCCAAAAAGTAAAAGATACTAGTGAAAATGTTTTACGAATAGATTGGGTCATCGAAGCCATCTCATCACAATGAGCTCGAAAGGGGTGTGTTGCACCTATTTGTTCATGTGTATTTATGATTTCTGTTTGTTTCATTATAACTCCACGCTGTGCATTATTTCGTCCAACATTACTATATTTAGTTATTTTTGTCAAGTGTAAATGCGCCTTTAATACTAGTGCTATTAAGCTTTTTCTTATCAAGCTGTGAGATATTATTTTGTAAAACAATAAGTAAAATTTCTTTTGTTTATTCTTACCTTCTATCGGTCACAAATAAACAGTATTTATGAAAAATAATTACTTATTACTTTATTATCCATTAAGCGATGCAATTTAGCGCATGCATGTTTTTTTAGCCCTATCTAAAATGAATTAGATTAACTAATAGCTGCTATATGAAATAAATAATTAACGATAGAAATAAATTCGATCTTTTGCTAACACAAGTATTGGGCTTGTGGTTTTTTACCCGTATTTATTTATGATTTTTACGTTTAGAAATTGCGTCTATAGACTTAACATTGCTGGCTTTAAGTAGGTGACTTTTCCTGATTAACACATCCATGCACCTGATGTAATAAATTACTAGACCAAATTGCTAGCGATATCTTTTTCTTCACAACATAAAACAGCATAAGGATACAAAACAAGAACGCATGCACATTACAACCCTCTGTTTCGCACTACTGCAGCGACAGAAGACACAAACCTGTGCCAAGTGCAATTAAAATCAAAGTGGGGACAACCACCACATATAAAATAGAATACCTGGCGATCAAATATAGAAGATGTACCATATATGAAACATTTTACACTAGTATTTTTTATCTAAAAATACGCTTTTTGCCTAGCCTATATAGCTCATCAGATTAAGCCTATATTACCTCTCAATAGGCAAAAGTATAGCCCAGAAAGCATCATTTAGGGGCATTATACCCTTTGATCATTATGCCACAGCGCAAAAAACTGCGTATATTTACTTGTATCTTCCTTGACACGAGCTATTATGTGCGTAAAATTTACCCTAATAAGACATTGTAGAACAGCTAGGAGAAGTACATTGACAGCTAATGATGTGATTGAGCTACACAGAGCCGTAGGTTTAGATCACCCATTTCGTATTAACTGCGAAGAGTTTGCCAAAATCACTGTGGGCTTTCGCGAGGCCTTTGATATTGTTGGAATAGGATTTTTACGCTGTTATTGGAATAAGAAATTTCTCTCGCTATGTGATCATCGGCAGACTTCCAATGCTTACTGGGATAACGAGCTTTATATTTCTCATATAAACACGGTTGATCTTATTAACAAACCACCACATAAAGCTATTAAAGATGGCTACACTAACAAGGCTTTCGCCAAAGGCATTACTACGGGAATTGAAATACTTAAAAAGGCAGGAGGATTTAAAAATATCGTCCTTCATTTCAAGCATTATTTTGGCTATAGTGAAATGTATACATTTACCATCAATGAAGATATTGAAGTATTTACAGAACGTTTAAAAAAGAATAAAAAAGAATTAAATCGCTATCTGCGCGAAATTAAAAGCAAAAGCCGCTCGATGATTAAAGAAGCCAAAAAAGTTGCTATTCCGATTACAGCATTTAATCTTAAAGATGCTTCACCTAATAAAAACCAAATATCATCTTCAAAACAACGATTACGTCGCTACTATTTAGATGGCAAGTTTGAAAACAAGTATTTATCCTACCCACAAATACAGTGTCTTGCCTACTTAGTACAGGGATGCAAGTATCAAGAAATTGCCGACAGTATATTTCTTAGCAGACGAACGGTGGAAACACACATCAACACCATTCGCTTCAAATTAAACTGTACTAACAAACAAGAATTAATTCAAAAAGTAAAAAGTGATTTAGGATTAATGTCTGTTATTAATGATATCGTTCCGGTACAAAACCCAGCAGATCGCATATTAGAATACGAGAAATTTGCCGATGGATTCGCTGCCCTATCTGATGCTATATACTTTGACCCTAGCTGCAATTCAGTAAAAGAAGAAGTTGATTTTATTATAAAAGAAGCCGGGATAAAAGATCATCAATATGAATCAGTATAATTTCAAAGGCTTGGTAAAATTAACCGATAGCGACTGCTGCAATGAGTTTTAAAAAAATTATTGCCGAGTATCCACAAAACTACTGCCGAGGCCTAGAACTTGCATACGGCAAGGGAATGATGTCCGAAGGTGGCACGAAGGAAATCGAGCAGCTATTTTCAAGCATCGATATTAATAACAGCACCTGTTTAGATATAGGCTCAGGTCTAGGTGGCGTAGCAATCCATCTTGCTAAAACCTACGCTGCCAACATTACCGGCCTTGAGATTAACCCCTGGATGGTAGAGGAAGCCACGAAACGAATTCCACCAGATTACCAATCATTAATAAACTTCCAAAGCTATGATCAACCTGAAAGATTACCCTTTGCCGACCAGCAATTTGATATTGTCTACAGCAAAGGTGTCTTGGTTCACGTACAAGATAAGCAGCCTCTCTTTAATGAGATTCACCGCGTTCTTCAACCTGATGGATATCTTATTATTAATGACTGGCTAAGCCCCTTATCACAATCATGGGGAAGAAAGATGCAATCCTTATGTGAGGTTGATAACCTCTCCTTATTTGCGCATACGCAAGAAGAATACTGCACTATTTTGCGAAATGCTGGGTTTACGATTACTTCTATAACAGATAGAACACTACAATATCAGCTGGAAAATGCAAAAATTGTTAAACGATTAAATACTGATAGCATCAAAAATAAATTTATTGATACTTATGGTGTAAAACTATGGCAAACCACGCTGGATGGATTTGTCTACACTGTTGATGCAATGAAAGATAAAGAAGTATTGGTAAAAGATATCATAGCAAGCCCTAACTAACACACTAAAGATTTTAATTTATGCTTTTCTTTAGACAGCTTGATAGATGAATTAGTCATTGGCCTTACAGTAAATTTTTTATTACAAATATAATTATAAGTAGAAAATAATCCACACTGCACACCTAAGGCGGTAGCACCCGCTGCCACACCTGTTCCGGCCACACCTAATAGCGACTTCACACCCAATAGAAAGGGAACAGCCAATATTGCTCCGCTAAGACAAACACCTGTTAAAATAGAAAGTGCTACAATACTCATAGCGATTACTACCTGTTTATAACCACGATGTTTATTAATATCGCCTACATCATCATTTAAATCTTTAATACAGCACGCCAATATAGGTTGAATATTACTGACAGTACAGTGTTGTGGTTTGAAGTGAGTAATCATGATATTTGCGAAAGCAGCTAGCCTATCTACACTGTCAAATAGTTCAATGGTGTCAATAATACACAAGATAGCTGGCTGATAGGGACTCTTCAATAAAAAAGCAGAGATCATATTACGGGATAATTTATATAGCTTAAGTGATAGCGCTCTAGCAATAAGTGATAACAAGCACTGATGATACTGAACCACATGATCCCGCGTTGGCAGCACATACTGCAAACACCCAAGCTCTTCAAGTTTAGGGTTCTTTAAATTTTCATAATATGAATTAATTTTTTTCAGATAGGTATTAATAAATGTGTCATTACTTTGTAGGTCATTCCAACGGTCAGGGAAGTTTTTTTGAAAAGCATTAAAAATAAATTTTTTCCCTAAAATAAGCGAATCACAAAACCGATCGTAATCTTGCAGATCATCACCTAAAAGCAATTTGTCTTCACAAGAGATCATCAAATCCATCAGTTGCAAATTACAGCGGTGGCACGCTTCATAGAACAACTCCCTTTTTAATTCAAGAGTAAATGAACTATTAATTGAGAGATCAATTTCAAAGTGTACACATGCCGTAATCAGAAGATACCGCTTGTCTTTTACCACCAAGGAGAGATCAATAATATTCTTATATAAAGCAATCATAAGAAATTTATTATTCTTTTGAATTAGCGCCTCAATAATACTTTGACCCGCATTATCAACAAAATTAATATCTGCGCCATATTGACAGAGTAATTCTATGGCGAATATATTTTCAAAATCTATTGCATAAAAAAGCGCATTCCAAGCATTTCCTGTACAGAAATTCAAATCAACATTAACTCCTTCATAATTCAGCATATGAGATAAATACTTCGTTTTATTTTTCATGCCCATATACAACACAGCTACAGATAGGATACCAACATCCACATATCGCTCTTGTGACAAAATCACCTGCAACAGCTCATCATAGCCACGCTCAATTGAGAGAAGCAGAACATTGTTTGTTTCAAAATAAAATCCAGCTTTGGTTACTCTTGCCCCTGACGCTAATAAAGCCAACGCCTTATCTAATCGCCCATCAAAAACAGCGAAAAACAACGCTCTATCTAAATACTGTTGATTATCAGGAAAAAAGTGTTGTCTAACGGCTTCGTCAATATGACTTACTACTGATAGTAGGTAAGCAACATAACATTGCTCATACGAATCTTTAATCACTGCATTATTGTAAATCTTTATAGCCAATTCAAGTTCACCGGCCCCTAGCGCCATCAGCACGGCTGATTGAACACCATTAGATGATTGAAAGCATTTTGATTCTGCACCTAGTAGCAGCAACTCTTCAGCTTCTTGATACCGCTTTGATTCGACAAAATCAAATAATAATAAATTTTTTTTCGATTGAACTTGTTTTTTTACGGCGAACGGTAAAGCTACTTTATACGTTTGTATAATCTTAAAAATACCAATTAGGTCACACACACTTAAAGGAAAACCAATAAGTTTTTCTAACAGCTTTGTAAAGCTGACTGTGTGATTAGTCAAATACCTAGCCCAGTTAATATTGCTAAAAATAGACATTAATAATCTTTCATCATTAAAACTAACAGCAATATCAACTGGAGTGCCTTTGTAATTGGCATAACAACTAATATCTGCACCAGCCTTACAAAGCAGCGCAACGATCCGGTAATACCTACTATTTACTGCAAAATGTAATGCACTCCAGCCAAACTGTGGATCACGATACCTATTAACATCTATATAGCGGGCACATAACAAGATTTTTAATTGAAAGTGTAGCTGTTGAGAAGCTAGTGTAAAGACTATAACTGGTAACAAATCATCAATATATTTTTTCTCAAGAAAGCACTCTATTAGCACTTGCAGATCATAATATAAGGCGCACAAAAATATACTAGATAGCTCATGTGAATGGTAAGCGGAAACTGCCGTACTAGAAAAATATTCTACTAGAAACTGCTCATCACGAACTTTCATAGCATATTTAACAGCATAAGAATATTGATATTTAGAACTTAGTCCTATTTTTTGGAGTAATCGATCGCTACTTGAATACTTATCTCTTATTAAGAAATATGCGGCCTGAGACAGCTCCTCTATACCAACTCCTTTATCATCAAGCATACGCTCAGCCAAATCCATTCTACCACTCTTAACAGCTAAACCCAGTGATAATACTTCATTAGGAGCCCACTTAAAGTAGTCTGCTTTTGCCCCCAACGCTATCAACTGCTCTGCTTGATCAAAATCTCTTGCTTTCATAGCTTTTAACAGGTATTGATTTCGGCATCGCTGGATATAGATAGCATACTGGTGCTCTGCAGGTGCCAGCCTAACCATTTTTATAAAATCAACCACAGGCATGGTATATCCAGCCGCATGAAGCACATAAAATATACTTATCAATACTTCGCTTCTAGTGCTTTGATTATCAACAAGCTTCTCTTTCCCAGTTGCAAAACCCATATATATAGAATATAAATTTTCAGGGTGTACACAATTAAAGATATTTATATAAATCGCAACCCTGTCTTCTATTTTTTTTTCACAATTACTTTTTATAAGCGCACACCAGTGAACTCGTATAAAGTTACTGTAGAATAATTCACTGCTTTCATACGTTAATGACTCTGCAATGGATAACAACCACTTTATGTTTTTAAAACATTCTTCTTGCTGTTCTTTAGTTACATGAAAATTATTTTTTTGAATGGTATAAAACAATAATAAACGCTGTACCAATGGATCAATGCTATCTATTGCCTGCTCAAAATCTTTGTTCTGCATTGCAAGAGTATAATCAGTACACTCATCTACTGAATAAAATTTTAGAGGTATATCATAATCCCGAGGTATTACTGTATCATCTTTCTTTTTCCAATTTATGATACGCTTAAAAAAATCATGCTTTCGAATCAACGTAAGCAATCTTGCCGCTATAGAGTGAGGTGAGAAGCATACAAGTGCATGTTTTTTATCGAGCATCCACCTTGCGCGAGCCAACACCTCGTTATGCTCTAAATCAGATACCCCCCCAGACTGCCAAGACCACTCTAACTCACCTAGACTATGAAAAAAATCTCCATCACCTACCTTTTCCTTAAAGCTACTCTCTGCCATTCTCTTACTAGGAAAATAATATTGGCGAGCATAAGAGCCCAAATCACAGCTACTTATTGAGTGAATACGTACGTTTTTAGCTTTTAATGGATCTTTACAAACGGGTTCCCAAGGCATCCAAAAGCCAGATAATACTTCCCGACGATCAATATCGCGTGCATTGGTCCCAAAGGGCCTGGGTTTCATTGTGCAAGTTGCCAATGAAAATGATTGCGGTTTCGAAAAGCCTGCTGTATCAGCATGCATTTTTTCTTCACCAATTTTTAGCACACCTCTTGCAGTGACACGATATCTGCCAATATGCTTATCCAAACATCTTAATGGTTTCTTATACAGCCATCGTTTACCACTGATATCTTTAGGCTGGGTGATACCATACACTGTCGTGCGCCATGCTCCATTTCGTATATCTTCGAGAGATTCACTTACCGCTGGAGGAAATACAACTTTAAATAGAACAGGGTACTGAGCACTTCTCATCATCAGATACCTCAATCGCGCTAACTATTTTTTCTACGGCTGCGCTATTTATATTATTATCTTCTGTAATAATAGCTGTTTGTGGTGTCTTCTCTTTAATGGTAAATAATACGTGTCGATTTAGAGAAGACTTAACAAAAGGCTCTAATGGAAGCCCACAACATTGAGCAACAGCGTTATATGCAGACTTATGAATACGAATATAATAGCATCCCGGTTCAAAAAGCATTGCTGCCGGATGAAAATACAATGCCTTGCGCAGAAAACTGTCCGGGAACATGTTTCTTCTAAAGATAATCCAAATTGGATCCATAGAGTTTTTTAACTTATCCTCAAGCACATCATGCGCCCGTGCCACTTCAGTCAGCGCCAATCTTACATCAGGATTGTGAGAGTAATCTTTCTCAATTTCCTTTAACCACTCCGCCCTACGATCACTATTAGAAAGCATGATCTTATAGCCAGCCACTAACGCTTCAAGCTTATCTTTATATGCTGGATGCCAATACACTCGCTCGCTATTACGCAAAATTGGCACTCTATAAAACTTAGGTGCTTGAGACTGAATTTTGTTGAACATTTTACTAATGGTCGAAACTAGCGCCTCGCCTTGGCTATTATCATCAAAAATAACATGGAAGTACTTCCATCCACACAGAACCTCTTTGCAGATCTTGCGAGAACATTTTTCTTCATTATTATTAATCACACCTTCTACAAATGATGCAAATGAAGTAATTTCTTTCTTATCTGGCTGAGCTTCTTTTTGATAGCTACTACCAACAGAATTTGATTGACTTCTTGGCTGTAATTCAATTAATTCACTTGAGCTGTTGTTAGTTCTCATAGATCTACCTCTATAATACTTAGTGTAGTGGCAGCAGGATAAAAGCAAATTCTTTACACGAATTATAATTACGTGAATAAATATTAATTAGGCCCTTTCGTAATTGGCGCCTATTATTTTTTTAAACTTCACTTCTCCTTACACCCTATCAAATTCAATTTATTACATCATTTATTTGCCAACCAATATAACGCATAAACCCGCTTTTTGACATAGCAACTTCATGAGAAAAACTACCTGAAAATACAAAGACAGTCTCACTCTGTAAGCCACTACAAAAAAATAAAGGTGGCATCGATTACAAACCATTAACAGAGCTGACGACGTCCTCATCATCTTTATCTTTCTCATCCTCGTCAGAAGGACTGCCTTCTCCTCTATCTTTAAAGCTTGTTTTAAATAAAGCACTTCTATCAGCAACTGGGGACCCACAAAGCTCACTCTCTTGATCAGAAGTATCTATAAACTTTTCTTCCACTTGCTCACTCAAAAATGTTTTAACTTTACCCTCTAGCTGCGCAGTAAAAATAATTAAGCTACACTTAAGATCCTTTAGATCTAACATTTTTTTCACTACCGCCGCTATCATCGCAATAAATTCTGCTTGTTCTTTACTATAAAAGTCAGCAGGTATAACGTAGCGATACTTCCCCTTGAAAGCTTTCAGCTGATCACTGATAGCCTGTCGGTGTTCCTTAGCAAAGCATGTATCATCTTTAAGAAATTTATCCAGCTTGTGCTTCTTACGTGAATCCTTAGCGCCTTTTTTCACTAAATCAATAAAAAGATCTTGATACCAATCTGATTCTACAATTCTTGCTTTGCGCTGCTGATCACCCATGTCTTTAATTACCTTAAATACAGCATAATATCGTCCAAATAAGGCATAATTTGTCATTGGTTTAAGCTCATTATGCGCCATATCTCTTGTGTACTGATCTAAATCATCATGTATTTTTTGCGATAAAACTTGTGACTGCATACGTTTTATTTCATTATACCTATCAATAGCTTTTCTAGCATGACGGGTTCTTTGCTGAGGAAATGACCTTGGATCTCGACTTGGGGAGCGTACATAATCGCCTGCTTCGCTTGCTGCATAGCTAGCTGCCCGTCTTTGCCGCCGACGATACTCATTGGGATCTACGACAGACCTTGTGCGCTGTGTTTTAATGTTCGCAGGCAGTGAAAATGAAACATCATTTGCTTTTAAATCTTTAACATAACAAGCTTGAGATAAGTCATAGAACCCTTTAAGATCCTCCTTGTTATCTAACGTAAATTTTTCATCGCTATCCCTAAAGGCCTTAGCAAACAAAACCTCTAAATCAGACAACTTCAAATCTTTAAAATGCTCAGCATTATATATTCGTATCAGAGATGAATATGACAGACAGGTAACTAAAATTTTCTTATAGGCATCAGTATGCTCAACCGAAATACTTTTCTGATCATCGTTAAGCTTATCGTGTATTTCTTTAAGTTCATCAATCAGCGTTTTCTTAGCTGCAAGACTATATAACCACGAAAATCCTGATGGACGCTCTATTTTTTTATTTGATACTAAAACATGATTAAGCTGACTTAACAACTCTTCTTTACTCGGACAACGCATTTTATTTCCTTTATTTAGTTATAAACTTATTTTTCTTTTCTTCTATTTAATAATTAAGGTATTAACTAGCACCAGGGGATAACGCTATACTACTCGCATTACGTATATGCGCACCGACACTTCTCCTGCGACTACCTCTTACTTCAGGTGATTTATATTCAGCTACTGATTGATCTTCAGTTAAATTTTGAGACTCCCGCAATTGAGATATCTCTTCCTCCTGTTTTTTAACATCATTGACTAAACCTTTAATAATATCATTTTGAACAGTATTAAAAACTTTTAGCCCTAAAGCGCGACTTTCAATATCTTCCTCAATCTCCCTTTTCCTTTTCTTAAGTTGATAACGTGAAATACAATATAACTGCAAACGATACAGTCCATATAGGATAATTGCAGAAAGGATAGCGGGTACAGCAATATGGGGAACAGCCAAGGTACTAAGCACCAATTTACCACTAATATGCTTATACATAGAAACTGCTACTGGACTGGTAACCATTGCAGAAATAATAAAAACAGCGACATTTACTTTCGTATCAATCTTAGGTTGAATACAGCCGATTATGTATTTGTCTAATCCATCTGTTAAACCATCACACACTGCAAACAACTGTGAATACTCACGATCAGAAATATGAATTACTGGCTCAACGGAATTACGTAAACTCAGGCGAGCGCCGCTATGCCTGAGGTTATTCATCGTATTTAAAGCTCTCTCTATAGCAGAGGTTAAGATATTCTGCCACGTTATTACCTTCTGCAGCCAGTCAATTGATATTTCTTCGGAATTACCAACTTCTCTCTCTTTTTTTAAATACAGCTCAATATGCACACGAACCATTTGCCCCTGTGATTTTAACTCAATAAAATCTGATTCCTTTATGTCGTCCGCACTTGGCGGTATCCGATTAACTAAATTCAAAACACCATCAATCATTTTAACAAGCTGCACCAAAGAGGATCGTTGGCTTTCTGTTAGCGTCTTATCCAGCAACTTAATTTTTATTTCTGTAACCGTGCTTAGAATACTCTGGATATCTTCAACATTTACCAACCCATTTTCGTTAACTTTACTAGGATTATTATGAAGCTGTTGTCGATCTAATGGTATTTTTGATTCTGCATTTGACTCTACATCTAACGTATCATCAAGATATACGCTACCACTTGCACTACCATCATCAGCCAACAGTGCGACCTCTTCGCTATCACTACGCGTTTCAGTTGATAATGTCGAAGCATCATCATCAAAAGTAAAACCATCATCTGTCGTTGCTGCGTTACTTCCCGAAAATTGCTTTTCAACTTTTCCAAGACTTGATGCAGATGGCGAGCCACTACCAAACTGCTTAACCCTATCTCCAACACTATGACCTGAGTCTTGACGCCCTAATTGATCTTTCACTATATAATCCTTACATAAACACTATAAACCAACATCCTAAATTAACTCTTTCCAAGCTAACCCATGCTTAGTTGTTATAGTGACTGTTGTATTCCTTGCAATGCTGCATACAAATTAATCTCACTTTATTCAAACGTTTTTATTATTTGCCAGCTATTGTGATTGTTGCCTGATGTTATATTTTTTATGATTTGAATGTCTATAGCACTATATTAAATTTAGTATAAACAAGCTGTTTTTTCAGGGTTAGCTATAATGTTGAGTATCTTTATAATTTAGCGGAAAAAACACGTAGGGCTGAATGCCCTTCATTATACGCATTTAATAATACGCTAGTTTTATTGGCTCTTTTTACCAGGGTCCAGGCCTTTTGAAGCAACCTATTAAATTCAGGGAGTTTAACACTAGCTTCATCTAAGAAATTTATTTTTATAGACCAGCCTCGTTTAAGAGCTGAACTCATCCCTTCTTTAAGACTATCTTAATATTACAGTGATAATCTTACGCAACTATTCTAAGTTAACTTGTATTAAAAAACTATATTAAGAGGTTATTATGCGTAAACCTAACACTTTACAAATGGGCGGCATCCTCCTTGAGGATAAGCAACACCCAAACCATGATAAGACATATTTAAACCATGACATGCAACCCAATGCTAAAGGCACCTATACCTGTGATTTAGACTCAGAAGCATCAATTACACCTTTCACAGAAGAAAAATCTTCACGCACAAAACCTGCTCCCATAACCTGGGATACCTCTATCCTTGATTCAATACTCAAAGATAAAACTGACGATGCAAAAACTGACGACAGTTTTTCCGAGCTAAGATCGGGCCCCGTAAGATGGGCAACCCTATTTCATTTAGAAATGCATTTAAGAACAATAGCAGATCCACAGGAGCAATTAGATTATATCAACGCACTACCAACCAATATTCTAAAAGACATGCTAACCAACTTTTCACACTCATATAACTTGTTCTCACTAGAATCCTTATTTAATAAAATTGACACCAGCTTTAACAATAATCAGCAATCAGCAATAAAAAATAGAATTTTTGACATACTATTAGAGAATCAGGCTGAAGGACTGATTTCTGTTATGACCACGCTCGGTGGTCAAAGCTGGTATCTAATGGATTCTTACAAAGATAGAGTTATCGAGTTTTTCCCAGACAAAGCCAAAGAAGTAAACAGGATTTATAACGATGCTAGCGAATTGACATCAAAGCAATTATATAGCCGTTACAGGAAATACTCCTTAAAACGGCAGAAAAAAGCAACACAACCATTTCTACATAAAGCTATCAAGGCCGTTATGAATGACAACACCCATAACACACAAGCCATACACGATCTTAACCAACTATATCACCACTGCACACCCGAACAACAAACACAAGTCAAAACGACAATCTATTTTAAACTTACCAGCTTAAAGAATAGTGCCATCAACTCTATATCCAGCTCATTTGATAAAATTAAAGAATTTTTCCGCTATATCGTTAGCAAAACATCCCCTTTATTTTCAGATGCTGAAAAGGACATATTACCGCGGGCATGCTCTTTGCAAAAACCGCATTTTGAAAAAGGCATGTTTGGCAAAAGCAAAGAGGAAATGGAGAGGTTATATAAAGACCGGCATAACAGCCCGAAAAAACAACGAGCATTTGACGAAGTCTGCGGTCTTAGCTTACCCCAAAGCCCTACCGGTTTACAGTAGGTCATACGTGAAAGGCGCCCCCTTTTTAAAGGGGGCAATATTAGACTAAGGCTAGCATAAAATTGTTATGCTGAAGGCGCGGTTGATACACCAGGAGAAATTTCCTGCATCTGAATACAATCCTGCTCATCGTTTTCAGGAAGAAGCTGCGGCTTAGATTTAAACATGCCTACCATAGCACAACCCGCTCTCTTACGAACATCACCTGCAAAGTCAATTACTTTGGCCGTAGCTCTATAATAAGCAGGATGTACCAGCGTAAGATACTCTGCATATTTTCTTAAAAATGCAATACCACTTTTTATAGCTTGACGCAAAGGATACAATAATGAAGCTTTTTCTTTCGCTTGCGATAAAATATTTGTGCCAAGAGCACCATCTAACAGGTTTAACTTACCAATTAAATTACCACCCAAGGCTTTTAACGCTCTTGTCTGGCTATCTATTCTCTTATTTAAACGACCAATTCTTTCTATATCATAAGAATTACCAGGTCGACTGGTTTGAGAACCCACAGCATACGACATACAAACTCCATGACCAAAACCTGCATAAGCAATGGGTGGCGGAAGATAAAGACGCAACTCTTTTTCGGAATGCCTAAGCTTCGCTAACGCTTGACGGTATTGATCCACTGCGTCCTTTGCATCACCAATTAAATTTCCAATTTGTTCCCACGTTGCATTATCAACCTCGTTTCTTACACGATCCAAATGAAGATCCAATTGCTTTAATAGGCGGTAATTTTCTAAAACTTTGGTATTAAATTCGGCTATAACGACTGATTGTTGCGGCATAATGGCGCCCTCCCTTCAGTGAAGTGTGATTAATCATTTTGATAACAACTCAAAAAAGCCATTAGCACTTGTTCATGTCATCCTGAGCTTGACTCAGGATCTCTTAACACAACTGCCACGCCCAGCACCTCCCAACTTTGGCTGGGATGACAATAACTTAAACCATTTTGAGTCAGTACTAGTTATTTTGTTAAATTTTACCATGCAAAAGTCAGACACCCTACTTAAGGAAAGATTAATTAACACCCCTAAGGAATAATGCTAAGATACTGCGTAAGAGATATTCACATTAAGGATTGATAGTTGTACAACGTTAGCAAAAAAATACTTTCCCTTATTTTCGCACTATGCCTTCTTTTGATAGGCCGGGCTTTTGCAAACCCTGCTCCTTTACCAGCAAGTCAAGCATTTCAGCTACAGGTTACAGCAAAAAATCACAACACTATTATTGCTAGCTGGGATATCCAACCAGGTTACTACCTCTACCGCCACGCCTTTCGCTTTAAAATACTGGCGCCCAAAACAACAAAATTATCAGCGCCACAATTTCCTGCGAGCAATTTAAAGAAAAACTATCCGGGCATGGGCGAGGTCAAAGTTTATGGCGGTAGACTTAATATTCTTATCCCCTTAACAGGAAAACTTGGCAAAAAAGTCGAGTTACAAATACACTCTCAAGGTTGTGCTGATATCGGTTTGTGCTATCAACCTGAAACCAAGACCGTGACTGTTGAACTGCCCGAAAAAGCATTGCAAACTAGCTCAACAAAATCAGTGCCAATATCATCTACCCAAAACGGAAAAATTCTTAGCTTATTAAAAAATAAAAGCCTGATTATTATTTTATCGGTGTTCTTTGGTATCGGCTTTTTATTATCGCTAACACCCTGCGTATTACCCATGATTCCTATTTTATCTGGCATTATTGTCGGACAAAAACATGTTAGTCATGCGCGCGCTTTTTGCCTCTCGTTAGCTTACGTACTGGGCATGGCCATCACCTACGCCATTGCTGGCGTTGTCTTTGGCATTATTGGCAGCAGCGCTAACGTACAAGCCTTTATGCAGCAACCGTGGATTATTATTGTCTTTGCTGCCATTTTCGTTGCTATGGCCTTATCGCTATTTGATTTCTACAATATTCAATTGCCACAAGCCCTACAAAGTCGCATTGCCGAAGCTAGCACGCATCAAAAACGCGGCACCTATCTTGGCACTTTTCTGATGGGATGTTTATCGACTTTGATTTTATCCCCCTGTGTTACACCCGCTTTAGCAGGCGCCATTATTTATATCAGTGATAGCGGCAATTCCGTGATGGGTGGGCTTGCACTTTTTAGCATGGGATTAGGCATGGGCGCTCCCTTATTAATTATCGGCGCCTACAGCGCCAAGATATTACCCAAAGCCGGCGCATGGATGAATTCGATTAAAATTGTGCTGGGTGTATTCATGCTGGCTGTGGCTATCTGGATGCTGGCACGCATTTTGCCTGGCATGCTAACTATGATCTTATGGGCAGCACTAGCGATTGGTTCTGCTGTTGTCTTAGGGGCTTTTACCTCTGCGAAAGATGTTTGGCAGCACTGCAAAAAAGGCCTTGGCATTATTCTTTTTATTTATGCGATTGTTTTAATTATTGGCGCCATGAGCGGTCAAACCAACCCGCTTGCCCCTATTAATTTCCATCAACAGAGTAAAAAAATTACTGATTCGTTTATTCCTGTTAATTCTATTAATGATATTAATAAAGAAATTGCCATTGCCAAACAGAAGGGCTTGCCCGTTTTGCTAGACTTTTATGCAGACTGGTGCATCGCTTGCAAAGAAATGGATGACTACACCTTTAATGACAAACGTGTTATTCCCTTATTGCAACGCTTTGTCTTGCTGCGCGCCAATATTTCAAAAAACAGTGCTGCAGATCAAGCGATGCAAAAGCAGTTTGGCGTTATTGCGCCACCGACGATTTTATTTTTTGATAAGTCCGGTTCCGAAATTCCTGACTCACGTGTTATTGGTGAAACAGATGCTGAAACGTTTTCACAACACCTGCTCACGCTTTTACAAAATGAAACATCAGCAGACAAGTAAAAAAAATTAATTTACAACAAAGCGTTAGCACACTCTTCCCAGGCAATTGCACAGAGTTACCCACAGCTTCTGGGGATAACGTTGTTTATATTGCCTGCGGTTTATATGCCTACGTTAGAAACCTCTAAAAAGGCGTAAGCGCGCAACATGTTGCGCGCCTACGAAAATATGGGCCACTCAAATTTTTTCTTGTGATACCAATAAACAGGCGGTTATGGCGTTTTTTATTGTCATGGTGAAGCAATTAGACAGCGTAATAAAATTTCTTTATTACAAGCAGTTAAGACACTACTCCCAGGTAATTACACAGAGTTACCCACAGCTTCTGGGGATAACGTTGTTTACTATTGCCTGCGGTTTATATGTTGACGATCGAAGCCTTCAAAAAGGCGTAGGGGCGCAACATGTGCGCCCCTACGAAGAGGCAGGGCAATCAAATTTTATCTTGTGATACCAATAAACAGGCAGTTATGGCATTTTTTATTGTCATGGTGAAAGCAATTAGACAGCGTAATAAAGTTTTTTTATTACAAGCAGTTAAGATACTACTCCCAGGTAATTACACAGAGTTACCCACAGCTTCTGGGGATAATGTTTTTGTTTTTCCGCATACAAATTATTAGTAAACACACGGCAATGCTTGCTACTTGAAGTGAAGGCCGCAACCCTTTTCATCGTTATAAAAAAAGCCACTTAAATATATAGACATTAGCAGTCAATCTGATAAACTGGCCTTCCTATACTTTTATTAAAAACCCTTAATATTTCCCGCAGCACAAATTACAAACAGCAAGAAAAACACCGAACTGCAGCAATCATGTAGACATTTGCGTCGATCTGGACAAATCTCGCAGAATCAGGCACAATGGCGGGATGAAAAAAATTCTCCTATTAAATGGTCCAAATTTAAACATGCTAGGCAAGCGTGAGCCCGGTATTTATGGCTCGCAAACCCTGGATAAAATCGAGGAAACCATTAAAGCAAAGGCCGCTGAACTGGGCCTAGATATGGATGTCTTTCAAAGCAATGCTGAGCATGAATTGATCAATTGCATTCAACAAGCAGCCGACTCTCATATAGACTTTATTATTATAAATCCCGCTGCATTAACACATACCAGCATTGCCGTGCGCGATGCCCTATTAGCTGTTGACATCCCTTTTATCGAAATTCACCTGAGCAACATCCACGCGAGAGAAGAATTCCGCCAGAGCTCGATGTTAGCCGACGTTGCTGTTGGCGTTATCGCTGGTTTTGGCAGTTATGGTTATGAATTGGCGCTGCTTGCTGCCAACCATCATTTAACAACGCAACATCAATAGAGGCCATGTATCAATGGATATTCGCAAAATTAGAAAACTTATCGAACTTATTAACGAAACCGGTGTCGGCGAAATTGAAGTAAAATCAGGCGACGACTCAGTACGCATCAGTCGACAGCCGAGCGCTACGCCAGTACAAATTGCCGCACCCATGCCAGCCGCTGCCCCGATAGCAAGCGCAGCACCGGCAGCAACAGCTTCACCAACCCCGGAAGAGCCTGCAATCACCGTCAACGATGGCCACGAAGTCAAATCACCGATGGTTGGTACCGTTTATCTTGCTCCCACACCAGGCGCCAAACCCTTTGTCGAAATGGGCCAACACGTTAGCGCTGGCGAAACGCTTTGCATTATTGAAGCGATGAAAATGTTTAATAAAATTGAAGCTGATAAATCCGGTGTTGTCAGCGCACGCTTGATTGAAAACGAACAACCGGTTGAATACGATCAAGCCCTCTTTCTTATTGACGCAAACGAGTAACTGCCATGTTTAAAAAAGTATTAATCGCCAACCGCGGCGAAATTGCCTTGCGCGTCCATCGCGCCTGTCACGAACTAGGAATTAAAACAGTCGCAGCCTATTCCACTGCGGACAAAGATTTAATGCACGTTAAATTGGCCGACGAAGCTGTCTGTATTGGACCGCCCAATAGTGCAGAAAGTTATTTAAGCATTCCCGCTGTTATTAGCGCTGCTGAAATTGCCCACGTTGATGCTATTCACCCTGGCTATGGTTTTCTAGCAGAAAATGCCGACTTTGCTGAGCAAGTGGAACAAAGCTCATTTAAATTTATTGGCCCAAGCGCTGAAACTATTAGCCTAATGGGTAACAAGGTTTCAGCGATTAAAGCGATGCGCAAAGCAGGCATCCCGTGCATACCTGGCTCTAATGGCGCCTTAACTGATGACGAAGAACGCAACTTAGACATTGCACGCAACATAGGCTACCCCGTTTTGATCAAAGCTTCTGGCGGCGGCGGCGGACGTGGCATGCGCGTTGTACATGAAGAATCTGACTTATTAAACTTTATCGCCATGACACGCACCGAAGCAGCGGCTGCTTTTGGCAATGACGAAGTGTATATGGAAAAGTTTCTTGGCGCACCGCGACACATTGAAGTACAAGTAATTGGCGACGGCCAAGGTCGCGCCATCCACCTAGGTGAACGCGACTGCTCAATGCAACGACGCCATCAAAAAGTATTAGAAGAAGCTCCGGCTCCAGGCATTTCTGCCGAACAGCGTGCCGCTATCGGTAAACGCTGCGTTGATGCTTGTATTGATATTAATTACTGTGGCGCAGGCACTTTTGAATTTCTTTATGAAAATGGTGAATTCTATTTTATTGAAATGAACACTCGCATCCAGGTTGAGCATCCTGTTACGGAAATGATAACCGGCATTGATATTATCAAAGAACAAATTCGCGTTGCTGCTGGCTTACCTTTAAGCCTTACACAAGATGATATACAAATTAAAGGACATGCGATTGAATGCCGCATTAATGCTGAAGATCCAAAAAACTTTTTACCCAGCCCAGGCAATGTCTCTCTTTATCACGCCCCAGGCGGTTTAGGTGTACGCATGGATTCCCACTTATATAGTGGCTATCGTGTTCCACCTTATTATGATTCTTTAATCGGTAAGCTAATCACTTACGGAGAAACTCGTGACATCGCCTTACAACGCATGCGCAATGCTTTGGACGAGCTGGTTGTTGACGGTATCAAAAGCAATATCGATTTACACAAAGATCTAATATGTGACGAGGAGTTTGTCAAAGGCGCCCAAAACATCCATTACCTAGAAAAGAAATTAGGCCTTAGCTAGGAAAAACAATAAAATGTAGGACGTAAAACGTAGGGGCGCAGCATGCTGCGCCCGCCTCTATACGACACCACAAAACCTCACCAAAACTCCATACACCACCACAGCACCAAAAATCATTATAAATAACCACCCAACACCCCGGAAAAAAAATGAAATCATGGCAACAACTCTCCATCATCATACCAGCACAACAAACCGACCTAATCGCCGACACCCTAGAAGAGCAAGGCGCACTTTCCGTCACTTTCACCGACGCACAAGACCAACCTCTTTTCCAGCTTGAACCCGAACAAACTCCCGTATGGCAGCAAACCAAAGTGCTAGCACTATTTAGCCGGGATACCAATATCGAACCTATTATTGAAACACTTAATGCGACTGTAGACAGCGACCATCCATTCAACTACGATATTTCAATTCTGCAAGAAGAAGACTGGGTACGCAAAACACAGCAAGATTTCCCACCGCAATGTTTTGCAGAAAAACTGTGGGTACTGCCAAGCTGGTGTGAACAAAACGATTTCACCGGCACTATCCTTAAAATTGACCCCGGCCTCGCCTTTGGCACCGGCACACACCCAACCACCTCACTTTGCTTAAGCTGGCTGGCCAATAACCCTCCGAAGGATAATACTGTCATTGATTATGGCTGCGGCTCTGGTATTTTAGCGCTGGCCGCTTTAGCCTTAGGGGCGCACAAGGTGTATGCGGTTGATCATGATCCGCAGGCTTGGGAGGCGACACAAAATAATGCCAATTTAAATGCTTTTATTAATAAAGATAATTTAGACATACTCTCTACTAAAGATAGACTGGATGTTACTGCGCCGCTTTTGATAGCTAATATATTATCAGGACCGTTGATTGAGCTGCTACCTACTTTTCTAAAGCTATGCACCGCAAAGGCTACGCTTATTTTATCTGGAATTTTAGTTGAGGAAAGTCAGCAAATTATTGATGCTTATGGCATGCATTTTCAGCTTGTTGAAAAACAGGCGCAAGGGGAGTGGACGCTGCTTCATTTTGCTAAAACTGATACTTAAACAAACCGTTGCTGTGCTGATGGATGACTTGCTGCTAACAGAAAGTAAGCGGGCACAGCATGCCGCGGACTCTGAATCACCTGCACAAATAAAATATAGTCACGCATTGCGTTATAGCGCATTGCGTGTTATTATTGACTCAGAATAACGATACCCATATTGGAGCAAACCATGAAAACCGCCATTATTACCTTAGATATTATGAACGAGATCTGCCACCCAGACGGCAAGCTAGCACGCTATACTGATCGTATTACAGCAAACAATGTGATTGAGAAAATCAATGATATCACCGCATGGGGGCGACACCATGGTGCACTTGTCATCCATGTCAGAGTCGGCTTTCAACCTCACTATCATGATAGCTCAAACATTTCTCCAATGTTCGGCGCAGCAAAAGAACATAATGTCTTAGCATTACAAGCGTGGAACGGACAATTCTGCGATACACTTGACCGTGAACCTAACGATATCGAAATTATTAAACATCGTGTTAGCGCATTCTACGGTACCGATTTAGACTTAATATTGAGAGCTAATCGCATTGAGAAAGTTATTCTAACCGGTGTTAGCACCAGCATGGCTGTTGAATTAACCGCGCGCGAAGCACACGATCGCGATTTTTCTGTTACCGTTGTTGGCGACGCAACCGAATGCGCATCTGACGAAGAAAAAAAAGCAAGTTTAACTATCTTGTCACGGATTGCAAACTGTATCACCACTAGCGAGTTACTATAACTGCATCAGCAAAAGGGATAAAATTTCACATACCATTCGGCAACACTAGTTAAGCGATCAAACCATGTTAAACTTCAACCTTGCCACGAGTAAAAGAACCATATAAGGCAGGAATAAGAATCAAGGTCAACAAAGTAGAAAAAATCATACCGCCAATAATAACCAATGAAAACGAGCGATTAATAAAAGAGGCAGGGCCTGAGATTAACACCTCCGGCAGCATAGCAACAATAATAACAACTGAAGTCATCAGCACCGGACGCATTCTACGCAAACACGCCTGCTTTATGGCTGTTGTTTTATCTCTTCCCTGCTGACGAAATAAGAGAATTTTATCCAGCAATAAAATAGCATTCTTAGCACTTAAACCAACAAGCAACAACATCCCTATCATTGAAAAAATATTAAGATTCTCACCTGTTAACCAAATAATCAATAAGCCTCCACACAGCGACAATGGCACCGTTGCCAAGGCCAGCAAAGGCATCAATAACGAATTAAATAAACTGGCAAGCACCGCAAAAATTAACAACAGCATAAAAATAAAAATATACAACGTGGTATAAGATGCTTTACGCATTGACGCCACCTGCCCGGAGAACTTCACATGATACCCCTTAGGTAACACAGACGCAGCCGTTTGATCAATCGCCGCAACCACTTTATTTAAAGGCAAATTATCTTTTGTCTGCAATCGAAATGGCACACTATAAATATGATTAAAACGATTTATTTCTGCAGCTCCGACAGCAGTAACCACTTTTGCCAAATCTCCCAACTGAATAATATTACCTTTACGGGTAAAAACATTAAGATGCTCCAGATCCTCAACATTCTTAATCAAACTTGGATCAACCTTAAGCACAATATCATACTGATGAGCCATACCTCTAGGCATAAATTTAGCGACCACATTACCAATACCAGCCGTTTGTAAAACAGAAATTAATTCGTGCGCACTAATACCCAACCTAGCCATTTGCAAGCGATCCAAATTAAATTTATATTTAACCTTGCTATAGGATGGCGGCAAATGTAAATCTTTAAAATAAGCCTTGGCACTTAATTTACGATACAATACCTTACTTAAGCTTTGCACTTTATACTCATCTGCACCAACAAGAGAAAATGAAATCGAGGGAATTTTCTTGCGCAACTGCAAGCCGGGAATCCGCCTTGCGGCTCCCTCTATATCCCGCCTAATCCTACGTGAATTTATTTTGTTAGAAACGGCAGCTTTTAACTTAACCGTTAAATTACCGACATTATTTTGAAATGAACCAAAGTAAGTTTGAACACCCACTTGCTGCTGCACTACCTTCTCTAGCGCCACAAACTTTTTACGCATATATTGAAATGAAGATCCCGGTGGAGACTTAAAATGAAAAGATAACTTATGATAAGCACTCACTTGTGGTATATAATTTCTCCCCACCTGCATAAAAAGATACGCACCCAGCAAAACAAACAGAGAAAAAATAATAATAACAATCACACGATACCTTAAAGATATATCCAACACCTTTTGGTAAAAAGAAAAAAAGGGGAATTTCACTGGCACATGCTGACCACCTGACGCTCGACCCTTCGCTCCCTGATACGATAACCTATACGCCAACGCAGGTAATAAACTAACAGATAGCAAGAAAGAAGCAATAACCCCAACCACTAAAACAGTCGACAAATCTTTAAAAAATAATATCAATGGTCCATAGAGAAATAACAAAGGCGCAAACATTAAAATAATAATAAGCGAATAACTCAATACACTAGGCACCATTTCAGCGATAGCAGAAACACAACGATGATGCGAAAAGTCAACGCCGCGATTACGAAAATAAATATTCTCAAGCATGACAATAGCATCATCTATAGCCAGACCTACCAGCACCACCAACGCCAATAACGAAACAACATTTAACGTCGACCCAATTAAATACAAGATAGCTATTGCTAACAACAATGATACCGGCAAGGTAAAAATAATAACATCCGCTGAGCGAATTGAACGTAGAAACAGGTACACAATAAGCGATGCTGACACTACCCCAAGTAGTATCCCTCGCTCTAAAAATGACACCTCTTGCGAAACAACTTTTGAGCGATCACTAACAACAGCAAGCTTTACTCCAGCCGGCAATACTGGCTTAACGGTAGTGTTTAACAATTTATGAATGCGCTTTGAGAGCGCGACCGCATTTTCTTCATAGCGCCCATTAATAATAACAGCCACAACAGGCATACCATTATAATTAGCATAAGAATAATTTTCTTTATTGGCAAAACGTACATCGGCCACATCGCTTAGCTTAATAGCCCTACCACGCCGATAAGCAATTACCATATTGGAAATTGAGGCAATATGTTTATATTTAAAATTTAAATCAAGAGAGTATTTTTGTTGACCATCATTAAAATATCCACCGGGAGCCTGCACGTGGTTTTTAGCAAAAGCATTACTAATATCTGCAACCGTTATTTTATAAGCAGACATCTTAATATTATTTAAATAAACAGTAAGCGCTTGCACAGGAGCACCAACAACAGAAACATCTCCCACCCCTTTGACCTGCTGAAAATACGGGACAATACTACCGTTGACATACTTACTTAGGCGCTTCAACTCCATTTTGCCATACAAAGCAAAGGTCATTAATGACATCTTATCACTAACTTTTTTAACTACTGCGTGCCGAGTACCCGTAGGAAATTGATTTGCGATCAAATTAATATTATCAAGGACATTATTATAGGCTTGATCAATATCACTATTACTTCTAAATTCCAATAACAGTGTTGCCACACCAGATCGACTGGTAGACAATATATTCTTTAGGCCTTTTATAGCAGAGAGCTTCTTCTCAACAGGTAGTGTAATTTCCTCATTGATACCACTTGGCGAACCACCCGGCAACACAATATCCACGGATATTTTTGGCAAGGACACATCTGGCAGCTCTTGTATACCAATAAAGACATATGAAAAAATACCAACCAAGATGATAAAAAATGCCATCATATAAAATGGCATCGGATGTTTTAAAGCAACACGAGTAATATTCATCACAACTACTTTGTGGTTACTTTTTCATTTTCACGCAGAAAACCTGCCCCCTCAACAGCAATAATATCCCCCTTCTTTAGACCAGAAATAATTTCAATCATCTTTCCATATTGAAGACCTGTTGTCACTGGCTGCTTATTCGCAACACCTTTCTTAATCACATACACATACTTTCCATCTAACCCATATTGCACGCTAACTACAGGTATCGCCAATCGACGCAAAGAAATATTGATATCAGCCTGTAATGCACTACCACTTAGCAAGTTCTTATTATTATCAAAGGGAATAACAACTACTGCTGATTGCGTCTCTGGATTATAGCTTGTTACTTTCTGCGTCATTATCTTATTTGCTTTTTTATCTAAAGCCGATAACGAGTGAATCTTTAACTTTTGACCCGACTTTAAATATGGCATACAGCTACTATTAAACTGAAAGCTAGCATACAAATCTTTATTACTATTTAACTGCATAATAGGGTCATTGACAGCAACGACACTGCCTTGCGAAATCATGATTTTTTTAATATTCGCATAAATCGGCGATCTGATAATCGTTTTATCAAGCTCGTGCTGAGCTTTTAGCACCTTATTCAAGGCAATAGCAATATTTTTTTTAGCAATTTCATCCTCGACAGTTACTTTTTCTAAACTAAATTTAGATACCAATCCAGTTGTTCTTTTTAATTTTTGATAGGCATATGCTTGCGACTTTCGAACCAGCTTCATTTTTTCATAATTAATTCTCGCCGCCTCCAATGCAACTTTTTGCCATTGATTGTTAAGCTCTAGTAATAGCTGCCCCGGCTCCACTGCTTGCCCACGCACAACAGCTACTTTTTTAACTTGCCCCGACGTTTGCGCTTTAATAACAGGGTCCATACTGCTTTTCAATACTGCTACCGAGCTGCAGCGTTTTATTAAAGCGTGTTTTGCAACTTTAGCTACAGTAATCATTGTTATTTTATGCTTTGCTGCTGACTGCGCAAAAGAATTAGTAATGAAAGAAAGTAACAACATTACTAGAAAAAACCCAGCACGATGCTGGGTTTTATTTCGCAAGGCAAGTAATCGTACACCAAAGGTCATAGGCTTCCCACAGCCCCAAGCTGACCCATAGCCCCAGAGGCTTGCTGAGCAGGCGTACCGCCTTGACCACAATCTTGATTGCAGGAATTACAACCCCCTAGCAAATTAGCCCCAACCCATTCCCAGCCATCACAACTATAAGCGGCAGGCAATATTGATAAACTCACGACAGTAGCAACAATAAAAAATACTTTCCTCATGATTTATCTCCCTTCTTTTCACTTAACTTATTTATTTTTTCATAGCCTTTGGCGTCTATACTAATAAACGTATACCCTTTTTTTCTTTTTGCTTTATCTTTTCGCATTGCTTTTATACGTGTCACTAACAGCAGGTGAGCATTTTTAAAATCACCCGTTTCTACCTTGGCACCATCCATCGGCTCAATTATTAATTTTAACTCATCATCAGAGCTGTGTATTTTCATTACCTTAAATTTAAAAACAACCGGCTTGTCATCATCAAACCCAAAAAAGGAGCCACGTACAACTGCTTTCTGTAAAGAGGTATTTTCAATCGGTCCAGCAATTGAAATAATTTTTTTCCGACTAAATAAATAACGATCAGGATCAATATCTTTTAACTCAATCTTATACAGTCCATCCTTATGGCGCTCAACCTCTGCTTTCTTAGCATGCTCCATGTAAATAACTTTCTTCATCCCACCATGGCCGCGATGACCAGCATATGCCGCACACGATAAAAATAAAGAAAAAATTAGCAAGAAACGAAACAAAGACACGAGTGGTTTTAATTGACGCATATTTTCCTCCATGAAATAGCCAATAGATAGCTTATAGCAAAGCTAGACACTCAATTATAAATCATTTTTTACATTGTTGTGAAGTTAAAACCCCTACAGACAACTTAATACATGGTCTTTTATCCACCAAAACCACAGACTTTATGCGACCGATCTCTCCGTAGAGGCGCACCCTATACCCTGTTGAAAACTATGATCACCTATCAATTAATGAGCCGTCACCCGTAAGTGTGAAAAACTAGCAGGAGGAAAGAAGGGTCTTTTGCAAAGCTTACAAAAACAGGAAGTTTTTGTCAGAGCGATCCAGGGATGGAAACCAGCGCCTTTGCAAAAGACCCTTCTTTCCTCCTGCGTCGGTGCTTAACCGCACCCGCTCCCCTCCCCAAGACCATAATAGATCCTGCTACGAAATAAAAAAATAGGGCTGTAAAAAAAGATATAAAACAGTGTCCCCCGCAACAAGCTTACCATTGAACCCCCAACACGGAAAACAAATTCTTAGGGTCCGGTGTATCAGGCACCATATCCAAAACATGCCCAACATGAAACTCCTCAGCTAAACGATAGACCAAGCGCAACACACTATAATCCTCTAAAGCAAACCCAACAGAATCAAACAAGGTAATTTCATCACCACCATCACGCGCGCTCTTTTTGCCACTAATAATTTCCCATAGCTCTGCATAAACATCATCTTTATCTAAATGCTGTATTTCACCCTCTAAATAACTCTGCTCTAACATTTCAACGATAATTTTTGCTTTGCTCAATATATCAGGCCCCAGTTCTGTTTTACCGGGACAATCACCACCAATACCATTAATATGCATACCCGCACTTATCCACTCAGGATAAAGCACTTGCACATGCGCTTTTTTAGCGGTTG
The DNA here is from genome assembly GCA_030425685.1 of Gammaproteobacteria bacterium. GTDB lineage: Bacteria > Pseudomonadota > Gammaproteobacteria > Coxiellales > Coxiellaceae > JAUIAD01. Next base: position 199,354 of record JAUIAD010000001.1, on the reverse strand, counting down.
CTGTTGTAACGACATTAACACCTTCAACAACGGCCTGTGCGTTTTCACAAGCAATTAATTCCATATCATAGCCTGCTAGATTATTCTTAAATTTCTCCATCGCCTGTGGATCAAGATCGTAATAAAAAACCTTATTCAAGCCCAAAGCATAGTGGTGCGCCAACACTTGAAACTCACTTTGTGCACCAGTACCAACAATCCCGAAGGTATCGCTATTTGGCAGCGCTAAATATTTAGAAGCTAACGCTGAGGTTGCCGCTGTACGCAATGCCGTCAGTATCGTCATCTCACTTAGCAACACCGGATAACCAGTAGCAACATCGGCCAGCATACCCGTGGCAACAACCGTTTGCTTTTGATCTTTTGGATTATAAGGATGACCATTTACATATTTATAAGCATAATAATCTTTATCAGAAATCGGCATTAATTCAATAACGCCATGCGGAAAATGCGAAGCAACACGCGGCATTCTGTCAAAATCATTCCAGCGATGAAAATCACTTTCCAATTGGTCAATCAACTGCGTAAAAAAAGTTTTTAATGTCACCTTGCGAATAATGTTTTTAACATCATCAACCGTAATCACTCTAACCATGATGGCCCTCTTTTTTTAATCGATACCAACGCACATAACCCGCAATGGCCATGCCTAAATAGACAAATAACAGCACACTGTGAAAAGGAATCCCTTTATAGATATATAATCCCACATAAACTGCATCGACACAAAACCACACCATCCAACACTCAAGAATTTTTTTACAGGTCATCCACTGCGCAATCAAGCTAAATACCGTTGTGCCCGCATCCAATGCAGGCACATGCGAATCGGTTAAATATTTTAAAATAAAATAGGTGACTACAGTGCCAATGACACCAATACTCACCAAAACAGTGCTTAACTTTAAATTCAAGGAAGATACCAATATGGCTTTATGTTCGCGACCACCCCTCTTCCATTGGTACCAACCATAAAACATAGAAATAAAATAAATACCCTCTAAACTCATATCACCATAAATACCGGTGATACCATATAAAGTACCATTAATAAGAGTCGCGACAATACCAATTGGCCATGCCCATACACTAGCGATCACATAAAATAAGGTTGATAAAAAAGAAAAAGCTGAACCGGCAATATCCAGAGCATGAACCATTTAATATCCCTTTCGCAGAGAAGCCTCGTTTAAAAATTTACGCGTTACTAAGCCAATCTTTTGCCGGCAGAAAATCGGTATAAAGACGCTCTTCTTCCGAGCCTGACTTCGGCTTCCAGTTATAGCGCCACTTCACCTGTGGCGGCAGTGACATTAAAATCGATTCAGTACGCCCACCGGATTGCAAACCAAACAAAGTACCACGATCATACACCAAATTAAATTCAACATAGCGACCACGCCGATAACATTGAAAATCGCGCTGGCGCTCAGCAAAAGGATGATCCTTGCGTTTTTTTACAATCGGCAAGTAAGCATCAAGAAAAGTATCACCCACCGAACGCATAAATTCAAAAGAGCGATCAAAACCCCACTCATTAACATCATCAAAAAACAAACCACCAATACCACGCGCTTCTTGGCGATGCTTTAAATAAAAATAATCATCCGCCCATTTTTTAAAACGCGCATAAACATCATCACCAAAAGGGTCACAAGCATTTTTAGCAGTTTGATGCCAATGCTGACAATCTTCGATAAAACCATAGTACGGCGTTAAATCATAACCACCACCAAACCACCACACCGGGTCAGCACCTTCTTTTTCAGCAATAAAAAAGCGCACATTTGCATGCACAGTTGGCACATACGGATTATTCGGGTGTAAAACTAACGAAATACCGGTGGCTTCAAAACGCCTGCCGGCTAACTCTGGGCGATGCTGCGTCGCTGATGGCGGCATAGAATCACCCGCAACCGCCGAAAAATTAACCCCGCCTTGCTCGAAAACATCACCATCAGCTAATACTCGCGAACGACCACCGCCACCATTTTCATGCTGCCAGGCATCTTCAATAAATTGCTGTTTGCCATCCTCTGCTTGCAAAGCATCGCAAATCGTATCTTGCAAATTCTTTAAATACTCTTTTACTGAATTAATCATTTTCTTTATGTCTATCTAGTTCAAACCACAGCGCATTTAACACCGCAAAAGTACACGCCAACCCCAGACCCAAAATCCATGAAAAATACCACATCTATTCAACCCTCCTAATAGGCATTTTTATTATCATCAAAAAACGCTGCCGTTACCTTGCCACGCAATACTCGGTACACCCATGCGGTATACAATAAAATAATGGGCAAAAAGATAATCGTACAAACCAGCATAATGGTTAACGACAACTGGCTGGCAGAAGCGTCCCAGACCAACAAGCTTGAACCTAACGCAGAAGATGAAGGCAAAATAAAGGGGAACATACTGACGCCTACCGTTGCAACGACCCCAAACACACTCAAACTACTACAAATAAATGCCCACTTACCTTGACCACGTCGCGCCCACACCAGCGCACCTAGAGCACCTAAAAAGCCCAACAGTGGCGCAATAGTAAAACTAGGATGGACGTAATAATTACTAATCCAAGCACCCACTTGACGCGCCACATCTTTTTGCAGCGGATTAGAAGGGGCATGATGACTAGCAATCTGCATCACCACATAACCATTAATACCCTTTGCCACCCAAACACCAGCAGCAGCAAATAAAACAATTAAGAAAATTGCCGCGATACGTGCTGCCTTGGCTGCTCGTGCTTGCAACACGCCTTCCGTTTTTACAATTAAATAATGCCCACCCTGCATCAATAACATGGCAACACTAACCAGACCGCATAACAAGGCAAAGGGATTAAATAAAGCGAAAAAAGAACCGGTATAAAAAGGTCGCAACATTTCATTAAAATGAAAAGGGACACCCTGCAACACATTACCCACCGCAACACCAAAAGTTAACGCCGCGATTAAACCACTTAGCGCTAAAATCCAATCCCAGATAGAGCGCCACCGAGCACTGGTTAATTTACTGCGATACTTAAAACCAACTGGCCGCATAATAAAAGTTGCTAACACCAGCAAGATCGCAAAATAAAAACCAGAAAAAGAAACAGCGTACAAATAAGGCCAAGCAGCAAAGAAAACCCCGCCACCGAGAATAATCCAAACTTGATTACCCTCCCACACAGGACCAACAGTGTTAATCGCTACTCGCCGCTCCATATCACCACGCGCCACCATCGGCAACAACGCAGCAACACCCAAATCAAAGCCATCCATAATAGCAAAGCCACAAAGAATGACGCCCATTAATACCCACCAAATAACACGCAGTACTGCATAATCAATCATTACTCTGATCTCCCTGACCTTTTTTACTTGTGGTTACCTTCTTAGGTGCAACAATTTTTTCAGTCAAACCATCAGGCCCCAAGCGAACATATTTTACCATCAAATAAATCTCGACAATTGCCAAGATAGTATAAAATAAAATAAAACCCAGCAATGATGTCCACAAATCACCGGAGGTAAGCGAAGACACGCCTAAGAAAGTAGGCAGCATACCTTCCACCACCCACGGCTGACGGCCATGCTCGGCAACAAACCAGCCAAACTCAGCTGCCAACCACGGCAAAGGCAAACTAAGTAACGCAATCCATAAAAACCAACGCTTATCCAATTTACGCTTAGTTGAAAAATAAAAACCAACGGCAAAGAGCAAAATAAAAAATAAGCCACAAGCAACCATACCGCGAAACGACCAAAATAATAATGACACATCCCCCGGCACCAAACTCCAAGCGGCTTGACGAATTTGCTGTGGCGATGCGTGCACTGGGTCATTAGTAAATCGTTTTAATAACAAACCATACCCTAAATAATCGGCATTTTTAGCCAATGCTTTTTTCGCTGCTGCATCGTTTGGTGATTTTTGCAAGGTCCTTAACGCAGCATAAGCATCAATACCTTTAGGAATCAGCTGCTCTGCCTCTTTCACTAAATCAACAATACCGGGTAACTTTTCCGTTACCGAACGAGTTGCAATTAACCCTAGCAAATAGGGTATTTTGATCGCATGCTTAGTCTCATGCGCTTTTTGATCGGGAAAGCCTATTAAATTTAATGCAGCTGGCGCAGGCTCGGTATGCCACATGCCTTCCATAGCAGCAATTTTCATATGCTGATTCACATTAGCGAGATAACCACTTTCATCACCTAAAACAACCACCGACAACGCTGACGCTAAACCAAATGAAACAGCAACAGTAATAGAACGCTTAGCAATTTCAATATTACGACCACGCAATAAATAATAAGCACTAATCGCTAACACAAAAATAGAACCGGTGACATAACCGGCACTAATAGTATGAACAAACTTCGCTTGCGCCACCGGATTAAAAAGAATGTCAGAAAACTTTTGCACCTCCATCCGCATGGTACGAAAATCAAAATACGCACCCACCGGATGCTGCATCCAGCCGTTAGCAATTAAAATCCATAAGGCCGATAAGCTTGAACCCAAAGCAACCAACCAAGTAACAATAAGATGTTGAATTCTAGAAAGACGACTCCAACCAAAGAAAAACAAACCAATAAAAGTAGCTTCCAAGAAAAAAGCCATCAAACCTTCAATCGCCAAAGGCGCGCCAAAAACATCGCCAACGTATTGCGAATAGTAAGCCCAGTTCGTGCCAAACTGAAACTCCATGGTGATGCCCGTTGCCACCCCCATCGCAAAATTAATACCAAATAAAATACCCCAAAACTTTGTCATCTGCCGCCAAATCTCGCGACCTGTCATCACGAAAATAGTTTCCATAATCGCTATAAGCACTGATAAACCTAGCGTTAACGGTACAAAAATAAAATGGTACATGGCTGTAATACCAAACTGCCAACGTGACAGCAGTACAACATCACTTGAAATTGCCATACTTTTTCCTTACATGTAGATTAAATTTAACTGCCTATTATTTGCTGCTGCATGCGATGGGTCGTTAAATGCTTTTCAACTGGGTCTGAAAAACAAACAGACCACAACACAAAAATCATAACTAACTTGATTAAGATAATGATACCAATTTCTTTTCGGAAAGAAGAACGAAAAAAACGCTTTAATCCCATAAACCAATCTCCACACCCAATCAAGGTCGTTCCATAACTAAACAATACGCCATAGGAGAAGCCCTAACTAAAGATGGTGATATTGTAGCAAACACTGGATCCGTATGTCACTTAATCTTGAGCGTGTTACAATCCATATTTGCATATGACAAGGAGACTACCATGAGTGAGAGCAAACCAAAGAACGGTGATTTTTGTTGGCATGAGCTAATGACTAGCAGCCCCAGCACCGTTAAGGAATTTTATAAAGAAATGTTTGACTGGGAAACGACAGATATCGACATGGGTGAGACCACCTACCACATGTTCCGTTCGGGTGATAAAGAAATTGCTGGCATGATGAAAATACCTGAAGAACAGTCGCATATGATTCCTCCACACTGGATGAGCTATGTGCATGTTGACGATCTTGATGCGATGCTTGAGAAAGCGGAAAAACTTGGCGCTAGTATTAAAGTACCGGCAAAAGATGTGCCTGGGTATGGGCGCTTTGGGGTGATTGCTGATCCTACTGGGGCTTATATTTCTTTTTGGCAGCCTGTGTAATATTTGTTTCACACTGAGACGCGAAGGGGACGCAGCATACTGCGCCCCGACGGGAGCCTGCAACAAAACCGGATAATTCACCCCCGAAATTCGACCCCACCTTCATCAATTAACCCAAGCCCTTTACGGTATAAATCAGCCGCACTGCCCGCAAGCTCCCCAGCTTCATCCTCAGTTAACAACAACGGCAACACCGGCGCCATCGATAAAGAAGAAATATAAAAATCACTCAACTCAGCAATGCTTTGGCGATACTCGGCACCACCATAACCAATAAAACGATCAACCTCACCCAACACATCAACGTCATTCATCCCATCACCAACATGCGCAAAACGCTGATCATCTTGTCGCAGCTGTCTCAATATTTCACATTTTCCACGCTGTCGACTCAACGGTGATTGGCGATCAAAATCTTTATAATTCCCTTGCGCATCAAAATAAACGTCAACAGCAAAAACATGCTCTGCCGAAACACCTATTTTTTCAGCAAAACCAATCACGCACTGCAACACCCCGGCAGAGACAACATAAACTTTCTTATTTAATGACTGCAAAGCAGCAATCACCGCCGGAATATCGGGCGTTACTTTTTGCAAATAAAGTTCAGCAACGTCATTAAGTTGTGACTGATGCGGCTTTACCAAATCTAACCGCGCTTGATATAAATGCTCATTTAAACCCGTTTTCGCCATCGCCTCTTCGGTTAACTCGTGCACAGCTTCCTTTACATTATTTTTTGTCGCTAAGGCGTCAATCCCTTCAATCTGACTTAAGGTACTATCGCAATCAAAAACAATACCATCAATAGGCTTAGATAAAACCCAGCTCTTATTATTTGTCATACTCATTCTCAATAGTGTTAGAAATCGTATATACTATGACGCAGGACTATTCAAATCAACGGAAGATCTATGGCTACATCAGCACGCTGGAGTTCTCGCACCGCTTTTATTTTTGCTGCCGCTGCTGCGGCCGTTGGCTTAGGCAATGTCTGGCGCTTTCCCTATCTCGCTGGAGAAAATGGCGGCGGGGCTTTTGTGTTGGTTTATCTTATTTTTGTTGTCTCACTGGGCATACCGCTAATGACAGCAGAAGTCATGCTTGGTCGTATAGGGCGAAAAAATCCCGTCGCATCCCTTAGCAACATTGCACATGATATTGGCAAAACGCGCCTGTGGGGACTTGTTGGTGGTATGACCATTTTGGCCGGCTTCTTAATTGTTTCTTATTATGTCGTTATTTCTGGCTGGTTAGTCGATTACTTTGTGCGAACATTTATCGGTCAATTTGGCCACGTAACGCTTTCTAGTACCGGCGACCAATTTGACGCACTACAAAAAAGCCCCTGGGAAATGTTATTAACCACCACCATCGTACTGGGCACCGCCGTCGCCGTTATTCGCCTGGGTGTAAAAAGCGGTCTTGAGCGCACCGTGATGTGGATGTTTCCCGCGCTATTAATAATTTTATTGGTGCTACTGGGCTATGCAATGACAACCGGGCATTTTACACAAGGTCTGAAATTTCTCTTTACACCCAACTTTCACCGCTTAACCCCTGATATTATTTTAGAAGCACTCGGCCAAGCTTTTTTTAGCTTAAACGTTGCCATGGGCGTTACTATTATGTTTAGCGCTTATCTACCGGAAAAAACACCATTAGTTAGCAGCGTACTAATTATTGTGCTATTCGATACTTGCATCGCATTGCTGGCTGGACTGATTATTTTTCCCTTAGTATTTGCCAACAACCTACAACCAACAGCTGGGCCTAGTTTAATTTTTCGCACTCTGCCACTTGCCTTTGGCCAGCTCCCTGGCGGCAACCTAATCGGCGCATTGTTCTTCTTGCTTTTATTATTTGCCGCATTTACATCCATTATTTCTTTATTTGAAGTTGCCGGCGCTTGGCTTTCTGAGAACTATGGCTTTAGCCGTAAAAAAGCTGTTACTTTAAGCGGTATTGTTTGCTGGGTGCTCAGTCTCGGCACCATCGCCTCTTTTAGCTTCGGCAAGTATTTTTCTATTGGCGATGTCAGCTTTTTTGAAGCCGTTGATTATTTAACATCTGGTATTATGCTACCGCTTGGCGGCTTGTTTGTTGCTATTTTCACTGGTTGGCTCTTGCCGAAAAAATACATTCAAGATAAACTTGGCTGGCCTGTTGACCACTTCTCGTTTAAGTGTTGGCGCTGGATCGAGCGTTACTTTGCACCGCTTGCTATTGTTTTAATTTTGCTGACCTCGCTTGGAATTATTTAATGCCCTTTAAAATTCAAACCCTAAACCCGATTGCTGCAGCGGGAATTGATCGTTTTAATAAAAAACACTACAAAATCAAAGATAACAACCAAGACCCAACAAGTTATCAGCCTGATGCCTTTCTCGTGCGCTCGCACGCCATGCATCAAATGGACATTCCTGCAAGTATCAAAATTATCGGACGGGCTGGTGCTGGTACCAATAATATCCCCATTGTACAAATGACAGAACGTGGCATTCCGGTGTTAAACACCCCCGGCGCAAATGCCAATGCGGTCAAAGAGTTAGTACTTACCGGTATGTTATTGGCCTGCCGTCATATTTGCCGCGCATGGGATTACGGCCGTCAATTAAGTGGCGATGACCATGAATTGCATATGCAAGTAGAAAAAAATAAAAAACAATTCTCCGGCATGGAGCTTCCTGGAAAAACATTAGCAGTTATTGGCCTTGGCAATATCGGCGTTAAGGTTGCCAATGCGGCGATCGACTTAGGCATGAATGTTGTTGGCTTTGATCAAGGCATTACCGTCAGAAACGCTTGGCAATTATCTGCTAACATTAAGCAGGCCGAATCCTTAAGCGAAGCTTTATCCTGCGCTGATTTTATTTCCTTACACGTTCCTTTACTGGAAGGCACCAAAAATTTAATTGATAAAAAACGCATTCGCGCCATGAAAAAAGGCGCCGTGCTCTTAAACTTTGCTCGCGATGGTATCGTTGATAATGAAGCTTTAGTGGCCGCATTAACAGACCACCATATTCGCACTTATGTGTGTGACTTTATTAATAATATTTTAAAAAATGACCCGCACGTTATTTGCCTACCGCACCTTGGCGCCTCAACAAAAGAAGCGGAAGAAAACTGCGCAGTTATGATCGCCAACCAAGTACAAGACTTTCTTGAAAATGGCAACATTCGCCATTCTGTCAATTTCCCTGAAGTAAAATTGGCACGCACGGAAGGCTTCCGCCTAGCGGTTACCAATAAAAACGTACCGAATATTATCGCGCAAATCTCTACCGTACTGTCGGATGCAAATATTAATATCATTGACATGATTAATAAATCACGCGACCAAATAGCCTATAATTTACTAGATGTTAACACGGATGTTGACGAAGAGATCTTAAATAAACTTCGTCATATCGATGGGGTTGTTAGAGCTAGGAAGATATAAGCCAACCCGTCGTCCCAAAGAAGACCGAAGGACATCATCCGGGATCTCCCGACCATTCAAGAGATCCTGAGCAAAGCTCTGTCTCTTGCACATAACTCATCGTGCTCAAAACGACCAACAATTACACCTTACACTAATCCCTGAACGCCTCTCTGAAAGTGTGAAAAACTAGCAGGAGGAAAGAAGGGTCTTTTGCAAAGCTTACAAAAACAGGAAGTTTTTGTCAGAGCGATCCAGGGATGGAAACCAGCGCCTTTGCAAAAGACCCTTCTTTCCTCCTGCGTCGGGGCATAACCGCAATCACTTCCCATACACCGCACCTCTGCCAGATAACCCTATTACAAAAATTAACTGCCATCACAAAGAGCGGGCGCAGCATGCTGCACCCCTACGGTATACCCAAAAGATCCCAATTTACATCAAGAGATCCTGAGTCAAGCTCAGGATGACATAAGCTCTAGAATTAGGCTCATGTCTCAACAATCATTTTGAGCCGACACCTGCAATGCCTCCTTCACAAAAGGAATCGTCAGGCGGCGCTTAGCGGTTAACGAGGCATGGTCCAAGGTATCAAGCACGGAGAACAAATCTGACATATCACGCGGATAACGGCGTAATAAAAACTTACCAACTTCATCGGATAAAACCAAACCACGATGACGGGCACGCAATTGCAACGCCTCGATTTTCTGCTCATCTTCAATGGGCTTCACTTGAAATAACAAACCCCACGACAATCGCGAACGCAAATCTGGTAAGCGACATTCTGTCTGCACTGGCGGCGCTGTTGCAGCCACAATCAAACGACGCCCACGATCACGCAAGCGATTATAAAAATGCAATAGAGATTCTTCCCACAACGACTTATTCAACGCTGCATCAACATCATCAACAAAAATATAATCCATCGATTCAAGATTGCATAACACATCCGGGCGCAACGCTTTATCAGCTAATGATAAATACATTGCACTGCCACCACGATTAAAGACTTCATGACAACACGCCTGCAACAAATGCGTGCGCCCAACACCTTCTGCGCCCCATAAATAAATAAAACGCTCACCCTGATCGGCGATAAATTCCTGCAAGCAATGCAGCACTTGCTCATTACCAACATCTACAAAATTTTCAAACGTTGCATCATCACGTAAGGTGATACCCAACGTTAATTGCTGACTCATGATTATTTCACCTATGATTTTCTTTTAGCGGCCCAACGATAATAAAGACTAACTTCAGAAGTGGCATCCTTTTCGGCAGCGGCCGAATTGGGCTCCAAACGATTAAAGCTCTTTAGCGCACTGACCAACGGCGCTTCACCACCAGCCACTTTAATAGCTAACAGCATGACATCATTATGCGTATCTTGGATGGCAACATGAGAAACAATAGGCAAATGCCGCAAAGCTGACAACACCGCACCATAATCCTCTAAATTGTTAACGCCATCCACTTGCATAATAATTTGTGATTGTAAATTCTTGCTGTCCATCGCGGCATAACGACTTGCCATCATGTTGGCTAGACGATTAATACCTGCAGTCAATGCTGCGCCACTACCCTCACCATGCGTCTTCCAACGCGAAGTCGTTTTATTTAACACAAAACGCCAATGAATGTTAGTCACCTGCTCTTCAGAAGCGGCATCAATGACACCTACCAATACACTACTAACACCATAACGTTTTGCCTCAGCACGCAACATCGCAAATGGCGGGTGACTGCCTTTTGTCACCGTTAAGTTTTCTTGATCCTGCAAGTCCATGGTTGGAAAGATAATATCGATACCACGGGCAGAAGCCTGTTGCTGCAATGCGCTCGCAAAACCGCCATTGGTATCTTGCGTTAATAGTTCCAGCTCGCCTAAGTTTGACTGATAAAGCCATACCAAAGTGAGCGGGCGATCACTGCTCCACATCGCTTGGCCGACATTTTTTAACAACTGTCTTATCGCTTTCTCATCAAAAACAATATGCAATATTAGCTGTTGTTGCCCGGTGGCATCAGGCTGCGTTTCGTAATCATAACGAACCACATAATCTTTGACGTCTGATAACATATTTTGGATCTGCGGCAAGGTCATCACACCCGTATTACCACTAATTTTGATCATGACTTGACCAAAAGCCTGCGGCAGCGCATCTTGAAAACTTTGCTGCGAGCGATCAGCAACCACGACACTGGTGCTGTCCAAATTTCTGACTGGCACAGCAAACACTTCACTCAATGTGAGAAAAAATAAAACAAAAAAAAGCGTGGTTTTTAGTATTCGCATAACCAATCCTTGCTGACATGACTGTATTATACAGTTCAATCACAAATTGATACAATGCGCTCTTGCACGAGTTTCGCACCTTCACGGCAAAACTCGTCCCTTAATTTAACTCTGTAAAAATGAACATAGAGAAATGAGCAAAGAAAATAAAGAAAGCTTAAGCTATAAAGATGCTGGTGTAGATATTGAACAAGCAAGCGCACTGGTTGAAGATATTAAAACCATTGCGAAACGAACCAGCCGCCCAGGCGTGATGAAAGGCATCGGTGGCTTTGGCGCGATGTTTGAAATTCCCACAGAGCGATTTAAAAAACCTGTACTCGTTTCCAGTACTGACGGCGTCGGCACAAAATTAAAACTAGCCATTGAAATGAATAAACATGACACCATTGGCATCGATCTTGTAGCGATGTGTGTCAATGACTTAATTACGCTAGGTGCTGAACCTTTATTCTTTTTAGACTATTTCGCGACTGGCAAGCTAAACCCTGCACAAGCTAGAGATATTATTGCCGGCATCGGTAAAGGCTGCGAGTTAGCCTCGTCGGCGTTAATTGGTGGCGAAACGGCAGAAATGCCCGGCATGTACCACGATGAAGATTATGATCTCGCCGGCTTCAGTGTTGGCGCCGTCGAAAAAGAGCACATTATTGACGGCAGCAAAGTGAGCGCTGGCGATGCCATTATTGCACTGGCCTCATCCGGGCCGCACTCAAATGGCTATTCACTTATTCGCAAAGTCGTTGAACGCGGCAAGCACAGCTGGGACGAACCCTTTGAAGACAACACACTTGGCGAAGCACTACTAACACCAACCCGCATCTATGTGCAAACAATTTTACAACTGTGCAAAAAAATTGATGTGCATGCCATTGCTCATGTTACAGGTGGCGGCATTGTTGAAAATTTACCACGCGTACTGCCAGAAAATACCAAAGCCGACATTGATGTCGACAGCTGGACATGGCCAAGCATTTTCCGCTGGTTACAAGACAAAGGTAATATTGCGATTCATAATATGTTTGAAACCTTTAACCTCGGTGTCGGTATGGTTGTTATTGTCGATGCGAATGATTGCGAAGCAACGTTACAACAACTCAAAGCCTTAGGTGAAACTGCGTGGAAACTAGGTGAAGTGATACCTGCTGCTGAAAAAAATCCTAGCGTACTAATGGATTAATTTATGACAACTCAATTACCGATCGTCATTCTTATTTCCGGCAGTGGCAGCAATCTACAATCAATAATTGATGCCTGCAAAGATGGTCTAGCCGTTGATATCCGCGCTGTTATCTCCAATAATGCCGATGCATTTGGACTTGAGCGCGCACAAAAAGCGGGCATCCCGGCGCATTGCATTTCACACCGTGATTATAAAACACGCGACGAATTCGATATTGATCTTATAAGACAAATTGATGTCTATAAACCGCAGTTAATTGTACTGGCGGGTTTTATGCGTCGCCTCGGCGCTGAATTTGTTGCACACTATAAAAACAAAATAATCAATATACACCCATCACTTTTACCTAAGTATCCTGGCTTACACACACACCGCAAAGTGCTGACCAATAAAGACCAACAACACGGCGCCAGTATTCATATTGTGACAACCGATTTAGATGCCGGCCCGCTACTTTGCCAAGCCAGCCTTGATGTCGAAGAACTAGACACTGAGGACACATTGAAAGAACGTGTGCAAAAAATAGAACATAAAATCTACCCCGCTGTCTTGCAATGGTTTGCAGAAAATCGCATCACCTTTGCAAACAACGCCATTTTAATGGATGGTAAACCTTTGCCCAAATCCGGCATTAACCCCCTAATAAAAAACTGATTAAAAATTAGCTTTTTTGGTTTTTTAATTAGACAAATTTTACCAGTTAACCCATAACATCTTTAATTATCAATAAAAATATGTGACCATCATAGTAAATGTGTTGTATAATGTTAGTTCATGTGTTTGAGAGAGTAACAACAGAAAGTTAAGGTCTACCATGGTTAAATCAGAACTTATTAATCAAATTGTCAACAAACAGGAAACCCTGTCACGACGTGATGTGGAGTTAAGTGTTAATTCTATTTTAGAGTGCATGAGCGCAAGCTTAAGCCAAAATGTCCGCATCGAAATCCGCGGGTTTGGTAGCTTTAGCCTACACTATCGCCCACCCCGTAAAGCGCACAACCCGAAAACAGGGGCACGCGTTTACACTGAGGCGAAGTACACGCCCCACTTCAAACCAGGTAAAGAATTACGCGAACGCGTCAACGCCAGCCGCGCAACGCACCCAATTAAAGATTCGGGCGACGACGAATCAGAAACAGACTAAATCAAATCCCCGAACTGTAGGTAGGGGTTGTAGGGGCGCAGCATGCTGCGCCCTTTTCTATCCACACCCACAAAACCCTTTATAGATAAACGATCCCACTTGCGGCCAACCCATAGGCTGATTACCATCACCCCGGCTGCAACTTACATTTAAACCAAACTTAATTATATAAACTACAGAAGATTTTAGACATGCACGCATCAACACTCCCCCACTTAACCGTAAAAAAAACTCCGGACCATACGTTATAAGCAAACGCTTGCTTACCCACTAACTCTCATCCTTTAACGCCAGAGCCAACTGATACAATATTTTACGGCGCACGCCCGTAATTTCAACGGCCAAATTAACGGCCTGCTTTAAAGTTAATTCTTTTAATAAAATTTTAAGGGTTCTTTCTAGCTGCGCATGATCTTCATCTTGCTTTTGCAGTGTACCATGCACCACCACCACAAACTCGCCACGCTGTTCTGACGATGCTTGTTGCAGACGCGCACGTACTGATGACACCAAACCAAAATAAAGGGTTTCAAATTTTTTCGTTAACTCTCTGGCAACCGATAATGGCCGATCCTCACCAAAAGTTTCTAACAGCAAATCAAGCAAATTTGTAATGCGATGGACGGACTCATATAAAATAATAGTACGCGATTCCGTTGCTAAACACTCTAGGCGCTGCTTGCGCTTTTCCCCCTTTGCCGGCAAAAAACCTTCAAAGACAAAGCGATCCGTTGGCATCCCTGATGCCACTAGACCAGCAATTGCTGCACACGCTCCCGGAATAGGCACCACATCAATAGCATTTTCATGCGCTAAACTCACCAAGCGATAACCCGGATCACTAATCAATGGCGTCCCCGCATCTGAAATTAAAGCAACACTATCCCCTTTTAATAAACGCGCAATAATTTTTTCCGAACGCACCTGTTCATTAAAATCATGAAGAGAAAAAACGGCCGTATCAATACCATAATGCGCTAACAAGCGACCACTATGCCGCGTGTCTTCTGCTGCAATTACATCTACTGCTTTTAAAACCTCAAGCGCCCGCAAGGTAATATCAGATAAATTACCAATCGGTGTTGCCACAATATATAATTTTCCACTCATTAAAAAAGCAAGCTCCTAAATAATCACCACTGCATCAAAAAGACTATTATAGATACTAATAAGCAAAATAGCTCTATTCACCTACCTCTTAAATCAAATTGATATCATGCTGCATGAAGATTTCTAAAAAAAACACCGAGAAAAGAAGGCTAAAAGCAAACCCCTTGAAAATATTGCAATGAAATAAATGAAACTTTTCATTGCAATAAATCAGCGGGCAAACGCATTTAAATTGATCACTATTTATACTATTATAAAGGTCAGGGGTTAATGCAATTTAAAGAGGGGGCAGTGTTTATGAGGAAAAAAATACTTGAAAAATATTTAAAGAAATATACTAAAAAAGGATGGGGGTTTGAAAAACAACTAAATAGCTGGATTAATTATGGGTTGTCAAAGGGCTCTAATACAATCATAAGTGGATGGCAACGCAGGGGAGAAATACCCAGGTTGTTACTCAATAGCGTTAATAAAGGGGGGGAATACGTAAACGGAGTGTGGAACGGCGCTAAAAATATGGCAAAGAAATACCGCTCAAACAAACCGACATCAAACAGTCCTAGCAAACAAGAAAATCTACCGATGGTTTGCAACAAACAGAAAGCAGAAGTACAGATATATAGAGAACCAAGGGGAGATTTAGTCAAAGTTCGCAAGAAAAAAAGTGGTAAGACTAATTACTCAAACCAACAAAACAACACCAACGGTTTTTTTACGAATGATCGGGCAAGCCAAATTAGAAATTCTATTAAAGGTAAAGCTAAAAGACTCCTGAAGAGTCGAGGTGTCAAAGCACTTGTTCACACAAGCCCAGCTGCTTTAGCATTTCTGGTGAAAAAAATTTCCAATCATATGCTACGTCAAGCAGCGCAAATGGTATTGGGACAACTGATGAGCCTGATGAGCAATATGCTCTATCTTTCCTATGTCGGTCTTATTACTGTTTTGGATAAATGGTTCCCGGGGATATCCAGCTTAGGGTCTAGTATTCAAAATCTAGGAGGATGGATTCTTGAGCAGTTGCCAAAACCACTGCAAGATTTTATCACCGCAGAAAACCCCGATGCACGTCGAAAAGATATCGCTGAGGGGACATTAGCTTATATTGAAAAAATGCATACGGCGGGTGAAGACTTGTGTAATCAATTTGTCGGTCAACTGACTTCCGTTCCACTTGATGAATACGGTCTTGGCTTACAGAATGAAAATGATCCTAGCTACATCGCTAGAGGGTATCATGAGATTCTGCAAAATAGTCAGCATGCCGCTTGGGAAATAGTTGAAACATGGAATGCAGAGGAAGAAGAATGCTGGAATGAACGTGGACCAATACATCACTTACTTGGTCAAAACGCCAGAGAAGTATTAGGCGATACGCTAGGCTGTACCGGTAGGTTTTTAGGAAATCAGTTATCGGCCATGATCTTATACGGAGGTTTTAAGCAAATTGCCAGCCGCCTATTTGGCCGCTTTACGGCATTGCAAAGGCTTTACGATATGTACAACTCAGCAATCGAGCTGTTTGACAACCCTGATTGGCTTGTTAGGAGTGCGTTACCTGATTCTGCACGAACGCTGTGGTATGGCGCTACGGCTATCGAGAACTTAGAAGGCACCTTGCAAGGTATTCTTGTTGAAGGAATCGGCATGGTCATCGATGGCATAGAGGATTTGACTAACATTGATATGGAAGAATTGGGTAACAACATTAATGCAGTAATACAAGGAATGCTTGAGGCGATCTCAGAAGAGATTGGTGACTTATCTACTGCTGTCCTAGAAGAAGCCTCGGAGCAAGTGGACAAGTTGATGGAAAGCATGGGTGAATTTCTTGATGATGCTAGAAAGGAGTTTGAAAAGATAGCTGAGTGGATCAATACAGGGGTCAATATGGTGAAGGGAGCTGCAGGTATCAGCATTAGCACCTATATTGCTGCCTACTATTATGAAGAAAAAGCAGCACCGCGTTATTTTTACAATGCTTATAACGACCTGCTATCGCGATGTGAAGAAAACTATCAAAGTGGCAAAGAGGAGCGTTTAAATAGACTATCTGCAATAACACCAGATTCTAGTAGTGATTTTTACGCTTACCAACATCTGGCTTATGAAAGGGCAACCTATGAACTTAATGAGATGGCGTATTCAAATCATGATTTCTGTGAGCGGTTTATTACCGAGAGAAAAGGATACTATGCAAGTAAATTTGGTCTCGTTGATTCCTACACAGATGGTGTAGTGACCGGCTTAAAGCTGTGCAAAGCCAGCATGTCTGCTACCATTATTTACTCATTAGGATTGCTAAGTGGAGGATATGCCATTGCAGTCGGCTTAGGTGTAGCAATACTTTACCCGTTTCTTCAGCCTGTGACTAAGCATGTTGCAAGAAATAAAGGGAAATACTTAGGATTACTAGCCTTTGGAGCCATAGCTACTGTTAGTTACGCTGCTTATAGCGTCTTCGGAAGGGACACGAGCGTTATAGAAGAGATAATCGATAGCTAACTACTTGTACAACATAAAAAAGCAGGGACGCTTCTTTTTAAGTAAGCAGGATTTTTACCCGTCGGACATGCCACCTCATTTAAATACGGTGCCGAAATCAAGGCATTTTATATGTATTTTTAAAGCAAAAATGCTTCCTAATAATATTTCATTAATTTTTATGCTGTATAGTCACTAGAAAAACATCCACCGTCTAGTTAAGAGGTCAGCAATATGCGACGACAAAATCGAGTGCCAGAAAGCAAAAAAAAACAACCCCCCACTGACCACTGCCACGAAGCACTTGCCACGCTGACCAATCAAGAGATCCGTTTTATTATTGATTTTAAGCAGGCACACTTAAAGCCTTTACTATCTAGAAAATTTCTACGGGCAACCGACAAGAGACTTAAAAACAATATCGTCGCAGCATTGCAGGCAACATCTGTCAAAAGCATGCTAGCACACCTGACACGCGCACAAAACCAATTAAGCAAAACACAATATCTACTTTTCAAACGCGAAATCAAAACCTATCGGGAAGAGCTCACAGAGCACCTTCAGTCGCAAGAAAAAGCCTTTAATGACTTATGGACCAAGAATAACGAGATGCCAATACAAAATGGTGACTCTGTACTTTTAGCTTTTTGTCAGCGCTATCTCAACTATATAGCTAGCTATATGCCACCAGAAATTCTTGCCGCTGTTAAGTATCACACAGTTAACAAACAGCAAAATAAAATTGCTGCTTACTTCTTCCTTATCAGTGATTACCTTGGCAGTGACGGTATTTTGTTTTTCCATCTTTTCCCTTTTTTAACCGTTCAAGAACAAATTCTTCTATCAACGGTTACGCGTAAAACACATGACTTACACCAAGAGCTATTAGAATATGACTTGCAACAAGTTAAACAAACTTTTGCTGATCAAAAAACGTTTACTAATGAAGTCAATAAAATCGTTGCTTCGCACCCACCTTATTTAATCAAGATGCTCGGCGGCATGGGTAATATTTTAAAAATTCCTAACTTTAGCCTGGGGAATCTACAGGGGAATACCGATCATCTTGATTTTTATATCGTTGGCCAATTTAGCAAACACTTTCGCGGCAATATAGTAAGGGGCTTTGATTGTTTTGACCGTGCATTTTACATAATAAAAGCAAACAAACCCCATAATTCACAATCGTTGGCAGATTACTCAATTAGAGGCGTCATTGGCCATCAAGTACGACACCGAGCGCTTGTACAGACACGCGTGCTATTCTCAATTTTTCAGCGTTTTACTGATGCTCGCCACTGGGAATGCGGATCCATGGAGATGGCAAACTGGCCAGCATCCTCATCAATACTTGACCGTCTTGGTGATAGCAGAACAGCACCGGATTCATACTTTTGTCAAAACCCAGAGCCTCGGCTTGGCAGAGTCGGTGCGCGCTGGTTTGCAAAACTTTACACCAACGGCCATGCAGGAACGGTGCACCGACATAAGATCACTCCATTGCACTCCTTCTACAGCGAAAACACGGAGGCGAAACAGCAAATTACCTTACATGTGCCAGCAACAGAATACGCTTATGCGGCTTGGCTTGCCTATCAGCAAGCTAACCAGACAAAGAATGTCCCTTCCCCCTTATTAGAAATGATTGTCAATTTCTGCGCCGGTCCCGTTGAAACACGTATGCTGTTAGAGCGTGAAACATACCGCACTGTTGGCCGCTATGATAAGACAAAAGCAATTCCACCCCAGGTGTCATTAAGCTCACACGCCTTTCACGTCCATCGTAGAAGACAATGCAGAAAGGAGAAAAAAGCAGAAACCAGTGCCCCCCTTACTGCTCCTGCTGATGATGCAACTCGACCTAGTACCTCACTAGACTCTTAACTAAAGCAAACAGAAAGCAATGCCCAGCTTACAACTTTGGCTTTATTAACAAGCCGAACAGAGTAGACAAGCGGGCTTGCGTGCTTCTTAAAAGACGAGTTGTGCTGATGCTTAATTCTGCGTTAGACTTTGCAAATGAAATGTAAAAAGCACCATTTTTTTGTTTGTTTATTGGGCATGTCGGCGGCACTAATCGCAGGCTGCGCTAATGTTAAAAAAAGTGCCAATAAACAACCTGCGAATCAACTAGCCCTGTCTGCTAACCAGTACCTCAAGCTAGCGACAAACACCACCGGCAAGAAAAAAGATCAGTACCGTCTACTTGCTGCTAAACGCCTTATTCAAGACAAAAAAACGGGTGAGGCGCAAAAGGTTCTCGATGCGATTAGCAAACAAGATGTCTCTCCGACCTTACAAGTTGAGAAACAACTGACACAAGCACAGCTATGCTTATTGAATCACAATGCTGATCAAGCCTTAACGCTGTTAAACACAGCTTCAGCAAGTAATGTTATTCTCAGCATCTTTGACCAAATTCAACTACATAAATTACTGGCCATCACGCACCAAGAACAAAATGATATTCTAGGCACTATCAAAGAACGTAACATGTCTTATGACCTGTTATCTTCACCTGAAGAAAAGCAAAACAACCTGCTTGTTACCTGGGAAATTTTACAAAATGTTGATGTGCACAAGTTGCAGCAACTATTAGAACAACCTTTGACCCCCATTCAACAAGGCTGGATTTCCCTGGCATTGCTTAGCAACCCTTACATCAGCTCACAAGAGTTACTGGATAAAATTGCTATCTGGCAACAACAAAACCCCAATCATCCTGCCGAAAATCTCTTAGATACCATTAAAAAAAGCAAACGCGTACTACCGCAGATGCCCAAGAAAATTGCACTGCTATTACCTCTTGACGGGCCTCTCGCCAATCAATCGAAAGCGATTCGCAATGGTTTCTTTGCCGCTTACTACCAAGCAAAAACAAAGGGGCCAACGCCTAATATTAAGGTTTACAACACCAGCAAAGGTAATATTGAGCAAACCTATAAAGCTGCTGTCAGTGCCGGCGCCAGCTTTATTGTTGGACCACTTAAAAAGAAAAACTTGCTAACCTTAGTTAAACAAAATGATATTAGCGTCCCTACCCTAGCGCTTAATGATGTGCCTAACGATCAATTTATCAAACACCTCTATCAATTTGGTTTATCGCCGATAGATGAAGCAAATCAAGCTGCTAAGCGAATATGGGATAATCAAGCCAAACGAATTGCTATTATCACCCCCAATGATCCGTGGAGCAAAAATATTGCCAACCAATTTCAGCAAACATGGACTGCTCTTGGTGGCACGATGATTACACAATTAACCTATAGTCATTCGCGTCAATCACTCGATAGGAATATTCGCTCGCTCTTAAATATTGATCAATCACAACAACGTCGTCATCAACTGCGTTGGTTGCTGAAAGAAAAAATTCGCAGCTTTCCGCGGCGGCGTAATGATATCGACGCTATTTTTCTGATGGCAACACCCACCATGGGTCGTCAAATTCTGCCCTTGCTGCGTTTTTACTATGCCGGCAATATTCCTGTTTATTCAATTTCACAAATTTACAGTGGCCAGCCTAAGCCTAAACTCGATCACGACCTAAATGGCGTTATCTTTGATGGCATGCCATGGCTATTAAACCCCGGCGACTCCTTATCACCGTCCATGCTTTCACTGCGAGCGCATATGAAATCATTATGGCCGCAGGCCTTTGCTAACCAAAGTCGCTTCTTTGCGCTTGGGCTTGATAGTTATAATCTTATTCCTGAGCTAGGGAAGCTAACGGTATTACCTAAGTTTGGCCTTAATGGTGCGACAGGAACACTGTACCTGTTACCCAACCAGCATATCTATCGTAAGCTGCTGTGGGCAACGATGGCAAAGGGGCAGCCGCTCTTGCTGCCGTCTTAGTCTAGCTGCAAGCGCTTTTATGCGCTTACATTAGTTCTCGCATGATAAAACTACGGTATTTCATTTAACGCAATTTTCTCTTACTATTTTGCTAACAGCACTAATTGATACCTGCAAAAAGGTGTAGGGGCACAGCATGCTGTGCCCGATTTGTTGTAGGTAGCTGTGGATGGTTTGTGCCGCGGATGTTTTGCGGGTGCAGCATGTTGCGACCCTACATAGTTGCATTTAGCATGATTTTTCACAAAGCCAATTTAGAACCCGTAGGGGCACAGCATGCTGTGCCCGTTTGGGTGTGAATGACTGTAGATTGTCAATGCCGCGGAAGTTTTGCGGGCGCAGCATGTTGCGCCACTACGAGAAGGTGGCCGCTTAACGGGTTTGCACTAAGATTGGCGTTGTTGCTGACTTTCTTGCATCACGAGGCGTCTGCAACAACGACGACCAAATTGTGGGATGATGGGGTATTTGTCTTAACTACAAGTAGATGAATAAAATATTAAAATGCCAACAAACGCAAAACAAAAAACACTGCGACAACAACGCGGTCAAATTAGTGAAGGCTTAGCAAGAGAGTACTTAGAAAAACAAGGCCTATGCTTTGTTGAAAAAAACTTTCGTGCAAAATGTGGTGAAATTGATTTAATTATGAGAGATAAAGAGCATCTGGTTTTTATTGAGGTTCGCTACCGCCATCAAGACGATCATGGCAATGGCCTGGATAGTATTTCTAAAGCAAAACAACAACGAATAATCAAAACAGCGCGCCACTACCTGCAGCAAAAGGATTTAGCAGAAAAAGCGTGCTGTAGATTTGATGCCATTGGTGTTACCAGCATACAAAAAATCACCTGGATTAAAGATGCCTTTCAGGTACAATACAGATAGTTTAAATGAGAAAGAAGCTGATATGCAGGAAAGAATAAAACAACATTTTAACGAGAGTATTCACACAAAAATCACCGCTGCTGATACTTTGGTAGACACCATTGCGTCTGCTGGCAGCAATATGGTTCAGTGCCTTTTAAACAACAGCAAAATACTAAGCTGCGGTAACGGCGGTTCTGCATCCGATGCACAACACTTTGCCGCTGTTATGTTAAATAGTTTAGAAGCTGAACGCCCGAGCCTTCCTGCGATTGCACTGCCAACCAATCCTAGCACCCTTACTTCGGTTGCTGATAAAGAAGCTTATAGTGATGTTTTTGCTCGCCAAGTCAAAGCGCTGGGGCATCCTGGTGATGTTTTATTAGCCATTTCACCGGATGGAAATTCCAAAAATATCCTCGAAGCGATCGAAGTAGCCGGATCACGGGGCATTCCCGTTGTCGCTCTGAGCGGTCGTGATGGTGGTGAAATGACAGCATTGTTAAATCATGATACCGATGTGGAAATTCGCGTTCCCGCCGAATCCATTGCTCGCATCCAAGAAACCCATCGACTGATTATTCACTGTCTATGCGATATTATAGATCAATGTTTATTTTCTACAGGGAATTAAGCGAATGAAGTACATAAAAGCTTTTCAAAAAATAATAGCGGCCTCCGCCTTATTGATCCCACTGTGTGGCTGCGTCCCTGCTGCATTAGTTGTTGGTGCAACTGCCGGCGGCGCACTTGTCTATGACAAACGCAGCATGACAACCATGGCACAAGATCAAACAGCAGAGCAACGAGCACAGCGCTGGATTGACTACGACCCTGTACTTAAAAAACAAGCACATATTTCTGTTGCCGTGTTTAATCACGTCGGGTTGCTAGTCGGACAGGCACAAACCGCTGCTGCCAGAAATCGCGCTACGGAAATTATGTCACGCATTAAGCATATTAAACGCACTTACAACGAAATCACCCTTGCTGGTGAAACTTCTGAAATACAACGCGCTAGCGATAGCTGGGTAACCAGTAAAGTTAGAACAAAAATGCTGGCGAAAAAAGGTTTAGACTCAAATGACATTAAGGTGGTAACAGAGGATGGCGTTGTTTACTTAATGGGTTACGTCACACGCAAGCAAGCAGATCTCGCTACCGATGTTGCACGGCGCACTTCGGGTGTCACCAAAGTGGTTAAAATATTTGAATATGCGTAAGCTAGTAAGGGTGTGAACTCAGGGTATGTGACTTTATGCACTAGGCGGTTTCATTTGTGAACAGAAGTTTAATAAGCTTTCACCCGAAAAGGATGAGATTTAACATATGGATATAGCCGGTATTTTACATAAAATTGCTGTCATTGCACTGCCATTGATTTTTGCTATCACGCTGCACGAAGCGGCTCATGGCTGGGTGGCGATGAAATTTGGCGATAAAACAGCGCTGATGATGGGGCGGGTGACATTAAACCCTGCTAAGCATATCGATTGGTTTGGTACCATTATTTTGCCGCTCGGTATGTTAATCCTCAGCAAATTTACCATGGCCTTTGGTTGGGCCAAGCCTGTTCCGGTTACCTGGCAAAATCTTCGCAATCCGCGCCGTGATATGGCGATCGTTGCTCTGGCGGGTCCTTTTTCTAATTTACTGATGGCCTTGATTTGGGGCGGCATTGCTAGAATTAGTTTACCTTACCTCAATACCACTACCGGCTTTGCGCAATCGGCGGCAATCTTCTTTTTTAGCGCGGGTATGTTTGGTATTTTAATCAACTGCATATTGATGTTGTTAAACTTAATTCCTATTCCACCGCTGGATGGCAGTCGTGTTATTTCCAGCATATTACCTCCACGGCTAGCGAGAAAATATGAAAAAATAGAACCTTATGGTATCTGGATATTACTAGGTTTATTGGTTTTTGGTTTTCTCGGAAAAATTCTCTACGGCCCACTAATGCTTGTCGCCAGCTGGATCATGATGCTACTAGGATTACCCACCGGCCCTGCATAAAGGCTGTAGGGGCACAGCATGCTGTGCCCGTTTTGGTGTGAATAGCTGTAGATTGTCAGTGCCACGGAAGTTTTGCGGGCGCAGCATGCTGTGCCCGTTTAGGTGTGAATAGCTGTAGATTGTCAGTGCCGCAGAAAGTTTGCGGGCGCAGCATGCTGCGCCCCTACGTATTTGCATTTAGCATGATTTTTCACAAAGCCAATGTAGAACCCGTAGGGGCACAGCATGCTGTGCCCGTTTCGGTATGTATGGTTATAGATTGTCAGCGCCGCAGGAAAGTTTGCGGGCACAGCATGCTGTGCCCGTTCGGTATGTATGGTTATAGATTGTCAGTGCCGCAGGAAAGTTTGCGGGCGCAGCATGCTGCGCCCCTACGTATTTTCCAGGAGCTATGATGCTATTTAACGATCTTAAGATTAGGGCGGCCTTTTTTGGAGGGCTTGGGCGATGACGGATCTTGCGGTTCATCGACGGAAAGGTCATCATCACCACCGCCAGCGATATCGTCTTCATCATCTTCACTGAAGATCATGCCACGGCCGTTTTCAAACGCATAAATAGCTTTAATCGACATTACGGGTAAATATAAGTGACGAGCAACACCAGAAAAACGTGCGTCAAATTCGACTGCTTCATTTTTCATTAAAAGATTACCAACCGCTTGCGGCTCAATATTTAATACAATCTTGCCGTCTTCAACGTGCTGCGAAGGAACTTCAACATCAGGATAGTTAGCATCAACCATCAAATAAGGTGTTAGATGGTTGTCAACCAACCACTCATAAATAGCACGGATCAAATAGGGACGACTGGAAGTCATTAGCTATCTCTTAGTTCACGTTCAGATTCGGTAAGGCTCGCCTGAAAGGCATCACGATTAAATACACGCTCTTCATATTGACCAATCGCTTTTGCACTACGCGGCAACTTGATTGATAGATCCGGCAAACGCCACAACAATGGAGCAATGACACAATCAACCAGTGTAAAATCTTCGCTAAGGAAATAAGGCGAATTAGCAAACACCGGTACTACGGATGTTAGCGCACCCTTTAATTCTTCTCGCGCCTCATTCACTGCATCACCACTACCATTAAGAATAGTATTTACCAAGCTGTACCAATCACGCTGTATGCGATACATCATCAAGCGACTTTTCGCACGTGATACAGGATATACTGGCAATAACGGTGGATGTGGGAAACGCTCATCAAGGTATTCCATAATGACTTGCGCATTATACAAAACCAATTCACGATCTACTAAAGTTGGTAAGGTGTTATAAGGGTTTAAATCAATCAGATCTTCACAGGGATGGTTTTCGTCAACATTTAAAATATCAACACTAACACCCTTTTCAGCTAGGACAATCCGAACCTGGTGGCTATAAATATCCAAGGCTCCGGAATACAAGGTCATTATCGTGCGCTTCATCATGGTTACTTCAGCTCCGCTATTAGGATTTCCTGCTCCAATCTATCTATCGTCTTTGCGGGACTAGGCTAAACCCAAATTAACAGAGTCAAAGTCCGTAGTCCTGCCAGTAGACGATCCCCCAAACAGATTAACGTTTGGAGAACTGCGTTCCTTTTCTTGCTTTATGGCGGCCAACTTTCTTACGCTCAACCATGCGAGGATCACGTGTGACAAATCCTGCTTTTCTCAGTGTCTTATGCCAAGGGCCATTTTCACCCTCACCACCAGCATCACCGTCGCCAGACTCTTCGCCTTCAAGCTTAATTAAAGCACGCGTAATGCCGTGACGAATAGCACCTGCTTGGCCGCTAATGCCGCCGCCTTTAACGGTTGCATAAACATCAAAACGACCGGTGACGTCAAGCGCTACTAATGGCTGACGAACAACCATACGAGCTGTTTCACGACCAAAAAAATCTTCAATGCTTTTGCCGTTGATATGAATGTTACCTGAGCCTGGTCGCAAGAATACACGTGCTGAAGACGTTTTACGTCGACCGGTTGCTAAGGTTTGTTCTTTTGCCGCTACTGCCATGCTCTTAATACCCTCTTAGTCAATCTTTTCTGGTTGCTGTGCCTGGTGGGGATGTGTATCCGCCGCATAGACTTTCAGCTTACCAAACATTTTACGGCCTAAAGGACCGCGTGGAAGCATTCCTTTAACCGCTAATTCAAGCACACGACCAGGTCGTTTTGCCTGTAAATCACCAAAGTTAATCGTTTTTAACCCGCCAGGATGACCGGTGTGGCGATGATATAGCTTATCTTCGGCCTTGTTGCCGCTTACCGCGATCTGATCTGCGTTAACCACAACGATATAATCACCCGTATCCACATGCGGTGTATATTCAGGCTTGTGCTTGCCACGCAGGCGAGTCGCAATCTCGGTCGCCAACCGACCTAGTTTTTTATCTTTGGCATCAATAAGATACCACTTGGCTTCTACTGTTTCACTGTTTGCCATGTAAGTTGTCATAAAGCACATGCTCCCAAATACCAAATATAGGAAAGGCACAGAATAGTACAGGACTAGCGACCATTAGACAAGGGTTTTCCCAACATTTTTGCAATATCAACAGACCACACCCCCAACCACCTAAATCAGAACCCAATGAGGGCTAATGGGTTCCAAACAGAATCCAAACAGGATCTGAGTGACATCTAAACGGCATTTAGGCATCTAAAACAATGCAGACAATGTAGGGGCGCAGCATGCTGCGCCCGCCGGCACGGCACCAAACTACACATCTACCCACATACCAAACCACACCTAAATGATAGGGTAAACACCCCTAAAAAAATCACCCTACCCATTTCCACCTATAATAATAGTGTTTTTTTAAAAAAAGTAGCGAAAAACCCTATAAAAACATGTGCTTTTTAGAAAATTTATGGTATTTTTGTGCTAGGTGAACATTCAAATCACCGTTTTATTAAATTAACCATAGACTTACAAAAAAGGACAATACAAATGCCAGCAAAAAAAAAGCGCACTACGGCCAAGAAGAAAGTAACCACTAAGCGTAAAGCAACCACTAAAAAAACTACTGCAAAAAAAGCGACAACTAAAACTAAAGTAGCCGCCAAAAAAACCACAACACGTAAAGTAAAAACCACAGCCATCAAAACAGCTCTAAACAAATCTCAACTAATGAACGAATTAGCTGAATCAACAGAACTGTCTAAAAAGCAAATTTCAAACGTATTTGAAGAACTTGGCAACCTAATGCATCGTCACCTTAAGAAAGGCGGCGCCGGCGAATTCACTTTACCAGGTATCTTAAAATGCGTAGTAAAACGTAAGCCTGCGACTAAATCCCGCAAAGGTATCAACCCATTCACGGGCGAGATGATTACTTTCAAAGCGAAACCAGCACGCAACATCGTTAAGGTACGCGCACTTAAAAAACTAAAAGAAATGGTTGGCTAACCCCTTCTTTTATCAGCGGATACAAGCCTACTCGCTTGTATCCGCTAACAATTTCACAGCAGTCACCACAAAAACCCCTAGTTAATATTTCCTTAATCATTGTCCTATATACTCTTTTGGTATAAATATGAATATCTACGGGCGCCGTCTCTAACAAAGACATCACACAAACGTTATTGCTAACAATATGCGCCCTATCTGAAGGAGTTCAACCATGCCATTAGATTACGCCAGCAGTCACGCTAGACATATTAGACCCGCTCAAATGAGTTACGCCAGAAGGGTTATCAGCAATGCAATTGGCAATACAAATGATGGGCCTGGTGTACTTGATCGCAGCATCGATAAAATAGAGCGTGAAATTAAGAGAATTGACACCCAAGACTATCAAGATAACCTACAAGATCAACTGGATAACAGCTTCCAAGACTTAATGGCCCTAAAAGATGAGCTGGATACCATGATACAGAGTATTGGGCTAGGGATACAGATCGATGCGGGAGGTGGAAAAAAAGGTATTGACGCGCGCGCGCACATCCTTGCCATTTTTCCCGAGAGCTACCCTCTACTATTTGAACCCAACCCTGGCAACCCCCATGCTTTTGAAAACCAAGCTGAGGCACGGGAACTACTAGAACAAGCACAAGGAGAAGCAGTCAATAGCGTAGCTTTGAATTTAGGCGATAAATATACTAATTGGAAACGAAAATTTACCTTACATTTTAATCGCCATGCGTCTTTAACAGATGAGGGGCCTAAAGAAGATGACAATGCGACTTGCCTGCAAAATAGTCTTAAGGCACGCAAAGCTAGTCTTGAGCTCTATAGAAGTATTTTCGAACAGTATAGAGACGCCACCACTACAGAACTTGAAGGGCTAAATAGCAACGGCACCATTGCCAGGATCCAATCCGTTTGCCAGGCACAAATACTCAACGACCCATTTAAAGATCTAAGACTAAAGAAAATCAATCAACCAGGCAACTTTCCTGTTCCTGTCGGACCGGCAAATAGCTTTATTGATAACATTAACACAAATCTAAAAGAATACCGGCGCGTCGATTTACTGATTCAATCCGGTCACGAGGAAGATCCACAAAAGAAGCACCGTGACTTTCTTAAAAAACAAATCCAAGCTGATTTAAACAGCCTCAATATTTACTTGAATATAAACTTTGCCGCGCTAAGGTTAGAACGGCTAATTTTGCCAGCAAGCGCAGAAGACGAAGACGGCTTCGTAGCCACGTTAAAAACTTTACAAAAGCATTTTAAACCACAAACAAAAACGCAACTATCGCCTCTTGAGAGCGCTGCGGGCGTTACCAGCCTAAACGATATTGCTGGCGGTAATAATATTCATTTCGTTATTGAACATGGCAGATTAAAAAAGGTAACAACGCGCTCCTCGCCAAAAGCAAACCTGATTGCCCTAGCCCGCATGCTGCAAAAATACGGCCCAGCAGCTGGCAAGTCTGAGGGCGAGATTGTTAACTTGCTACAAAACCACGTCAACATATTCCCCAAAGATTTTCATATCCAACACCGTAGGAGCGGCTGGCGCATATTAGACTTTTTTGCGCAAACCTTCCATCTTGGACGCGACAATGCGCCTTCTTACAACAGCGACTCATCTGTTTTGGGAAATGTGTGGGGCTTCTTTAAAGGGCTTATTGGAGGAATATTCAAACTGAATTTAGCCCTATTTGGCATCACATCTTCTACTAGCAGTGAAAAGCATATTCTAACCAAACTTACCTATTATGATAGCGGCAATATTGCCGAGATCGCTTTTACATCTCCAGAGCTATCAGCAGAATACGCTAAATTGCGTGTTCAGGTGCAAAAAGAACTGGATGAAGCCCATCAAGAAGAAGCAAAACTTGAAGGAAAAGCAAGGCCGTCAAATCCGGATAATACAGTCAGCTATACAATAGACCCTCGCACTAGACCGGCACCGTCTGCACCACCTGCTGCCGCTGCATTCTCTTCACCTCCCCACCACCACCACTCAGCAAGTACTAGCAGCCCTCAACCACTAAGGGGCGGCAATAGTAGCTCCACAAGCAATGGCGCAAGACATCAACAAAGAAAACGCCGTAGTGGTCCAGCAAGCTGGAGCACAGCAAGTCAAGTCAATTCTGGAGTGACGCATGGTTCACGATCACGAGTAAATCAAGGCTCTCCATCCACTCATAGGCAGTTTCAAACTGAAATGAGAGAACCTCCAAGAAGTCGGTTCATGCAACACCGACAAGAAAGTAAAAAAGCAGCAAGCCTCAGAACAGCTACTAGCACCAGTGATGTAGCCACCAGAGATAACCGATATCAGCAGTTTAGACAGACATCGCGAAGCAGTGCACAGCAGCAGCAACACCACCCCCAGCACACAACCCAAACGAACGATCCCAGCGGGCGGCAAGATCAACCCGCAGATCACAGCGACGCATCAGTACCGGGATTTTAGGGGCAAAAACTTTATTCTTAAGGTACCAGGACGCCATCAGCTACATGGCTGTATAAGCTCAACAGCAGCAGGTAATGCTAACGTACCAGCTCAGCCTATGGATAGCCGGCCACAAATAGAACCGCGCAGTACATAAGTCATATACCCTGAACTGTTACATGCTAACGCCCCTGCTTCATACCTTGACGCAGCTTATGATCATCAACCTCAGAGCGTTTAACACGCGCACGCTTGGCAAGCTCCCTTTCGCTAGGGGTATAGCCATCAACACCTAAGCGCTCATCAGAGGCCTTCATCCATGCCGCCCACTTCATTGCCGGATGTCCGTCGATAATTTGCACACCCTTCCAGCCAAGCTGTTTGGCAAGCTCAACCATTTCCGCTGCTGTATCAAAAGCCTGCTTCCAAACAGTGCCTTTACCGGGGTTAATAACCCCGCCATCGTCACCATCATCCTCTTCATCACTTGCACGCATACGAAAATCACCGCCACCAAAGAGCAAATGCCCCGGCGAGCTACTCATCGCATCACCATAGTTATGCACCACCCAACCCGACTGCGCGGTAAAAAACACAGGCTCAGCCAAAGGGTCAACCACGTTTGAACTCACTATTTGCAAAAATGGACAGTGATCAAGGAGATACTGAATCTCTTCCGGGGTAATCGGTCGCTCCCATACCGAAGGCTTCAGGCCAAGTTTCTTTAGACCTTCCACTACCTCTGTAGGCATTTTTTGCATATCAGTTTCTGACATAGAACCCCCAAGACCTTATGAGACGATTAAATTAGCAGAACGCCATTGTACCGCGTTGCGCTGAAAATAACCATAAAGGAGTTTCACACAGACAGCAAACTCCTGCTATCATTAAATTTAGACAAATACAGGGAGCGTATAATGACATTAAATTTAAGCAAACCCGTCTTAATAACGGAAGGCATTCTACTGATTATTATTGGCTTTTTAGCCATCTACTTACCCACCTTGACCACCATCAGCATTATTACTTTAATCGGTATCCTGTCGATTATTGCTGGTGCTGTGCAATTGGTAAGAGCGCTACAAAACACCAAAACAAACTATTTTTGGACCGCCTTAATTAGCGCGGTGCTGGCCATTATTATTGGCATACTGTTACTGAGCTATCCTCTGCATGGCGCCATGGTGCTAGCGTTATTGCTCGGTATTTGGTTTCTTTTTCATGGCATCTTGGAAATTCATTTTGCTCTGCAGGTGCGTGACCACAGCCATAACTGGGGCATCTTGCTGTTTTCAGGCATTATTTCTATTGTTTTGGCGATTATTATCTGGTCTGGTTGGCCGCTTAATGCGTTATGGATCGTTGGCTTGCTGCTGGGTATTAATTTAATCTTCTTTGGTATTTCACTATTTGCGCTGGCTTTTCGCTCTAAAAAAGCCGCTTAAAACAAAATAGGCGCAGGCAATATGATCATGCCTGCGCCCCTACAATTGAGCATTTTTTACAACCATTGATAGACTTCTGCCACTTCAGGCTTACATAGCTGGCACTTGCTGCCACAATTTGCCGGGGCTTCACAACGATGCACTTTACCCTTACGCACCCAATGCGCCAAAATTTCGCGCACAGTTTCCGGCGACTGGCGTAAATGAAAGGCAATCTCGCGCAAATTGGCTTTTCCTTTTTCCATCAAATAATTTTTAACCTGCAATAACATAGCAACTACCCCTTAGCATAGCGGCGTAAAGCAAAAACCGTCAGCCCTAATAACAGTATAACGCCAGTACACCATAACAACGAACTTTGCGCATGGCGCTCAAAGGTCATTGCCTGATAAGCAAAAACAGACAGGCCATACGCAATACATGTACTCCAACTTAAAGAAAACACCGCCCAACGCGCATTGACCTCACGACGCATTGCCGCCATGGTTGAGACACAAGGAAAATATAATAAAACAAATAAAAGATAGGCAAAGGCACCGACCCGACCGTCAAAACGCGCAACCATCTGGCCATAAGCAGTTTTAGACATGTCGTGTGGCGCTTCATCTGCCGCAATAGGATTGGCAAAGGCGCCGCCTAAACTGGCTAAATTCTCAGGAATCGATTCCACCGCATTTAATAAATCCTGCCAAAAATGAAAGGTATCAGCCTCTTGCTTTTCATCCGCTAGCTGGGTGTATAAAGAATCCAATGTACCGACCACGACTTCTTTTGCTAAGACCCCAGTGGCCAAACCAACGGTTGCCGGCCAATTATCTTGCTTGACCCCCATAGGAGCAAAGATCGGTGTTACAGCACGCCCTGCTGCCGATAAAACCGAATGCTGGCTACCACCAGGCGCCAATTTACCATGCACGGTAATCGAACCTAATGCACCGATTAACACACAAATAGGCACAATATATTTCCCCGCACGAACCAAAAAGTTACGCAACCGCATCCACGCATGGCGGCATAAAACAGAAATACGCGGCACATGATAGGCAGGCAGCTCCATCACCATCGGCGCTGGTTTGCCGGGCAAAAAGGTTTTTCGTAAAACCAAACCCGTTAATACTGCGACCGCAATACCCGTTAAATACAGCAAGAAAATAACATTCTCGCCACCCGCTGGAAAAAAGGCACTAGCAAAAACGGCAAAAATAGCCAAGCGCGCACCGCATGACATAAAGGGCACCATCATTACCGTCAGCACACGATCACGACGATTAGATAAAGTACGCGCACCCATCACCGCTGGCACATTACAGCCAAAGCCAACAATCATCGGCACAAACGATTTTCCTGGCAAACCCACCGCCTGCATAAAACGGTCCATCACAAACGCCGCGCGCGCCATATAACCACAATCTTCTAAAAAGGCGAGAAATAAAAACATCGCGCCAATAACAGGTGCAAACGTAATAACCGTATTAATCCCCTGCCCAAAGCCATGCGCTAACAAGGCAATCAGCCACGCCGGTGCATGCCAACTTGCCAAAAGATGCGCCGTGCCTTGAATAAAGATCGTATCACTGCCCATATCAAAAAAGTCTTGGAAAGCGCCACCGACATTGATGGCAAAAACAAACATTAAATACATCACCGCAAAAAAGATCGGGATCCCCAAATAGCGATTTAACACAATACGATCAATCCACTGGGTGACGGTTTGGCGCGAGGTCTTTTTTAATTGTGTTACTTTATCGGATAAATCAGTAGCAAAAGTATAACGCGCATCGGCAATTAAAATATCAGGATCCTCGCCAAGGCTTTTTTCAGTGGCTTTTATAGTTGCTTTAGCCAAATCAACCACCGCCTCACCAACTTGTTGCGAGGCAAAATTATCATTTTCCAATAAGCGCAATGCCAACCAATGCGCATTAGAACGCTCTTGCATGGCCTGCGCTAAGCGATCAATAGTGGCTTGTAACTCGGACCCCATAGGCAATTGAAAAGCCTGACGCTTTTTCTTTGCCGCCACTTTAATAACAGCTTCTTTAAGTGCCTCCACACCATGGCCACGCGATGCAACCAAGGGTACCGCTAAACACCCCAAGGATTGACTTAAGGCTTTCAAATCTAACTGAATACCACGTTTCTCTACGATATCAATCATATTAACGGCTAACACCACGGGAATATTCATTTCCAATAGTTGCAAGGTCAGATACAAATTGCGTACCAAATTACTACCATCAATAACGTTAACGATAACATCCGCCTCACCCGATAGCAGGTATTCGCACGCTATTTTTTCATCAATGGCGGTATCGGAAATAACACTAATAGAATACGTACCCGGCAAATCAACCACGGATACCTGATGCTGCCGCGAGACAAAAGCACCCATCTTACGATCAACGGTAACCCCCGGCCAGTTGCCGACACGCTGCGAACTGCCTGTTAACGCATTAAACAGCGCCGTTTTACCACAATTAGGATTACCAGCTAAGGCAATGGTTAGCGCTTTAGTCATTACTTACTCGTTCAACCTTAAGCAGGGCGGCTTCCGATTGGCGCAAGCTTAAATAAAAGGCATGGACACGGATTTCAATCGGGTCTCCGAGGGGGGCACGACGTACGACCTCAAACTGTGTATTAGGTGTTAAACCCATTGCTAACAGCTTCTGGCGATAAACCTTATCTCCTGGGTGAAAACCACAGACTTTCGCCTTTTCACCTGATTTAAGATCCCCAATGGTCGTCATCAATACCTATCTCCCGATCACTTTTGAGCTGATATTATCGTCGCATTGACTGGATCAAGTCAAGGTAATTGAGAATCATTTTCAATTAGAATGTCGCTATTCCTTTATTTCACATGAAACATATAAACAATTGAATTAAAATGAAATTTACAATTTATGGTTTCATTGATACAAGGATCACAGTGACTAAAATATACCCAAGAAGTAAACTAAACCTAGCTTAAGCAAGCAAAACTCAACAGCAAAAACAAAATGCAGGAGAACCCATCATGCCTCATTCTTGCCCACACTGCCACAGCCAACACGACGCACTTCGCCCATGCCGCTCCAACAGCTTAACGTCAGGCGCACCTCAATATATTGCTACCCCACATTACAATAATGCTAAAAACCAAGAAATGTTAGCCTCAGTGGCAAGATTACGGCATAGAATGGGTATATAGTAAGAAGCTGACAATTCAGCAATTTTCCTCAGAGAATTGCTGAATCCAGCTAGAATTCTTTACTTTTAATTTTCTCTATAATCTCTGCTAAAGCAATTAAATGCTCCTTGAGCTCCTCAGGAACACCTTGATTAACAATCACTGCCTCTAATGTCTTAATATATTTATCTAACTCTGGCCCTGTCACACTTGGCGATGGTTTTACGGAGCCAGGCGTTGAACCACCCCCTCTCCCAGGCGGGGAAGGAGGCGGTGCGACTTTCTTTCTAAACCCTTTCTCGGAATGATATCCAATAGCGTCCTGGTAACCCATTTCTCTATTATACTCATCAACACCCTTGGTAATTACAGCCCAAGCCTCGTCAAAAGTCATTCCCTTATTCCAATCATACTTACCAAAAGTGCTTTGATGCTTAAAGGCGCGCAAACCCTGTAAATCACCAACTTTCTCAAGGAGCGGCATCATTTCTTTCGAAACACCTGACATTACTATACCTAAGGTATCTTCATTCACCTTCTTACGTCGATGCCCCTCACAAGCAATCATCTTAATAAAAACAGATATACCAGGATCAGAAGTAATGATGTCTTTGAGCGTTTTCTGCAGGTCTTCCCCAGCATTACGATTACTATCAGTAACACCGTGATGATAAAAATACTGCACTGCCGTTGTGTAGGCATCACCGTAAGCGTAGGTAAATAGCTTTATATTTTCAAGGCTTGGCAACAAATCAGATGGCAGAGAAACATCTAAATAGGCTGCTAAAACAGAATAAAATACATGAATAGCACATAAAAATCGTGCCCACTCTTTAGACTGCACTGTCGTTTTATAATTGTAGACTTTTTTAGGCAACACAGCTCCAAGGGCTCTAAATGGGAGTGTTAGAAAAACACCTATATTTTTAACGTCTCTTTCCCCCTCTCGACTTAAGTAGAAAGCATTCCTTGGCGTTTTAGATGCATATTGATCGATTAATTTGTAAATATGACTACTGACGTCCTCGGCTAGCTTTTCTCTTACCTCGGTCAAATAAGCTACTACGGTCGCTTTATAGCTATCGACTCGATATTGCGTTTTCTTATTAATTCTAGGGACTGCCTTTATTGCTCTATCCCATACTGCATGCAAAGGCGAATAGGTCTGTAAGGTTTTATGAAGTTTGCTATTTGTAGAAGACAGTTTAAGCTTTTTACCCACATCTCCCATCTTAACGCTATACGCTAGCTGTGGTACTGCATCACTGCCAATATTAAAAACGTCATTTTGCAAATCATTCAGCGCATGGTGCTCTTTGGACATGGTCGTAATCATTTGTGA
The DNA here is from genome assembly GCA_030425685.1 of Gammaproteobacteria bacterium. Lineage (GTDB taxonomy): Bacteria > Pseudomonadota > Gammaproteobacteria > Coxiellales > Coxiellaceae > JAUIAD01. Next base: position 163,489 of record JAUIAD010000001.1, on the reverse strand, counting down.
CATAGCATACCAAACCCAATGACCCGCATCATAGCTTTGCAATGAGAGTAAACTAATAGATCGCCATTCAGCAATATAAAGCCTTTCATCATTTCCCAAACCAGCTTTAACTTCCTGAGATAAACGACCTTGAGTACTGGCTTTTGCTTGACCGATGTCACGCCCCATACTAACAGCATAAGCACCGGAAACATTTACCATAGAATGCACATCAGCCTCAAATTGTTCACCGCGCAACCTAGGGTCACTATTAAATGCACCAACCCTCGGGCCACCAGCCGCACCATAGTTATAGTTTTTGTCCCCTGGACCCAGAGGACTCATCACACTATTAGCATTATCATATCCCCAGGCACTACCGTATTGCGTACGACTCACTTCATAACCACCCTTAAAGGGGTCTTTTAATACTTTCGATGCTAAAGCAAAATACCCCCCATAAAATGGAATACTCTTTAAACCGGCAAAAAGTAATTGTGAAAAAGACGAGGTAGCTAAATCATATTTCATATTAGAGCGCTTATCCCTGGTAAAACAAACAAGGATTTCACGCTGCATTTTATCAATCGTTGCATGAACCTGCCCAGCGCTGCTTTGTATCTCTGAAAGCTTTTCTTTTAGCTCTTGAGCGTACTTAATACTACTACGCATAAACCATTACCCCCCAACGTCACTAACTCGGGAAAAATAACTTCTTGGTTTGATTATAGCGCATTATCAAGGCACTCCTTGTAAAGATAACCATATGAAAAATATAAATTTATCTATAGTTGTACAAGCACAGCCTTCTAAGATTGATATTTCGTTACGACATATTTCGCTTTGCTTTATAAGCATCAAACAAAATCTCACGCAACTCAATTAACTTGCCATGAAAAAAATGACTAGTCTCGGGCATATTAATAAACGTCACCGGCACTGGCGGGTTATCAGCAAAAGCCCGACTTTCGGCAAAAGGAACAACCTCATCCTCTTCCCCTTGAATAATTAACCACGGACACTCGATATCCGTTAGTTTATAAAAGTCGGCATGATTAACCGCTGGCGCAATCGTCACTAACTGGGCGATGGAATGATCCTGATTGGTAACGTTTGCAGTGATATAGCCACCAAAAGAAAAACCTGCTAGCCAAACGGTATAATCAGGCAATGCCTCTTTTACCCACGCAAGTACTGCTTTTAAATCTTCCGTTTCACCGACCATCTCACCGTATTGACCTTCACTTTTACCGACACCACGAAAATTAAAACGCACGGTGGGAAACCCAAGCGCATCAAACGTTTTATATAAAGTCGTTACCACCTTATTATTCATTGTTCCAGAATATAATGGATGCGGATGGCAGATTATAACAACCGTTTTCCCCTTGGGCGCTTGCGGCCAGGACGAAATAGTTTCAATAGAACCGGCTGGACCCGGTATTGTAAATTTCTCTAATGTTAGCGAAAATGGCTTCATACTAATGCTACCTTAACTTTACAAAATCATAACGATCCGTCACTATCAGCAACGCTCAACGTATAGATGAATTTTTTAGACTTATAGAGACCAATTGTAACATTATCACAATTTGAAGGGATATCACTATGAGAGCTCAAGATGCAACAACCCCACTGCTTAATGGCAGAACTTCACCTTTATTTACAGATCCCAAGCCCGTAAGCCAAAATCGTCACAGCGAAAGTAAGGTCACCTCTTACCACAATACCCGCGCGGAAGAAATTTACTCTGGCAGCATCGATTTTCTTAATTTTACAGACCCAACGCCCAAACTTATCGCACAAATGCAACAAGATTACCAAGAAAAATTGTTTGGCACACTGATATCACATGAACTAACCATCTCGCATTACAATAGTATAATTAAGCACACTGACAACGATGAAAAACAACGCGAATACGAAAGCAAAGATGCTGGAAATATAGAAAGGATCACTCGAAGATGGGAAGACGATCAAGATAAAGAAAACCATACCCTGATGGTTTGCATCCGCGACCCTCGTAGCAACAACCATGTCAATGAAGTCTTTATATATACCACCGTGATCATTGACGGCAATACAGAGGTTATCGAGACATATGCATCACGAAACCCTAACTTTGAAGCCATAACACGTTATCTACAGCAACAAAACACCGATAAAGTGAACGACCAACACAACAACTGGCTCGAAAATAATTTAACCGCTGGTATTAAAAATGAAATGCTCCAGCGCTATCACAAATATTTACAGCGTGAAAAAAGGGTCTATAGAAAAAGCGCCATCAATCAACATATTCTTCAGTGGCGAAAAGCACATTTCAATACGGCCAAAATGCTTTTACTTTGTGTCCACACACAGGAAAAAGAAGCAAAGGAGACAACAAGCGACTGGGTGCTGTTTGCAAAAACGCGTGATGGCGAGATTCTTCAACAAAGCGTACGCAAAATCAGCCACCTTAAAAAAACATCCACCTTACTAAGAAAATACCACGATGCACAACAACTTACTGGTGATGACAAAGACCAAGTTACCGCCATCTTAAAAGATGAGCTAAAAATAAAGCTGTTAAGGGCCTACTATGAAAAAATACCCTTCGCCATTGCACACGGTTACGATATGAAAGGTGATGAAAGAGGCGTGCATGGGACGTCAACCATCTGGGGTCACAACCTCTATGACTACAAGCTTGTATCAGCAAAATCTCAAAACCCATTAAATACTATTAAAACAATAGTTGCAGAACTCGAAGACCAAGAAGAAGGAAGAGCTGAACGTTATTTTATACTAGTCCAACACCAGACGACCAGCCAATGGTTTATCCGCGCAGTAACGGCTATGGAGGAGGAAATTATAGGCAGCCTAAGGGAACTTAAGTTAAGAAACACCCTAACTATTTTTGACAGAACACAAAATATGCTGCCAAAATATACCAACCCCTTAATCGAAGCGATAAAAAAAGATGTTAAACTAGATCTGTTACTTTGCTTGGACCGTTATGTCTATATCAGAGAAGTATGGGAGTTCAATTGCCAACGACTGCTCACGCAAAGTAAGCCTGAAAAATGGAAAAGCTGGGAAGGCTTCAAAAGCCCCATGACCAAACAAACCGCAGAGGATCTCGTTAAAGAATATAAACTAAAAGTGCCAAGATCCGCACTGCGAACACAAGCCGGTCGCAGGTCAAAAGCCTGCTCCGGGTCAGAAACCTGTTGCGGCATGACCTTTATTGCCGCGGCCGTTGCCAGCCTTATTTATGCCTTAAAAACACATATGCAAACACCTGACTGGACCTTTACTGGATTAATCGCCGCCGCCTTCGTATTTATGCTATTTTACTGCTGCGCACGCAAATCAGCGCCACCACTTTTAGAGGACGAAGTTGTGCCGATTGATTCTAAGAGAGTATTTGATATGTTAATGCAAGCGTTTGATCCAGACGACTTTGAATATGACCCCGTCCTTGACGTCGTACATAGAAAACATCAAAGCCTCTCTGCACATACCGTTATTGAGGTCTTGGATGAGAATAGCTCATTGGTTGACTATGATCAAAGTAACCCATGTGTCGTTATGTAAGCTACCGTTAATCGGGGTAAGGGCTCGGCCTATGTATTAGCCGCAAATCGAAGCAAGCCCTGAACTAATACTACTCGGGATTTTCGAGACTTAAAATGCCTGAGTTGTAATCATAAGCAAAGATTTCTGCGTAACGGCCCCAGTCAATCGCTACGGTTAACACTTCTTCTGCGGCTTGGTCACTTAAGTGTTTGCCGAGCTCTTTTAAGAAAAAGTCTTCTGAGGTTTCATGATGCGCGCCTTTATCCAAGGCTTCACGAATAAAACGCGCCACTGGCACATAGGCTAATAAATGCTGGGCAAATATTTTTTTACGATCTTGAATATCAGCATCCACCAAGGCACGACCAGCATCGGTTAATTCAATATCACCTTCGGATACGCGCGCAAAATGTAATATTTCTAATACTTCGGTAATAGGAAATAGCTCATCGATTTCAAAATGCAATGCCTCTGCCAGCTCGGGCAAATCAACTTTAACCTGCTCTTCGCGTGAAGCCAACTCTTCGAGAAAGCCCATAATTTCGGAAATCTCCACTTTTGGTAAGCGATAGCCAACATCAATTTCTTTAAAGCCGGCTTTCTCAGCGACTGTTTTTTCAACTTCTGGCGTTGTCATTAAGCCGTAAATATCGTCGACTAGTTTACGAAACTTAGGATCGGTATCATCACGCGGGTGCGCTAAATCAACCACCACCTCAGCACGTACATGGCCTGGGTTATTGGAAAAAACTAAAATACGGTCGGCCAATGCAGCGGCTTCTTCAATATTATGTGTCACCAATAAAACACTTTTAATATTGGTTTTATCGGATTGCCAAATATCAATTAAATCACCGCGTAAGTTTTCGGCGGTTAATACATCGAGTGCTGAAAAAGGCTCATCCATCAACAACACTTCTGGATCAACCACTAATGCGCGCGCTAAACCGACACGCTGCGACATTCCGCCTGACAATTCTTTGGGATAAGCAGATTCAAAACCATCGAGACCAACCACATCAATAGCTTCCAATGCACGCTGACGTCTTTCGGCACGCGCCACACCTTGCGCTTCTAAACCCAACTCGACATTTTCCAATACCGTTAACCACGGCAACAAAGCAAAGTGTTGAAACACCATCGTTAAACCGGGAATCGGCTGGTAAATAGGCTCACCACGATATAAAACATCGCCACCAGTTGGGCGAATTAATCCCGCAATAATACGTAACAATGTGGATTTACCTGAACCTGACTTGCCCAGCAATGCAATAATTTCACCATCGCGGATATTAAAATTGACTTCGTCTAATACTAATAAATCCTGGGTACCGCCCTTTTTAAAAGACTTTTGAATATCTCTGACTTGGATAATATCGGTTTTATTGACTGTCATAAGCAAATACCCTTAAGCAAACCATTAACGTACTTGAAAACGCTCCTGCGCTAAATTATATAATGGCTTCCACATAAAGCGATTAATAAGTAAAACATATAAAGACATTACAACAATGGCTAATGCCAAGCGGGGGAAATCACCCACCGCAGAAACCTTGGCAATATAAGCACCCAAACCAGTTGCCCATAATTGCGTATGCCCCCAGCTAACGGCTTCAGCAATAATGCTAATATTCCAAGCGCCACCAGCAGCAGTAATAGCGCCGGTAATATAGTAAGGAAAAATACCCGGCAAAATAAGGCGTTTCCACCATAACACACCGCGCACATTTAAAGTGCCGACAGCATAATGCAAATTCTTTGGTAGTGCCATGGTGCCTGCAATAACGTTAAATAAAATATACCACTGGGTGCCTAAAATCATTAAAGGCGAGACCCAAATATTCACGTTCAAATGATATTTCAATATCATAATCACAAAGATAGGGAATAATAAGTTCGCCGGAAAGGCCGCAAAAAACTGCGCGATGGGTTGCACAATCTGCGAAGCACGCGGGCTTAAACCAACCCAAACACCAATCGGCACCCAAATAATGGAACTAATAATAATTAATACCGTGACACGCACAGCGGTAATAAAGCCAAGGTAAACCACATGCAAGCCTTCTTCCCAAGGCAAAGCGGAAAAAATAAAGCGCAATAAAACATAAAGTGCGCCAACAACGACGAGGAAAAGAAAAACATTCCAGCAGATCAGTGTCAACCTACGGGTCTTTTCTTTGGGCTCAATACGACGACGTTTTCGTGTTCGTCGAAACCAGCGAATATTCACAAAGGCATCGGCTAATACCGAAACATGCTGTCCTAAATGGCGAAACCAATGTGTACGCTGGAATAAATCAAGCACCCAAGATTCGGGTTCAATCTCGCTGGCGACACTTTCGGCTTTAAACTTCTCTGACCAAGCGACGAGCGGGCGAAATAATAACTGATCATAAATAGCAATAACAATTAACATCGCTACAATAACATAAATAATCGCATGGACATCTGCTTGCTTAATCGCCAAGGCAATATACGAGCCAATACCTGGCAAGGTAATGGTTTGATTGGCTACGGAAATGGCTTCTGAGGCGACAAGAAAAACCCAACTGCCTGACATCGACATCATCATATTCCATACCAAACCCGGCATGGCAAAAGGCACTTCGATACGCCAAAACTTCTGCCACCCTGACAGTTGAAACATCGCCGCTGCTTCTTGCATCTCATCCGGTACGGTGCGTAAACTTTGATAAAAGCTTAGGGTCATATTCCATACTTGCGCGGTAAAAATAACAAAAATGGCTGCTGATTCAGGGCCTAACATGCTACCACGGAATAGCGTAATAAAACCGACGACGGTAATCGTCAGAAAGCCTAACACCGGCACTGATTGTAAAATATCAATCATCGGGATAATCACCCGTTCTGCCTGTCTACTTTTTGCCGCCCATGTGCCAAAAACAAAGGTAAATAATAATGAAAATGCGAGAGCAATAAACATACGCATCACGGTGCGCAACGCATAATAAGGTAATTCCCAGGGGTTTAATGAAATAGGAAGGGTTTGACCTAAATGAAACTTGCCGGTCATTGATTTCGCGCCCCAACCTAGCAGTACGATAAGGGCGACCACCAACACCAACGCCACCACATCCCAATAATTCGGGATAGGCCAGCTGGTGACCTCATTTTTTGCGTAGGTGTTCTTTGACGTATTCATAGCTAATAAGTAAACCCTAAAAACGCAATGCCAACAAGCATTCTTTATATGTATCAAGATGTTAAGGCAAGAAAAGCAACAATCTTTTCTCAATTGAATTAGCATTAGACTACAATGAGTCTAGTAAAACCAAAGTGCTGCTTTTATACACCACTATTGTTAAGGAGCCAAGTTTTTTTTCAAAAGAAAAAAACGCACGTAGGGGCGCAGCATGCTGCGCCCGCAAAACATCCGCGGCACAGACAATCCACAGCCAAACACACCCAATCGGGCACAGCATGCTGTGCCCCTACGAATTCTAAATTACCCATGAGCAAACTCACACTAAACCTAAACCCGTAGGGGCGCAGCATGCTGCGCCCGCAAACATCCGCAGCACAAACAATCCACAGCCAAACACACCCAATCGGGCACAGCATGCTGTGCCCCTACGGGTTATAAATTACCCACGAGCAAAACACACAATAAAGACAGACAGGAAAAAAAGACTATTACGCCTCAGCCTCATCAGGCTCACAGCAAAACCACTGATTAAGCACATCTCGTGCATCATCAACGCCAACGCAATCAATCGAAGAGAATAACTGAACCGTAACCATATCACCATAAACCGCCAGTGCATCACGCACTTCTCGTAACGACTTACGCGCAGCATTCGGCTTAAGCTTATCAGATTTAGTTAAAAGAATATGTGTAGGCAATGAACAATCCACAGCCCAATCAATGACCTTCTCATCCATCTCTTTCAACGGATGTCGAATATCCATCACCACCACCAAACCACGCAAACACTGACGATCACGCAGGTAGTTATCAACGTTCTCCATCCAACGCTCTTTAACCTTCAACGGCACCTTGGCATAACCATAACCCGGCAAGTCAACCAAACGCCGACAAGAGTCCAAGGAAAAAAAGTTAATCATCTGCGTACGGCCAGGCGTCTTACTCGTGCGCGCCAAGCCCTTGATACCGGTAATAACATTTAAAGAACTAGACTTACCCGCATTTGAACGACCAATAAAAGCCACCTCACACCCTTTATCAGCGGGTAACTGACCAAGGTCTGGAGCACTTTTAAGATAAGTTGCTTGCTGGTAAACAGGCGCTTCTAACATAAGACTAATGCTTCGTAGTGTATAGGAGGCGGAGTATAGCACTGTTTTCTAGAAATAACTAATCGCAAACCCTCAATATATACAAATTTTGAACAATATTTCATAGATTTAAGCGTAATTTAACCTTACAGAATTTGATCAACAATGCTATAATGCGACCATATTTTCACCAATACGCGATGTGGAATAGTATGACTTTTGATGCAGAGACAATTAAAGAGTGGCTACGTAAAGACCCAAGAATTGCCCTTGGCATAAGTGCCTTGTTATTACTTTTTATCTTATTATCAGTAATTTCAACCACTCGCAGCTTCTTTACAGCAACCACCAATACCGCTCCTGAAAGACAGAGCATCACCATGCCAATCAGCGCTACCAATGTCGCCAACTTCCACCTTTTTGGCTTATTTCAACCAACACCGACGAATCTACCACAAACCAATTTACAGCTGAGCTTAGAAGGCATTGCTTTATCATCAGCGAAAAATCAGTCTTCTATCGCCATTATCAGCTCACCCTCAGGTCAAACTAAAATATACCGGGTGGGTGACGCGGTACCCGGCGGCGCCACTATTGCCAAAATGCAGGCTAATGAAATTGTTTTAAATGACAACGGGCGGCTAGAAGTATTAAAGCTCCCCGTACCGAAGCTCAATAAACCACAAAACACCTTGGGAATGTATTAATGCGTACGATCTATAAAATAGCGATGATATCTTTATCTGTAACTCTACTAGCGGCATGCTCACACCCTAAAATTGCCGCGCAACAGTTCTCACAAGGCCAACAAGCTTATAGCCAAAAAGATTACAACACCGCTTATCAACAAATGCACCTTGCTGCTGAAAATGGAAATGCCAATGCAGAATACGCCGAAGGTTATATGCTTTACTACGGCGTTGGCACCAAAGTCGATCAATCAAAAGCGGTAGCCTTATTTAGCAAAGCGGCTAAAGCAGGACAGCCGGGAGCGATTAAAGCATTACAAATGCTACAGCATCAAAGTGATGCTTCACTCTATGGTTCTGCGCCTAAAGATCACTCCTAATGACCTTGTACTAGCTCACTCTGCTACTTGATACGAGAGTCTAGCAACTGAAAAATTCAAACTTCGTAGGGGCGCAGCATGCTGCGCCCGCAAAACACCCGCGGCACAAACAATCCACAGCCACGTACACCCAATCGGGCACAGCATGCTGTGCCCCTACGAGTTCTAAGTAACCTCTGCGCAAACTGAGACTAAACATATGCTGTGTCTACACGTAGCGAATAAATTATGTAAAGTTTAAATGTATAATCATTCAAGCTTAATATCGTCGAATAATCCAAAAATATCTTGCTCCGCTGTATCTTCACCACGACTAGCATTCGCTGAAGAAAAGAAGGTGGCGGCTGTTGATGTTAACATGTTGCGTATGTTTGTTTGCGTCGAGTTTTTTTGGTTTAGTTGCTCAAAAACATTTTTTAAAAAATGATTATACAGGACACCAATCATAAATGTGCCCTCGTGGGAGTCTAATATTTTTTTACAGGTTAGCTGCAAACACCGAATTAAAATAAGCCGCTGATCATGCTGACTAGCTTTTATAACTTGTTCAATAAAAAATTCTTTTCGATCTTCTTTACCATATTCTCTCATCGTTGTTAGCATCAATTCTGATATTCGTGCACTTTCAGGAAAACATGTTTGCCCATTGTATTTAATATTTATTAGAACACTATTATTTAATACACTATCTGTGAGGTCAGCACATTGAATATCAGCATTTGATAAATTTGCATTTTCAAAGTCAATGTCTTTTAGGCATGCACCATACAAATTAATAGACTGCCAATTAACAATTCCATCAACAACTGTGCCACTTAAATTAATCAGTGAATAATGTGCTTTATTACGCAATTGATTAATAATTCGCTCAAGCAAGATAATATAATTATTTTTGAAGGTTACATGTTCTGGCATGGATGGCGAGTCAAAATTCAAATGCCGCTCACTTGCAAAGGGCATTAATAAAGAAGGCTTTCTTGCCAAAAGATAACACTCAAGTAAACTTGCCAAGGGGTCATTTTTTATCATCAACAATAGGTTATTTATTTCGTTTAACGATAGCCTTGAAGCACCCCTAACTTCTGTTGGTTCGAATAGGTCTTTAAGTAAACACACCCACAGGTCTTGAGACTGATCCTCGGTAAAGAGCCTTGACACAACACAGTCAATTATAATTTTCACTTTTACTAATTGATAAATAGTACAAATTGTCATCTTTAAAAATTCAAAACTTAATCGCCGCGCTGAAAATTGAGAAATACATTGTTGAACCCTAATATCATGCTCTTTTGATACACTTCTTAGCTTTAATAACTGCTGAATGCTAAAAAATGAATAAATTCTTGTCTGAATTTCCTCAGGAAATTTCTGAATAATTTCATTTGGCATCTGCTTGCCAAGGTATGAAAATATTAATGAAATCGTTAACTGATCAGATACAACTGCTTGCTGTAAATGATGATAAATTTCACGGTATAAATAGCAATGCATATCATAATATCTTTGATTTTGATTCGTGTCAGACAGTTCAATGATATCCCCTTTATAAATTGATGGATTAAGCAGCATATCTGTTATTTCATAATATTTCTTACAAACGTTGGTTATTAATGAAATTGGCCCCCCTTTACAAGCAACGATTGATTCAAATAATCGTTGCAACACACTATCATCAATGCTAATTTTATTTTTAAATAGAAGCTTTAACCGCAAAGGACCAGATTGGTATTGACGTATTGCCGATGTAATCTTACGAAGACCAACGCTTGTAATTTGCGTTAGTACCAAGTAAATTTCTACTTGACCCACAAAATCACTAGAGAGCTTACTAGCAATTTCTTCTAAAATGCTATTCCCTAAATTGCCACCTGAGACCTTAAGAGACCAACAATTCCTAGTCGGCGCTAATGTATTAATAAGCGCTTTCATACCAGTCATAGTAACTTGTTTACCAGAAAGAGCTATGCTTTGATAGTCACCCTTAAAAAGGGATAAACCAGCAGACAATGCGATAATACCAACGTCATCAAAATGGTTATTGGCTAGATTCAATGTTAACTTTTCAGCTTTAAGAGCGGCAATACCATTAGCTAAGTTGATCAACCCATGACTAGTTATTTTATTGTTGGAAAGTAGAATCGACAGATCTTTAACAATATATTTCGCAAACAATGAACTTAACATGCCAAGTGATTCAAATGAAAGTTCATTGCTTTTAAGATTAACGCTAAAACTTGTCCCTTTATATTTCGATAGAGATGAAAAAATGGAAATAACGCTTTGAGTCGTAAGTTTAGTAAATGTTAAATTCACTTCAAGCATCTTTACAAAAGTATCAGTAATTGCGCTAGTAAGGCCAAATAGTAAGTATTGAGGAATGGAAACACCCGTAAGATTCACAACCAAGCGCTTTTGTTTGCTATTTTTTATTAACATGCTTGCTAAATTAATTCGCTCATCAAATAATGACTGACCAAGATCAACACTCAACATATCGCATTGATCTAGAGTTTCTGGCAAAACAAAATTACTTAAGGCTATTTTTTTCATAGGGTACAACAATAAATCCAGCGAAGCCTAGCATTACGCCTTAACCATCCTGATCAAATGCGAAAGATAAGAACCTGGGTGCGAACAGCATTGTGTCATTGCGGTTGAAGAGCTATCATAAATGAATTTAGAAATAAAAAACATTTTTTTCTACATGTCACGTGCTAAAATAGTATTTCTAGCCTTTAATTACATATTTGATATGCTTATGATTACAGCATCAAATTTATTTCTGCAATGTCAACACTTACAAAATTTAAGCTAACTGCTTACGAAGTTAAAGATACGAGCTTTTACATTGAAACCGTATTAAATTTCTGCGGCTTGGTGTTTTCCAATCTTAAACACTGTGCACTTCATATGACATTTTCTTGATTTTCATATAAATACAAAAAAGTATTAGGGTTTAGAAAAAAATTGCGTGAACCTGAAGGATATATCTTATTCATCGCCAAGTTGCTTTTGGATCATTTAGATGCGAATCATAAGGTCAGTCAATCAAACTTGCCGTTCAAGAGTAAGCGAAAGCGCTCGTTATCGCATTACAGTATCTTTTCTGCTAAGAATGACACTAGCCCCTTGCAGCAGAAGTCAACTAATCATAAAGCGCTTAACCGATCACAGTCGCACTCAGACCTGTTTTTGCGACCAACCTCAAAAGGGGCTTGTGGGCCATAGCTCTACTACGCATGTTTCGCATCTAACAGAGGCGAAACATGCAACTTAACATTAACGTTTTTTCAATGTAACTTGAAGATCAACAAGACCCGGCTTTTTGGCTTTAGACGCTTGGAACTGCTGAACAACCACATCAGATTGATTTTCCAAACGCTGCAAACAATTAATAAATTGATCGAATGGCACCGCCTTTAAAGAAATCTTTACTTGCGTTTGTTCTGGCTGCTGCACTTGGCGAATATATTTAGCCAACTGATTACTGGCCAGCGCTCTTTCAACTAAAGCCATCACACTGGTATGCGCCGGCGTATGTGGCACAACGCCTGCTCGGCGCAGCGATTGAATGCGGCTTGTCGCGTGCTGCAACCACGCTAACGTCTGTGTGTTCTCAGCAATTTGCTCCTGATTATTTGTCACCGCCTCTGATAAAGGCGACCAAATTAAAAAGTAGAGAATCAAAAATATTCCCAACACACCACCAATCGCAACGATTAATTTTTCACGATTTGCTAGGGTTTCCCACCATGACTGCAGTTTCATTTGAATCGTCATTATTTGCCTCCTATCACTAAAGTTGATAGCACGGACTTATCGGTGGTGCTAATCTGGTTCTTTTTGATATGCAGGCCTTGTTGGCTCAAGGCATGACTAAACCCTTCTAAGGAAGACAACTTATCCGCCTGGCATTTTAGCGTTAAAACACCGGTTTGATAGGATATGGATTGCAACACAATTTTTTGATTTCGCTGCAAGATCGCGCCCACCTTACCCAACATATGGATAAACTGATCACCCTTACCAGCTTCAATAAGCGCATGCAATTCACGCTCTAATAGCTGCTTAGAACCTTCATCATAAGAACCATTCGGAAAAACTTTCTGATAGGTTGCTGTCATTTTGCTTTCTAGCTTTTTATTTTGCGCCGAGCTATGAAGATATTGCGCCACCTGCCCAGCGAACATCACTACTAACAAAGCAATAAAACTGCCAGCAGCAATTTTCCACGGCTGTTTAAACAAAGACTTTTTCACTTTTGGTTTAAACTTACGACGTAATAAATTGATGGGAAATGACAAACCCTGTAACGTGTCGTCAAGCATCGATTCAATAGGGACTTCGATTAAGTTGGCTTGCTGACTTAAATGTGCTTTTAATTCTTCATTGGCGCCTGAGCAGATATACTGTTTCGGTTTATTGACACCTTCCTGATGTAACAGCAATTCTAAGAATGGCAACAGATTTTCTACTGGCACAGAAAAACCAGATGTTAAACCCGTTCTGACCAAGGCAGATGACTCCTTGATACAAATACTAATACTATCAACTTCATTTGGTAAACTAAGAAAATCCGGCAAGATAGCCGCGGGACGCAATCCATAAGATTCTAATTTACTATTATAAGCATCAAAAACGCCCTTATCGATCACCGCAACTGGGGTCATCCCATCCTCAGCAACACTACCAGGAAAGAAATAATGATCATCAATATCACCAACCACTTGGTCTTCAATTGCATAGGGAAGCGCTTTTAGTAATTCTTGCCGACGCATTTTCGGCATTTCAACCTGTGTTAACAACACGTCTTGGCCAGGCAGCAACACCAATAAAATCTCACCATCCTCAACCAAAGGCAACTCATCAAAGGATGAAAAAACTTCTGTCGAAACGAGCTGAGCCTGCTCATTAAAACGCGACCAGCATAACGCATTCTCTTTATATATACTTAATATAACTAACTTTACCTTATCCACCATTCATCTCCTGCCATACTACCCTTATCGCCGGTAAATTATTACGCCCATTGAGTCGCATTAATAAACTCGTCTGTGTCTCCACTTGCTGACCCACCGTAGCCGTTGCTTTTAATAAATAATAACGACTGTTGGTGGTAATATTTGTTAGCTTAATACCAGGCGCACAGGTCTGTAAAAATTCGCCGGTAGTAGCAAAAAAACCGTGACTCTTGCGACAGTCAACCATGCCTTGCGCCTGCGCTAAACTAATCTCTTTATCCAAGCTCATCAACACCTGCGCTGGCGCATAATTCACATCAACTTGCGTCATCACTCCTGGTAAAACAGTAATAGACGGCTGCATGGCGTAATATAATTTTGCCGTCATCCCTTTAACTAAGCGCAATTCACTAGGATTAACCAATAATCGATGCGGTGCACGATACGCTGGCTTTAACTGCAAATAGTAATTATCACCATCTGTAGAAGACAAATTCGTACCCGGTCGTCCCACCCAGCTAATCAAGGCGCGTGCAATATCACCCGCTTGTGCTGAACTAACATCCGGCACAGACGCTTGTAACAAACGTACAAACTGCGCCTGGTTAACGGTATTCAATAGACTATTTAAATTAAATAGGCCCTGCGCACCTATAATCGTTGCGTGAACTTTGACACCATGCAGCTTAATATCAAGTGGCTTAACGGTTCTAAGATCCTTATTCTGCAACAATACCGATTGCGCCCACTCTTGCGCACCGTGCAAATCAAGCATCATCTGATCCGACTGCGTAACTAAGCTGGCTTGGCGAATCAAAAAACGCTGCCCCATAATAAGCATGGTCGCTAAAATAGCACAAATCACCATAATAATAAGCGCTGTCATTAACGCTGCGCCGCTTTGTTGTTTTTTAGGGTGCAACATAAGTCCCCCTACCATCAATCGGAAATATCCCTTTTAATTCGCCCATCCCCTTAATATGCATCATTAAAATAACCGCACGTGGAATCGCTTGCACATTGGTCTGTGTAGACCATGACTCTTGCTGCTGTCCTTTGTCATCGACAAAATTAATTGTCATATTATCAACATGGTTTAATAACACCCGCTGTGTTGGCTGCGTATCAGGAGCTCGATCTAATACCGGCCAAGTGATACGAATAAGCTTATGATTTTTGAATTCATAACCAACACGTTGCATAGTACTGCGTGGCGCTATCATAAATGGATTAGTATAACCGGCACGTGTAAATTCAAATGCGGTGGTACTCGTCGACTGAAAAGCAGGTATCAGCCCTGTTCCCGTACTACTGGTTATCGGACGAGTGATGGTTTGCGTAATATCACGTCTTAACACCGTCATCGCTGACATAACCTGTTGCAGCTGCTGATCAACTTTATCAAGATGGTGATGAGAACGAATCATCGAGCGCAAGCCAACGACGGTAATAACGCTTAAAATAGCGAAAATTAACAGCGCCACCAGGATCTCTATCAACGTAAATCCTGCTATGTTTAACCTACTCTCTTTTATCATCACGTTCTCTTTTGTGACACAAAGCCAACCCTGTCTAGTGCAACAAATTATTAAAACTTAACAAACCCTTCTAAATGCTCTACCTTTTTCTCCGATCCTTGATGCATTACATCCACACCAACACGAATAAAATTTGTATTTCCAGCGCCTTGTATTTGCCTAGCTTTCCATTGCCACTGCTCGCCTAACATATTGGTCATACCATCAAGGCCGACGCCTTCCGTTCCTAAGCTAGTCATACCCACTTGCAGACTGGACAATACGTTCATCGCCACCCAATGCGCCGCCATTTTTTCTTTAACGCGCGTCGTATCACGAACACTATGAGCGGTTGCCGCGACCACCGCTACCAGGGCAATCGCCAAAATGGCCAAGGCAATCAGTATTTCAATTAACGTAAATCCCGCTGACTTTTTCATTGTTTTATGGCCTCGGTTTTTAAACTTAAGCTCCCAGCTGCATTCATTTTTAATTGATAAGCCACGGTATTGCGTAAATTACTAATACGGATCTTAAATGGCGTTACATCACCACTGGCTGAAAATACTATGTATTTTTTCTTATAGGCTGAATTTATTTTCTGATCCAACCATTGCGCCTTCATATCACCAGCAAAGGCTGTTGGGTGAGACAAAATATCATTATTAAATCTGACCCACTTTGCTTTATGCGTTTTTATATCTAAGCGATAGACATAAAAAACATACCCTTGCTCGGTAATTTTCATGCCCAATACCATTGGCATTAAAATCGCTTGTTGGCGCGCCATCATCACAACCTGTTGCAACTCTTTAGCGCGCGCATGCACTTTACGGCCTGAATTAAAATGACCAAAGGTCATCACCGCCAAGGCGGTAATAATGGCAATAATCACCACGACAACGATAGTTTCAATTAATGTAAATCCACCTTGTCGACGTGGTGTTATTTTTAATTGCATTATTTAATCGACCAGTTACCGATTTCGCCTTTACCTGGCTTATTAGTTGGTCCATAACTCCAAATATCAATATCACCATGCTGACCTGGGTTGGTGTAATGATAAGCATGCCCCCAAGGATCGGTTGGTACACGTTTTAAGTAGCCATTCCAATTTTCTGGCGTTGGATCACCGGCTGGCTTATGCACTAAGGCTTTAATACCTTGATCTTGTGAAGGGTAAAAACCATTATCAAGTTTGTACATATCCATCGCATTGGCAATCGAACCAACATCGGTTTTCGCCTTTACGATACGCGCTTGTTCAGGACGACTCATAATACGCGGCACGATAATCGCAGCTAGAATCGCCATAATCACCACCACCACTAACACTTCAATCAAGGTAAAACCTCGTTGATTTTTAAGCGGCATATTTTTTAATTGTAATTTTTTCATTCTTCTATTTTCCTCTTACCCACTAAATTGATCTAACGAAAAGATAGGTAGCATAATCGCTAGGACGATAAACATTACCACCGCGCCCATCACCAAAATCATTACCGGTTCAAATAGCGTTAGCGCGCCATCGATCACCGCTTCTACGTCAGCCTCTTGGTTGATGGCTGCTCGTTGTAACATTTCTTCCAACTGCCCACTGGATTCACCACTTGCTACCAAGTGCACAAACATCGGTGAAAAATAACCGGTATTTTGTAGTGAAACGCTAATTGGCATCCCTTCACGCACTTGTGCGACAGACTTTTCGACCGAACGACGCATGGGCAAAGGTGAAATTAATTGTGCGGCTGAGCCCATTGCCTCTAGCACCGGCACACTGGCGGCATTTAAAATACCGAAGGTTCTGGCAAAGCGTGCACTATTCACAATGCGAATACTTTTACCCAATAAAGGCGTTTTTAATAGCAGACGGTGTATTTTTTCACGGAAGGATTCTTTTTTCATTAGCCGTGAAAATAAATAACTTAATAAAACACCCGCACCGACAAGGTAAAGCCCGTACTCTTTGGTAATATGACTAATAGCTAATAAAATGGTGGTCACCATTGGTAGCACTTGATTAGTTTGATTAAAGGTATCAACAATCTTGGGCACTACATAAATCAACATAAAGACAACAACCAACACCGACACCACTGACATCAATGTCGGGTAGATCATTGCTTGGCGAATTTTACGTTTAATACCCTGCTGCTTTTCTGTGTATTCGGCAAGACGGATAAGTACTTTATCGAGCTTACCCGATTTCTCACCGGATGAAACCGTAGTACGATATAGTTTGGGGAAAGCGGAAGGAAAGTCTGCCATGCCAGAGGCTAGCGTGTGGCCTTCCATAACCTTTGCTCTAACACCCAATAAAATACTTTTGACGTGCGCTTTTTCATTTTGATTAGCCACACCCGATAGGACTTCGTCTAAAGGAATACCAGCTGCCAGTAAGGTAGCCATTTGTCGTGTGACTAAACATAAGTCGCTAGAGCTCATACGCTTTGAGCGCGTAAAACGAAAATAGCTTTTCTTTTTTTCCGTGCCTGCTTTAGGCTTGGCTCCACGATCGGAAACAGCATTAACTTCCAATGCAGTTAATCCCTTATCACGCAACTGCTGACGCACTTGCCTTGCGGTATCAGCTTCGAGCACACCCTTTTTTCGTTTTCCTTGCTGGTTTAACGCCGTATATTGAAATGCACCCACACTAGTCTCCGCTCGTCACTCTTAATACTTCTTCTATTGTTGTTTCGCCTGCTAATACACGCCGCCAGCCATCTTGGCGCATACTGGGATGCGCTTCGCGTGCTTTTAATTCCATTGCGGATTCGCTGGAATTTTCATGAATCATTCTTCGTAGATTTTCTTCAATTCTGATAATTTCGTATAGCCCTGTTCGACCAACATAGCCACTGCCACCACAACGCTGACAACCTACTGGCTGAAAGATATTGACAGCTTCCGTTGAACCCATTAAGGCTAATTCTGCTGATGTCGCTGCTTTTTCCACTTTGCATTCATCGCATAAAACACGCACTAAACGTTGCGCTACGACACCAATTAAGGTTGATGATACTAAAAATGGCTCAACACCCATATCACGCAAACGCGTAATGGCGCCTACTGCGCTATTGGTATGTAAGGTGGATAACACCAAGTGCCCGGTCAAGCTGGCTTGTACTGCCATCTCAGCAGTTTCTAAATCACGAATTTCACCAACCATAACAATATCTGGATCTTGTCGCAGTATGGCTCTTAAGCCTTTAGCGAAAGTCATTTGCACTTTGGTGTTTACCTGTGTTTGCCCGATACCTGGGAGATAGTATTCAATCGGATCTTCTACCGTTAATACATTACGGCTTTCATCGTTTAATTCTGTTAAAGCGGCATATAAGGTGGTTGTTTTACCGGAGCCGGTTGGTCCGGTTACTAAGATAATACCGTGTGGAATGGAAATTAATTCACGCATTAGTTTTAATGCTTGCTCGGACATGCCAAGACGTTGCAAATCCAACGGTGCGCTTTTCTTATCTAACAAACGTAGAACAATACGCTCACCATAATGGGTTGGAATAGTTGATACACGAACATCGACTGCGCGCCCAGCGATACGTAGGGAAATACGACCATCTTGCGGCAAACGTTTTTCAGCAATATCTAATTTTGACATCACTTTAATACGCGAAATGACCAAGGGCGCCAACACGCGCGGTGGTTGTAAAATTTCACGCAGCACACCATCAACACGAAAACGGATAATGACCTTATCTTCAAAGGTTTCAAAATGAATATCGGACGCTTTTTGTTTAATAGCTTCTGTTAATATCGCATTTAAAATACGAATAACCGGTGCATCATCTTCGCTTTCCAACAAGTCTTCAGTGGCAGGAATTTCCGACATCAGTTGCGCCAGATCCATATTTTCTTCCATACCAATCATCGCTTCCATCGCGCCATCGGTACCCATTTCATAGGCTTTGGCTAGCAGGGTTGAAAATTCCTCTTCGGGTACTTCTCGCAGTTCCAGTGGGCGCTTTAAATGGCGCTGTAATTCAAAGACGATTTGCGGCTTTAAATTTTTTTGATGTGCCAATACCACGCCGTCCTCAGTTACCTGCTCGACAAAAACGCCATGTTGTTTGGCAAAGTTAAACGGTAACTTACATTCCATCTACTTATCACCGCCGCTACTAAAAGGTGATGGTAACTGTGGCCCATGGCTATCTTTATGCGCCGGCAACATGGGATATTCGCCCGAACCATCCAGACCCAAGCCAGCCTGTTTACGCTGCTCTTGATACCGCATGTAATTATAGCGATTTTCAGTAACCTTTTTCGCCTGCTTACGGTTATTAATAATAATCGGCCGGATAAAGATCATCAGATTTTTCTTTTCTACCGTCTTTGATTTATTGGTAAACAAGCGACCCAATAAAGGAATATCACCCAAGATAGGCACCTTGCTGACATTCTCTTCGGCATCATCACTAATCAAACCACCTAACACCAAGACATCACCACTATTAACCAACACACTGGTATTTATTTTGCTGGTGTTAATGGTTGGGTTTTCAGGATCTTGTGTATTGGCACTGGAATCCAAGGAATCATTCTTCTGTTTGATTTCCAAACGAACGGTATTGTCTGGCGCAATTTGTGGTGTTACCTGTAGTGACAAGGTGACATCTTTACGCTCAACCGAGTTAAAGGGTTGCTGATATCCGGGATAAACACCGCCAGAGCTAGTACCAGCGTAAGTGCGGTTAGCAACACCAACGTTCTTACCGTCACTGATCTCTGCCTTCTGGTTATTTAGCACTAATACAGATGGTGTGGCGAGAATATTCGCATTACCACTCTTATTAAGTGCTGTCACAACTGCTTGTAGCCTTCCATAGGTCAAGTAACCAACGCCAGCCGTAAACGCCTGCTGCATCGCGCCACCCATGTTCGGCATCACATTAACATAGCCGCTACCGCTTGGATCAAACGTTGTGGGAATCGAACCACCACCACTGTCGGGAGGAACAAAACTCTTCGGCGGCATCATGCCCCACTGAATACCAAACTGGTTCATCTTGCTTTCATCAACTTTCACGATAATCGCCTGTACCAACACTTCTTGCGGGCGAATATCAAGCTTTTTAATAATGCCTTTAAGACTTTGAATAACAGCGTGAGGCCCGCTCATCACAACCGCATTATCACTAAGCTCTGGCTGAATAGACACGCTGGAATTACTGGAACCAACACCAAACGAGGCCGATGAACGTGCTTTCTTTTGTTGTTGAATATAACCATGTGCCAATTTTGTTAGCATCGGTGCTATTTTTTTCGCGGTTAGATAATTTAAATGAATAACAACCGTATTATTACCACCACTGGCATTTTTAGTATCCATCTGCTTAATTAAGCGAATCGCACGATCACGGTTATCACGATTACCACTGACTAATAGGGTATTATTTTCTTCATCAGCCACAATCGCTACATTGTTTACACGGCCTTGACTGCTATTAGCTGATTGTAAGGACTGAACGATTTGCGCTACTTTTTTGGCATCAGCATAGCGAAGATGAACCACTTTAATCCTACTACCGTCACCTGAATCTAAGTTGTGAACGATATTAACGAGTTGATTAATACTGTTAGCCGTTCCTGTTAGGATAAGCGAGTTTGAAGGTTGGTAAGCACTGACACTTCCCCAGCTTAACATCATCGGCTGCAAGATAGGCACTAACTGCTCGGCAGACACATTATTAACAGGAACAACGCGTACAACCACTTGGTCGCCTTTGCCTGGGTGATGTTTACCGACTAAAGTACCACCGTAACCACGCGCATCCATCGAAGGCACTATCTTAATAGAACGACCTGCTGGAATGGCTGAGTAGTTCAGCACTTGTAACATGGAAAGAAAAGATTGGTAAAGCTCTTTGATACCCATGGGTTTATTGGACACCAAGGTAATTTTGCCTTGCACCCGTGGGTCAATAATAAAGCTCTTGCCTGTTAACTGGCTAACGGTATTAATAACCGCTCGGATATCGGCATTTTGGAAATTCCAGGTTTGCTTTAACGGCTCGGCATGCGCTTTTTTCAAGGAATGGGTTTTGGTCAGATGATCATCATTGGGTAAGGCAGAGGCAATCTGAGCTGCCACAATTGCACTGATAAAAACACTAATACTTCTTAATCGCCTATTTAGCATGACACAGCCTCAAATGTTAATAAAACGATCTTTACCTACCGTTGTCCTTAACAATCAACACTATGTCCATATAGTAGTCATCCGTTACCGTGGTTAAATCTCGATCAGGTGGTATATTACCTTAACAATTTCTTAAAAG
Organism: Gammaproteobacteria bacterium; assembly: GCA_030425685.1. Lineage (GTDB taxonomy): Bacteria > Pseudomonadota > Gammaproteobacteria > Coxiellales > Coxiellaceae > JAUIAD01. Next base: position 141,843 of record JAUIAD010000001.1, on the reverse strand, counting down.
CAAAAGAATGTCTTTTTTTTGAATAAGTTAAGACCATTTTTTGTTCATAATTTATACAGCAAAACACTCTCCATAGGTGGCTCTATTAATATGCTGCTCAACCTCGCTATGACGTAGTTATCAACACTCGTCATACCGTGGTATCTAGCCCACCCCTCTGGATCCCGCGGTCAAGCCGCGGGATGACAAGCTATAAGCTCAAATTAAACAACCAAAGACTCGACAAGAGCATTCAGCTCATCCGCTTTATGCAGCCAAGCCGCAGGATGATGAAATGATCATAAACTAAACAGTCATGGCCTCAACAAGAGGATCCAACTCACCAGCTTTGTATCGCCCAGCCATTTTCTCCAATGAGACCACCTTGATCTTATCGGCATGACCGACGGTGCCAAATGCTTGATAACGTGCTTTACAGATATCACGCATCGCCTTATGCGCTTCTCCAAGGTATTTACGCGGATCAAATTCAGCCGGATGCTTCGCCATATACCGACGAATGGCACCGGTGGATGCTAAACGAAGATCAGTATCAATGTTCACTTTGCGAACACCATTGCGGATACCTTCCTGAATTTCTTCAACCGGCACACCATAAGTTTCAGGGATTTCGCCACCAAACTCATTGATCACTTTAAGCCAGTCTTGCGGCACAGAAGAAGAACCGTGCATCACTAAATGGGTATTTGGAATACGTTGATGAATTTCTTTAACACGCTCAATGGCTAAAATATCGCCTGTTGGCGGACGTGTAAATTTGTAAGCGCCATGGCTGGTACCAATGGCAATTGCTAGGGCATCAACCTTTGTACGACGGACAAATTCAGCTGCTTCTTCAGGATCGGTCAGTAACTGCTGGCTAGATAGCTCACCTTCTGCACCAGAACCATCTTCATCCCCTGCTAAACCTGTTTCCAATGAGCCTAAACATCCCAACTCACCTTCAACAGACACCCCACAAGCATGCGCCATTTTAACCGCCATATCGGTTACCGCGACGTTATAATCAAAGTCTGATGGTGTTTTCATATCTTCTTTTAAAGAACCATCCATCATCACTGACGTAAAACCTAATTGAATGGATCGCTGGCAGACATCGGGGGAAGCACCGTGATCTTGGTGCATACAAATAGGAATATGCGGCCACTCGGCTTCTGCCGCTAACATTAAGGAACGGATAAAAGAAGGGCCAGCATATTTACGTGCGCCTGCCGATGCTTGCACAATCACCGGACTATTTGTTTCATCCGCTGCATCCATAATCGCGCGCATTTGCTCAAGATTATTTACATTAAATGCCGGTACACCATAACCATGCTCTGCTGCATGATCGAGAAGTTGTCGCAAAGTAATTAGTGCCATTCTTTATGTCCTCTAAAAGTAAACTAAATTGCAGGCTATTCTAACATAGCTCAAAACACTATAGCTACAGAGAGACCTATCGCGACAACGCTAAGATAAAAGACATCTTTATAGACTAGCGGCGGAAAAACGGCACTGATCAAAACGACTTAACGTTAGCCGTTAAGCCTATTAATCGGCTAACTTTTCTCAGACTTATCATCATGATCTACTGTTCTACCTTGATGATCAAAGCCAGGTTCCTCCGGGACAATCGCCCACATAACGATATAAGCAATAATGCCAATACCTACAGAGATTATCGTTAGCATGATATATAAGATTCTTATGATGGTAGGATCAACATTAAAAAAAGTACCGAGACCGCCGCAAACACCGGCAATTTTTCTATTGGTTCTTGACCTAAATAATTGTTTTGGACTTGAGTTCACTATTTTCTCCTTCTAACACTGTTATTTGCTGTACTACATAACCATAACACCAAATCACAAAAAAGGCAAATTTTTGTTGAAACTGTCCTTAGATTGACAATTATAGCCCATACACCACTAATCCGTGGCAGTAGGCGAAACTTGTTGCGCAGAGGCCTTGCCTTTAGAAGAAATTCGCTTCATCACATAAACCAAACCAGCTGCGGCATAAAGATCGATGGGAAGCTGGCAAGGCACTCTGAATCGGCCATTGGCGACCGCATTTGATGCCGTTCCCAGGAAATAAAACAAAGCACCCCACAAGAAAACATGAGCAAAAGCATTGCGGGAAGCAAGTTGGCGACAGCGAACCAGGCTAATCACCGCGTATAGAACAAGCAAATACAATAAAATATTGATGATTACTGTTGAGACAATGTATACAAGCATCCCAGGTAGCAAATACTCTTCTTCAATATCATGAAGTACTTTACCAAAATGAAAACCGGCAAAATCGTTAAACACAATTCTTTTCTTAGCAAGATCTCCCCAATCTCCAGAATAATAGAGTCGCGGCAATGCTCGAGATGTCCCAAATATAATGCGCCATGAGCTTCCTAGGATTTGTTCTGCCGTTGACAATGGATGCCGTAATAGAAATGACACGCCACTTTGCGCCGCTACATTTACATTACTACGACTCTCTCGCTCGGCTTGAACCACTTTGGGATAAGCATTAATTACCACATCTTTGGAAAAGATCCTTGTGTATATAAACTTCCCTGCAACCAATTTATTTCTCAATTGCCAACCACCGACTAAAAAAACTGTTGGCAACGCAATTAAAGCCAAAGAAACAAAGACAACCCTAGCAGGGCATTCTTTTCTGACGAGAAACACAAGGCTAATAACCACTACAGGCAAAATAGCAAAATAAGAGTTTGGCCTTACCAAAGTAGATATTGCAAGCAAGAGACCAAATAAAAATGCATACTTTTTCGTAGGCAAAGGCTGTGTAAAAAAATATACCGCAAAAGTGTAACACAACGCCAGCAAACAAAAATAAAGCATCTCAGAAATTATCAAAAAAGAATAACCAATCATTAAATAGTCAAAACCAACAAAAGCTGCAGCAAATAAACCTACTTTTAGAGAAAAAATTCGCCGGCCAATCAAAAAAGCACAGACTACGGGTATAGCCGATAAGAGAATCTGCATAATAATAACGGGGACGAATTTATAACCGAATAAACTAAAAATGGCTGCCTCAAAAAAAGGATAACCGGGTGTGCGAAGCAACATATCACCACTCACTGCGGTTTGATAAGAATGATGCTTCCATAACGCAACCGCTAGACGCAGATATATGGGTGAATCTGGGGTCCCAATCTGATGAAAGTTGCCATGATACAAAAGGAAGAAAATAGCCAACTTAAATAATATACTTGATATAACAAGCATAGCTAAGACAGCTTTATAGCGGCCCCCAGCACTTACTTCCATCAGAATACTCCTTGTCCTTTATGCAGTCCTCCCGTAACAACTTTAAGTGGCACTTACAGGAAAAAAATCCCACCAATCTTATAATAAACCAATAGAATACCCAACAGTTTTATGCATCTGCTTTTAACTTACTTTTGTTAGTGTAGCCGCAAACATACGTAGAGGGATTGAACCTGGCATTTCCTAGTTCATGCAATGGCTTTCTAAATTCATGGCAATATAACTTATACTGCCTCACCTACCCGGATAATCTTCATTGCATTGGAACCACCGCCAACGCCCATGTAGTCACCTTTAGTAAGGATAACAAGATCGCCGTCTTCCAATACACCGTGTTCCTTCATCACTTCGATCGTCTTAGGATTAACCTCATCGCGGGTGCATTTGGTGGGATCAAATTGAATCGGGTATACGGCACGATATAAAGTCATTTTACCCAATGCCTTGGGGTAACGACTTAAACCATAAATTGGAATACCAGTACGAATGCGTGACATCCACAACGCTGTAGCCCCTGACTCTGTTAAGGCAATAATGGCGCGAATATCTAAATGGTTTGCCGTGTACATCGTTGCCATCGCAATCGCTTCATCAATGCGGTGAAAACGACATTCGACTCGGTGGCGTGACTTCTGCGAACGTGGGCCTTTTTCAGAAACGCGACAAGCACGCGCCATCGCTTCAACCACCAACTGTGGATGCGCACCCACCGCCGTTTCAGCGGATAGCATAACCGCATCGGTGTTATCTAACACAGCATTAGCGACATCAGACACCTCAGCACGTGTTGGCACGGTGCTTTGAATCATCGATTCCATCATTTGCGTTGCGGTAATGACGGGTTTATCCAAAGAGCGCGCACGATGAATAATATCTTTTTGTACCAACGGCACTTCCGCATCGCCAATTTCAACCGCTAAATCACCACGCGCTACCATCACACCACCACTGGCTTCAATAATAGCGTCGATATTTTCTACCGCTTCAGCACGCTCAATTTTAGCAATCACATCGGCTGTGCCTTTGTATGCCTCAATTAAGTGACGTGCTTTCAAAATATCTTCCGCGTTACGAGGAAAGGAAACCGCTATATAATCAACTTGCTGACTAACGGCAAAACGCAAATCTTCCATATCTTTATCGGTTAAAGCAGCTGCTGACAAACCACCACCTTGACGATTAATGCCTTTATGATTTGATAACACGCCACCAACATCAACACAGCATTCTATTTGCTTACAGTCTATAACCTGTTGCACCGTCATTTTTAAACGACCATCATCCAACAGCAACACATCGCCCTGGTTTACATCATGAGGCAGCTCTTTGTAATCGATACCAACGGCATGCTCATCACCACTATCGTCATCTAAGGTTGCATCGAGCGTAAACGTATCACCTTCTTTGAGGGTAACTTTACCGGCAGCAAAATTGGCGACACGAATTTTAGGTCCTTGCAAATCACCCAAGATACCCACCACGCGATTTAACTTGGCAGCGGCAGCACGGGTTAACTCAATTCTTTTTTTATGCTCTTCATGATTTCCATGCGAGAAATTTAAGCGTACAAGATCAACCCCCGCCTCAATGATCTTCTCCATCATGTCACTGGAGTCTGTTGCTGGGCCAAGGGTCGCAATAATTTTTGTTCGTCGCTTAAGGTGATGATTCGTTATAGTCATTTTTGTCCTAACCTATGATTGGTGTGTTTTTTCTAGCGCTGAAACAGCTGGCAAGGCCTCACCTTCCAAAAAGGCTAAGAACGCACCGCCACCTGTACTAATATAGGATATTTTGTCAGAGATGCCGAATTTGGCGAGCGCCGCCAAGGTATCGCCACCACCCGCTAAGGAATAGGCTTGACTAGCAGCAATAGCCTCACCTAACGCCTTTGTGCCGCCACTAAAGGACTCAATCTCGAACACGCCCACTGGACCATTCCAAACGATCGTACCAGTTTCAGCAAAAAGCGCCTGATAGCTAGCCTGGGTTTTAGGACCAACATCAAAAATGGCCTCATCGTCACCTACCTGGTCAAGGTCTCTCGCCTCGGCAACCGCCTCAGCGGATAGCTCCTTAGCGACGACCACATCAACAGGCAAGGGAATCGACACACCCTTTTGCTGTGCTTTCTCTAATAAGGCTTTCGCTTTTTCAACCCAGTCGGGCTCATAGAGAGACTTGCCGACATTATACCCTTGTGCTTTTAAAAAAGTGTTGGCAATCCCGCCGCCAACAATTAACAGATCCACTTTATCAACTAAAGAGTCTAACAAGGCAATCTTAGTTGATACTTTTGATCCACCGACAATAGCTGCCAATGGTCGCTTAGGATTATCAAAAGCTTGTGATAAGGCAGTAAGCTCTGCATCTAACAAGGGTCCCGCACAACTTATCGGGGCAAATTCTACAATACCACTGGTAGACGCTTGCGCGCGGTGCGCGGTTGCAAACGCATCCATTACAAAAATATCGCATAAACCAGCCAATTGCTTTGACAATGCGGCGTCATTCTTTTTTTCGCCGATATTAAAACGGACATTTTCCAGCAAAACGACACTACCCGGTTTGACATCAACGCCGGCAAGATAATCACTTTCTAAAGTCACAGACTGCCCTAACAACTCACTTAATCTTTTCGCTACTGGCGCCAACGAAAACTGTTCGTCAAAGCTGCCCTCTTGCGGACGGCCTAAATGCGACATTAATATCACTCGCGCACCCGCATCGACGGCTAAACGAATGGTCGGCAACACTCGCTGAAGACGTTCATCATTGGTGATAACCCCTTTATCCATGGGAACATTTAGATCTTCGCGGATTAATACACGTTTGTTACCAAGATCTAAATCTGTCATTTTTAATGGTTGACTCATTTAAGGTATCCTGTGCGCAGGCAGCGGGCGCAGCATGCTGCGCCCCTACGGTGAATTTAAAAATTAAGCGGTTAAAATGGCCTTGGCGGTATCTAACATGCGGTTTGAAAAACCCCATTCGTTGTCATACCAAGAAACCACTTTGACTAGATTGTTAATAACACGTGTTTGTGTGCTATCGAATGTTGACGAGTTTGCATTATGATTAAAATCGATAGAAACTAATGGCTCTTCGTTGTAACCCAGCACGCCGCTTAACTCACCATCCGCTGCTGCTTTAATAGCGGCATTAACAGCATCAACAGAGACTGCACTGTTTGTTTCAAATGTTAAATCAACTACAGAAACATTAACGGTTGGTACGCGTACAGCATAACCATCGAGCTTACCCATTAATTCAGGCAATACCAAACCTACCGCCGCCGCAGCACCGGTTTTAGTTGGAATCATTGATTGCATGGCAGAACGCGCGCGACGCAAGTCTTTGTGGTAGCTATCTGTTAAGTGTTGATCGTTAGTCACCGCATGTATGGTTACCATCAAACCGCACTCAATACCGAATTTTTCATGCAACACTTTTGCCATTGGCGCTAGACAGTTCGTCGTGCAAGAGGCATTGGAAACAATATTATCTTCAGCCGTTAAAGTATCCTGGTTAACACCATACACAATGGTTTTACAATCTTTACCCGCTGGCGCTGAAATCAATACTTTTTTAGCGCCCGCTTTTAAGTGTGCGCTTGCTTTTTCAGGTGAAGCAAAAAAACCGGTAGATTCAAAAACGATATCGACATCCAATTCACCCCACGGCAAATCTTGCGGATTGCGTTCAGCACAGACTTTAATCTTGTCACCATTGATAACCAAGTCATCCCCTTCGATGGAAACTTCGCCAGGGAAACGGCCATGCACAGAATCGTATTTTGTTAAATGCGCATTGGTTTCGATGTTGCCTAAATCATTAATAGCGACAATTTTCATATCTTGGTGTTTGCCAGACTCATACAATGCCCGCAATACATTGCGTCCAATTCGTCCGTAGCCATTAATTGCAACTTTATATGTCATAGTTCTCTCCCGAAATTTAATCGAATTTATAACTCTAATTTACAGACTGTAATGCCAGTAACTGTTCCACACGCTCCAAGATAGTTTCAAGCGTTAAACCAACATCACGAAAAACATCCTTAGCTGGTGCTGATGCACCAAAGCGATCAATACCCAAAGCGATGCCACCAGTGCCAACAAATTGATACCAACCATCGGTAACACCGGCTTCAATCGAAACGCGACGCGTTACCGACGGCGGCAATACAAGCTCTTTATATTGTTGTGGTTGTAATTTAAACGTATCACAACACGGCATAGAGACAACGCGGAAATGAATACCCCGGTTGTGCAATTGCTCTGCCGCCTGCAGCGCTAATGCTATTTCAGACCCTGTCGCAATAAAGAGACCATCAAGTTCTTCGGCGGGATCAAATAATACATAAGCGCCTTTAGCAATATTATCAACAGCGCGCTCATCACGCGTTTGATGCGCTAAGTTCTGGCGTGATAATAATAAGCAACTTGGTCCCTGATATTGCAATGCCTGCTGCCATGCAACAGCCGTTTCAACATCATCACAAGGGCGCCACACGTTTAAGCCCGGCGTCATGCGTAACATCGCGGCATGCTCAATCGGTTGATGTGTAGGCCCATCTTCACCCAAACCTATCGAATCATGGGTGTAAATATAAATAACACGCTGCTTCATCAAAGCCGATAAGCGCACAGCATTACGTGCGTAATCAGTAAAGACTAGAAACGTACCGCCAAAAGGAATAAAACCGCGATGCAAAGCAATACCATTCATAATGGCTGACATAGCAAACTCACGCACGCCGTAATTAATGTAATTACCACCCGGATTCTCAGCACTAAGCATCGTTGCCTCAGGCCATAGTGTACAATTTGAACCGGACAAGTCAGCAGAACCACCCACCAACTCTGGCAATAAAGGCGCATATTCTTTAATACAGGCCAATGACGCTTTACGCGTCGCCATTTCTTTTCCATTTTGCTGCACGGATTTAATAAAATCAGCACTCTTTTCAGACCAATCCTCTGGCAACCATGATTGCGTGCGGCGTAAAAATTCTTTCGCCAACGCGGGTTCAGCAGATTCATATTTAGCAAATAATGCATTCCAGGTGTTTTCTTCTTCCGCTCCTTTTTCTCTGCCATCAAACGCATCATAAACGCTTTGAGGAATTTCAAAAGGAGGATGCGACCACCCTAATTGCTCGCGTGTTGCCTTAATTTCCTCTTCACCTAAGGGCGCACCATGCGAGGCAGCCGTGCCGACTTTATTTGGTGAACCAAAGCCAATCTGCGTTCGACAACATATTAATGTCGGGCGCTCGGTCTGTGCTTGCGCTGCTTTGATCGCAGCAGCAATCGATTCAGCATCGTGTCCATCAACATCACGAATCACATGCCAATGATAAGATTCAAAACGCTGCGGGGTGTCATCCGTAAACCAACCTTCAACCTTACCATCAATTGAAATGCCATTATCATCCCAAAAGACGATTAACTTACCTAAGCCTAGGGTTCCTGCTAACGAACATGCCTCGTGAGAAATGCCTTCCATCAAACAGCCATCGCCAGCAAAAACGTAGGTAAAGTGATCAACAAGTGCGAAGCCTTCTCGATTAAATTCTGCTGCTAATGAGCGTTCAGCAATTGCCATACCGACACCATTTGCTAATCCTTGACCTAACGGCCCGGTGGTCGTTTCGACACCCGGAGTATCGCCGTATTCTGGATGCCCTGGGGTTTTGGAGTGCAGCTGACGGAATTGCTTGATATCTCCCATCGACACATCAAAGCCTGCGAGGTGTAGCAAAGCATAATGCAACATAGCGCCATGCCCATTGGAGAGGATAAATCGATCTCTATTTGACCAATCTGGGTTGGCAGGATTATGCTTTATAAATTGTCGCCACAAAACATCGGCGATATCAGCCATACCCATTGGCATGCCAGGATGGCCTGAGTTTGCTTTTTGTACAGCATCCATCGCTAATACGCGGATGGCATTGGCAGTTTCTGGTGGAAATTTCATCTTGTTGTCACTCATCGAACATCTGTGATTGGGGTTTTGATGATACCCCGTTCCTTATGGGTGAGTAAACCTTCGATCACCTCCATTCAATTGATTTCGCCGATTCAATTTGATAGCGTTGATAAGAGCTTCGCCAGCGCGAAGCTCCTGTTTAACATACTCAGATTAGCTAAAGGATACCAATAAGCCTATGTGTGGAATTGTCGGCGGCACTGCCAAGCGCAATATTGCGCAAATTTTGATGGAAGGTTTAAAACGTTTAGAATATCGTGGCTACGATTCGGCCGGTATCGCTATTCTAGATCCCAAATCTAACGAGATTAAACGCCAACGTTGTGCTGGTAAAGTGGCGAACTTGGCTGAATTACTGCAACAAAACCCGCTACTGGGTCCACTTGGCATCGCTCACACCCGCTGGGCTACGCACGGTAAGCCCTCGACTGAAAATGCTCACCCACACTGTTCACAAGATGAAATTGCTGTCGTTCATAATGGTATTATTGAAAACCACGATGCATTACGTGAAAAGTTAATTGGCCTTGGCTATCATTTCCATACCGATACCGATACTGAAGTGGTTGCCCACCTACTTCATTATCATACAAAAAATGAAAACGATTTCTTAAGCGCTATTCGCAAAATGACAACAGAATTAGCCGGCGCCTTTGCACTTGGCATTGTTACTAAGCAAGAAGCTCATACTTTATATGCTGTGCGCTCAGGCAGTCCCTTGGTTATTGGCGTTGGCGTAGAAGAGCGTTTTATTGCCTCCGATCCGCTCGCGTTACTGCCGGTTACTCAGAAGTTTATCTACTTGGAAGAAGGCGATATTGCTATTCTAAAAACCAATCAGCAGACGATTATTGATAATCAGGGCAACCCCGTCGAGCGACCGATACAAACATCTGAAATTGAGTCTGAAGCGACCAGTAAGGGCAAATACCGCCACTTTATGCAGAAAGAAATTTTTGAGCAGCCGCAAGCTATTTTAGACACCCTCAATGGCCATATATTGGGTGGCGACCTCAACCTAGACAGCTTTGACGCTCACACCTTGGAAAAATTAAAAAACGTCAAACATATTCAATTGATTGCATGTGGCACCAGCTATCACGCTGGGCTGGTCGCTAGTTATTGGATTGAGTCCATGGCAAAAATATCTTGCCGTGTTGAAGTGGCCAGTGAATTCCGTTATCGCCACAGCGTTGTTCCAAAAAATAGTTTGTTTGTTGCCCTTTCGCAATCAGGAGAAACGGCTGATACCCTTGCTGCATTGCGGCAAGCTAAAAAAATTGGTTTTGATTCGACACTGGCGATTTGTAATGTCCCCGAAAGTTCATTGGCACGAGAAGCTGATTTTGTCTTTCTTACCAATGCTGGCACGGAAGTGGGAGTGGCGGCAACAAAAACATTTACTGCCCAGCTGGTTTCTCTGATGTTATTGACACTTTGCCTTACCAAGTTCAACAATTTTGATGAGAAAATTGCTGACCATAACCAAGCGCTAACAAAGCTGCCACAGCTAGTGCGTGAAACGTTAGAGCTAGACAATAGTATTCGCCTGTTATCGCAAAAATTTATTGATAAAAATCATGCTTTGTTTCTTGGGCGTGGTGTGCATTATCCTATTGCGCTTGAAGGTGCGCTTAAACTAAAAGAAATTTCTTATATTCATGCGGAAGCGTATCCTGCGGGTGAATTAAAACATGGACCTTTGGCATTAGTTGATAAAGAGATGCCGGTTATTGTTATTGCACCTAAGGATCATCTTATTGAAAAATTGGAATCCAATATTCAAGAGGTGCAAGCGCGCCAGGGTGATGTGTTTATTTTTATGGATGAGTCGGTAAAATGGAAGCCTAGCATTCCTGCACATGTTATTAAAGTTCCTAAAACACCTCTGCTGCTTTCACCGTTGATTTATACTATTCCTCTGCAATTGATGGCTTATCATATTGCAGTGCTTAAAGGAACGGATGTCGATCAACCACGCAATCTGGCAAAGTCGGTTACGGTAGAGTAAATCGGCAGGCCATCAAAACCTAAAAAATAGCGTAGGGGCACAGCATGCTGTGCCCGTTTGGGTGTGGGTAGCAATAGATAGTCGGTGCCGCGGATATTTGCGGGCGCAGCATGCTGCGCCCCTACGTTGCTGTGTTTAGTTCGAGCTTGCTCATAGATAATTTAGAACCCGTAGGGGCACAGCATGCTGTGCCCGTCTTGGGTGTGGGTAGCTGTAGATAGTCGGTGCCGCGGATATTTGCGGGCGCAGCATGCTGCGCCCCTACGTTTTTTCGTTTAGTATGAGTTTACATATAGGCAATATAGAACCTTTGCATTGCTAGACTAGTTATTATTGCTCGCGAAAAGCGCGGTCAAAGCTGCGTTTGATCGGGCTGCTGAAGTATTCCCACGGCGTCAACTTATTGGTGATAATCATCACTTCAACGGGCATGCCAGGATACAACCTTTGCCCTGCTAATTTTTTTATTTCACCAGCGCCAATTTCTACGCGCGCTTTAAAGTAGGACTTACCCGTTTTTTCATCTTGAAAGGCATCGGCAGAGACATGCGTTACTGTACCATTGAGTGTCGGTGTTGTTCGTGTCTTTAAAGCAGTCATCGTGATTTTTGCCATTAAACCAGGGTGAACCACATCAATATCCAAAGGGTCAACATTGGCTTCAATAACCAACTTATCATCCTTAGGGACAATATCCATAATGTCTTCACCAGGCTTAATCACCCCACCGATGGTATGCACCTGTAAATCAACGACAGTACCTGGTAATGGCGCACGTATATCGGTTCTATCCAACATATCTTGCGCGGCTTTAACCCGTTCCTTTGCTTCCGCTAGTTTTTGTTGCGTCTCACGCAACTCGCTTAATAAATCCTTTCTGCGCGTATCCGTTAACGTGATAATTTGAATTTTGGTTTCACCAATTTTTTGCTTTAGGTTAGCAATTTTTGCCTCCGCCTCACCACGCTGACCAATTAGGCTTGCCTCTTCGCGCTGGAGGGACAGCAAGCGCGTTCGCTCAACTAATTTCTTTTTATATAATATCTCTACATCTTTTAATTCTGACATGATCAGTGCTAACTGCTTCTTGGTCGAAATGAGTTGCGCTTTCGTTCCATCTATTTGTTGTTTTAATTGGTCGATACGTTGTTTTAATATATTAATATTGCCTTCAAACGTTTTCTTGTTAGCAATAAAAATGGCCTCTTGATTATTCATCACCTGTTTTGCTTTAAAAGAATCTTTATTTTGTATCAAAACAGGTGAAAACGTTATGTTTTCTTTATCGTAAATTTCTGCTAATAAGCGCGACTCAATTGCTGACATCTCATAGACTTCATTTCGCGTCACCTCAAGACTCACCTTGGCACGCGTATCATCAAGCTTAATTAATACCTGCCCCTTATTCACCTTACTGCCCTCTTTAACATAGAGCTTTTCAACAATACCGCCTTCTAAATGCTGAATAATACGGCGATTACCGGATACGGTGATTTTCCCTGGCGCTAAAGCAGCACTTTCAAGCGGGGCTAAATAAGCCCAAAGACCAAACCCACCGAAAAAAATTAATATAATGGCAATACCAAAAATTCGCGCCGAACGAATTTTTGGTTTTTTCGCTAACGTTACGCCAACAAGTTTTTCGGTCTCATCCATCTTGTTGGTCATCAGGAGGGCTCCTCTTTTGTAGCACATCGCTGGTGTTGCCGAAGGCTTGAACGCGACCATTTTGCAATACTAATATCTTATCAGCAATTTGTGCAATAGCCGGTCGTTGCGAGACAAATAACACGGTTATTCCTTTTTCTTTTGCTTTATTTAAAGCTGCTATTAAGGACTTTTCTCCTTCTTTATCCAAACTGGTTTCAGGCTCATCCAGTACTAACAAACAGGGATCGCCATAAAATGCTCTTGCTAAAGCAATACGCTGTGACTGACCACCTGACAAACTAAAATCACCGGCCACAGAGTCATAACCTTGTGGCAAATGCAAAATCATATCATGCGCACCGGCTAATTTTGCTGCTTTAATAACAGACTCATCCGAGCTTTCGTTCATGCGTGCAATATTTTCTTTTACCGTTCCAGCAAATAATTTTGCATTCTGCGGCAAGTAACCCACTTGCGCGCCAAAGTCAACCCGATCCCAGGTGTAAACACTGGCACCATCTAAACGAACAGCACCATTTGTCGGCGGCCACACCCCTAATAATAAGCGTGCTAAAGTAGATTTCCCCGCACCTGACGGGCCAATAACTGCCACCAGTTCTCCTGGCTCAACAGAGAAACTAACCCCATATAAAATTGGCTTCTTCCTTCCTGGCGGAACATAAAATACATTTTCAAATTTTATATTGCCTTTTGCTTTTGGTAGCTCTACTGTGCTAATACGCATTTCGGGCCTGCCAATAAACACTTTTAAGCGCTCATACGCTTGCTTTGCTGATAAGAAATGCTTCCACGCACCGATGGATTGCTGAATAGGGGCTAGCGCTCGTGCTGTAATAATAGATGCTGCAATCATCGCGCCTGCTGTAATTGTACCGGTTATTACAAAATAGGCACCTACGCCAAGAATGGCTAACTGCAACGTTAGGCGAAAAAACTTTGATGCGGCTAATATTGCTCCGGAGTAATCACTAGCTTTACACTGTAAATTCAGTACATTCTGATTGTTGGAAAACCATTTTTTCACAATCGCTGGCAGCATGCCCATTGCTTGGATGGTCTCAGAATTATTTAACGCTGAATCGATATAATATTGGTTTTGGATATGATGGGTATTGGCTTCTGATAATGGCTTGCGCGAGACAATCTCATTAACAACGGCAAGCACAAATAGAATAACGGCACCCCCAGTTGCAATAAAGCCAAGCACTGGATCGACTAAAAAAACGACCAATAAATATACAGGAACCCAAGGTGCATCAAAAAAAGGAAAGATACTAACACCCCCTAAAAACTGCCGCACCGTACTCACATCTTTAAGCGATTGCGCCCCGTAGGTATCTCCAGCTAAGAGGTTATCTGCACTGCGAATAAGTGCGAGCGGGCTTAATTTATTATCCAACCAGCGACTAATACGCACCAAGATACGCGTACGTGCCACATCCAGTAAACCCATCACAATCAAGGCGACAATGGCAATTAACGTCAGGTATAACAAGGTTTCATAACTTTGACTGGAAAGCACACGATCGAAAATTTGCAGCATATAGATGGGTACTGTCAGCATCAACATGTTGATAAGAAAGCTAAACAGCCCAACATAAACAAAAGCAGCACGGCTTGCTCGCAGGGTTTCCGAAATTTTTGACCTCTTAGGCAGCACGTTTTACCCCCAAACACCTATTTCCATGAGTTAAGCATCCCCATTTATCGCGAGGCTTGTATGCTTATCGCAAAACCAATGGGTAATGGTTTAAAGCTGTTGCTAGGCATCGCTACCTACTGGCCTGATGGAGCCTAATGACAGCTTTAAGTCACTACCAATCACTGCATACTAGTAAATTATAGAAGAAAAACAGGACATTCACCGAAAATCGGAAACAACATCTATCCAACTGATTTTATTGTTTTTTTTATTGACCTTGGTGTGGAAAGAAGATGTCTCGATGGGTGCACACTGCTCTTTTTAATAATAGCATGCTTATTGGCTTTTAGAGCCACCCTCACCTTAACTGCCGTAGAATGATGCCTAAAAGTTACTTTGCTAGCTGCATGCTTGCTGGCTTTTGACACTGTGTGTGCAGAACTTCCAGCTCGGTGGTGCTTCAAAACCACCCTTCTTGCAGCGTGCTTGTTAACTTTTACAGGTGCCACACTACCAACAGCGTAAGCACTAGCTTTTAAAGCTTGCCGCGCAGAAGTTACCCTGACAGGGTGATGAGTACTCAACCTTCTGGCAGCATGCTTATTGGCCTTTAAGACAAACCTTGCATGCGAATGGCGATTAAATAACAGTCCTTTAACCGTTAACATTGGCAGCACTAACTCCGTTCTTTTTGCCTTCGGAAGCACAATAGCAGTAGTTTGCCGCTTTGTTGCCTTGGGTAAGTTAATCTTGTTATGGGTTACTTTATGTCGCTTGGCTGCCTTCTTTGCCTTTTTCCCATTGACCGCTTTAAGATGACGCTGGAAGGATAAGCCTTTCATCGTCACTTTAGGCAATGCCAATTGCTTTTGCACAGCTACTGCAGGCTTTTGACTCAGCTTTATCTGGTGCGACGGCCTACCCGATGCATCGCTTTGTTTAGGAAACAGCGACTTAATATTGGGAGTTTTTCCATTGTAAAGATGCCATTTATTGCGCTTTCGCTTAAAGCTCTTCTTAGAGGTAAACCACGCATTCATCTTGACAACGGTACTAGGACTTAATGTGCCAACAGCTTGTTTAAGCAAAATCGTATTTAATAAATAAGCATACAGACTCTGCACATACTGCTTTTGCGAATCAAACAAACGCGTTTGCGATTGCAGTACATCAAAAATGGTGTGCGTGCCTGCATTATATCCTTCCTGAGTGTTCTTTAATGCATTCTCATTAGCTGTAATCGCATCCCAGCTACGCCTTACTTCTAATTGTCCATCCATCACACCGATATAGGCTTTGCGCGTATTGGCAATCGCCGCTAAATAGGATTGATGCACCCGTGCTGTTGCTGCTTGATACGCAGCGTTCGCTTGGCGAACTTGTGATAGGGTAAAACCACTTTGAAAAGCAGACCAAGTTAAGTTAAGACCAATAGTGCCTGTTCTAGTGTTTTCTGGTACTAAACCATCGATCACGCCTGCACCGGATAAACCATTACTATCACCCCATGTTGCGGCAGCATTCACTACCGGCCAAAAATCTGCTTTTGTTTTACCAATCACTTGTGCGGCGGTAACACGATCTAAACGTGCTGCTTGTAAGGCTAAATTCTGTGACTTGGCAACTTCAACCCACCTGCTTAAGTCATTTGGCGCTGGTGTTAAAGAAGGAAACGTGCCCCTTAAGCCTGCCACCATGGAATAACGCACACCGGTAATTTGACTAAGTTCTTGAATTTTATCGTAAAGATTGATTCTAGCGGTAACATACTCAGCACGAATCAATTCATAAGAACCCTTTGATTGATCAACATCGGTAATGGTTGCATGCCCGAGTTTATAACGCTCCTGTGTTGACCAGAGTTGCTTCCATAAAAAATCACGCTGTTGTTTGGTATATTTTAATAAGTCTTTTGCTTCCAACACCCCCAAATAGGCTTGCACAACACGCACGATTAGCGCTTGGCTTTGCGAAGATAGCAACATGGCTGCAGCACGCACAGACGCTTTTGCTCGCGCTAACTCTTTAAACGCATTGGCGTTAAACACGGGCTGAATTAACGCCACATCATAACCGTTGGCATTATATTTCTGCAATCCGCCAAAGGTTGAATCCTGACGGGCACCGGTGGTATTGGCTTCGATATTAAGTTCAGGTAATAACAGCGCGCGCGCTTGACTGGTGGCTTCGCGGCTTTCTAAATAGGTCGCTAATTGCTCTTGGAAGGTGGGGTCATTTCTTAGCGCGTCTTTATAAACAAAGACCAAATCTCGCGTTGGCCCTTTTTTCCCCTTATCACCGATTAATCTGGCGGATGTAATACCCGCATCAATCGGGCCAGGGTCATCTTGGGAGTATGCAAAAAACGGCAGCGCTGCGACACAGAAAGCCCCTAAAAAGGCAACCGCATTATGTAAAAATTTTGCTCTCCGCTGCAAGACACCTTACTCCATCGGTAGAATCAACCTCTACTATAACATACTAATATTAAACAAAAAGCAGTTTTGGGTTTATCTTGTGTAAAACGTGCTGCTAGGGGTGATTTCTTGGGTTTTTTGTCTGTATTGGGTTCGACGGATCTATAAAAGAGATCTTAAAGCTTTACTGCTGCGCCGATTTTACGCAACGGCGCAAAGTGGTGTGGGGGCGCAACGATTTTAATTATTATTACTGCGTCACCGCTACTCATTATATTTAATCACGCTACTACCTGTCAGAAATAGCTGGCTATGCCCTTTTTATTAATGCGCCTCATCCCAGCTATCGCCAATCCCAGTATCAACTAAAAGTGGTACCGATAAGCTTATTGCTGATTCCATTAGTTCTTTTACCTTGCTGACAACGTGCAGAACGGCGCTTTCTTCAACCTCAAAGACCAACTCATCGTGGACCTGCATAATCATTGTGGCTGGGATGTTATTATCGCGCAGCCAGCGATCTACATGAATCATGGCTATTTTAATAACGTCGGCGGCACTGCCTTGCATCGGTGCATTTATCGCTGCACGCTCCGCTGCTTTGCGGCGTATTTGATTTTTTGCATTAATTTCCGGGGTATAAATGCGCCGCCCTAAAAAGGTTTCGACATAACCGTGTTGCTGTGCAAAGGCACACGTGTCTTCCATGTACTGATGCACTTTAGGATAACGGGCAAAATAGGTGTCCATATAAGCTTGCGCCTCACCACGCTCAATACCTAATTGTTTTGATAAACCAAATGCCGACATTCCATAGAGCAAGCCGAAATTAATGGCTTTTGCACTGCGGCGTTGCTCTGTTGTCACTTCTTCTAAGGGCACTGCAAAGATTTCTGCTGCTGTTGAGCGATGAACATCTAACCCGTGCATAAAGGCATTGACCAAGCCGGGATCTTTTGAAATATCCGCTATCATGCGTAACTCAATTTGTGAATAATCAGCTGCGACAATTTTATAACCTGATGGCGCAATAAATGCTTTGCGAATTTTACGCCCTTCTTCTGTACGCACGGGAATGTTTTGTAAATTTGGATTATTCGATGATAAACGACCTGTGGCTGTAACCGCTTGATTGTAAGACGTGTGAATTCTTCCTGAGCCTGGATTTACCTGCTCTGGCAGTCTATCCGTATAGGTTGATTTTAATTTACTAAGACTGCGATATTCCAAAATTATCTTTGGTAATGGGTAGTCGTGTGCTAAATCTTGTAAAACATTTTCTGCGGTTGACGGCTGCCCTTTTGGGGTTTTTTTCAATATAGGCAGCTTACGCTCTTCAAATAAAATTTGCTGCAACTGCTTAGGCGAACCTAAATTAAATTCTTTCCCAGCTAAACGATGCGCCTCTTGCTCTAATTCGTCGATGCGCTTGGCTAATTCTGCACTTTGCGCATTTAACATATCAACGTTAATTAAAACGCCATGCGATTCCATATTGACTAAAATCGGCAATAGTGGAATTTCAATATCGGTTAATACTTTTTTAACAGGCTCACAGCCATCTAACTCTGGCATCAGCTTATGATGCAATTGCAACGCCATATCGGCATCTTCAGCGGCGTAGGGTGATGCTTTTTCAATAGCGACTTTATTAAACGTAACCTGCTTTACCCCTTTGCCAGCAACGTCTTCAAAAGAAATCAGCGTTTCACCTAAATATTTTAACGCTAAGGTATCTAAATCATGACGATTGGCGGTACTATTAAAAACGTAAGACTCCAGCAGGGTATCATAAATAGGCGCTGTCACTTCAACCCCATATTTTTTTAATACCTCAAGGTCGTATTTTAAATTCTGGCCGATAATAGTGTTGTTAGGGTCTTGCAATAAAGGGGTTAATTGCTCTAACACCCACTGTTGTTCTAACTGCTTAGGCGCGCCTTCGTAATCGTGATTTAAAGGAACATAAGCCGCCTCACCTGCTCGTGCAGAAAAGGAAAGGCCTACTAATTCTGCTTGCATTGCATTTAGATCAGTCGTTTCTGTATCAAAAGCAAAGACTTTTGCCTTAGTTAACTTTTTTATCCAACGCAGAAAGTGCTCTTTATCATAAATGGTATCGTAATGTTTTTTACTAACCTCTTCTACTGCTACCTCTGCTGCGTCACTTTCAAACTCTTTTAATAAGTGTTTAAAGCCTAAGTCAGATAACATCGGCAATAGCTCTGGCTTGTTAGGCTCGCCCATTTTAAAATCTTCATAATTTTTATCAACGGCTATGTCTAATTTAATGGTGACCAGTGTTTTATAAAGCGGAATATCTTTAATATGGTTTCTTAAATTCTCACCAACCTTTCCTTTAATTTCATCCGCACGTTCAATAATCTCATCTAAAGTACCAAATTGGTTGAGCCACTTAACTGCTGTCTTGGGCCCCACCTTCGGCACACCCGGGATATTATCACTGGTATCTCCCACCAAGGTTAAATAATCAATAATTCGCTCTGCAGCAACGCCAAACTTTTCAACCACCCCAGCCGTATCCATGATTTTATTATTCATGGTGTTAATTAATGTAATCTTGTCATTAACCAACTGCGCCATATCTTTATCGCCAGTAGAAATTAATACCTCCCGACCTTTTTCCATCGCCCGCACAGCCAAACTGCCAATCACATCATCCGCCTCGACACCATCTTCAATGATCAGTGGAAAACCCATTGCTTGTATTAACGCATGCAGGGGTTCAATTTGTACACGCAAGTCATCCGGCATCTCCGCACGGTTGGCTTTGTATTGTGGATATAATTCGTGGCGGAAATTTTTGCCCTTGGGGTCAAAGACAACGGCGACGTGTTCGGAGGGGTAATCTGCAACTAATTTGCGCAGCATATTGACGACACCATAAATAGCACCGGTGGGTTTACCTTTTGCATTCGTTAATGGCGGCAAGGCGTAGTACGCTCGAAATAAATAGGAAGAGCCATCGACCAAAATAAAAGGTTGGGGATTTTTTGCCATTATTTTTTTCTCACTTATAGAAGCCATATTTATTAGCGTAAAAAAGTGAAAGCATTATAGCTCTTTATATAAATTTTTTGCATCTTTAAGCTTTAATGTGATGAGCGGCAGCTCGACAACAAACGGCAGTAAGTATCACGCCTAACATCGCGCCCTCCAATCATGCCTGTATTGTTCTTATTATTAACATCATGAGCATTATTTGCTCCGACGAATTTATTCAGGTATGGTATGATATCCGTTTTGTCTCAATGGGATAACTATGAAAAGATCGATCTCGGCTTTTGCTCTTCTGTTTACATCTGTGAGTGCTATTCTTGGCTCCGGGTGGTTATTTGCTAATTATTATACATCTATGCTAGCCGGGCCCGCCGCCACTATTTCCTGGATTATTGGTGGCGCGACGATGATCTTTATTGCCTTTATTTTTGCTGAGCTTTGTACCTTGATACCGATCACGGGTTCTAGTACGCGCATTCCACATTATACGCACGGTACCTTAGTTAGCTTTATGTTTTCATGGATTATTTGGCTGGCTTACGCTTCTCTGGCACCAACGGAAGTACAAGCCGTTATACAGTATTTAAGCTATTTCTTTCCGATAATCATTCATGAAAGTGGCGCGTTAACATCGTCAGGCTATGTGGTGGCGACCTTATTAATGCTGGCGGCTTCGGCTTTAAATATCTTTTCTTTACGGTGGTTATTGCGCCTTAATAACGTTTTAACAGTGTTAAAAATAGCCATTCCCTTGATTATTGGGGCGGTTATTCTGTTTAAGTTTTTTACACCAGAAAAAGCTATCCATCCTGTCCATAGTGTTTTTATGCCCTACGGCTGGCATGGTGTTCTTGCTGCGATTGCTACTGGCGGTATTGTCTTTGCATTTAATGGTTTTAAACAAGCTTGCGAACTTGCCGGTGAGGCAAAAAATCCTTATCGCACATTGCCACTGGCTATTATTGGCTCGATTGCCATCTGTTTGGCTGTTTATATGTTATTGCAGTTTGCGTTTTACTCTTCCTTAACACCGGCGAACCTTGTTAACGGTTGGCATAACCTTATCCTTAGTGGTCACAATAGCCCGATTGCTTCTATCTTGTCGCAAGATGAGCTTAATTATTTACTGCCATTGCTCTATATTGGCGCTATCGCCGGGCCTTTAGCGTCGGCATTAATGTATATCAGTAGTGCCAGTCGCTCCTTGTTTGGCATGAGTAAAAACAAACACATTCCACACCTCTTTCAAAAACTAACCGGGCAAGGCAACCCTGTTTTTGCCATTTGTGTAAACTTTATTCTCGGCATGATGATGTTTGCGCCGCTGCCGGGCTGGGATAAGATGATTAGCTTTTTAACATCACTAATGGCAATCACTTACTCTATCGGTCCCGTCTGTTTACTCGCACTTCGCTATCAATTACCCAATCAGAAACGCCCATTTAAACTTCCCTTTGCGACAACGTGGACCACTGTTGCTTTTTATATTTGTACACTACTAACGTATTGGAGTGGCTGGGAAACGCTTTCTAAGTTAGCGATTTGCTTAGGTGTTGGTTTGGCTGTACTATTTTTGCACCGTCTTTTTATTCAGACGACAGAAAGCCCACCGCTAAATTGGCGCTCTTCGATTTGGATTTGGCCTTACTTTGTTGGTATTAGTATTATCTCTTACCTGGGTAATTTTGGTGGTCATGGCATTATTCCCTTTGGTTGGGACTTTCTTATTATTGGCCTGTTCTGTATGGGTATTATGTTTTTGGCTATTAAATTTAAATTACCTGATGATGTTACAAAAGACTACGTAGATAGGCTAGAATTACATAAGACCATTTCAGTTAAACATGGGGGCACCCGGGATGAGCAAGCTTGAACAAGAAGATAACAGCCGTTCATTAACCATGTCCGAGGTTATGACCCCGGAAAAAGCCAACTTTGCTGGCAATATTCATGGTGGGCACTTGTTAAGACTCCTTGACCAAGTCGCTTATGCTTGTGCATCACGCTATTCTGGCCATTATGTTGTGACGCTTTCTGTTGATGAAGTACTGTTTAAAGAACCTATTCATGTTGGTGAGTTGGTTGTTTGCTACGCTAGTGTGAATTATGTTGGGCACACCTCGATGGAGATTGGCATTAAGGTGGTTGCTGAAAACTTAATCACACAAGAAAAGCGCCACACTAATTCCTGCTATTTCACTATGATCGCCGTAGATGAAAACCTTAAACCGACCCAAATTACACCTCTCACTCTTAATACAGAAGCTGAAAAAATACGCTACGAGGAAGCCAAACTGCGCCGTGAATTGCGTATTCAGCTTGCTAATGAGCATAGAAAGCGTAAAGAAGCAATAAAATCTAAGAAAGCCTAATTTATCGATAGACGATCAACACCTCCTAAAAAGACATACGGGTGTAGCGTGAGCTTGCTCATCAGTAATTTAAAACCCGTAGGGGCACAGCATGCTGCGCCCCTACATTGTTGCCCGAATAGCGGGTGATACAAAACAAATTAACCAATAGGCTGCACAACCTCATCCTTAGCTTAACATCCGTCGTCGTGGCTCACCGAATTTTGAACGGGTGTAGGTTTTCATTAGCAAGTCTGCTTGCTCGTTAATTGCCTCATAAAGATATGTGTAACTTAACTCACTACGGTCTTTTTTCTCTTGCAGCGCAACATCAAACTGCTGCACCACTTTTTTAAAGCGTGGCGCACCACAGTAGCACAAACTACCATGCAAACGATGAACGATTTTGCCCAGTTGATCAAACTTATGATGTTGATAAGCATCCTCAAGTTCGGCTAAGTCAGACGGCAATTGGTTAACAAACATCTGTAATAATTCCAGTGCAGTGTCATAGTCTTTGCCAATAATTTTTGCCCCTAGATTTAAATCAATAATTTCTTCGTGATTCACATTGCTAGGCTGATCACGCACAGGTGGTTTTTCCTCGCCATAGACTAGCTGCTCAATAACTTCAACAGCTTGCTGCAGCATCAGAGGTTTATGCATCAGCACATCTATACCGATAGCTTGGTATTTTTCTTGACTAAGACCCTGCGCATGCGCACTAAGCGCTACAATCGGTATTTTACGCTGCTGATATTTTTCATCATGAAAAATGCTCTCAGCCACAATCGTGCCATCGATATCCGGCAGACCTAAGTCCAAGAAAATTAGATCAAAATAATCACTGCTAAAAAAGTGCAGCGCCTGATTACCTGTACTAGCAATTAAGACCTTATGACCAAGACGTTGCAATTTTTCGCGAATCGCTTGTTGCGCCAGCGTATCATCTTCAACCACTAAAATTTTCAACTGCTTTTTACTATTCAATTCCAACTTAATTGTATTTTCTACCGCAGGCGCTGTAACAGCGTCGACACTTGATTGATTCTCATCTGGCGGCACTCCTTCATTGTTATAAACACGCCCAAAAGGAATAAAGCAAGTAAAGGTACTACCGGTACCCGGCGCACTTTGCAAACTAATCGTACCGCATAGCTGTTCTAAATACTGCTTTACAATAAAAAGGCCTAATCCACTACCCTTATAATTTCCAGAATAAGAAGGAGATAAACGCGTAAACTGTTCAAATATCTCATTCTGTTGTTCGACAGGGATACCAATACCGGTGTCTTTAACCGCAATTTTTAAAACAATATTATCACTAGTCTGTTTGGAAACAGCGACTTGAATGGAAACACCACCCTTTTCAGTAAATTTTATCGCGTTGGCAGTCAGGTTTAATAAGATGCGGTGCAAGTAAATTTGATTACCCTTAATTTTCTCCGGCACATCGTCTTCATAACTGACGCTAAAATCAATGGAGCGATCTTTTAAGGCAGGACGCATTAAATCAATAATATTATTTGTTAACGCCCGCAGTTGAAAAGTGGTCTCATGCTTTTGCTCATGCACTTCGCCCAAGCGCGCCAATTCTACCACTTCGTTTAAAATTTCTAATAACTGTAAACTCGCGTTAACAAGATAACCGGCAGACTGTCGGTCATCGGGGTCGGATAAGCGGAACATTAAATTCTCCGCCATACTTAAAATACCCGCCACCGGTGTTTTAATATCATGACTCATATTGGCTATAAAGGCTGACTTAGCATGATTCGCTGTTTCCGCCTTTTTCTTCGCACGAATAAGTTCCGCTTGCGCTAACTTTAATTCGCTTATATCCAAGGAGTTACCAATGACACCGATAATATTTTTATCTTTATCACGCAATGGCATTTTAACGCTAATAAAATGTCGCAGACCAAAAGACGGTATTTCTACCGTTTCTTCCACCTCAAGCGTTTCCCCACTCTCCATCACATAGCGGTCATTCTCTTCTAATTGCGTAGCAGAATTGGGCCAAAGATCCGCGTCCTTTTTCCCCAACACATCATCTTGCGATAAAAATCCCGCCACTTTTAGCATATATTCATTACACCCCAGATAACAACCATCAAGGTCTTTCCAATAAAAACCACCTGGGGTAATGGTTCTAATATCATTTAAACGATCAGTGCTTTGCGTTTCTTGTTGTTTTAGTTGCGCATTTCCTATCAGTAACCATGCTTGCTCACCTTGAAAATGAATTTGCTTTACGTTCCAAGTCACTGCATGCTGATGTCCTAAGGCATTTTTACAGGCGAAGATAACTTGCCTCTTGGGCAAACCTGTTTGGGAATCTATCTTAATCGGGCAAGGGCGTTTAGCCGCGTCACAGTGTTCGATAAAATGCTTGCCTTGCACCATCGGCGCGTCCCACTGAAAAAATTCTTGCGCCTTTGTGCCAATCTCTAAAACATGAAACGCCCGCGACAAAATAAAAACAAGATCACCACTACACGTTAATAGTGCAACCATGCCTTCATCAAGTACTACGTTTGTATCCATTTGTCCTCCAAAAATAAACGTATGGGAAGGTGTAAAAATAACGGAAAACGGCATTGAAAAATAACATCGTGTCACTACAATACCTTTACGGAATGACGGCATTTATTTTCACACGCACAGGAAAATAGTCAAGACCTAAGCTTAATATTCACAAAAAAAGGCTTAATTAATTTTATGTTAATATTACTAACGGCGCCAATAAGACGGCATAAACAAAACTAAGACAGTAAAAATTTCTAACCGACCAGCAAACATCGCTAAAATTAATATCCATTTAGCAGCCGTGTTAATATGCGCAAAATTTCCAGCCGCCTTACCAATACCCGCACCGGTATTTGAAAGGCATGCTGTTAACGCACCAAAAGCGGTTTGTAATTCCATGCCTGTTGCCAACAGACAAAGAAACAAAATAACATACAAGGCCAGAAAAACAGCCACATAGCTCCACACCGCTTGCATCGTGTCATCAGAGACCGTGCTGCCACCCAGCTTAAGCGCCAACACCGCCTTGGGGTGAATCAAACGGTTAACCTCACGCTCACCTTGCTGTTTTAACAACAAACAACGAATAACTTTTAAACCACCACTGGTCGAACCAGAGCAGCCACCAATCAATGCCGCAAACAATACTAGATAAGGTAAAAAGCTCGGCCATACACTATAGTCATTGGTTGACAATCCCGTGGTACTGGTCAGTGAGATCACCGTAAACAACGCATTAAAAAAATTACGCCCCAAATGGTAATAGTCATAGGCAATTAATGTCACCGCCGCAATGACGGAGACAACGAGAATAATTTTCAAATAAGCCATAAATTCAGAATCTTGCGTATAAAACGAAAAACGTCGATATTTTAAAAACTGAAAATGTAATGAAAAGTTGGTTGCACCCAAAATCATAAAAAACATGGCAATGGTATCAATCAAGGGACTCTTATAATAAGCCAAGCTGGCATCATGCATGGAAAACCCACCCGTTGACACGGTGCTAAAACTATCACCCAAAGCATCAAACCATGACATACCGGCAAAATGGTAAGATAAAAAACATAAAGCCGCCAAACCAAAATAAATAACCCACAATGCTTTTGCTGTTTCGGCAATCCGTGGTGTTAATTTATTCGTTTTCATCGGGCCGGCCACTTCCGCACGAAACAGTTGCATACCACCAACACCCAACATCGGCAAAATAGCCACAGCTAAAACAATAATCCCCATACCGCCGAGCAAATGAAACTGTTGTCGATAATATAAAATAGAATGCGGCAAGAGATTAAGATGCGTTAATACCGTCGCCCCAGTGGTGGTTAAGCCTGAGACAGATTCAAAAATCGCATCGGTCGCCGGCAGCTTGGGAAATAACGTAACCAATAATGGAATAGCACCAAAAAATGACAACACCAACCAAAGAAAGGTAACAATAAAAAAACCATCGCGCGTTTTTAACTCCACCGATTTATGGCGTGAAAAAAACCACAATGCAAAACCCATTAACAACGTGACCACAAAACCAAACGCAAATGCTGGCCCACCACCATCATGGTAAATTAATGCAACAATAATAGGAGGGATATTACTTAAACTCAGCATCATCAAAAGAATACCGAGTATTTTAATCGCACCAATAAAACGCATTGCAACCTCTTTGCTAGAAAAATCCCGCACTAACTTGAAACAGCTTCCCTACTTCACGAATGCGCTTTTTATCACCAACCAATAAAATAACATGATCTTCAGACTCGATCACGGTGTCCTCATCGGGAATCATCGCCATATCACCGCGCAAAATAGCGCCAATAATCGTTTCTTTGGGTATTTTTATATCACCAATTCGTTTACCCACCACTTTTGACGTCTTCTTATCTCCGTGAGCCACTGCTTCAATCGCTTCCGCCGCACCACGTCGCAACGAATACACTGTTCTAACATCGCCTTTGCGAATGTAAGCTAAAATTGAACCAACAGTAATCTGTTGAGGGGAAATGGCAATATTAATCTGCCCACCTTCAATCAAATCAACATAAGCTCGGCGCGTCATTAACGCCATCGCCTGCTTGACGCCTAAACGCTTTGCTTGCAAGGAGGCAATAATATTCGCCTCATCGTCATTTGTCACGGCGACAAAGGCATCGGTGTGTTCGATATTTTCATTGGTTAATAAATTCTCATCGCTAACTTCACCACACAACACCGTGGCATGATCTAAATCTGCTGCTAAATCCTCGCAGCGCTTGTGATTATGGTCAATAATTTTCACACGACAGCATTTTTGCAGCTCTTGCGCTAAGCAACGGCCAATATTACCACCACCGGCAATCATCACACGCTGATAAGGTGCTTCGGCACGCCGGAACAAACCCATCACATCGGCAACATCATCCGCCGCCGCAATAAAGAAAATCTCATCACCAATATCAATTACAGTGTCATCTTTAAGTTCGACAGAGCAATTATCTCGAAATAACGCCACAATACGCGCGCGCACAGAGGGCAGTAATTCATCAAATTCACTAATGGTTTTACCTATCAAGGTGCCGCCATAATAGGGTTGCACAGCAACCAACTTCACTAAGCCGCCACCAAACTCTAAGACTTGCAAGGCGCCTGGGTGCAAAATAAGCTGGGTAACGTATTGCGTCACCAATTGTTCTGGTGCGATAAAAACATCGATGGGTAGGTTTTCTTTGCCAAAAAGCTCTTTGCGAATAAAATAATGTTCAGAACGAATGCGAGCAATTTTTGTAGGTATATTAAATAAGGAATAAGCCACCTGACAGGCCACCATATTCGCCTCATCACTATCAGTAACAGCAATAATCATATCAGCATCATCAGCACCGGCTTGACGCAACACATCTGGATATGAGCATCGCCCTAAAATAGTACGAATATCAAGCCGATCTGCATACTCTTTTAAACGCTTCTCGTTGATATCAACCAAGGTAATATCATGATTTTCAGCCAATAATGTCTCAGCAAGTGAACCACCAACTTGCCCAGCACCCAATACAATGATTTGCATAATCCTTGCCTTTTCTCCTGCAGATAGTCCATTCCAGTATAAGCAACGGTGAGCGTAATGTGAACCTTCCATCGACAGCAATAAATAGGAGGACGCATATTTTCAACTCTGGAGTATATGTATCCAGGTTTAATATTTCATTAATCATCAAATGATAGCATTGTCGAATATGCGATCCCCACTTTATGTTTTGTTATGTTCACAAATGATAAATAGGGTTTTAAAGCTGGCGGGAATTCTAACATAACCCTAGAAAAATAGTTAAGTAACAAGGAAACTGAAACATGAGCGATTATATCTTTAAGAAACTTAATATTAATTCTCTTACCAGCGCTATAAGACAGTACATCGATAACACTCCCCATGGAAATAAAGCTAAACCCGGCCGCTGGTCACAAGGCGGGCTTTCTACCTTTGTTGCTGACTTACGAGCTATTCTTAAAAATGCTGCGCTTGAGGAAAAGCAGAATGGTATATTAGCCGGTGCCAATAACTTAGCTGCTGCAGCCCCAGCATCAAGCCAACCTCTCCCTATCCCAACGCAAGCGGACGATATTGATAATGAAACAAAACAAAAGCAAGAACAAAAACAAACACTCAGTAATAATTCTAAAAAACAAGCAAAAGAAGAAGAGCCACTCGAGCTCAGTGACGAAACCTTCGCCGAACTTTATTTTGCCCTGCGCAGTCGCGACATGCGCCGTTCACGCTCAACCAAAACGAAAAATTCGCAATCAACGAAATTACAAAGCGCATTAGGTACAGCTGAAGACTTAGATATTTGGAAAAAACGCGTTGATATTGAAGCATTAGATACTATTATTTTATTTATGCAGGAACATGGTTTTTGTAGCTTAAAACACTTTAGGTACTTATTAGACAGCATAAGCAGTAGTGCTACCAACTATAAATACAATATAAGCAACCTATACCAGGCAATGGCAAAAGCACTAGTCATCTTCTCTGAAAAAGGCAACCGTATTGCGCCACGCAAATTGTATATCAAAGAATTTAGCTTTCGCTGGTCAAACACCTTCGAACTTCTTTTACAGAATGTTAAACATCTACCTTTTATAGATCATATAGCGCAATTTATCTCAACATTAAAAAAAGCTGGTATAGAAGAGTCTATTGCCAGAAGCTATTTTGAGCATACAGAGTTTACGTCATCTTTCAGCGACGTCATTGACGCTAACAATGACAAGTCATTAGCTCAGCAGCACATGGCGATTGGCATCATGTTAAGAGCGCACGCACAAGCCATCATTACGCTTAAAAAGAACAAGCTGCTGTCTGATGGCAATATTCATCTTATTTCTAGTTATCCAGAAATTTCAGACATTATTGCGAGGGAACTGGCAAAAGGCATTTGTGCTGACGATATTGTTCTAGCCCAGAAGCTTGACGAAATTGAAAAACGCTTTATGCAACTAGGGGAAAAAGATCACAATTATTTTTACTTAGGTCAAGAGGCAGATGCCCTAGCTTTAGACGCTCTAGGCTTAGGCCAGCCAAAAGATAAATTTACTGTCCGTGCACAACAGATCAGAAAAAAATTTTCCATCGCCGACCTTGGACCTGATGATAACAAAGATAATGCTCAAGAGGAATCCAAAACAAAACTACTTGATGAAGGCAAAAGCACGCAAGGAATATACATCCACGAGATACCTCTAAAACCAGAATTAGCCAAAGATAAAAGCAAAACCGTTAAGTGGGTTATTACCAAACGCAAAAAATACATTACCAAAGCACAAGTCTGGTGCACACCAGAACTAGCCAAAAAATTTATCGAACATTTCCCCCGCAAGCATTACGATTTACATACCACCCCCGTACTTGAAATCCTCGAAATACAAATAGCGCATATTCTGCAAGAATTTGATCGCCAAGCAGCTAAACATAACGGATTAAGCCAACGTGATAAAGACATTAAACGCATTGTTCTTTTTCTCAAGGGATATATTCCGACGTTGAAACAAGCCAGCAAGCTGATTAATGCAACGATCACCGCTAACCCTATAGATTGCCTTGACTTCTTGAGTAGCCAATTAGCAGCGCTTAAAGCAGAAATGCTTACCCTAAACGCTAAAATATCTAAAGAACAAAAAATATCAAGCAGTGAAAAAGACAATCTTCTCGTTGGACTTTATCGATTCCCAGATACAGCCGCCAACAAGTTAGATGTATTTATCAAACAATTGGCTGATTTAAAAAACTCGCCCCCCACACAAGATCAAGTCCGACAATTATTTTCAGAACAAAATGAAGGTGGTGTCGAACAGTCTTTGGGGCAGTTTCTCGCTGATCTTACACAGTCGCTGATCCGCGCGGGTATCGATGATATTAAAAATCTACCCAGTATCAAATACAGCCCCATTTCTCAATCAGCACACCGCCACCATGCATTACGACGTCTTTCAACGGCCAAGATGGAAGCTGAACGACGGCATGCGTTAGCCGGACAGATTGAAAATAATACCGTAACTTCTTACCAAGTTGACGAAGAAATAAAACGAGAAGAAAAAGATAGAGAACGCCTATTATCGCTGGAAGATTACATCGATATCAACTCACCAAAAGAGCTCGATGAAGCGCTATGCTTTTTTACTGGTTTAAGCACACAAGCGCGTAAAAAGAAAGCGCTATGGAAATGGGCCTTAATTGCCGCTGGTGGGCTGATCGCTGTGATTATTGAAGCGATACACGCTTTTATATTACGGCCTATTGGCTTAGCCATTGCTATTGCCGCTTCGGTCGTCATGCCTATTTTAGCGACAGTCATGAAAATTTTCACCCTAAACTTACCTACGGAAGGTTATTTCACTGCCATCAATCAATTTTTTGGCGCCATCCACCGCAAACTATCGATTACTTGCTGGATTAAAAACAAAGTCAAGGCCATGTATCAACGCACGGATACAGACAGCAACCCCACGGCAAAACTGCAACAAAAGATTGCTGATCATGCCAAGGGCTCGGCTATTAACGAAGTAGAAACCGCCTTAACGCATGGCATCAACTGGCTAGGAGAAAAGGCCGGTAACGTTTTTGCTGGCATGCTAAAACACCTTTATCACTTTGCCACTGACGTACGCTACCTATGGAACTCCTCTGCGCAAACAAAACAAAATAAAACAACTGTCGCCATTAAAAAAGTCGACCACCTTATCGAAAAATCTAGATATTCATTACAGCTACAATTTGCAGAGTGCCTACGCAATCGCGATACTGACCCTAACTATCATTTATTAAAAAAACATGGCATTAACCCCGATAAAACACACCAACTGATAAAAGACCTAGAGCGCAACGGCATTTCAGTGCCACTTGATGTGCTGGTTAAAATTCTTATCGCTGTCCCAGACTTACTTGCCGTGCCAATGATCACCAATGCGCCCGGTGTTTCATTAACCTTTGGCAGTGTTGCTGCTCTTGCAGCTATCTGTACAACTATTCCAGCTATTGCAGGAACTCTGGGCGTGGTGGGTAAAACGTTAGTAGCGGCGAACTTATGGACTGCCAAATCAGTGATGGGAAAAATCATTCCCTTTCCCACCTCGGTATTATTTATCAACGTTACAGCGAATGGTGTTTCCCCTTTTGTCTTGTGGAAATTTTTATCGCTGCTAACAGAGCTTTTTATTTCACTGGTTTTGAAAGACCTTCGCTCTTTAAAACAGGTTTTTGCTAACCCTGAATTTATCTTTCTTGGCACGCTCGCACTGATTACCTGCGGCGCTATGTTAGGCCCTTTATTCCCACAAATAATATCTGCGATACCAGGTGGGCATGGGATTGCTATGGCTTGGGAAAAGATGTTGCATGCGATAGAGAAATTGCCACATAATGTGCACTTACACGACTTCACTAAAAACTTCGGCCATGGCATGCTAGCGAAAGGGGCAAATGCCTTAGCAGGTAACTTACCCATTGTGCCTATTTATCTTATGCAATTTTTTATTGAAGAAGCAAACACTCTCCCTAATGCCATGCCGGTTGTCAACCTACTCGAATATATGTTTCTCGGATTAAAGTTTGGCATCCTGGCACATACGCTTTTAACTGGGCAGCACAAAGGCATCCAAAAACCTACCGATATTAATAAAATTATTATAGCACTAGCTAAAAGAGATATTATTAACATCAACAGCACTAAAGAAAAAATAGTTGCTATTAAAGAGGTGTTGGCACAATTTGGCGTCTGCGAAGAAGATATGTCAACCTCATCAGAGCTTTTCCAACAAATTACAGAATTTACTGACGGTATTACGCCAGAAGAATATGAGAAATTTCGCAAGGAGGCTGATAGGTCAATCGCCGTCATCAAGAAAAATATAGCGAGAGCCAAAGCAAAAGAAACGCCCCTTGATAAAGCACGTGACGATCTAGAGGCTTGTATGCATAAAGCAACGCAAGCATTTAATGCTATCAACACAGAAAACCGCTTAAACCGTGACACCGTAGAATACTTTTATGACAACCTTCACCAAAAATTTGATAAATATAACGAAGAGGCAAGGAAAATCGGCCGCCTTGATTTACAAATTGATAAAAGAGAATATTTACGCGGCTTTTATAATAAATTTCTTTACACCGGCAGTGTGAATCTCTGGCGCGTTATGATTAACATTCCGCTTATCCGTGAGCTTGTTTACACCAAACGCGCTATTATGTATATGTACGCTAGCCAAACAAATGCATACACAAAGATGGAGCGCATTGAAGGCAGCTTTCATAAAGATGCTGCTATTTTACTTGTATATATTGGCGGTCTTGCACTGCGACCTGGTCGTGGTGTTGCTATGCTTATTAATGAACTGTCACGCTTCTCGGTGATAGGACCGTGGGCGTTGGCTGGCGCTATTTTACCGGCCATTATTTATGGCGCCGTTAAGCTGTGGGATGTTATTTTTGGAACTCATGGCACAGAAGCATTAAGAAATTGGTACCGCGATGGCACCCACTATCATAACCAGGAAAAGGAATATCACAACTTTTTAAACAAAGCATCAAAAGTTTTATTTGGCATGGGGAATGGTTTTATTAACCGCAATGACATTGATCCTGAAGTACTTAGAGATACTTTTAATAGCTTGGGTGATTTTGCTAATACTGCCAAAAGCTTGTTTGCCAATTTGTTTTCGGAATTTTTCTACTTACACAATGAATTCTCATCATTAAACCCTAGAGCAGGTGATTTTTTCTTTGCTGGTTTTCTCGGCTTACTTTTTGCCACTTCATTTACACTGGCACGCCTATTAGGGTTTGCCATAAGAATAGCGGCATTAGTGACCGTACCACTACTAAAAATAACCTTTAAAGGCCTTGTGGGTTTTCTCGCTTTATTGGTAACACCTCTCTTCTCTGTGATAAGCACCATCGCTATTGCTGTCTTTACCTTATTACCCATGTCAATATATTTCTTTGCAAGATCAATATGGCAAAAAGACTGGCAAACAAACTGGTCGTTGTTCTCCAAGAGCATAAAACTGGCTTTTAAAAATTTTAGTAATCTATTAGGGCCGATTTTTTCTTTTGTTAAAGTACCGGCTTTAATGCTTGCGCAATCGGTGTGGCAGTTAGGCAAAATAGTGATCGCACCTGTGTTGGCACTTGCTACAGCTGCTGCCTCCATTATTGCTATTGTCCCAGCCCTGCTAATGACAGTTCCAGCATTACTTGCTTCAGCATGCACTAAATCATGGAGCCCTATTAGTAAGCTGTGGAGCAAAACAGGTAATAGTGTGTGGAATACACCGGGTAACATGGCGAAAATTATCTTAAAAGGCGCTAGTAAATTATGGGCCGCTAGTTGGACTTGTATTAAAAAGGCTTATAACCTTGAGTTTGTTAAAAATGTTTTATTCGGTGTGAAATTACATCATACCAATGAAGCTGTGCCACTGCAGAAAATGATGGCTAAACATGCACGTAAGGCAGCAACCAACTCTGATGACTTTTTAGCGAATGCTGCTGCATTGCGAGAGCGTTTTGCTAAAGAAAGGCTTGGTTTAAACAAAGCAAGCGAGGCAATGGAAGGACGAACTAACAAGCTTAACAGTTACGTTAATGTTTTTGCTCAAGGCAAAGATTTTAACCTGGTCGAACGGCAGCTATTACAACGGATTAGCAATGTTATAAATTCTAGAGGCTATTCTGCACAAGAACAGATTGTGCTATTTAACAGTATAAAAGAGCAGTATATAAGTAGGCACCCAAAAAGTGCGCGGCGCTTCGAGAATCTTTTTAGCCAATTACTATTACTAGAGAATGAGGCAGCCATGCGAATCCTTAAAGCTGCTTATGAAAAACATACTAAAGATAAAGAGTTTAGTGATGCGGAGCAAAAAGCTCTAGACGCTATTAAACAAATACTTGATAGTGACTCCATGCCTACTTTACAAAAAATTGCAGAGTGCAATTCAATTTATCAGGCGTTATTAAAAAATTCTGAGGAATCAGAAAAAATAGAATCTCTTATGTTTAATATTCTAAGACCAGATGTTGTTCTAGGATCTGCTTTCGAACCAAGCTGCAATGCAGCCCCCACTTCAGATGACCCCGATGATGAAAAAGGTGGTGTCGTAGATAATGATGACCAAGCTTCCCCTGTCAAACCTATACAGGGCATGGGCGTTAGATTATTTTCTGGAGCGCTGGTGCCGGCACAAAATGACCGTCAAACAAGCACACACTCTACAGTGGCTCAATCTGTCATAAAGGATCATCTTGGGCAGGTTGGTCTCGTTTAAATGCTAGTCAGAGAAAACACAGTTTATTTTTGCAAGCACGACCTGATATAATAAAATTTCACTGTTTGTCCTATAAACAACTCTCTAGGAATCAGATGAAAAAGCTGTTGCGCGTGATATTGGGTAAGCCACGTAATCCGTTATCGAAGGAAACGCACAAGCACATTGCTTTGATTGCCTTTCTTGCCTGGATTGGCCTAGGCGCTGATGGACTGTCTTCTTCTTGTTATGGTCCAGAACAAGCTTTCTACGAACTGGGAAAACATCATCACTTAGCATTTTATTTAGCCATTGCAACAACAATAACCATCTTTTTAATTTCCTCTGCCTATAATCAAGTCATTCGTTTATTCCCTAATGGTGGTGGTGGTTATAAAGTAGCAACGCATCTTTTGGGGGATTATGCCGGCCTGGTGTCGGGTGCTGCGCTTATTATTGATTACATGTTAACCATTGCCATTTCCATTGCCAGTGGCACAGATGCCATCTTTAGTATGCTACCGCTTAAATTTCTTCATTATAAGCTTGTTGTTGAAACGATTATTTTACTATTTTTATTATTAAGCAACTTGCGTGGTGCAAAAGAGTCGATAAAACTGGTGATGCCAATTTTTATTGGTTTTTTTATTACCCACCTTATAATGATCGGTGCTGGTATTCTCTTACATGAAAAAGAATTCCCCGCCATGATCCATGCAACTTTTGCCGATACACATAGCGCCTTTCAAAGCCTCGGGGTTGTTGCCGTCTTAGCGATGTTTATGCGTGCCTACTCGATGGGTGCTGGTACGTATACTGGTCTTGAAGCGGTATCCAATAACGTTCATATTCTTGCCGAACCACGCGTTAAAACTGGCGCTTGGACCATGCTGTATATGGCAATCTCCCTCAGTATTGTTGCTGGTGGCATTATTTTGTTGTATCTATTGTGGGGCCCGCAGCCTGAGCCAGGTAAAACGCTTAATGCTGTTGTCTTCCAACAAATTCTTATGCCGCTGCATCATGCGGGTTATTTCTCTTATTTATTGTTAATGATTTTGGAAGCTGGCTTATTGATTATTGCTGCTAATACTGGCTTTCTTGGTGGTCCCGCGGTACTTGCCAATATGGCGGTCGATGCTTGGGTGCCAAAACGCTTTAGCATGTTATCCAGCCGCTTGGTGACCCAAAATGGTATTATCTTTTTTGGCTTAAGTGCGTTATTTATTTTACTTGCCACTGACGGTAGCGTTGCCTTTCTTGTTGTGCTTTATAGCATGAATGTATTTCTCACCTTTTCAATGTCCTTGCTTGGCTTGACTCGTTACTGGTGGAAACAACGCAAGAATAAAAAACGATGGATTGCACATATCACCCTATCGGCTATTGCATTGTTTGTTTGTGTTGGTATCTTGCTCACCACCCTTATTACCAAATTTGATTTAGGTGGTTGGATTACTGTTGTCACCACTTCTATTGCCATTGTTTGTGGTGTGATTATCCGTGGTCACTATAAGCAATTTGATAAATTAAAAGTAAAGCTTAATAAGGAATTGCGTATTCCACTGGTGGCTGCTGAAAAGAAAATGCCACAGCTTAATCCAAAAAAACCGACTGCTATCTTTTTGGTAAGAGAAATTGGTGCTGCTATGCATTGTATTTTATGGGTGCAGCGTATGTTTCCTGATTATTTTAAGAATTTTATTTTTGTCAGCCATGGTGAAGTGGACATTGGTAGCTTTGGTAGTACTGAAGAACTGGAAAAATTAAAAGAACAAACTGATGCCACACTCGATTACCTAGTTAAGTTTTCGAATTTACAAGGTATTGCGGCGGAATCTTATTGTAGCTTTGGCACCGATGCTATCGATCATATCTTTTCACTTTCTCAAAAGATACATGAGAAATATCCTAGCGGGTTATTCTTTATGTCTCGTTATGTTTATCCGAATGAAAACTGGTTGGTGCGCTTATTGCATAGTGATTTTGGCTCAATGATGCAGCGACGTTTGCATTTGGTTGGTGCCAAGATGTTGATCTTACCTCTGAATCTTAAGACATAAAGTTTTTGCTTGATTTAAGACATGAGTGCGGTTAGGCAAGCTCGTGCTTGATTTGAGAAAGGTGTGCAGTTAGGCGCCGACGCAGGAGGCAAGAAGGGTCTTTTGCAAAGGCGCTCAAGTCCATCCCTGGATCGCTCTGACAAAAACTTCCTGTTTTTGTAAGCTTTGCAAAAGACCCTTCTTGCCTCCTGCTAGTTTTTCTCAATTTTTTAGATGCGGTTCATGGGTTAGATTGCATTATGCTCTTTTATTTAATAGGAAGGTAGTACTCGTATAGTAAAAGGAAAGTTGGTGGCTTTGCTAAATTGGCGGGAGGTTTGTCTGCCTCTGTTCATTAATGATAGGATCGTCAGTAATAAAGCGACCAAAGAGGGTGTATAACCACCCTTTGATGACTTTTTCTGCTTTGGGTTGAAAATAGCTTCCATTGGTAATGCCAAGCTCCAAGGCAATGGCAACTACCATTAGAAAAACGACGGTTTCATCAGGAATTAGCCTGTGAAAAATAGACCACATAAATAAAAAACCAGAGAACCCTCTATCTATCTGACTGACGGTATTAAAACAGCCTGCAATGTAAGGTGCAGCCCGCTCTATGCAGTTTTTTCTTGTAACCACCTCATCTTTTTTTTCTTCAATATGAAAATATTTTTTACGACTTGATACCTTAAGGTGGTATTTTGCTACACGGCAATTTAATTCATACTGCCAATCAGAAGAGAAAGACTGATAAAATAGAAACAAACCGACAAATACCGTCATGATCGATGATGGCAAAGCACCCAGGCTTTTAGTAGTAATCATGGTTATGCCGCCATAGGCTAATCCACGTATCAGAGCAAACTTACTCGCTAACACACCAACCCATACTTTTTCACAAACACGCATACGCGCCTGGAAGTCATATCGCGCATGCTGCAATTTTATTTTATCATTATTAAACGCATACAAGGGTTTAATGGATTTTTCAAAAAGGCGCTCTGTGCGTGTCAATGCACTAACCACCCAAGCTCCAAGACCGCAAGCAATCAGCATAAAAATTTTGCCCTCTGGCCATGCAAATACATCCTCTGCTGCCGTTTCACCGACAAAACCAAAGGTTGAAAAGCGAAAGGTGTTGGTGATAATAAAACTCTGGATAAAGCGCTGTAAAAAATTACTCTTTGAAAAACACCACAGCCGGTACATGGCTGACTGACGAAAATGGCGAAACTTATTGGCTGACTCTAACACGTCGACATAACTAAAGATAAGGTAGTAATCAATCGTGCTAGCGACTGTCAACCCCATTAAGGTATAACGCAGTACTGGCGAAGAATCTTTTAACCAGTGTGCTAAGGGAATACAGCTTGTTAAACCGCCGGTGGTGTAATTGATAAACATCGCCAGGCGTGGCAGTACGCTAAAAAGCAAAACTTGCAGACATAGGCCGAAGCTTAATGAGGGGCGAGGATGAGTTTCACTTTTGCCACCAATAAATAAACTAGGAAATTGCTGTAAAAATTTTCTTACGCCATCGTTTAAATCAATCAAGCTAATATTGGTAACGTAGTCCATTCCTGCTAACACATAAGATAAGCCATTATAAAAGTCATCGGTGGCATCATCAGGATAGTCACCTGACAACACGCGATGCACTTCTTTTAGCCCCAAGTAAACAGACTGCTGTGTAAATTTAGAAAATAAAAACTCACCAGCATACGCAAACAACCCCAAGGCGGTCATTGTATATTTAACACAAAGGCCTTTTTTATTGAGACGCGTTAGTGTAGGCACCAAAGGAGTCTTTTCATCTAGATCCGCTGGCAATAGTGATTCCTCTCGCATTCAAACTCCTTTTAAAGGAGCGGATCATATAATATGTGCGTGAGTTTTTCACATTAAGAATAAATTATTTTCCCAAAAATACTGCTTAGCTCTGCTATTAATGCAAAGATAAAGCTATTCCGAACGCAACGTTTCAATGGGATCCAATCGTGATGCGCGTAAAGCGGGGTAAAACCCGGAAAGAACGCCTACTAATACGGAGACAACAAAGCCTAACAATGGTGGTAGTAAAAATACTTGAAATTCCCATCCTGACACCAAAGAAAGTATATATGAAATTAACAAGCCAACAATAATCCCCAAAATACCACCAAAGAGCGTCAAAATAATAGACTCAATTAAAAACATGCGTAAAATATCACGACGCTTAGCACCAATGGCTAAACGAATACCAATCTCGCGTCGTCGCTCAACCACGGAAACTAACATAATATTCATAACACCAATACCACCCACCAGCAACGAGATACCACCAATGGATGCCAACAACCACGTAAAAGTACGCTGCTGCTTCGACATAATGCCAATAATTTTTTCTGGATTACGAAAATAGGGCTTTTGTTTCGGCAATAGAATCTTTATCTCATTAGCAATCTGATCTTGTGTTTTCATTAAATTCGCTGTCGGCTTTAGGCGAATTAACATATTCTGAATTTTGGCATATTTCCCTAACAAATAGGCAGTTTTGATTGGAATAACAACGCCATTATTTAGATCTGCATACATAAAAAGGTTAGGCTTCCATGGCTTTGTAATACCAACTATGGTGAAAAACCATTGCCCTAGGCGGATTTGATTACCAATAATATGCTTAACACCCAGACCCTTTATTTTATCTGCTAAACCAGCGCCTATCACACAATAGAAACTGGACTTATCTAACGATGAAACAAAACGCCCTTTTTGCAAATAAATTTTCGCTATTTTTGCTAAGTCAGTATCAGCCCCTAAGATTTGCCCGTTAAATTTAGTGTCGCCATAATAAATATTCTGATAGAGGCTGATATAAGGACCAGTGCGTTCAATACCAGGAACATGCTGCATCAGTATAGGCATATCATCCATCGTTAACTGCTTTTGCTGATCCGACGGCTGGTTGTTTTGCATACTTTGAATATCAACCGCCAATAAGTTTGTTCCAAGTGTTTTAAACTGCGCCAGCGCATGCGCGGTTGCTAACTGGCTTGAGGTAATTAAAGCTACAACAGAACCCGTACCCACTAAAATACCGAGAATGGCCAAAAACGAACGCAGCTTAGAGCTTAGTAAATTACTCAGCGCCTCGCGCATGTGCGTCAATATATTCACGCGTCACCCTCGATAGAACCATCTTTTATTTTTATAATGCGAGAACATTGCTCGGCTACTTTCATATCATGGGTAATAATTAGGATGGTTGCCTGCTCTTCTTTATTTAGCTGAATCAACAAGTCTAAAACTTCTTGACTCGTTTTTGAATCCAGCGCCCCTGTGGGCTCATCCGCTAAAATTAAATTAGGCTGCCCCACCAACGCGCGCGCAATTGCCACACGCTGCTGCTGCCCACCGGAAAGTTCTGCGGGTTTATGTTTAATATGATTCTGCATACCCACTTTTTCTAGCATTGCTAGCGAGCGCTTTTTAATTATTTTTTTATCGACACCACGATACACTAATGGCAAACCCACATTTTGTAACGCGCTCATGCGCGGCAAAAGAAAAAACGATTGAAAAACAAAACCAATACTGTGATTACGCAAGCTAGCACGCTCATCGCGCGTTAAGTCAGAAATTTCTTTCCCATTTAAATAATATTGACCAGAGCTTGGGTGATCCAGCAAACCAATAATATTCATCGTTGTGGTTTTGCCGGAACCAGAAGCGCCAATAATAGCGACCAGCTCACCTTTTTTAATGGCAAAACTAATACCGTTTAAAGCAACAAATTCTTGATCACCCATCCGATAGGTTTTTCTAACATCTTTTAACTCAATCATGAACTAATACCTTGTCACCCGCTTTTATGCCTTTTAATATCACTACATCACTGACAGTTGTTTTTCCTGTGGAAACCGCTACATCTTTATGCTTTTTGGTTTTGGCATCGATAATGGTTACAGTTGATTGACCGTTTTTTTGAAAAACAGCACCAATTGGTACGAGAATCTGCGGTGGATTGCTGATATCAATTTCAACTTCAGCACTCATACCAACACGAATTAACTTTTGTTGCTGAGCGCTAACATGTGGCACTTCAACAACGACATTAAACATGCTAACACTACCGCTGTCTGATTGATTAGGATTAGCTTGTGAGGCGACAGCAATAACCTTGCCTTTTAATTCTGTCTGTGGAAAGGCACTGCCAGTAATTTTTGCTTTTAAGCCTTCTTTCATACGGCCGATATTCACTTCACTGACCTGAAATGGAATACGGTAACCCGATAAATCACCAACAGACACCAATAGCTGCTCTTCTTTAACTTCATCACCTACGTTTAACTTACCATCACCAGAGTCTTTATCTTTTGCTTGATCCGGCAAAGGAAACAAGACCACACCATTACTGGGCGCAACAACAGGCGTCTCACCAAAATGACGACTTAACAGCGCGTTAATTTTGCTAGGCTGTGAAAACTTTAATGCCTCAATGGTCGCTGCTTTTACGCCAGCTTTTTTTAATATTTTTTCTAATTGATAACGTGACTGATAATAATCTAACACGCTAGTCTGGTAGCTGTTTTTCCCATTGGTATAGTCTTGCTCCGAAATAACACCCGCTGAATATAACGCTTTATCGCCTTGATACGATTTTACCGCCGCTTCATAAGAAGATTTTTTTTGTAAATAGGAGCTAACCGCATCACGATAATCTTTTGATAAAGCGGTAGGGCTGATTTTTACTAAGGTCTGACCTTTTTTAACAGATTCCCCATATTTAAAATAAACATCTGTTATGCGACCATCATCCGGGCTTAATACCGATACAGAACGACGAGGAGAAAGATTACCTTTATAATATAAACGCGTGACTGTTTTTTTCTCTTTAGCAGTAACAATAGCGTCACTGGCTTTGCTTTTCTTAGCCTGATCAGACTGCTGATGACAGGCACTGAGGCCTATACCTACTACACAGATCATCAGTGTTTTTGCAAGCTTACCCATCATCAATACCTCAACTCTACACCCCAGATTTTTAGGGTGGTACCTAACTGCTTATTTAAATCAGTGACACTATTCATTAAACTAATTTCTGATTGAACCAAACCCGTTTCCTGCTCTAGTAGCGCATCCTGAAGGGTGTTAACTTCAAAAACTGTTGTCCGACCGTACTTTAACTTAATCTGTGCGTCTTTTAACGTTTGCTGTTTTAGTGAAACAGCGGTTCGTGAAACCTGCACGGTTCTTTGTTCGTTCTGCAGTTGTTTCACTTTCTTAGTGATATCACGTATTAACTGCGCCTTCGCTTGCGCTAATTGAATTTGTGCTTGTTGCAAGCCTATTTTAGCACTAATTATTTGCTGTTTGGCGGCAACATCATTAATAGGTACGGAGAAACGAAAACCAATAGACGGCGCTGTGTTATCAAATAGATTTGCCGAACGACGATAAGGATCATTCAAATGCACCAGAGAGTTTAATGAACTGTTTGCCACCAGATCTAACTGCCATTCGGCATTGTTTTTAGCGATCATGACAGCACGTTCTTTTTCTTTAATACCAATCAGTGCTTTTTGGTAGGGGATATTTCCTTTTAGTGCTAAGGCAATGCATTTATCTAAGCTTGGTATTTTCACTTTTTCAACGGGTAACTTTTTATCGATGATGATCGTAGCATTAGCATTTAAACCCAGCACCGTTAAAAAGTTCTGATAGGATTGGTCAAGGCTGGTAATATTTTTTAACATCCCCACTTTTGTTGAAGCATAGTTTGCCTTTTGTTGCTCAACATCACTTCTTGCTGCCTTGCCATACTTTAGTTTTAATTCATTTTGCTTTAACTGCTGCTCTGTTCTTAATAACGTTCTTTTTTGAATATCAATTTGCTGATAGTTTTCTACTAACTGGCGGTATGCACTAATAAGCTGCACCACCGTCGACATAATATTTGACTTAAATGTTAGTTTATTTATTTTTTCTTGATCTAGCGCATCGTGCCAAGGTGCCATATTCACCGCTAAACCAAAGCCACGAAATAATGGTTGTGTTACGGTGAGTGCCGTTGTGCCTAAGCTGGTGCCGGTACTAAGGCCATTAATTTCATCGGTATAGGTTGCTTTGATATCGGTCCCTATCGGTGTATGCAATTCAATACCAGGATTAATCGTATAATCAGGTTGCGCACCACGTGCATAGACAGCAGCGCCACCAAGAGAGAATTGTGGCATATAATGATTATGAGCCACCACTAAGGAAAACTTATCAATCACACGCTGCAACTCGCTGCTCTCAACATCAGGGTTATTGCGCAACGCGAGCAAAATAGCCTCTCGCAAACTCAAGTGCAGCGGTTTTGACGGCGTGGTGCGTGGTAACGGCAAAATGGTCGGCTGGTGTGTTGGCCGCAGCGATGCCACTGTTTGGCGCCAATTGCTCTGCATGCTAACCCCACCTGGCGCGGGCATATCCAACGAGGCATATGCAGGCACTAGACTGCCGCAGATAAAACTGACTGAAATATATACAATTTTTTGCCAAATTTGCATGCTTTACATAGCTCTCATATAATTTAGGCACGCATTGTATCATTTTTACCCGATTACAAGAAGTGTATTTTTATTACAGTTATGTCATATTCGCCCATGAAGATTATCGCTGACGATAAGATCCCCCACCTTGACGAAAGCTTTGGCCAATACGGCCAGCTAGTCTCTGTGCCTGGAGACAGCATTTCGCCACAGATGCTTCAGGATGCCACAATCTTATTAACGCGGTCTATTACCACTGTTAATACTTCCCTTTTAAAAAACACAACTGTTCAGTTTGTGGGCACAATGACAGCCGGTATTGACCACCTAGATACCACATGGCTTGAGACCGCTGGTATTTACTGGGCAGATGCCAAGGGCGCCAATGCCAATGCCGTGGCGCAATATGTCCTCGCCTGCCTTGCTTACTTACAAACAAAGGGTATCGTAACGCAGAATAAGCCACGTATTGGTATTATTGGTGTGGGCCATGTTGGTAATCGCGTTAACAGCTATTTAAAAGAGATTGATGCTGATATTGTGCTAAATGACCCGCCTCGTGCTGAAAAAGAAAATGGCTTTAGTTCAACCCCCTTAAGTGACTGGCGCGATCTTGACTTAATCACCATTCACACACCCTACAACCGTGATGGCCGACACCCTACACATCACCTTATTAACAAGGATTTTTTAGCACAACAAAAACCCGGCTGTGTCATTTTAAATACTTCTCGCGGCGCTGTTGTTGATACACAAGCACTGGCACAAACCAATGATTTAGTGGCTTGCCTGGATGTTTTTGAAAATGAACCTGCTATCAATCAAAAGATTATAGAGCATTGCACCTTAGCCACCCCCCATATTGCTGGTTACAGCCTGCAAGCAAAATTTAACGCTACCCATATTGTTTTTAGCAAAGCATGCGAATATTTTGGTTGGAAGCAACCTCTGCTGCATCTTAGTGAGAATGAGCAACCGTCACTATCTTTTAAAAACAAAAATTGGCGCCAAAATGTTTTAACGATCTATAACCCGCAAGATGATGATCAACAAATGCGTCAAGTGCTAGCCGCTAACGATGCAGATATTGCTACTGCGTTTGAAAGGCTTAGAAGAAATTATGCGCTGCGTCAGGAGTGGCTTTGATCGATATTCCCTAATATCAAAAAAATACTCTGTAAATGATTAACCAGTAAAATCCACGCGATACGTTTAGATTGGACTGGTTTAGACGTAAATATTGCCCAACCGTTTGCCAATCTGTTCGCT
This sequence comes from Gammaproteobacteria bacterium, assembly GCA_030425685.1. GTDB lineage: Bacteria > Pseudomonadota > Gammaproteobacteria > Coxiellales > Coxiellaceae > JAUIAD01. The sequence continues at coordinate 97,326 of JAUIAD010000001.1, read as the reverse complement.
GCTAGACCAGCCAACAAAACAACCCTTGCAATTTCGACTAACATGACAACACACCAAGTTAGAAAATTTCCAACGGATCAACATCCACCGACCAGCTGACTCGCCGCGCTGACGGAAGTTCAGAAATTGTTTTTATTGATTCTGTCAGGTATTTTTGTATATCAGCACGCGAGGCTGACTGAATTAACAGCTGACTGCGAAAACGCCCAGCTTTTTTTTCCATTGGTGCTGGTACCGGGCCTAATAACGTTAGCTTATCACCCCCTTTTTCCTCCAGCAATGCACGCGCTTCTTTTAAAAATTCTACCGGCTGTGATTGCTTCAGTGCTCGCGCTCGCACTAGCACCAGATAATTAAAAGGTGGCAATGATATATGACGACGTTCTTGCAAGGTTTTTTTGGCCAAGGCGGCAAAACCTTCTTTTAATAATAATTGCAGCGCTGGATGCTCTGGTTGATGCGTTTGAATAATCACCTCACCTGCTTTTTCCTCTCGCCCAGAACGTCCCGCCACTTGCACGATTAATTGCGCCATGCGTTCTATAGCACGAAAATCAATGCTAAATAATCCACTGTCGGCATCTAAAATAACCGACAAGGTTAAATTAGGAAAGTGGTGCCCCTTAGCTAGCATTTGCGTGCCAATTAAAATATCTGCTTTGCCTTCTTGAATCAGCTTTAATTTTTGCGCCAAACTATTTTTTGATGAGGTGGTATCACGATCAACACGCAAAACTCGTCTGTCTGGAAATAATTCTACTAGCGCTTCCTCAATCCGCGCCGTACCTTGCCCGACAGGCATTAATTCCGATTGATGACAAGACTGGCAAATACGCAGCGGCTTTTGTGTAAATTCACAATGATGACAAACCAAACGTTTTGGAAATTGATGCAGCGTTAACTTGGCATCGCAACGTGGGCAGTTCATCACATCGCCACAACCATGACACATCAACACCGGCGCATAACCACGCCGATTTAAAAACAACATTACTTGGCCACCAGCATCAAGGTGGCGACGCATGTCATTGATTAATGTTTCGCTCATACCCGCATTTAATGACTGCTTGCGACAATCAACAACACGCACAGTCGGCGGTTTCGCATCACCAGCACGCTCAGGTAATTGCAATAACTGATAGCGCTGACGCTCAACATTATAAAAACTTTCTAACGAAGGCGTTGCCGATCCCAAAACAACAGGTATATTTTCAAAACGCGCGCGCACCACGGCGACATCACGCGCGGAGTAACGGCAACCTGACTGTTGCTTAAACGATAAATCATGTTCTTCATCAACGATAATAATACCCAAAGCAGGCAACGGCGTAAAAATGGCTGAGCGTGTGCCGATAATAATAGCATAATGACCGGCTTTCGCTTTTAACCATACCTGCATACGCTCGCTATCACTAAGCTCAGAATGCAACACGCCAACCGCGACGTTAAATCGATTAGCAAAACGTCTAACTGTCTGTGGTGTCAAACCTATTTCAGGCACGAGCACTAGCGCTTGTTTTTTTTCACCCAATACTTTTTCTATCGCTTGCAAATAAACTTCGGTTTTTCCACTGCCTGTGACCCCTTGCAACAAAAACGCGGCAAAACCTTTTACGGCATTAATCGCTTCAACAGCTTGCTGTTGCTTGGCATTTAGTGTTTTTCTTTGATGAACAATTAATTCTTTGCTAATAGGACCCGTCTTTTGCAATTGTTCTGCCAGCCATTTTTTTTCTACCACGGCTTTTAATTGCTGCGAGCTAAACCCCAAATCACGCAGATCCTTTTTGCTTAGTGCTGTTTTATTTTTTACGCTTTCTAATAAAGCAATTTGTTTTTTGGCGCGTTGATTGCCACTAACCAAGGCGGCTTCACCAAGCTCCGTTAATACAAAACACGTTTCTCGCTCAATCGTCGCCGGCCGTGCTTGGCGCAGCAGTTTTGGCAAGGCCATTGCCATCACTTCACCAATCGGGTGATGATAGTAATCATGAATCCACTGACACAGCCGTAATAATACCGGCGACAACAATGGTGTTTCATCGATAACTTCCAAGGCGGGCTTTAATTTATCGATCGCTACTTGTGGCGTTTCATTAACGGATAATAACACCCCGAGCATCTCTCGCGTGCCAAATGGCACGCGCACGCGCATGCCTGGGCTTAACGTTTCCGGTGCAAACATCGTTGGCAAATAATCGAAAGTTCGCCATAACGGCGAGGGGATGGCTAAACGCCAAACTGTTGGTTGATTGTTCACTTATTTTATTAATCGCAATAAGTTTTGCACTCTTGCCTTCTCAAGCTGCTCAGGCTGTTCTTTGTGTACACACGCACGCCGTTTAAACAGTGGCACGCATCCTTTACCCCAAACCAAGCGTAAATTCGGTCGTGGTGCCTTTTGCTTTAGATGACCATCCCATTGTTTGTATAAAGAAAAAACCCCAACAGCCAATAGCGGCTTAGGCACATGGCGCAATAAGTGCAAAAAATTCTTTCCAGTTCTTTTTGTAGACATTCCATTGTTCTCTTTTCAAATCCATTTTTATCATCTGAGTGTCGCACTTGTCGGTGACTCCTTCAAGGATTTTAATGCACGCAAAGAGCACCACCACGCCTAAAATTTTGCTAGCGGCAATAGTGATGCATCATGTTTACATAAAGTCGAAGCTAAGATGACAATCTGCTATGATGGGCGCAATTTGAAAGATTTCACTGTTAAAGAGGTCAACAATGGCAAGTTACAGCACTAACCAATTTCGTGGCGGACTCAAGGTGATGCTAGATGGCGATCCATGCAGCATTATTGAAAATGAATTCGTTAAGCCCGGCAAAGGACAAGCCTTTAATCGCGTTAAGCTGCGCAATCTCAAAACAGGGCGTGTCTTAGAGCGCACCTTTAAATCTGGCGAATCGATTGAAGCGGCTGATGTGGTTGAAATGGACATGCAGTTTCTCTACAGCGATGGAGAGTTTTTTCATTTTATGGACCCCAGCAGTTACGAACAATACGAGGCTAATGCCGCTACCGTTGGTGATGCTGCGCAGTGGCTCAAAGAACAAGATACTTGCACTATCACTATGTATAACGGTTCGCCGCTATCGATCGAGCCACCCAATTTTGTTGTACTTAAAATTACTGAAACCGACCCCGGTGTGCGTGGCGATACCGCTCAAGGTGGCAGCAAACCGGCAACTCTGGAAACAGGTGCGGTGATTCGCGTACCACTATTTGTCAATGAAGGCGAACTTATTAAAGTTGATACGCGCAATGGCGAGTACGTTTCTCGGTCTAAAGGCTAATGCAACACTGGCAGCCCAGCGCGAGCATTAAAAACTTACGAGCTCGCGCTAATATCCTCAATAAAATCCGCCGCTTTTTTGCTGAACGCGATGTTCTTGAAGTGGAAACGCCGCTGCTGTGTCAGTTTGGCGTGACCGATGCACATATAGAAAATATTCCCGCTACGTTTGGCACCAACGAGCATGCCAAAATATTATTTTTGCAAACATCCCCTGAGTACGCGATGAAACGCTTATTGGCCGCGGGTTCAGGTTCTATTTTTCAACTATGTAAAGCATTTCGCAATGATGAACAAGGTCGTTTACATAACCCTGAGTTCACAATGCTAGAATGGTATCGTCTTGGCTTTACCCATCATGATTTAATGGATGAAATGGATTTATTGCTGCAAACAATTTTGCAGTCAGCACCGGCTGTAAGAACAACGTATAAAGATTTATTTTTACAATTTTTTGCTTTTAATCCGCATCAAATTTCACAAAAAGAGTTAATTCCACTGCTTAAACAGCATGGTATTAATCTCTCTGAAATGGCACAAGATATTGATAGAGACACCGCGCTCGATCTTCTAATGAGCCACTGCATTGAGCCCAAAATAGGATTTGAGGCACCGCTGTTTGTTTATGACTATCCTGCTTCACAAGCTGCACTTGCTAAAATTCGTCATGATGACGAACCTGTCGGCGAGCGCTTTGAAGTTTATATCCAAGGGGTTGAATTGGCAAACGGCTTCCATGAGCTTAGCGATGCTAATGAGCAGCTTAAGCGTTTTCAGCAGGATCAACATTATCGCCAAACACATCATCTCCCTGAGCGTGAGATTGACCCTTATTTTATGGCAGCACTACAACACGGCCTGCCAGCATGCGCTGGAGTGGCGCTTGGCATTGATCGCTTGCTTATGCTGGCACTGAAAGAGAAACAAATTGACAAAGTTTTATTTTGCGCGTAGATGCTGCCTCTCTCTTGACGCTTCTAGAAATATTTCGCACAGACAATTAAAATTGAAAAAAAGCTCTGCACCATCCTCCAGGGGGTTAAAGGACAGTGCTTCGCTTAGGGGGTATAAACTCTTTTTAAAAAAAGCTTTGCACTGTCCTCCAGGGGGATAAAGGGCAGTGCGCCACTTAGGGGGTATAAACTCTTTTTAAAAAAAGCTTTGCACTGTCCTCCAGGGGGATAAAGGGCAGTGCGCCACTTAGGGGGTATAAACTCTTTTTAAAAAAAGCTTCGCACCGTCCTCAAGGGGGTTAAAGGGCGGCGCTCCGCTTTAGGGGGTTAACCTTTTCTTCGATATAACGTCTGATGCAGCAGCACACAACAACCCACACCTGATAATGCTGGGCTATGCGTCATTGCTGTTATACCTACCGTGCCGCCAAACGTATGGGTGGCTCTGGTAATTTCAAATCCGATTTCGGCTATTATCTTAGACAAACGGGAAACAATCTTATTTTGGAAAAAGCCTCTTTTTAATTCTTTGAAAAAGCTATACGCTTTATGTTCGGCTCTTATGATTGAATACTTCATTTTAACTCCCCTTTGTCTTAACCAATTAAGTTTATTGTACATATAGTGAACAGGATAAGATATTCGTAATAACTACGGTATTTTACGGATTTTTGTAACCCATTGATTTAAAATAGAATTACCGTCAAAATGCAGCATAAGCGCCTGGGTGATAACTTATTGTTTTATATGGATTTTTTTAAAATAGATCAGATTAAGAACTGTAAGCGCTCATAAAGCTCAGAACGAGAGCGGCAGTCGGTCTTTTTAAGGATATTATGGATATGCATCTCCACTGTGCGCGAGGAAATATTAAGCTCCTTGGCAATTTCAGCCGATGTTTTACAACGCAAATACAAAGAAACACACTGCTTCTCGCGTTTGCTTAGTAAAAAGTAGGTGGGATTATCAATCACTAACTGTTTCGCAATCTGCTTGGCATTCACCTTGCTACGAATACTCGACAAATTTGGACAATCATCAATATGCTTTTGACGATAAGGCGCAATCATCTGCGAGAAGACTGGCACGAAATCATAAAGCGACAATAAATGCTTCAAGCAGTAACCCGTCACATCCTCAACCGAATCTGCAAGACCGAAGATAAAGCATTCAATGCCATCGTCTAATTTACGCTTTATATAAATAGGTTGATGAATACCGACAAACTCATGCCACTGTGAAAAGACATCTAAGTATTTATGCTCCTTTAAATCTAGACCTTTTATATGCCCTGTCTCTGGCATAGCTTCCAAGGTGTCATAAAAACAAAAAGGATCCAGAGCAAAGATATCATGCTCAAGATAGTCTTCGGATTCTTCCGGCGCATTGGTGACACAAAAATAGCGTCCATTCTTGTCAATATAGACATAGCGCAGCTCATCAATTTCATGCTCTTTTTTTATTTTTACAAAGAGCGTGCTTAATGCGCCATCTATCTCGCTACTTTTATGCATTACCGACACCAATGCCTTTTTCGCATCAGTAAGGCTCATTGCCCCCTCCAAAAATAACACCTTAGTCTAACTATAGTATATGAACCCTTGCCCTGCTAAACTACAGGACACAAAAATATAAGGTAGAACAGTGAAAAAATACATATTTACAGTTAGTTGCATAATAGGCTGTGCCGCTGCAACAGCACAAGCGACACCGGCGACAAATTCGCTCACCATACGCCAAGGGATCACCACTGACAAAGCCATAATAAACGTATTGGGCACACCGGATGGTATGAAAGTACAGCGAGGCAAAACAGCTTGGGTTTACAAAGAAAAGGTCGATATCACCTTCCCTCGCCACAAACACCACATATTAGGAAAAATCACCTTAGCACAAGGTAATAAGCACGCACAGGTTTTTGTTTTTCAATTTAATCGTCAGGAGAAGGTGACGAAGTTTTATTTGGATAACTGAGGGGTAGAGACTTAGAATGCTGGTAACAGCTCAGGGTATATGACTTTATGTACTGCGCGGTTCCATTTGTGAGCCAAGGTTTCGCGTAAAATGCTTTCAAAGCGCGCAGCGTACTCGTGTACGCGAGCACTTTGAAAGCATTTTACGCGGAAGATTGGCCACAAATGGGACCGCCTATCCATAGGCTAAGCTCTTACGAATGCTGTGCCCGTTTGGGTGTGGGTAGCGGTAGACGGTAAGTGCCGCAGATGTTTGCGGGCGCAGCATGCTGTGCCCCTACATTCCCGCATTTTGTGTGCGTTTGCTCATAGATAATTTAGAACCCGTAGGGGCACAGCATGCTGTGCCCGCTTGGGTGTGAAAGCTATAGATGGCAAATGCCGCAGATGTTTGCGGGCGTAGAATGCTGCGCCCCTACTAGCGTAGCATAAAAAAGTAACTGACTATCACGCCGGCTAGAAAACCAAATAGGTGTCCTTCCCAGGAAGACTTTTTTTCAATTGGAAAAAGATTCGCTGCCATACCACCTAAATAGTAAACACAGATAATGCCAAGCAACACCGTCACAATGGAAGGATGGCGAATAGCAAGCACAAGCAAATAACCCCAATAGCCCATCGCCAAACTACTAGCGCCGATGTGAATCGCTTTGCGACCAAACAGCCACGTTGCCAGACCACTAAGCAACACAATGCTGCCGGTTACCCAATAAAAATTCACTCGACCATACATTAAGGTAAAAGAGATTAAAATAAATAATGGAATAGAATTAAAAATTAAATGAGTAAAGTTGCCATGCAACAGTGGGGCAAAGACAACCCCTCTTAACCCAACCGCTTGTCGAGGAATAATACCCAGACGATTAAAGCCATAACCTGCAGCTGCATTGAGGCAGTGGATACCCCAGAGGATGCCAAGCAACGCGAGGACAAACCATAGGTTTGCGGTGAAGGTTGCTATGATAAATTGTAATGAATTTGTGAAGTGTTCTAGCATTTTTTTCTTCTATCTATTTCACGCCAAGGCGCTAAGGGGACGCAAAGGGCGCTAAGTGTCTTTTTACTTTGCGTTCCCTGCGTCCTCTTGGCGCCTTAGCGTGAAACCTAGTTATTTAACAACAGCACAGGCAATCCGCGGCCCACCACCACCAAGCGGCGCTGGCGTATCCGAATAATTATCACCATATTTGTGGATGACAATAGCATGATTTTTAAGATCTGCCACTTTTAAACGTGGCGCCACTACAGGTAATGTTGTCTTACCATTTTTTTCAACATAAAGAACCGGCATATCGCCTAAGTGCCCTCTACTATTATATGGCCCCAAGTGCTTTTCCGTATCGGTCGGATCCAAATGAGCACCCGCCTTCTTAGCAAAGTTATCGCAAGAAGGATTCGCATGAACATGAAAACCATGCTTACCCGGTTTTAACCCATGCAAATTAGGCATAATTAACATACCATAAGCCGTATCTTCAAACTTTACTGTGCCAATCGATTCGCCATGCCCTTTTGCAGCGACACGGTAGAGCGTAATTGTTTTGCTGGCCGCCAAACAAACTGAAGCACTGACACATAACGAACCGATTAATAATCCTTTTACTAATGTATTCATTGGATCTCTCCTATCCCTTCACCCATTTTTAACGTATCACCAGCGACTAGGTTGTTAGCCCACTCTATTTTGCCTTTTTCAAACAACATAATCACCGTTGACCCCATTTTAAAATATCCCATTTCCTCACCACGCTCCAAATTTATTGGTTGACGCGTATATTCCCATGAACGGACTCGTCGCTTTACCGGTGGGGTGACAACCCCGTGCCACGTTGTCGCAATGCTACCAACAATCATTGCACCCACAGGAATAATAGCCACTTTACCAAGGTCTGTATTAAAAAAACAAACGGCGCGCTCATTGCGTGCAAACAAACGGCTGATCTGATTAACAGACGCAGGATTAACCGAGAAGAGCCGCCCAGGCACATGGCGCATTTCTAACAAACGCCCTTCTAATGGCATATGGATACGATGATAATCCTTCGGCGATAAATACACCGTCATAAAGTGTCCCTGTTGAAAACACTCAGCGTATTCATCATCGCCACCAAGCAAGTCGCTCACCGTATAATATTGCCCTTTGGCTTGTAAAATTTTATCACCATCGATAACACCCAATTCACTAATGGTGCCATCGACAGGCGAGACAATATGTTTCTCTTCCGGATCAAGCGGCCTTGCACCGGCTTTCAGATAACGCGTAAAAAAAGCATTAAAGCTTGGATACTCGCGATAATCCTCATGCTCCGCTTGCGACATATCAACCTTAAAATGGTTGATAAACTTTTTAATTCCCCAATTTTTCAACCACTTACACCGACATTGGGCAAAAAAACCCATCAGCCGTGACAGGGCATGTTGTGGCAATAAAGTATGCCACCAAAGCGACGATTGTTTCGCCATAGTATTCCTCGTATCATACATAGCAATTCTGACAAGGGAGGATAACACATTTGCAAATCTATTTAGTAGGCGGCGCTGTTCGTGATCATTTATTAGGCATCCCTGTTAAAGAACGCGACTGGGTCGTCGTCGGTGCTACACCAGAAGACATGCTCGCATTAGGGTACCGCGCCGTGGGTAAAGACTTCCCCGTTTTTTTACACCCCGAGACACACGAAGAATACGCCCTAGCACGCACAGAACGAAAAACCGGCCGCGGCTACAAAGGCTTTACCTTTCATGCCGACCCACAGGTGTCACTGGAAGAAGATTTAATCCGCCGCGACCTAACCATTAACGCCATTGCGCAAGATGATGAAGGTAACCTGATAGATCCTTACGGCGGACAACAGGATTTAGCCAATAAAATGCTACGCCACGTTTCACCCGCCTTTGCAGAAGACCCCGTACGCATCTTACGCCTTGCCCGTTTCGCCGCCAAGCTGCCGGAGTTTCACACTCACCCCGAAACAATAGAACTTATGAAACAAATGGTAAAAAATGGTGAAGTCGATGCCCTCGTTCCCGAACGCGTGTGGCAAGAGATGAAACGTGCTTTTAACAAAATAAAACCGGTATTGTTTTTTCAAACATTAGCTGACTGCGATGCGCTAGCCGTTTTATTTCCAGCGATTTCAATGGCAGGACAAGGCATGATTTGTTTAGCCAAAGCAGCGGCGCAACATAAAACACCGATCGTCCAATTTGCGGCATTACTGCATGATATCCCTGAAGAAAAGCTGCAAGCACTAATTAAATGCTACCGCGTTCCGAATGAGTTTAACGAAGTTGCTTTATTAGTTTGCCGTTATAAAAATCTCTACCAGCAACTTTTACAGGCAACAGCCGAAGATATCTTAACCTTTATTATGAGAACTGATGCGCTACGCCGTCCCGAACGTTTTCAGATGATTATGGATAGTCTTTGCATCTGTTTTGATGACAAACATCAAGAACGACTCTCGTTAATAGAAAAGTGTATTAGCGCGGTAAAAAATATTAATATAAAAGCACTGCAAGAAAAAAATCTAAAAGGGAAAGACTTAGCCGATGCGATTCACCTTCAACGACTTGACGCTATTGAAAAAATAACCCAGTAACCACACAGCAATCTATTGGAAGCAATATGACAAACCCATACCAATGCGAAATGGAAGTAAGAGACAGCGAACTCGACTCACAAGGCATCGTTCATAACTCACGCTATCTAGTTTATATGGAGCATTGCCGCCACAAACATTTAAAATCACTTGGGCTGGACTTTTTTACATTTACCAGCGAAGGAAGCCATTTAGTGCTGGCAAACTGTCAAATACACTTTAAAAAACCACTACGATCAGGGGATCGTTTTATTGTTACTTCTGACTTTTCCTTAAAAAGCCGTGTTAAAATTACTGCATACCAAAAGATCTTACGTCTTGATGATAACTGCTTAATGGCCACTGGTGAGTTTACCGTTACAGGTGTAAACCAGAAAACAGGTAAAATTAAACTGCCTAATGAGCTATTATCTGTTTTATTTTCTTGACAGCAACAACTCTCCTGAACCGCTTCTGCAAAGGTTAGAAAACTAGCAGGAGGAAAGCCGCATACGTTTCTCATGTGCCGCACCTCTACGAGATAGCTCTATTACAAAAAAATTGCTGCCATCTTAAAGAGCGGGCGCAGCATGCTGCGCCCCTACGGTATAAAAAAAGATCCTAGCTTTCGCCAGGGTGACAAGGTCACATACTCTAAACCCATCTTAGAGACGCCGCACCAAAAGTGAGAAAAACTAGCAGGAGGGAAGAAGGGTCTTTTGCAAAGCTTACAAAAACAGAAAGTTTTTGTCAGAGCGATCCAGGGAAGGGATGGAAACCAGCGCCTTTGCAAAAGACCCTTCTTTCCTCCTGCGTCGGAGCCAAGCCGCATACCTTTCTTATGTGCCGCTCCTCCGCGAGATAGCTCTATTACAAAAAAATTGCTGCCATCTTAAGGAGCGGGCGCAGCATGCTGCGCCCCTACGGTATAAAAAAAGATCCTAGCTTTCGCCAGGGTGACAAGGTCACATACTCTAAACCCATCTTAGAGACGCCGCACCAAAAGTGAGAAAAACTAGCAGGAGGGAAGCAGGGTCTTTTGCAAAGCTTACAAAAACAGGAAGTTTTTGTCAGAGCGATCCAGGGATGGAAACTAGCGCATTTGCAAAAGACCCTTCTTTCCTCCTGCGTCGGAGCCAAGCCGCATACCTTTCTCATGTGCCGCTCCTCTACAAGATAGCTCTATTACAAAAAAATTGCTGCCATCTTAAAGAGCGGGCGCAGCATGCTGCGCCCCTACGGTATAAAAAAACCCAGCTTTCGCTGGGATGGCAAGGTCACATACCCTAAACCCATCTTAGAGACGCACCACCAAAAGTGATAAAAACGAGCAGTAGGGAAGCCGCACACCTTTCTATTGTTTTGCTCGCCAGAAAATCCTCAAGCAACAACAGAACTCTTAGCCGCAAGAATTTCCAAAAACATAATAACCTCACCCCAATATTTCTGATTATGCTCAGCTTGATTAAGCGCCCGAGCGGTATTTAACGCCTTAGCAATACCAGAAATTCGCACAAATAAAAAATCCTGCGACGCCGACACCTCCTCCGGGGGCAAGGCTTTCAAAAGCGGTAACCAAGTATTTTTCTGCTCAGCACAAAACATAAAGGACACATCCTCTTCTTTGATACTCACTTCTTTAATCAAAGAATCCTTTTTTAAATTAGGAAAAAAATACGTAGTCATGACCACTCCTCCTTAATAATTTCATTAGCCACACGCCACCCACTGAGCAACGCCCCATGCACCGTTCCGTGCGATTCCTTACAAGTCGCCTCACCCGCAAAATGAATTCTTCCCTCCGCCAGCGCCAAAGTATCCATCAACGCACCACGACAACCCACCGGAATATAACTATAAGACCCACAAGAAAAAGGATCCTTACCCCACGAGGTAGTAACAACCTCTCGCGGCTTAACCGCAGCACCCGCGAATATTTTTTTCAGCGTATCCATTACATTGCCAACGATATCAGATTTAGAACCATTTTCAATAAAGCGCCCAATATCACCACCCGAATAACCCACCAATATAGGCTCACCCTCAGAAAGCGACACATCAAAAAATGAGGCAATTTTCCTTTTATCATTCGTTAAAAAATAAAAGAACTCACTCTTTGTTTTAGCCTGCCAAAAAGCATGCGAAAATTTTAATACCACCTTATTAAAAACAGCCATCGCCAAAGAATCAATAGCCTGCTGTTTGCCCACCGACAAACTTGGAAAAAATCCTACCGAACCTGATTTTAAAACACCTAAAGGCAACGTCACAATAACACGCTTTGCCGTAAAAAGACCTTTCTTATCTGTTTTAATCGTTACCGCATCTTTATCTTGACGAATCTCAACCACCTTCTGCTGACAATAAACATCCACCTCATGTGCCAAACGGCACGGCACCGTACTCATTCCCGAACGAATAAAATAATGCCCACCCGTGTATTCACGGTACGTATCGGTTTCCGGATAAGCCACCTTATTAATGCACTCGCCTTCATAATTATTTAAAAGATACGTTAACCAAGAGTTAAAATACGGCAATTCATTTAACGCTAACTTATTAACACCAGCCTCACAGGCAAATGACAACGACGTCTGATCATTACCCGCAATAAAATCACGACCACCAAGCCCCTTTAACACTTTTCCATATGCATCAATATATTTATCACCATTAGCAAAAGAGAGCTGCTCGCCCTCTTGCGTAAATAAATCCATATCAACGTTATAATCTGCCAACCTAACAGGAAATTCATTTTGCTGGGCAAAATCGTAAACAGGATTATCATCAATGCCATGAATCCACGCCGCACCAAAATCAATCGGCGTATCAAAACGATGATCGGTATACACACGCCCACCAATACGATCACGCGCTTCTAACACACAAACAGAAAGCCCAGCCTGTTGCAAACGCTTAGCTGCAGCAAGGCCGGCAGTGCCGGCCCCAATAACAATATAATCAACTTGTTTATGTTTTTCTTTCATTCTGCCTATTTATCATTTACAAAAATAACCAACTATAACTTACACCCAAACCAAAACCTTCCGCATGAATCGCCACCGTTTGGCCAATGCCTGAAAACGAGTTGACTCCACGAAAAGTATGCTTCGGCACATAAGCAAAAACTACATTAATTTGTCCCTTTTTATTAAAGCGTTTACTCGCTCCAACAGTAACAATATTTTCAATTGCTGCGCCTGGCGCAATAACATTTTCACCTGCTTGATTGGGCCGCAATACCGTTGCTGAATGATTATAACCAATACGCAACGCTAAACTTGGCATACACTGCCATTGTAGCCCTAATTTATAGGCAGTTGAATTTTTCCAACCAAACCCAGGACCATTTGCACCTCCATAACAAGTTGGCCCTGCGACACCGGGCATGCAAGTACCACCAAACAATACCGATGCATTACCACGCGAATAAGCAGGTATGGCACTATACCAAATTTCCTGAATATCAAACGCCAATGTTACACGTGGATTTAAATGAAAAGCAAAGCCAATCACACCCGCTGGCGGAATATCAAACTTACCCTGATCAGGTAATAAACCGCTGTACTTACTTAAACGCGACATAAATACTTCCGGTTGATAAGACAGCGCAATATCTATATGGGGAATAAAACCCAATATAATACCTAAGCGCGTACCAATACCACCCGAAAAATCATGCCCACGATTGGTCAATGAGCCCGGATTATTAGAAACCATCGCCAACTGCCGCGCACCGTTAACCATTAAAGTCTGTGCAGCTATTAATAAACTAATACCGACCGAAGAGTGACGCCAAAATTTATGCGCATAGGTTAAACTGGCAATTGCTTGCTTAAGATCGGATTCCAATCCACCACCACCAAAAGGCCCCGGTGCCGGCACACCAAAAGGACTGACTTGCGCTGTTCCTGCAGGTGAGTATTCAGAACCATACCCCCCCTGGCTAAATAGGGTGAAACCCACTGAGCTATTTTTATCAATCATCCAGTTAGCACCAAAATCGGGTAAGAAGAAAACAGATTTATTACTGTCATGACGTCCTGGCGCAATAGTTATAAGATTTGTACTATTAGGAATAACTATAGGACCAACAGGTGTTGGTACAATGGTCGGCGGAGGAACCACACCCGCAGAAGCCTGATAATACATATCCGGAAAATAGAAAACCGCACCAACATCATAACGGTGACCAACGTCAACCATCCCCGCCGGGTTAACCGCAGCAATAACCGCATCTTGCGGAAAAGCAGAACCAGCACCACCCATTCCACGCGTAATTTCACTAAAGCCAAAATCAAATGATCCGTTAATAGAAAATGCCGATATTGGAATCAAAAAAACAGCTAGCAAACATAACTTTGCTAAATATTGACGTAATTTCATTGCACCTCCATATCATAATGGCACTACATCTTGTGCACCCTTATATTTTTTATATCATAAGGCGCAATATACTGTGCTTCTATCAATCTTTAAAATAAAAAACAGTATGCTGTGCCCTACTATCATTTCGTTGAAATAGAAGACTCCATTTTAATCTTCCCTAATTCTTCAACTAAATAATCCAGCAAAGGATCAATATGAACTAACTCATCCCAAGTACTTTCAAAATCCTCTAACACATGATGCTCAGACATCAATTGATGGTGATGGTAGTGACGAATAATGGGATGAATACCCGTGCTTAATGCAGAATGTAAATAATCATCTTTATGAATGCGATCAACTGCAAACACATTTTGATATTTGTTAATTCTATCTTGACCAAACTCTAAGGTCATTACAAAATAATGTGCACCATCTGCTATACTACTTTCACGAATAAAATCGATAGGCACTGATGAATAGAATTTAAATTCATCACTTTCTTCGCAAAACACAAATAGGTCACAGTAATAACCATCTTGTTGCCATAATGCTGCACTCTTATTAGCACGCGCAATCATCCGCTTACCAATATCAATAGCACTAAAAGGATACATTTCTGGCGCACCAATATTCTCACCTGCTTTCTGCATTAAGTATTTATATAAAAACTCAACATTAAAGCGAAACCCATGCACAAAGCCTGACTGTTTCTTTTTAAAATCACGCTGCTGCATAATGGTGCCAATAAAATATAAATTTGGAATATTAACGGATTCATACCAGCTATGCATTTCAGGAAAGCGATCCTTAATTGCCAGCTTAGGTTGACAATTTTTATCAAAAATAGAAGCATCAAAACGGAAACCCGTTGCAGTAATCACTTCATCATATTCAATGGTTTCTACTTCGCCACTCGCTAAATTGTACTCGAACGTTACCCAATATTTATCATGTTTATGGTCAATTTTAACAATATTGCCATTAATCACACCGTTTTGTGATTTTAATAAATAGGTTTCGAGAAAATTATTATTGACCGCTCTAACATGGCCAACATAATGTGTGCGCCACGCCATACGAACTGGATGTGGGCTGGCAATATGCACCAGACTTGCTGACTCCATTAAATGATTGGCTGTTTCCAAACTGGAATTGCCCTTACCAATAATCAACACACGTTTATTTTCAAAATCTTTTTTCTTGGTCGACACATCTGCATAATTGACCGTGTGCTCTATACCGATAATATCTGGCACATAGGTCTTACTAACACCTGTTGCTACAAACAATGTTTTACAGGTAAACTCTTCACCTGACGCTAACGTTATTTGAAAACAAGCATCACCATCTTCTGGACGGCTAATTTGTGCCACATCAGCATTATACTCAACTTTTAATTCATATTTCTTAGCAAAATCATTTAAATAACGCACATAGACACTACGATCTGGAAAATACTTTTTGCTGTATTTTTTAAACAGCACTTTAGGCTCACTCTCAATCAGTGAATGCCAATCCCAGCGTAGATTTTTACGCGGATCATCATAACCGGTAAATACTTTATTAATTGAGATCAGTTGTTTGTGGCGTGGAAATTCTTTAAAAAAAGCACCTGCTACATCAGACCTTTCTAAAATTAAATAATCCTTCTTAGCCTGATGAAGAAAATACCCCATCTGCAACCCAGCAGGACCTGCCCCGACAATAATATATTCAACGTGCTTTTTCATAGGAGCTCTCCTTCTGATAATAAGGTTGCCATAATGTTCCTGATCTTTTCTCTTGCCACAGTCGCGCTGTTGCTTCGCTAATGCCTGGCATAGGATTGTCAGTGACACGATCTGGGTAAATAATCATAATCGTGCTATCTAAACCGTAAGCTCGATGGCTCTCAACCAAAGGGCTACCGCCATAGTTAACACATAAGTCTTGTGTTTTACGGTTATTACGCGAAAATGCGATTAATGCGGATGCTGGTGAAGCGAGCAAACGCGTTACCGCAAAACCTACTAATATCTCTGATATACAAGGACCGATTTTGGAGCGGCGCCATTGAGGGTGCACCATCAATTGCCCCATGGTCATTAAAAAAAAGTGCCGTTGTTCCACCAGCTTTGCTATCACTGATTCTGGATAGTAACTTTTAAAATAGGATTGCTCACGCGTTGCCTCAAAACGAAGATCCATCCAACGAAAGGCAAACAAGCCTACAGGCTCGTTACCATTAAACAAACAATGAATTTCATCTTGATGAATAAAATCATCGCTATTCAATGCTGCCGCTCTTTCATCTAAACCCTCAGAGTGCAATCCCTCTAAAGTTATCTCCTGCCAAAATTCATAAGCAGCTTCATAGTAGTATTCAAAACTTGGTTTACACCACAACGCTTTTCCCGGCAATACATAATCCTGCAGCTGCTCAACAATAGCAGGATTAAACGTTAATTTATTTTCCATTCCATAACCTCAGGTCATCCACATTGGAATTAAATCCGCGCTCGAAACCATTAATCGCCGTGGTATACGTACATAGAAATTGTTGCAGCAAAGTCTCGGTATTAATAAATTCTTTTAACATATTAACGACCTGTTGCCAGTGACCGTCTTCACCACCATCAAAATTAATATGTGAGGTTAAAAACGTTGATGCTTTTTTGGGGTTCTTAATGCCCCATTTTTTAATATTATTATAAAGATGCTCAATAAAATCCTTATCCATACTGGCACTAATGCCCTCAGCTGCCAAGGGGCATGCTAGCATTAATACGGGATCTTCCTTAAAGCCAATGGTACTTTCTTGCGTGACAATAAATTCATTGGTGGCATGATGAGGCACATGATAATGAATTAAATATTCCACATCGGCATCAAGCGTTTTTAAATCACTTTCAATTAACAACTCATGGTTAATTTCACCCTTAAGGTGATAAATATAATGATTTCTTAATTCTCTATTTTCAGAATGGGCAATACAACGTGCGCATAAGCGTGTGGTATGTTTAACATATTGATGTAAATTATAAAGCGAACTGATATATTGCTCTTTCGACAGCTTCTCTTCAATAATCGCCCGCGCCCAACTCCCTTTAAAAAATCGTTTAACGCGTATTGCATGATACTCCAAAATTTCTTGCACAAAATAATGTGGCAATGTTGCTTTCAGCGCATCTGAGCATTGTGAATACGCTTGAAAAATAGCATCGTTTAGACGTTGCGCTATAGCAACATAATCCACTTCTGCAATGTGCTTTGGATCGACACTGGAAATTCTTTCCATACGCAAATAGGTAGCAATAGGTGCGCCGGTATTTGGTGATGGAATAATACTGGCAACATTTTGACAGCCCCAAAGCCTACCGCGACGCAATGTAAGATAAAGCAAACCATTTAGAAAATGGTTAGCATTAACCCGTGGTGATACCCATAGCGAATCAATATAGAGTGTATTTTCTATATCCTGTTCTTGCTTGCCACTAAACTCTTTAAAGACACTTTCGCTTGCCCTGGCAATAACGGATGCTGCTAGGATATTGTTGTCACCATCACGCAGTGCCATGACAAAACCTTTTTCAGGTGTGCCATAAGGGCTCTGCAAAGACCAGCCTCCGGCATCCAAGTCAGCTACTATTGTAATATCATCAGATTCCAATAAGGTGCAATCTACCGTATTTAAATCTAAATTAATTTCGTGCAATAAAGTATCCATGGCTAATCCTTTATAAGCTATGATCAAATTTTTCAGACGCTTGCAAACAACCAAAACGCTCTTGCAAATAGTGCGTACATGGCTCTTCCGCTAATGGCCGACTAAAATAAAACCCTTGCACCTCTTTGCATTGACTGACTTGGAAAAATTCTAGCTCGCGTTTTGTTTCCACACCGGTGACAACAACCTGCATTTTTAATTTGTTCGCGATAGCTAACACTTCGCCAATAACATCAATACGCTCAATGCATTGTCGCACTGAAGCGGGACCTAGTTTTATTTTATTTACGGATAATTTTTGCAACGAAATAAGCGATAGTTTTTCTATGGCAACATTATCAATCGCCATGGTTATTCTTAAATCTTTTAGCTCTGCAATAACAGGATATAAATCTTCTCTTGCTATCACATCACTAGGCATTTCGAACGTTAATAGCTCTGCGGGAAAGTGATGTTGCTTTAATACTTTTTTTACATTATCAACAAAATCACTTTGCTCCAGTTGGCATAAGGAAACATTGATGCTAATTTGAATGGCTGGCAAGCCTGCTTGCATCCATTTTTTACTCTGCTCACAGGCATTCTCCAGCACCCACTTGCCGAGCGCCACCACTAAGCCTGTTTTTTCCGCGGTGCCAATAAATTCTTTTGCCTCAAGACACCCTAAAATAGGATGCTCCCAGCGAGTTAGCGCCTCAAGTCCTGTTATTTGCCGTGTGCGAATGCTTAAAATAGGCTGGTATAATAGGCGAAACTCATTGCGCACTAGCGCTTCGCGGATATCTTTCTCCAGCGCATGTTCCTCACAAGGCTCAACCGATACCTCTTCGTTATAGACTTTATAGTTGTCACCACCACTTTCTTGCGACAACGACATCGCCGCATCGGCGCAACGAATAAGCTCATTAACATCGTCTGAATGTTTGGGGTAATGGCTAATACCAATATTTACGGAAAATGTTACCGTGCGCCCTTCTACTTGAATGAGCGTTTGTTTCAATGCTTTTAGAACATTTTTGGCGGTTATTTTAATATTATTTTGATTCTCGCAATGCGCAAGCACCAAAAGAAACTCATCGTCTCCCAGTTGGAAAACGACGTCCAAATAGCGCAAACATTTCTTTAGACGAGTGATAATGGCTTTATTAAAAGCCTCATCATGATGAGCAACATTGAGTTTTAAAAATAGCAGACCGACCATCGCATCGTGCGAGGCGGCATAATGAATCGCCTGAGCAATATGATCCTTTAACCAGGCCGAGCTAGGCAACTCGCCACTAGTCATAATGTGCGCTAAACATCCATCGCGTATAGTTTCCATCTCGTCAAACTCCATTTTGAACGAATTGGTTTTGATATTATACCATAGCTATTTTGAGCTGAATACGGATAAGACGCTGACTGAATATAAAAAAATACCTATATTTTACAACTTGTTATCTAATAATCCCTTACCTAACTGTCCAAAATTCTCTTGCATCAACAACGTGCACAGATCTTTATCAAGCGGTTTACTGAAATAAAAGCCCTGCAGCTCATCGCATTGACTTTCTCTCAAAAAATCAACCTCTTGCTTACGCTCTGCACCTTCGGCTACCACCACCAAATTGAGACTCTTAGACATTCCCACAATAGCGAGGATAATGGCCGCATCATCGGAATGACTGCCAATATCACTAACAAAAGCGCGGTCAATTTTAATTTTATCGACTGGGAATGATTTTAAGTAGCTTAAACTAGAATAGCCTGTGCCAAAGTCATCAATGGCAATTTTTAATCCCAGCTCTTTTAAATCCTCCAGCGCCTTAATCATTACGTCGGTGCCGTCCATCAACATGCTTTCTGTCAATTCCAATACCAAATATTTGGCAGGCATGCCTGTTTTTTCTAATACATCACGTACGGTTTTATTAAAGTTTCCCTTTGTTAATTGCCTCGCAGATACGTTGACTGACATTTGTATGGGCGGCAAGCCTTGTTTTATCCAGGCCATATTTTGCTGGCAAGCGGTCTCTAAGACCCAGCGGCCGATTGGTACGATTAATCCTGTTTCCTCTGCGATATATATAAAGTCTAATGGCGATACTTCACCTAGTTGCGGATGATCCCAGCGAATCAATGCTTCAACACCGGTTATTCTTTGTGTGGCAAGATTGATCACAGGCTGATACGCGAGACGAAATTCACCGCGCGATAATGCACGATGCAAATGATTCGATATTTCTAATTGTTGCGTTACCGTCTTATTCATATGCGCAGCATAAAATTTATAATTATCACGCCCACTTTCTTTCGCTTTGTACATGGCTGTATCGGCATTACGAATTAGCGTGCTTGCGTCTTCGCCATCGCGTGGATAACAACTAATACCAATACTGGTAGCGACATTTAAATCTTGTCCCGATAAACGCATTGGTTTCCGTAGTGTTTTTAATACTTTTTCGGCAATCACGATACTGTCTTCTGCTTTTTTAAGCTGTGGTAATAAAATAACAAATTCATCACCGCCAACGCGTGCTACAGTATCAGCATCGCGCAAACATTTCTTTAAGCGGTTAGCTACTGATTTTAACAAATCATCACCGACCTTATGCCCTAAGCTGTCATTAACAATTTTAAAACGATCTAAATCTAAAAATAACACCGCAAATATAATACTGGTGCGAGAGCCATATAAAATCATTTGCCGAATGCGATCTTCGATTAATATGCGATTGGGCAGGTCAGTGAGCGCATCGTGCGTTGCTTGATGGATTAATTGTCTTTCCATTGCCTTGCGCTCGGTAATATCATTTAAAATAACAACAAAATGAGAAATATTTTCTTGTGCGTCAGACACTGGTGTTATATGCATTTCGTTCCAAAATATATTGCCGTTTTTTTTATTTCCTTTTAAAACGGCATCACAACCATGCTCTTCTTTTATAGTTAAGCGCACCCTTTCCCATTCTGCCTCATTTTCATCAAAGCCTTTTAATACTTCAAAGCTATTACCGACGAGTTCTTTTTCAAGGTAGCCGGTAATTTCTTTTACTGCCGGATTTACATAGATAATTTCTTTTTTGGTATTATTTGCTATTAACATAACGCCTTGCGAACTTGCTTGAATGGCTCGCTCGCGTAATAGCATGCCTTCTTCTGCTTTACGGCGTTTGGTCACATCACGAAAGCTCCATACGCGGCCTTCAATTTTATTTCCTATTCGGTGAGGTTGCGAGTAGCGCTCGATAATACGACCATCTTTAAATTTCACTTCGCCCATATCACCTTGCCGGTTAGGATCTTCTTTTAGCTCCATGACTAACTGAATTGTTTCTTCTGGGCTTTCTAGTAAATCTAATACATTGGCAAGGCCAGCGCCTTCATCGCCTTTTTCCAGAGCATTTTTTTCAATGCCGCTAATTTCAACGAACTTTTGATTGAAATCAATAAGGTGGTCATCGTTGTCAATTAAAACAATACCATCCGCGGTTGACTCTAAGGTGGCGCGCACGATGGAAAGTGATTTTTTTAATGCTTGTGTGCGTTTTGCGGTGAGCGCCTCAACTTCTTTTCTGACAGGGGCGTTTTGCCGCAATGATTTTAACTCCGCACTATGCTCTTTGCGCCACTGTCGTAGGTATTCTGCGATTAATTGTCGACAGCCTATATCGCCTAATAAACGATAGACTCGTGCAATGGTAGGCATTTCTCCGGTTGTAAGGATTTTATCCGCGGTCGATTTTACCTGCAGGTAGGTAATGTCTTTTCTGTGCATAACAACCTCTCTATTCTATAACTATAGGATAGATACGAGGTTTTTGGGTTATAAACGTGCTAATTGGTCCATCATGGCGAAGCCTAGCAGCTCTTCTTCTATGCCTTTTGTTAGTGCAATCACTTTAAATAGCTCGCCCATTTCACTAGGCAAGGTTAAGCGCTTGATTTGTTGTGCTCTGTTGTAATGGTCGAGCTCGTTATCGATGGTTTCTACGGCTGTTGAGATGCCACAGTTTAATAGGAAGGCTGCTTGGTGGGTGAAGCCTTCTACGGTGAAACCTGCATCGACGGCGGCCTCGGCGATGGCGGTAAAATCGACGTGGGCGGTGATGTCTTGTATACCCTGAAGAATAAGCGGATCTTCGTGGGCGCGATGGCGATAATGGCACATAATGGTTCCCATCGTACGATCGGGGTGATAGTACTCGTATCTTGGGAAGCCGTAATCAATTAACAACACCAAGCCTTGCTCTAAAGAATCTGATAGGCTTTTTATCCACGCGGGTAGGAATAAATTAATTTCTGATTCGTATGGCTCATTTAAATTTATGTCTAATTGTTTGATGGCTTTTTCTAATCTTGCGTCGCTGGGTGATTTTATTTCCCAGACAAACTGTTCATTTTTGTAATCGACGTAGAATTCTTTGATGCCGTTTTCAATTTTAAATTTATGAATTGGCATGGCGTCTAGCACCTCATTGGCTAAAATCACGCCTTTTATAGGGTTTTTTGGTAATTGGTCTAGCCATTCTAGGCGCGGTAAATATTGGGGCGCTTTTTCTTTAAAAAGTGTTTGTTGTCGTTCGCGTAAGTCGGCGCTGACTTCTAGAATATAATAGCGATGCGGTAATTGCTGTTGGCGTTCTAGTTCTTTTAAAATTTCTAGCGCCATAATACCTGAACCGGCGCCGAATTCTAATATGCTTGGCGTTTTTATTTGTTTTAGTATTTGTGCGCATTGTCTTGCTAGGCAGTGTGAAAATAGTGGCGATAACTCTGGGGCGGTGACAAAGTCTCCTGCTTCGCCGAATTTTCGTGCGCCGGCGCTGTAATATCCCAAGCCTGGGGCGTATAAAGCTAATTCCATATAGCGCGAAAAGGGGATGGGCCCTTTTTGTGAAATTTCCTTTGCAATCTGTTGCTTAAGACGATCACTGTGTGATTGTGACAGGGTGTCTGGTGTTGGTAAGTTGTTCATGGGGGATACTATACCAGGAGATCTGCTTTTGGCGTAGTTTCTTTTTTTGTAGCTAAGCTTGGTCAGTGATGGTCGATATTTACAGGAGTTTCGCACTTTCAGTGCAAACCTCCTTCCTGGTTATATTTCGCCTATGCGAGACTAGCTCGCATTGACGGCCTGTGCCCGTTAGGGTGCGATTCAAGGGGAGAATCCCGATTCTCCCCTTGAAAATCCCCATCGGGATTTGTTTTGGTTCGCACAAGTGCGAAACTCCTGATTTAATCCAGCCTTGGAGAAAAACCTGGCTTTGCTGATGACTAAGACTTCTCTCTCTTTAGGAGAAACGCCCAAGCTCCGACGCCGGAGGAGGGGGAAGGGTCTTTTGCGAAGGCGCTCTGGCCATCCCTGGATCGCTCTGTTAAAAACATCCTGTTTTTAAAAGCTTCGCAAAAGACCCTTCCCCCTCCTCCGGCTATTCTCTCAATTATTTAGGACATTTGATATCCTGACTGCATAAAACACACCACTCTAGTCCACAGGCGTACTGCTAAAGACATCCCAACTTTTTAGGCCAATAATCCTTACAGAAATCCACTTTACTGATGGCAATAAAACAACTCTTTTTCTTTGCTAATTACACTTTAACAGGAGGTTTGCACTGAAAGTGCGGAACTCCTGATATTGTGCTTTTAAAGAATACACCCTCCACACAAAACCACTTTACCCGCGGCAATGAAACAGCTAATCTTCATAATTAATCACACCCTAACCTAAGGCTAGTTTTAGGACTTGTCATACCACAGCTTGACCGCGGTATGACGGAGGCGGGGAGAGGGGGAGCAAAAGTAGAGACGGGAGCTTGCTGGCGCTTTGAATGAACTCGATAAATTTTTTTTAACTGATATGCCAGGGAGATTTTAATGTCATATCGCACTGCACTTTACCCATTTACTATTTTATTAGCAGGATGCGCTTTATCCGCCTGTGTGTCTATGAAATTACCAACGACAGCGCAATCGCCATTTAAAAAGCAATCCTTTGCACAACGACGCCAATCACTGAAACAAATTACTCAATGGAATATTGACGGTGCCTTTAGTTTTCAACAAAAAGGACGTGCTGCCATCGCGGCTTATAAGTGGAAGCAAAATGAAAATCGTTATCTCTTGCAGGTGCATAGCTCTTTAGATATTTACAGCGTTAAAATCACTGGCAGCCCTGGACACGTTACGCTGTGGCAATCTGATCATAAACACTTTACTGCGCAAAGCCCTGAACGCCTTATGCAAAAACGTCTTGGCTGGAGCTTGCCGATTTCAAACCTTAACTACTGGATTCGTGGCTTACCTGCACCGCTAAAATATACAGCAAAATTTGATGCCTACGGCCATATCACGCAATTACAACAAGATGCCTGGCATATTACTTTTTCTAATTATATTACTGTTAATAACGTTGACTTACCCCGCACGCTTCGTATTAGCAGTCCTAACTTGAAAATGAAAATTGTGGTGAAGCACTGGCAGTTGTCGTAGAGGGCGCGCGGCCTTGGCTTTTCCTACTAACAGTACTACACTGCATGATTTTAACTGCTTAATATAAAAGTATTCAGCAATGTCTAATAAAATAGCAGAGGCGTAATGTATTGCTCGCAAATAATTTGCCTTTTACACCAGGAGACTAGACATGTCGCGCATCGCTTTTTTTTCTCACTTTGATATTCACAATCAAGTTGATCCTTATGTGATTTATTTGCTGGATGCATTAAAAAAGCATGTCGATGAAATTATTGTTATTTCACATTCTGACTTGGATGCAGAAAATCAAAATCGCCTTAGCCATTCCTGCAGCAAGATTATTATTCGCGAAAATAAAGGTTACGATTTTGGCGCCTGGAAAGCTGGGATGTTAGCGTATGGTTTAAACCGCCTTAAGCAATTTGATGAAGTGATTCTGCTAAATGACTCTTGCTATGGGCCCTTGGACTCGTTTGACAATCTATTTGCCACTATGGAGAAAAAAGCGTGTGATTTTTGGGGCATAGCAGATAATGGCTACCCGGGTGGAAAAAAACGCCATCAATATCACTTGCAATCATTCTTTCTCTGTTTTAAAAAAAATGTGTTTACCTCTCCTGCATTCAATGACTTCTTTATTAATAAAAAAGAAGCACAAACCCTCAACAAAGCCGTTTATAATTATGAAGCGCCGGTGACAAATTATTTTAAAAAGCATGGTTTTCAACCTGATGTTTTTGCACCACAGCCGTCACTAAATATTACTGTTACACAACCAGATCCTAATGCAACGATATTTAATCCTATTCCTTTGTTAAAGCAAGGAATGCCATTAGTAAAAAGAAAACTATTCGAAGCAGCGAAACCTGAGATACGCCAAGCAGCACTTCGTTTTATTAGTGAAAAAAACGCAACACTTACAACCATGATTCAAGGGCATATACATCGTGTATTAGCACCCGCTGACCAACTTGCCAGCCTACCAAAAATGTTCGTTACCTCGGGGCATACAGACAATAATCAGCCTACAGGACAATCCATCGCTATACAGCTTCATGTTTTTTATGTAGACCTGCTAGATGAGTGCTCGCATTATATTAGCCATATGACGGAACCTTTTGACTTGTTAATCACTGCTACTAGTGACAAAGACCATGCTATCATCAAAGCGCATTTCGAAAAGCATTCCCACCCGCTGGTAAAGGAAACTGTGATTAAAACAATTCCTAACCGCGGTCGCAATATTTCAGCTTTACTTATCCCTTTTAAAAATCGTTTACAACAATATGATGTTGTTTGTCATTTTTATACGAAAAAATCACCGCACTTTTATGCCAGCGACTTGCGTCGGCATTATATATTAGATAATCTTCTTGGCAGCTTAAACACCGCCAGTGCTATTTTACGAAAATTTTATCATGATAAAAAAACCGGGGTACTCTTCCCACCATCATGGGGGCTAAAAGCGGACAGGCTAAATGACCCGTGGGGTGTTAATAGAAAGCACTACTTGGCGTTTTGCCACCAACATCAATTTAAGAACTTACCCAAACAAGACAGTGAATTCCCTGTCGCCCCTTATGGCGGCATGTTTTGGTTTACCCCCAAAGCACTGCAACCCTTATTTGACCTTGATCTTGACTATACTGACTTTGAGGCTGAACCTTGTTATTCCAACAGCCCATTGAGACATATTCTTACCCAGCTACTCGTCCCTATGGTTGTTTCAACTGGTCATCATTTTTATTATACCTTTCATGCTCAGGAACTTGCTTATTCATATATCAATCTAGAACGGCATATTGCTACGCTTAAAACAAAAGACTTGGTTACGGTATTGTTAAAGAAACTGCCCTCTTATATTCCTGTCCGATGGCCTACTTTGGCCAAAATAATTAAACCGCTTTATCGCGTGGTAAGGAAATCTCGACGGCTTTTATTGACAAGTGATTGATACCAAAAAGAGAAGAGCTGCTTAATCTATAGACAGATTGAAAGCTATAGCACTGGCCGCCTGCATAACCAACTCTTAGCTAACACAACATTTTTTCAGCGAGTTTTAACTATCAAACCTGTCCTTGTTGACACCACCAAGAAAAATGATAAGATGGCTGCTGTTCATTGGGGTGTCGCCAAGTGGTAAGGCACGGGGTTTTGATCTCCGCATTCCTAGGTTCGAATCCTAGCACCCCAGCCAATTTTCCAGTCCTGTTTTTGAACATTTTGCGCGCATTACCTTTTTTCCTTTGCTGGCAAGCAAAATCTTTGCCCTACTTCCTTGGATTAAATCATAAAGGTAGCCTTGTCACTGATCGCAAGTAATATGGCTGGATACTGCGGTCAAGCCACAGTATGACGGATGCCTGGCTATAATTTTGTTTTGCTGCCAAATTAAGCAACCATAGGCACTATTACTTTTTTACCTCTCAATATTTTATGTTACACTCAACCCGCATTCGATAACCCATCATTATTTGAAATTTGAGGAAAGCTTGTGCCTACAACCAACCTTAGAATTTTCCATGGTAGCGCCAACCCATTGCTGGCCGCTAGAGTTGCTAACCACCTTAATATACCGCTCGGTAACGCCTATGTTGGCCGTTTTAGCGATGGTGAAATTCGCATTGAGATCAAAGACAATGTGCGTGGACGGGAGATTTTTCTCATCCAGTCAACTTGTTATCCAACCAATGAAACATTGATGGAATTAATTCTTATGGGCGATGCCTTGCGTCGCGCGTCGGCTGCTAGCATTACCGCTGTGATCCCCTACTTTGGTTACGCCCGCCAAGATCGCCGTGTGCGTTCTTCTCGCGTACCTATTTCTGCGAAGATCATCGCCGATATGCTACAGAAAGTCGGCTTTACGCGCATGATCACCGTCGATTTGCACGCTGACCAAATTCAAGGGTTTTTCTATATTCCAGTTGATAACGTTTACGCTAGCACCTCAATGATTCGCCAAGATGGCTTGCTCAGCAAGTATCCTAACCCGATGGTGGTTTCGCCAGATGTTGGTGGTGTGGTACGTGCACGTGCGATTGCTAAGCAGCTTAACGACACTGATCTTGCTATTATCGACAAACGTCGTCCTGGGCCTAATGAGGCGGAAGTGATGAATGTGATCGGTGATGTTGCTGGCCGTAACTGTGTGATCGTTGATGATATTGTCGATACTGCTGGCACTTTATGCCATGCGGCTGAAGCCTTAAAAGCACAAGGCGCGAAGACGGTAGCGGCTTATTGTGCGCACCCAGTTTTATCTGGCCAGGCGATTAACAATATTATGAGCTCATCGATTGATGAAATGATTGTTACTGACACTATTCCGTTACGTGAAGACGCTAAGAGCTGCCCTAAAATAAGACAGGTCTCCTTAAGTGAACTGCTTGCGGAAACTATTTCACGTATAAACTTAAAAGAGTCCGTTAGCTCAATGTTTATTGACTAAACAAACCAACATTTTTCGGACCGGTGCCCACCCTAATAACAAGCACCCAAACACCACCACACACCGTAGGGGCGCAGCATGCTGCGCCCGCTCTACACCGTCGCACTCATTATCCCCCCACACTGCAACCAAAACAAAAAAAACCTGGAAATCTAACGAAAAGATCAGTAAAATGCCTGGTCCCGAGTTGTAAGGGGCTTATACAAGATATCAATGACCGGAGAAAGAACATGTCAAATAGCATAGCATTCGAACTCGCTGCAGAGTCTCGCCAAGAAGTCGGTAAAGCCGCCGCCAGACGACTACGTCGCGAAGGTAAAGTGCCTGCTACTGTCTATGGTGCTGATAAACAACCAGAATCTATTACTTTATTACAAAATGAAGTGATGAAAACCTTAAGCCACGAAGCCGTTTTTTCTCACATTCTAGATCTAACCATCAGTGGCAAAAAAGAAAAAGTTGTCATCAAAGCGGTAGAACGCCACGTGACCAAGCCTCTGGTTATGCATCTTGACTTCCTACGCATTAACGCGTCTGAAGCTATTACCATTCAAGTACCGCTAGAATTTGTTAACGAAGACAAATGCCCAGGCGTGCAAAAAGGCGGCCTTATCTCTCACTTGATGACTACCATCGATGTAAAATGTTTACCTGGCAACTTACCAGAAAGCATTAAAGTTGATACTTCAGCTTTGGATCTTAACCATCCTTTACACCTATCAGACATCAAACTGCCTAGCGGCGTTGAGTTTGCACATGGCGAATTGGATGACGAACACGATCTTCCAATTATCAGTGCTAATGCACCTAAAACGGGTGCTAGCGAAGAAAGCACTGAAGCCGAAGCTGCTGAAGGTGAATCTGAACAACAAGCTGGTGATGAAAACAGCTCTGCAGAATAAGACCCAACAATGATTAAATTGATTGTTGGTCTCGGCAATCCAGGCGCAGAATATGAAAAAACCCGACATAATGTCGGCGCCTGGTTTGTCGATCAAATAGCTAGCGAACATAATCAAACCCTGCGCAAAGAAAGCAAGTTTTACGGTCTCGTCGCCAACTGTCTGATTGATGGTAATAAATGTTATCTCCTAGAACCGACCACTTATATGAATGATAGCGGTAAAGCCGTTGCAGCCATGGCTAGGTTCTACAAAATTAAGCCGGATGAAATTTTAGTGGCTCACGATGAGTTAGATTTCCCCGTTGGCCAGGTGCGCATCAAAGAGAGCGGTGGGCATGGTGGTCACAATGGCTTAAGGGATATTATTTCACACCTTGGCACCAAAGATTTTTACCGTTTGCGCATTGGTATTGATCATCCCGGCCATAAGGATAAAGTAACACCTTATGTTTTGGGGCAGCCATCGAAAAAAGACAAACAACTAATTGATGATGGCATTGCTGAAAGCTTACGAGTGGTTGATGAACTAGCAAACGGTGAATTTGAAAAAGCCATGCGTTACTTGCATGCGACATAGAGGAATAAATCATGGGCTTTAAATGCGGCATTGTTGGCTTGCCCAACGTCGGTAAATCAACTCTTTTTAATGCGTTAACAAAAGCGGGCATCGAAGCGGCGAACTATCCTTTTTGCACAATTGAACCAAATGTTGGCGTTGTTCCCGTTCCTGATGAGCGCTTGGAGAAAATTTCTGGTATTACGCAGTCAAAAGAAACTATTCCAACCACCGTGCAATTTGTTGATATTGCTGGCTTGGTCGCGGGCGCTTCCAAAGGTGAAGGCCTTGGTAATAAATTTCTCGCCAATATTCGCGAAACCAATGCCATCGCCCATGTTGTACGCTGTTTTGAAAATGATGATATTGCTCACGTTGCTGGCAAAATTGATCCTCTTGCCGATATTGATGTGATTAATACTGAATTAGCTTTGGCTGATTTGGAGACCATTGAAAAATCTTTATTAAAAGTAGCGAAAGACGCTAAGCGTGGCGATAAAGACGCACAGAAGCTGTTGGCAGTTTTTGAAAAGGCCAGAGCGCATTTAAACGAAGGCAACCCGCTGCGCACATTAGAGCTGGATAAAGAAGATCGCGCTATTTTAAATAACGCCCATTTTCTTACCACTAAGCCGACGCTTTATATTGCCAACGTTAATGAGGATGGTTTTGAAAATAACCCTTATCTATCTAAAGTCAAAGAGTTAGCCGAAAAAGAAGGCGCTGATCTTGTTGCTGTGTGTGCTGCTTTGGAATCTGAAATCGCTGAATTGCCGGCTGAAGAGCAGAATGAGTTTCTTGAAAGCATTGGTATGGAAGAGCCTGGGCTTAATCGTGTTATTCGTGCGGGTTATCACTTGCTTGGCCTGCAAACATACTTTACCACCGGCCCTAAGGAAACTCGCGCTTGGACAACCAAACAAAATGCCACCGCGCCAAAAGCCGCTGCCGAAATTCATACTGATTTTGAAAAAGGATTTATCCGTGCTGAGGTTATTGCCTATAATGACTTTATTGAGTTTAATGGCGAACAGGGCGCTAAAGATGCAGGGAAATGGCGGTTAGAGGGTAAAGAATATATCGTTAAGGATGGTGATATTATGTTGTTTCGTTTTAATGTGTAGCTGTCTACAGCTATTACAACATTTACACCCAGCACCTTTTTAAGTAAAGCAAAACTCGCAGCAATTGCATCGCTAAATACCTGCTGTTAAAATGCCCATATTCAGATTATCGATAAGGAGATCATGTCATACAATGAATAGCGTCTACGAAGAAATTAAAGCGTTAGTCACCCGTTGGCCTGTTTGGTATATGCTTGGCAGCCAAGACATTAAATTAAAGTATCGTCGCTCTTCATTAGGACCGCTATGGATTACACTCAGCATGGCTGTAACGATTTATAGCATGGGCTTTTTATACGGGCATTTGTTCAAGGCTAACCTAGCACTCTATTACCCTCATCTAGCTTCCGGTATTATTGGCTGGGCACTAGTTTCAACATTGCTACTTGAGAGTACCAATGCCTTTATTGTCTCAGAAAACTATATTAGAAACCAAAATAATGCCATGTCACAGTTTATTATGCGCATTATCTTAAGGAATCTCCTTATTTTTGTGCACAACGTATTGGTTTTTATTCCCATTATTTTTATTTTTGATATATCCATTAGCTTTAAGCTGTTACTCATTATTCCCGGGTTACTTCTCATCGCGGTAAATACGATGTTCTGGGGAAGCTTACTCGCTGTCTTTGGCACTCGCTATCGGGACTTTACACAGATTGTTGCCAGCCTTATTCAAGTGATTTTTTTCCTTACGCCAATTATGTGGATGCCAAAGTTACTCCCTGAAAAGTATCGTTGGGCGGTACACTACAACCCTTTTAATGGTTTTCTTAATCTAGTACGAGCGCCGCTGATGAACCAGCTTATTGACTTCACCAGTTTAGTGGTTGTCCTTATTGCAACGTCTCTAGGCTTTATACTCTATTATTTTGTAATGAAAAAATTTAAACACCGCATTGTCTTTTGGTTATAGGAAATAACATACATGTCTTCGATTGAATTAAGAAACGTTTGCTTAGACTATATTATTAAAACAGGCTCTGATTCTATCAAAAAAACGGCTGTGCATCTGTGCAATAAATTTCTGCGCAAAACACCTGTTGCATCGACAGGCATTAAGAACTCTTCCTATCGCGCACTGAATAATATCAACCTAGATATCGGCATTGGTGACCGAGTTGGTTTACTTGGGCAAAATGGTGCGGGTAAAAGTACTTTATTAAGAGTGCTAGCTAAAATTTACACCCCCAATATTGGCTCAGTCAAAATAAATGGAAAAACCTCAACCCTATTTGATGTTAACCTAGGTATGAATGAAGAGGCTACAGGTTATGAGAATATTATTAACCTAACCATTATGAGAGGGTTTTCAAAGCAGGAAGGCTTAATGATCGTTGACGATATTAAAGCGTTTACCGAGCTCGGGGATTTTATCGACAACCCAGTAAGGACCTATTCAACGGGCATGCGCATGAAACTGGCCTTTGGCGTAGCGACCGCTTTTCATCCCGATATTATGTTGATCGATGAAATTATTAGCGTTGGTGATGCAGTTTTCATAAACAAGGCTAGGAACAGAATCAATAAGGTTATTGAAAAAAGTAATATTCTTGTGATAACCACCCACGATAATAAAACAATTAAAGAGTTCTGTAATAAAACGGTCGTCCTAAAAAAAGGAGAAATTCAATTTTTTGGAGATGTCGATGACGGTATTAAATTTTATACTGAGCAAATCAATAGGCAAGCTGAAAAGATTCAACCCGTAAAACAGCCTAAGCAGCTAGTTACCAACCAATAAGCTATCAATAATTTTTTCTGCCTCTTCCTGCCAACATGGCAAAGAAACATTAAAACTTTTCTCTAATTTATGCGTTGATAGTCTTGAGTTCTTAGGTCGAGGGGCTAATGCTTTATAGTCTTTTGTTAATGTTGGCATCACTTGCTCAGCAGAAATTAAATTCTTTACCCCTTTAGCCTTCATTCTTTCCAGGATAAAACAAGCAAATTTATGCCAACTTGTATCTCCCAAGGCAACTAAGTTATACGTGCCCAAATGGTCTACACTCAACTGCGCTTGACGGTAAACTTTTTTTAACACGCTTACCGTCACATCTGCAATTAAGCGAGCACTGGTTGGCACACCCACTTGGTCACAAACAACCTCTAATGGATCACCCTGTTGCAATAAGCCCATCATTTTTTTTAAAAAATTATTCCCCCACTCAGAATAGACCCAGCTAGTTCTAAAAATAATATGATGACAATGACTCTTTCTAATTACATGCTCGCTTTCCAGTTTTGTTATGCCATAGACGCTTAAAGGATTTGGAACATCATCTTCATGGTAAGGCTGATCTTTTTTACCATCAAAAATATAGTCTGTTGAATAGTGAATAAGGCAGGCATTTAACTGTTTAGCTTCTTCTGCCAAGGCAGCAACAGCATCAACATTAATTTTATAAGCCTTTTTAGGTTCCTGTTCAGCCATATCAACCTGCGTGTAGGCAACTGCATTAACAATAATATCAGGTGAAGAGGCCTTAACCGCATTTCGCAGCTGTTCTATATTATTAAAATCTACTTTTGCTCTATCACAGGCAACAATATCGCCCAAAGGAGCCAAGCTGCGTGTTAGCTCTCTGCCTACTTGCCCATTACTGCCTAACAGTAACATCTTCACGTATGTATTGCCTTTATCTGTGTCAGTTGTCGGGATAACGCTGATAACGATATACCCTCACTATCTTTTGTAGAAACTAAAATATTATCTTGTGTTAAGCCATGCAGATGTAACCACTCAACACCAATCTCAGGATCATCCCACCTAACACAAACCTCATGCTCAACAGAATAATAATTAGTGGCCTTGTAAAGGAAATCAGCTTCTTCGGATAACACAACAAAGCCATGTAAAAAGCCTTCTGGGATCCACAATTGTTTTTTATTTTCTGCTGATAAAACCACCCCAGTGTATTTGCCAAAAGTGGGTGAGTCTTTGCGAACATCAACAGCTACATCGTAAACTTCACCGTTTACCACGCGCACTAACTTGCCTTGGGTCATAGGTGGCATTTGATAGTGTAAACCGCGTAAGACACCTTTTACTGAGTTGGAATGATTATCCTGAGCAAAGTTGACAGCATAGCCAACAGCTTCCTCAAAGCGCTTGTGATTAAAGCTCTCATAGAAAAAACCACGGTCATCGGCAAAAATACGTGGCTCAATAACCAGTACGCCTGGTAGATTTGTCTCAGTTACATTCAATTTGTTACTCCAGTCTCAACCATAGACGTTAAATATTGACTATACTTTGTTTTTGCATAAGGCTTCATTCTGATTAAAACATTATTCGGATCAATCCATTTATTACGCAAGGCAATTTCCTCAAGACAAGCGACTTTGATACCTTGGCGATGTTCAATCGTTGCTATAAATTGGCTTGCTTCTAATAAGGAATCGTGTGTTCCCGTGTCTAACCATGCGTAGCCTCGACCCATTACTTGTACGTTTAAATCACCTTGTTGTAAATAGGCTGCATTGACAGACGTGATTTCCAGCTCACCTCGCGCTGAAGGCTTCACTGATTTTGCGATATCAATTACCTTATTATCGTAAAAATACAAACCCGTTACCGCATAGTTTGATTTTGGTTGTAATGGTTTCTCAACAATCGAAATCGCCTTGCCATTGTTATCAAACTCTACCACGCCGTAACGCTCTGGGTCATTGACGCCGTAAGCAAAAATTGTTGCGCCCTCGTGTTGCTGCGTTGCCTCTTGTAGCAGCCCTGTCATACCATGACCATAAAAAATATTATCACCCAGGATTAAAGCGACCGAGCTATCACCGATAAACTCTTCGCCTAAAATAAAAGCTTGCGCTAAACCATCGGGTGAGGGTTGCTCTTTGTATTGCAATGATAAACCCCATTGCGAGCCGTCGCCTAACAGTGCCTTATACTGATCCATATCTCGTGGTGTGGTAATTATCAGCATTTCTTTTATGCCCGCCAACATCAATATCGATAGAGGATAATAAATCATTGGCTTATTGTAGATCGGTAGCAGCTGCTTTGAGACAGAAAACGTGCTTGGATATAAGCGCGTTCCTGAGCCACCTGCTAAGATAATACCTTTTCGTTCCATGACTTATCTCCGTTAAAAGTCTTTTTATTGTAGTTGTTAGACTGGGCTAAGCTCATGCTGGCCTGACATAATGTTATCAACCCAAGGTTGGTTGTTTAAATACCAACTTATAGTGCGATGCATACCTGTTTCAAACGATTCCTGCGGCTGCCAATTGAGCTCTTTAGTAATCTTTGTCGCATCAATAGCATAACGTCTATCATGCCCTAAGCGGTCTTTTACAAACGCAATCTGCTGCGCATAGGATTGCCCATCGGCCCGTGGACGTAACTCATCCAGGGTTTTGCAAATCACCGAAACCACTTCAACATTCGTTTTCTCATTTAGACCACCAATGTTGTAGGTTTCACCTAAACGGCCTTGCGATAATACCGTACGAATAGCATCGCAATGGTCGGCAACATAGAGCCAATCGCGAATATTTTGACCATCACCATAAATTGGCAGCGATTTGCCGCTTAGCGCATTATAAATCATGCATGGTATCAACTTTTCCGGATACTGAAAAGGTCCATAATTGTTCGAACAGTTGGTTGTTAATACCGGTAAACCATAGGTGTGATGATAGGCTCGTACTAAGTGATCCGATGCCGCCTTTGATGCGGAATACGGGCTATTGGGCTCGTATTGGTTGGTTTCTTTAAAG
This sequence comes from Gammaproteobacteria bacterium, assembly GCA_030425685.1. GTDB lineage: Bacteria > Pseudomonadota > Gammaproteobacteria > Coxiellales > Coxiellaceae > JAUIAD01. Next base: position 62,212 of record JAUIAD010000001.1, on the reverse strand, counting down.
GGTGGGGCTTCTGCTGTTAAAGAACCATAAACCTCATCCGTTGAAACATGTAAAAAGCGGAAATTTTCTTGCTCTGCTTTTTCTAAACCATACCAATACTTGCGCGCTGTTTCCAATAAACGAAAAGTGCCAACGACATTGGTTTGGATAAAACTTTCAGGGTCATTAATTGAACGGTCAACGTGAGACTCCGCTGCAAAATTTATAATGGCGCGCGGTTTGTATTGCTCTAATAAACAGGAAACCAGGTGTACATCGCCAATATCCCCTTTGGCAAAACGGTAATATTGATTAGCTTCAACCGAGGTTAAGTTATCTAAGTTACCCGCATAAGTTAATTTATCTAAATTAACAACAACTTCGTCGCTTTCTTTTATCCATTCTAGAATGAAATTAGCACCGATAAATCCTGCTCCACCTGTGACTAAAATCGCCATAAATTCTAAACCTCCTTAAATATAGCCGCGAGCATAAAAATCGCGTGCTCTGCGGGCCGCTGGCGGTGAACTTTTGCGCGATACAAACCCATCATTCTTGGTAATAGCCAACGCTTCCTCGCATGATCAAATAGATCAAATACGCGCTGATTTTCTGGCGTTAATAACGCTCGCATTTGCCGAATCGCTTTGACCTGTACATCATTCGAGCGACGAAATCGGCCTGTAAACAACATAAAAAGCCTGGCTATCTTTGAGAAAAATCCACGATTCGAGCCTACTTGATTCGCGCCGTGCTGTCGATACCGTAATCCGGGATAGGGGTCATAAAAAACCTTACCGCCAATGCCAGAGATAACAATATACAACCACCAATCATGACTAACAAACTCAACATTCTGAGAGACTTTTTTTAAAACCTGATAAGCACTACGATTAAAGACCATCGTATTGCCACCCATAATGCTGTGGACTAGCGCGTTTTGAAAACAAGGTGGTCGCGAAAACAGTGTTGAAAAACCAAATTCATTGTTATTCTCATCAACCAAGCGCGTTCTTGAGCCATAAAGCGCCGGCTGATCATAATCAGCGGTTTTTAACTGAGCCAAAGCGCGCTTAAGCTTATCACGCTCCCATATATCATCCTGATCAGAAAATGCATAAAAGTCCGCGTCGATATTGTGAGCAACGATAAACGACATAAAGTTTTCAGCAAACCCCTTTTGTGGGCCGGGAACAATGGTGATTTGGTTGTTGTTATGTGTTTTTTTATACTCTTCTAATATAGCGATAGTCTCGTCATCAGAACCATCATCTGATACCCATAAAGATAAATTTTTACATTCTTCCTGGTTAAAAATAGAATCAAGCTGCTCTTTAAGAAAACGAGCCGCATTCCTTACTGCCATCAATACCACTACGTTGGGATTGTCCATAATTTTAAACACCGATTGATAGGGTTACGAGTAAACATGCCCATAATAATGCACAAATGGGCAATCGTCACTGGGAAATTGTTGTTGTGTGACGGGTCTATGCATAGTGCTTTAAATATTGAGGTGCGGCGTTGATCTTACGCGGCGGCGCCAAGGGGCGCGGTGGCCGCAGCGATTTTAAAATTTATCGCTGCGGCCACCGCGCCCCTTGGCGCCGCCGCGTAAGATTAGCGCTGCTACGCATTACATTCAACTACGCTACTGACCCGTCACCCCTTGAGGATATAACTTCAAAAGGCGAAATAATCTTCTTTGCAACTGCGCCACTGGAAATCTTTTTTTACCCCAGGTAATGGGAAACTCATCTCCAGCATCAGGTTGAGGATCACGCGTACGTGCCAACAAATCCTGATACTTCTGCCGTAGCAGTCTATAATGCTGATCTAAAGTAAGATAAAGATCTGGGGTAATATTACGCTTAATTTCACGTAGTCGCTCACGATCCTTAGACAGCATCAATATTATCGCAACAATCGCTTTAAGATCCCCCACCCTAACTTTAAAACCATTTTTCTGATGAATGACACGATTTCCTAACTCACCAAGATCATGCACAATAGGAACAAGCTTTGCTTGCCATACTTCTGAAAGAGCAATGCTGTAAGTCTCAGAACAAATCGACAAATGTAGCGAGATATCTTTATCACCTAGCATTCTAGGAAGGTCGGAATTGCTATACCTTTGGCAATAAAATTTCACATTGTTGGCTTTTACCGCTTTAATCTTCCGCCTGGTAATCACGCAATCAGCCTCACCATAAACATGCACAAACACATTCAAATTAGATAATAAAGGCAGTAACGCAAAGAGAAGATCACAACCTTTGTTTTCCGATAGTTTTCCCAATACAACAATCTGCAATGGCTGTGACAAATTTTTATTTTTATGCTGATACGAATGAATTTTTACAAGGGGAATACCCAAAGTAACGTATTGTTCAGGCTTTATATTTTTAAAATAATGTAAATAGGCATCACGTGTCGTTTGTGAATTAAAATGAATTAAATCAACTGCGCAAAAAAGTTTTGTATAAAAGGCTTTACGCATAGCTTGCTCTTGTGGCTTTACCCGATGATTGTCTTTCATATATTTTTTTTCAGCATCAAGCGAGGTGGCAAAGTCCTTGCAAAAGCGGCCATATTTATCAATTAAATTAAAGCTGGGCGATAAATAATAGAAATCATGAACACTAAGAATTGTTTTCACTCCTGTAGACTTCGCCACAAAAGGAAGATAAGGAATATGCACTAACAAATGTTGAAAATGAACAAGCTGGATATTATAACGCCGCAATAGCTCAGCAAAATCTTGCTCAAGCACCTTATGATGCAACCGAAATGCAATATCACGTAATTTCAGATCAGCGTAGGCCTTACGCCATAAGACATTATAATTACTATCAAGCAACTCATAAGCAGCCACCTTATTCGCAGCCTGCGCAGGAGCAAAAAAGAAAACCTCAAAGTCATCTAATAACTTCGTTTTAATCGTTTCCTGATAGATGCCAACACCGGATTCTTGCTGGGCAATGGTTTCATGCGTTACGATCAATATGACTGGCTTACACATGATTCCCTCTTATAGAAAGCAACCCACTGGAGTCTACTTTGCCAACTATTTCTTGTCAACCCAAAACAAGACCGTTAAAATCCAGTTCTACATATCGTTAGGGAGTCATATCGTTGCACATGAAAGTGGTTTATTCCAGCACACTGGTCCACCCAGCAGAAAGCAGGATGGAAGCGGTGATGCAAGAAATGCTTGCCTTAAAACAGCAGTTTAATGGCGAAATTGTTAAGCTATTCCCCTTTGCAAAACCTTATCGCCTGCCGACGTTCTTTTATGGATTTCATCATCTGTTGAAATTAAAACGTCTCGATGCAGAGGCTGACTTTCATCAGATTTACACTAACCGCGTGCATCCTTTTCCTATTTTTAATCAGTTAAAAAAACCCATTATTTTGAATTTAACCAATAATACACTGGATAAAGCCAAACTTGGCGCACTGAAAAAAATAAAATCCTTGCGCCATATTGTTGTCAGCACACCTGCGGCTTCTCAGCCACTGCAAGAGGCTGGGTTTCGTAATTATAGCGTTATTGGCTCTGGGATTAACGTATCGCGTTTTAGTCACTCACCATTACCAATAGAAAATGATATTGTGCTTTTATGCGCATCCGCGCCGTGGCTACCCGAGCAATTTGATACTAAAGGCGTCAACTTGCTGCTTGAGGCTGCAAAAAAACTCCCGTTTTTAAAGATTATTTTTTTATGGCGTGGTGTTCTATACAAAGAAATGTTGAAAAAAGTTAAAGCGTATAATGTTGAACAACAAGTAACTGTTATAAATAAAATGTCGGATGTTAATCAGATGCTAGCGAAAGTACACGCCACTGTGCTTTTTGCCAAGAACGCTGGTATCGTAAAAAGTTGGCCTAATTCTTTAATGGAGTCTATTGCTGCTGGCAAGCCTGTCATTTCTAACACGGTTATTCCTATTTCTAAAGCGATTAAGGAAAAACAGTTTGGCATTATCCTAGATGAAGTAAACACCAGTACATTTATAGAGGCGATTCAAATACTAAAAAAAGACTACCAAAAGCTTCAGCATAACGCCTTACAATCTAAAGATTATTTTTCTCAACAAGCTGTTATCGAACGCTATCAAGCGCTTTATCAACAGCTAGCGAGTAACAACCAATGAAACGCATTGTATTTTTTGTCCATTATGATAGAAAAGACCAAGTTACCTCCTGCGTAGAATACTACCTAGAGCAGCTTAAACAATTTATCGATGAGCTTGTTATTATTTCGCATTCCGCTTTAAATACAGAAGAAAAAAATAAGTTATGCAAATTTACACCGCATGTTTTAATTAAAAAAAACGAAGGTTATGATTTTTCCGCCTGGAAACATGGCTTGTTATATTTTGGCATTGATAATCTGGCTAGATTTGACGAAGTCATACTAGCCAATGATTCCTGTTATGGACCCATTAATGGCTTCGCTGATTTATTTAAAACGATGGATGCTAAGCCCTGTGATTTTTGGGCCGTGAGTGATATTGGCGCTGAAGATGGTGTTGGGCCCTCAAAGTATCACTTACAAAGTTATTTTATCGCCTTTAAAAAAGCAGCCTTTCAATCTAATGCTTTCACTTCAGTGATGACAGGTGAAATGTATAGCACAATTGAGGACGCCATTACAAAAAAAGAAATCCCTCTAACCCAAGATCTATTAACTATCGGTTTAAGTTGCGAAACTTATCTCACCAGCAGCAGAATTAAACCTAACTTAAAAAATAAAATCATAGTCGATGCGCTTTTTGAATTGCAGCAAGGCATGCCCTTATTAAAACGAAAAACCTTTCACCATGCTGCATTTAAACATTACCAAGAAATTAAGCGGTTTGTCGCCGACAAAAACCCACTACTATACCAACATATCCTAACCCACAGAAAACACGACGAACATTTTACTACCCCGTACTACCGACTCTTACGCGCAATCTGCCCAAACTGGATAAAGAAAATAAAGCACGCCACACTAAAAAATTAAAAAAAGACACCACAAAAAGAAAAACACATCTACAAATACGACGCCAGCCCGAAAAAGAAAACGTAGGGGCGCAGCATGCTGCGCCCGCTAACCACAAGCAGCAACAACCCCTCAAAAAAAACGCACACCCCACCGCTCTAAAAAGTCACCCTCTCACTAAACCAGAAAAAACCGCCTCACCCGAACGCAACACCCCCGCCATCCTCTGATGAAACAACAAACCATCATCTATCTCACTATGCTGATTTAAAAACTCCACTATCATCGCAAACATAGCCTGAAAATCATGAGAAGACCGCCCAGAAGCAAACACCCGCTCAAAAAACAAAGCTTCCCCACCCCGCTCCACTCTATCAATATAACCCCGCAACCGCTCAATAAGCTGTGCAAACGAATCAAAACCAACAAAAACACCCCGGCCACGATAAAGACTTAAACATTCCTCATTTAACACCGAAGACTGCGCAAAAACACATTTCCCATAAGACAAACCTTGAAATATAGGAAACCCAAAGCCCTCAAAAGAAGAGGGATAAACAACAATATCAGCCCACCGATACATTTCATCAACTTTACTATCGGTCAAATCCCCAGAAGCCACCACCGACACATTCGATTGCTGTACCTTTTTAAACTGCGATAAACCCAAAATTTTAAAATGCTGCGCAGGAAACAACTGCGGCAGCGTAGCTAACACTTCTTCAATATTTTTATGTGAAAATTTATTGCCAATAATAAGAATATTTTGACAAGCTTCTTTGCTTTCTTTATCTATAATAGTCTGTGCAACATAATCACTAGCACAAAGCGAAGGCCTGGCCACAAGATAAGCTGGTGCCGGTTGGCGATAACAAGGAAAGCGCCTCTTAAAATGATCACCCGTAAATTGACTATTAAAAATAATACCATCTGAAAAATTAGCAACAAACTCCCAAGTTGCCCTTAGCTCGTCCGATGTGCGCAAATACAGGCAGTCATAAGTAATAGTGTCCTGCATTAAATAAAAATTAAAATAAGCATGCCGCGCCAATTTATAACAATGTTGCAAATTCCACGGCTGGCCAAGCTTAAAAGCTAATTTAAAATACTGGTTATGTATATTATCAATGATAGTAAAATCAGGATAACGCTCTTTTAAAGAGAAAAACTCGATACACCTTGTGTTGGTCCAAACCACCCAGTTTAAATTTTTATGAGATAATGATTTTGCTGCATCTAAAAATGCTAACGATAATTTACTTGTACCATTGTGTGCAAGGCGTAGACCTGTTAAGTCTATTAAGTAAGGCGCTTCGACAGAACATGCCTGCGCTATTAACTTTACTTTTAGCTCCTCTCCTGTTTTATAAAGGCTTTTACCCCATCGAGCAACCTCAGCACACCCCCTAGATAACAAAAAGGCTTTTGCCGCCTCAATATTAAATTGGCCTTTATCAATCTCCGACACGTTTGTCAGGCTTGCATAAACTACATTCGAAACAGCCACACAAAAGCCTTTGCGATTGATTTGCGCGAAAAACAAATACAGCGCTTGTGTGTACTCTACCCCTACAGGCAAGTAATTTAATATCACACGACTTCTCAGCAAAATAGCACTGACATTATCTGTCATTGGGCGAGCAAAATATTCTGCTATGTTTTTTTTAAATTTTAAAAAACTATTTTGGTTATCTGTATCAGTAACTCCATTGGCTCGAGGAACTACCGAACCTACCATAGGATCATCTTTCAGCGGCTTTAACAAACCGAAAATACCATCACCGCTTAGTGAGACACCAGAAACAGTCACATAAAGATAAGGCGCTTTTTTTGCCATCGGGCGGATAATATCCATAAGATTTGCACAAGTAATTTTTACGGCTTGCGGATACAGATTGGCAAGCTTTTCTAAATCTATACTTGCTTTTAAAGCTGTATTTAATGCATTAATATCGCTGACAAGAATACAAAGCGCATCATAAAATAACTCACCCCCTGACTTTACACTTTGCTGATATATAATGACTGCTAGCAAAGCCTTCTCTTTATCACTGTGCTCCACCTCTAATGAAGAAAGTTGCTGTGCAAAACTGGATAATGTGGTAATTGTTTTCCCTGTATGGATAAATGGCTGCCAGTTATCTTCTTGCTGTAACTCTGCGCCAAAAAAACCAACTATTTTTCGATATATTTTGCCAAGTTTTCTTTTAAACTTTGTGGATATGGGTAGCTTTAATAAGAAAGGCTTAACATATTTAAAAAAGGCAGAAAAGAAGAAGGTTTTATAGCGTGCAAACAAACTCATGATGCTGATAACATCCACTGCAAAGTATCTTCAATACTTGGCGTATGCCAGTCGCTAACAAGTTCTTTTAATTTCTTATTACAGCCGGCTAAAGATTTTACTTCGTTTTTACGAACAAACTGTGGATTGACTTTTACTTTCAGTGAGTGACCTGTAATATCTTCGCATGTTTTGATGATATCTTTAAGCGCATACACTTTTCCAGTGCATACATTGACGGTTGTTGCTGTTGGCGCTGCGTAAATAAGTTTTTTATAAATTTCAGCGACCATTCTTACATCGTTAAATTCTCTATAAACTTCCAAATTTCCCAGCTCAATCACATCAGCACGCTCGTGAAAATGCGAAACAATTTTAGGAATTAAGAACAATTTATTTTGTCTTACGCCGGTATAATTAAACGGCCTAACAATAACAATGGGCAATTGATCAAACCATAAAGACGCCATTTTTTCCATGGAATATTTGCTGACTGCATAGTGGTTAACTGGGTTAAGATTAGAGGTCTCGTCTAGCTGATTATTCTCTTGATTGCCATAAACATTAGCACTACTAGCTAATAAAACACTTTTGATATTGGGAGCGCCCTGGTGAAGAGCTTCCAGCAAATTGCTTGTTCCCAATAAATTGACCTGATAGAAATCGTTGATGCCACCATGTCCAACAAAAGCCAGTCCTGCTAAATGCATAACAGCTTCAGGGTTAACTTTTTTGACCTCAGCAAAAACAGCTTCTCTGTCTGTGATATCACTAACCAAGCCAATAACATCATGACCATCGGACTCTAGCTGATCTTTTATATGTTGCCCGGTAAATCCTGTTAACCCTGTTACCAAAATTCGCATGTTAAAAAGAGATCCCTTGTTCATTACGACGTAGATCTGCCGCTAACATCATTTCACAGAGCTCTTCTGATGTTGTTTTAGCTTCCCAACCAAAGTTATTTTTGGCTTTACTAGCATCGCCAATGAGCAAATCAACCTCTGCTGGACGATAAAATTTTGGATTTATTTTTATGATGGGTTGATTGCTTGCCGTATCAATCCCCACTTCTTCTTGGCCATTACCCTGCCAGGCCAACGTAATCTCAGCCGCTTTACAGGTATTTTCAATAAATTCTCGCACTGTCTGCGTGCGATTGGTTGCTAGGACATACGTATCGGGCTTGTCTTGTTGCAACATTAAGTACATACCTTCAACATAATCCTTGGCATATCCCCAGTCGCGTTTGGCTTCTAGATTGCCTAATTCTAAATGATTTAATTTTCCTAGTTTAATTTTTGCAATACCGTCAGTAATTTTTCGAGTAACAAACTCACGTCCTCGCAATGGCGATTCATGATTAAACAAAATGCCACTGACGCCAAAAATACCATAGGATTCACGATAATTGATTGTCATCCAATGCGCATACACTTTTGCCGCTGCATAAGGGCTGCGTGGATAAAAAGGCGTATCTTCCTTTTGCGGAATGGCTCGCACCTCACCAAACATTTCAGAGCTTGATGCTTGATAAAAGCGGATCTTGTGGTTAACAATGCGAATGGCTTCCAATAGGTTTAATGGGCCCAACCCCGTAATCTTGGCCGTTGTGTAAGGTTGGTCAAAGGAAACGCCAACAAAACTCTGCGCGGCTAAATTATACACTTCGTCTGCTTGTGCTTTTTCTAATAAATTAATGCTTGATCCCAAGTCAGTTAAATCATGCTCAACCAACTGGAGGTTAGGATGATTAGCTATCCCCAACTCGTCTAATCGCCAAAAGTTAGTGGAAGCCGTGCGACGGTAGGCACCAAATACCTGATAATTTTTCTCAAGCAATAATTGTGCTAAATATGCGCCATCTTGACCGGTAATTCCTGTAATGATTGCTGATTTCATGTTTGTAGCATTCCTTTATTGAGCTTGAAATGTTGTATTTCACAGAGCAACTATTAAGCATCACCTTTTAGATAGCGACAAAGGCTAAATAGTTACTCGGCAGATCACTTTTTCCTAAAAGGGTAAGCAGCATCATAGTTTGCATCGATGGACTTTGCAATATTTAGCAATTCTAGATCACTGAATGGTTTAATCGCGCTTAGTGCAGCGATATCTTGTAATAATTGTGATGAGGGCTCGTTAGATTTATCAGTTGGCATAGTTGAATTACCCTGCTGATGCATTTTTTTAAAAGCATTAATAACTTTTTGAGCGCATCTATCCCAAGTAAACTGCTTCGCCTGCTTGAGACCTTTGTCAATAAGCTGTTGTTTAAATTCACTATCGCTCAGTACCTGTACCATTTTATTGACAAGTGGCTCTACAGACTCAGGGTCAAATAGCGCATCTTTATTACCTACCACCTCTGGTAAACTGGTTCTATCTGCCGCAATGGTGGCTGTGCCACAAGACATTGCCTCTAATACTGGAAAACCAAAACCTTCATGAAGAGAGGGGAATATAAATAACTCTGCTAGGTTATATAATTTGATTAGGTCTTCATCTTTTAGGTAATTCGTTAAAATCACTTCATCTTTCTTAAGCTTGGCACTTTTGGCTAGGCTTTTTATATGCCTTTTATTTTCATGCCCATACGCACTTGCTATAACTAATTGATATTGATCTCTAATATGCGCAGGTAATTTGGCAAAAGCGTCTATCAATAGTGTGAAATTTTTACGATCATCAAATCCACCAGGCACATTTAACAATATCTTCTTGTGTATTTTGTAGCGTTCTTTTAAGCACTTTCTAAAGTGTTCTTCTTGCTTGGGCTTCATACGAAGCTGCTTAAAACTTTTTTCTGCACCGGCCATGATAGTTGTAATTTTATCGCTTGATATATTCAGTTCCTCAATGCATTCTCTTGCTGAACTATCAGATATGCTTAACAGCATATCGGCATTTTTTAAGCGTGAAATTTGCTGCATATAAAACTTCTTAAAGTTACTACACATTAGAGATTTTTTATTAAGCAACGGTATCAAATCATATTGAATAACAGCAACCTTATAGCTTCGATTATTATTGCTAATGGAAACAACAGCATTATCGTAATAACCATCAAATAAGCTCATGATTAATACGATATCTGGTCGCAAGCATGCGATAAAGTCTTCTCGTAAGAGCTCAGCAACCTTATTTCGCTGTTCGTTTTCAGGCTTATTACTATTTGTCTGTGTAGGGGCTTCCCAAAAGAAAATGTTTTTTTCCGGTAACAAGCCATCAAAGGATTGGCGAACTGATTTAGCTAGTAAACTTGATAGCAAAATAATAACTTCATGCTTGCCCTGATACTTAGCTAATGCCTTGGCTAGCGTCATGGCATAACGGCCAATACCTCTTCTACTACTGGCACCCTGTCCCGCTTGAAGGTCGATAACAATACGCACTACTTATCTCCCTTAGATAGCACCGATGCTTTTAGCTGTTTATAAATGCTTTGCGAGCGATGAGACTCTTTGGCCAACTTACGTAAAAAGATAATATTTTGAATGCGAGAAGGTACACAAACAACCCAAAGTTGCTTGCTAATTTTTTTACAGCGCGGGCACCCATGCCGTATAGAAAGCACCACCCTCCGGCAAAACTTAATCATTGTCGAACCCTTTTGTTGAGTAATCTATCGAGCATATGGTATCTATAAACAACTTATGATTACAGCAATAATTTGTTTGATGACATCATTCTCAGTTTTGACATTCTCTTTAAAGCTGCAATATCCTACACTAACTCACACGCCTTAACAGCTTTTTCATTTTTTTCAATGAGTTGTAGTAGGGATTTTTTTAACATCGCTGCACTTTGCGCCCAAGTTAACCATCGCATGTTTTCAGACTTAGGGTGCTCTCCCTTTTTGTATAAGTCCAGCCAATCCAGAACTGCAGCTGCAATGACATAGGGTCTTTGGCTATCATCAAAGTAAAAGGCACAGTCTCCAGCAACTTCTCTAAAAACAGGAATATTGCGCGCAATGATGGGTAATTGGTGCTTTGCTGCTTCTATTAAAGGCAAGCCGAAGCCTTCAGCGTAGCTAGGATATAATAAACAGCTGCTTGCTGTATAGATCTTTTCCAAGTATTCATCACTTACCTTGCTTGGCCACAACAAACGTCTGCCAAATTCTTTATGATTGCGAATTTTCTTAGCCACTTCTGGGGTATCAAGATAGAGCCCCATGCCTGTACCTCTCCATCCTACCTTGCCAACAAACAACAAGTTAACATCTATGTCCTGCGACCATAGTTGCTCAAAGGCTTGTAAGGTTTGGCAATGTGCTTTTCGTGGCTCTAATGTGCCAACTACAAGAAAAGTCGGTTTTTTTCTTATTTGTGCAAGCAATTCATTTGCATCACTGGGCATACCTTTTGATGGCATAGAATTTTGAATATCAGCTCCATGATGGAAACTAGCAATCCCAAAAGGCGCTGCACGACCTATGCCATGAAGCTCTGTGTATGCCCGAATCTCTCCAGCGACTTGTTCAGAAACACAAATCACCCCATCAAACTGAAGTATTGCCTCCAACCATGTTTTGAAACTTTTGACCAGAGAAGCTGAGAAAAACTCGGGGTGTTTAATGGGTATTAAGTCATGTAAAACAAAATAAACTAGCACGCCACTTTTATGCAAAGACTGCAAGTAAGATTTATGTGCAACGAGCTGTTCTGATGATAGATCCAAGCCTAAAAGAATATCGTGGGGAGATGTTTTTATAAGTTTTTCACTCTTATCACCCACATAAAAATATCCGTTGCTAGTAGCTGTCATACGAACTAACCTTACCCCATATCCTTGGGGAGGCTTGGCAACTAGCTCTCGCAAAATACTACGCGCAACCCGTTGCATACCTGTTTTCTCATCGTGGGCTATAAGGTACGAGACATCAATCAATAATTGACGCTGTTGGCCATTGTTTTTTATGTTGTTCATTAGAGAGGGAAGCCAGCTAATATTCTTTTTGCCTCCCTTTACCACCTTTTTTATCTTGCGTAACACACACATGCCAAAACGGAGAATATTATTAGCTTCTCGCATTGGATAGGTAATACGCCACGAAATGCTTTTTTTAATTTTTCGATATTGTATTTTGAATTTTTGATTTTGTTCATAGCTTATTATTTCGTTTGATGGGATAATCCTGTCATAAATATCAGGAGATGCATTAAAGTTCTTCTTTAGCTGAGCGTGTTCTCTCGCAAGATAAAAGCGACTGAATTTATTAAAATAAACACGCTCATAATTGTTAGGCAGCAATAATGTTTCCCATTCGTCATAGTTATCCACCTTAGCATTTAGTGGATTTGTCTCTATTAGAATTATCCATGGCCTGGCATTAATAAAATCGACCTCTGAAAGGATTTTTTTCTTCGCTTGCTCAGACCCTATTCGCAAAAAGTGAATTTGCGATACCTGATAAAAGTTACAAATATCTTTTAATGCTTGAACAGGTATTTCCTTTTTAATTGCACGGCATTCATTAGATGAGCGTTCTAAAGCAGTAGCCTGATCCATCGAGATTAATTTAATTTCAGGCACTTCATGCCTTGCTGATACACCAGCTTGAGCCCTTGAAAGTGCCAACAAATTAATATCGCGGCTTCTTCCGCTGTTGAGCTTATCAAAATCTTCAGCGATTGAGGTTATGTTTATGCCTCTCCACCCGATGTCATAAAAAGCTTGCGTAACTGAACCCTCGCCTGGGCTAGAGGCGCTCAAATCAAAGTAAAAACCAAAAAGAACACCCTTTAATGCTCGCCTTAGAATCATATCTTCATAATCTGGTGTGTATGAAACATATGTCATCTTCAATCCTTTTAGAGTGCGTTAAAAGTAATAATTTTTATTCCTGCTAGGTGAAAAATAGCAGGCCAGAATGTTAACTAGCCCTATTGTGTTATAAAACAAAGTTAAACTAAAGTACGTACTTTTGACTTTATATAATGCAGAAATCGCTGCTTACAATTTTCATAGCTGTAATCATCAAGGTAGGCATTAATTTCTTTCATATATTTAGTGTAGTGCTCTTTATTACCTTTCTTCCATCCACTTGCGTTTATTTTGTTTATTTCATCGTGTAATGCCTTGCTAAGCAAATCCATATTTCCAGTTGGAACAAGTTTGGCAAAACCACCACATATTGCTGGAATATTTGAATTGCTATAGGATACGATTTTACAGCCACACGCCATAGCCTCCAAAATAGGCACACAAAACCCCTCATGATAAGAAGGCAAAACAAATAAATCCGCATCACAAAGGACACGAAATTTTGTCATTTCACAGGCATTCTTGTAAAATAAAACCCCAACCCTATCATTGAAAACCTTATGAATATGATCTGAAAGTGAAAAAACAGCTTTTATAACATCTTCATTAGAAAAACCTTCATTATAAATTATTTCAACCCGCAATTTTAGTAATGAATCCTGCTCTGCAAGATAGATGATAGACTTTAGCAAATCTTCTGGGCCTTTTGATTTAACCAATCTGCCAATAAAAGCTATTCTCACAAGATCGTCATTGTGACTATTATTTTTTCTAAGCGAGCTTGGCAATCTAGGTGCAGATAAGGGCAACACCGTCATAGGTTTTGTTATTGCTGCCTTCTGCAAGACTTCTAAATTTTCTTTGCTATCACAAACAACATAATCGGCATGCGCTATGTTGCTAATTTGCTTAAACGACTTATCTATTACAAGGTGGTCTTTTTCAGCTGCGTATTTTTTTGGCGTTATATTGTGAAACACTACCATTGTTTTGGCTCTTTGTGGCACAGCAGCAATCAAATCAAATAGCGGGCAATATATTCCAAAATGAAAAATGATAATACCGCTTTCTTGAAAAAAAGAGTCAAAAACTACATCCTTAGGTTCAGTAACACTAACAAAAGGAATATCATTAAAATCACATTCATAACTAAATAATTTTACATCTATTGCCGGCCACTCTTTTAACCAGTTAATCTCATTGTAAATAGAGTTTGATATTGCATCATTCTTTTTACAAACGCCATTAATGTATGAAATTTTTAAACGTGACATACTTCAAAATTCCTTGTAGCAATATTATAAAGAGAGCTGCTATTATTCGCCATATGCTGCGAAGTAAACTTTTCTAAAAACCTTGCTTTTCCTGCACAGCCCATTTTCTTGCGTAGCTCTTGGGAATTGACTAATGATAATATTGCGTCAGCCAATGCATCAATATCTCCAGAATCAACAAGAATACCTGTGTGCTCATTGACTATAATCTCCGGCATTCCTCCTTCAAAAGTACCAATCACAGGCTTGCCTTCCCGCATTGCCTCAAGAAAGACTAAACCAAATGACTCGAATCGACTTGGCGCAACAAAGATATCACAATTTTCATATGCCTCGGACAAAGTCTCTTGCTCTACCTTGCCTTCAAATTTAACACGATCTTTATATTTAGGGCCTACTCCTGACTTTAAAAAATTATCTTTGTAGGTCAAGCCGTCTTCAAAGACAGGCAAACTGTCATCGCCAATAATACGGAATTCTACCCCTGAGCATTTATCTAAAACTTTAGGAATTGCTTGTAGTAAAACATCAATTCCTTTCCTATATTCTAAGCGCCCCACAAAAAGCACTGTAAGTACATCACCCGCTTCTTTACTAGCATTGGCATTTTTATCAATTAATTTTGGCACACCATGATGCACAACTCTTAAAGCATCACTGCTAAACATAAACCCATAAGCGTGCTCAATAGCTCTATATATCGCACAACTATTAGCGCGGACAGCATGAGAATGACGCATTAAATATTTTTCAACCTCGAGCATAGGCCTACCAAAAGTCCTCATCCAAGCCTTATCATTGGCTATTTGTTGGTGGGATTCCAGCCAAAAATATAAAGTGGTATGCAAACTTGTAATTAAAGGCCATTGACCATCGAGCAAAAAAGCAATTCCTTCACAGTCCCATATCGGCGCCTCTACTACATCAATTGATCTATGGGCTGCTATTCGTTTAACTTCTTTTAGCGCAGTAGCGGACCATTTCCAAATGTTTTTTGGGACCCCCATTTGTTCTGCCTCATAACAAAGCGCTATATTCTGCAAGCACATTCGATGCACCCATACACCTGCTTCAAAGTCAACACGACTAATATCAGAACTTTGGGAAACAACATGCACAATATGACCTTGGCCAGCTAGTGCCTCAGCTAGCCCTTTGCTAAACGCGGCAACACCTCCCCCATGGCTTGGCGAAAAGTCTTTAGAGATGAGAACAATCACCTTGCCTTCTTTAGAAAACAGGTTGTCAAACTTATGGAACTCACCATGGTATTTTTTAACTTTCTCCAGTGTTATAAGAGCATCTCGCGCAGGCGCCTTAAAACCACGTTTAAATGCTACTTGCATGGCTCTTTCCAAATCATTTTCAAAATTATCTTCTGCGCTATCTGGAAGTAGGTTTTCAGAAATTAACTCTCGTATTTCATTTCTTTGATTTTCTACAAAACCCTCATACTGCTTCAATATATTTCTCATTGAATAAAACTCACAAGCATTTTTCAGCATAAAATAAAGTTTATTCTTTACTACCGAGAATCGATCTGCAAGCACTTTACGTGAAGTTCTTATATTGCTCGGTGCATACTTATGATGAACATAAGCACAATCTAACTGCGCGATTATATACCCAGCATCTACAACTCTCAGACATACATCTGTCTCATCTAAGTAATACTCATACTCCTCATCAAAACCTCCCACCTCAAGTAAAACAGATCGCCTAAACGATGAATTACATCCAAGTAGATGAGGAATTTTATCGCTTTTTGGAAAGGATAAATGTGGTGTCGGCCCTGGCATCGCTAAATCTTCATTTCCAAGTCGATCAACAATACAATACTTATATTGAAAATCATAACCTGTATGATTATATACTAGCCCCCCAACAGCTCCCACCATTGGGTCGCGATACGGCTCGACAAGTTGCAATAACCATTCAGGCTCTGGCACAGCATCATCATCAATAAACGCTACGATATCGCCTCTAGCCATGCAAATCCCGATGTTTCTTGAAACTGAGAGATTAGCTAACTCACATGAGCCAGCCCTTATTGATGAAGCATATGAAGCTAATACTTCACTCGTATTATCAGACGAAGGGCCATTTACAACAACAACTTCAAATTCACCAGGGTATTTTAACCAGCGAAAACTATTGAGCGTTTCCCTCAGATAAGATGCACGATTAAGAGTGTTTATTACGATTGAGAAGCTAGGGTAATTATTCAGTTCTTTTTCCACCTGATAGCAGCCTTTTTAGTAATTTATGCAAGCAATAGAAAATATCGCACAGACGGGACTAGACCGCAAAGGTATTCAGTAGCACAGAGCAAACACTCCACCACTCAAACTATGTCAGCTATTTGATTTTCAATTGCTGACAGCTTATTACCTACATCATCGAATTTACCAGAGACTCCCTTCTCAGATGTATTTCTGCATTCTTCTAAGCATTTGCGAATTTCAACGATATCCCTCTTAATAGTACGTAGCGTAACGGGAATTGACTTGATTAGATTCTCTTTATCATTATCCACCAAAAGCTGTCTATGGTTTAAATCTGAAATCGTCTCTAACATAGTTGGCAACTGCTCGTTCTGAAAAATTCGCACAGCATCATAATCAGGTAAGCGAACCACG
This sequence comes from Gammaproteobacteria bacterium, assembly GCA_030425685.1. Lineage (GTDB taxonomy): Bacteria > Pseudomonadota > Gammaproteobacteria > Coxiellales > Coxiellaceae > JAUIAD01. The sequence goes on along the minus strand of JAUIAD010000001.1, from coordinate 45,273 downwards.
GCAATACAGATCCGAACCAACCATCCAACATAACGCCATGACTTCATTTGGCGTACTATTCCCCTAAGTTGTTTTTTTAAATATTTCATCCTCAAACCTCATCTATGATTTTTGCAGATTCAGTACAATTCAATTGCCATCGCCATGCATCTTCACACATTCTACCTACATCATATTTAGCTTGCCAACCTAAAATCGTTTTGGCCTTAGATACATCCGCATAGTACTCTGCCAAATCACCCTTTCGTCGAGCTACAATTTTGTAAGGAATATGTTTTCCTGAAACCCTTTCAAAACAATTAACTAGCTCTAAGACGCTGTATGCACGCCCTGTTCCTAAATTAACTGTAATTAACTCCGCATTGTCGTGAAGATAGTTAAGCGCAGCCAAATGGCCCGCGGCCAAGTCTTCAACATGAATATAATCCCTCAATCCAGTACCATCAGGTGTAGGGTAATCTTTGCCAAAGACACACAGCTTATCCCGCACCCCTACTGCAACCTGCGTTATAAAAGGCATTAAATTATTAGGAATGCCTTTGGGATCATCACCAATCAAGCCCGAAGCGTGTGCCCCAATGGGGTTAAAATAACGCAAAATTGCAACACGCCAGCGGTGGTTAGCCCTTTTTAGATCACACAAAATATTTTCAACGACAAGCTTCGTCCTTCCATACGTATTAATGGGAGCAGGGCTATCACCTTCATTGTATTGAATTTTAGGCAATTTGCCATATACGGTTGCGGAAGAAGAAAATACGATCGTAAAAATTCCAGCTGATTGCATTTCTTCAAGCAATACCTGAGCACTCGTCACATTATTACTATAGTAATCAAGTGGGTTCGCCTCTGCCTCAGCAACAGCTTTCGAGCCTGCAAAGTGAACGACCGATGAAATAGGATATTGGCGGAAAACACTTGACAAGGTAGATCTATCACGCAAATCTCCTTTAACAAAAAATGGACGCTTTCCCGCAATCTCCTCTATTCGGTCAATGACCGACGCCTGGCTATTAGAAAGGTTATCAATAATAAGGACTTTTTTTCCTGCTGCAAGCAAACTAACTGCCGTGTGAGAGCCAATATATCCAGCACCTCCCGTTACCATCACGACATCTTCCATAAAAGAGCTACTCCTACTTGCAGTTAAACGAGACCAGGTTTTTCCTACCCAAACGAGAATCTACACTAAGCAAACAAATTAACCAGATACACCACTTTCTCAAGCCTGTGGCACACCAGATTCTACAACAACTCGTGACAAATACGCTATACCAGTTTACATTTCTCAACAGCTGTTTTACTATTTTTCACTAGCTGAAGCAAAGATTTTTTTAACATTCCTGCACTTTGTGCCCAAGTTAACCATGGCATATTATCAGACCTTGGGCGCTCCCCTTTTTTATATAGGTCAATCCAATGCAAAACTGCAAGCGCAAGGGTATTGAAATCTTCACTATCTCTAAAATAAAAAGCAAATTCACCAGCAATTTCTTTAAAAACAGCAAGATCACGGGCAATGATTGGTAACTTATGTTTAGCGGCTTCAATTAATGGCAACCCAAAACCTTCTGCATAACTAGGGTATAACAAACAGCTGCTAGCTTGATAAATCTTCTCAAGGTACTCGTCACTGACCTCATTTGGCCACAGAAGACGCTTTCCAAATTCTTCGTAAGCATAAATTTCATTTATAACTTCAGGCATATCAAGGTAGAAATCTACACCCGAGCCTCGCCAACCTTCCTTGCCAATAAACAGTAAATTGACATCTACCCCTTGCTTCCATAACTGATCAAAGGCTTTTAAAGACTGATAGTGTCCCTTTCTTGGCTCAAGCGTTCCAACAATTAAAAAAGTAGGCCTTTTATCGATTTCTGCTAATAGCTGACTTGCATCATTTGGTAGGCCTGTTGATGGCATAGAGCTTTGAATATCAGCGCCAAGATGAAACCAATCCACACCAAAAGGTTTTAACTGACCGAGATTATGAACCTTTGAATATGCCTTCACCTCTTTAGCCACTTGATGAGAAATACAAACCACCCCATCAAATTGAATAATGTAAGCGGTCACCAAACTGCATCTACACACGCCCAAATAACGTAGTTTACTTGCAAGCCTCAACAAACAACACGAGGTTATACAATGGAAAACACCCCTCAAACCTTATCACCAACATCACCCAAGATGAGCAAGGATATCAACAACTGGTCAGAAGTATTTTCCGACTGGAAAGCAAGCGGTCTCAGCCAAGCTAGGTATTGTGAGAACAACAACATTCACTTCAATAGTTTTACGCATCAATGGAGCCGTCATCGCAAACATTTCGTCAACTTCACCCGGGTTGTTACGCGTGATACGACAGGGATTCTATCAGAACATAACACGATTTCAATTAAGTTGCCTTCGGGCGCCGCGATTGAGTTAGCGGATAATGTTGAGTCTATAAAATTAGTGCTGCGTGCCCTGGGAGATATTCAATGATCAACCTTCCTGCTGATACCCAAATTTATTTAGCACAATCACCTGTGGATATGCGCAAAGCCATTTCTGGCTTATCTGCCTATATTGCAGACATATTGGAAGATGATCCAACCAGCGGTCATGTGTTTATATTTTATAATAAAAGTCGCCACATCATAAAAGCACTCTACTGGGATAAAAATGGTTTCATGCTATGGCAAAAACGATTAAGCAAAGGCCGTTTCAAAATACCGCGAGCATTCCCTGCCGATAGGCTCATTCTTGAGAAAAAGGAATTAAGTTGGTTATTTGCCGGATTAGATTTTCAATTACTTAAAGGACGTCCTGACCTGCAGTTTAATGATATTTATTAGTAAGTTAATCATCTGTTAACTCGTCCAACAGGTAATATCATGCTAGCATTTCTAACATGATAACGCCCGAAGACATAGCCGATAAATCAAATGAAGAGTTAAAAGCTCTGCTCCTTGAGCAAGCCAGCATGACTCAAGACAAAGAAAATATTATTCAAGTTAAAGAAAAACAAATCAAATTCCTTAACCAGCGTCTTAATCACTTATTACAAAGCCAATATGGGCGCAAATCAGAGAAATACGATCACTCACAACAATGCTTGCTATTTGATGAAGCAAATGTGGATGATGCTGAAGAAGCGAAAATTGCTGAAGCAGAATCAGAAATTGCCGTAGCAGCGCACGCACGCAAACCCCGTGGTCGAAAACCACTGCCTAAAAATCTACCCAGAGTGCGTATTGAGCATGACCTGCCGGAAGAAGACAAAACGTGCGCCTGCGGCTGTCAATTGACAAAGATTGGCGAAGACTGCAGCGAGCAGCTAGATATTATCCCAGCTAAAGTACAAGTGATCGAGCATGTGCGATTTAAATATGCCTGCAAAGGCTGTGAAGAAACCATTAAGCGTTCGCCTTTACCACCACAACCCATCCCGAAAAGTATCGCAAGCCCAGGGCTTCTAGCACACGTGCTTGTCTCAAAATATAAAGATCATTTGCCACTCTATCGTCAAGAGCAAATCTTTCAGCGCATGGGTGTGGATATTCCAAGAAACACGCTTTCCCATTGGGTTATTCGTTGCGGCAATTTATTGGCACCGTTAACAGCAGAGCTGCAAAAAATAATTTGCTACTATGATATTGCCTTTGCAGATGAAACGACAGTGCAGGTGTTGAAGGAGAAAGACCAAGCACCACATAACAAGTCTTACATGTGGCTGTTTGCTGGAGGGCCACTTAATCAGCGAAGCTTTGTCTACGAATACCATCCGTCACGTGCGCATGATATTCCCAAAGACTTTTTGAGTAGTTTTAACGGTTACCTGCACAGCGATGGGTATCAAGCTTATCAAACACTATTTAAAACACAGCCGATTGTTGGTGTGGCTTGCTGGATGCATGCACGTCGTAGGTTTATGGATATTGTTAAAACTATTAAAGGTAATAAGACAGGACTTTGTCATTGGGCGGTAGCATTAATTGCCAAACTTTATAAAGTCGAGACAGAAGCAAAAAATATGCCGCCGGATAAACGCAAAGCATGGCGAGATAAAAATGCAAAGCCTTTGCTGGAAAAAATGAAAGCTTGGTTAGATAAAAAAATTAACACCACAGCACCGGATTCCCCTATCGGCAAGGCAATTTCCTATTGCCTGAAATATTGGGAAGGGCTCACCTGTTATCTTGAAGATGGGCGGCTTGAAATTGATAATGGCATTTCAGAAAGAGCGATTAAACCTTTTGCTGTTGGTCGAAAAAACTGGCTGTTCTCTGATTCCCCTAGTGGTGCCACAGCCGGCGCTGTGATTTATAGTCTGATTGAAACGTGTAAAGCACATAAAATTGAACCTTATCATTATTTACGTTATGTGCTTGAAAAAATTCCCGCCTGCCAAAGCAACTCCGACTATAGTCAATTGCTACCATTTAATATCGATCGCAATGAATTGGTCACTACCTCTGCACCATAAAATGTGTTTGAGTGCTTAAGATAGATCGCTTACAGCCCTACTAACCATATAACAAACATCTTAACCTAAACTCCTAAGAGGCTTTCAAAACACTGGCGGCATAAGCCATACTCGTTACAAACTTGAGACTTCATCACAGTTAAACAGACTAAATACTTACGATAACCCACGCCAACCTATGTTGACTTAAATACTCTCCTCAAAAGCCGACGCGGTAAATTATACACCCTATTAATTCGTTGCGATTGCAACACTCTCCGAAAAAAACTTCGCTCTATATGCTTCACCTTTTCAGATAAAAAGTGACTTTCTCTCAACAAAGAATCAACTGACTCTCTGCAGTCTACATAATCTAAAACCAAAGCAGCTATAACATCTAGCAAACCCTTAGAATCCAGCTCCTCAGGAGATTGCCAGTTTTCATCAGAACTTAAGTTTGGATCTGGAAAAACCTCACGCCTACCTAAAAGCTCATAAAAAAGATCTCCTCCAAGCTCATTGCATCTTTTGTAAATATCAATGCGTTGTTGTGGAGTAAAAATTGGGCGTGTTGATAACTTATCTTCTGTAATTTTCTGAAAAATAGGTTGTAGCCGATCAACAAAAAAAGCGGTATCAGAATAAGCAGCATTGCTAGAAGCTGCTTCAAAATATTTATCTTGGAATGCTCGATTCATGCGAAAACGCAGGGCCAAAAGTCCAGGCGAGAGACTCGAATTATAATGAGGCAAAACAAAACCTTGTCTTTCTATGCCAATATCAATGGCATCTAGAAAACCATTCAACAAGTCTTTACCAAAATATTTTATTATAATATTTTCTTTTCCAAAGCAATCTTTAAACGCGATTAACGACTCAAATATCCCATAAAGATTATCAAATATGCGAAAAAAGCTCCCCTTGCAATCTTTGTTTATACGTTCTTCTTTAATATGTTGATTTGCTACAGACATTGCCCATTCGTCCCAAGGGCGTAAGAATAACACAGCCTTAAAAGTTTGAAAGTGCTCAGACATAGCTGCCTTAAACATATTTATTGAGTTGATATCTTGTATCCATGAAAAATGCTCGGAGCTGATAACAACCTTAGAGACGGAAGATCTCGCAATCTCATGGCTCAGTTGAGAAATATTATCGGAATATCTATTTTGGGAAAGCTCCATCCAATGAGGCAGTTCGGCATGAGGGACGCCCCTATGAGCATTTCCCCCGATTGCAATATCATGATGCGCCCTATCAACCTGCCCTTTAGTAGACCTACCTGACTTAGGATAAAGCACGTCATGCTCTAACAACCAAGACTCACCTATTGCACAAGCCTCCTGTATCGAAGTTGTACCAGTTTTTGCTAAACCAATATGTAAATAGAGAGTCTTGTTAGTCATTTTTAATCCTTTTTCTTTTGCAGCGTGGGCGCATTATAACCCAAAAGACATCGTTCTTTAAATCCATATAATCCTTCCCCACAGTTGGATCAAGCCCGTGCGTATTAACAAACCCCATCGGTATGTGTGATCGGATTACATAACAGACCACCAATCCCTTAACTATCATAGTACTTAAACCAAAACTTTTTTTAGTATACACTTCACATTATTGAGGCTTAAAAATACCTACCAATTCATTAACCACGGGCCTCTCAACGAAAAAAGCAGGGGTGAATAAATTGATTTACAAGGAAATTATAGGTGAGCTAGAGGCCTTTCTTAACGGTTATTTGGAAAAAGAGAAAGGCACCCCTCCCAGTGAGTCAGCCTGGCTCGGGAAAACGCCCCTTGTTAAAGCTGATACCATAGTATTTACTACTGAGCAGAATTTCCGTCTGTCTCCAGAAATACATGGCCAATATCAAATGGTGTGGTTTTGTGAATACAATCTGTTTTCGACCCCTAACTGGCCTCTGATCTTTGATGAAACCTTACGCCTTTTAGAAGAAGTTGGCACACTCGTTATTCGCACAGAGGATAACCAAGACGGCACCATCTACCTCCTAAAAAGTTATCTTTTTCGCAGGTATGATATAGACGCCAAAATATTAAAGCAATTTAAGATCGACGACCAAAACACTATTTCTGTTTATGGCATAAAACGTTTATATTTTCGCAACATAAAAAATAGTAACTGGACAATAGGGGTCATTACCAATGGCCGAAAAAAAAACAATGTAATAAATCTTGTTAATAAATCTGTTAAGTTAGCGAAAGCCTTAAGCCTAAAAATTGAATTCATCATTGCTGGGCCGTTTAACCCTAACCACACTCAATCACCACAATTAGTGCGCGTTATTGATCTTAATAACAGCGACAATTTAGCCCGGATAACTGAGAAGAAGCTCCTTATTTCTCAACAGGCAGCTCACGAGAATATCGCCATATTCCATGACAGGTACCAAATAAACGATGACTTTTTTGTAGGTTTCCAGCAGTTTGGTTATGATTTTAACTTCTTAACTGTAAGCCAGTCATACGAAGATGGTAGTTTCTACCCAGGCTACCCAGGATTTAACAGGCTTGCCCTAAAGCAGATCACACCGCAGTTTGATACTTCACCAGACACCCTATATGAGGGGCAGTATATCAATGGTGGGATAATGATTTTTAAAAAAACAGCTCTAGGACACATACCATTTAACCCTTTGCTTCTTCATAATGAAGCAGAAGATGTAGAGCTGTCATTTTTGTTGAGACAATCTGGCATTATACCCAGGTTAAATATTTTTTCTTCAGCTGTCTCCATAGATACACCCATCACACACACAGAAACATTTCTTAATCTTTCCAGCTGTGATTCACAAAAACAATCTGCTTCTAGCCAACAGGATTTTTTTCATAAAGTATGGAGAAAACTACTTAAAAAGGAGAAAAAGGAAGCTTAGAAACTAATATCTAACACAATCAGACATGAAGGTGAACTTACAAAATACAATACCACAGGCTCTGAGGTATACAACAAGCCGGCATCAAGCTATGGTATATTTTAAAAATTGTTTACCTTGAACAATGAAGCAAGTGAAAGTATTTTAAAGACACGCTATCTACTGGACATTTACTCCCGAATTCACCAGAGTCAAATGCGAAAAGGACTACAAAATCTATTTTTCTGATCCAAATTCTATTAATATCACTTAGTCGTGCATATATGGCGACAAAATATAGAACTTAAAAGGAAATAAGATGTTAAATATTGTTATCCCTATGGCTGGAGCTGGCTCACGCTTTAGCAAAGTAGGTTATAAAGTCCCAAAACCACTAATTTCAATTCATGGTACTCCAATGATTAATGTTGTGATTAACAATTTACGACCTGATTGTGAGCATCGCTTTATATTTATTTGCCAACAGGCTCATCTAGAAGCGTACAACCTAGTTGCTAAATTAAAAAGTTACACGCCTAATTGTGAAATAATCGGGATCAATGGACTGACAGAAGGGGCTGCTTGCACAGTTCTTGCCGCAAAAGAATTAATCTGCAACAATGATAAACTTATGATTGCTAACAGCGATCAGTTTGTTAATTACAATATAAACACTTATCTCAAAGACGTCGATAAGAAAAATCTTGATGGCCATATAATGACAATGAAGGCGGATAACCCAAAGTGGTCATTTGTACGCTTGGATGATAACAACCATGTAATAAACGTTGTTGAAAAAGAAGTTGTTTCAAATGAGGCTACCGTTGGAATTTATAATTTCGCCAATGGAAAGGACTTTGTACACGCAGCTAAAGAGATGATTAATTCTAACGACCGAGTAAATGGAGAGTTCTATGTCGCACCCGTATACAACCAACTAATTAAAAGAAACTGCAAAGTTGGCATCTTCAATATAGGTGAAGTTCAATCTGGGATGTATGGCCTTGGTACTCCGGATGATTTAAACGCATTCCTTGACACTGACATCTGTCAGCGTGCCTTATCTGAGGAAATCAGATGAAAATAATATCACACAGGGGTTATTGGAAAAACGAAACCGAAAAGAACTCAGAAAAAGCGTTTATGCACTCGTTTGATTTAGGTTTCGGCACTGAGACAGATATCAGAGATTGCGCAGGAAAGCTGCTGATCTCCCACGACATGCCAAATGGTAATGAAATTGACTTTTCACAACTAATTAAAATTGCAGCACATCATGGAACAGCTCAAAACAAGTTATTACTTGCTCTTAACATTAAAGCAGACGGTCTAGCAAAACCGATTAAGGAAATTGTCAGCTTATACCCGGAGTTAGAATGCTTTGCGTTTGATATGACTGTTCCTGACATGCTCAACTATATTAAAGCTGGCATACCAGTTTACACTCGCATGAGTGAGGTAGAGCAATCACCTATCTTGCTAAAAGAATCACAAGGGATATGGCTTGACAATTTTAGACAGGAAATATGGTATACTCGCGAAGATGTTGGAACACTTCTAAATAGCTCAAAGGTTTGTGTAGTATCAGCCGAATTACACAAAAACGACCCTATTGATCAATGGGAACTATTACACGAATTCCACCAACATCCTAATCTAATGTTATGTACAGATACCCCTGAAAGTGCTGCAGACTTTTTCCATGGAGGTAAACAATGAAAAAAATTCAAATAAAAGCCATACTTTTTGATATGGATGGTGTACTGATTGATGCCAAAGAATGGCACTATGAAGCACTAAATAAGGCATTAAAGCTTTTTGGCAATAAAATTTCTCGCTATGAACATTTAACCGCATTCGACGGCTTGCCAACACGCACAAAACTTCACATGTTATCAAAAGAGCGGGGCTTTCCTGTACAGCTGCATGAGTTTGCCAATGAAATGAAACAACTATACACAATGCAGATTGTTCACCAAAAATGTGTGCCAAACTTTGCGCATGAGTATGCTCTCTCTAAATTAAAGCACATCGGATATAAATTAGCTGTATGCTCGAACTCTATAAGAAATACTGTTCAAGTTATGATGGAAAAATCTCACCTTATCGACCACCTTGATTTACTACTTTCAAACCAAGATATAGCCAATGGAAAACCATCACCAGATATCTATATAAAAGCAATAAAGCATTTTAATCTAAAACCTGAGGAATGCCTAATTGTTGAAGATAATGAAAATGGAATCAAAGCGGCAAAAGCAGCCAAGGGCCACTTGTTAATAGTCCAAGACCCATCAGAAGTTAACTTTAATAACATTATTAATAGAATACAACAAATTGAGGCTTCAACAGCACAAAGGGTAATGCTATGAAAAAAACGAACATTCTAATTCTCGCTGCAGAACCATCATCATATACTGACAAAACTGAAAAGTACCCAACTTGTTTAACCGAACATGATGGGACCTCCGTACTAGAGCATGCTTTTAATAATACACACGATATACCAAATACAAACTACACCTTTGCTTTCAGCAAACATCACATTAATCGCTTTCATTTAAACAATATTGCTAAAATACTTGTTGGTGATCCTAACATCATTTCTATTTCGCAAAATACTTCCGGATCAGCTTGTACAGCGCTCTACTCTGCCTGTCAACTTGATCAAGATGCTGCATTGTTAATCATAAGCTCGAATGAAATTGTTAAAATCAACTTCAAAGCAGCAATTGATTTTTTTCTAAAATCGAACTGTGATGGTGGCTTGTTCACATTCCAATCTTTACACCCACGCTATTCCTATGTTCGCGCAGGAAAAGATAACTATATCACAGAGGTTGCTCAGCATAACCCTATAAGCAAACATGCAACAACAGGTGCATTTTGGTACGCTCGCACACGCGAATTTGTTGAAGCTGCGAAAACATCCATTAGGAAGGGCGCCAGAACATCTGATCGTTATTACATTGCGCCTGTATTTAACCAAGCAATTTTACGTCAAAAAAAAATAGGGAGGTTCCCCATAGAACTACAAAACTATATACCTCTTAAAACAGACGACCATCTTTCTAAAAGTGAAGAAATAAGCAAGGAGCTAATATGAAACATGCGAAACTAGAAAATATGGTAAAAGGGTGGTTCATTGGTCAATTTTCGCCTACAGCTTTTCAAACAGATGCATGCGAAGTTGCTGTTAAACACTATAAAGAAGGTGAAAGCGAAGCTTCACATATTCATAAAATTGCCACTGAGATAACATTAATCCTATCAGGAAATGTTAAAATGCTCGATAAAGAATGGACTAGTGGCGATATTATCGTCTTATCACCTAATGAGGCAACAGCATTTGAAGCTCTTACCGATGCCACAACAGTGGTTGTAAAGGTTCCAGGCGCCTTAAACGATAAATATTTAGAGTAATAATTATTAGTGCTGCGGATTAATTCGCTTTGCTTGTCGATTACTCTTAAGCCTTGTGTATATGCGATACAATAGAGGGAATTGACTTTTTGCCCAGCTTAGAAAAACGCATTTTATACCAAGATACTTAACTTTTTCAAAGTCTAACTTTGGCACACGCGTATTTGCATCGCACAGCTGCTTATACATTTTCAGCCATTCAATGTATGTAAAGCACGTTTCTGGTGCAGAGTCTAGCAGTCCCTTCTTCAAAGGCTCAATATTCAACTGTTGCATGGATAAAATCACCAAGTTATTAACAAAAGATAATCTTGTTATATCGATAACCTCTTGACAACGATCTAGAAAATTTTCAAACCGAATATCAGCATACTTCCTTAGAAAATTAACCCATATATATTGCTCTGGAAAATATCTTATTAGCTGAAGGCAGTGCTGAGGCATTTCTATCTCTTTATCAACAAACCACCCAGCCTCATTCTTTGACATCAATGGTATATCCCAAATGTTTAAAACATCTTCTTTTAAACCAAAAAAAATAAAGTCAGATGGATGAAAGGCATACGGGCAAGAATCATTACTTGGATCTCTTGCATAAATACTACAAGATAAAACGCGCTTCTCTAATATCTTAAGATGACTATTAAAAGCTGCATAACGATCAAAATACTTTAAAAATTTTCTTCCCTTTAATATAAAATCTGTTCTAAATTTTAGAACATACTTTGTTCTAGCTATCCTAATTCCAGCAAGCGTAGAAACAATTTGCCTATTTACATTATTTAATCTTTTCTTGCCTCTCTCGTAAGGATAGCCACCTGGGTCGTCGTTAAAGATAACCTCATCAAATTCTAACCCCATCACATTAGAGCCTTTCCAAGTTGAAAGCACGATGGTAGATCTTGGCAAGTATTTACGAATACTTGCCAAACACCTTTTTGTATGAACACCAACCAAACCTTGCACAACCACTGTAATATCATTAGTCTTGATCATGAGAATTCATCCTTATAAACCATAAACGGCGCAATCCATGACACCACCTTTTTGTATTTTGAACTTGCCAATTATAATTATGAAAGCTTGAGTTACATTTATTAGTTGTGAGTTTTTCATATTGAGCATTATATTCATCTAATATTCTTTCAATATAGCTCTCAGAAGGCCTTGACCCTATCCCCCGAAATGATTGATCATAGCCCAAAGAACTCTCCTCCACCTTCAATACAAAATCAGGCGAGCTTGAATCACACACTTCTGTTTCTAAAACAATGTATCTTGCGCTCTCCAAGCTCTTTCGCAAGGAAAATTCAAAGTCATCCAAATGATATAGCAAGCCCAAATGTAGAATCAAATCGAACGAACCACTAAAAGGCCATTCACTTTCTGAGTCACAAAGCACAGCACTAATGGCGGGGTGTCGTTTTTTAATCTCTAATAAGTTCTCCTCTCTAGCTTCTGCGCATGTTACCGAGCAACCCAGTGTTTTAAAAACAGCACCAATATCCCCATACCCTGCTCCCAGCTCCAGTATTTTTTTACCATCGAACCATAAGGGCGAATAATGCTCCAGTATTGCAGCTACTCTTAGATCTCGCCAAAGCTCGTAATGCCCTTTAAATTGAGATGTCAACTCCATCCTTTGAACAGCACTAATAAAATTGCTTAACTGAAGATTCATATCCTTGAGAAAAATATTCTGCTCATTCAACCTATTATCTTGTTTCTTAAGCTGGCTCTCTTGCTCCTTCAGCTGGCTCTCTTGCTCCTTCAGCTGGCTCTCTTGCTCCTTCAGCTGGCTCTCTTGCTCCTTCAGCTGGCTCTCTTGCTCCTTCAGCTGGCTCTCTTGCTCCTTCAGCTGACCGCCTTGATTTTGCAGACAAAGATCAAGTGACTGCACTTGCGTTTTATAAAGAAACGAAAGTCTTCTTATTAGAAATCCTTTGAGCCTGGACTTTACTCTGTAGACACTTGCATACATATTGTTTCTCAATAAATAATTCAAACTGATTTAAAGACTTTACCTAAAATCAGACGGTTAAAATTTATCACCTTTTTGAAAAAGTTTTTCTCTATGCGTTTTACTCTTTCAGATAAAAAGTGATTTTCCTTCAGCAAAGAATCAACAGACGCTCTGCAATCTACATAATCTAGAACTAAAGCGGCCAAAACGTCTAGCAAACCCTTACAGTCTAGCTCCTCAGGAGATTGCCAGTTTTTATCAGAGCATAAGCTTGGGTCTGGAAAACACTTGCGCCTACCTAAGAGCTCATGGAAAAGATCACCTCCAAGCTCATCACATCTTTCGTAAATCTCAATACGTTGCTGTGGAGTAAAAATTGGGCGCGTAGAAAATTCATCTCCTGCAATTTTCTGTAAAATAGGCTGTAGCCGATGAACCAGAAAAGCAGCGTCAGGATGAGCAGCATTATAAGAACCATCTATAAGCCACCGCTCTTTTGGAAATGCACGATTTATACGTAAAGATAAAGCCAAAAGCTCCTGTGGAAAACTTTTATTCCTAAACGGAAAAAAAGAGCTTTGCACTTCACCTATATCAACATCAATAGCTTGAAAAAAATCACTTATTAAATTTCTACTAAAATAGCTAACTATAATATTGTCCTTGCCAAAATACTCCTGGATAGCTTTTAAAGATTGAAATTGAATTGTTAAAAATCTACATATATCTGAGAACAGTGAAGACAAACTTGTATTCCAGTGCTCCTCCTTAACCCACTGGTTACCGACGGACATCGCCCAATCGTCCCAAGGACGCAAGAATAGAACAACCTTGACGGCTTTAAAGTTCTCAGAAATAGAGGCCATAAACTTATCTATTGAATCATGACATTGTGTCCAAGAAAAATGCTCAGAACTCAAAACCACTTTAGAAGCTTGTGACCTTGAAATTTCATTATTTAACTGAGTAATGTTATCTAAATACCTCGCCTGGGATAGCTTCATCCAACGTGGCGCTTCATTTAAACTCGACGCCCCGGCGGCAATATCATGATGCGCAATATCAACTTTATCAACTGTGGATCTACCTGACCTAGGATAAAGAACTCCTTGATCTAACAAGAGTGGCTCATTTCTGACACAAAAGTCTTGTATCCAAGTCGTGCCTGTCTTTACCAAACCGATGTGTAAATATAATGTTTTATAACTCATATCGCTTATTTCTAATTTTCACCTCATTAAGCTTGAACCATTACTTAAAGAAACGAATGCTGTAAATTAGGTAAGGAATAATCAACGCTTATAGCCATACTTTTAGGTTAAATTTTTTCTTCTAAAAACTATCTCTGAACTTTTACGACAGTTCCAAGTGTAACGGCACTCCATATCCTTTCATGTAGATAAAACAACCCAATTTTTAAAAAAACCTCAATAATACCAATTGAAAAGGCAATTTTTGTACTACCTGTAATACAATAGCTTATTGTCATGGTAGTCAACGTTGCCAAGCATCGCCAGCTGATTGCTTTAAGCAGGCTGCGCTTGCGTTTCTCTACTGGGCGCTTCTCTATCGAGTGTTTCAGCTTTCTCACTTTCGGTTCCTTGTAAATAGCCCATTTGAGTTAACTTATGTAAAATCATTTCAACTGCATCTGACACACTTAGTTTCGCGGTATCGAGAGTAATTTCTGGATTTTCCGGCAACTCATAAGGATCATCAATTCCTGTAAAACCTTTGATTAACCCTGCTCGCGCTTTTTTGTATAAGCCTTTTCGATCGCGTTGCTCACAGATATTTATTGATGTTGAAAGAAAAACCTCAATAAAACCACCATAAGGTTCAACCAGCGCTCGAGCTGCGCGCCGCGCCTGTGTGTAAGGAGCTATTGCTGCACAAATTGCAATTCCACTATGCTTAGTAATTTCACTTGCTACAAAACCAACGCGAGTCACATTTAAGTCACGGTCCTTCTTGGAGAAACCAAGCTCACTTGATAAGTGGTGTCGAACGAGGTCACCGTCTAATAGTGTCACCTTCCTACCACCCACTTCAGCAAAACGTGTCAATAATGCATTTGCTAATGTTGATTTACCTGCGCCTGATAACCCTGTAAAAAATAAAGTGAAACCTTGTGCTGTTTTTTTAGGATAAGTTTTACGTAGCTCTTTAATAACATTGGGATAAGAAAACCAACTAGGTATTTCTAAACCTTCAGCCAATCGTCGGCGCACTTCTGTTCCTGAAATTTTTAATACTTTATCTGTCTCTTTTATCTCAGCACCTAATTTATAGCTTCGATCATTTTCCACATAAACGACTTCTTGAAAAGGCACCATGGTAATACCAAGCTCAGCTTCATGCTGACTAACCAACGCTTGAGCAGCATAAGGATCATAAAATGGCTGCCCTTGTGAATTGACACCCGGTCCAGCATGATCACGTCCGACAATTAAGTGCGTACAACCATAGTTTCTACGAATAACGGCATGCCATAACGCTTCTCTTGGCCCACCCATACGCATCGCCATGGGTAATAAACTTAACATTGCCAACCCGGGTGAGTACTCTTTCATAATCTCTTTATAACAGTGTACCCTTGTAAAATGATTGACATCACCAGGTTTCGTCATGCCCGAAACAGGATGAATCAAGATATTAGCATCATGCTGCCTTGCTGCCCGACAGGTTAACTCAAAATGCGCCCTGTGCATTGGGTTTCGCGTTTGAAAAGCAACTACCTTTTTCCAGCCTAACGCTTGAAATTTTTGTCTTAGCATTGCGGGGGTTAAGCGTAACGCTGCAAAGTCATAATGCGCAGGTAGTTGTAAACCCTTAATACACCCGCCAAGGTGCACTGGGTGGGCTTGTTCATATAAATAATTTACCGCTGGATGAGCTTTATCTAAGGTACCGTAAACACCTTTGGCTATAAAATCTCTATCTGGTCGCCAAATATCTTCAATTTCTAATGTCGCTAAAGTAACACCCTCTTGATCTTGCAAAGCTATCTCATCACCGACGCTTAAAGCTTGCGCGAACATCTCTGACACATCCAAATTGATGGGGATTGGCCATAAATGGCCCGTAGGTAGGCGCATTGTTGACACAACAGCATCACTCTGTGCTTTGGTCATAAAACCAGTCAAAGGTGAAAACCCACCATTTAATAGCAACTCAAGATCACATTGTTGACGAGGGGTAAGACTCCAGACAGGTCGGCAAGAAAGCTGGTTTAGGCAATTACGCTTATCCTCATCTTGAAGCATAAGATCAGTCAATCCATCGAATGCAGCCACTGCTTTGTATCCTTATTCGCAAAATTAAAAGCTACTGTATCAAAACTGCTTCGCTGAATCAAAGATTTTGCAACAACCTTTTGAGCCTGTATCGTTAGATATAGAAAAAAATAAACTCTAAAACATCCGCCACTCTAGCAGAATATTATTCAACTAAAAAGTATGGATTAACTAACTCTTCCTTATTATATTGCAGTGGCTTATCAGTACCCCACACAGATACGGTCTTATTAGCCGCCTCAACAATAGCTTGCGCAGCCGCTGTATCCCACTCCATAGTTGGCCCAAGCCGCGGATATTGATCAGCTTTGCCCTCAGCCACCAAGCATAACTTTAACGAGCTACCCATCCGCACTGTTTCTATTGACTGCTGCTTTTCTCTCTTTAACTGATCGATATACTGCACTGCCTTATCCGATAAATGTGAGTTTGACACCACAACTTTTAATACTTTGCCTGTTGCATCCACCATGGGCAATTCTATCGGAGAGTTATTCGCAACGCGTTTAAATGCACCCTTGCCTTGCTCACCATAATATACTGTCTTTAATACTGGGGCATAAACGACACCTGCAATAGGTTTATTGTTTTGAATAAATGCGATATTAACAGTAAACTGACCATTACGTTTAATAAATTCCTTAGTGCCATCAAGAGGGTCTACCAACCAAAATTGTTGCCAATTTTTTCTAACATTGTACTGAGCATAGCTACCACTTTCTTCACTTAAAATAGGAATGTCAGGCGTAAGCGCTGCCAAGCCTTTTTCAATAATATCATGAGAGGCCAAATCAGCATGCGTTAGCGGCGACTGGTCTTGCTTTTCTTTTACATCATAACAATCTGGGTTATTGTAAATATCTAATATCGCCCCCCCTGCTTGCAAACAGAGATCAATAATCAATTCGATTTTAACTGGGAATTCCATTTATTTAACCACCCTTTTGGTTTAACTTTAAGAAAAGTTTACATAATAATTTGAAACTTCTAAGATCTTACGCAGGTACCACCAACTTATTCTTATCATAAACAAAGATCAGATAGTTATTACACCGGACAGTTCTTGTCGGCAAACCAACATGAGAAAACAATTCCTTTTTTGAAAAAGAACCTGCCCCATTAGCCAAATTTAATACGGCAAAAGAGTACGACTTCTTAAACCAGCTTCCTGATGTAGCCCACCGATAAGGTTTTAACCCGTTCTCATATGTTGCTATATTCAAGTTATAGTTTCCAGCTTCTTTTGCATAGATCATCAGCGGCGTTGCATCCCAATACCCAGCAATGCCATTGTTAAGATGAGATGACTTAATCGTGCTATAGACGCATGAATATTGTTTCTGCGTATAATTAAAATTTAAATTTTTCCACGGAAAAAAAACAGACGTCAGCATAATTGCAACAAGTGAGATTGTGGCAAAATGACAAAACTTGTTAAATAGTTTTTTCATACTGCTTGCAAGCGCTAAATGAATAACTATAGATATCGGCACTAATAGTAAAGACGATATGAAATATCTTACCACTGGTGTTACAGGCCCAACTACCAGGCTTCCTAATAATAGCGTAACGGTAAGCGTAGATGAAAAAAATGATATAAATATATGCTTTGTCAGATTACGATCTTCTAACCAAGACCTTTTAAAAAGCAAGGAGAAAAATATAAACAAAAGGCATAAAAAAGCATATATCAGCACAAACAGTAGTAATTTGTTTGACAATACTAAGCGATGAATAATAGCAATATTTCGAGGAATTAAACTGATATGGATACCTTGATGCTGAGTTATTGGAGCAGATTGAACCAACTTTTGAAAAGGAAATGATAACAAGACCCCTAATAATACTGATATAGAAAGATAAATACAGCGCACCCTACTACCTTTACGTACTATATAAAATAATAATAAAGTAAGAAGCATCGGTGCAGAAAACCAATAAATCATTAGCGAATCGGACGAAATACACAAAATAGAAATAAAACAAAGAACCAACAGTCTTTTTAATGATCTAGGCAAATTAGATGTGAGCTCACGATAGATTATTGAAACTGAAAAAAGCAACAATATAAATGCGCCAAAATGCCATCCATATGTTAATGGAAAAAAGAAATGTGTATAAGTCCCTAATAATATAATCAGTAAAGAAGTTGCTGATGACAGTATATAGGCAATATTATGACCCAAAAAAGTTTTGTAAAAATACACTAGCGCCAGATAAAACAAAAAAGTTGTTATAATAACCGCCAGAAGATTTTCAAAAAACAAACTATGAGGAGATAAAAGAAACGATATAAATACAATCACAGCATCAGGAAACAAGCCCAAACGAGTTGTTGGATACCAGCTATGATACGGCGTTGCCCCAGATATCACAGATTTCACCATTAATGGATAAGCAAGAATATCAGCGTTATATAAAACACCTAAAGGGTATTTGTACTGAAGATAATATACCACCAAGATGATCATACCTATAAACAAGCTTATAAGTGAAAAAGCTAGTGGTTTACTTTTCAACTCCATTTTAATATATTCCAATTTTATATGATTGAGAAATTTTATAGAATAGCTTTTTAATAATGCGTGCAAAATCAAAAAAACCAGTATTATAAACTTCTTTAATAACATTGTATTTGTTGCTATGCAAACAATATTGCACAGAACAACTAAACTAGAAGTCCAGTAGTGAAAACAGCTTACAAATACTGTAGAATTCAACAAAAAACCTATATAGTAAAGTGACGTATGAACAAAAAAATACTCTCAATCATCGTACCCCTACACAACGAAGAACAAACAATAGACGCCTTCCACCAAGCGATCTCAGCTATTTTCTTAAAACTGCCGCATATAACCTTCGAAGTCATCTGTATCGACGATGGCAGCAAAGACACAACCTTAGAAAAACTTATCCACCTGAGCAAAAAAGACCCACGCTTTCGTATCCTAGAATTATCACGAAATTTCGGCAAAGAAGCCGCCTTAACAGCTGGTATAAACGAAGCCATTGGCGACGCCGTTATTCCCATCGATGCCGACTTACAAGACCCACCTGAATTGATACTCAAAATGGTCGATGAATGGCACAAAGGCGCCGAAGTTGTGCTAGCACGACGGGTTGACCGCAGCTCGGATACTTTCTTTAAACGCAAATCCTCAGAAATGTTTTATCGCGCACATAATAAACTTTCATCCATCCACATCCCCGACAATGTTGGTGATTTTCGTTTAATGGATCGCTGCGTTGTCGAGGCCCTAAAGCAGCTCCCTGAGCAGCAACGCTTTATGAAAGGGCTGTTTGCTTGGGTCGGATTTAAAACGGTTACTTTAGATTATGTGAGAAACCCACGCGTTGCCGGCTCTTCAAAATTTGCCGGCTGGAAACTTTGGAACTTTGCTCTTGAAGGTATTACTAGCTTTAGCACCATTCCCCTTAAACTTTGGACCTATATTGGCGCACTTGGTTTCTTAGTCACCTTTATCTACGCGTTATTTATCATCGCCCGAACGGTGATATTTGGCATTGACCTTCCAGGCTATGCTTCCATATTCACGGCCGTTCTACTTGTCGGCAGCGTCCAACTGATTGGCATCGGTGTGCTTGGCGAATATATTGGCCGCGTTTATATGGAAACAAAGCGTAGACCGCTTTATTTGATTCGCAAATATCATGGCACAAAAACAACACCTAGCGAAAAAGGCAGCAAAACAAACGATGCAGCCCATACTGAGCTATTCACCTAACCCTCAAAAAAATATATGCCACGGATTATGCCGATGCAAAATATGCCAAACGCGCAGAAAATGCAAAACAGGCTGTATTAATACTAACAACACCAACCACAAACTAAGCCTATTTTTTAATTCACTCAACAAAAAACAAATACCAATCAACATCAGCGTATCAAATACCATCGATGTTCTAACACCCGAGGCATATATTGTCGGTGAAAAAAACATAACGAACAAACTTCCCACCGCACCAATATAGCAAAATAACATCGCTGTTCTTTTTCTCACATCAGCAATACCCACACAAGAAAGCACAACTAAAAAACAAAAATATATTGACCAGAAAATATAAGGAAACCAATCAATAACACGATGAGAATAATAAGGCTGCGCCACATTGCCTATTTTGGTCAGATCCGTTAGCTTGACGCTCTGAAAGTCAAAAAACAGCTTATGCACATCATTATACGGTGAAAAATGCACAGTGCTATTGGAAAATATAAAAATACCTAACGCTAACGCCGGCAAAAGATACCAGTACTTTGCTGTTGCTGAGTTAAATGGTGAATGAAAATAAAGCTGAACCGTGGCCAACAAACTCAGCAAAAATATAAGAACAGCATTAGTATGAAAAATAGTGTTGATCATCCATGTATAACCAACAAATAAGTGCTGCTCAAATGTTAACGAAGAAAAAGCGGGAAACCAATGGTGGGTCTCGTGATAAAAACGGTGATTATTTCCTGGCGACAATACATGTAGTAAAACAAAAGCAACCGATAGAAAAAGCCATAAGCAAAGTTTCCAGTTCAGTGACTTCTTATAAAAAGAAACCGCTGCCATTAACACTGAAAAACCTAGCATAATTAACGCTACCTGCTCATGACCAACCCCAGCCCAAATAAAAGCAATCATCGCAAGAGAAAAGTAAAATGCCGATGGGAACTCAGCATCAAAAAGAAAATAATCACTAAAGCGAACAAACGCCAATAAAGCAAAAGCAGTAGGCCATAAATAATTAATAGAACCAACTTTCCAAAAGAAGGCCTTTAACAAAAGCCCCGTACACAAGTAACCCGTTAGAAACAATATCACTAAATAGGACAGGTTATGTTGCTTAGTCCAATTTTTTAAAGGGCCTAAGGTGATGCGACTAATGGAATAGCTATAGGCAATAATAAGCGCTCCATCTAAAATACGCCAAAGATACATGCTAACCGACAGCGGCATTTTTTGAATAAAATAGAGAGCGGAGTCTGTCGTTAGTCTAGAACTCCACATCAGATAGCGACTAATAATATAGCCAAAATAAGGATAAGATGCGGCAATTCGTCTAAAGCCTACATCATCCCCATATTCAGACACCGTCGCCAATACAAAACACTGTAAGAAAACAAATAAAATTAACGCCGACAATACAATAAAAGTAGTCTTTTTTCTTAAACTATATTGCCGAATCGCTTTGCGTGAGCTTGCTACCTCCATAATAGATTATTAATCCCTATATATAGCTAAGCATCAACCGCAACCGTACGCCCATAAACATCATCAAAACGCTCAATATCATCTTCGCCTAAGTAAGTACCACTTTGCACTTCAATAACAAATAATGGCTCATCCGTAGGATTACTAAGACGATGCTTTGTTTCCTTATCAATATAAGTCGACTGATTGGTATAAAGGCGAAAAACCTTTTCACCATTGACCACTTCCGCTTCACCCTTAACAACCACCCAATGCTCATTACGATGATGGTGCAACTGCAAAGACAAACGCGCTCCTGGGTTGACCATCAGGCGTTTAACGTGATAGCCGGGGCCTAATGCCAGCGTTTCATAAAAACCCCAAGGGCGATAAACGCGTCGGTGCTCTGTCGCAACGGGGTCGGACTGTTGTTTCATTTGCTCGACAAGCTTTTTTACATCCTGGGAATACGACTTGTCCGCTACCAACACTGCATCTGGTGTACTGACAATCACCTGGTCTTTAACACCAATGGCAACAACACGCCGCTCTTCCGAACTTAAAAAGCAATTTTGACTATCACGCGATAACACATCACCACGATAGACATTACCGTTATCATCAATTTCACCTGATTCAGCAACAGAAGACCAGCAGCCTAAGTCATTCCAACTCACTGCTAATGGTAATACCACGGCATTATCAGTTTTTTCCATCACCTCATAGTCAATAGAAGCACTGCGACAATCGGCAAAACTAGCATCAACACGGAAATAATTATTCTCTACGGTTGTCGATTGAAAGGCCGCCAGGCTACTGGTGTAGATATCGTTAGAATAGCGCTCTAACTCTTTTAAATAAGACTGCGCACTAAAGACAAACATGCCACTATTCCAATAGAAACTTCCCTGCGCCAGATACTCTTGTGCGACATCGTAGGAGGGCTTTTCAACAAAACGTTTAACTGCAAATGACTCCGCATTTAAACTATCACCTGCTTCAATATAACCATAACCGGTTTTCGGTGCTGTCGGTGTCACACCAAAGACAACTAACTTATCCTGCTCTGCAAACGACACTGCAGAATCAACAACGCTTTTAAAACTAGAATAATCATTAAGATGATGATCAGATGGCATGATCAATAAGGTAGCGTCAGAACAGATATGCTCTTTCGCATAAGCTGCCGCTAATAAAATAGCCGGTGCTGTATTACGCGAGCATGGCTCGAGAATAAAATGAGCATTCTTAATACCCATCGCATCTAACTGATCTTTGCAGAGGAAATAATATTTGTCGTTGGTCACAACAATTAAGTCAGCACCGCCGGAAACATAATTAGCTCTTTCTGCTGTTTGCTGCAATAAAGAAGCATCACCAAACAAACAACAAAACTGCTTGGGATAACCTTCTCGAGACAAAGGCCACAGCCGCGTTCCACTTCCACCAGCTAAAATGACGGGGACAATCCTTTTTTCCATATTAACTCCAAGTTTATTCCGCTTTTAACAGCACGGCTTGCAAAATTGAATGCCTAGCTCTCCTTCGACCCACCACAAACAGGCAGCCCAACTGGCTTTGATTCTATAGACATCTATTGTTTCTGTAAAGCATATACCCACCTCGCCAGCGCACTTTAATGACACTTGCGCCCTATCTAGAGTTAAAGTATTATTTGAGCAGATAATAAAATAATAATCGCCTCTCCATGGTCTTCATAATATGAAAAACAACGACCCACTGTGTATTGATCTAGACGGAACGCTTCTACGCACAGACACACTATGGGAGTTGTGCTGGAGATTATTGATATCCCACCCGCTACTCTTTCTAAAATGTCTTGCCTCCTTAAACAAAGGCCGGGCCTATTTTAAATATCGCCTTGCATCACTTGTCGATATTACAGCGATTGAGCTCCCATTTAATAAACAACTCTTAAACCACTTGAACGAGCAGAAAAAACTAGCAAGGCCAATTTACTTAGCCACCGCAGCAAATAAGCAGGTTGCTGACTCTATAGCTAAAAGTACAAACCTATTTGACGACACCATTGCCAGCGACGCAGAGCATAACCTTAAGGCAGCAAATAAAGCAGCTCGCTTAAGTGAGCAATTTGGTAATAAGAAATTTAGCTATGCAGGCAACTCAAGTGATGACCTCCCCGTGTGGGAGCAGGCAAAAGATGTACTTATTGTTAATGCTACAGCATCTGTCACCCAAAAAGCTTATGCCATTAATAAGGACGCTCTTGTATTTGACAAGCGCAAAAATAGCTTACGCACTTTTTTTAAAGCCATTCGCGTTCATCAGTTTGCCAAAAACCTCTTGGTAGTTTTCCCTCTTTTAGCGGCACATTTATACACTTCATGCAATGCCATTATAAGCACCATTATTGCTTTCTTAGTCTTTTGCCTAACAGCTGGCAGCGTTTATCTCTTAAATGACTTAGTCGATCTGGACGTAGATCGTCAACATGACACGAAATGCAAACGGCCCCTGGCAGCTGGCGATTTATCGATACCAGCCGGCATGCTTGGCACTGTTTCGCTGCTAGCTTTGGCGGTTATTATCGCGGCACTATTACTTAATACCGCTTTTATCCTTACCATTATTGCCTATTATATTCTTACACTATCCTACTCATTTGCGCTAAAACAAAAAGCGTTACTCGATGTATTTACATTATCTATTTTATATACTCTGCGGATTATTGCCGGCATTACTGCATTAAATGCAGCATTTTCTAGCTGGCTGTTAATGTTCTCTATTTTCTTCTTTTTAAGTTTGGCCTTTTTAAAAAGGGACGTCGAGCTTTCCAAACTGGTTGCCAAAAACCTAACCGAAATGCTAGACAAAGGTTACAAAACATCAGACCAAATAATGATTCGCTGCTTTGGCATCGCTGCAGGATTTATGTCTATCGTTATTCTAGCTCTCTACATTAATTCCAGCGCCGTTATCCCTTTATATCATAGTCCACAATGGCTATGGGGTGCCTTGCTAGTTATTTTTTCCTGGATTATTTACCTGTGGTTTATGGCTGGACGTGGTGAAATGAACGAAGATCCGGTACTATTCGCCATTAAAGACGTCACATCCATTATTCATGGTATTGCCGTGCTAGTTTTTACCATACTAGCAATCACCTAGCTAAAGGACTTGGCAAGGAAAGAGATACCCGATGGAAATTATCAAAAAAACTTACCTTAATTATCGCTTTCTTATCTACATCCTTTCCTGCATCGCTGCCGCAGGAATAAACTTCGCTTCACGTATTTTTCTTGGGCTTTATATGGCATACACGCCCTCTATCATTGTCGCATACTTATTTCGCATGATTACCGCTTATACCTTATCGCGACTTTTTGTTTTTGAAGCAAAACAAAACAACTTGGCAAAGCAAGCCTTTTATTTTTTTATTATTAGCATGATTGGCATGATACAAACCATCTTTATAAGCTTACTGCTTTCGCATTACGTTTTTCCCCACTTGCTTGCCAATCAATTTCTTATTGAAGAATATGCACATTTTATTGGAATTTGCTTTCCAGCATTTACCAGTTATTTAGGACATAAATATCTTTCATTTAAATAGAAAAGGTATTATTAAAAGGATTTACACTCGATGTTCAACAGTTGGAACAACTGCCCCAAAGGGAAACCTAAAAAAGTCGTCTCTGTGCACTGGGCTGACCAACAGGGTTTGCTAAAAAAATCTCCGGTCATCCCTTACGGAATGGGGCGAAGTTATGGCGATGTCTGTTTAAACCACGAGGAAACTATTTTATTTACCCAACCAATTAATCATTTTATACATTTTGATGAGATATCTGGAGTACTACGTTGCGAAGCAGGGGCGGTATTTAAAGATATTTCTAATGCTTTTGTCCCCAGAGGCTTTATGCTACCCGTTGTTCCCGGCACTGAATATGTTACTGTCGGCGGCGCCATTGCCAATGATATTCATGGAAAAAACCACCACCAAGCTGGCTCTTTTGGCTGTCACGTAAAAAAATTGGCTTTATTGCGTTCGGATAATAATATTATTATCTGCTCTCCTGAAGAGAACAGCGATTTATTTTATGCTACCATCGGTGGACTTGGCCTTACAGGCCTAATTTTATGGGCAGATATTTGTTTAAAAAAGATTACCAATCCTTACCTAGTCTCAGAAACGCTGCCCTTTTACAGCTTAGCTGAGTTCTTCGCCATTAATAACGAATCTGTTAATCAATTCGAACATACCGTTGCCTGGCTCGATTGCCAAGCAAGCGGCAAGAAAATGGGACGAGGCATGTATTTAAGAGCAAATTGGCTCGGCAACTCGCTTAACCAAAAAAACTTAAGCTCCTTAGAGAAAAAGTCCATGACGGTGCCGATAAACTTCCCCAGTTTTACTTTAAACAAACTAACGATGAAGAGTTTCAATAGCGTTTACTTTAAACGCTCCGTAAAACAAAAAAATATAAAACTGCAGCATTTTCGCAAGTTTTTCTTCCCACTTGATAATATCAAACAATGGAATCGCATTTACGGCAAACGCGGTTTCTTTCAATATCAATTTGTCTTACCAATGGAAAATGCCTTATCAGCGTTAAAAAAATTATTACAAGTTATCGTCAGATCAGGGCAGGGGTCATTTTTATCCGTATTAAAAACCTTTGGTAATAAAACGTCTAACGGCCTATTATCTTTCCCGAAAGAGGGCGTAACACTTGCATTAGATTTCCCGAATAAAGGCGAAAAAACACTAGAGCTGTTAAGTTTGCTTGATGTAATTTTATTAGAATATAATGGGCGACTATATCCAGCAAAAGACGCACGTATGAAGGCCGATAACTTTTCGGCACAATATCAAAACTTAAGGAAGTTTAAAGATTTTGTTGATCCTAAATTTTCCTCTAACTTTTCTCGCAGGGTGTTACAACTATGAATAAAAAAAATATCCTAATTGTCGGCGCAACATCTGCTATTGCCAAAGCAATAATAAAACAATACGCGCAAGACAACCATCGTTTATACCTCTTAGCCAGAAATGCACAACGGCTAAATGCTTTATCACAGGATTTAAAACTACGCACCCAAGCTGACATCTATGCCGACATGCTCGATGCTAATGATTTTTCACGTCATGCTGAGGTGATTAATACTGCTGTCAAACATATGGGTGGCATCGATCAAATTATTATTGCGCACGGCTCTCTGCCGAAACAAAAAGAGATAGAAGACAACTTCGCCAAAATACAGGAAGAAATAAATACCAATTTTCTCAGCGCCGTATCGTTACTTACCCATGTCGTACCGCATATGCAAGCTAAAAAATCAGGATCCATTATTGTTATTTCCTCCGTCGCCGGCGACCGTGGACGACAGGACAACTATATTTACGGCAGCGCAAAATCCGCCTTAAGCGTCTATCTACAAGGGTTACGCAACCGCCTATACAAAGAAGGCATCTCGGTGCTTACCGTCAAACCCGGCTTTGTTGATACGCCAATGACAGCTGAATTGAAAAAAAATCTATTGTTTGCCAAACCACTAAAAGTAGCGCAATCCATTATCAAGGCGAATAATAAAAAGAAAGACGTTCTTTACACACCATTTTTCTGGCGCCCAATAATGCAAATTATTCGTCTTATTCCTGAAAAAATATTTAAACGGCTTTCAATATAAACCGTGGGCCAACACAAATTACTATCCATATATTGAACAAATTATTTGGCGCTTAAAACCTCAACAAACAACAAAAGAGACTTGACAAAAGAGGCACAAATCAGCAAAATCCATGTTCCACAGCGTGGCTATGTAGCTCAGTTGGTTAGAGCACAGCATTCATAATGCTGGGGTCGGTGGTTCAAGTCCACCCATAGCCACCATTAAATCAAACAGTTACATCACGACCTACCAAATCAAACTACCCTGAAAAATTTTTAAGTTCATATTAAGCCCGAAACCCCGGGGCTTTATATTCAAGGTGAACCATAGTCTCCATCTTTGATTGCTATTAATACGTTATTCCTGAAGGTTAAATACTCGATAAAAGTGTTGCTACCACGATTGTAGGTCAATCTAGTGTATTTTGTGCTTAACTTATCAAATCCATAATACGTTTTAATAAACTTTGTCGTTTTCCATCGTTGAGTCTTTGTTGGCTTGCCACAAAGCTTGATCACTTTTTTAACTGCATAGGAATTAAGGGGGTCATCGGCAGATATAAAGCCATTGCCACAGTAGATATCAGCATACGCGGGGCATGCAACTGAAGAAAATAAAACAGCGATTGTAAGTAGAATGTTTCTCATACTGCAGATACTAAACGAAGCCATGATCAAATACAATTCATGCTGCACCATTATGGACCAGATACATAGCATCGCAAACCTCATATGGCACGACTTATGCACAAGTCCACAGCGCAGTAGGGCCACATTAAGGCCTGGATAGCATGGTTAATTTTTTATGCATCGTCTACATCATCATGGATTTGCCTTGGGAACAGCTCTGTCAATTTTCCTATCATATAGAGCGGATAATTATAAATCTTATTGTCCCGCTTCAAATTCATCAGAGTACTGCGCAATAAAATACTTGCTTGATACTTCTCAGCGTACGTCAACAAGCTTTTTTTCTTTGACGAAACCCCAGCCTTTGCTTCAAGCGGCAAAATTCTATCTTCTAACTGCAGTATAAAATCAACCTCCGCTACCCCAGCACTAGTCCAATAATACAGATCCATATTTAAGCTTTGCACCAAAGCTTCTGCAACATAATTTTCGGTTAATGCGCCTTTAAACTCAGTAAATAAGGCATTTCCCTCTATCAAAGTCTTCGCACTCAATCTTGCCTGAGCCCCCAAAAGACCAACATCTAATAAAAATAATTTGAATATATTTGAATCAGCATAAGCTTTAAGGGGGTATTTTGGTGCACTAATACTCGAGCTTTTCAGAAGCAAACCAGCATCAATCAATATCATAATAAGTTATAATTTCTACACCTAAGGGTTATGTGCGCTGAGTATATACTCAAGCTCGCATAGTTTTAAGTTGGTTTAAGCACCATCACCAACCCAACTATAGGCATCACCACTCACAGGCAAAGAAACTTCACTAGTTTTAGACTGACTATACGGCTGTGAATCAATAGTACCCACCTTTCTAAGCCCTGCCGCACTCACTCGTCTTGCAATTATCAAAGCTGCCGGCATCGCCCCCACAGCTCTCGCAGCAACAGTAAAAGTAACGTCATTAGCAAGATGGTATACATAGCTAACCCAAAAACCAGGGTAATTGCAGCCATATAAACTATCAAACCCTTGCCCAACTCCAGCCTGAATGGCAGGCGCAGCGATACTTGTGATCAGAATCATCCCCACCTTACCCAAGGCGCTTCGATAGGTGGGTTGCACATACCTTCCCATGGCAACACTTAACATTCTCCTAGGCACCATGGTTGATACAGATTTATTTTTAAGTCTCTTCATTGCTACTTTCACAGCATCTTGTGGACTACTATTCTGCAGACTTGAATGGTAAACACTAACAAATCCAAAAATACCTTCAGCTAACAGATCCATGGCTATATTTGATGCTAAATTCCCGTAAAACTTTTGGCACCAACTCCTATTATCTGTCTGACCCCTCGAGAACCAATAAGGAATGCTTGTTTGAAGAGCTGATTTTTCAAGCTCACGAACACTAGTCATCGCCAAGCCCAACCCCCAACTCTGGTATGTAGGCCTACCAAAAGCAAAGCGCGCATTCCTTCCAGTTAAAATCTCCCCAAAAAACTCAGGACCTACATAGCTCTTGGGAATCCCTCCTCTTCCCACATGAAAACCAATATCCGCCAGCTCAATCCCCGCATCTAATACTCCATCCACTAATGAAAATGCTAAAAACACTAGCGTAATATCTAAATTAACACCGGGTTTGAATTGACTCAGAAACATCTTCCCTACCGTCTTCATGACACTAATAAAAGACTGACCTGTTGGATCAATGCGCGTAATAGGATTTCCGCCACAATAGGCATACAGGTTCATCGAGTTAACCGCATCGCGCTCAACAAAACGCTTCAAGCGAGGACTATACCAGCGCGCATGCAAATAATATAAACCACTAGCAGCATCGAGGTACTGTCCTGAGTAGCGAAAGCCATCATAACTTGAGTCGAATGGATCTAAGTTCAATGTCTGTTGATCGAGCTGACCATAATTCGTGTAATGAAAATAGTGCGACGACCAATCATCTGAACCATCACTCACTAGGCTCGATAATACTGAACCATGGCTGTCATAGTTATAAAAACTGGTGTTCCCGTTGACCGTTCTTGCTTCTCGTGTTGCACCAATTAAATAACTTGAAAGCGTCGATGTTGCTCCACCTGTATAAAGTTCATTAATCATGGTGGCACCATCATAGAAAAACTGCACCTTTTTGCCGCTAGACGCATCGGTCTTAGACTTTAAAGTACCATCCGGATAGTATTCGTAGCTGACCTTCTTGCGATCCGACGCTCTAGTAAAGCTAATTAGCTGAGAGCCTGCATTATGTTGGTATCGGTTACCTTGCTCATCAAGGTCCATGTTACCATTCTTATCAAAATCAAAACCTGTTTGTGAATTAAAAGTTTGAATCTGATCTAGGTAGTTATAACGATTCTGTGTCTGCGTTGTGCTTGCTTTTACAGCGACACCCATTTCCTTATGTGAAGGCACACTGACCGTCGTACCCAACACATTACCGCCAATATCCAGATTATAGGTAACTGTTTTAACAACGTGCAACGAATCTAGAGATCCCGGATCACTTTTAGAAGTCGTAGACTGAATTAAACTGCCATTAGCATGGCTGTAGGTATACTCAATCTGCTCTTCAACCTGCTTAGACTGATCACTTGTATAAGTGGTTTTTTTCCAAACCTTACCATCCGTTTTATAAACATATTCTACATACCGAGTTTGATTGCCGTTCTGATCCTTATAGGTAACATCTGCCACAGCACCCTCAGGGTTATAATCGTAACTAACACTACCGACAGGTTTGCCATTATTTTCCATCGTGCGTGTTTTGACACAACCTGTCACTGGATCATAAGTATAACTCACCTTACCACCATCGGAACTGGTTGCTGAAAGTAATGCACTCGTTTTAGGATCATAGTCATAACTTGTCTGCTTACCAGCAGCATCCGTAACCGTCGCCAACTGACCTTCTTTATTATAGTTATGATAAATTACCCGCTCTTGCTTTGTCCCTGGATCGTAGACTGTAGCTCGTAACTTGCCATCCGCATAATAGTAGTAATGTATCGTTTCAGAACCATCTTTAAAAGACAAAGTGCTTAACATCCTACTTTTATTATACGCATAATGCACTCCCCCATGCAGGGTTGACTCATCAAGCCCACTATTGTTTTTATCGTCTGGATACATATCTGCAACCACTTCCTGACCATCCAATGATGTATAGTCATAATGAAACTTATCACCCGACCAACTTTCTTTTTCACTCACCAAACCATCTGTACGGTATTGCATATAAATGGATTTTTGCAAAGCCTGTGGGTCATTAGGATTTTGCGGTTCTCTAAATTCGGTTTTTTGACCTAATGCATTGTAGTAAGTTTTGTAGCCGACTTTAGTTTCACCACGCTCATTGGTCAATGTGGTACGTGTAACTCTTGCAATCAAAGGATCATAAGCCGTGCTAATCGTCGTTCGGTATTGCGCTTTTGAATCTGGATCTACATCGGTGTAAGTCGCGGTACCGACCTTATTGTAAGGCAAGTACGTTAAGCTAGACGATTTCAGCCTTGTCATGGTTTGTTTCAACCTATTTAAGGTATCATAATGAAAATCTGTATCGATAGGAGCACCACTATTAACGCTGGTGGACGAGCCTTGCGGTCTATTTTCAACATGGGTCGTTTGACCGCCGTTATTACTAGTCACCACTTGATGGAATGTGTCATTTTCAAAACTCGCATCATTACGATAACTAGTCACGGTATTAGCGACATCATCATAGACGTGAATTAAATGGGTGCCATTCGGATAATAAACTGCGGTTTTTCGCCCCAAGAAGTCATAATAATAGCCAACTGTTTGTTGAGTTAATGTATTCGTTTGCTGTGCCAATTGACCGTCTTGATTGTATTGGTAAGTCGCAACCTGATGCAGCGGTTGTCCGAATAAGTTCTGATCTTCTTTTTTTGCCACTGAATCATCAGTATTATCATAGGTACTGATTTTTCGCCCCAAACCATCATAACAGACCTTTGTTTGCAGGCCGGTTACCTCGTTGGTGATGGTCACACTATTTTCTGAATTTGAAACAACATAATCGAGATGTGATTGATGAACTGGAGTGCCACCTTTAGCCTGTGAATAAACATCCGTCAAACGATTCATTTCATCGTAATGCTTTGTCACAACATTGCCATCAACATCTTTAACCGACAACAACAAACCCGTCGATTCTTGAAATACAGATTCTCCAGCTTTTACACAAGAGCCATCTTGTTTGCACTGGTACTGAGTCACGGTATATTGCCCAGCCGCCGGTGTATTGTATTGGGTCTCTTGTTTTGTTTTCACCGTTGTCACTGCACGCTTTAATACGTGCGGCAAATCAGATGACAGTGTTGTCACCTTAGATTGCAAAAATTTATTATCCGGAGAATACTGTAATGTCGTGGTTGAAATCAGTTGATTACCGGAATAGGTTTTGGTGTTTTTTAAATTATAAAAATGCGCCTGATCATCGTATTGCATCTTAACCTGAGTCGCAACCTGACCATCAGGAGATTTTGTTGTCACTGTCATAGGAAGGTGAAGCGGATTAGTGCTAATATCACCGTAATCGATAACTTTTGTCACGCCGTTAAATGACGTTCCGCTGACAACCGAACCATAGTCATCATACGAAAGTTTTGAGGTTATCGATCTTGATGTTCCACCCTGCTGAAATGTCTTCACAATCGTACTAGGAC
Source organism: Gammaproteobacteria bacterium (assembly GCA_030425685.1). Lineage (GTDB taxonomy): Bacteria > Pseudomonadota > Gammaproteobacteria > Coxiellales > Coxiellaceae > JAUIAD01. The sequence goes on along the minus strand of JAUIAD010000001.1, from coordinate 13,073 downwards.
GCTGATAATTTGCCGGCAAATTGTCATATTGTTCGCCTTCACCCGGGAACTCGTAATGAACGGTCTGCACTCTATGATCCGATGTATCTGTGCTCTTGATGACGGTATCGGTTAATAAGTGAAGATGGTTATAAGTGCTGGTCTTAACCATCTTGCCACTTGTTGTAGTCACCGTATAACGATACTGATCGGATCCTTCGTGCAATAGCTGGTCCTGCCCGTCAGTACTAAACCCTAAATCAGGCGTTCCCGTGTAGTTATGTGTTGTTGCTGGGTCTGCGGTATCAAACGTATAGTGGGTCACTTGATCCGGTTGGTTAAAACCCGCTGATTGCGTTAACTGATACACATAATATAAATTACTGGCTTTAGTATCACCTTCGTAGGCCATCGGTGTACTACTGTATTTCGCTGTTATTGACGCGCCACTCGGCAAGATCACTTGATAAGGCCGATCCTGTCCACCGATGGCTTCGTAATTAATCGTCGTAGTGTGATGCAATGGGTCTACGATAGATACCACTTTATCACCGTCTAAATAATAAATGTAAGGATCTTTTTTTCCTGGCAGCAAGATTTGTATCGTCTTCTGTCCTGATGCAGTCGACCCATACTGAAATGTCACCACATTACCAAACGTGTCTCTGATGGATTTAATAGTGAAGGAGTTATCTGAGAAATAATAAAAATCAATTTTATCTCCATATTGGTTCCGCAACTGTATCAAACGCCCTTTACCATCAAGATACTCATCACTACCTCTAAGCACAGAATGAATCTGATAATGATAGTTCCTTGCCAAACCCTGCTGATCCTTGATCGTGCCCGGTGTTGCACTCACTTGGATATTTTTCAGTTTATAGTCCTGCAAGCTTGTCAGCTGTTTGCTATCTACTTTAAGGCGATAGGTATGACCCGATGAAAAATGAAAACGTTGTGTATTGGTATCAAAATAAGTGAATCCTAAAGACCACCCAGGCGCAATACCAAAGCGATTGCTTTGGGTCGCACCATCATAATGTAAGGCAATATCTAAATTAAGCTGATGCTTTCCTGGCAGATTTGCCATTGGATCACTCATGCTTAAACTACCGGTCTGCGGATTAACACTCATGCCCACAGTGGGTAGACCACCGTTGGCAGCACCGGACTGCTCGCTCGCTTGTGCTTGTGCTGTACCTACCTTGGCTTTTGCTAAGGCATAACAGGGAGCAATACACGATCCCAAAAATACAATAAAAAATGTTGTTACCCATAATCGCTTTTTACTAACAAGGCGTTTTGTACTATTCATAATATATGGCTTTCTCATCATGCTAATCACTACTATTTACCAAAATCTTAATTAATTTGAGCAATGCTAGACCAGAATGATTATTAAATCACTAGAAATTTTCCAAGGTTTTGCCTTTTTTATCCTATTACGCATTTATTGGTAGATTAATCTTTTTTTTACTAGTCAAATATGGCCGCAAATATCCACTATCCAATTTTTCGTGATGACATTATGATCACCAGACTATATAATTCGAGCATAATTTATTCAATATAATGGTTGTTTAATCAAATGAAGCTGAAATACTCTCTCTGCGCACTAGTATCTCTATCTGGCCTGTGCTGGCAAATTAACGCACCTGCTGATTTTCATGTATTTGCAAAAAACACAACACTGCCTCATACGACGGCAGCGCTTCTAGAAACCAGTCTTTCAAAAGGCCACTATAACGCCGAAAAAAGAATTGGGGCGAATGCCATTTCCGATCCTGAGAGAACAACAGCCACACAATCCTTTTCCGTTTTTAGCAGCAAAGATGATAAGGTTGACGCTAAATTTAAGGCTGTCTTTAAAGGTGATCACCGCATTTTTTGTGAGTACCATTTATCACAAAAACCTTCCTGGATGACAGGAACCGACTACAAACTCGTCGACTCAAGCGACACCTACCAGTACTGCACAGTATCATGCTCAATTACTCATGCAACCAACAACCCCAACTGTCACAATTACAGCACCCATGCGCATGGAGGAACCGGGTACATTACTGCTAGCGTCCAAGAACCCACGAATTATCCCAAACCAACAGATCTAACACCCACTGCTTCAGCACCGAAGCTAACCGCCATTCCGATCTTGACCTCTGACGGCAGCACATATTATCGCATTCGCATTCATGGTGGTTCTGCACCCGCTTTCGATTACTTTAGCCCAACCACGAATGATCAAGCGACAAAACCCATTGCGGACGACCCCTACCCAGGCCATTTTCATATTACCTTTACGCCTTATACCATCTACCAAGGTGATGCTGTCGATAATACAAAAATTCTAGGGCGAGTAATTCCAATCGCAACCGTGCATCTGGATTATTCGGATCGACTGGTTAATCTTCCCCAACCGGGACAGGCAAACTCATTTCTCTATCAAACACCCGTCAGTCTGCTAGGGGATACCGAGTTCTTTTATAAGCCTTCTGCCACCAACAACCAAATCACCGTCTCGCAATCCGTCGTACAAACACTGGTGGCCGATAGAGAGGGAAAATGGAGCGTAAAGCCTTGGAGCCAACTACCTAAAGCAACCATTAAACTAGACGGCCAGCAGGATGTGTCAGCCCCTGATGACCTTACTGCCTCGTATCAAATAAAACTTTCTTCGACAGGAACGAGCACGCCAACTGAAGGCTTTTTACTGTATGGTAATGCTTTAAATCAGGTGAAAATTAATGTTTCTATTGAAAATAAAACAACGCATGAACCTATCGAACAAGTTGAGAAAGACTATAATGCTCTCTATAGCCATGTCTATTTTAAAATTAAAACGGGAATACAAGACCCGTATATTGCCACTAATTTTTACCAACCCGAATCCTTCAGTGCTGTTTCTAGTGTACCTGGACCCTACGCCATTTCACCTAACGCCGCACCCCGCGCATCGCTAAAAAGAAGCGTAGACAATTCTCACAACTATTTTGTAAGCGCCTGGGCTCCCAGTGGTGCAAACACGTATACGGTACAAGCCTTCGTATGTGTTAAAAAAACCGGTGAAACAACACCAGAATGTCTTAGTTCGACAGAACTTAAGTTCACTACGAAAAAAAGTGACCTAGACAAAAATAAAGTAGCTGCGGGATACATTCAGTTTAATCATCCTCTCGCCGCCATCACTACCAATAACAATGCAACTACGCCGCAAGCTGAAAATAGCGGTCCCATGTTTGTGGATCAAAACATCAATAGTGGCGATAACCCTGTATTAAACTATCCTTTGATCTACGGATTGCCAAACTACGCAGCCAAAGAGATTCCGGCACTTTTACAATTTAACGGCACCAAAATTAACCCCGTTTACAAACTCAGCGACCCACATATATCTCAAGACGAGGTGCTACACCTCAATGTCGTCGATCTTTATGGGAATGGTTATGCTGTTGGAGAAACCAATGAAAAATAAATTCTATCTACAGCACATAATCCCAGTGAGCCTTTTAATAGCTGGAGTTGGTTATCTTAACATTGGCGTTGCCAATTTTAATTGGACCATAACAGCGCCAAACAGCATGTTTTATAGTACCAGCGTGATTTCAACAACCAGTCAATCAACAGGAAGTCGATACCTATATCAAGCCGGCGCAACCAATGCCTCATTGCCAGAGCGACCCAAGGCAACCAATGGAACAATTAACTATACCTCATCTGGTGACGACATAGACGCCACAGGTTGCGTGCAACTTAAAGGTGATAAGAAACTTAGCTGCTCATTCACGATTAAACAAAGCTATAATCTTTTTGGAACTTATTATAGATTGGATGTATCAAATTCCTCTGGATTTTGCCTACCGAAATGCAGCATGAAAAAAGCCGAGGGCAGCTGTCTCAATAACAAACTGACAGGCGATATCGGGGATACTGCTATTGTTCAAATGGGCAGCCATATTCCTTCTTGGTACCAACCACCAAAGTTCACGTCGCCATTAAGCGCACCGGTGACAATGACCGACACACCGATTCTAACTGAAAATGGCAGCACCCTCTATCGCGTTAAAATTCACAGCGGCAATCTCGCAGCATTTGATTACTTTAGCCCTAAACAATTATCACCCACCCCAATCGCTGATGACCCTTATCCCGGTCACTTTCATATTGCCTTTGAACCTTATAAAGTACAAACCTTAAATCGTTCTTCAACTAACTATGTTATTCCAATCTCAACCGTTCACCTGGATTTTAGTGATGTATTAATTAGCCTTCCTATCTCGCCACTCTATTACACTCCAGTATATCTTAAAGGCGATACCGAATTTATTTATCAACCAGCTAACTGTAAGGTAAAAGTCACAGGCGATACGATCTCCGTCTCACAGTCCCTTGACAAAACGCTAACGCAGGATACGTCTGCCCCCTACACATGGCATACAGTGCCGTTCAGTCTTAATCAACAGCCTGCAAGCGGACAAATCACACTTAAAGACCATGAGCAAATCATCAGCGACTCAAACTTTGATTTATCAAACTATAAAATATTCGTCGCCTACAATGGACAAAAGATAAATGATAATACCATTATCCCGGTATACGGCAATGGGCTTCATCAGGCGACGCTTTACGTAAAAATTGCTACCAATGATAGCCAAGAAATGGATATCACCAACGCATTCCCGCAACAGGCTTGGATCTACCAACATATTTTCTTTCGCTATACCGACGCTTCCGGGAAGGAAAACGGCCCCATTTTGACAGGTGAATTTAACAAAAACGGGTATGCTTTTGTGTCGCCAACCAAAGGGCCATATGCACACGATCTCTCAAGTTCTGCTGTCAGACACAACAAAAAGACCAGCGACTTACACAATTATTATCTCAGCGCCTGGTATCCCAAAAAAACGTCGGGATATATCAAAGCAGTGGTGTGCATTTTCGATCAAAGTCATGGCGACACACCAGACTGCACCTCAACAGGCATACCCATTCACTATCAAACTATCATAAATGATTTAACAGGCTATGCCACCAAAGGTGAAATCACATTTTCACACTCTCTCTATAGTCCAATCAATAACCCTGATGCGACAATCACCAGCACCGCAAACTCCGGACCGATGTTTGTCGATAATTCACTAGTTTCAGGCAGTCCCTCAACCTTACCCTATCCACTCATCTATGGTCTACCTAACTACGGTGCTGCCGAAATATCAGACCTCCTAACCGTATCTGGGAATGTCAATAAAATCCTAGCTAATACTCACATTAAAGCTGGCGCCACATACCACCTCAATGTGGTGGATATCTACGGCAACGGCACAAAGGTAACACAATGAACAAAAAAACAAGAACACTCGCTGCAATATTAACAACCCCACTACTAATAGGGTTACTAAGCTACCAAAGCCCATCAATAGCCGATTTTAAAATTGATGGAAAAAACGATGGATTGCCCTATGATATTAGCAACCTTAAACCCAGCTCAATAAGCAAGGGAACATTAAGTTCGACCCAAGTCAATGGCGCAACCACCGTCGCACCAACGAATGCGCCATCATACCGAGGAGATAGTAAACAGCCTTACCCACATTATGGTTCATATCTGTATTATCACTCAAATGATAATGATGTTACCGCAAGCTTAACAGTGCAGTTAAAAGGTGATAAAAACATTACTTGTAGCAGCAGTATTTTACAAGATCTCGATGGTTGGTTTGTTCCCCGTTTTAAATTAGCTACGGGTAGTGAAACCTTTAGCGGTCTTTGCTCTTACAGCTGCAGTGCTGGTGCAAAACCGAGCTCAACTAATATCAATAGCGCAAAGTCTAGTTGCGTTAACCACAGCGTGCTTCGCTCTGGAGGTGGTCTTGGCTACGTTGGTGTTACCATGCATAGCCCAAACAGCTATTATAAAGCCCACCCCATTACTGATTATCTGCCACATCAAGCAGCGATGGGTCTAAGTGCAACGCCCATTTTGACTAAATCAGGCGACTTAGCTGACGTCTATTATTATCGCATTAAAATTGAAAGTGGTATTGCCGCACCAGGTGACACGACTAAAAAAAATGTGCAAGCCGCTTTTGATTATTTCACGCCAAGCACCCTGCAAAGTGGCAGACATATTCCTGATGATCCCTACCCAGGCCACATCCATATCGCATTTACGCCGTACATGCTCTATTCAGGCAACACCATTGATAACAACAATTTAATAGGCTATGCAATACCGATTGCCACCGTGCATCTTGACTACAATGAACGCTTATTGAATCTCTTAAATAAAGATCCAGCACAGGGTTTTTTCTATCAAACGCCTGTTACCCTAAATGGTAGCAGCGATTTTTTATATAAGCCACAAAGTTTATCAAGTAATGAGAATGTGCTCACAGTGACTCAAAGTGTCATACAAATGCTTAAACAAGACAAAGATCAGCATTGGAACGCCATTGCATGGAATAAAATAGCGCCCAAGCAGGAGATTTCACTCACCGCAAAACCGCCTACGATTAATGACCCTAGCTTTGATCTCACTAACTACACACTTAAGTTAACGGCGCCTGAGGGCAATAGTTTATTTGCAAACGGTTTGAACCAAATTCATTTACACGTCTCTCTAAGAGACAGTAATGGCAATGACTTACCGGAAAAATACCAGTGGATTTATCAACAAATTTATTTCGTCAATGAGGCAAACAATCAAAGTATTATTACCAACCTTTATAATGCGCATGGTTACTTTGCCATCTCAACCACCCCAGGGCCTTACATGGCTAACAACCTTAGCAATAAAAAATATAATTGTCTAACCCCTAAAGCAGAAAAATCAGGAGAGTTTTATCTCAGCGCGCTTAGCACAGATAGCTCGGTCCAGATCAGGGCAAGAGTATGCGTTAGGAGTCAAAATGAAATAGGGCAGTTGACGACAAAATGCATTAATAGTCTAAGCGGGGGCCAAGATGATGCTTTAGGAATAGCTTTAAAGAAAAATAATTTTCAAGGCAATGTGTTCTCGAAAAAAATCGCCTTTAACAATGCACTTTTTCAGCCCATCAGTAGTAGCGACAGCAAAACACCCAACCCTGCAAACGCCGGACCTATCGTCATTGATAATGCAGCTATCCTGCCTTACCCAATTATTATTGGATTGCCGAATTATTTTGTTGATAATCAAGCTGGCATTTTAAATAGCAGCATCAACAAAAACGTTATCACAGATAATGCCGTGAACGGCAAGAATAGCTTACATATGATGGCTGTAGACGTCTATGGCAATGCCTTACCTGATGCTGATATTACGCCACCACAAGGCACCCAGAATCATTAAAATATATTAGGGCCTGTTTACAATTCTACTATGCAGGCACTATCTTATTGATTTCCTGTGCTTCGTTGCTCAGGTACCACGTGTGCGTCGCTAATTGTTAATTCAGCATAAGAATCAGTCGGTTGTGATTTGAGTGATTTTTTGCACGATTTCAGTATAATAGCTGCCATGATGAAGATATTGGCATTTTGTTTGAGTTATATTGCGGTTTGGGTGCGTGTACTGTCACCAGGTGGCGCTCGTGCGGTTGCGGCAGAGAACATTACTTTACGTAAACAGCTGATATCATTGTCACGACATGTTAACCGATCACCTAAGTTGACTGTAGCGGATAGAATAATCTTTGGCTTTTTGGGTGGGTTGATTAGTGCAAGACGCTTATTGCGAATTGCTGTTATCCTAAAGCCTGCGACAATCTTGAAATATCACAGGGCATTGGTAAACCGGAAGTATCGATTATTATTTTCAAATAAAGTGTTGAGAAAACCAGGTCCAAAAGGACCGTCGCAGGAAGTTATTAATGCTATTATCGAGATGAAGAAGCGTAATCCGCGATATGGTTATAGACGTATTGCGATGCAGATATCAATTGCTTTTGGTGTTGATATTGATAAGGATGTTGTGCGCAGGGTGCTGAAAAAGCAGGTGAGGGTGGTCATGTGGTTGTTTCACTCGATAATTATCGGTGGAAAAAGCATTGCCGTGGATTATTTCAGCTGCCTATTGCTGCATAGATTGGAATTCGCGACAGACAGGCAGCTCAGCCTGCCAATATCCATAATAAAATCAATTAGTTAAAAACAGTCCCGCCCTATGCATTTCTAGCCTAAAGCTATTATATTTTACCTAAAGGCGGTATGATTATGTTCTAAATAACAGTAAGTAAGCAGTTAGGATCAGCCTATGACATCTTATGAAAACAAATCAGATGATAGAGCAGGGGAGCGCCCCGTCAGCTCGGCCGAGCTTACCGCTTTGTGGCGCTCGCTACACCCCAGCATTAGCCACGATAATCTCAGCATCCATATGGTCAGCGACAAAGCAAAACATCAATCTGATGTTTTTATTGAGATGCATCACTACCCACTAATATCTCGCAAAATCAGCGCACGTGCCGGCTATATTTTTAATGAGGCACTACACTTAATCCGTAATTATCATTGCGACAGCGTACTTTCATTTGCTTGCGGATATTCGTTGCTTGGCCTTTTGATTTCCCTTGCCAGCCCTCACCCCATCCATGTTATTGATACCGATTTACCCCTTATCCTTGCAGACCGCCAACAACGCCTAAAAAATTTATCACTCTCAAAGGCTGAACAGACGGCGCTTGCAAAGGTAAGTCATGACGAGTTTGATATCGAACAAGCCGCAGTAAAAAATATTGATTTATCTAAACGCTTTCCACAATGCAAACGTCCTGTCATTATTCTTGAAGGAATCACCTATTTTTTAACGCCTAATACGAGAGATTGGCTAATACAGGCACTAAAAAAATGGCATAACGCTTGCATCATTTTAGAGTACTGGCCGGAAAACTCACTGGAAATTAGCAATAAAATAAAAGCGTCTTTTGAGATTGACCTTAAGAAAAACTTTAAAGAACACCTTAAAAGCTTTATGTTAGATAAACATATCGAGGACTTAACATCTTGGTATGATGCAACTGATATAAGCATTGGCGAAGCGGAAAATGAATTATCAAGGCTCGCCAATGAAGAACCACAGCTATTAAATCCTCATGACTATTACCCTATTCGAATTTTGACTGGCGCGCCAAAAGAAAAAATAACAAAACCCACCTAAGCGCCATCAATACTCACAAAATAGTACACGTAGCAGTCGGCGCCTCAACCGGCGTTAACTGATCAAGACCCTCTTGAATATTGTCCAATAGACTCTTTTTCTGCACCGTAGTCTTATCAGAACTGTTGTTGATAAGCACTCGCAATATTTGCTTGGCTAAGCTAGCTATCTCTTGCATGTAGTACTCAACATCAGTGTCTTTTGCCAACAGCAAATTCCTTGTTGAGGAATAAATCTCACTAATGACATCAGACTGCTTTTGTAACAGCCATGGGTTTTGACAAACCTCTACTAATAGACGGCTTACCGGAAATAAAGATGTCAGTTTTTTCTCGCGAATAATACGACTGGTTGATTCTGCTTCCTCGCGCATATCATTCTCCTTTGCTTAAAGATGCTTTAAAGATGTTTATCGAGGGGACTTAAGTCTAACAAAAAACTACATCACAGAGCAATTGTCTTTAGCAGGCTCATCAAATAAACTGTAGTCAGCCTCTTGAGCGATGGCAATTTGCCTTTTCGAAGCCATGACGATAACCTGCTTGTGAGCGGGATCGCTTTGATCAACGCCACACCTATCCAACGCTCCTACCAAATGTCTCTCAGCAGCACTAATTAATGATGGATCCTTGAGCGCTGCAAATATGTTTTTAGCTTTACCAACAACTACACCCTTAAGAAAAGATTTTAAACCTTCAGGAATAGCATCAGAGTCAAGAGCAAGATGTCGAATAAATTTTTCCAACCGCCTGCATGATAAACGCTCTAAAAATGGTATGAACTGCGTCATAAAAGCCCCCTTGGCTACGCGATTATTCGGAAATAGCGGATCATTTCTTGCCTGGTAAATCGCACCAGCGGGTTGGTCTAGAACCGGATAATAACCTGATAATTTTTTATAGGATAATAAAATATTCAACGCGAACGAAAAATCATTACTGAACAAGGAGGTTTTAGCCACTGTTAGTCCGTATAACGACCCCGAGCGATGCTTACTGTAGAATGCTGTTTTTAATGCATGCCCAAAGTCTTGCAGCAACAAATAGCCAACTTGTTTTTTTAAATGGGCATGCATATTGTTTGAAGCCGCTCCTAGACGACCACTTAAATCCTCTAAGTATTCCATCGTGATTTTTATTAACAGCGTATGTTTATAGCCAAAGTACAATGATAACTGATGCTGCAGATCGGTTACCGGCTGAATCTCTTCTTTTTCAACTTTCTTATGCTCTTTACTTTTTGACTCTTCTTCTACGTCGGCCCTTTGCGATGGAGACACCATGCAATAATCCAAGATGATGTCTATAGTCCTGGCTAAATTAACATTACCGGCGATTTTGTCAGGCAATAATGGCAGAAAACAATTAAGCAACTCAACTCTAAGCGGAGATGAATACATCCACTTATTACGATCTACAACGGGCGACCCAATTAAAAGACCGGGAAAGTCAAAGTCAATAGTCGCCGGGCACACTCGATGCAACTCGCCAGCACCAATACAGACGTCTTGAGAGTGAGTAAAGCTTAGTTTAAGCACCTCTTGATATATTTCAACATTATGACGCAACAATGGAAACATCGTTATCATCACATGCCATGCCGTTAAATTTTTTTCAGCATTACTTACCTGCGCAAGCTGGCCAAAGAGCAAATCCATACGATCAAGCAAGTTGTCGCGGTATTTACTGGCCGGCAATGCATAAACTTTTAAATAGACCATCGAAAAATAGCCTGGCACGCGCGGTTGACCACCTTGAAAATGTGATGCGCCAATATGATCATCGTCCTTAAGAAACTCCTTAATCATGTTATTCTGCTTATCACAGAAATCTTTATAATGCTTATAACCCAACTCAAAACCATGACCGCCCTTTTCACTTAATAGTTTTGTCAAAAGGGACGTATCATGCACCACTAAGCGTTGCACATATGCAAACGTCATGCCAATATTTGTTTTGTAAATCTTGTCTGTCGAAAACGTATTACCAAGCATACCTATCGACAAATTGGCATTAATCATAAACGAACAAAGTAAATTGGTTTTTATAACCAGCTGCTGTGCTATCGTAAACTCACCAAATTTAAAGTCATCTCCGCCAATCATATCCTCAAGCCAAGGCAATAATCGCTGTTTAAAATAATCCGTTAAAAGGTAATACAAAAGGTCAAACGACTTTTCGATATATTGATCAGGAGGAATACGCAACAAGCGACAAACAATCCCACTGACATCAGGTATCACGCACTCATTAAATAACCTTACAAATTTACCGCCAATTAAAGGCGAAACGATCAGCCCTCCTGATTTATTAGTAGCAAAATAGTGCGCCTGTAATGTTTGCAAATAGGGAGACGATTTTTGTTCTTTAACAACACTATCGATTTCATTAATAATATCATTTAATGCTGTCGCAGCTGCTTGATGATTCTCCCAGTCTGTCTTAATAACTTGATGAAAACGCGCCATCCGATCTTCAACCACAGCAGCGTGACTAGGAATAATAGGCAGCAGACAGCGTTGCATTTGCTCTAACAAAGAACCTAATGCTAGCATTAGCATTTGATTAACTTTATTGCCTGATCCATAGAGCTTTAAATCAAGACCTAAAATAATACTTTTAACTTTTTTAAAGGATCTATTATCCATATACTTAGCAGGAAGAATTTCCTGCCATGCTTGAAATAACTCATTGCTAATATTATCAGCTTCTATCGATCGGTCTGCAAGGGCCGCACGATGCTCTACCAGAACAAAAAAGCGAAATGTTTGCAAAAGAAACTCTCGCTCCATAATAGATTTTCTATTTTCTAAACCTTCCGACCCAGGCCCTGCGTCTCGCTTTTTCTCCTCAGGTCCATGTTGAGCAACGCTTGCCGTAATAAAATAATCCACAGACTGCTTTATGATAGTTTTTTGATGTTTCGAAATAGGCTCTACGTTTAAAATTAAAATCTGACAGAGAGATTGCTGTATGGGTTTATAAAGCTCGGGGTGCTCGCTTGCATTCCACTGCCAAAGGAGCACCCTATCAATAGCACCCATCAATTGCTTGGGAGATAATTGATTTGTCGATAAAGTCTTTAATAAGAAGCTTGCTAAGGCGAAAGATTTATCTTCCAAACTTGCTTTTTGCTTTAAAAACGCAGGATTAACTTTCGCATAAATGCTTAATACAATTTTAGTAAACGTGCCATCATTAGCTAACTGCTGACTTACCTTATTTCCTGCAGATGAAAGGCTAACACTAAAATAACGCGTCGCATCTTGTTGTTCTTTTGCTAAATCAAAGGAGCTCCAATCAATTTCCAGCGGTGTATTGCTCTCTAGAAGCCAATGAGCAGCACCACCAGCACCACCAGCACCACCAGCACCACCAGCACCACCAGCACCACCAGCACCACCAGCACCACCACCAGCGCTAGCACTATTTGCCGATTGCACTTTTGCTTTTTGTTCTAATTTGCGCACCAGACCCACTCTATCTAAAAAGCTGCATCCAATGCATCATACGTTCTAGTAGTAAAACTCATAAGTAGAATAACAAATATTCCTTAAGTAAATATTAAATAGAGTCATTATTACTTGCGTTTTTCCATATAAATCATTTTTATCTGTGAATTTTATACAGCAATGAGCTGAGAGGAGGAGAGTAGCGACTTAGGGACATTTACCATAAAGAATTATTGTTACGAACTGTATAACATGTATACAAAAGCTTCGGGACGACAGTTACTCTAAAAATCTCTGCACTATTACTCATTAACTAAACTTGCAGACCATGCAGACCATGCAGACCATGCAGACCATGCAGACCATGCAGACCATGCAGACCATGCAGACCATGCAGACCATGCAGACCATGCAGACCATGCAGACCATGCAGACCATGCAGACCATGCAGACCATGCAGACCATGCAGACCATGCAGACCATGCAGACCATGCAGACCATGCAGACCAT
>JAUIAD010000036.1 GCA_030425685.1 Gammaproteobacteria bacterium | reverse complement strand
GACCCACGCAACTTATCAGGTTGCGAACATAGTGATGCAACCCTGCCACACTGGCGAAGTGCCGGGCGGAGCCCAATTAAAAAAATACTATTCAAACTAGAGGCGACAACTTCGTTGACAAATACCGTGGGGGTAATACGCAGGCGGATTGTTTTTAATATCTGTGTATCAAATACAGACGACCATCTGCGTAATCATGGTTTTATTTTAACACCAAGTGGGTGGGAGCTTTCACCAGCCTTTGATATGAATCCCACGCCTTATGGGAATGGATTAAAACTCAATATTTCCGAAACGGATAACTCGCAACATCTGGATCTGGCTTATAGTGTTGCTAAATATTTTCGCCTTAAGCCAAATGAGGCAAAAGCAATCGGTGATAAAGTGATTAATGTAGTTTCTAATTGGTGTGAAGAAGCTGATAAGTTGAAAATCTCCGTTGGTGAACAAAAACGTATGTCCAAAGCTTTCAGAGCCTGCCAGTTTTAATTTTTTTACCCTAAAGAACCTGCCGTAGAGGCCATATTCCATTGCAAGTAATAGCATCTTAACTTTTAAAAATAGATTAAACCTGCTACCTTCCCTATCTAAATATTTTTACCCGTCAGTTGAAAAAACAGCATAATCATTCGCTAAGTAAGGTAAATATAATGCGACAATAGCCCCAAAACACTCCCAGACCACCATGGGATATTGAACGTCAAAACGAGATGAACGAATGGCGCGATAAGATAAATTATGTTAATGTAAAATATATAGAATATCAATTGTTGGATGTAATTATTTACCTATGTTGAGATGCTGAATTATGACTTAATATTAATTTAATTTATCTATGCTAGGTTTGTTGCTGGTGTAGTTAATGTTTGTAAAAGGTTATGGCTCAAATGAAAAAAGAACGTGTGCTTACTCTGGACTGCTTAAAGAGATTTTCCTATGAGCTAAAAGCTGAGTCAGTTCAGCTTAAGCTTGATAAAGACGATGATGATGTTAGAGCTGTCCATGCCGATCTTGATCCATATGTTCCACCAGTCGTTTCTCTAATAGTACTGGATTATATGGCTTCATTTTTAAAAGTGGAGAGTAGCTTGTATACGATTGATGTTGACCGCGACCATATAATAGTAACTAAGAGTCCTTGTCAATTTTCATATTCAAAGTCAGACACACTAGATAATAATTCTATATTCTCACAACGCAGTAATAATGTAACATCTGGTTATGAACCGCATGTTGATAATAATGAAGATCAAATTGTTACAGTTTCTTTGCTGCAGAATAATTGAATTAATAGAAAATTCAATTAGAATTAAACTATTCACTGAGCTCGAGACACCTGCACTTGCAACCTTGAGTGGGAGCCAGTTGATAGTGACTCAGCTGTGTTGACGGTATTTAAATGAGCCTTCCAAATTCATATCGATTAATGCAAAGACCGATGCGTGAGCCTAGATCGTCGTTTAACCATTTGGTGGTGTGTTGTTGATGTGTATTGCACCGCCTTCTTCAACGGCAGATTTGTAGGGGTAGAACATATTGCGTGAAAGCCTCATAACTTTGCAGGCTTTGGACTCATTATCCAGCTCTTCAGCTAAATTTAATAACCCGACTTTATGTTTGATGATTTTATCGTTAGTATTCAACATGAAAGTTTGCACTTCTATAAAAGCTGGAAGCTCTCACTTTTGCAAGTTAAGTGTCAGGTGGGGTTGAGACTTATTCACCTTATCATTAGCTATAACTAAGACAGCTCCCGACATTGCGTTACAATTTTCTTTAACATCCATTTCCACGAATTATTCCCCGCTCGCTGCTATTGACTTCTATGGTTGCAGTATCAATTTTATCCAAGGTGAGTATTAATCCTTTGCTTTGTTTGTAAATTTTCATTGCGTCCACAAGTTAGGCGGCAAAGGCGACAAGCGGTATACAATTCCTTTCATGGGATAGAGCCAAAATATGGGTGTAATCACATGGAAAATAACAATATTTTTCATCTGAATCTTTCGCAAACATTTGCATAACAATCACAAAATATTTGTGTGGCAATATGAATCTGTAGAAAAGGAGAAAGTGATGAGAAAATTTATTTCAGAAAAATATATTCCCACAACCCACTCTATTAGTGGTGCTTTAAAAGCAGTTCGCAAATATGATGTTAAGCGCTCATACGTGAATGAAATAGCGCATCGTTATGGGGGCAAAGTTACCGCATGGCCGGCGCAAGGTTTTCGTACGGGTATTAATGGTGGCGTTTGTGCTGCTATGACAACAGGTTGGTTGAAGTCCGAGTTGTGTGGCTATAGTGCTGTATTCAGACAGAAATTAAAACAGTGGGATTTAACGGAATTTAACGCATCACAAGTGGTAGAGGGTGGAAGGGATCTTAGTTCTTATGGTTTGGCGTGGACCAGTTTTGCTAGTAGTTTTCGTGCTACAGAAGTACTTTCAAAGCGTACAATTCATAGTTATAGAACCTTAGGTAAATCAATCAGTCAATCAATGATGCGCCATGATGCGTGGACGCATGAGCCTTGCTTGTGTTACTACATTGTATTAGAAGATTCAAAGGGAAAAAGAGGGCATGCAATCGGTGTTAAGTTTAATTGGCAAATAGGTGAGTTTTCTTTTCTAGATCCAAATACAGGTGAGGTTAGCAATTTATTATTACGAAATCGTACTCGTTATCTCGATGATCAGAAGATTAATATGCAAGATATGTTTGCAGATTTTTTTAATTGGATAATGGGAGGTGTATATCATGATGAAGGTTATTATCTTGGTGGGACAGCAAAAGTTATTCAGTACTCTTTACAGGTAGGGGGAGATGATTCTCGAGATTTGTTCTATCAAGCGCAAGATACTTATCAGCAGTCTTATCAAAGTGCACAGCAGGAAATTTTTTCAATGGCATTGGCTAATCCAGCCATTGCGCCACACGTTTTGAAAAATGAAAGTGACACTCTTTTCAGTCAGTACCAAGATAAAAAAAATTCGCAAGGGTACGATATGATGATGATAATGGTTTGGACGCAGGCGTTAATGCAAGCAATCCAGCCTGGGGGTCCTTTTGCAGAGCGATATTTAGAAATTAAAGATCAGTCTCCGGAAGATATACTTACAGAATATATGCAAGCTAGCATGCGCGCATCAGGTCAAGATGGTTCAAGTTGGCCAAGGCCGGAGAATTCTATTTTTTGGCCGTTGGATTATTAAATTTTAATGCATTAATTTAGGGTAGTTAATAGCTAGCACATAGACTAAGGTAAACCTAGTAATTCTGATGAAAAATAACATACTTTAATATTTTCTTAATTAAGTACTGATATTATATAGCTATGTTGGATATACTTTATCGGATTATGAAATGAGATATCGTGATAGTCAGTTTTATAAATTGACGGATGCAAAATTTCTTGAGCTGTTAGAAAAAATAAAGATTAAAGAGGATATGGCTTGCTTAGAGCAGGTTCGATTATATTGCAGACCGGCATCGGCGGCTGAATTCTTGTTGTCGAGTGATAGTAAGGTAATGTCAATATACGGTTCGCAGCAATGTTTAGATAGATGTAAGGCTGCAATAATACAGGTGCATTTGCAGGGGGGGAAAGCTTGCCCGACGTTGGATGACCTTTCTACAAGGTGGCAATTAAACTCCCCATCAACAACAGACAGTGAGCAAAGTAGTAGAAGCGCTTCGCCATGCCCGTCGCAGAGTTTAGTTACCGGTGAGGCTTTAATTAGTGATGCTTCTTCTCTTTATTCAAGAGAGGGTGATCAAACTCGTAAGGTGGTTGTTACTTCAAATGATAAGCTCCATGCTTTTTTAGCTAAGGCTCAATCAGCTTGTTCGAGTTCTATATTGGGTCGGTATAAAGTTAAATTAGATGACAAGTGTTATAAAGTGCAAAAGGGTGTGTTTCAAGCGCTAAGAGATTCAGGATCAAAGAATTGTGGTCTTAGAGGGTGTATTGAATTTTCTAAAGGTCAGGCAGAGATTAAACCAGATCAAGATAGTCGTGATCCGGATAGGGTTTGTGGGTTGATAATTGATTCACTTAAGATTAACTTAGCGCTGTATGTGAAAAAGCATATTGTTGCAGACAAGCCTAGTTGTTTTGCATTTTTTTGCTCTTTCTTTAAAAGGTCAAAAAGCACTCGTGATATGTATGTGGCTTTTAAAAGTGAGTGTGCTGAAAGTTATTTTGACGTAGAAGTACAGAATAAAAATAGATCTTCCATAAGATAGGAGGGTGTGGCTGAAGTATAAGATTGATTATCTTTTAAAGATCGCCTTTGTGTTTTGGCCTCCTGCCTTTTTAACTCTGTTCTTCCAGCTCAATAATTTATAAAATTTTTCAAATCTATAAGTACAACGGTGAATGAGCGCCAGCTTGAAATAAAACACCTTTGGTAATATTGCTGCTTGGGTAGAGGCAAAAAATTTAGGGCGTTTAAGAAAACTATAATACCTTTATTTAATATTTATTTGCTATCCTCATGGTCTTAAGAGAATTATTTTTGTGTGAATAGGAACTTGGTAAACGCTTGCATTAATTCACTGCGGTAATTGGCTCTAAATGTTAAATAGATTGGTAGTGTTACCACCGGGTTTTTATCAATCTTTATAATACGTTTATCGCCTTCTACCAAATTGCTCGGTAGTATCCCAAGTCCAAGATTGGCCAAAACCGCTTCTTTAACGCTGACATACGAAGATAATTGTAAATAACGGTCAAAGTTATGCTTAGCATCACAATCCACAGTGCCATTAATTAAAGTCTCTTCAGTGAAAATTTTTGAAGAAATATTCTCTTTGTGCAATAAAGCATACTGATCCGAAGCCATGAGATAAAAAGATAAAATAAAGATTTTCTTTTGGGTAATACGCTTATCATTTTTATGCTCGCCAGAAAAACATAAGTCTACTTCGCCGGCCAATAAGGCATCCAATTGCTGTTGTTTTTCATGATGAATGGTGATACGCACTTCTGCTAAAGCTAGAGTAGTATAGTGTGTAATATAGGCCTGCATGGTTCTAAATGCGATATTTGAACCAATGCAGGGATCGATTCTTGTTGCTAGGGGCATGAGTTTGGTGACAGCTGGTTTTTTGTGTTCTTGTTTTGCGGGTGTTCTCACGATGAATCACTTTTTAATGGTCTTTGATTATTATTTGAAATAAATATCTTGGCAGGTAAGTGCCTTAGGTGTATGCTATTTTTGTACTGTTAGCTGAATTTGGTGTTAGTATACCACCACTTTATTAATGAAATATTAAAATTAAGCGCCTTGCTTTTTAGGAAAATTTCTTCTGTTAAAAAATGACATTGGCTGTGAGAAGAACTTAATTTGAAATACGAGTAGGTGGTGAGCCTGGATATAATATTTTATAGCTATTGGCAAAATTATCTAGCATCTTCTTAATTTTTTTATTGTGGTAAGCTGCGGACCATAAGACTTTATTAAAATTTTGTTTGCAATCTTTTGTATTACTAGACCCAAGAATATACTGCTTAGAATAGTTAATGGGGCAATGACAAATAGCATACTTTGTCATTTTTCCTTTAATTTTTTTATATTCTACCGTGCACCTGACGCCTAAGCAGGATGCCCAGGGCTTTTTATCTTTATAAGAACACACGGCATTCTCTAGCTTTGTGCCAAAGTTAGTTATGTTGGCTAAAGAAAAGTTTGATTGCACTGAGTTTAACTTACCTGTTTTCGTATCATAGGTTGGTTTAGCTGATTGGTAATTTACAGGCGAAAGAGATAGTGATTGCCAGTTTTTCTTATCAATAACAAGACACTTGCAAATAGCATATGTTTTATCTGAACTAAATGTACATAGTGATTCTGAGCATAGCGCAAATGGCATTTTATCTAGATAGAAATAATTACTGGATGTTGCTGCGCACTGTTTAATGCCATTATTGCCTATATTGTTGCATGCACTATTATTGGCGTACGTCGAGCTAATTAAAAAGGCAATAACTCCTCCGCCAACTCCAATTACCATATTTTTTACTAGCATAGTTACCTCCACTACATTATCTTATGAATACAAAAGCAGTATTAGTGATGTTTTTTAGTATTAAGATTTTCCACATAAAGTACCATTTATATCACACTGCGGTGTTATACCAATTTCACGCTGTTTAGTATTCAATTGATGGATAGACTTATTCGTTTGGGAGTTTATATTGTCGCAATTACATACCTGACTTGCACAGCAACTACATTGCGCCATGGACTCCACTTTCATAATCGCCTTGCTGGGTGCCCCTTTACAGGCCTTATTTAAAATAGAAACCTGCTTAAAGTAAAAAGGTTTTACTTGTTGCTTGTATGTTTGTTCTAATCCTAAGGTGGTGCACATTACTGCGTCACAAGTATAACCTGGCTGTATACCCGTATTTAATTGACTTTTGTATGTTGCACAAACTTTTTTGCAAAGCTTGCTGTTTGGGTTTATTGCTTTTGTATAGTCCATAGATTTTTTATATAAGCCACAGCCTTGGCTGCCTTGTATCTCTGGAATGCATTTTTGCTGTGTTTTATTCGTATTTTCAATATTCGCGTTGGCTATAGAAAAAAGACATAGGCCTATTAAGACTATAATTATATTTTTCATAATGCTTATCCTATTTAACAAAAATTATAACAGGTTATAGTGCTTACAAATTCAACGGTGAGAGCTATATGCTGCAACAGTATTCTCAGTCTATTGTGCCTTTTACTTTTCCGGCCATAGAATTCGGGTATAGCTGACTATACAGTTCTCTCATCATCGATAGCTGTATTGGAATAGCATTGCTACTATCAATAGCAGACCATACTACTTTGCTAGAATTTACATTACAGTTTTTTGTGCTATCGAAAATGACGACATACTTCTTGCTGCGCTCAATTGGGCAAGAGCAATGGGCTTGAGTTATTTTTTTACCATTAACAGTTTTGGTGACTACGTTACATCTAACGCCAAAACAATTTGTCCATGGTGTTTTATTTTTGTGACTGCAGTAAGAATATAATTTGCCGCTTTTTAGGTCTTTGATTTCTTGATTAGCAAACGAAAAATTTGATTGAACGGTGGTTAAATTTCCGTCTTTATCATATGTAGGCTTAGATGACTGATAATTTGTTGGTGATAGGGATAAAGACTTCCAGCCATGACCGGGTTCAACAGAACAGACACAATCAGCGCTATTTGTTTTTTTATTAATCGTACATAGAGATTTGGAGCACAGGGCGTAGGGCATTTTATTCAAAAGATAAATTTGCTCACCTCCAAATGCGCATTGCTCCGTTCCTGAGTTGCTCACTTTTGGGCATGAAATAAGCTGCTGCGCAAAAGATGTAGAAGATACTATCAATGCGCATGTTAAAATCATATGTTTGTAAAACATTTTAGCTTCCCCTTACCTTCCCTGACAAAAGGTTGTTCTGTATGAATACTTTATACTAAAAATAGTAGTATATTTGAATTTATCAATATGCTTTTGAATATACAAGCTATCTAGATAAGAAAAAATGTCGTTAAACTTTTCTCATCCAGTAACGTGGGGTAATGCTTCGAAATCTTAATAGTCTTAATGCCGTGTTATGCCTTTTTCATGTCCGTTATAGAAACTGGAAAGTGTTGATTAAAAGGGCATAACGCGATGCTGTAATTCTAGAATTTATGGCTTTTAGAACCAGTTATATCGCTAGACAAAACGAAATTGACTGTTGGTTGATTTTTTTTAACTTCTGTTTTAAGCCCTGTTTTAAGTAGAAGTATCGATAGTAATTTATGAACATTGTTAAAATGTGTTTTTACAACGTGAGGAATGGATCTCTCGTCATAAATTGATTTTAATGTAGATTTATAATGATCATAAGATGTGCGTATTTCTCGATCTATGCTTTGGTAGGGTCCTGAATAATACGATGGGTCACTTTCAGTGATATCTTCTTCGGCAAAAGTTTCTTCCGAACTAGTTCCTTTATTAATGCGGATATATTGATCGCCAGGTGCAATGTAGTATGATTCAACTCTTCCCAAGCTGCTATGAATTTTAATGGACTCTCGATAACCATTAATATATGTATCGACTATTCCCATTAAGTGTTCTTGACAAAAATCAAAAAAGAGATTATTAATTTCGTGATAATACTTTGAATTAAAGCCAAACCAGTTTTTAAAACCTTTCATTCCTGGTACGTTCGCATTATTTTTCTTGTTAATAATGTATGTTTTCTTTGGGTAAGCTGAAGCATAGTTGGATAAGAAGGTAGAAATGCTGGGGTCACGGTCGAGTAAATCTTTGTTGATAACTTATCTCTGTGCACAGTATTAATTTTAATGAGTAAATAATTAAAGGTAAATTTATTATGCCGCTAGAGAGTAAAGATATCATAAGCTGTATTGAGACGTCTAACTACCGAGCTTTGCTCGCACAGTTAATGGGTGTTGATGATAAAAATGATTACAGCTTACTAAAGGAAAGCGATGAATTAACTAATCTTGCCTTTAGGTTTTTTCTTGATGCTTTGGTCAAAGCTTCTGCTAATGATGAGGAAAAAAGTGACAGAGCTTATCATCTGTTTAATACCGAAGGCGCCAGTTCTGCTGAAAAAACACTGCAAATGCTTATTTTGTTTGGTGCAAAACTCGATAAAAATATCAATGATAAGATCGATAGTTTCGAGAATCAGCGCCGAAGGTTTTCATGTGATTTAACTAACCGATTCAGTCATCAGATAACTGATTTGTCATACTGCTTTGATATTGCTATTAATCTTCTGGATACAAGTGCGGATATTCGTGCTCTTATGCAAAAGCTCAAAAGTGCAAAGGTAGATAAGACGTTACTTGACTCTAATGCCCAGTTTGTTGTCGGTCTTTGTCAAGACTTAGATGATATGCAGCATGCAGCGAAAAGTAAAAAACTATATTTGCTCTTAGTGTCCTATTTAAATAATAAAAGCCGACTTGTTGAGCAAGAAACTTGGGCGTCGACAGATGTGTATCTATTTCCATATCTTAGGGAGTGCGCCTGCAATCAGTACAACCGTTTAAAAAATAACACGCGCACCAAGCTTGAGCATGACATTATTGTTGGGTCTGTACCTTTGTTAGCGGAGAAAAAGCCGGTTATTTATCTAAGTCTTGGCTGTGGTGGTTTGCTTGCTGACTTTATGATTATTGGCAATATGATATTGTTAGGACATCAAGTGATTAAGGTTTATCTTGTTGAGCCTTCTAATAGACCATACGCATTTAAGCAATTTACATTTTTGCAAAAAGTGGCAGGTGAACTTGGTATCACACTGGAAATTTATCAGCTCAGCAGTATTTACAAATATCGCCAGCAATACCCTAATCAGCCTATTGATATTATTGCGTCGATAGATTTTGAAAACATATTTAAACAAGAGGTATTTCTCGATGTAATGGAGGCGCATAGGCTTTTGAGTGCTCGTGGTCGTTTTTATTTTAGCTTTGATGAGTATAGTATGGTTTTTGATGCAAAAAAACTAATTGCTGCGGAGGTACTTTCAGGTAATCGTAGCCCAGAGACAGAGATTGCAGGCAATAAGCAAACCTTAGCGCAAGTTGTTACTTCTCTGCCAGACTCAAAAGATACTATACGCTATTTAAGCTTAAGCAACCAGTTAGCTTTTGATGAGTGGCTTTTGGTTTTCCCAGGGTTGATGCGTTCATCAGCAAAAAATATTGTGATGACTTTACGCCAGCCACGTAAAAGAAATTATTTTGGTAACAATACCGATAATGCAAATAGTCATTTTACTTGTGAGAGCCTCGCTTACTTTTTTTCTCTATGCGTCCCGGGTAAAATATTCTCGATACATTTAATTGATGATCTTGCTGCTTATGCCACACTTAAAGACCCGCAAGATATCGTGACACTCTTTGGTGAAGTCTCAAAAGATATTGTATCTCTTACTGACCTGCTGCAAAAGATTCAAACGCTTTCTCCCACTACTGCTGTGCTCTACAATATTATGTTGGAAACTAAACACAATGACAGCAATTTTACTGCTGGTAAACTTATTAAAAATCAAAGCATGCTCTCTCAGGAGTATAAAGAAGAAGGTGAGAAGAAACAGGCTGCAGTTGCTGTTAGCCATAGTAAGCAGGAGGCTATTCAGAAGGCTCTACCCGAAGCATTTAATGTTTTTTATTTTCATCAGGCATCAGCTATGCTGCGTTGTGAAAATGAAGCAGCATTGAAGTTTATGCTCTTCGTTACTATTCAATCTTTATGTCATGAGAAGCTTAGTGGTTCACAGATGCGACCCTTTCGTGAGGCAAAAGCCTATTACGACACAGAGATAGCATCAGCAACAACGTTGCTTGATGTTGAACGTGTCAGAGATGATATAATAAAAAATTTAAGTCAAAAAGCAGATGATCTATCGACACCTTCTTGCTGGGATTTTTTCAGTTGTTGTTGTGGTACAAGCGAACGTGAGCAAGAGATCTATGATGCTTTTAAATTTGCAAATGCCGGCACAGCACCCGTTGCTATGCGCTAAGACTCTATCGGGTTTTTAAGGAAGTTTTACTAATAGAATTAAGTTTGCTTGGATATGCGTGTGATCTCTGCTGCATTAATATTTTCAGCTACTATTATACTTGTGGTACTATATTGTCAGTAGCAGTAAACAGTCCCATGATGATGAGAGCCGCAAGCCATGCAGATATTTCAATATATTCTTAACTTACAGCTATTTTCGCCAATAATTGATCATTTAGAAACTGTTTAGCCAAATGTTCAGCGTTGAGGTAACTT
The DNA here is from genome assembly GCA_030425685.1 of Gammaproteobacteria bacterium. Classification (GTDB taxonomy): domain Bacteria; phylum Pseudomonadota; class Gammaproteobacteria; order Coxiellales; family Coxiellaceae; genus JAUIAD01. The sequence goes on along the minus strand of JAUIAD010000036.1, from coordinate 10,940 downwards.
CATGTCAATCAAGCGAATTTTAGTATTAGGTGCTTATGGTAATTTTGGTCGTCATATAATAGCAGGGCTCGCTGGCGAAAAGGATATGCAGTTAATTATCGCCGGGCGTTGCCAGCAAAAGTGTGAGGCGTTGTTGGCAAGCTACCGTGATGTCCCGAATCCACCGCTGGTAGAAGTATTCGATATTCATCATAAACTGATAGAAAAATTAAAAACCATCAAGCCAGATATTGTTGTTAACACGTGTGGCCCTTTTCAAGCGCAAGATTATTTTGTTAGCGAAGCTTGTATTGAATACGGTTGTCATTATGTTGACCTGGCAGATGGTAGAGAATTTGTTTGTAATATACGTCAATTAAATCAAAAAGCACAACAGAAAAAAGTCAGTATCATTAGTGGCGCCAGTTCGGTGCCGTGTCTAACGGCGGCTGTAGTCGATCATTACCTCAAAGAATTCTCAGTGCTAGAAGCTGTTGATGGCGGAATAGCAACTTCTCAGCGTATTAATGTTGGTCTTGCAACGACACGTGGTACTTTTTCGTATGCAGGGAAACCCATTGAAATGCTAAAAGAGGCCAAACAACAAAAAGTATATGGTTGGCAAGGAATAAAGCGTCGCGTCTATCCAATACTCGGTTCTCGTTATTTGTCTTACTGCGATATTCCCGATTTACAACTATTCCCAGAACGCTATCCTGATTTAAAAACCTATGAATTTAGAGCAGGGCTAGAAGTGCCTTTTGTGCATTGGACGCTGTGGGGGCTATCCTGGTTGGCGCGCGCGAAATTAATACGCAACTTACCTTCATGGGCGCCAATGTTACGAAAAATATCTTTCTTGTTTAACCCTCTGGGATCTAATAACAGTGGCTTTCACGTTGAAATGCGAGGTAAAGATCTGCATGGAAAAGATAAAACATCTACCTTCTACTTAATTGCACTAGATCGTTATGGGCCCTATATTCCTTCTATGCCTGCTATTTTATGTGCTAAAAAACTGGCGCGTGGAGAAATTGATAAATGCGGTGCTTACCCTTGTTTAGATATTATTACACTTAACGAGTACTTAGATGCGCTTGACGGTGATAAAATTAAAGTTATTAAAAAGTAACTGAGTCTCAATCTATCCAGTAGCTATTACCTCGGGTTTGATCTGGTCTAGACTATGTCTTTAACTTTCCTAGCATTCTTCTAAAAGCAGAAGATTGACTAAAATTCTTTTTTATGGATTCTTTTAAACGCTTTTTAGTCCTTTGGGCTAAAGGAATGGGGGCGCTATCTGAATTGTAATACTGTGGAACTAACTTGCCTGTTCTGATGTCAGTTACCTCACGCCAAAATATTTTTTGCAAAAAGATATCTGAAAGCATAGGGGTGTAATAACGACATCCTGAGAAGTAATAATGCGTCACTTGACTATGTCTTGATCTTGACGTGTCACGAATAGGAGAGCCTCCATGAAAAAGATTGGCCGCCCAAACAAGTGCTTGTCCTTTTTTTATTTTAACTTCTTTTTTCTCGAATTTTTTTTCCTCCATTAGGGTTGAAACAAAATCCTCATACTGCTTATAGAGGTCTAAAGTTTTTTTCGTCGCACTAGAAGTTAATGCAATATCGTGAAAATCATAGCATGGCAATTTATGACTCTTAGGATAATAGTGGAGTGGACCATTGTCTTCATCAATATCCTCAAGCGCAATCCACACACCTGCCATAAAGCGATGCGGTACAGATTGAAAGTGGAGGGTGTCGCTATGTGTTCTTTGCTGAGTTCCTACTCTAAAGTTTAATGTTTGAAAAGGTATCGGGTCGAGGCGGTATAGGACCTTTAGTAGATCCAGTATCTTTTGATGCGCCGCTAGTTCTTTTATATAAGGGTGGAACCTCCAGGCATCTGCGATACGTACAGGATCCTCTATATACTCGTTGCTTAGCCCCTGAATGATTGAGCTTGCTTTATTGTCAAAGTCAGGGATTTCAGGGTCGATAATGACATAGCCATCTTCGGCAAATGCTTTTACAATTTTTTTAGTATCGCTATCTAAACTGGCTTGCTCAAGAAGGGTAGGGAAAAATGGAGACTCAAACCAAGGTGTATTCATTTCAAAAGTTGTTCGAGTTCTACTACTTTCTGAATAATTGATACTCATAAATATCTCAAAAACAATGTGTTAAAGCGGGATCATAACGAATATATTTAACTTCGTCAAATTTATGTGTCTGTGTTAGATCTTATTAGGTAATTGTGGCGTAATTTGAAGACAATGGTTAAAATATAAAATTACTCGCGACCATCGTAGATTTTGAGAGCAGGGAGTTTAAGGTAGTGTTAAATATTTTATTGGTAAAAGAAACTAAAGCAGGTGAGCGTCGTGTCGCCTTAGTTCCACAAGACGTCAAAAAACTGGTGGAAAATGGGCATAGAGTATTTGTTGAAAATGAAGCGGGGGTTGCAGCTGGTTTCACGAATCCAGATTATGAGGCGGCGGGAGCTGTTATTAGAGAGACTCCACAAGAGAATGTCGAGTCTTTTCAGGCACTATTTCTAGGTGTAAATATTGTTGTACGCGCTAAACGGGCTAAGCGAGAACGTGAAATGTTAGAGAATAAAGCGTTAATTCAACAAACAATAATGATTGGCGCTCTTGATCCTTTTGAAAAAAATTCGCCGCATATGGATGAGTTAAAGCAGGCGGGTGTAAAAGCGTTTAGTCTAGACCAATTTAACTTTGCTGCTGATGATCCTAAAAATATTCTTACGGCAATGAGTAAAATAGCAGGTAAATTGGCATTGGAAGATGCGGTAGAAAAGCATAAAGCTACTGTTAGTGAAGTGCTTATTCTTGGTTTTGGCGTTGTCGGGCAGTCTGCTTTTAAAAGAGCAATTGAGCGACAATATAAGACTACAGTCATGTTACGTAATAAACAAAAAGCGGCAATGATTGAAGAGCTTGGTGGTGAGACTGTTTTGTTTGACTCGCAACACAATGAAAAGCAAAGGCAAGATCTTATTTTACAAACAGCAAAAAATGCCGATGTCATTGTTACCTCTATTCGTAAGGCCAAGGAGACGGCCCCCATCTTGATTGCTAAAGCTGGGATAAGTCATCTAAAGCCTGGAGCGATTATTGTCGATATGGCTATATCCGAGGGCGGAAATGTCGAAGGCAGTCAGCATGATGCAACGATTGATCTTGGTAATAATGTTAGTGTGACTAACGTTAGTGGTTATCCGAAAGCTGTTCCGCATGAGGCAAGTAAATTATGGAGCAGGGCTTCTTACTATTTTATTGACTTTCTTATTAGTGAGGATGAGTGTTTTTAGTTTGAAGATAAATGTTTTAATGATGTATACGCATTATAATCCGCCTGCTGGCTATAATATGATTATCGACCTGCTAATGCATGCGTAGGCTGTATTCATAGTGTGCAGGTCTAATTACAATGATGTTGAAGTAGTTCAAATACAGTAATAATTAGCATTTTTGCTATCACATATAGATTGAGATACTCCCTTTCACTGAGAATTTAAGATAGAATATTTATATTGAATAATCGTTGCTCGCTAAGGATGGCAGGAAATGACGAAATTTAAAGTCTTCAGCTATGCGATATTACTTGTAGCCTTAGCTCCTCTATTGACCTCATGCTATGTAAAGCCGCATCGCATAACCACCAAGGAGCGAGACAAAAGAGTGCAGCATGATTGGGCAGCTATGTTTAGGCATCCTGAGGAAAAAAAACAAAAGCTGACCATTTATAAGGCGATGGCGCGTGCTATAAAATATAACTTAGATGTACGAGTCAAAATGGTTGAACAAGCCTATGCTATGGCTGATTTAAAGTATGTATCTTCCACTATGCTACCGAGCTTAATGGCTAGCGGTGGTTATTATCAGCGCAATAACGCTTACTCTGTTATTTCACCGACAGACCCTAGTGTAATTTCGACTACGCAGGATAAGACTATCTATAATGCTGACTTACAGTTCTCTTGGAACGTGCTTGATTTTGGTGTTAGCTATTACGAAAGTAAACAAAAAGCTGATCTCTATCTTATTTCCTTACAACGCAAACGTAAAATGATGCAACAAGTGTTAAGAGATGTCCGCTATGCCTATTGGCGCGCTTGGGCTGCACAAGACATGATTCACCGCTTAAATCACTTTATACCTGAAATCAGACGGGCAATTAACAACTCAAATAAAGTAAGCCAAGAAAAACTTGTGCCATCAAAAAAAGCTGCTAAATTTCAAGCTGAATTATGGGATACGCTTCGAAAGATGAACGAACTGCAATACCGCCTTAGCAAAGCAAAGCCAGAATTACTTGCGCTAATTAGCGAACATCCATCTGTCTCTATCAAGCTATCAGACAAGGGTATGATGGAAAACCCACTGCCAATGCAATTCCCAAAAAGTATAAACAAATTAGAGATTATTGCGCTGCACGATAGGCCAGAATTACGGGAAGAAGATTTGCGCTCTCGTATTAGTTTAAATGAAATCAAAAAAGCGCGATTAAAAATGTTTCCGAATTTAGAGCTTAATTTAGGTGGTCATTATGACAGTAACAGCTTTTTAGTAAATAATTTGTGGGCTGATGTTGGGGTCCAAACTGGCTTGGATCTACTGCGCACGATAACAACATATCAAGGGGTTAAGGTTGCCAAAGCACAACATAAGCTGGCAGCAACACGGCGTCTTGCACTGAGTATGGCGGTGATCGCACAGGTGAATATAGCAAAACTACGTTTTAATCAGTCAAAGAAAGAGTTGATGATTGTTAAAAACTTAAAAAACAATCGCAAAAGATATTATAGAGATCTACAAAATGAGCGCACAGCCAAGCTTGCTCATGAATTCCAAGTGGTACAAAACAAAGCAAAATATTTGGAAGCGCAGCTTAGATATTACCTTGCTTATGCTGAATGGCAAAATTCCGCAGGACAATTGATGGACAGTGTTGGCTACTATCCCATAGATGCAGTTGACTATAAACATATGACCGTAGACCAACTTGCAGTAAGAATTCAAAATGCATTAAGTCTGTTGCCGAAAGGGGCGCAAAGATACTATAAACAAATGCCTTTGCTAAGCGACAAAATATTTCTATCAGCTAAAAAGCAAAAAAGAATGGTAAACATTACAGCGATATCAAAAAATAGTAAACCAACGATAGGTGCGCAGACAGAAATAAAAACTAAAACAAAGACAGCAACTGTTCAAATGAAACTTCCGGCCATCAAACAAACTATATTAACCAAAGCAAATCCTGTTTTGCCAGCGCCTAGAAAATGCGCCGCATTAGAATCTCATCCACTAAAAAACAATTCAGAATGGAACAAGAATGCAGAAAAAAAGACGTAAAATAAAATATGCTGTCTGCATGTTTCTTACTGCACAAATGTTTTTTTGCCATAGTGTTTTTTCCCAAACCGAAGCCAATAAATTCCATGCCGTAATTTTGTCAGAAAATAAAGTTACACTATCAAGCTTAATGAGTGGAACAATTTCCAATGTGTATGTTAAAGAAGGCCAATATTTCAAAAAAAGCGACCCGCTGATAAAGTTCGATTGCGAAACCAGAGAAGCCAACTTGCTTAAAGCAAACGCTAAACTTAAGCTTGCGCTATCAAGTATGAAAGCAAAAAAGCGATTGCATCGACTGGGGTCAGCCAGTGACATGGAAGTTGAAGAAAGTATTGCTGAAAAGGATAAATCCCTCGCTGAAAAGATCATTGCTGAACGTAACGTTAAAGATTGCACATTAATGGCACCTTTCAATGGGCAAGTAATTTCCTTACTTATCCACCAACATGAGACAGTCAAATTACATCAACCATTACTTACTATTTACGACAATCAAAATTTGGTGGTAAAAATTGTTATCCCATCCGTATGGTTCCAAAAAATAAAGATGGGGGACACTTTTAAGCTAGGCATTTCTGACTATAAAAAAATGTATAAGGGAAAAATAATTCGTATCATAAAACATATTGACTCAGTAAGCCAATCTTTTAATGCTATTGGGGAAGTTATTGAAAAGGATAGTGATTTACAAGCAGGGATGAGTGGAACCGTTTCATTTCCAGGGCTCAATCCATGAGCAAACACCAGAAAACAAGCTTGTTTGAAAGAATATATTGGTTGGAAAAACAAGTGAGGCAAGCACATAGCCTCAAACATCTTGCCTTCATCATTGCAAATCATAGTAAAAAGTTCATCCCCTATGCGCAAGCGGCCATTTGGCAGAAAGCTCCATTGGGACTGCGCATTTATGCGATTTCAGCAACTTCCAGTATTAACCAAAACTCACCCTATATTCGCTGGCTACAAAATGAATGTCTCCCTTGGTTGTTAAAAAATGCAGGCAATGAAGTCAAAACGTTTTCTTCAACAGAAATTCCCAGCAAGTTAAAGCAAGGCTGGGATGAATACATGACTGACTACTTGCTATTTTGTCCTTTTGTTAAAGAAGACAAGACCAGTGCTGGTATACTACTTTCAAATCCAGAACCATGGAGCGAATCAGAGGTAAGTATCGCAAAGGAACTGCAAGAAATTTACAGCTATGCTTGGTTTGCAATGACCAAACCCGCTACTAAACCTAAGCTAAAGAAGTTTTTTAAAAGCAAACGTTTTTTAAAAATCACTGGCATCACTGCTGGTATTATTGTGCTACTATTAATAATTCCTATCAAGCTTAGCGTCCTCGCCCCCGCTGAAATTGCGCCACAAAATCCCATTCTAGTTAGCGCCTCAATTAAAGGGATGATCAAAACAGTCAACGTAAAGCCCAACAGTCTTGTGAAAAAAAATCAGCTGTTATTCACATTGGATAGCATCACACTCCAAAATCGCTATAACCAAGCCCAGCAATCTTTACACATTGCGCAAGAAAAATATCGCCAAGCTAACCAGCATGCTCTTCATAATCCAGGCAGCAAAAATAAACTTTCCCTGCTTAAGGCTGAGGTCGAAAAACAAAAGAATGAGCTGGCTTATGCTAGAGACCTGCTTGGCCGCAGTAAAGTGCGAGCAGAAAAAGATGGCGTTATTATATTTTCATCCCCGGAGCATCTATTGGGAAAACCTATCAATATTGGTGAACGCGTTATGTTGCTGGCTTCTCAAGATAAAAAGCAATTAGATGTTAAAGTGGCAGCAGATGATATGATACAAATAAAAAGAGGGTATAAAGTTTCATTCTTCCCCAACATTGACCCCTTGCACTCAATTGAAGGGACTGTGAATTACGCTAGTTTTATTGCTACACCTGTTGACAACGAAACACTTGCCTATGAAGTGGTAGCCGACTTTTCCAGTGATAAGAAACTGCCACGCTTTGGCTCGCAAGGAACCGCAAAGATTTACGGAAAACGTGTTTCCTTGTTTTTCTACTTATTTAAACGCCCCCTTGTGTTTATTCAAAGCTGGTTGGGAGTATAATAATTTCATATGAAAGCTGTTACGCTCGAGCCACTACGGCAAGATTTAGAGCTCAGAGAAATTAACCCAGGTGATGATGGGACGCCTCGTTGGCTGCTTTACGATAAAGTTGCCCATAATTATTTTCAACTTGGTTGGCTTGAGTTTGAGATTTTAAGCCGTTGGGATTTAAACCAATCACAAGCTATCGTTGATAGCGTCAACAGAGAAACTACGCTTAACATCAAGCTTGAAAATATCAATGTTGTTGCACAATTTTTAGAGACGCATAATTTAATTGCTAGTAATAAAAATGATTTTCCTTCCTCACTATACAACAAGCTACCTCCTAAGTTTGGGGTAAACAAAATACTAAAGCAGTACCTTTTTTTTATCATCCCTCTTATCTCGCCTGACCTATTCCTTAGAAAGACGATTCGTTTTATAAGGCCATTATTCACTAGAACAGCATTAGTTATTTTATTAATTCTAGGTATATTCAGTCTATATTTACTAGGCCGTCAGTGGTTGCAGTTTTTTCATACTTTTGACTATATTTTTTCTCTATCTAATATTGCTATTTTTGTTTTCTCTATTATATTTGTAAAAATTATTCATGAATTTGGTCATGGCTATGTGGCTACCTACTATGGTTGCCGAATATCGGCAATGGGGGTAGCTTTTTTAGTGATGTGGCCAGTGCTTTACACCGATACAACTGACGCATGGAAATTAAAAAATCCAAAGCAACGCATTGCGATCGGCGCTGCAGGTATAGCTGCAGAATTGGTGTTGGCAATTATTGCCACCTTGCTATGGTTCTTTTTGTCCGATGGCGTATTTCGTAGTATTTGTTTTTTTATCGCCACGATTTCATGGGTATCATCACTACTACTTAACTTAAACCCTATGCTTAAGTTCGATGGTTATTATGTGCTTTCGGACCTTATAGGTGTTGAGAATTTGCAATACCATGCTTTTACCTTAGCCAAGTGGAAATTACGCGAATGGTTATTTGCATTTAATGAAATTAAACCTTTTTCTTTTCCTAAAGTAAAAGAGCGACTATTGTTGCTGTACGGCTTTTCCACATGGATTTACCGCTTCTTCTTGTTTCTTGCCATTGCGATCTTAGTCTACTTCTTTTTCTTTAAGGCATTAGGCATCTTGCTTATGATTGTTGAGCTATTCTATTTCCTTTTTATACCTATTTTTGGCGAACTAAAAAACTATTGGCAAAGGCGAAAAAAAATGAAAATAAATAAAAACTCGATCGTCACATTTTCTGTGCTCGCCCTAATGCTGGCAATATTATTTATTCCCTGGCATACCCGAATTTCTGCGCCCGCTGTGATGGAATTTACTGACCAAACTAAAGTCTACTCAATGATCGAAGGGCAGCTGGTAACAGTCAATGTTGCCCAGGGCGAAAAAATTGCTAAAAATGATCTTCTAGTGCAGTTTACAAACCCGCAAATCGAATTTGATTTAATACAAACAAAACTAGACATTCAAATTATCAAGGATCGGCTACGTCTAGAATACGGTAAAAACAACATCCAGGGGCATGAACAAGCAAGCCCGGAGGAATTATCTGGCCTTGAGGAAAAACAATATAACTTGCTAAAAGAAAAGGCTAAACTGACCCTAACTGCTCCTTTTAACAGCATCGCAACTTCTCTGGCAAAGGGGTTATCTGTCGGTCGCTGGTTGGACAAAGATAGCTTTGTCACTGAGCTCGTTCAACCTTCAACGCAGGTTATTTATGCCTACCTTGGTGAAGAAATGCTACAACGTATTAGCACTAGCTCTAAAGCAATCTTTTATCCCAATGAAATTGATGAGAGCTCAGTACCCGCTAAAATTGTGTATATTGATAAAGTTGCAACTGATACATTGCCATCACCTTATCTCGCCTCTATTTTTGGTGGTAAAATTGCTGTCTATAGGCGACCAGATGATACCTTTGCCGTAAAAGATGCGGTCTATCGCATAAAGCTATTACCGAAAAATAATAACGCTAAGCTAACTCATGTATTAACAGGAAAGGTGATTATCTCAGGAAAGCGAGAAAGCTTTGCTGTTCGTATTTTTAGAAAAATTGGCAGTATTCTTGTTAGGGAAAGTGGTTTCTAGCGCCAAAATCACCATGTAATTTACGTTGAGCCTTTGCAAATTGCTGCGCTAAATCCATATTGCTGCCTTCTTGCAATTCACCATTCATCTCAAGAACCATGCTATTAAACCGCTCTTGTAAGTTATCAAATTCATTATCTGCTTCTACATCATCCTCAGTATCTACAGGTGAACCTGTTTTAGTGATCATGCCATCATCTTCAAATAAATAACTGTAGTCTTCTGTTTGAGTGGCCTCTTTGATTGTATTGCCCTGATAACTATAGAATGGATCACCAAATTTAGCTTGATGCTGATTTTCTACACCATAAGTGTCACTGGTCGCCCCTAGGGTAAAGACTGTATCTGCTGATAGCGCATACAGTGATAGGTATGGAATCGTTGTGCCAAAGTTCTGGGACCTTGTTTCCCAATATGTAATCCAACCATTTGCTAAGGCATAAAAACCAAGCTGGTCATGTCCCGTAGTATTATTATATTTATATTCAAATAGATAAATAGCCCGCTCCTCTGAATATTCAAACCACAATCGATCAGTGTTCCATATTGATGGATTATCAAGATAAGCTGAGCCCAGTATAGGCTCTGGGTATGCATATCCAAAATCTTGAATCAAACTAGTTGGCGCAGTACTTGTTAATGTCACAACGGAACGATGTAAATCACCACCATCGGGGTCAACGGTATTCAACACCCCAGCAGGCAAGGTCTCGGTTACTATATCAATGGTGTAGTTAATGCTGCCAGTGCCATCATTCACTACCAAGTTATCAAACAAGAAATTACCATTGTTGTCTGTTATCGTACTGACAACCTCATCAGTCCCGTCACCATCAAAATCACCCGTCAAGGTTACCTCAACATTTGAGATACCTTCGCCATTATCGGGGGCACCATCACCGTCTACGTCTAGGAAAATAGTGTCACCAATTGATCCGGGGCCACCATAACCGAAGTCTTGCACATCATTTGTTGGCATTCCAGTTGTTAGGATTGCTGTTGAACTATTATCTAGCGTTGCATTGGGATCAACTACTTGCACAACACCCGCTGGCAACGTTGCGGTATCAACATCAACCGTATAACTGACGCCTCCACCAGTACCATCGTTAACCACCAGGTTATTAAACGAATAATTACCATCTGCATCGGTCACGGTTGTAAGTATTTCGTCTATGCCGTCTCCGTCGTGATCACCTGTTAAGGTTACCGTTACACCACTTATACCTTCGCCACTATCTGGGATGCCATCACCGTCTACGTCTAAGAAAATAGTGTCACCAATTGACCCTGGACCGCCATAACCAAAATCTTGATCCACGTTATCTGGAGCAGCATCCGTTAACGTCACCGTTGAACGATTGGCGGTGCCTC
>JAUIAD010000006.1 GCA_030425685.1 Gammaproteobacteria bacterium | reverse complement strand
GATTAATATGGGCAACAGAGTGAGAAAGCTCAGGCAATGTCTACTCCCTATTACTTATAGCCACTATGAAACAAGGGTAAAACCAGTATGGTAAAATTATTAACGGAAAATCATCCCCTGCAGAGTATAGATTAACCGGAACTCATTTTTCTTGCCAAGCCCTAGGAACTGTTAGAAATCCCACTACCATTTGGCAGAAGTATATAGTGATTGCCAGAGTCTTCACTATCAGAGTCTTCAGTATCAGAGTCTTCAGTATCAGGGTTCTCAATATCACGATCATCCAGACTTTCACTTTGTATGTGCCCTTGATTGGTGACAAATAGCGCAAGACGCGAACGCCGATATTCAAGTTGTTCCCAGCGGTTTCGCAGCAAATATGAAGAACCATCCGCAATCATTCTAGGAGCCTTACATAATGCCACGGCAAGTATAAATACCGCTATACTAATGTACGTTAGAATACCAGCAGTCTTATCATCATGATGATCCTGACTGAAAGCACCAGTAAATAAACAAACCACGCTTACGAGAGCAGCTATAAAACCAATAAGCCTACGTTTGCGACCCCTGCTGCTATCACCAATGCAACAGCGATGGTTGATACGCGTTTGCACCTCAGACAGTGTTGATTGATGTTGTATTATGTTGTCATACTCAACGACAGAGGAAAGTAAGCGACTAACTTGCTGTGAGGAAAGTAAGCGACTAACTTGCTGTGAGGAAAGTAAGCGACTGACTTGCTGTAGAGACACCTCCCCCCTTAAATATTTTTCTCTTAATGGCAACGAAATAAAGCGCAAAATCAACTGAGGACAATTTTTGATATATAAGTCATTTATCGCTGTGCTGGTTGTTCTTAAATTTAGTATATCTCGCGCATCTAGAAAAGTAAGCATATTACTAAAGATATCACTTGGCATCGTAATGAGTTTTGACATTGTTTCCACTGCTGTATTTATTTTTAAAAAGGATGTGTAAATCAAAATAACATCGCAATATTAAAGATGTATTAAGATTTAGAACTGTAGTATTTACAACTAAAAACATTCAGAAAAAAATATACAGAGCTTTCAATGATCGCTATTACGTCAACAATGAGCGCCAGAATAAACTCCTAGACCCATCTCATCGACCCGTAATTTATAGTAGTCAATGATCACAAAAAAGCGTAGAATTTGCTCACCATATTGAAATTTAACCAAGTGAACACAAGACCTGAGCATGAGTACCAACAAGAGAAAAAAATACATATTATCAATAGCTTTAGTAATTATTGTTGCCATCTTCGTTGCCATCCATCAGCACAAGAGCAAAGCAAATTCTCACTGGGCGAAAGCACGCCGTGGTGACGTGTACAAAACTGTCTATGGATTAGGCACTGTCACCTCTGATAATACCTATAATCTACGCGTTGGCGTAACCACTTCAATCCGACAGCTTTTCGTGCACGAAGGCGAACAAGTCAAACCAGGCACTCCACTGGCCAGCTTTACCGACCTTCCTTTAATACGCTCTCCAATTGAAGGCACCGTTACCTCAATACCTATTAACAAAGCGGAAACCGTTTACCCACAAACCAATATACTAACCATCACCAACCTAAAGAAAAGGTACATCTTAGTTACCCTAGAACAGCAAGGCGCATTAATGGTGCAAAAAGGGCAACGGGTAAAAATTAGCATTGAAAGCATTCGCAACCAAAACTTTACTGGCACCGTTGAAAATATTTACCCAAAAGATAATAACTTCTATGTCAAAATTCGCGTAAAGGATTTACCAAGCAATATTTTACCGGAGATGACTACTGACGTTGCTATTATTATTGCCGATCAAAAAAATGTACTACAAGTACCAAGCGCAGCAATTCATAACAACACCGTAATCACCCACCAAGGCAATAAAAAAGTAACTGTAAAAGTAACACCCGGGATTACCAATAATGAATGGACCGAAATAAGCTCAAGCGATATCAGCGCAGGCAGCGAAGTATTAGTGAGTAATTAGTGATGTTATTTTTAGCGCTACGACAGCTTTTCTCTCGTAAAGGACAGTCTTTACTGATTTTACTTGGCGTAGTATTAGGAACGGCCGCTTACGTTATTATTTCTGGCATGATGCTGGGCTTTCAAGATGATATTATTGATAAGCTTGTTAATAACAATGCGCAAATTACCATTACAACGCGCGAACATTTTTTAACAAAAAAAGAGTTAAATGCGCCGATGTTTGGCAAGAATGCCTTAGTAAAATGGCTAGTGCCACCTGGTGGACGCACCGACAATATGCGCATCCAATATCCGATACAATGGTACCAGCGCTTAGATAACACCCCTGAAGTAAGTGCTTACACCCCTGAAATTACGGTTAATACCGTGATGAGTCGCGGCAAGACCAGCGCCTCATCGACGTTAGTCGGTTGCGACCCGTTAAAAATCATCCATGTTACCAGTATTACTAAATATATGACGCAAGGTAGCTTTAATACTTTACGTCAAGGTGGAAATCGTATTGTCGTTGGCGAGGGTTTATTAAAAAAAATGGGCGCTCGCGTTTCCGATACCATTATGGTGTCAAATAAAGAAGGCAAAGTATTTCCTTTTAAAATCACCGGCGTCTTTCAATTTGGCATACAAAATATTGATGATGCAACAGCTTTTACCTCACTAGCCGACGCCCAAAAAGTTAATCAAACGCCAGGGCAAATTAGCGAAATTGCCGTAAAGTTACATGACCCGAACAAAGCCCGTGAATTAGCAGCACAATGGGCATCGATCTCGCCTGAAAAGGTTCAAAGCTGGCAAGAAGTGAGCGCGAATGTTTTATCAATTTTTAAAACCCAAGATTTTATTCGTTATTTTATGACGCTATCGATTTTACTCGTAGCTGGTTTTGGCATTTATAATGTATTAAATGTTTTAATCACGCAGAAAAAACGTGATATAGCGATCTTAAGAGCTATGGGTTATACCGCTAAAGATATAGCCTTTTTATTTCTAACTCAGGGTATGCTGTTAGGCATACTTGGTGGACTAATTGGATTAGCTATTGGTTTTGGTGCTTGTAAATATGTACAAAGCATTAAAATGCTAGGAAATATGCCGGGTAGTAATGGACATATGATCGTTTCTTTCCTCGCCAAGATTTATATTCAAGGGTTTTTATTAGCGTTTCTATCATCGATTATTTCAAGCTATTTACCCTCGCGAACAGCTAGCAAATTAACCCCCATTGGCATTATTAGATCGGAATAATACAGTGATAAAAGTAAATGACGTTCATAAATCTTTTGGCTCTCCTGCCGTTGATATTTTAAAAGGAATTTCTTTTGACATCGCTGATGGTGAGTTTGTTAGCTTGACGGGGCGCTCAGGTTCAGGGAAAAGCACCTTGCTTTATATTGTTAGCTCACTGGATAATCCCAGCAAAGGAAGCGTCGTTATTGACGAACAAGAAGTCTCCTCAATGGACTTAAGCGCACTCCATCGCTTTCGCAACGAACATATGGGTTTTGTTTTTCAATTTCATTATCTATTACCCGAGCTGACATCCTTAGAAAATATTTTAATGCCGGCGCGTAAAGCAAAACGTATCGATGAATTAAAGCCCTATGCCGAGCATTTGATGGAGCAGTTTAATATTGCTGATAAGCGCCATCAAAGACCTAAGGAGCTTTCAGGTGGGCAGCAACAGCGCGTTTCCATCGCACGCTCACTGATCATGCAGCCACGTTATCTTTTTGCTGATGAACCAACCGGTAATTTAGATTCCATGAACTCTGAGATTGTTATTGATATCTTTCGTAAAATCAACCAGGAAAATAATACGACAATTGTTTTCGTAACGCATGACAATGACTTTGCTAAATTAGCTGATCGACAGATTGTATTAAAAGATGGAAAAGTTATTTAAAAAGAATATTAAACTCTTTTTTCCTTTAACACATGCTTAGTACTCTTACGGGAGACAAACTCAGACAGTAAAAATCCAGAAACGACCAACACCCCACCAACAGCTGTAGTTAGCGAAATCGCCTCATGATTCAATAGAAAAGCAAAAATAGTCGCAAATATAGGCTCAAACGCATAAATCAAAACGGCTTTATTGACTGTCGTATCTTTTTGGTAACGCGCCTGCAGAATAAAAACCAAACCCGTTGCCAATAGCGCACAAAATATTATAGCCGCAACCGTAATAAGGTTTAAATGCATGCTCCAAGGAGAATTTAATGAAGCAAAAACAGGCAAAGGAACTGAAAACACCATCTGCGTTGCTGCCAAAGCAAACGGATTAGGGCTCCATTGACTAATGCGTTGCAACTGTACGACAAATAAAGCATAGCTCAGCGCACTCAACAAGGTCCACAGATCGCCAATACTAATGGCCTTAAAACTAGCACCGGTTAAGATAAAAATACCCAACAAACACAATAAAGAAGCGACCATATCAAAGCGCGTCGGTTTATTAATTCGAAGCGCAAAAGCAATAAACGGCACTAATACCACACTAAAAGCTGTAATAAAGGCGGAATTAGCCGAGCTAATTGTCTGTAAGCCAATCGATTGCGTTAAATAACTACCACTTTGAAAAACCCCCAACCATAAAGCAGCCCACCACATTTTTTTGCTTAAATGCTTACGATAAAACCACAATAAAGGTGAAAACAGCAATGCAGCTACAGCAGTGCGCAAAGTCACAAACCACAGGGGCGAAATATTGGCAACCGCATCTTTGATTAGAGGAAAGGTCATTCCCCAAATAACGGTCACCAAAAAGAGGGCAATATGGGCTTTAGAGGTACTTTTCATTATAAAATCTAAGCACGCTCTTGCGCAGCAGCCCTACGCCGTTTAAAAAACTGGCGAATACTATTAGCAAAGCTATAAGCCACCGGCACCAGCACCAATGAGAAAAAGGTACCAAAGAACAAGCCACCGGTAATAACAATACCAATTTGCTGACGGCTAGCCGCACTCGCTCCAGAAGCGAACACCAATGGTAAAGCACCAATAATCATCGCTGCCGTCGTCATTAAAATCGGGCGCAAACGCGTTGCAGATGCTTTAATCAATGCAGGAATTACTTCCTCACCATCATCACGCAACTGGTTGGCAAACTGCGTTATCAAGATACCATGCTTGGCCACCAAGCCAATCAAAGTCACCAGCCCAACAATGGTATAGATATTAATACTACCGTGGATGAGCTCTAACGATATTAACGCACCTACTAAACTTAATGGCACCACTAATAAAATAATAAATGGGTCAGTAAAGCTTTCAAACTGCGCTGACAGTACCAAGTAAATAAAGATAGCAGCAAGCGCCAACATCAAGCCCATGGTATTGCTAGAATCAACAACATTCTTCGCCATACCTTCAAAAGCATAGTTATAACCACTCGGCAATAATTGCGGCAAGTTCGCTTGCAAGTACTGCACCACTGGCCCCAAGGAATACCCTGGTCCAAGCTGTGCGGTAATTTCAGCTGAACGCAAACGATTATAATGCGGCAACGTGGTCTGCGTTAACACAGACGAGACATTAACTAGATTTGATAATGGAATTAGATCACCTTTATCATTACTTACGTAAAAGTCTTTAATCGTGCTGATATCATGCAAGGTAGAATCAATACCCTGCAGATCAACATCATAGGTTTTACCATCAATATCAATCGTCGAAATTTTCAAACCACCCAACATCGCCGCAATGGTATTATCAATATCTTTAACACTAACATTTAAGTTAGCAGCTAATTGACGATTGACCGTAATATTAAACTGCTGACTATCATATTTTACCGAGCTCTGCACATTCTTAAGACCTGGATACTGACCCAGCTTATCCATTAACACTTTGGTCGCATGATACAAGTCTTTATACGTTCCTGTACCCATAACGTAAAACTCAATTTGCGAACGTAAAGAGCCACCAAAAGTCGGTGGGAAAGCCCGCGCATTTAAACCTGGCACTTGTGCAATCTTCGCATTGACATCATTAGCAACCTGTTGCGCTGATTTCTGGCGATGCGTAAATGATTTTAAGGTTGCCAAGCTAATATTAAAAGACTCACCATCAGTACCAGCAATTGACATCACCGATTTCATCCCCGGCTCTTGGCGGAAGAAATTTGAAACGGTATCGGTTTGCTTTTGCAGATAATCAATATTACTACCACTCGGCGCATTAACTGTTGAAATCAATAACCCAACATCTTCAGTCGGCATAAACGTTTTTGGCATATCTTTTACTAAAAACATACCGCCAGCGATAATACCAACCGTGACAATGACAACAATATAGCGCTTGCGCAAAACACCTGTTAAAAAGCGCTGATAGATCCGCTCCAAATATGCAAAGACACCACCAAGCCATTTAGCATACCCTTTTTTCTTAGGCTGGTAGCGCAGCATCTTGCCACACATCATCGGTGACAAGGTTAAGGCGATAAAACCAGAGATAATCACCGCGCCGGCTAACGTAAAGGCAAAGGGTTTAAGAATCACTGCCATTTTGCCATGCATTAAACCAAAAGGTGCGTAGACCGCCGTTAAGGTTAAGGTCATGGCGATAACCGCAAAACCGATTTCCTTACTGCCTTTAATCGCCGCGACTAACGGCTTTTCACCCTGCTCAATATGGCGATAAATATTTTCCAACATCACAATGGAGTCATCGACCACCAAACCAATGGATAGCACCAACGCTAATAACGTTAGAATATTAATGGTCAAGCCCAGCAAATACATCATGCCAAATGTGGCCATCAAACAAATGGGAATGGTTACAATCGGGATTGTTACCGTGCGGAACTCACCCAAAAAGAGGAAAATAACCAATACCACACAGAGCACGGCAATAAAAATCGCTTCATAAACCTCACTAACACTGCTCTTCATAAAGTCTGATTGGTCATAGGCCGTGACAATCTTCATGCCTTCTGGCAGCTGCGGTGTAATGCTTTTAATATAGTTAGTGACCCCATTGGCGGTATCAATTGGATTGGAATCATCCGAGTTTGAAATACTTAACAGAACCGCCGGATGCCCATTTAAACGTGCATAAGAGGCATCTTGTGTGCTCGCCTGCATTGCAGCGTAACCAATGTCTTTAATCTTAACGATATCGCCATTGGTATTGCGAATAACGACATTATTAAACTGTTCTTTGGTATTAATTTTCGTTTTGGCGGTAATGGGATAATTTAATACATTACCCTTAATTTGACCGGCCGGCATTTCTAAATTGGCATTTTGGATCGCCATCGTTACCTGATTAATACTAATACCACGCGCGGCCATTTTGGCGGGGTCCAAGCGAATTTGCATCACGTATTCTTGCGCACCCATCACTTCGACGGCGGAAATACCAGGTAATTGCTTAATACGATCAATCACGTAGCGCTGTAAGTAATCACGCATTGAATCGAGACTCATGCCAGGGTCATAAACACCGATATCCATCAGCTCACCGCTATTGCCCCCAATCTGTACTTCAGGCGAATCAAGATTGCTAGGCAGCTGGTTTTTAGTATTTTCTACCGCTGTACGGATTTTATTGGCGACCTCTTCAGTATCAAGCCCCTCTTTCAAAGCAACCACAATCTTACTTTTTCCAGCATAGCTGGTAGAGGTAATCGTATCGATACCTTCAATACCACTGATCGACTCTTCAAGCGGTGTGGTAATACTAGACTCGACCAAAGCCGCACTACCACCAGGATAGTAGGCAGAAACTCGAATATGTTTAGATTCAAACTTCGGCAAGAAGCGCGTATCTAAATTTTTATAACCGAACACACCGACAACAATCAGCACCAAGCTTAGCACCGTTGCAAGCACAGGGCGTTTAATACATATTTCAGGTAAATTCATTATGATATAACCTTTACTATCTGACCGGCTTTCACTTGATCTTGCCCTTTGGTAATGACCTTATCACCTGGTTTAAGCCCATGGGTGATTTCGACATCTTTAAATAAACGGCTACCAACTTTTACATCGACCAACAGCACTTTATTGTCTTTGACCTCATAAACAGAATAGCCCTTAATACTAGGAATCACGGCATTCTGAGGCACCATCAAGACGTGCTTCTTAACACCCAGCGTCTGCGCAATATTGACATATTGCCCAGGTTTTAGTTCCTGCAGGTGGTTATCAATCGTTGCATGCACTTCAATCGTTTGGCTGGATGGGTCTACGTTGGGTGCGATATAGCTAACTTTGCCGCGGATTTTCTTACCCGGTAAAAAATTAGCTGTCACCGTAACAGGCTGGCCCAAATGTAATTTCGGCGCATAATAGCTTGGCAATGAGTATTTCACTTTAAGATGATTGGTATCATAAAGTGACACAATTAATTGCCCAACATTGACGTAATCGCCTACATCGGCACTTTTTGCACTAACGTAACCACCAAATGGCGCGCGTAAGGTCATATCGCTAAGCGCTTTCTTACTGGTTATTAGCGTTGCATTGGCCTTATCAGCATCAACTTTATATTGTTCAATATCTTGCGGAGAAATAAACTGGTGCTTGCGCAACTGCAGATAACGATCATAGGTCGTCATACTTAACTGCGCTGCTGCTTTGGCAGAAACATAACCTTGCTTCTGGCTGCTATCGTCTAAGGTCACCAGAACCGTGCCTGCTTTGACATACTCACCTTCGACAAAATCAACGCTAGTAATATAGCCGCCAACTTTCGGGCTAATATCCGCTTTTTGATTAGCGATCAAATTACCAGCCGCAGATGCCGTAATGGGAACATTCGCTACTTTGACAGCACTTAAGGAGACACGCACCTCTGGTACTTTCTTAGGTTTTTCAGAACGGCTGCATCCAAAAAGAGCACATACGCCCACGGCGACCAAAGATAATTTAACAAGGCTCTTTACGCTTTTTCCTAGCATCATAAATACAAATCTCCACACGCATTTTTCCAGCATCTTAATTAGTGACAAATTTTACCCATGACAGACAGGGAAATCTATGTTTTCACTAAAGAATAGTGTTACAAAGCAGTAATAATCTGAAATTGAATATATAATGAACAGAAATGACTTGTTCTAGTCTGCCACGCCTACAAACATCTGCGACACCGACAGTCTACAACCATTCACACCCAAACGGGCACAGCGTGCTGTGCCCCTACGGGTTCCAAATTACCTATGCGCTAACTCACACCAAAGACAGGAACGTAGGGGCGCAGCATGCTGCGCCCGCAAACATCTGCGGCACCGACAGCCTATATAGAACTCACACAGCATGCTGCGCTCCTACGGGCTTTAAATCATCCGAGCTTCCCGAATCCGGTAATTGCTTTTGATCTGATAATGGCTGTTTATCAGACGACTGTAATACTTTACACCTTACCCAAACATCATCTAAGCTCTTTATCTCATCAGTGGCTAACGCTTTTCTAAATGTATCAGCTTTAAAAAGCGACTCTTCTCTTATCTCACTCAACTCATCATGAAGCCACCAAAACTCCTTTTCTAAACTCTTACCACTCTTATCACTATTTGCTAAAAGAAAAAGCGTCGCTTGCGCTGAAAGCACTAAAAACTCTGTTTTAAATCGTAAAAGTGCAGCAAAAGGGGTTCCTCTAATACTGTTTGATAATAAAATATCCGAGCTATATAATTTTTTAACGGCTGCAATTATCACTTCTGTATCATCACAGGAAAGTTTTTCACACGCGCGCTTAAGCATCCGCATGTCTGCGTCCATATGCCTATTGAGATATGGGTGATAATCAATAGTATTCCACAATCGAAATTGATTAATTTCACTATAAGGGATAGCAGTTTTTGCTAACATCAGACTCACCTGTATATACAGACATTCTTTCTTTAACTCTTTTTCATCTATCGGCTGATTATCCCCGTCATTTTTATGTCGCATTTTGATAGCATCTTTTGCTAACATCAACTCCATCTTCTTATACAGGTCTTCATCCTTTAACTCACTTTTGCCTAACGACTGCTTATTCCAAATTTTTTTACTTCGCATTTTGATAGCCCCATATAAAAAACATTCAACTAAGGTCAAAAACTATAACTTAAGCAAGACCGCTTGTTAGCTCGTGATTATTTTCTTTTATACGGGGAATAGCTTTCCTACTGAATAGGCCCAAAGCTACAACCATAGATGGTTATTTTTCCAATGCTTATTTGCACTATCCCAGTTTTAACTAGAGCACTTCTAGAGTCCTCTGTGCCTTTAAACCAACTAGAGCAAGTTTGATCACCTGACACTATTTTTGAATAAGGGGCGTTACTACCGTTAAACGATAGGCCAAACCTCCCTCAACAGAAAACTAGGATATTGGCCTGGCTAAATTTATAGAAACCATTAATAATATAAAAACACGGAGTGTAGCTCAGCCTGGTAGAGCACTGCCTTCGGGAGGCAGGGGCCGGAAGTTCGAATCTTCTCACTCCGACCAGCAAGCAAAAGGGAATTTTCAATCATCCATGGCCATACCCATGCGAGTAGTGACTATTGTCATAACCACCTTCATAAGACGAAGAAGAAGCAAAAAATCCAACTGAAGCTGTTGAGCTTGATGCGTCTTCTGCTAGCGAGCTATTACTTAGCTGAGCCAACTCTCGCCACTGGCGCTGGTTATCATCGCCAAAGCAAATATCCTGTGATAGCTTAAGCGTGTTATAGCCATGCATTTTTGCCATTTCACAACAAAAATCATTGCAAGTAACCACAGTAATATCGCTATCCGAACAAATAACGTTATATTTCTCAGTCCTATTTGCTTTATCGATAATATCAGCAAAAACAGTATTCTTACCCTCACCAATGATGGCGTTACCATGCAAAATTAAGGATTCGATTAATTCTGGTGAGAACCTAGGTGCTACCCTAAGAAATTCTTCTAACACTGCCTGCGAAAAATTATCATCTGCAATAGCAACAAGATGCCCTTGGCTTTTAAGCAACTCTACTGCCGTCAAGAAGGGACTCTTTCTATTAACAAAGGTATCATGCGCCTGCGAGCCATTTAGCAGAAAGATAACCAGCTTCTTATGATGAGAGGCATCTTCTGCTGTTTCCTGAAAGGATACTGTAGGCCCAAATTGCTTGCTTTCGCCTGGCCGCCTAGTGCTACCCCTTCTCCCAGCAGGATGATGCGTCGCTGTTGTGTCTGATGGTCTATATGCTGTTGCTCTATCTTTTGGTCTATACGCCTTTGCTTCATCCGTTGGTCTATATGCTGTTGCTCTATCTTTTGGTCTATACGCCTTTGCTTCATCCGATGGTCTATACGCTGCCGCTCTGTCCATTGATCTATACGCCGCAGTTCTGTCATGCAGCCTGTACGATACCGCTCTATCCGATGAGCTAGCTATGTTCCTCGATACACTTTTGCTTAAGCCCTTTGAGAAATCAAACTGAGATGACAGACCGCGCTGTAGATTTCTAAGAAAGGAACCATCAAAATATTGCAAGCTTCCATTTGCTGCATCCACATTAATAGCGTAACTATAGATTTTTTTATCTCTACCGACAAAACGAAGATAAGCCGCTGCTTGTTCAGAAGGTTTGGCGCTGGTAATTGCCCATGCACCATGAGCCTTATTATAAAATAATGCCTCAATTTGTTGCTCGCAATGCGCTTGATAATCCCCTACACTCTTCTCTTCCGAAAAATCATAAAAAAATTCACTTACGCTTGGATCGTTTTTTAATGTGTTGCAGATAGGAAAAAATCCATTATTAAGTAAAAAATCTTTTTCTAACATACCATTAAAAGAACCAATAATTTTGCCTTTATCGTTGCCAACGAGGCACAACCTGCCTGTACTATCCACTTTGACCTTAAAGTTTTCCATTCCTCCATCTTCCTTTTTCCAACGAATAGCAACATCTATTGCTGGTGAACCACTAGGTGTCAAGACCCAGCGATTATTACGCCCATCTCGCAATAGTGCTTCAGCTTTAGCTCGATAATTTATTGTCGCAACATCCGAATAAAAATATTTATGAAATGGATGGCGTTGGTCATCTAAACGATCACGCGGGTGGTTCGACAAGCCATTTTCGAAATGAAAACGATTTTGCAAACATTCCTCTAATGATATTGGCTCCCCTTCATCATATGCGCATAAACTGCCATCGTTCTGCTGATCAATAGCAAAATAGCTAATACCATTATTTCCTTTATAAACAATACAAGCCTCTGCACCTTCATCATCAGGCATCAGTATCCAAGTACCTACTAGTTGGTCTGCCAATAAATTTTCTGCAGCCTGCCGGTAAGAGTCACAGTTCTGAGGAAAAGGATCAAAATAGAAGTATCTAGCAAATTTTTCATGCTGCTTTAACTGAGAGCGTATATCTAGCAATTGTGGATCTGATCCATAATGATTTGCGGCTGAAACATGTGAACCCGCATGGAGCTTGCTCTCTTGGGGCGACTGATCTGGATACTTAATGGCAATGCCGTCAGCCTCTAATGCAGCACTTGTTCTACTAGCCATTTCTTTTGCTTTTGCTACAAAATAAATTAGATCTTTCACTTTATTAGAAAATTCCCGCTTCAAAGATGAATTCCATTGCCAATCAGGTTGCCTAACAGTATGCTTCAACCCTTTTATACGACTAGACGCAATCTCAATATTTTCTATGGTTGCGCTAACAAGTGCCGCTTCAACTAAAGCTTCTCTATTTTCATTAAACCGATTGCTTATCTCAGCAGCGTCTAGACCCTTAAAGATTACCAAGAGATCTTGCAATACGTTATCAATTTCTGACAAACCATTTTGCCACGTTAAGTTATTATCATCTTTACACTTCAATAAAAGCGTTTCCCACTTATCATCATCATAACATGCTGTTCTCATTGCAAGGTCTCTCTAATTTTTTCTTTACAGATGGCAGAAAATATACCACAACCTTCTTGCAAGAAAAAATATAAGCTTCTGATAATAAAATTAAATCTTGGGAATTTGGGGCTGAAAATTACCTAGAAATCAGCACGCCCTTTAGTAAAACAAGGAATCTAACCCTCATTTTACCTAATAAATAATACTTTTCATTTATACCTACTAGAGGAAACATTTTTTAAGATCGTTTAAAGGAGCTAAGTTTTTTATAGAGACCATAAACCCCTACATTTAAAGCCTGTCCACAGCATTGCTCTTCTTCCAACAACCGCCCTTTATAGACACCTGATTTTTTTCTGAGAAAATTTGAAATACTACCTTGCGAAGCCATAAGAGGATTTTCATCTTGTTGAAAAAGAGCCAATGCAAACTTCCTCGCTAGTTTATTGACAGACTCTTTACGATCACGCAACAAACCATAAAAAATAAAACTCGCTATTTCAGCCCTGGCCCAATCACCAAACGTTGCTTTAGAACCACTGGTTAAGCTAAATCCTTTTGGTCTAAAAAAGCGCCTTAACTGCTCTGGCCTTGGATCAAGCATGCTAAAACCATTAAAACTGAAATTTAAGCAGTCTAATAAGCCAGCAGAACTCTCTCTTCTTAATTCTTGCGCTGTAAAGGCTTCACCAGGCTCCCTAACCATCATCAGATCACCCAGCTCACTATCCTGAAGATTCGTATACAGCGCTGAAGAACGAGACTGACGTTGGCGAGCAAGTGCCGAAAAGTTAATGGTTGTAAAAGCGTTTAAAGCTTGACTGGAACGCTCTAACAATTTTCTTCTATTTAGCTCTTGAAATATTGGCAACAGAGCGCCGTAAGAATCACCTAGACTTTTAGATGCGCCTTGAGAGATGCTGTCGGCATTATTAATTGTTGGCACACTATTAACAATCAAACTCGATAATATAATGGCCCACTGTTTATAGTAATCACGTGCTAAGCGGTTATTGACATACTTAGTATATAGCGTAATCCCACTATAAATAGAAATTAACGTACCAAATAAAAGTGCGACGGGTAACAAAACCCCGCCTGTAAACATCCCAACGATTGCCGTAGCTGCTAAACCTACTTTAGCGATCTTAACACCCGTGCTAATTTTGTTTGCTAAACTATATCCTTCCCATTTTCCCAGAAGGTAACCAAGAGCAACTTGTAAGGTAAATGCCTTAATGCCCATTTCGTTATAAAGCTCTACTGGCATTTTAAGACAGGTTGCACCACCTCTTGTTTCCACTAACTCACTATTAATTAAGTTAACGACGGCATTCATTTTCTTTTGCACGCCGTCTTTTGCGTATTTTCTTCTGGCATCTATGGCTAGCCCCATACCTGAACTGACAAGATTGATGGCATTGGTGGTTGCTGTTAAAGCCACGCTAGCTTTAGCCCCCTGACCGGCAATTTTCAGCGCAGTACTAAAGGTTTTTTGCGGCGCTTGTGCAAGATCAGTCATCACCTTGCCGGCTAAAACCTCTTTAGTTTTTTCTTCAATATCCCAGTTATGTTTTACGGCGCCTGCTTGGCCAGCAAATGGTATTTCACTAGGGGCAAGAGGGGCATCAGAAAAGCTTGACGATGACGAATAGTCACTCATCATATCCCATTCCTGTGAAAAGGAAGAAGAAAAACTATCTGGCTGACTATCTGAGGATGATGCTTCAACTAACTTAATCTCATTTTCTTCAGCTTCTTCAGCACTAACTTCATCCCAGTCACTAAGCCCTTCTTCATTAACGATATCTACCTTACTTTTCATACCAAAAGTGACGGTTTCTTCAATGCTAAATTGGAGGCTTTTGCAAAAGCTATCAATGGTTTGAATGCTAGGCTGGTCAGGTTTGTTGTCAAAGTAGCAACGTCTGATATATCGCCACCGTTTTAGTTGCAAGGCAGATGAACCTTGGTCAGATGAGGTGATGGCATTTTTAATATAGTCACTATAGGTTGCAACAAAAGCATCAGGCATAAAACCTGCGTTAGTTAGCTTCTTTGATAATTCTAGTGTGCTTGTGCTACTACGATAAATGCTGCTGATATTCTGACTTGTCATTGGATTCTCCCCCCTTAACTTTATCTACCCACTGTTTAGATAAGCATCTAAATTAGCTATATAACCCCAACCAATATTTATACAATATATCACAATGATATATATAAATCAATATTTGAACAATTTTAGGTGGCAGATAACCTATTGATATTTTCTATTTTAGGCTGCTATTTCTGGTGGATAGGTCGAATTGTTAACGATAATTCGTAGCTGCACAGGCTTCATGCCAAGACGCTAAGAGGACGCAGCAAGGAACGCTAAGAGGACAACCCCTTTGCGCGCCCTGCAGCAAGACAGTTTTTCAAGCCTCTATAGAGACCCGTCAAACCCAAATTACAGCTTAAGAAGTAAAGCCCAGCCAGTTCACCCCAAAGTAAGCACCTTGCAGGGAAGTATTACACTCTGCTACAGCAAAGCCAGGGATCGATGGCAACAAAATGGTACCGCGCATATCAAGCCACATATAACCAGCATCTAGCATGATTCTGCCGCGTCGATTTGCCAACGCAATCGTGTAACGCGCCCCCAACTTCCCTTCAATCTCAGGAATAAAATGTATCTTCGAACCATTTGGCGCAGCAACTAACGCGTTATTGGTCACATTCAGCTTAAAGCAATCGTCGCCAGCCAATAAAGAAAGCGCTCCCATGATATAAACAGAGAAACCATTAACAACTTTAAAGTTAAAGTCGGTACCTAAACGAGGGCCAAAGCCTTTAAAGGTAAAGTGCCCATTGGCTCGCAAACCAGCCGCCGGATAATTCTGCGCTGAATAATGCGTTGCATAATCATTATATTGTGCACCGGCAAAAAAGCGGATACTAGTATGCTGGCCAAAATTAACCATCTGTGCAAGCACAAGGTTAACCATATCCCACTCGCGCTTACCAACCGTGGGAACCGTATTAACTGCCGCAGGTGTAGTGCCCAATGAATATGTTTTAGATGTTTTTTTATGATAACGCAGCCAACTTAACGTCACATCATTACCTGAACTAAAATGATAGGAACCATCAAGCTGAAATCCCCACCCCCAATTAGGCTCGTCTAACACCCAGTTTCGATATGGACCAGCCTGACGAAAGCCAATAAACGCAGGGGTTCCATCTCGCTGTTGTAAATAGAGCGCTTGTATGCCAAGGTCCCAGCCTGTGGAAGCACAAGGTAAACTAATCACTCCAGTTTGACACGCGTGATCTGGACCACCTGCCAATGCTGCACCCGTTGAACACAACGCAGCAAAAGCAAAACTTACGAGAGGCATAAACTTTTTCATATAATATCCTTATTATTTTTACCAAAAGCACTGCCAAACAGCAGACCTGTTTGAAAGCATAAATAATTCGTACTTAAAAAGTCCTTTTTAAGTCTTGTTTAATAAGGTAATGTAATATAGCGCAATTAAGATAATGAAGTCCAATCTTAGCATTAGGAACCCCTATGCCACCCAATATGGTAATAATGAAAAGGGCTTTCTGATAGAAGTAAAAGCCCTAAATGAATCAAGAAATAGATGTGGAGAACTACGGCTACATAACACCACTAGCAAGCAATGAATGCGTCTCATCGGCAAAGCTAGACGCACCCCCATCAACCTTATGCGCACTGGATAAAAGAGACATCTGTTTTAATGCCGAGAAGCTAACCTTTACCCTTTGCTTTTCTCTATTAGAAGCAGTCATATCAGGCTTGGAGAAATCTTTTTCTTCTTTATTTTTTACGTTTGCTTTACTAGACTTAATTTTACTTGGCTTAGGCTTAATAAATTTCTGAGCAACTTTATCAGCAAAATAATCAATAATATTATTAACACTATCAAAATCAAATTGCCGTTCCGCTTCGGGGTCAAAGCTCTCCTTTACTGTTTGCGATACAAACTTTGCATTCATATCAATATCCTGAACCTCTTCACCTTCAAGCACAGCAGAACCATAGTCGAGCAAAACAAATTTAGCTTCTTCTAGTGGGCCATCTTTATCAGCAATAGCCTTAAAATTGCCAGGATGGATATCACAGTGCACTCCCGACTTATTATCTTTATTATTTTTAGCACTAGTCTCATGATAGTTTTTAACTACCTTGGTAAGCTTACGCTCTAGCACCTCCAAGAAACTTATACCCTGTTCTAAGCTAGACATCGATATCAAAGCAGCAGCAAAAAACTGCTCAAGAGTAGGCCCAGCAAAATAAGGCATAGTAAAGTGAGAGTTCCAAAAGTAACTCTCAAAACCCGCAGCACGAATGTTTTTATGCTCCTGTTGCGCCATTCTTTTTATTACTTTTGGCGAATTAACCCTTTTACTCAGTTTCAGTGTCTTAACGATAATTCTCGGCACATATTGACCATTATTCACTCGCACACCATAGACACTGGTATTACCCTTTGCTCCACCCTTTAGCTGCGACATAAATTCAAACTTTTCGCCATAGGCATCAAATAAAAAATCCTCAATACCATATCCCTCACCTCTTTGTATTGGGCGACCGGAATAGGAAAAACCTACAATCTGTGGTTGAGCTACTGCTTTGTACTCCGTGCGTTGCACTTTAGAGGGACTCTGTGACAATGGCATACCTTCTGATTTCTTTCTCTTAGGAGAGCCTTGAGAGCCTTGGGGACTTCTTTTATCTTCAGCAAATATACTCTCTGCCTGCTTCATCAAACGAGAAGATATCCTACCATTCTGTGCTGTAGCTGAATCTAAATTTATAGCAATAGTTTTTCTTAACCTACGCCGCCTACCAGCACTACGAACACATACTGGCGTTGGTGGTGTTTCCTTAGGCGCATAGCTTGAGCTTGCTTGACCACTCGGACTTCCCGGGGGACTGTTGGTTGGCGTGACAAGATTCAATTGCTGGGAGTTAAAACTTCTACTGGCTGCCGGAGCAGAGCTAGGAGTACGAGGTCGAATTGGCGTTGACGGTGTCACCATGCTTTTAAATTTCTTCGATTGCGCTGTGGACTTCCTGGAGGGCTGTTGGTTGGCGTGGTATAGCTTAAACCACCCGGGGTAACTGCTTGAGGAATAGCAAATTGCTGCGAATGAAAATCTACCCCACCTTGAGAAGCAGACGTAGCAGCACGGAGACACACCAAAGTTGGTGGTGGCATATGTCCAAAGCTTAGGCGTCCTCCATTATCCTGTACAATTGCCGTTGAATTAGAATCAAACGCCAGACCTTTTACGCTTGCAGATGCATTCTTACCGGCAGTATTATTGGGGCGACTAGGCTCCAGCAACTCCCGAACAAACGATTTATTTGCCCCTTCGCTGCCAGGGTAGCTCGCGCCTTCATAAGATGTAGCTTTACTTTTCTTTCTTCGCATGGATAATCTCTTTGAGAACGGAATGGTTGCCAGATCGGTTATACTATATTCAGGACGAATACAATTCAAACAAAAAAAGCAGAAAAAAGTTAACATTTCCTTAAACTAAGCGCTATTAAGTAATAAGACCTAATACTTAAATGATGCTACCTGTTCACAAATTGGTTTAATTGTAATCTATTTCAATGGCTCACAGCTAAGCCAAACAACTCACCCACAAGCGCAGGCAAAATTGCTCTCAGTGGGCGTCTTCACAATGCGCTCAGTGACATACGGTTCTGGCTGTTGCGCAAATAGATTATTGAACAGTAACTGCTTGGCAACATTGATGACGATTTGATTTTTATCAACATGACGCGATGGAAAATCACATGGCTGAGCCACCACCTCAGGTTTCACATGATCCGTTGTTTCCTTGACAACAACATCACTCGACAAATCCAGCACCAAAGATAATTCAGCCTTTTTAGCTTCAAGGTTTTTATTTAACAGTGCACATTTCTTTTGTGCAGTGGTAATTTGCAAGCTAAAAGCCAACATCTTTTCGCCTCGCTCTCGTTCAAACTGCTCTGCATCTTTTGATAACTTGTCTTCACACTGTTTAATAGCATAATCGCCATGGTAATAGTCGATAGACTTAACGTTTGCAGGCAACTCAAACTGCTTTTCAATTTTGACCAAACGTTTGAAGCATTCGTTTGATTCCCTAGTATTTTCAGCCTTCTTTTTTGTTCTGCTTTCAAGATCAGTGACAGACGCAACACGCAATAAATTCAACACATTAGTAACAACACGATTGCGATACTTAAGTCGACAACGCTCTAAAAAGCTGTAAGGTGCCTCTAGTGATTTCTGCTCACTGAGCAGCTGTTTAAATTGCTTATAGTTAGTAGATAGCTGCTCTTTTAAATTAACATTAGGATTGCTCTCATTCCTAGTCTCAGAAACCCTAGTCTTACATTCATCAATCTTATTACTAATTTCAGCTATCTGCGCTTCGAGACTTTGAATCTCTGCTTTTATGGGAGCCGCTCTTTCATGCTGCTGTATCGACCGCGATAGCAGACTGGGTTTAGCTTGCCGACTTGCAGCTACATCTTTTACTCCATCACAATGCGAACTCTTTTGAAACTTCATTCTTAAAAAAAACAGCTTCGTCCTCACTTTTTTAGAGACCCTAAAAAGCCCATCTTTGCGACGCAGGATATCAACCTGCTTAACAGCATCATTATGCCAATGCGTGCATGAAAATGTCTTATCAAATACCTTCTGCAAAAGATCAACATCACCTAGTCGCGCTATTTCAATAAAAGCACTACTATTTGCAAAAGTAATATAAGGGTTAACATTGTGTTGGCTTAACATAAGCTCAACTAATGCTTTGCTGCACTGATCGTTAACCCTTTTAGCCAGTTCAAATAAGATTTCATTGTAATTGATATACTCGTCTTTGCTAGCAACCCAAAGAAGCAACTCCGTCGCTGTAGCAATTTCTCCATCCCTAACAAGATCAAATAGTGCTCTTTCAAATAGGATAGCAGAGAACGTACTCCGCTTATACATTTTCTCCAATAAGGCAATATTCCCTTGTCTAACAATTTCCTCAAATGCACTCCCACTTCCAAAAATGGCAAGAGGACTCACGCCAGGCAGTGATAACATAAATTTTATCGTTTCATCATCGAAATATTTATCGGGTATACGCATCATCAAGTAGAATACTTGATTGAGATTAAGAGCCTGCTCGTTATAATCCTTATCTTTTCTTCTCTTTTTTTTGTTTCTCTTGTTAACCGCAGCAATAAATTCTTTTGCTCTATCAAACCGTTTATCCTCGATAAGCGCCATAACAGCAGCATCTTCATCGATATAATCTGCAGAAAAGTCATCAACAGAAAAAATATCTTGGCTTTTGCTTTCCATGTTTAAATAACGAAATTCTGGGGTGTCAAAAGATGAGGGAACACCATCTGACAAGGGAGAAATCAACTGATCCGTATTAATATGCCTCATGACAATAATCCTAAAAGCTATCGTCCATCTTCCAATAAATTACAATTTGAATCCAAGAACGTCCAATGTGCCAACCTAAAAAGGCGTATCAATACAATATAACAATTTTATTAAATTAATCTTAAATAACCAGGGTTCATCAACATTTTTTTTCAAATCTGTTTTTTTTTGTAACTTTTTGTAATTTAAATAAAAAGAAGTATAATAAAATTATATTTTATCTAGGAATTATTCCATGGAAGACTTCTTACTGCTTGATGATATTCTTAGCGATGAAGAAAAAATAACACGTGATACCGTTCACCGTTTTGTTGCTGAAAACGTTACCCCCATTATTGCCAATGCCTATGAAAACGCGCACTTTCCAGCGGAACTAATTCCTAAAATTGCTGAACTGGGCATCCTTGGCATGACCCTACCTGAAAAATATGGTTGCGCTGGCAGCAATTACACCAACTATTGTTTGGTGTGCCAAGAATTGGAACGTGGCGACAGCGGGCTGCGCAGTTTTGTTTCCGTGCAAAGTTCTTTATGCATGTTCCCTATTTTTGCCTTTGGCAGTGAAGAACAAAAAAAGGCATTCTTACCCGCTATGGCTGCCGGCAAAAAAATCGGTTGCTTTGGCTTAACCGAACCTGACACCGGCTCTGATCCTGGCAGCATGAAGACAACCGCCAAAAAAACCCAAGGTGGTTGGATACTCAATGGTGCAAAATTATGGATTAGCAATGCAACCATCGCCGACCTTGCTATTGTATGGGCAAACACCTCCGAAGGCATTCGTGGTTTTATTGTTGAAAAATCTTTTGAAGGATTTAGCGCCAACCCTATCCATGAAAAGATGTCATTGCGCGCCTCTGATACCGGCGAGCTTGTTTTTGATCAATGCTTCGTGCCTGATGAGAATTTCTTACCGGGAAGCAAATGTGGCTTAAGCGCGCCATTAAGTTGCTTAAGCAAAGCACGACTTGGTATTGCTTGGGGAGCAATGGGCGCAGCACAGGCTTGCTTTGACATTGCCTTACAATACTGTAAAGAACGGCAACAGTTTAATAAACCTATTGCCTCATTCCAGTTAATTCAAAAAGATCTTGCTGATATTTTTACCGAGATCACTAAAACACAAATGCTAAACTTACGCATTGCACACTTGGCCGACCAAGAGCAAGCTTCGCCGACGATGATTTCCATGGCTAAAATGAACGCTGCGCGTGCAGCATTACACATTGCACGACAGTGCCGCAACCTCCTCGGCGCCAATGGCATTAGTCTTGAGTACCATATTATCCGTCATATGACGAATCTTGAATCGGTCTTTACCTACGAGGGCACAGATAATATCCACCACTTAATCATTGGCAAACATTTAACCGGCATTAATGCCTTCTCATAGCTAGTGATCTAATCTGAGATATTAATTGCAAAAAAATCGCCCACCTTTTGCTTGTGAGCGATTTTATAATCGTTTGCTTAGTTTGTATACTTTGTCTACATCATATGTGGATAGACAAAGACTTCAAGAAAGATTTCAGACAGTACTAATAATCCTAAAATACTCGCCAAAATCTTCACCCGAGTTGGGTTACTTTTTCCCATGACAGAGCCTCCTTGCCAACAATTTACAATCCTATTATACCGCTTTTTAAGGAGCAGAAACACGACTTAATAGACTATATGTTATACAAAAGCTAATGCTGCGGTAAACATCTGATTATGAAAGCACTATTTTAGTTCTTAACAGATAACATGTAATTACTTTAAATAATAAACCGTCTTTAGCTGTCTATTATCGCCTTTTTAGATCTTGCAACAGTGCTCAAACTATAGAGTATATTTCGCGCTGTTTTTTTAAAGCTGTCTTATCTTACCCAGCTCAGTTGTCGAGCTTATATCCAACTGCCTTGACAACTTATGAAAAAAATATGCCACACTACGCTCAGAAAGGTCTAATTCACTGGCAATGGTAGCCAGTGTTTTCCCCTCTTGTATTCCCACAATAATACACACTTCATAAACGCTTAGTGATTGTGCTATTTTTCTCTTGACCATTTATCATCCCTCTACAATAGTATGCTGCAAACGACTTATTCTATGCTCTAAAGCATACAGCATGCAATACCGTACTTATGCAGAGCCCATAAAGGGAATAGCGCTTACATCAGACAAAAATTTTACTGTATTGCATTTAACAACAATGTCGCTAGAATAATGCCCATGAATATTTATTACATACAGCATGTGCAAGCCGAAGACCTCGGCGTCATCGAAAGCTGGGCTCGGCAAAACGGACATACTATTAGCGGTAAAAATATCGCCCGCGATGATAGCCTTCCCGACGTAGACAGTTTTGATAGCCTGATTATTCTTGGCGGCCCACAAAGTGCATGTGACGTTGCAAAACACAACTACCTGGAAAAAGAAATCGATTTTATCCAACAAGCAATTGCAGCCAATAAATATATTCTCGGGATTTGTTTGGGCGGACAACTTATCGCGCATGCGCTTGGCGCCCCTGCCTCACGTAGTCCAGAAAAAGAGATGGGATATTTCCCGGTTGGATTAACTGAGGAAGGAAAACAAGATCCGATATTTGCTAATTTCCCAACAAGCTTCATGAGCGTTCATTGGCATAGTGACATGATGGGTGTTCCTGAAAACGCGCAAGTTCTAGCAGAAACACCCGGATGCCCGATCCAAGCAATTCGTTTTTCTCAACGCGTTTATGGCTTGCAGTTTCACCTGGAGTTTACGAAAGTAAAAATAAAAGCGATTTTGCAAAAAATAAAAGGAAAACTGCCAACGGGGCGCTATGTACAAACCGCTGAAGAAATGCTGGCAGCCCCTTTTCCAGAAATCAATCAATATTGCTACCAGCTTCTCGATCAGCTCTTAGGCGAAAACTCTTCGCCAACCTAGCCCCTCTAGAACTTTATTAGGAATCCTTATTAACCTCGCCACCCTCAGCCGCCTCACTTACAACCTCGGCTTCCTTTTCACTAGCAGTGACACTTACTTTCTCGCCCTGCTTCTCACTGGCAGCTACACCTTCCTTCTCACCCTCACTCACTTCTTCTGTAGGCTGCCTCAACAGCTCAATATCCTTATAAAGCGCATTAAACAATCTATTCACCTTAGCCAACTTCTTAGCCTGCTCAGCATTAGTAGCCGCAAGCTCCTGAATTAATACACTAAGCTCAGCAACTTTATTACCAACTGCATCATCAGGGCTAGGGCTAGGCGTTTCGCCTGCGGGGTTCACTAACGACTTGATATTGTCCAAAACACCTTGTAAATTCATTTTCTTTGTAAAATCAACCATATTCATACTAGCCAAACAAAGTGGCTCTCCTCTTTGATGGAAAAAAAATACTCATTATATAGCATTTTTAAGCATTTGATCAGGTTTAATTGTATTTTAAGACAGCCTAATTATTGACTATTTTGTTCAATGGTTATACACTGGAGTTTCCTAAATAATTTGCTTACTAACAATGTGTACTAAGCATTGAGGGTGGTGGATATGAAATTAGTTGCAAGAGCAGTGGGAACAGTAGGTGCCGCTGCAGGACTCTGGTCTTTAAGTTCAGCCGCACAAAGAAGGGCTGTGTCCTCTCTACCGCAAGGAAGATCTCCGATAACCTGTCATGAATTTATAGAACAACAACAATCCTTTGGCATACCTGCACAAGAAATCGTTAGCGATATGCTTATAGATATGCGAGGTCTGGCCAAAGTGCCATTAGGCGTACAAGGGCCAAGCTCATTTGGCTCTTCACCTATCAGCACGATGGCAGACGTAGCCCTTAAACTCGGTCACAATACACAGCCGCAACTAACTGAAACGGGTGCGCTAACAGATGCTTTTGGCTCCGAACATTTGGTGCGTGGCGAAAACCCAACAGATGCATTAAATATTTTCTTTGGACGCGCATCGACTTACCTAGAACAATTAAGGCCAAAGCTTTTTGCGGGCAGTCGCTATGTTTCTTTCAATGCCGGATCCTTAAACTCCTATGATGCCACCAAGGGCAGTACCAATACTGTTCGTGGCGTGGTCGATGCATTGTCAGGTTATGAAATGGGACATACCGTCAAAGCGGAGACCGGTATTGCTGATTATCGCAAAAGCTGGTGGGCAGCAAGAATTAATGCAGGACGCAGAGGATATGACAAGTCATTGGCTGCTGGCCTTTACATGAATTTATTAATTAAAATGCAAAACCCAGAAGTAATAACAACCAACGTCAGTCACAGCTGGGGATGCCCTTCAACAATACAAAACTATGCTTTTGCCATGGCAACTTTTGAAGCCAATGCTGGACAAGAGGGCATTCCGCGCAGCTTACCTCTGCCTGTTGATCACCTTATTTGTGTAGATCCGCGTTGTATTACAGGACCCACGCAAGCAAAGGCGCTGGCGTCACAAATAAACTACTTGCGTAGTCGTGGGGTTAAAGTTGATATTATTAAAGATACAGCGAAAACAACTGGCTTTGGTTTAGTTGATACATTTAGTAGTTTAAATTACGTGGTAGAAGGCACTACTGGCGTGCAAGATGGCGTGTTTGTTGACGGCCTTATCTCTACTAATTTAGGGCACTCTTTAACAAACCACACAGAAGGTATCAAAGCATTATTACTCAACCCCTTATAAGCATGCTGTGCCCGTTTGGGTGTGAATGGCAATAGACTGTCCGTGCCGCAGATGTTTGCGGGCGCAGCATGCTGCGCCCCTACATTCCTACGTTTTGTATGAGTTTGCTCATAGATAATTTAGAACCCGTAGGGGCACAGCATGCTGTGCCCGTTTAGGTGTGGATAGCTATAGACCGTCCGTGCCGCAGATGTTTGCGGGCGCAGCACGATACCTGCGCCCGTTAGGGTGCGCACCTACGCTAATAAAAATGCTTTCAATGCATCACTGACCGTTTTCAAGGCATTTGATCCGCGCGTAATTTTGGCAATGCTAATATTAAGATGCTTCGAAATATCACGCTGTGTTAAGTCACCCTTTAAAAGCTCAAGCACAAGCAATACGCGCGTCGCTAAGGTTTCCTTTTCCTCCAAGGTAAACATCAAGCTAAATAACTCATCAAGCCTTTCGACAGAGTCAGCACCTTGACACAAGCTTAGAAATTTTTCCCAACCACGTTCAGTTTGTTCATTCATCATCTACCTCACTTTGCAGATAAGCACTCGTTACTCTAACCAGGTTGCACATGCTCAACAACTAATTGCAAACGACGGCGATTATTAAATTCATTAACATCCATACGGTAAGCTAATAACACCGAGCGGCAATTATGATTTGGCC
The DNA here is from genome assembly GCA_030425685.1 of Gammaproteobacteria bacterium. Taxonomy (GTDB): domain Bacteria; phylum Pseudomonadota; class Gammaproteobacteria; order Coxiellales; family Coxiellaceae; genus JAUIAD01. The sequence continues at coordinate 123,385 of JAUIAD010000006.1, read as the reverse complement.
ATTCTTCTAAGTCGATATTAAAAGCAATCGCATCAACATAATGATCACTATCAGGCGGCTGCAGCACTAATTTTAAATGTCGGCCACCAACGATGCGCTGACTCACTAAATTAAACTTACCATCAAATAATGGCTCAGGAAAACCCTGGCCCCAAGGGCCGGCTTTATCTAACATTTCAGCCATTTCCAACGATAAATTATCGGATAATAACTCACCATCTGTTTCACACTTGCCTTGCAAATCTTTTTCAGTAACGTTATTACGCACCTCTTCAGCAAAGGCTTGTGAAAAAGCATCAAACTGCTTCGCCGGTAAGCTAAGACCAGCAGCCATTGCATGGCCACCGAATTTTGAAATCAAGCCTGGATGTTTCGTCGCGATAACTTCTAAAATATCACGTATATGTAAATTAGTAATCGAGCGCGCTGAACCTTTCAACGTTTCATCATTGACTTTAGCAAAAGCGATAACTGGTCGATTTACTTTTTCTTTTACGCGTGCTGCCACTAAACCAACAACCCCTTGATGCCAATCCTCTTGATAGACACAAAGACCATAAGGCAATTCATTGGATAAATTTAATTTACTAATAGCACTAAAGGCCTCTTCTTTCATCTGCGTCTCAATAACGCGACGCTCTTTATTCAAGGTATCCAACTGTGTCGCCATCTTAACAGCGGCTTGACGATCGTGCTCCAGCAAACAAGCGATACCTAAAGACATGTCATCCAAACGGCCGGCCGCATTTAATCGTGGCCCCACGGAAAAACCCAAATCCGATGCTTTTAAATTATCAGGATTACGCCCAGCAACTTGCAAGATCGCAGCAATACCAGGACAAACATAACCAGCACGAATACGCGATAAACCTTGATGAACCAAAATACGATTATTCTTATCAAGGGGAACAACATCAGCCACCGTACCTAAAGCAACCAAGTCTAAATAATGCGCCATATTAGGGCATTTAATCCCCTGCTCTTCAAACCAACCCGACGCTTTTAGATGCGCTCTTAGCGCCAACATCACATAAAAAACAACACCAACACCGGCTAAATTCTTACTGGGAAATTCACAGCCGGGCTGATTGGGATTAACAATCGCACAAGCATCAGGAAGACTTTCACCCGCCAGGTGATGATCTGTAATTAAAACATCAATACCAAGCTCTTTTGCACGCGCCACGCCTGCATGACTCGATATACCATTATCAACAGTGATAATTAAATCCGGTTTTTTTTCATTGGCAACATCAACAATCTCTGGCGTTAAACCATAGCCATAGGTAAATCGGTTAGGTACCAAATAAGAAACGTTTTTTGCACCAAAAGCACGCAATGACGCCACCGCAACAGCTGAACTCGTCGCACCATCAACATCAAAATCGCCCAAGACCAAAATATTTTCCTGCGCCCTTAGCGCCTGCTCAATACGCTCAGTCGCTCGACTAATATCACGCAACGATGCAAAAGAATATAAATCACGCAACTCACGCGATAAGTCTTCCATGCCGGTAATTTTTCTGGCTGCATAAACCCTTCTTAAAATGGGGTGGAGCGAATCTAGGCCGCAAATGTCCTGCGGTACTTGGCGACGTACGATAATGTTATTCACGAAAAGTTCCTTTTTTTACGTAACTACTCATCTCCGAAAAGAGATCTACTTGGAGCAAGCTATTACAAATTATATTGTCTGAACGATGGGTTGATACTCAAACGCAACCATAATACCAAGCTTTTTTGACTTTATACAACGGTACATAATTTTTAATATATTTTGAAACACTTGGCACAGGAGCGTTGGCAATAAAAGCAAGCCCTATCAACAGAAAGCAAATTCTTGGAAAATAATGAATAAATGGTGTACAATTAAGGTATAGGATTTTAAGCCCTAGATAAGCTTATGGAAATTTCTGATTAATTTTAAAATTTAAGATTAATTTAATATATTGGGAATATAATTTATTTAATCAAGATTTTACAAAGGGTGCCATCAGCCATGATTGACTCATTTTATTCACGAAAATTTCCCAAACTAAATATCGATGACAACTATGTTCTACGCGAGCAAACCGTAGAAGATACTGAGGCATTTTTTGAATACTACTCTGATCCTAGCGTTGGCCGCCATATTCTTGCGACCAAACCACGCTCAATTGCCGAAGCCAGTGCAGAAATCCATTATTGTCGCAGCCTTTTTCAATTTAAGCGCGGTATTTATTGGACCATTGCCGAGCGCAATTCCAATAAAATGATTGGCGCTATTGGTCTTCATATTAACACCCATCATCGCCGTGGCGAAATTTCTTATGACTTATCACGTGAATATTGGAACCGCGGCATTATGACCAAAGCGATGATTAAAGTCGTTGAGTTCTGCTTTGTAAATATCGGCTTAAAACGTGTTGAAGCCATCACACTTGAAGTCAACGGCCCTTCAATTGCAGTATTAAAAAAACTAGGCTTTATACATGAAGGCACACTAAAAAATTATCGTTACTTCAATGGCGCCTCACACGACATTGAAATGTATTCAATTACTCCTGAAGTCATTGATCAAAATCAGTTATTCTGGGAAGACGACCTACCACCGGTGCGTGAAGCTAGCAATTCATAACTTGCAATAGATGCAACTGTCAACTATGATACGCGTGCGCTGACTGTAAAGCAGCGACACCAAGCTTATTATATTTTACATTTATTTCGATGAAGGACTTGATCCATGCGACAGGTACCAATATTTCGAGCACATCTATCTCATTATCGATGTCCTTCGCCGACAGCTATTCGGGAGGCATCATGAATATTCACGATTTCCAAAAACTCAAAGCAGCAAAACAGCCCATCAGCATGATTACCTGTTACGGTTTTCCCAACGCGCAAATTATTGCTGACACTGACATTGATTGCATCTTGGTTGGCGACAGTAGCGCTATGGTTATTCACGGTCATGACTCGACCGTCACCGCTACTGTAGAAATGATTGCGACTCATATTCGCGCGGTAAACAAAGGTGCAGGCAACAAATTTATAATTGGCGACCTCCCTTTTTGTTCTTATCGCAAAGGGCAAGCCGCTGCCATAGACGCAGCCGCTACATTGATGCAAGCGGGTTGTCACGCCGTAAAACTCGAAGGTGCTGACGGCAACCTAGACATCATTCGCTTTTTAATTGGCTCAGGCATTCCCGTGATGGGACACCTAGGATTAACACCACAATCCGTTAACACACTCGGTGGATTTAAATTACAAGGCAAGCAAGCTGATGCCGCAAAAAAAATAGCGCAAGACGCCTTGGCACTTGAAAAAGCTGGCTGCTTTTCACTGGTACTTGAATGCGTTCCTGCAACACTAGGGAAAGACATTAGCGAATCGCTCAGCATTCCTACCATCGGCATTGGCGCAGGCCCACATACAGACGGTCAAGTGTTAGTGTTGCAAGATATGCTAGGTATGTCGAAAGACTTTAATCCTAAGTTCGTAAAACAATATCTACAAGGGTACGATCTTATTAAAAATGCATTGAATGCCTACCATCAAGATGTTAAAGCACGAACGTTTCCTGATATAAAACAGCATTCGTTTAAAGGGTAAAACGATGGCGAAAATTATTTCTGATCCAAAAGTAATGCAAGCTATTAGCAATGAAAAAAGCAAAGCCGGAGCAAACATCGGCTTTGTACCGACGATGGGAAATTTACACGCGGGGCATTTGAGCTTGCTTAAACGATGCGCCAGTGAAAATAAGACCTCTATTTTAAGCATATTTCTAAACCCGACACAATTTAATAACAGTGCAGACCTAGAAAAATACCCGCGCACGCTAGAAAAAGATATTGAGCTCGCCGCTCAATGCGGTGTTGATTATATTTTTACGCCTACTTTTAAAGCTATTTACCCTGATAATTACCAATATACCATTATTGAAAAAGAGCTAAGCCAACAACTTGAAGGTAAGTTTCGCCCCGGTCATTTTGATGGTGTTCTTACCGTTGTAATGAAACTGCTAATGATCACAAAACCTGATAAAGCTTACTTTGGTGAAAAGGATCGTCAGCAGCTTATGCTACTACAAGGGCTTGCCAAGGCATTCTTTATCGATACAGACATTATACCCTGCAAAACTGTTCGTGAAGACTCACAGCTAGCCTTTAGCTCAAGAAATAACTTACTGGCGGCAGAGCACAAAAGCTTAGCCCCCAATTTTTATAAATTATTATCGTCAACCAAAAACTGTCAAGATATAGCAAAAGAATTAACCCACTTAGGCTTTGTCGTTGACTACATAGAAGATTATAATGGACACCGCTTTGGCTCTGCCTATTTAGGCAATGTTCGTTTAATCGATAATGTTCCACTTACATCTAGAGATACACTATGTTAATTACTACATTAAAATCGAAAATATCCTACGCAACAGTCACACAAAAAGAATTATTCTATGTAGGTAGCATCACCATTGATGAACAATGGATGACAGCCGCCAATATTCGTGAAAATGAAAAAGTGCAGATCGTAAATTTAAATAACGGCGAACGTCTTGAAACCTATGTCATTAAAGGTGAACCAGGCAGCAAAATAATCGCCTTAAACGGAGCTGCCGCACGCAAAGCTGAACATGGCGATCAGCTTTTTATTATTTCTTACGCGCAAATAGACCCTGAGAAAGAAGCGCTGGAACCGATAGTGATTGATTGTCGACAAGGAGACGCGTAATGATTTTGTGCATTGACGTAGGCAATTCGCATATTCATGGTGGTGTCTTTAAGAAAAATGAACTACTGTTGCAATTTCGCTACCCCAGTGATGAAAACTTAACATCCGATCAGCTCGGTGTGTTTTTTCGCCAAACACTGCGTGAAAATAATGTTGACCCGGCGCAGATTAATCATGTTGCCATTTGCTCTGTGGTGCCTTCAATGGATTATTCCATGCGCTCAGCCTTTATCAAATACTTTGATACCGAGCCTTTTTTACTGCAACCGGGCGTTAAAACTGGCCTTAAGATTAAATCTAAAAATCCACAAGAAGTAGGTTCTGATCGTATTGCTAATGGTATTGCCGCCATAGAATTATATCCTAAAAAAAATATTGTCGTGGTTGACTTCGGCACTGCCACCACCTTTGACGTCATTAATAGTAAAGCAGAATATTTAGGTGGCGCTATTCTCCCTGGATTAAAAGTATCCATGCATGCCTTACATATGAATGCCGCGAAACTAGCACCCGTGCAATTGGTTAAACCTAAACAAGCCATCGGACAAACAACGATTAGCAATATACAATCCGGGCTATACTATGGCCAAGTGGGTGCTTTACGGGAGTTTCTGACGCGCATCAAGCAAGAAGCCTTTGCACAAGAAGACTTCCATGTCATTGGCACCGGCGGCTTTGCTTACCTTTTCGAAACAGAAGCACTGTTTGATACGATCGTTGCTGATTTAGTTTTGCAGGGTCTGCGCTTTACGCTGTTAAAAAACAGAAAAAACTAAACGCTATCAACAAAGCTTGCAAGCACCTAATTCCTTTTCACCAAGAGGCCATGCTTTCTAGGCCTACGTCTCACCCTTTAGCTTTTCCACCTGATTAATAATAACCTCAACTACTTCAGGATTAGCCAAGGTAGAAATATCACCCAACCTTTCTGTTTCACCATTAACTATCTTACGCAAAATGCGCCGCATAATTTTTCCCGAGCGCGTCTTGGGTAAATCACTTGCCCACTCAATATGATCGGGCGTCGCTATTGGACTTATCTTTTCTCTGACCAAAGCAATTAATTCAGCGAGTAACAGCTTATCCCCTTTAACACCTATTTCAGGGGTGACGAAAGCAAAAATACCCTGCCCCTTAATTTCATGATGACTACCAACGACAGCGGCCTCAGCAATACACTCATGAGACACCAAAGCACTTTCAATCTCAGCCGTATCTAAACGATGACCAGAAACATTGATGACATCATCAGTGCGACCAGCAATCCAATAATAACCGTCTTTATCTCTGATGACTCCATCACCGGTGGAAAACTTTCCAGGAAATGCTGAACAGTACGTTTCCTTATATCGTTCGGGATCACCATAGACGGTCTGCAACTGCCCTGGCCAAGGTTTTGTAACAACAAGATTACCTGTTGCTTCACCCTCCAACGTATTACCCTGATCATCAACAATATCCAACGACACACCGAAAAAAGGCCAGCTCGCAGAACCCGGTTTTAATGGGGTTGCCCCTGGGAAAGGCGATATCATGATTCCACCCGTTTCCGTTTGCCACCATGTATCGACAATCGGACAACGTTTTTCACCAACAACATTGTAATACCACCACCAAGCTCTCGGATTGATTGGCTCGCCGACTGTTCCTAATATTTTTAAACTCTTGCGACTCGTTTGTTTAACAGGTTGATCACCTTCACGCATTAATGCACGAATAGCAGTCGGTGCGGTATAAAAAATATTAACTTTATGCTTATCAATTACATTCCAAAAACGAGAGTAAGATGGATAATTTGGCACGCCTGCAAACATTAACGTTGTTGCTCCATTGGCTAAAGGCCCATAGACAAGATAAGAATGTCCAGTTATCCAACCAATATCAGCACTACTCCAATAAATATCACCTTCTTGATAATTGAATATAAGTTGAAAACTCATGGTAGCAAATAATAAATAGCCGCCTTGCCCATGCAAAATGCCCTTTGGTTTTCCCGTTGAGCCTGAGGTATAGAGTATAAATAAAGGCTCTGTTGCTTCCATCGCAACAGCCGTACATGTTTTCGCTTGTGCAGCAACTAGATCACTGTACCAAATATCATGCTCTGACATTTCAATGTCTTGTTGCGTGTATTTAACAACAATCACATGTTCTAACGAAGGACAGTCAGGATAAATTTTATCGATATTTGTTTTTAAAGGAATTGTTTTACCGCCACGAAGGTTGTTATCGGCTGTTATAACAACAGAGCATTCGGCATCCAAGATTCTATTTTTCACACTCTCTGCTGAAAATCCTGCGAATACCACTGAGTGAACTGCGCCAATACGCGCACAAGCTAACATTGCCATCGCCGCCTCAGGAATCATCGGCATATAAATACAAACCCGATCACCTTTTTTAACACCTATTTCTTTAAGCCCATTAGCAAACTGACAAACTCGCTCAAACAATTCTTGATAACTTATACTGACAGATTGTGAAGGATCATCCCCCTCCCAAATAATAGCGGTTTGATTAGCGCGTTGCGGTAGGTGGCGGTCTAAACAGTTAACACAAACATTTAAGGTAGCACCTGAAAACCAGCGAACATTATTATTTGATAAATCACCTGTTAATACCGTTTTCCATTTTTCCATCCATGTAATATATTTCTCGGCCTGCTCTGCCCAAAAGCCTTGTGGATCTTCAAGAGAGTATTGATACATTTTTTGATATTGAGATTGATTAACGCACACCCCTTTAAAGTCTATATGCTCTTTTACTACATCAGACATACTTGCTTCCTTGTCTATTAATTTGCGTTATGCTGAGTATATCATCACTCCTTATCGAAATCTCACTGTCAAACTTGGCTCGACTTTTGCGCTTTTACTACTACTTGCATTGCCAACAATATTCCGCACAACTCTTATCTAAAAAAGCGGTAGAAATATAATTTATTAGTTCATATAATTTAAGAATGAACCCTACACTTCTACTAGTAGCGCAGATATCACTGACACTTTTTGTGTTTATCTTAATCCCTATCTATTGGAAAATTTATGGCGCAGAAAATTTTCTCTGGCTTTCAGATATCGCTTTATTTTTAACGGTTATTGCTCTGTGGTGTCATTCCAGTCTACTGATTAGTGCTATGGTCATTAGCATACTTCCTATCGAAATTATTTGGTATATTGATTTTTTCTTCCACCTAATTTTTAGAAAAAAATTGTTCGGCGCTACGGCATACATGTATGATAAACAATACCCCCTCTTTGTACGCTTACTATCACTTTTTCACTTTCTCCTACTTCCCATATGGGTCTGGTGTTTATACTATTGGGGCTACAATCACTATGCGGCACTAGTAGGCACTGTCATAATCTGGGCTGCTTTAATAAGCACTTACTACTTTTCTAAGCCTGCGAGCAATATTAACGGCGTTTTCCTACCTCAAGCCCTGCATTGGCGAAAAATCTCCCCTTTTAGCTGGTTTATCTTCCTTATGATTGCCTTCCCTTTATTTATTATCTTGCCATTACACCTATTGCTGAAGCATTTCTTGCCTGCCGCTTAAAAAAATAACAAATAAAATCAATATATTAAACTTAATACCCGCGTTTGCATATCACAATATATTGTAGCGATATATTTTATTGACATACTTTTACAATATGTATATAATTTAACCATTGATTTTACCCAAGCGTCCATAGATATGCAGAATCGGACATTAGTCAAGCAAGCTTTGCGCAGAATCATCTATACAACAAGCCATTTCAGGGGGGGCCATAACAATGTCACTTACATCAGACCAAAAAAGAAATATCAAACTACTCGCCAAAGGTGCACGCGCGGTTATGAAGCGTATGCACTCACTGGATATCAGTTCTCCAAACAATCCTATGTCTGCCACATTTCAGCCTGAAGGCTATGGCAGTGGTGATCACACAAGAGCCGTTGGCGCTGTCATAGGAAAAGTAAAACATTTCCTTGAAAGAGGCCCTTCTGGTCAACGCGACCTAGGTATTGGAATAAGAAACGAAGAGCATGGTCGCCGGCTGTTTGAATGGCGGGATAACCCCAATACTGCCTGGTTAGATGACGGCAACGGCGGCGATGGCTATTCAGGGTGTCCAACATGCGGTACTTATGATAGAGATGCCCTTTTTGACGGTCACTGCCCTGATGAAGATAAGCATGGCGCAGGAAATAGCATTGCCTCAACAGCCTTAGCGATAATGTATACCCGCATGGGTTGCTGCTCTGACAAAAACCAATTGGCCTACGCGCTATTTCGCCAGAACCCTAACATCGTTGACAGCAAGATCATCAATAATACGCATACTATGTTACTAGCCTATAGTGTTGGCTATGATCATGCCTTTACAATTATTACCTCTAAACCCTATCCTAATGAACATTTTGATTGGAGTACTACATTTAGTTGGCGTGACTTAGGCAAAGACTGCCTAGTTCTCGATGGATGGCGAGAAGACTGGTATTTCCCCAATCTTTCCCAAATAGAAAAACTAAGCTTAGGTGTCAAGCATATTAAACCTAATCCACAAACCATTTTTGTTCGCCAACAAGTTAAATCAAGAAGGGTTGGCTTTAACTCTGCCGATGAGGGCGCCATATGGATACCTCTTCCCGGCCCCGAGATGACTCCAGCGAATCGTCGCGTTATGAACCCAGCGTGGAATAATCGCGGCCATCATTATGTTGACTGGCGAATGCATGAACGCCCCAGCGTTGGGCGCCCTTATGGCAACATTGATGGCATTGATAAAGTTCGTAATTACGACGCGTTAGTTGATGTCAATACCACCAAACATTGGTGTCACTAATTTATTAAAACCATAGGAGTAAATTAAATCACAAGCGAAAAATTGGTTACATGAACATCCCCAGTCATCAGCCAATCTTTTTCGCTTGTTTTCGCTTATCTAACAACAAGCCTTTTAGTGCATTGATAATAATCGCCAAGATCACCAGCAACATACCAATAAGCTGCATCAAAGTAATGCTTTCACCTAAAAAGAGCCAGGCAATAAACAAAGTCCCTATCGGCATCACTGCCGTGGTCAGCGCAGCCATTGAAGCTCTGACTTGCCGACAACCTAAAATCCAAAACACATAAAACAATGCTGATGATACACCTAATACAAATAGCAGCAAGATCTGCATACCAGTAAAGTTAGGAGGAAATTTATCATGCGTAATCAACACCATCACATAGAATACAGGAATATTAATTCCATTCATCAAAGCCGACACTAAAAAAATAGGTAATTTGTTTTTATGAAACTTAACTAAAATATAATAACCTGCCTCAGGAAGTAGTGATAAGAATATTAATAAGTCACCGATTAAGCGGCTGGTATTGCCGCTAACAAAGCCACGCATATTAATAATCAGCAAACCTAATATAGAAAAGATAATGCAAGCGCTAGTAAATAAGGTAATCCTTTCTTTTAAAAAAATAATTGAAAAAACGGCCACCACTGCTGGCAACGCACTGGTAATAATTCCAGCGACACTGGCGGTGGTAAACTTTAATCCCAACAATAACAGTAAATTAAAAAATGCACCGGCACATAAGGCTTGCAAAAGAATATAAAACCAATCCTTGCCATTTAGTGTTTTTAGACTTTGAAATTTATCTTTACTAAAAACGACATGCAGAAGAAATAATATGACACAACCGATAGCAAAACGCGCCGTCAGAATAATATCGGCTGGCGTCGTCTGCAACAACGCTTTCGAGCCAACAATACTAACTGACACCATCAGTTGAGCTAATATTAACAGCACATAACTAACAGCACTGCTCTGCATATACTGTGATCCTTTGATAAAATCCATGCCTCAACTACTAGCATACCGCCTGCCAAATAGTTGATGCAACGGTTAGCATCTTAACGAATAATTGCCTATAGTTTAATCAATGGTAATCTTTGTTAACACAACAAGCTGAATAGCACTCCAAATTACGTTATCATAGAGGAGCATACTTTTAGACCAACAACCGCATAAATTAAGGTGTACAAATCATGCTTTCACAAGTCACATATATTTGGATCGATGGTGCAGAACCAACCCACAAAATGCGCTGTAAAACGCGCGTTATCCAACATCCGCAAGGCTCAATCAGCCTCAACGATTTCCCTGACTGGGGATTCGATGGATCCTCCACTTACCAAGCAAGCGGTGATGACTCCGACCTCATTTTAAAGCCCGCCTGTTTTGTTGACGACCCCCTTCTAGGCGAAGGTAATTACCTATTATTATGTGAAGTTCTTAACGGTGACGAGACACCCCACAAAACCAATCGTCGCGCTAAACTTAAAGCGATGATGGAAAATGGCGCCAGCGAACATGATCCATGGATAGGTTTTGAACAAGAATACACGCTGTTCAAAGGAAGGACACCTCTGGGCTGGCCGGAAGGCGGCTATCCTGCTCCACAAGGACCATTCTACTGCGGCGTAGGCGCTGATGAAGTTTTTGGTCGTGACCTGGTTGAAGATCACACTCATGCTTGCATGCAAGCAGGTCTGATGATTTTTGGTATTAATGCTGAAGTGATGCCTGGCCAATGGGAATTTCAAATCGGCTACCGCGGTATTAAAGGCGAATCTGCCGACCCACTCACCGTCAGTGATCACCTCTGGATTGCACGTTGGTTACTCTATCGCATCGGTGAGGAATACAGTATTACCGCCACCTTACACCCTAAACCCGTCAAAGGTGATTGGAATGGCGCTGGAAAACACACTAACTTTTCAACCAAAGCAATGCGCGACAAATCCACCGGTATGGACGCCATTAATGCCGCTATCAAAGCATTAGAAGCGCGTCACGATGATCATATTGCGGTGTATGGCCACGGCCTTAAAGAACGCCTAACCGGTTTACACGAAACTGCCTGTATTAGTAAATTCAGCGCAGGTGTTAGCGACCGCGGTGCTTCTATTCGCATTCCGCGTGCTGTTGAAATTAACGGCTGTGGTTATTTAGAAGATCGACGCCCTGGCGCAAACGCTGACCCTTATGAAGTTTCTGCTATTTTGCTGGAAACTATTTGCGGTTAATTTTTTTGTACGCACTTGATCCGCGTCACCCCATGGACCTTCCGTGGGGTGGTCACCTAACAGCACATAACCTCAAATAATACTTTTGAGCCATTACAGGCAAGTAAGCAGCTAAAGACTCACCAAAGCCCTAAACTCAACACTTTTTCTAATATTGGTATTATTTTTTCATCACCTATTATAGTTTTGATTGAAAAGATTCGGAGCCCAGCTCTCGCAGCATTGCTAATTTGTCTAACGTTCCCTTAGCAACCACATCAACACTGCAGTGCGATAAACGTGATTGCTGCACAAGAGCTAAAACTTGTTTTGCAACATAATCCGTTGTCATAACCTCTTTATTTTTATCGTCCGTGACGCTGTTCATAAAGGCCCCCAAATTAAGGTACACAATGGACTTATTGGGGTTTGCCTGGTACAAGCAGTTAACCACATCATAAACAATCCCTTTATGTAAAGCGTGCAAGGTACAAGCTTCACCAAAGTTTCCTATATGACTAACATGCTGAGCACTTTTTTTTATTTCAGCGCTCGGGTCTTTATCTAAACGCATACCAGCAACAGAGCCACAAACAACGAAAGATCCCTTTTCATCTAACTGCAATGTTAATTCTCTTAGCAGCTCAATATCATTGGAAATATACTGTGTAAACTGTGAAAATTCGGCTAGTGGTAGCTCCATAAAGCGTTCAGTGCGATAGGGTGCAGCACAATGAATAATGCCATCAAACTTTTTCATTTTTTTGAGCGCACTATAAAATTCACTGTTAATAAAGGGTTCATTAAGATCTAATGGAACCTGTTTTATACGTGAATCAGAAAGCAGTGCGGCAGCGTTAACCGTACGCGAGGTTATCACCAGACTTTCTAAACGGGTAAAACGTTCAAATATATTATCTATTAGGCATTGACCTAAACGACTGTTTGCGCCCGTTAATAGCATTCTTTTCATGTTATATTGCCTGAATCATGGTTTTTTGCTATCTGCGTTTTTGGGCGCAACATACAAGTACGTAAACATACCGCCGATAGGTAGAATTTTTAGCTCCGCTTGTTTTTTCCAGTAGGCATTGTCATTAACAATGTGCAATACCTTGTGGCAATGAAAACGCCACAAACCTGGGTTATCTGCAGTAAAAGCAATATCTCGCGTTTGCCCTGGGGCAACATTAACCGTTGCCGCTGGAATTTGCGCCGACTCAGGTATTTCCCCACCTTCGGTACCAACTATCTTGAAAGTATATCCATGTAAATGAATTGGGTGCGAGCTATTCGCCAAATTGCCAAAGCGCACCAAAACATGATCTCCTTCATTCACATCAAGCACAGGAATATTAGGGGCAACCAAACCATTAAATGTAAACCAATCCGGGTCCATTGAAAACACCGTAGGCTTGCCACCTGATTGTGGTAATGTAAACATTTGCAACATAATGGCAAAATCTTTTTGCAGTGGTGATTTACCTTTAGGTAGAGATATGAAAAATCCACCCATTCCTTTTTGAATTTGCTTGGTGTCATTAAAACCACTGTGATACATAAAAGTACCAACCTGTTTAATATCGAACTGATAAACTGTCTGTTTACCAGGTTGAATCACAGGTTCTGTCGTGCCTCCTGTTCCATCTTGATTATTAGGGACAATAAGACCGTGCCAATGTATGGTTGTCGGCTCAGGTAACTTGTTATCGACAATCACTCTCACATGATCACCTTTATGCACGACAATAGCAGGGCCCGGAATATGCCCATTGTACCCCCAGCCTTTTAACACCTCAGTTTTCTCAGGAAGGTTCGCCTCGGCACCAACATAACGATTTGCCTTCTTTTCATAAGGCGCGAGGGTATTAACCTTTGCGTTGTAGATGATTTGCTTTACGGGTTCTGCTACGAGATGAAACACTTTCCACTTACCCTCAATTGTATAAGGGAGCACATAACCGCCGGGAACAATAACAGCTGTCTCTGTATGCATTGTTTGCTTTGCTACACTAGCATCCGCAACGTTGGCAATAGCTAAAAGACTCAACAGTGCAGTGATTTTTTTAAACATAAGTTACCTACTCCTTTATAGCAAATCTTAGTGACTATTTATCCTATACTGGTATGTTTAGAAATTCAATCAATGCAAATTAGTGTTTTGAATTTGTCAGCATAGTTATTTTTTGGGAGTTACTTTATGAGGAAGTTATCTCATGCTTTATCCCTTTATTACGTTATGAGATCTGCTTTCGCTGGCTGAGCGTTCTTTTGAAGGTGTGAAGGGCGACTATACCTCGACGCAGGAGGACAGAAGGGTCTTTTGCAAAGGCGCTCAAGTCCATCCCTGGATCGCTCTGACAAAAACATCCTGTTTTTGTAAGCTTTGCAAACGACCCTTCTGTCCTCCTGCTAGTTTTTTATATGTTCAGAGATGCGCTTCAGGTATCTACTTAGAGTATGTTATTTTACTTTATGTAAGAGTAACTGATGACTGTATTTTTGTTTTTTTGTTTTTTTGTTTTTTTGTTTTTTTGTTTTTTTGTTTTTTTGTTTTTTTGTTTTTTTGTTTTTTTGTTTTTTTGTTTTTTTGTTTTTTTAGGAGGTTCTGTAAACCAAGTACAGGAGTCAACACTAAGCGTAATTTTCTGGGAAAAGTTCTCTTTCAATACCTTCTACTAGCGTATGCAAAATTAGCATATGCAACTCCTGGATTCTATCACTAGTCTTTGCAGGAATAATAAATTGTTCGTCGCATTGACCTTTTAATTTACCACCATCTTTTCCTAGCAATGCTAGCGTGTGCAGGTTATTTTTTTTGGCCTGTGTGACGGCTTTAATAATATTTGCGGAATTTCCACTCGTTGATAAGGCGATCAACCAATCACCGGCCTTACCATATGCCTCGACACCGCGAGAAAAAATAGTGTCGAAACCAAAATCATTAGCTACACATGTGATATGTGCGGCATCACTTAAGGCTAACGCTGGTAAAGGACGACGATCTTTTTGAAAACGGCCGGTTAACTCTTCTGCAAAATGCATCGCATCGCAAGCGCTGCCGCCATTGCCGCAAATTAGTATTTTATTGCCATTTTGAAAAGCGCTTGCCAATTGTTGTGCTAGCTGTGCTGTTTTGTCAAAGTTTTCTGAGTTTTGGCAAAATGCTTCTAGCACTGATAATGCTTGTCGATAGGACGCGGTCAAATCTTCCTTCATTGCAAACTCCTTAATTTACAACCGTTGTTTGCATAATAAAATAAAAGACAAATAATAGTGCTAATACAATCAAGGTGGGATTTAAGGCGCGTGTTTTTCCACACACCATTTTAATGACGGTATACGTTAGCACACCAATACCAACGCCATTGGCAATCGATAAGGTAAAAGGAATCATCACAGCTGTTAACACACTGGGAATGGATTCTGTGTAATCATCCCAAACAATTTCAATAACACTTTTAATCATTAAGCAAGCAACAAATAATAATGCCGGCGCTGTCGCAAAGGTCGGAATTGTTTCTGCTAATGGTGATAAGAATAACGCTAATAAAAATAACACAGCAACAACACAAGAAGTTAAGCCCGTTTTTCCACCAGCGCGGATGCCTGCAGCGCTCTCTAGATAAGGGCTAGGGCTCGATGTTCCTAAAATCCCACCGAACACGCTAGCTATACTATCAGCTAATAAACCACGCGCGATACGTTTTACGGTATCTCGACGCTCAATAAATTTAGCATGTTGAATGAGCCCTACTAATGTTCCAGTACAATCAAACAAACTAACGAATAGAAAAGAAAAAATAACTGAAATGCCTTTGATATTATTTAACTGCTGCACGTGAAATTCTAAAAAGGTAGGCTTGATCGAAGGTGGTAAAGAGAAAACACCGTGGAATTGTGTTAAACCTGAAAACAAACCAAAAACTGTCGTTACTAAAATACCAATTAATATTGCTCCCGGCACACGATAATAATCACATACCACAATCACCATAAAACCAACAAAAAATAGAAAGGTTTGAAAATCCAGATGCCCCAATCCCATCATGGTTTTACTATTAGGAATAACAACACCCGCACCCTTTAAAGCAATTAATGCAATAAACAAGCCCAAACCTACTGTAATAGCAACATTGAGCGTTTCAGGAATGGATTCTAAAATCCAGCGACGCAATTTCGTTGAGGCTATTATTAAAAACAATACAGACGAAATAAAAACTGCACCTAAGGCTTCCTGCCAGCCTAAACCAACACCTTGCACAATAACATAGGTAAAATAAATATTAAGTGCCATCGCTGGCGCAACAGCAATAGGATAGTTGGAGAAAATCCCCATTAGTGCAGAACCCATAGCCGCCACCAAACACGTAGCAACAAATACCGCACCATGATCCATGCCAGCAACACTAAGCACCGATGGGTTAACAAAAATAATATACGCCATGGTCAGAAACGTCGTAAAGCCCGCTATCACCTCCTGACGGATACTTGTTTTATTTTCCCTTAATTTAAAATATCGCGTCACTAAAGCTTTACTTTGTTTCATCGTGTATTTGCACCTTTAAATAGGTTAAAAAAGTTATTGGTTGTTTTCTCGGCTACTTCTTCAAAGCTTACCTGCTTTAATTCAGCAATTCGATCGGCAACGTAACGGACGTATTGCGGTTCATTGGGTTTGCCGCGAAACGGCACTGGCGTTAGAAATGGCGCGTCGGTTTCAATCAGCATGCGTTCTAGCGGCACTTTTTTTGCGACTTCAATAACATTCTCTGCTTTTTTAAAAGTAACAATGCCAGAAAACGAGATATAAAAACCCAAATCCATCGCTTGCTCAGCCATCTCCCATGACTCAGTAAAGCAGTGCATGACGCCACCAACTTCATCCGCTTTTTCTTCCCGCATAATTTGCAACGTATCTTCTCTAGCATCACGCGTATGAATAATCAGCGGCTTTTTGGTTTGCCGTGCAGCCTTGACTTGGGTGCGGAAACGATTACGCATATTTTCTAAGCCGCTATCATTATAATGGTAATCTAAACCTGTCTCACCAATCGCTACCACTTTAGGATGATCTGCCCATTTAACAAAATCTTCCACGCTAGGTTCTTGATCGCTTTTTTCACTAGGGTGCAAACCAATACTTGCCCACACATTATTATGATCTTCTGCAATCTTAACAACGGTAGGCATCGTTTCTAAGTCAACTGCAACACATAAAATATGATTAACACCAACCTTGTTGGCCTCAGCAACGACTTGATTTAAATCACCATCATATTTATCCAAGTTCAACATATTTAAATGACAGTGTGAATCTACTAACATAATACTACCTCTTGCCATTTTAATAATAAATTTTCTAATAGTAACTGCACATTAACATTAGCTGAACTGGTGAGTAGCTGCAAAGCGCGCATTAGTTCAGGCATATATTTTGATAACGCTTGTGGGTCTAACGGTTTTGCTAAGGCCTGCAGCTTTTGATAGCAATCAATATTGGTTAAGTGCTGTTGATTGACCGCCAAACTGACACGCAATAGATCCATTACGATGGTGGTTAATGCACGCAAAATAATTTGCAAATCTTTTTTTAACCACTCGGAGACTAGAGCAATCGGACCAATCTGTTTGCGCTGCAAACGCCATAGAAAAGTTAACAGCTCATCTCGCATTGCTAAATAATTCTCACTCTCAATAGCAAGTGCACGCAGCGGCGCGCCTTCGGCGAGTTTTAATAACGTCTTTGCACTGTCAGCCTGTTGTAAACTTTTTTGTAGCCAAGTAAGCGCGACTGACTCTTCTTTTAAAGAGAAATTAATAGCCTGGCAGCGGCTTAAAATTGTCGCCGGTAATGTTGCCGTTTGATCTGCTACTAAGACTAACAAAACACGACCTGATGGCTCTTCTAGCGTTTTCAATAACGCATTAGCTGCTGCGCGATTCATTTTATCGGCCGGGTTAATAATAGCTACTTGATAGCCATTGTGTTGCGCGGTTTTTTGTAGCGATGAAATTAAGGTACGGATTTGATCAACTTTGATTGCTTTTGCTTTCTCTTCCAAGGTTACTTGATAAAAATCAGAATGATTAGCTAAAGAAAATAATTCACAGCTGCGACATTGACCACACGCTTGCTCTGCTTGTTGCTCACACAATACTTTTTTCGCCAGCGCTTGTGAGAAAGCTTGCTTGCCCATGCCAGCAGAGCCTTTTAATAAAATAGCATGTGCTAAATGATCACGATGAAGGTTATCTATTAATAATTTCCACTGTTCTTGTTGCCAAGGGTACGGCGCATCATTTATTGCTGCTTGGATTGCCACGCCAATATACTCCTATCGATAATTGCCAGCGCCTGACGCTTAACGGATTCTACATCCTGCGTCGCATCAATTACCGAAAATCGCTCCGGTTCATTTTCTGCTAGCGCTAAATAGCTTTCGCGTATACGATTAAAAAAAGCAATCCCTTCCGTTTCAATTCGATCCTTCGCGCCACGACTTTTAACTCGTTCTAAGCCCAGTTCAACGGGCGCATCTAATAATAAGGTGACATTTGGCTTTAAATCGCCTTGAACCCATTTTGCTAACTCAGCGATATGCACTTTGTTAATGCCACGACCACCGCCTTGATAAGCAAAACTAGCGTCGGTAAAACGGTCAGAAATTACCCACTTGCCTTGCTCTAAAGCTGGTCTTATTACCTGGGAAATATTTTGTGCGCGTCCAGCAAACATTAATAACAACTCTGTATCAGCACACATCGTTTCATCAAAGTGCCCCAACAAAACATTTCTAACGGCTTCGGCAATGGGCGTACCACCAGGCTCGCGCGTTTCGATAAAGGCTATATTTTTTTGCTGTAGGTATTTTTCAATGGCTTTAATTAAGGTTGATTTACCAACACCCTCTACCCCTTCTATGGAAATAAAAACACCTTGTTGATTGTTCATGCTTATTTAATCTTTTTATTTGTTGAAAATATATTGCTGAATCGCTTGGCGATGCTCAGCATAGGTTTTTGAAAATTGATGACTGCCGTCACCACGGGAAACATAATATAAAAAATCTGATGGTTGCGGATGCAATGCAGCAACAATAGCGGTACGGCTGGGCACGTCAATCGGTGTTGGCGGCAGACCGCGCCGTTCGTAAGTATTATAGATAGTCGGTAATTGCAAATCGTCTCGTGTTAAACGACTACCATAGGGACGCCCTAGACCAAACACCACCGTCGGATCAACTTGCAACTGCATACGCTTTCTTAAACGATTAACAATCACCCCCGCAACCAATGGACGCTCACTGGCCAGCGCTGTTTCTTTCTCAACAATAGAGGCGACGATTAATGCTTGATAGGCATCTTTATAAGGCACGGTAACATCACGGTTTGACCATGCTTGATTTAAAACATTCTGCATTTTTACATATGCCTGCTTTAAAATACTCAAATCACTATCGCCACGAGTATAACTATAGGTATCAGGGAAAAATAACCCTTCGGGATAGTTATAATCACTACCTAAAGGTTTCAGCAGTTGCTGGTCTGTTAAACCGGCTAGCTCATGTTGAATATAGGGGTTTTGTTGTAGCGCTGCTTTTATCTCTCGAAATGTCCACCCTTCGATAAATGTTATATTACGCATCATGACTTTGCCGTTGGTCATGTTGTTGAGCAAATCTAATAAGCTTGTATCTTGCTCAACCAGATATTCACCCGCTTTTAATCGGTACTTATCGCCACGAAAATGAACAATTAGTTTAAATAGTAAAGGATGTGTCAATAATTGTTTCTTATTTAATTGACCTAAAAGATGATCCATCCCCGTACCAGCGGGAACTTCAATTGTCATTGATGATTGATTGCGCAGCAAAGGACTGGAGACAAATTGGTATATCACCATCGTTGACCATATCAATAAGGCGATAACCGCAGCTAGTGCGCTGATTCGAAAAATTTTTATTCCTGATGACATCAAGCTAGTCTATAGCTTTTTAGATAAATATAAAAGCATATAAAAAGGAATTTTGCTTCACGAAGAGTCATCAACAACTCTGGTCAAGTCTAGGTAGCAACATCAATGGAACACGGTCTACAACGCCGATAAATTAGATAGCAACATTAACAAGCTTAGGCAGCAATATCGATGAACTTAGGAATTAACATCAACGACTTTAAGCAAAAATAACTTTAGCTCACCACAGTACTATATGCGTTTCAATAATAGACTGCCGTTGGTTCCACCAAAACCAAATGAATTAGATAGTGCTATATCAATTTTCATCTCTCGCGCTTTGTGAGGAATAAAGTCTAGATCACAGTCCTCACCAGGATTGTCAAGATTGATCGTCGGTGGTGCTACTTGATCACGTATTGCTAATGCTGTAAAAATGGCCTCAACCGCACCAGCTGCACCTAACATATGCCCTGTCATGGACTTAGTAGAACTAACCGCTAATTTATAGGCATGATCACCAAAGGCTTTCTTAATAGCTAGCGCTTCCATATGATCAGCCGCTGGTGTAGAGGTACCATGCGCATTAACATATTGCACTTGCTCAGGTGATATTCCTGCATCTTTTAAGGTATTCACAATAACAGCCGTGGTACCTTTTGCTTCTGGCTCTGGGGCTGTCATGTGATAAGCATCAGCACTCATCCCAAAACCAATAACTTCAGCATAAATGTTTGCACCACGCTTTTTAGCATGCTCATACTCTTCCAATACTAAAACACCTGCACCCTCACCTAAAATAAAACCATCACGGTCTTTGTCCCAAGGCCGACTCGCTTTTTCCGGTTCGTCATTACGCTTAGACAAGGCTCGTGCTGAACCAAAACCACCAATACCTAAAGGCGTAGTTGCCATTTCTGCACCACCTGCCACCATCACATCCGCATCATTATGTTGAATCATGCGAGCGGCAAAACCGATACTATGTGCTCCAGTCGTACAAGCGGTAACAATGGAAATATTTGGACCTTGCATATTATATCGCATCGACACAAGACCCGATGCCATATTAATGATTGCGCCAGGAATAAAAAATGGTGATATTTTACGCGGACCACCTTTTTCATAGCAGTCTTTTGCATGCTCAATGGCAGGCAAACCACCAATACCGGATCCGATAGAAACACCGATACGCGGCGCATTTTCATCGTTTACTTCAATCTGTGAGTCTTCCACGGCTTGGCGTGCAGCTTCTAGCGCGTATTGAACAAACGTATCAACACGGCGAGACTCTTTTGCTGACATTGCTAAGAGTGGGTCAAAGTTTTTTACCTCTGCTGCAATTTGTGTTGCAAACTCTGAGGCATCAAATCGTTTAATTGTTGCCACACCACTAGTGCCGGCTAAAATGCCTTGCCAAGTTTCTGGAACTGTATTTGCGATAGGTGTTACAGCACCTAAACCTGTGATGACGACTCTACGACCCACTAAAGATCTCCTTAGCAATATAAGAGGAATTATTCCTCTGAGCTATGCGCTTTAATATAATCAACGGCTTGCTGAATAGTAGTAATCTTTTCAGCTTCCTCATCTGGAATATTGGTACCAAACTCTTCTTCTAAAGCCATTACTAATTCAACAGTGTCTAAAGAATCTGCACCGAGATCATCGACAAATGAAGCATCGTTATTCACTTCATTTTCTTTAACACCTAATTGTTCTATAACAATTTTCTTGACGCGTTCTTCAATTGTTGCTGCCATAACTGCTGTTCCCCTTTGATTAACTGGACCTAATGATAACATGTCAAAAAGTGTATTCAACACTTCCGTCGCCCGGAGTTAGTTCTCCAAGCCACAGGCGTTATACCATACACATTCCTCCATTCACATGCAACGTCTGACCGGTAATATATGCGGCTTGATTGTCCACTAAAAAACCAACCGTATTTGCAATATCTTCTGGTTTACCCATATGCTTCATTGGAATCATATTTAAAATATTTTCTTGCTGCTTTTCGTTCAATTCACCGGTCATATCCGTTTGAATAAAACCTGGCGCTACTGCATTGACTGTAATGCCATACGCAGCAATTTCCATTGCAAGTGATTTGGTAAAACCAATTAAACCTGCTTTTGCAGCGACATAATTAGCTTGACCTGGGTTTCCCATAACGCCGACGACAGAGGTAATATTGACAATGCGCCCCCAGCGCGCTTTTAACATTTTGCGCAAACACAATTTTGTCAATCGATACACCGCCGTTAAATTTGTTTCAATAACATCGCTCCATTGCTCTTCACGCATACGCAATAATAAATTGTCACGCGTAATACCAGCATTATTTACTAAAACATTTACCGTGCCGTACGTTTCCTGAATGTCTGTAACAACACTTTCAACATTATCAGCATCACAAACATTCAGTTTCATTCCCGTACCGGCAATATTATTTTCTTGCAAATACGCCGATATCTTTGCCGACCCTTCATCACTAGTTGCGGTGCCAATCACCGTCATACCTTGTCGACCTAACTCTGCAGCAATGGCCTTACCAATACCGCGCGTTGCACCTGTCACTAAAGCAATTTTATTTTCTACTTGTTTATCTGACATGATTCCTCTCTAAGGCTTAAATTTTCTCAAGGCCAATTCTAAATTTTCAACCGAGCCACCTGGAAGTGGTTGCACATGCGTTGAAATGCGTTTATTGAGTCCTGTTAATACTTTTCCAGGACCACATTCTAGTACTTGTATCACACCACCTGAAAGCATTCTTTCGATGGTTTTTACCCACCGCACCGGTGACGTTAGTTGTTCGACTAAAGCGCGACAAATAGAACTCCCACCTTCATGCGACAAGCCATCAACATTTTGCAGCACATTAATCATCGGCGGTTCAATATTCACTTTAGATAAATCTTTTGCTAATGCATCCGCCGCACTTTGCATCAGCGAACAATGCGATGGAACACTGACGGGAATACGTTTTGCTATTTTAGCACCCGCTTCTTTTGCGGCTAGCACTGCATAATCAACCGCTTCTGCCTGACCAGCAATGACCACTTGCCCTATGGAGTTATAATTTGCTGGCTCTACTATTCCACCCTTTTCTTCACGAATCGTTTTACAAAGTTTTTTAACCTGATCATCTTCCAAACCAATAATCGCTGCCATTGCCCCCTCACCTTCAGGAACAGCTGCTTGCATATAACGTCCACGCTTGGCGACTAGCTTAACCGCGTCCTCAAATTTTATGGCACCACCACAAACTAAGGCACTATATTCACCTAAGCTATGACCTGCTAATACCACCGGCTCTGCACCACCCATAGCTTGCCAACAAGCGTAGACAGCAACATCGGCGGTTAATAATGCCGGTTGCGTAAACTCAGTTTGATTTAATTTTTCTTCTGGGTCTTCTTGGACAAGCTCCCAAACATCGTAATTAAGGGCATCGGAGGCACGATCAAAATAGGATTGTACGCAATCAAATTGCTCCGCTAAGTCCGATAACATGCCTACCGACTGCGATCCCTGGCCGGGAAAAACAATACCGAGTTGTCTATTGATCACTTTTTTCATTTTTCATATCCCTTGAATAAAAAAGAATTAGTATTTAACGAGTGCAGAACCCCAAGCTAAACCAGCACCGAATGCTTCTAACAATAAAGTTTCACCGCGCTTAATCTGACCTTTGCGAACGGCATGGTCTAATGCTAGCGGGATGGAAGCTGCCGAAGTATTACCGTGCTCTTCAACGGTTAGGACAACACGCTCCATCGGTAATTCTAAACGCTTTGCTGTTGCTTTGATAATACGAAGATTGGCTTGATGCGGAATCAACCAATCGATATCGGATTTCTTTAAACCACTCTTCTCAATGGTTTGCTCGACAATTTCACCCAACTTAGTCACGGCAATTTTAAATACTTCATTACCACGCATACGCAAATGTTGAGACTTATTTTTATCGTAAATCGTATTATCAGACTCGATTAAATCACAGTAATTACCATTAGCATGAATATGCGTACTTAATACACCGGGCTCATCACTGGCTTCTAGGATAACCGCACCAGCACCATCGCCAAACAAAATACACGTTGAACGATCTGTCCAGTCGACTAGTTTTGTTAATGAATCAACACCGATAACCAAAGCGGTTTTAACCGTATCACTACGAAAATATTGATCGGCCACACTCATTGAATAAATAAAACCGGCGCAAGCTGCATTTAAATCAAAAGCCGGTACATCATCGCGAATACCTAACTCTTTTTGCAAAACACAAGCCGTACTTGGAAAATGGTACTGTGGTGTTGCGGTACCCACGACAATTAAATCAATTTGCTGCGCATCAATCCCCGCCATATCAATGGCACGCTTTGCTGCTTCTAAGGCCAAAGTGGTTGAGTTTTGTTGACTGTCACCAATAATATGACGTTTACGTACCCCGACTCGCTTGGTAATCCAAGCATCAGAGGTTTCAATCATTTTTTCAAGATCAGCGTTAGTAAGCACCTCATCAGGGACATAACCGCCGGTACCGGTAATACGGGAATAACTCATGAAATTTGGCTCCTTTGTGCAGTACTAACCAGAGCATGCTTAGCGCAAACTAAACACCTTCTACTTCTAAAATTTTAGCCACACGTTCTTTGATGAGTTTTGGAATATTCATTTCTGTTTCCAAAACAGCTTCTTCAATGGCATGAGTGAAGGCCAACACACCCGCACCACCATGACTCTTAACCACAATGCCATTTAAGCCCAAAAAGGTGGCACCATTTTGTCGCTCTGGATTCACACGCTTCATTAATTTCTTTAAAATTGGCAATGATGGCATAATCAATAGTTTTGCCCACCATGACTTAAATGCATCCTTAGCCAATTTACCAACAATTTTTGCAACGCCTTCGACGGTTTTAATCGTCACGTTACCGACAAAGCCATCGCAGACAATCACGTCAACAATACCTTCAAAAATTCGATTCGCTTCAATGTAGCCTACGTAATTAATCGCCGAACTGTTGGTTAACAGCTCCGCAGTCTTTTTAACTAAGTCGTTGCCCTTAATATCTTCTTCACCAATATTCAGCAAACCAACCTTAGGAGCTTCAATATTATGAACAGCAGACATGAGAATCGATGCCATCACGGCAAACTGATAAAGATTTTCTGAACTCGAATCAACATTCGCACCTAAATCAATCATGCGAACAGGATGCCCGGTTAGCGAAGGAAAACCAGTCGTAATCGCCGGCCGATCTATACCAGGAAGTGTTTTAAGGACAAAACGGGAAGTAGCCATCAATGCGCCGGTATTACCAGCACTGACACACGCCAAAGCACGGCCTTCTTTTACCAAATTGATAGCCACTCGCATGGACGAGTCTTTTTTATTGCGCAGTGCTTGCGAAGGTGATTCACCCATCTCCACAACTTCAGACGCATGATGAATCTCTATGCGATCTTTGAACGCAGCCGCATGCTCATCGACGTGCTGCTTGACCACATCTTGCAGACCAACCAGAATAAACTTGATATTCGAATGCTTTTTTAATATTTCAACAGCAGCAGGTACGACAACCTTGGGACCGTGATCACCGCCCATCGCATCTAGTGCAATCGTTTTCAGCATTCAGGCTTACTCTTCTTCTTCGTCTTCAAATGATTCTTTCGCACTAATCACCTGACGACCTTTGTAAAAACCATCTGGGCTGATATGGTGGCGAAGATGTTTTTCACCAGTGGTGCTGTCTACGCTCAAGGTTGATGACTTTAAGGAGTCATGTGAACGACGCATACCTCGTCGAGAACGGGTTTTTCGATTTTGTTGTACTGCCATAATCTCTACTCTTCAATTTATTCAGGGGCCAGTTCTTTTTTTACCTGGCATTCACCTAATGGGTGCTTAGCAATCATTGGCAAGCTAAGCAACAATTCTTCCTCAACCAAATCTGCAACGACTACAGACTCGTCATCCAATAGCACTGGATCAAATTCCTTTGGTAAGTGCTTTGCTTGAGAGTCAGTTAACACAGGGCTCACGTTGGGCTCTACGTTTATATCACAGCTCACTGGCTCTCCACAACGCTGACATTCAAGTTCGAGTAAAGCAGATATCTGGCCGCGAATATAAATCGGCCCAAATTCACCCTTGCCAAACTCTAACAAGACATCAACATAGCCGGAATCGTTACAAACCACTTCGCGAAGACGAGGCAAATCAGATACCGGTATCCTACCCTCTAACTTGGCAAATTGTTTTGCCAACAGAAAGGGGTTCACTTTCAAAGGTAATTGACCTTTCATCATTATTCCTTTGAGAAATCGGCAATGGTAACGGCATCAGGACAAGCTGTCAAATGCCCTGCTATGCTTGTTGCAGCTTATCAATAATCGTAGATAATTCAATATCTAAGGGCGCGCAGATACCAAGCGGACCATTAGGCTCCTGCAATTGGCAAGAGATACTCGCAGAATGTAAAAAAAGACGCCGTAAGCCTATCTTTCGTAAACGCTTATTAAACGCTTCATCACCATATTTTTCATCGCCGGCAATGGGGTGTCCTAGGTGTTGTGCATGCACTCTGATTTGGTGAGTACGGCCCGTCACAGGGCTTGCTTCAACCAACGTAGCGCCTGGCAAGCGCAACAGTGGACGAAAACGGGTTAACGCTGGTTTACCCTCATCACTAACCCTGACAAAACGCTCACCACTAACACGCTGGTATTTCAACAACGGTGCATCAACCTCACAGCGACCACCCTGCCAATCGCCCTTAAGCAAAGCAATGTATTGTTTTGTCACCTTTTTTCTGGTCAGCAACTGATGCAACTCCAGTAACATCCGGCGTTTTTTAGCAATCAGTAAGCAGCCCGAGGTCTCTCTGTCTAAACGATGGACTAATTCCATAAACTTTTGCTGCGGTCGCATCTGTCGCAAGGCTTCTATCAATCCTAAGCTCACCCCAGTACCGCCATGCACGGGAATGCCAGATAACTTATTAATAACGATAAGCTCAGGCGTTTCAGACAAAATCCGCTCTTCCAAGCTTTGCAATAGCTGTCGGCCCGCCTTAGGTTTCTCATCAGGCTCAGGCACTCGCAAGGGCGGCACCCGCAACTCGTCACCGCGCTGCAGACGATACTCTGGCTTAACACGCTTTTTATTAACACGCACTTCGCCTTTGCGTACCGCACGATAAATACGCGACTTGGGCACTCCTTTGCAAAAAGTGATTAAAAAATTATCAATTCGCTGACCATCATGATCAGCATCAATCGTCAGATTTGTAATTGGCAAATGGATAAACCTCTCTTCATTGATGAACTTGAGAAACCCTGATATATTCAACACCAGTGAGTATAGTCGCTGTGACAAATATAAGTCCATGTTTATCATAAATTTAACTGACTATACTGCTAGCAGTGGGCAATTTTAGCCCAACTGATTGATTAATAAGAAGAGTTTTAAAAATTTGCGCTCCCAGGATCCTAAACAGATAGAAAAATAATTCCATCTGTTGAACGCCAAGTACCGACAAATTGAACGTACTGGCATGAAAGAGAAGATACGGTAACGACGAAGATCCGTAGCCGGCGAACCCACACCTAGGTAATAGGAATTGGTTGAGCGCCTGAAATACAGGTTGTAATAGTACGATGAAAAGAATGCTGATTCACGCAACTCAGCCCGATGAGGTAAGAGTTGCTATCACGGAAGGTTCCCAACTAATTGATCTAGATATTGAAGTCCCCGGACAAGAGCAGAAAAAAGCCAATATCTACAAAGGCATTATTAGCAGTATTGAACCCAGTTTAGGGGCCGTTTTTGTCAATTATGGCAGCGAGCGTCATGGTTTCCTACCGCTGAAAGAAATCTCCCGCGAATACTTTGTAACGAAAGATCCGGAGCAGCTACAATCTCCTGATATCAACAAAGTACTCAAAATTGGCCAGCCTTTAGTTGTGCAGGTTGAAAAAGAAGAACGCGGCACCAAAGGGGCAGCATTAACAACCTTTATCAGCCTAGCTGGTTCTTTCTTAGTCCTTATGCCGAATAACCCTAGAGGTGGCGGCATTTCTCGTCGTATTGAAGGTGAAGAACGCGATCAGCTACGCCAATCCATTAGTGAATTAGAAATTCCTGAAGGCATGAGCATTATTGTGCGCACCGCGGGTGTGGGCAAAAACAAAGAAGAGCTTGCCTGGGACTTAAGTGTCTTGCTCCACTACTGGGAAGGCATTAAGCAAGCCGCCACCATTAAAGATGGCGCCTATCTTATTCACCAAGAAAGCGATGTCATTATTCGCGGCATTCGTGACTACCTGCGCCAAGATATTGGTGAGATTATTATTGATGATGAAAGCGCCTACCAACGAGCACATAATTACCTTAATCAAATTCGCCCCAATTATATTGAAAAATTAAAACTCTACCAAGATTCACTACCGCTCTTTAGTCGTTTCCAAATTGAACATCAAATCGAAAGCGCCTACCAACGCGAAGTTCGACTCCCCTCTGGTGGCTCTTTAGCCATTGATCCAACTGAAGCGCTGGTTGCCATTGATATTAACTCCGCACGAGCAACCAAAGGTAGCAATATTGAAGAAACTGCTTTACGCACCAATCTTGAAGCAGCGGAAGAAATTGCACGACAACTACGTATTCGTGATATTGGCGGCTTAGTGGTAATCGATTTTATTGATATGACCCCAGTGCGCAACCAACGTGAAGTTGAAACTTGCCTGCGCAATGCCTTGCGACAAGACCGTGCTCGCATTCAGCTCGGTCGCATTTCACGCTTTGGCCTACTGGAAATGTCTCGTCAGCGCCTACGCTCATCTTTATCGAAATCTAGCCATATTACTTGTCCTCGCTGCGAAGGCCAAGGCACCATTCGCGGTGTTGAATCACAAGCCTTGTCTGTCATTCACTTAATACAAGAGCAGGCTTCTAAAGCAAAACACGTTCACTTCCAAGTGCAACTACCGCTTGATATGGCAACTTACATCACCAATGAAAAACGTGATGCGTTAAAAGAAATTGAACGCCATTGTGAAGTTAAAATAACTATTATCCCTAATCAGTTCTTAGAATCACCCCACTACCAGTTAAAACAAGTTCGCTGTACACCGGACCAAATTGAACATAGCAAAGGTGTTGCTAGCTACAAACTGATTAAAAACTTAAAAGCAGATCAAAATACCAAGAAGAGCAATAAACCTTCGGCGGAACCGGCGATTAACCAATTTTTATCTTCTTCAGGTTCAGGCACTCCCAAAAAACCAAGCAGCAGTGGTTTAATTAAACGCTTATGGACAAAAATGTTTGGCAGTGAAACCACACCACCAGAACCTGCTAAGAAAACACAAAAGAGTAACAAGCGCCCAGCACAAAAGAGACAAAATCAGGATAGAAGAAAACAACCGCAAAAAGCAGCTGGACAAAAAAAACCCGTACGCAAACAACGAACTGACACAGCAAAAAATGCTGATAAAAAAGAACAAAAACCACAGCGCTCAAGACGGGGCAGTCGTGGCGGTCAACAACGCCGCGGCGGCCAGCAAAACCGCCCACAAAAGCAAGCGCAGAAACCAGTAAAACCAGCAGGTGCTCAACAACAACAGCAGCACAAACAAGAGAGAAAACCGCAACAAGCACCCAAAAAAGTGATTGAATCAGAAATCCCTCCTTATCCACCAACGGATCTGGAGCCGCCTTATCTGCAAAATCAGCCAAAGAAAAAACCGCAGCCTGTGAAGGAGAACGATGCTCCTACGACTAAAAAAGTGAAGGAAGAAGTTACGACTAAAAAAGTGAAGGAAGAAGTAGCGACCACACCGACAGATAAACCGCCTGTTGATAAAGAGTAATTTGTTTTTGCTTTGTTTCACGCAAAGGCGCTAAGGGGACGCAAAGGGCGCGAAGTTTTTATATCGCTAGGCAAAAACTACTGCTTCACCTAGCAACATAAAAATTTCTCGCCCTTCGATTGAAACAAATCAACAAATAACCTTCTTCAAGGAAGCCATGCTAATATTAGCCCCGCACAAAACAACCACCACTGTTTTATTTTTAACAGTATCAGAACAAGTCAACAGCGGCGAGAGTGCAACACCCGCAGCCCCTTCAATTAACATATGCTCATGCGACAGAACTTTTTTGATAGCATCAGCAATCTCAGGCTCGCTAACCAGCGCATAATCATCAACATATTCTTTACAAAAACCAAAAGTAATCGTATCAGCATCATTGTTCCCTGCCGTACCATCTGACAAGGTCGGCTGAATATCACACTCCACTACTTTGCCAGCCTTAATTGACTCATACATCACCGGAGAAGCTTGCGGCAAACAGCCAACGATTTTTATTTTTTTATTGTAATGCTTTAAATACGCCCCAATCCCCGCAATCATGCCACCACCACCGACAGCAATATACACCTCATCAAAATGATCAAGCTGTTCAGTCAATTCAACGCCTATCGTTCCTTGACCACAAACCACGTCATAATCATTGTAAGGTGATAAGTAAGGGAGATGATGCTCTTCGGCATACTGACGAGCAAAGCGCTCTGCTTCACCAGTATTATCACCAATACACTTAGGCTCACAACCATACAACTTAATATTTCTGAGTTTTGCATTTGGAGTAACAGTGGGAACAAAAATATCTGCATTAACGCCAAGCGTTTTAGCTGCATAAGAAACAGCAGCGGCGAAATTGCCGCTTGAAGCCGCAACCACACCGCCTTGCTTTTGAATATCATTTAGAGATAGCAACTTATTAAAAGCACCACGAACCTTAAACGATCCCGTGATTTGAATATTCTCAAGCTTAAAATAGACATTAGCACCAACAAGCTCGCTAATCGCATGCGCTTTAATAAGCGGCGTTTTCAGCACATAAGATTGAATACGCGAATAGGCTGCCTCAATGTCTTGCTGGATTGCCATCAACACCCTCTCCACACAAGCAACAAAATAGACCTTCCTAAGAAGTATAGAACCTTATTATACAAATCGCCAACTTAAAGATCGCAGCCACTGGAGTATCCCGATCCGGTTTCTGCGGCACCATAATTCATTACGCTCTCTTCCTCTTCTTGCTGAGGAAAAAAACGAGCCTTTATTCGTGCCCAACAACCTTTGCTTTCACCCTCATCACTTTCCTCAATATCGCGATACGATAGTGATTTAACCGAATCTAAATCATCATCAAGACACCCCCCAACATCGGGCACAGTTGGCGGACAAACGCGGTTTTTCATTCTGACACACGCATAAGCACATAAATGGGGAATAAAATACAAGATATCTAAAGCAAGAACTCCTCCTACGGGAACAATCCATGACAAAGCAATATAGGGATCATAAGGAGAGTCACTACCATAATACCCATCCTCATAAGCATCTCCGGATTTCCAAGTGCATTCCTCAGTATCATGACAACGACCATCACCCGCATCGGCACACACTTCTCCAGCAAGCTGGTAAACACATTGGTAAACTGCTGCAACTTTTGCGGCTGCCGCCCTACCTTGATCAACTGCATATTCCTCGTTTTCGAACGAAAAATACATTGTCCCTGCAATACCTGCCCCGATGACGGCAACAAAATTACAGAATATCACACGACACAGTCTATCTTTATCTCTTGCTAGGCGAGTATTAGCAGCCGGGTTATCATTAGTTCCTCTCATCATCCCTTTCCTTTTTAATATTAAAAAAATAATTATAACGACACGATATTAAAACAAAATTAAAAAAAGGGGGCGCGTTTGAGGAAAGTCGAAATTGTCCGCTGCGATCACCACCTAGTGGAAAATGCACGTAATAAACAGGCAGGCTTGGCATGAAAAAGGGGGCAACGCCCCCTTTTTTTTATCCCCACCACCGTGAATAATAACCATGATGCCACCAACCGTTATACCAATAACCAGGGTGCCAATGGCTATGCCAATGAGGACCATAATAACAATCGTGCCATCGACACCAGTGATGCCAATGGTGGTAGTGGTGATAATACCAGGGATCACCACCACCCACACTATAGCCAAAATGTATGACCGAGTACGCCCATGTCGGTTCTACGACAGCTACTAAGCCTAATGTTAACAAAGCAACAATAAATAGCTTTGAACTTAACAGTTTTTTCATACTTATCTCCGCAATGCAATGCTTTCCACCTTCTATACAACACGTCCTTTCACCTTAACCGACATCTCTATCTACATAGTCATACATCTAGCAAAATCCATTCTAGAGAAATAATGTAACGAGAGCATGAATACCAACGCAGACTTTGTAACAAATTAGTTACAACCTAGGCTGTGGCATAGTAATAACATATTGTTTTTTAATTTTTAACTGAAAAAAAGTGCGGAACAAAGGCACCTGATAGAGAAAAAAACTCTAAGCGAGATACCATATTTGATAATACAACGCCTGATGAGAATGGCTTTTAGTGTCGACAAAAGCATTTTGAGAGGCAAGGTTGTCATTTATATTTTTCCCTAACTCCACCTCAACTTGCCCCTCCTCCAGTAATTTTAAAGATAAAAACCTGCTTTTATTGATTAATGTTTTCTAGCGACAAACATATTGAAAAGCCTAGTTTTTCGATCCTCTTCATCCTCCGCAACAGCAACAGCGTTGGCTCCACAACATCCTTGGTCATTTGCAGCAAGACAACAGCCTAACTGAGGGCCGCATTTTCCCTTAGCGGTGTAGTGCTGTACTTCAATGATAGTATGGTTAATATTGTAAGCTGGTGTATAACTTGCTTTTAGATTGTAAGTGCTTGCTTTCATGATCTACCCCCATTTAACTTGCCCTTCTTTATAGGTTTAGAGTAACAATATTTGATTCATTCATGGGGTTTTCAAACTAACAATGTTAGAAATAATAGAAACAGAAAGAAATATCAATAAGTTGCGAAGAAATCGTTAACCTAACAATGTTTGCTAAGAGGGTCTTATGCAGGATATTTTAGGTACTTTAGCGCTTTGAATAAAATACAGCCTCAGCAGCACGCCCAACCCACCCAAACCAGAAAATAGAAAAGCTAAAGGAAACAAAGAGCTAGGATGCAATAGAGAAATAACAAACCCAACCACAGAAGCAACAAACGTCATAATACAGCTATAAACCGAGCCCATTACCCCACGTTTTTCTGGAAAGGCCTGTAAAGCAATAAGCGCTGAATTTGGCACGATAAAACCACACCCTAACGCCGCAGCAGAACAGCTAGCAACAATCGTTGTAACATTCATCGATAGAGAAAAAGCAGCAACCAGCAGCGCTATTCCCGCTATAGAAATCAGCAAATAACCACTTAAAATAAGTATGGAAGAACTAATATAAGACTTTATCCGCGGTGTTAAAAACATACCAACCGCCATCCCAAAAGAAATAAGTAACGCCAGCAAACCATAATGTGCCGCCGTTAAATGCAATTCACGTTCCAATAAAAAAGGATTAATGGCCGAAAAACCGATAATCACGCCAATGCCACCTCCCGCTGATAAGGAATGCACTATAAAGCTTTGATGACAAAATAAGTCTTTAAGATTGCGGCCTATCTGGCGCAGGTTAGTTGCCTGTGGATTCTTATTGGCATTCGTTTCAGGCAGCAACAAAAAGATTAACAGAACTAACACCACTCCATAGCCCAACATAAACCACAGATTGCCCTTGTAATCAAAATGGTGCTGCAGAAATCCTCCCAGTGCCGGAGCCAGCGCCAACGACAAGCCTATACTCCCTGACAAATAACTTAAAACACGCAACAAACGTTTTCCGCTATAAAGGTCACGCAGGACTACCCTGCCCAAAGAAGTACAACCGCCTATGCCTAAACCTTGAATTAAGCGCGCCATAATCAACCCAACAATGGAATGCCAATATAAAGAAATTAAACTGCCTATTATATATACAGAAACGCCGATCAATAATACTGGCTTACGACCAAAACGATCCGACACAGTGCCAGAAACAAATTGTGAAATTGAGAAGCCTAGCAAATATATAAATAATGTTGCTTGCACCAACATATGACTAGCATGCAAATCTTGGCTTATTGCCGGCAATGATGGAAGGTATAAATCAGCCGCAACAAAACCACTGGCCATCAACATTAAAACAATTATGGCTATAAAATATACAGGTGGCTTTTGTGCTTCGATATTTTTCACAGGTCTATCCTACAATCCAGGAGAGCATTTTATCACCAAATGATGCTTTTTTAAACATGACAAATGCGAAATATACTCAGGATCGACCTATAGCAAACAAGCACCAACAATGCTTGAACTTGTTGAGGTGCATTCATACCGACGAGAAGTTATTTTTTACAATAACGTATTAGCAACGCCAATGCGCGCCCAATAAATAAACCAGTAATAATGCCTGACACAGCTAACATAGAAAACTCAAAATGAGATTGATATTTTAATGTCGGGTCAACACCAAGCTGGTAACCAAAATAATATTTAGTGGCAAAAATAAGTAGAATCAAAATTAAAGTCCACCAGGTACCTGGAAGCGTGATTTGATGTTTTTGTTTATTGATGTCTATTTTACTACGATGCATTTGTAACCAACCAAAAAAAGTACCGATCAAAATAGCACCGCCCCAGGTACTGACACTAAAGGCATCGATTGGAAAGGAAGAGATTAAGGAATGAATTGACATCCAAGAAAATAAAACAGGAAGAATAAATAATTTCCACAGCGCTACTGTTCTTGTCCGCGTTGCTTTTAATCCCATTATTACCAAGTAAATAAATAAGACATACACCCACCATGGAGTATTTTTAAGAATAAGAATAACATCTTGCATACTGCAACCTTATTTTATATTTACCTGACAACACTAAAAACAGCTAGCGAATAAGAGGCACACCATGAAATATATACTTCATTAAAACAAAACCCATAACGCCAAATAGCTTTTACCCTAATAAAATAATGTTTGCCTAATTAAAAATGACAATACTTCACAAGCACTTCTAAAACTCATTTTACCGCGACCCAACTAAAAGCTCGTCATACCGCGGTATCCAATCCTCACTTACCAGATGCAGAAAACATTTCCCTCACACGCGCCAAATCAGACTCGGTATCAACACCCGCTGGGACATGCTTATCAGTAACCATCATATGAATTTTCTTACCATTCCAGATAATACGCAGCTGCTCTAAACACTCCACTGGCTCATTTGGCGAAGGTTCCCAGTTAATATATTCACCGAGAAAACCAGCCCGATAAGCATAAAGACCAACATGACGAAAATGATTTGCCTTTAATTGCTCAACAGCACTATTACCATTATCAAAAATTGCATCACCAAAATTATCACGTTCCCATGGAATAGGCGCACGACTAAAATACATCGCATAACCACGGCGCGTAAGCACAACTTTTGTCGAATGAGGATTAAACAGCTCTTCAACCTCTTTTATCGGTTCGCACACAGATGCGACTTTCACGTTATCGTGTTCAGCAAGATCTTTAGCTAACTGAGAAATAACCTCAGGTGGTAATAAAGGCTCATCACCTTGAACACCAACGACAATTTCATGGCTTTCTAATTCTAATGCCGCAACAGCTTCGGCAATACGCTCTGTTCCCGACTGATGGCTTTCATCGGTCATACACACTTTAGCGCCAAATGACTCTGCCGCTTCACGGATACGATCATCATCGGTGGCAATGATCACTGACTCAGCACCACTTTGAATAGAGCGCTCATAAACATGTTGCAACATCGGCTTACCCGCAATATCGAGCAAAACTTTACCGGGCAAACGGGTTGATGCATAACGCACAGGAATAATCACGTGAAATTCCATTACGACAACTCCTCAGGTGTTAAACGGCGGGCTTCGTCCACCAACATGACAGGAATATCCTCACGAATTGGAAAAGCCAGTTTATCAAAACGGCAAGTTAATTCGTTGTTTTTTCTATCATACGCTAACTTACCCTTACAAACTGGACAAGCTAACACATCTATTAATTTTTTATCCATCATGCTTTCTCAATGTGTTTCTTACAGAACAAATTTATCACTATTAACGCAAGATGCAAATAGTACGCGCATAAAAATCTTTGCTCAGTTCGTTCATTGAACAAGAGATTAATGACGGTAGTGATCACACCACATCAGGGTTGCACCAATTACCGCTGCTGGCATTACGGCAAAATTAACAATAGGAATCATCGATACCAGCATCACGGCACTGCCAAAACTAAAATTCTCAACACGCTTAGCCGCTAATTGCCGGCGCATTGTTTTAAACGTGACGCGGTGATTATCCATTGGATAATCCATATACTGAACACTCATCATCCAAGCATTTAAGGCGAACCAAAACGGTGTGGCAATAACATTGACCACTGGAATAATAAACAAAACTAGCACTAAGATAGCGCGCAAAAGATAGTAAAGTATATATTGCAACTGACGCAACAAAGACCTAGGAATATCTTTAACCAAGGACCAGGTACCACCTGAAGATTCAATTTTTTTACCCGTCACCATAAACTCTACCTTTTCGGATAGAAGTGCATTAAAAGGCGACGCAATGAGATTAGCAATTAAGGTAAAGGTATAAATAATGATAATTAACGAAGCAAAAGCAAATAACACCCACAAAAAAACACTTAACCATGCAAGCCAACCGGGAAGAAAACTAACGATCCAGTTGGTTAATTTTTCAAAATAATGGGCACCGAACCAAATTAGTCCAATAAAAACCAATATGTTGACAATAAATGGTACAATAACATAGCGCCGCAAACCACGACGCGTTAACATGCCAAAACCTTTAAATAGGTAGAAAAAACTATTCATCATACTTCTGATTATCTTAAATCATCCTGCAATATACAAGGTTCGCAAATAGTAAGAGTGTGCCACAATTGCAATATCGTTGTTGGTAAGCGAGAATAAGCTCTTAATTAATAAGCGGCGGGATGCAGCAAAAAGGAATACAAATGGACTTAAAAATAAAAATCATTCAACACACGATCGATGAACTCAAAGGTTTAACTAAACTTTCCGATATCAGTGCAGATACACCACTATCGGAGCTTGGCGTCAGCTCTCTAATGCTGGCTGAGCTCGATTTTTCACTAAAAGCAAATTTTAATCTTGAACTTGATTTTGATGCAATGTCTGAAGATATGAGCATTAATGAGATAGCCACGATGCTAGTAAACAAACAAGGAAGCACAGTTGAATAATCAGCAAGATTTTCATCGCGAGCGCAGGCAACGTATTTTAAAAAAATACCCTGCTATTAAAAAATTATATGGATATGACGCCGCCTCAAAATATTATGGCTTAGCTCTTGGGCTGCTGCAATTAGTATTGGGATTTTGTTTACGTGAGGCAGACATTCTCTTAGTTATCTTCTGCGCTTATGTATTTGGTGGTTTTATCACTCAGGGTCTTAATATTATTATCCACGATGCTTGTCATAACTTACTTGCTAAAAACAGTGGTAACAATAAGCTGCTTTCCATCCTGATAAATCTACCAATTGGTATTCCGATGGCAATTGCTTTTCGTAAGTATCATCTTGAACATCACAAGTATACCTGTGTAGAAAATCTGGATGTTGATCTACCCAGCAAGCTAGAGCTTAAGCTTTTTAAAAATAGATTAATGAAAGCAGTGTGGATGTTTTTCTTTCCTTTCTTTTACTCCTTACGTCCTATTATTACCCAACCGAAAAAGATAGATTCCTGGGAAACATTTAATATCATACTGCAGCTTTGTTTTATGGCTACTTTGATTTATTGCTTTGGCTATATTTTTTCACTCTATTTATTGCTTAGCACCTTCTTCGGTATGAGTATACACCCTGCTGCTGCACATTTTATTACTGAGCATTATACATTTAAAGAGGGGCAGGAGACGTTTTCATACTATGGCTTAATGAATATTATTCAGTTTAATTTTGGCTATCATGTCGAACACCATGACTTTCCTCTTGTGCCTTGGTCTAAATTGCCGCAGATCCAGAAAATTGCACCCGAGTTTTATCACAATTTGTTTATGCATCGTTCTTATATTAAGGCACTGCTAACCTTTTTATTTAGCCAGAGAGTTGGTGTACATAGTCGCGTTCGCAAGTTTATTCGGGGTAAAGTAAATCTCAAGAAATTGAAGATTCAATCCTAAAAAGAAAGTAGTCTACCAGCTTAGCAGGTAATAGTCGGCTAAACTTAGAAGCCAGCACCAATAAACGAGGAAAAGCAATAACCTGTTTATTATTAGCCATTCCCTTAACAATAATCTTTGCTGCTTTTTCTGGTGACATCAAAAAAGGCTTAGGGCCAGATAATTTATCACATAACGGTGTTTCAATAAATCCTGGACAAATAACAGCAACATTGACGCCAAAATGCCTTAACCAGGCTCGCAATGATTCACCATAGGCTAGAACAGCCGATTTTGCAGCACAATAAGCTGGGCACTGAGGCAAGCCACGGAAAGCAGCTATTGAACTCATTAAAATAATTTTCCCACTACGACGTTTTTTCATATTGGCAATAAGAGGATTAACAGTATTGATAACCCCCTTTAAATTGGTATCAATTAAATTTAATACCAATTCAAAATCTTCAGGTTCTTGATCAGGCAACAGTGTAGAATTAATACCTGCATTAGCGACAACAACATCAATACCATAGCGCTCATCTAATGAAAGAACCTGCTTGGAAAATAGCTCATCCCGCACATCGGCAACAAACTCATGGACAACAGCACCTTTTCCTCGGCAATCAGCAACAACTTTTTCCAATCGATCTCGATTTCTACCTTGCAATATTAATTTGACCGGCCCACTTGCTAGCTCAAACGCAAGCGCTCGACCAATACCGGAAGAAGCGCCGGTAATTAAATAACACTTTCTTTTAATATCCATTGGCAACCATCTCTTCTAGCTTTTTACTGCGAAATAAATACATACCGCCCTTATACTGAAACAACTCATGATCCTCAATATCAACCTCTTCAATTATTTCAAAGCCTAAGCTTCTTAAGGTTGTTACAACTTTTTTATTACCTTTCCAAACATGTGCGCTAAGATAGTTAAAACCTAACTCTTTTGCTATTTCTTGACAATAGAAATAAAGCGCAATAGCTGCGCTTTTATAGCGCTCTTGTTCCAAAACAGCCATCGTATGAATATAGAGACTGTCTTCAACAACACTATTTAAATAGCCTCCAAGATGAACCAATCTCTCTTCAGGAATAAATGCCTTAGCAGCTTCTATCACGCCATGTTGATTAAAGGGATAATAGTTAGCAGAACCCACTGTCTTACCATCTTCTTCCGCAATAATAAAGTTCTCATAAAACATATTAGATTCAGGATCTAAAAAGCTTGACATTAATAGTTCAATCTGACTTTCATCACAAACTAAACCATCCAACAAAAAATCAACAATTCCACCTGAAGCGATTTCGACCATTTCAACAAGGTCAGTAAGATCATCCGGGTTTGCAAGTCTACAATTTAACATACGGCCTCCACTTCTAAAGGTAAGGTTGACATTATAGACTCTGCTAGCTCAGTTAATGAATTACATTCAATTAAAATCTCTGTCGGTAGGCTAGCATTTAAATCTCTTTCGAGCGTATTTTTTAAATCTATCAACGTTAGCGAATCCACTCCTAAAGAAAATAACGACGCATGCGTATCAATCTTTTTAGCCGATAAACCAAACACTGCAGCGATTTGCTCACAAAGATATTTCTCTATTGCGGCCAAGCGCTGATCACTTTCCATTTTTAACAACAACGCTTTAAAACATCCTCTGGACTTACCACCACCATTTAAGCTAATGACACTGCTTTGCTGCACCAGCGTCGCAAAGAGAGGCATCTGAGTGCTACTTAACATCCGTTTGGCAAACAACTGCCAATTAATGTTCATCACACTAGCTCTCAGCCTAGGATTTTTCAGCAGTAAAGATAATGCAGATTGAGACTGCTTCATAGAAATACCATTGATACCAAACTGTGCTAACTGTT
Organism: Gammaproteobacteria bacterium; assembly: GCA_030425685.1. Classification (GTDB taxonomy): domain Bacteria; phylum Pseudomonadota; class Gammaproteobacteria; order Coxiellales; family Coxiellaceae; genus JAUIAD01. The sequence continues at coordinate 83,591 of JAUIAD010000006.1, read as the reverse complement.
TTGCCGCTGATTCATTCTGATCGATATGCGCAGAACCACGAATTGCGCCCCAGTTGATTGTCAAACAAGGCAAGCTTTGCTTACGTCTCACATCATGCAGCGTGTCTAAAAAGGCATTAGCAGCAGCGTAGTGTGCCTGCCCCGGATTACCAAATTGTTGACTAACTGATGAGAATAATACAAACAGGTCCAACGGAATATTCTGCGAAGCATGATGCAAATTCCATGCCCCTTGTATTTTAGGCTTAAGTACTTTATCAATTTGGTCAGCCGTTAAATTTTCAATCGACGCATCATCAATAACAGCAGCCAAATGAAAAATACCCGCCAAACCGAAGGTTGCTGATGTGTCAGTTACCAATTTATTAATCGCACCAGCATCACAGACATCACACTCTTCAATGTCAACACTGACTTCTTGTGTAATAAGCAAGTCCACTCTTGCCTGCTTGTTATCAGTATTGGCTCCACTACGACTAACAAAAATAATTTTCCTAGCACCCTCTGAAACAAGCCAATCAGCAACCGTTAAGCCAAAATCCCCTAAACCACCAACAATCATGTAGGCTTTTTGTGGCTTAATAATAATCTCATTATTTCGCCTATCTTTAACAAAAAAATCATCCTGCATATGATTTAATATCAATTTGCCAATATGTTTGCCTTGCGACATCTTTTTAAAGACATATTTAGCACTAGTAATAGGATATACCTGATGGTGAATTGGCTTATAATACCCATCGTTAAAAGCCGTTGATAAGGCCGACATAATTTCTGCCGTTAATACCGGGTCAGCAGCAATTAAGCGACTAACGTCTACAGCATGAAATGAAATATTATTTCGCATAACACGTAAATTTAGTGCGTTATTTTCGTAAATATCTCGCTTACCAATCTCAATAAATTTTCCAAACGGCGCCAAAATTGAGATACCACGCTCTATCGCCTCTCCAGACAACGAATTCAAAATAATATCAACACCCGCTCCATTTGTTTTTTCCATTACCTCATCAATAAAGGACATTGAGCGTGAATCCATTACATGTTGAATACCCATACTCTTTAGCAGAGGCCGTTTAGCTTCACTAGCAGTCGCATAAATTTGCGCACCGGCAGCCATAGCAATTTGCACAGCAGCCAAACCTACACCGCCAGCTGCGGCTTGAATCAAGACTTTACTACCTTTGCGAATATTACCGAGACTATGCAAACAATAATATGCAGTTAAATAGGCGACAGGTAAAGTAGCAGCTTCCTCAAAACTTAAGTGTTTAGGTTTTTGCATTAAACAGGTTTTATGAGCATAAATCTTACCACTAAAACTGCCAGGTGCAATAGTCATAACTTCATCGCCAACCTTTATATTATCGACACCATCACCAACGGCTGTAACAACACCAGCGCACTCATCGCCTAAAAGTAAGTAGTCATCATTATCCATTGGGTACATCGACAGTGTTTTCAATACATCACGGAAATTTAAACCTGCGGCATAAACAGAAATCTCAACATCATCATCCTTTAATACCTCAGCCTGATTAGTAACAAGCTTTAGATCTTCAAAGGAACCTTTCCCGCTAATATCAAGCCTATAATTACCACCACTGCTTCTCCATTTTATCTCACCACCAGATAGTAATTGCTCCAAGCTAACCCGTTCCATTTGTGACACCCAACGGCAACCAGAACGATAAACAATTTGTTTCGCTTGCGTTTCCTGCAACATCTCCTCAACTAACAAAGATATTTGCGCAACCCCATCTTGTGGCGATAAGTCAATTTGCTTACAAGTCATGCTAAAAAACTCATTATCAATCACACGCATTAAGCCATTAACAGTTGACTGACCTAACTTAATCTCGTCAGCATTTAAAAATAAACTTTCAGCTCCATGCGTGACAACATACAGATGCGCTATTCGATTCGTAGATTTACTCACTGCTTGCAATAATCTAATAAGGCGATAACAATTTTCCTCCTGCGCTTTAAGGAAACCACCTTCGTCTTTGTTAGCATTTAAACAATAAATCAAGCGATTTATTTTCTGAGCACCATCAGCGTGATCTAACCAGGCAAAAAAATCTTCATCAATCTTATTATGATGGCATACTTGCAAGAGCGGCTGTTGCTTCAATGTTAGCTCATCAATGAGCACATCCAACTGCTCCCCCTTATCGGCAACAAGCAACCAACGATTTTTTGGTTCAGCATCAGGTTGAACTGTATCGGAAGAGGTTGTTATGCCAACTTGCTTTTTCTTATTAGCCAATAGTAGCATTTTTTTATTGGAAGAAGACTGACAGAAATCACTTACCTCTTCTACAGAAGCATATTCATGACGGTCAATAAACTGTTGATATGGATATTCAGATAATTGCGTTAAAAAAAGTTTACCCCCACCAGCCAATAGCCTAGGCAATAACCTAAGCTTTTCTTGCGCCTGTTCATCATCACCCAAATTAGTATTCACAATTATTATATCAAAGCTACCCTCCTGCCATTCACTACATGACAGCTTACTTGCTAGCTCACCACTGGCCACAGCCACATTGTTATAATCGTACAGCCTAAGTTCAGCTTCCTTTTGTTTATTGGCTGTAGACTCAAACAAGTGGTAATCTATGCGATCAGCTTTAAATTCGGTTAATACTCTTGCAGCTAAAACACCTTCACTGTCACCTATCTCTAAAATACGAGCCACATAACCTTCATTAAAACCTGCTATATAATATTTAAGTAGACTCGCTAATCGTTCAATAAAACTAATGCCTGACAAACCTTCGAGCAACTGTTTACTAATCACCAAATCATTGGGACTTAAGCTTGGGCATTTATGTGAACTTAATGGCTTATATTGCCAAGATTGCTTATAAAAAAGACCTTCCATCTCTTGATCACTGTATTGACGCGAAGCACCAATTCTCACTAATGTTAAGCCCTCGATAAATAACAAATGATTGCCACTTTCATCACAAATAGTAATATCGCCCTCAATTGTTTTTTCACTCATACGCTGCAGACTTGCATGACTATAAATCGTATCACTCGCGATAGGTGAATAAAAACAAATTCGTTTTATTTGCACTGGAATATAAGTCGCTTTACCTCCTTTGTGCGAGCGATTAATAATAGTCCCACACATGACTTGCAAACAAGCATCAAGTAAAGCTGGATGAAAAAGGTATTTTCTATTGTCTATTTGATTATTATCTTTAAGTGAAATTTCAGCAAGGGCTTTCCCTTGAACCAACCAAAGTGTAGCAATCCCTTGAAAGCACTTTCCATAATCCAAACCACACTCTGACAGCTGCGGATAAAGTTCTTCTCTACACACTTTAGTTAAAGCGTCTTGCTTAAATAACTCAATGGGAATTATTTGCTTATTATTGTAATCGTTCTGCCCCACAGTAGCTTTTGCACATAAAGACCAATCATTGGAATTATTTTTTTCGCTAAAAAGCTCTATGACCCTTTTTTTACTATCATAAATAGTTTGTATCGATACTCTTGTATCATCATCAGGAAGGTTAAGCATTTGTAGAAAATCTATATTCTCCAAACAAAAAACATCATTCTTTTTGTCTTGTTTAGCAGCTGCCAACATTGCTTCGATATAACCTGATGCTGGAAAAACAATTTCATTATTTACCTGATGGTCCCTTAAATACGAAAAATAATCTAAGTTGACAATTAATTTAGAGGTTATATGGGGAAAACGATGGTCTTGTCGGTAATATTCATAAACAACACGCTCCAACCTAAAGGCCTTATATTGCGGCAATTCAAGTTGATACTCTTTCTTTTGCCAACTATAACCCGGTATACGCCTGTAAGTCGCAGCTTTCTTTGAATATATTCTCTGCCAGTTGATGTTAAAACCAGCTTCATATAATTGAGCTAAAAGGTTCATCAGAGATTCAATTTCGGAATGATTCTTTTTAAGCGTACCCCACCCTTTAATGCCAACTACCAATTTTCTGATAGATGATAACACTGCTGGGCTTGGCCCCACCTCCAAGACAGAAAACTGCTCATCACTAGCCAGTCTTTCAATCGTTTGACTAAAAAGCACCGTGCTTCGTATATTTTGCCACCAATATTCATTAACCAAATCCCAACCTTCAATATACTCAGCCGACACTGTTGAAAGCATTGGCAACGCAAGTTTTTTGTTCGGCTTAAGATGAGAGATCGATTGCAGAAAGTTTTCTTTTACTGGATCCATTTTCATACTATGAAAAGCGTACTTCACATCTAAAAAGCGGTTAAACACCCTTTCCTCTGACAGCTTTGCCGCAAGTGATGCCAACGCTTCGCTATCACCAGACAGGGTAATAAGCTGCTCACCATTAATGGCAGCAATATCAATTTTCTGTTGATAGGGTGCAATCCATTCTTTCACTTGTTGCAGCTTAAGACGTACCGCTAGCATTTTGCCTTCCGACGAGACTTGATCCATGCACTTACCACGGTGATAAATTATTTCAGCTGCTTCTTGCAAACTATAAGCTCCAGACGCATAAGCTGCTGCCACTTCACCTACGCTGTGACCAATCACTGCAGATGGCTCAATACCCCAGTGTTTTAGCAAGGCAAGCAATCCTGCTTGAATCGCAAATATCGCCGGTTGCGAAATAGCTGTTTCTATTAATTGCGAATGAGCCTTATCTTTGTTTAACTCATCAATTAAAGACCAAGCACCCAATTTTTGAATAACACGATCACACTCTTCTATTACCTCTCTAAACACATGCTCTGTTGCCATTAGCTGCTTGCCCATCTCAGGCCAGTGTGTACCTTGACCAGAAAATACAAAGACCAGTTTCTTGCTGTTGTTATCGACAGAGTCCTGTGCGCTCAACTCATAGTCAACCAGCCACTCTTGTAATTGATACTGCAATTCCTCTTGCGATTCAAAAAGAAAAGCAGCACGATACTCATAGTGATCTCGACAAACACTAGCTGAATAAGCCAAATTGATTAAATCGGTTGAACTAACTTCACTGCTTGACTCACACGTATTTAAAAATTTCCAAAACGTGTTAACTGCAAGGTTTAAGCCAGCTGGCGATTTTGCTGATATCGGCAATATATATTTAGTATTGCTAGTTAACTGTGAAGCATTGCTAGCTTTTGAACTGACCTTTGTATTTATTGATTCACTCAATAATACATGCACATTAGCCCCACCAAAACCAAATGAGTTTACACCTGCAATAGCTAATTTTTCTGGATTTGGGAAGTTAGTATTTTCCTGTGGCACCCTTAGTCTTAATTTCTCTAAATTAATCCTGGGGTTTGCTTCTGCAAAATTAACGCTAGGTGGAATCATCTTATGCTTTAAGATAAGAGCAGTTTTAATCAAAGCAGCAATCCCTGCACCTGTTAATAGGTGCCCTATATTTTCTTTTACCGAACCGACATAGCAAGGATCATTTTCCTCACGACCTTGTGATAAAGCAGATCCAATGGCATTAGCCTCAATAGGATCTCCCATAGCAGTACCAGTACCATGTGCTTCAATATAACCAATATCTTTTGGCAAGATATCAGCTGATTGGCAAACTTGCTTGATTAACTGTTGTTGCGCATCTGCATTAGGTAACATAATACCGTTCGTACGGCCGTCTTGATTGGTTCCAGAACCTCGAATAACCGCGTATATAGGCAAGTTCTCCTGTAATGCTTTTTCTTCAGGCATTAAAACAACAACACCTACCCCCTCACCTAATACAAAACCACTCGCTCCTTTATCAAATAACCGTGTCTCCATGCCGGAAGATAGTACCTGCATACTAGTAAAATTAACATATGGGTCTGGTGTTAGTAATGCACAAACACCTCCAGCAAGAGCAAACTCACTTTCCCCTTTACGAATACTTTCACAGGCTAAATGCACAGCCAATAATGATGAGGAGCAAGCTGTATCAACGGCAAAGCTTGGCCCTTTTAGATTAAAAAAATACGACAATCTATTTGCAGTAATACTTGGCATCATGCCTAGCATACTAAACCTGTTGCAATTAGAAAAATCATCAAGACCACCTAAAAGCAACTTATAATCAGGTATAGATGAGCCTATAAAAACACCAATGTTTCTATCTGCAACATCAGCACAACTTTTTCCACAGTCATAAAAAGCATCCAATGCCGCCATCATTAGCAAACGTTGCTGAGGATCCATACTCCGAGCCTCAGCAACAGACAAACCAAAGAGCTGCGCATCAAAATGCATTATGTCATTAATAAAAGCTCCGTACTTGGAACAGCTTTTTCCATTCATGCCTGCTGCTACATCTGAATGAAAGGCACCCACAGACCAACGATCTTTTGGGACCTCTGAGACAGCACTGAGCCCTTGAGAAAGAAGCTCCCAATATGATTTAACTGAGTCACTTCCACCAGGAAATTGACAACCAATCCCTACTATCGCAATTGATTTTGTCATCATTTTTACTCCATTAATAACAGCAAGAACAAAGATGCATAAAAGAAATGAATAATAACATATAAAACAAAACGTTCGGAAATATTATTAGCTTATACACCAAAGTTATTAAGCTGACCACCCAATAACAATCGAACATATTGACACCATGTACAACGATCACGCCAAGAGGTCATCGGTTTTTAACCGTTCCCAAAAATATTCTTTATAAAACTCAATCTCTCTCTTAGAAAGATTTCTAACGACGTTATCATTAAGATCTAGCTTTAGGAAATAATTAAATCTAAGGTCAAAATAGATTTTTCTTTTACTATTTATATGACCTAGCGAATATGGCACATCACCACGAACAAAAGAACCATGCAAAAAATGTGAAAAATGCTTTTCACAATCGTGCTTTTTATACACATCCTCACCATATCTGGCTACATAAGGCAGACCAAGACGAGAAAAGATGGTTGGAAAAATATCAAAATGTGTTGAAAATTGTATTTCCCTGGCAGCAAGCTTAGGATGATAGAAAAGAAATGGAACATTCAAGCCACTTTTAGTCAACGCCCCATGAGTCACATTACCAAACTCACCAAAGGACTCTCCATGATCACCAGTATAAACAATAAGCGTATTTGCAAGGCCTATCTTTTTATCTATTTTTTCTAACAAATAATTTACAGCATCTTCTGTCTCGGCAAATGCTTGCAAATAACGCATCAATGAACCGGGAGGATATTTTTTTAAATTCTCAGTCTGTAATCCGTAGGGGTAATGTGTTTGCTCACTCTTAATGTGCATAAAATACTGATTAGATTGCTTAAGCTTATCAACAATCAAATCACCCGTATGCTTATAAAAATCGAGATCTGATATACTGCTAAAATTAAACTGTCCTCGATTAACACTATCGTCGTAATGAGCCAAATGGAAAAAATCATTAAAGTCATCGCATATATAGGAAGGTGATACCAGAAAAGTCTTATATTGACTTTCCTTGAGCGTCTCAAGATAACTGACTCTACTATCTGAAGAGTTTTTGCTGATAAACAGCTTGTAATCACCAAAGAACATATTATACAAAGACTCTGCTGTCATTGGACAAATAGTTGAATGGTAACAGGAGTGGGAACTTATAGGCTTAAGATAATTATATAATGGAGTCTTGCCTTTATCGATAATCATATCGAAATATTTCTGTGATAAAGACTCAAATGTAATTACTATTATATTAGGTTTGTTTAAAAATGTATCGGCAACGGGCACTTTCTTTTCGGCTAACGGCAGCGAAACGTGCACTTCCCCCAATGACCTACTGCGCTTTAAGGGCTTAGAAGAAAGGGAAGAAAAGATCAGGCTCTTACCAATGCGGAACCCTTTCGAATAAATAATAACTGCTACTATAGATGTGATGATAACAATAGCAACTACTCTTTCTATGTTATTAAAATAATGACAAACTAGCAGATAACTAAACACTAATAAATGAATAGATAACGACAAACTATAAAATCGTAACAGCGTTTGATTACTACGACTTTTTATTAACAGCAACAACGTAAACAGAGTATTAAATAGTAAAATAATATCAGTAAAAATAAATTCAGAAAAAGCAAAAAACAAGATTGCACTTGCTAACAAACTAAACTGAACCATATATACAGCATTTTCGGAAAAAAATATTCTGATCCCTAATTTTTGCTTTGAATCTGTTGCAGCAAGCTTAAATTGAAACGCTCTTCTGATTATTGCGTAATTAAAATCAAAACTAAGCGCTTTTAATAAGCACGTTTTAATAAACACAAACACGAAAACTAATATATTAACAATCTGCATAGTCAAAAATGCTATCCACGAAAAGTGATATAAAATAATATTAATAATCAATAAAACAAATAGAAAATAACATTCAAAACCGGACAAATACTGAATATCTTTTGGCTGACGCACCATAAGATTAACCGAAACGAACATCAATAAAAGGGCAATTAAATATGCAGGAAGGAAATTTGCCGATAAACTAATTATATTTTGCAAGAAAAGCTCCAGAGATATTATAGCACCATCACTTCTTATTTTCTGCTCGAATATAATCCGACAGTATTTTGACACACCTAACAATATCGTGGGAACGATGCCAAGAAGAAATAAAAAATCTTAACCTACAAGCACTCTCAGATACGGCAGGATAAATAATTGGCTGAGATAAAATACCTGTTTTTTTAAGCTTTTCATGCAACTTTAATGTGGGAATTGATTTATACGTCAATATAGGAATTACTGGACTTGCTTTAGGGCTAATGACATTAAGGTCATATTTTTTAGCTTCATTAAAGAATGTTTGGCAATTATCATTGAGCAAATCTACACGCCTAGGCTCATCTAACATAACCTGAATAGCGGCAAGACTGGCTGCAGCTAACGGGGGCGATATACCTACTGAGTAGACAAATCCCGGAGCAGTATAACGCAAATAATGTATTAACTTTTTATTACCAGCAATATAGCCACCACATGAAGCAAAACTTTTGCTTAGCGTACCCATCCATATATCAACATCAACTGGATCAATAGCATCTGCTTCAGCAATACCTCTACCTGTACTACCGAGCGTCCCCATAGAGTGCGCCTCATCAACCATTAAAAAGCAATGGTGCCTTTTCTTAATTTCTATTAACTGTTTTAATGGCGGCGTATCACCATCCATACTAAACAGACCTTCTGTAACAACAAGTACTTTCTCATAATCACTTCTATATTTACCAAGAAATTGATCAAGCGCTTCGGCATTATTGTGAGGAAAAGGAAATGCTTTAGCCCCCGAAAGTTTAATACCTTCGGCAATACTATTGTGACTTAATGAGTCGTAAAGAATTAAATCCTTACCACCAAACAAGTGACCAATGGTAGTAACATTTGTAGCGTGACCACTAACCATAACTAAAGCATCTTCAACTGGATACAAATCTGCGATCAATCTTTCCAATTTATGATGAATATCTTTTTCTCCACCAACAATTCTACTTGAAGAAACAGATGTTCCATATTGATTAATCGCCTCAATAGCGGCCTTAGAGACAGCGGGGTGACCACACAGTCCTAAATAATTATAACTGGTAAAATTGACATCCGACTCGTTGTCCACATAAGAGTCTTCATTTGGAATTTCATTTTGCTGGTTAAAAAAAGGATTTCTAATATCTGCTCTTTCTAGCAGTTTTTCATGAATACTTACTCTAGAATAATCTGTTAGCTTATCGATCTCACTAAATGCCTTGGGTATTTTTCGCTTAGCATCAACTGATAGTGTACCTTTTAGCCGACTATTAATTTTATCCATTGTTTTATTCATAGAAATTTTTCCAAACTGTTACGTTTACAACACACTATTAGATGACGTCAGTGAAACTTAGCTAACCAATTAAACTTTCCATCTCTACAACCTTCAACTCATTTTTTAAATAAAGCTGCTTGCAAAGGCTTCTCTGTAATTTACCGCTAGATGTTCTTGTTAAAGAATTTTTCTCTACAGCAATTACCGCATCTACTGCGAGATTAAACGCAGAAAGTATTGTTGCTTTTATAGCACGCTCAATAGCATGCAAATCATCGCATTCATTCTTCCCAAGCTCAACAGTAATAATAAGCTCTTCACCGCTATTTCTAGCAACACTAAAGGCAATTATCGTAGATTGACTTAGTAAAGGGTGGCAATTTTGCACTTCATACTCAACATCCGTTGGGTAGTAGTTATGACCATTTATTATAATTAACTCTTTAATCCTACCAGTGATATAAAGCTCTTTTTTGTATAAAAACCCCAAATCACCTGTTCTAAAATAACCCTCTTCACCATCGATAACCTGATTAAACACTACTGAATTTACTGCATCATTATTCCAATATCCTCGTGCCACAGATAGACCACTGATACATACTTCACCCACCTCACCTTCATTAACACTTTCAACACTTCCTTGCTTTACAATTTTCACATCCTGAAATGGTATACCACAACTTATTACTGGTGTTCCCTGCTCAGGACAATTAGATACTAAAATACTGTTACTTTTTAGTTGCTCCTTATCAAGAGCTATTATTCTTACCCCCTCCCCTGCAGATACCATTAATGTCGCTTCAGCCAAACCATAAGAAGGCTTAAAAAAATTTTCTCTAATACCAGCTGATTGAAAATGCTGATTAAATTTTCTAAGGATCTCTGGTTGAATAGGCTCCGCGCCACAAATAATTTGAGCGCAGCTAGATAGATCCAATTGCGCTACTTCGGCAGTTGAAATCTTCTTGTAACAATACTGCAAAATACTAGGAGGGCATGAAATTGAACATACAGAGTATTCACTTATTATTTTAAACCAATCGTAGGGCTGCTTGATCAAATGAAAAGGCGTAATAAATACTAAGTGCCCGCCAACACTTAGTGGCGCAATCAAATTACCTATCAAGCCCATATCATGAGTAAATGGAACCCATCCACACATTGTTTTTTCTGCATCGAACTGATACGTCCGTGTTAACAATGCCGCGTGATTAAAGATATTCTTATGCGAAATAACAACACCCTTAGGATCACTAGTCGAACCTGATGTATATTGCAAGAATGCTATCTGATCAGATGCAATATCACCATGCGAATTTGTGGCAGTAACACTTTGCAAACTTTCATAATTTTTCCAGCTAGCACCACTATATTCTTTACCAACAAGTAACTCAGACAAAGCCAACTTGATCCCATCCAAACCAGCACTGTCAATAATTGCTTTAGATCTTAATTTTCGCTTGACAGTAAGTGTCGCCTCCAGGTTTGCAATAATTAACGACGGATTACAATCACCGATTATTTTTTCCAGCTTCTTCAGATAATTTTTATTTGTGGGAAGCTGCACAGGTACAGCAATAACACCCACCTGAAGGCAGGCATAAAAACAAATAACAAAATCGAGACTTTGCGGAAGCAGAAGAATTGCCCGCTCACCCTTTTTAGCATATTTTTTAAGATTAGCAGCTACCAAAGATACTTTTTGATTAAGCGCTCCATATGTGAGCATCTTGACATTATTTTTATCATCAATAAACGTAACTGCTGGCTTGCTAGGCGACAGTCTACCAAACTCCTGTAAACGGTAGACAATATTATTACTATCCATATAAACAACGCGACCTATTTTGAAAGTGTATTTGGCATTATAGATTGATCATTATTGAAATTAAAGAGTTTAATTCTCACGCTAACAATAATACAAATAGACAAAAGCAAAGACAAAAAGTTAGTAATTTACACAGATTGCATTGATGCCAATGAGCCTTTTAGCTGATAACAATGAATAACTAATTTCAATATAAACCCCGGAAAGAACAAAACCAACAAAGCATGCAAAATAATAGAATCGTAAAAACCAGCGAGATATAGAGCACATAACCACGCGTCATGACAAAAACAAATAGCACCCATTAAATAGCGATAACTGTAATAGGCTTTGACCAATGCGGTTTGATGAAGATTGGCGGACTTATGTGAGTCACTTTTTACTACATTATTTAGATATACAACTGAAAAATGACTAACAAAGTCTAAAACTAATACGACCATTAGTGCTGAATTATATTTAGGCCACAAAACAATATTAATACAGATCAATACAGCTACAATTGCCCTATCTACCAACATATCAATAACCATTCCAAAATAGGACTCTTGCCCTAATTGTCGTGCCAAATATCCATCAAGCACATCAAACACCATATGCGTCATGTAAAAAAGCACAGTTAGAACTGGGTGTGCAATAAAAACAAACGGTATAACTATTAAAAATAGAAACCGAACATAAACAACCAGATTCGGTAAAAATAGTAATGTATTGGGTTCAGATCTCAATGGTTCCATCGCTAGTTTAAAACAACCGCATCGCCTTGCGATAAGTCAATTGATAAATTATCTATTATTTCTTGCGTCGGCTCAAGCTGATTTAAGGTATAAAAATGCAACCCTGGCACACCGTCCTTTATTAAATCATTACACAAACGCGTGACAACTTCTGCTCCATAAGCCTTAACCGCGTCCTTATCATCACCAAACTCCTCCAACCTTTTACCTAACCATAAAGGAATATCTGCACCACAACGCTTAGAAAATCGCTTCAATGTTTCAAAATTACTAATTGGCATAATGCCAGGCACAACAGGAATATGAATGCCCAACTTATCTAGGCTTTCCATAAACTCAAGATAAGCATAACGATCATAAAAATATTGCGTAATAGCTGAGTCTGCTCCCGCATCAACTTTTTGTTTAAAGTACTGCAAGCCTTCTGTTGGCAGAGATGATTGCGGGTGAAACTCCGGATAGGCAGCCACCTCCAATCTAAATACGTCAGCCATGGTTGCACGAATAAACTCGATTAGCTGATAAGCGTAATGAAAATCACCGGCTGAATTATTCACTCCCGGCAATAAATCACCACGTAAAGCAACCAGCTGTGAAATACCTAGTAAGTGATAGCGGCGCAAAATATTTTCAATTTGCACTCTCGACAAACCAATACACGTTAGATGCGGAACAATGTTAACATCCTGCAATACCAATGCCTCAACTAACTTAAATGTTTTCCCCTGATCAACACCACCTGACCCAAAAGTTACAGAAAAATATTCTGGATTATACCTTTGCAATTGATCGCATGTCTTGAGCAGCTTACAAAAACCTTTTTCAGTATTCGGAGGAAATAATTCAAAACTTAGCGAAAATGTTTTATTGCCAACTCCCATCATACACTTCCTCCCTATTGAAAAAACGCATTTTTGTGGCGCAGCAAGCCACTGCGCCTAATCAAATAAAGCAAAGGGAATTACTATCCCAAACAGCATCAAGCTGTTATCTCTTCACTCTCTGACTGATGGCCGACCCCTAAAAAATGCTTTCTAAGGCCCTCAGCTGCTTTCACCATATTAGTTAAGGAGCGCTTAACCTCTTCCCAACCACGCGTCTTTAAACCACAATCAGGATTAACCCACAAACGATCAGCAGGAATATAATGCAAAGCTTTTACTAACAGCACACTAATTTCATCAACACTAGGCACTCGTGGCGAATGAATATCATAAACCCCTGGACCAATTTCATTAGGGTAAGCGAAACGCTCAAAAGCTTCTAACAACTCCATATTAGAACGCGAACTCTCAAGTGTAATAACATCCGCATCCAATGCAGCAATAGACTCAATAATGTCATTAAATTCTGAATAACACATATGCGTGTGAATTTGTGTTTCATCCTTTACACCACAAGAAGCAATGCGGAAACACCTTACTGCCCAGTATAAGTAGTCCTGCCACTTATCACGACGCAAGGGCAAACTTTCACGAAACGCCGGTTCATCAATTTGAATAATGCGTATTCCTGCAGACTCCAAATCAACAACCTCATCACGCAGTGCCAACGCTATTTGCAATGCCGTTGCCTCTAAAGGCTGATCATCACGCACAAAAGACCAGGCAAGAATAGTAACTGGACCTGTAAGCATACCTTTAACAATCCGCTGACTTTGACTCTGTGCATAACGACTCCATTCAACCGTCATCGATTGTGCACGACTAACATCGCCAAAAATAATCGGCGGTTTTACACAACGCGATCCATAGCTTTGCACCCATCCTTGTTCTGTAAAGGCAAAACCATCCAATAACTCACCAAAGTACTCAACCATATCATTTCGTTCTGCCTCACCATGCACCAAGACATCCAAGCCGATCGCCTCTTGCGCTGCCAAAACACTGCTAATTTCATCTTTCATTTTTTGCTGATATTGCATCTCATTTATTTTACCTTGACGAAAATCACGCCGCGCTAAACGAATAGCAGTAGTTTGTGGGAACGAACCAATTGTGGTTGTTGGCAACAACGGCAAACCCAGACTAGTCTTTTGCTGCTCGGCACGTTGTTCGTAATCATGCTGACGATGCGCCATCGCCTCATTAACAGATGAAATCCGCTTACTCACTTCTCTACGATGTATTCGCTCTGATGCTTTACGCGCCTCTATTGCTTTTTTATTTTCGGCAAAACTATCAGCAACTGCGGCTTCACCTTCATTCAATGCTCTAGCTAAAGTGACAACCTCATGTAACTTTTGATTTGCAAAAGAAAGCCAAGATTTTATATCTTGATCCAAGGCAGACTCTTGCTCTAGGTCAACTGGGGAATGCAAAAGCGAACATGATGGCGCTACCCATAATAGGTTTTGCCACTTTTCCTTAGCTTTTTGCAAAGCCGTATAACTCTTTGCAAAATTATTTTTCCAAATATTACGACCATTAACCACCCCAAGAGAAAGCACTTTATCGTTAGGAAAATGCAAGAGAACATTTTCAAATTGCTCAACCCCATCAACAAGATCAATATGCAATCCTGCAATAGGTAAATCACACACTGCTTTTAAATTATCACCGAGTGACCCAAAATAGGTGGTTAATAATGTTTTTACTCGACAAGCATTAAGCTCATCGTATACATTTATCAAAGCAGCCTTCCATTCAGCTGGTAAATCCAACACTAATATAGGCTCATCTACTTGCACCCAATCAACACCCAGCTGGCTAAACTGCTGGAATAAATCTTTATACGCTGCAAGCAAGTTTGCCAACAAGTCCAACTTATTAAATGACTTATTTTGCGCCTTCCCCAACCACAAATATGATAATGGCCCTACAACAACTGGCTTAACTGAATAACCTTGTGCAATAGCCTTTTTAGTTTGATCTAGCAAACGAGAATTAGCCACAGAAAATTGCTGACTTGAAGAAAATTCAGGCACGATATAATGGTAATTGGTATCAAACCACTTTGTCATTTCACAGGCATGCGCCTCTTGACCATTCGGCGCCTGACCTCTTGCCATACAAAAATAAGTGTCTATATCTGCTTTTTTACTGTTTACTTGAAATCGTGGCGGAATAACATTAAGCAATAGACTCATATCAAGCACATGGTCATACCATGAAAAATCACCCACCGGTATTAAATCTAAACCTGATTTTGACTGCAGCGCCCAGTTTTGCTGCAGTAATTCCTCTTCTTTATTCTGTAATTGTGCTTGAGAAAGCTCACCTCGCCAATATGCCTCAACCGCTTTTTTCATTTCACGTTTTGCACCAATACGAGGAAAACCTAAATTGTGAGCTGTAGCCATTCATTTCTCCTTTTGAACTATTAAACTCAAGGCAAAAAAAAACCACGGTCGCTAAAGCGACGTGGTTCTTGAATGGTTCCATCGCTTTAGCTAAATCTTTTAAATGCCCAGCAAGCTGATATCAAATCGGCATTAAAATTATGTTATATAATTTTAAAAAAAACCGCAAGAACTTTAATGAAGAACTAAATAAATTCACTTACAATACCAATAACTTCATTCATCATAAAAGCAATTACAAATTTACAGGAATAATATGGACATTTTTAACAATGCGGAATATATACAGCACCATCGTAACGCAATCATTGACCGACTAGGCCGTGATACCATCAACACCCTACATAAAAAAAGTAAGTGGCTTGATTTTCTAGCACTACCGATTTTACTATCTATTTTTGCAATCAACCTTTTCCTGTTAAATACGCTGACTAGCACCTGGGTTTTTCTACTTATATTTATTGCGCAAGGCATTCAGAGACACACTTCCCTAACCAAGCTTATCGCCAGCTTCTATTTCACCAACACATGGTTTCGAGAGCCGCTTAAAAGACCGGCGTACGACCTCGTAGACACAACAAAAGACAGTTAATAGGAGCGCAGATTTTTTGCAAAGTCGACCTGGACATATCAGAAAATTCATTGCATAATCGCTGGCCAAACCAAGACCAACAAGCGGGGGCATTATGAATGACCAACACAGTGACTACTGCACAAGCGATTATTCGCATAGAGGGTGTCGATAAGCACTTCCAAGGCCAAACAGCTCTTAAAAACATAAGCTTAGATATAAAAGACGGCGAATTCCTAACCCTACTTGGACCCTCTGGCTGTGGAAAAACAACCCTTTTACGCCTACTTTCTGGTTTTGAAACAGCCGACTCAGGCAACCTCTTTCTTAAACAGGAATGCATCAACAACACCCCTCCAGAGAAGCGCCATATCAACATGGTCTTTCAAAGCTACGCCCTATTCCCACATATGACCGTCTTTCAAAATGTTGCCTTTGGTTTGAAGTGCCAAAAACTCGCCCAAGACCTTATCGAGCCAAAAGTCATAGAAGCACTAGACCGCGTCAAACTCAGCCAGTTTCGCGACCGCAAGCCAGCAAACCTTAGCGGCGGGCAGCAACAGCGCGTAGCCATAGCTCGCGCTATTGTCAATGAGCCCCTGGTGTTGCTTTTAGATGAACCCTTAAGCGCCTTAGATTATAGCTTGCGCAAAACCATGCGCTTAGAACTAAAAGCATTACAACGTCGCCTTGGCATTACGTTTGTCTTAGTAACGCATGACCAAGAAGAAGCATTAACTCTATCTGACCGCGTTGTTGTTATGAATCATGGCAAGATTGAACAAATTGGACCACCACGTGATGTTTACGAAGAACCTAATAACTTATTTGTTACCCAATTTATTGGAGAAGCAAATATTTTTACCTGCAAAGTGATTGCCGCCAATCCAGAAATTATCGTTGTAAAAATTGCCGGTGAGCAGTTCATCTTAAACAATAACAAGGGTTTTAAGACAGGCGATATTGTTAACGTTGTTATTCGCCCAGAGGATATCGATGCCTGGGATGAAAGCGAAATCGAGCATACTGACGGCATGATTACGGGCACAGTCCACGAAGTTATCTATAAAGGCAGCACAGTGGACCTGGTGGTAAAATTAAGTGATGGCCGCCTAATTTACGCGACGGAGTTTTTTGATGAAGATGACGAAGACCTTGAGTACATCATCGGCGAAAAAGTCTTTATCAATTGGAAATTAGGATGGGAGGTTATTTTACCTCATGAAAACTAATTCTATTTTTAAGCGCATCTCACTTACCGTTGTAGCCACCTGGCTAGGCTTACTAGCACTTACCCCTCTCGCTTTAGTCTTATTAACAAGCTTTTTGGCGCATAGTTCCGATCAACTGATTATATTTAAATTAACAAGCCAGAATTACCACCAATTATTACAACCACTTTACTTTAGAATATTATTACAATCGCTAATATTAGCATTTTCAAGCACGCTGATATGTTTTGTCATTGGCTATCCTGCAGCTTATATTATTGGAAGTAGCAAAAGTCGCTTTAAGCCTATTTTAATCCTATTTATAATTATCCCTTTTTGGACGAGCTCATTGATTCGCACTTATGCCATGCTTGCCATCCTTAAAACTAAAGGCTTACTTAATGCAGTATTATTATATTTGGGCATTATCCATCAACCGCTGCAAATTTTATATAGCAATACCGCGGTCTTAATTGGCTGCGTTTACAATCTGCTGCCATTTATGATCTTGCCCCTCTATGCCAATATTGAAAAACTTGATAACCGCTATTTTGAAGCAGCGCGTGATCTTGGCGCTAGCCGCTTACAGCTCTTAACACGCATCACCTTGCCACTAAGTATGCCGGGCATTATTGCCGGCAGTCTTCTGGTTTTTTTACCAGCAATGACTTTATTTTATATACCCGTCTTACTGGGTGGCGCAAAAAGCATGCTGCTTGGTAATTTGATCCAAAATCAATTTTTAAGCATGCGCGATTGGCCAGGTGGATCTGCAACCAGCATTACCTTAACAGTGTTAATGTTGTTACTGATTCTACTATACCGCCATTTTGCTAAGGGTAAGCAGCGTGAGGGATTGATTTAATGAAGCACCTTGGCAAAAAACTCTACCTTACCTTTATTTATGCTTTTCTCTATATTCCTATCGCTATTGTTATTTGGTTTTCATTTAATAATGCCCGCTTTTCACTTGTCTGGCATGGATTTACTTGGAACTGGTATCATGCGCTTGCACACGACGGCGCACTTATTCATGTCACCATAAACTCTTTAATAGTTGGCATTATTGCATCCACCAGCGCTGTTTTTCTTGGTGCTTTAGCGTCAATTTCGCTCTTTCGTTATCGCTTTTTAGGCAAGTCAACATTGCAAGGCCTATTATTCGTGTTAATTATTATTCCTGATATTGTGATGGGAATCGCCTTACTACTACTTTTTCGCTTTGCGCACTTTCCCTTAGGCTTTTGGAGCTTACTGCTTGCACATATTACTTTTTGCATTCCTTTTGTTTTTATTACTACCAATTCGCGCTTACAATACATTGACAAGCATATTATTGAAGCCTCTCGCGATTTAGGTGCTAAAGAGCACACCATTTTTTTTAAAATCTTAATCCCCATTTTGCTACCTGCACTTATCGCTGGCTGGTTATTGAGTTTTACGATGTCATTAGATGACGTTATTATTAGCTATTTTGTTACCGGTCCTGATTTTGAAATTCTACCTCTCAAAATTTACTCCATGGTACGCTTAGGCGTCAGCCCAGAGATTAATGCTTTAAGCGCGGTGCTATTCATCTTCACTTTACTTATCGTTATCTGCTCGCAGTGGCTTCTAAGGAAAAAATCATGATTCGTTTACTAGTGACATTTTTTCTTCTTACAACGCTATTACCTTGTTTTGCCAACAGCAATATTGTAAACGTCTACAACTGGTCCTATTTTATGCCCCACGCTGTGATCAAGCAGTTTGAAAAAAAGACTGGCATTCATGTTAATTACATGGAATACGATAATAATGAAACACTATATGCCAAACTAAAGGCTGACCCTAATATCGGTTTTGACGTTATTGTACCGAGCAGCTACTATGTGCAGCGCATGGCGCATGAGGGCATGCTGCACAAATTAATTAAAGCGAAAATACCTAACAGCAAATATTTAAACCCATCATTACTCAATAAGCAATTTGATCCACATAATCAATACAGCCTACCTTATATGTGGGGAACAACCGGTATCGTTGTCAATGACCGCTATTACAACCCAAAACAATTCCACTATTGGCGTGATTTATGGAAACCACAATACAAAAATCAATTACTCATTTTTGATGATATCCGCGAAACGTTTGCTATTGCACTGATTAAGCTTGGCTACTCCATCAACGAGACCAATCCACAGCACATTAAGCAGGCCTATGAACAACTGCGCAAACTACTACCTAATATAAAGCTCTTTAATGTTGACGCCGAGATGAATATCTATGTCGATGAAGATGCCAATTTAGGCATGGGCTGGAATGGTGATATTTATTTAGCACAACAAGAAAATGCACACCTTAAATTTATCTACCCTAAAGGCCGCTTTGCCTTATGGATTGACTGTATCGCCATCCCTAAAAATGCCCCCCACTTAAATAACGCCCTTAAATTTATAAATTTTATCAACCAACCCAGCATTGCCAAACAAATTGCCGTCGGCGTTGGCTATTCCTCACCAAATCTACAAGCAATAAAATTACTACCAAAGAAAATGCGTGCAGACCCCGTGCTTAACCCAAGCCCGCAACAATTAAAGCGCGGCGAAGTAGAGAACGATGTTGGTAGCGCCAATTCCTACTACGAACATTATTGGCAGCTACTAAAGCTTGGCGGCTAGCTGGCCACCCTTAAACTTTTAACACACTGCACTAAATCTGCTACACCAGTAAAAAAATATTATTTTATAGAGAGCTTATGCTACCATTTAAACTAGCCTTAACATTATCTAATTTAAGAGATTAAACATGCCAAAAGATAACGCTGCCTATAAAAAGCTAGAAACTATTTTTGCAAAAATTAATGACCTTTCCCACCTACAATCAATTGCTGGCTGGGATGAAGCGGTTATGATGCCTGCAGGCGGCGGCAAAGCCCGTGCCAAGGCACTAGCGACACTAAAAACAATCTCCCATCAAACATTAACCAACCCTGAAGTTGGCGAATTGATTAAGCAAGCTCACGATGAAAACTTAGACGCTTGGCAGCAGGCTAATTTAAAGCTAATTGAAAAAAAGTATATCAACGCCACCTGTTTACCCGAAAAACTAGTCAGAGAAACCACAGAGGCCAATCTTCATGCCGAACAAGCATGGCGAGAACTCAGAGCAGAAAATAACTGGCAAGACTTTTTGCCACTACTGGAAAAAAATGTCTCCCTAGCAAAGGAATCTGCCACTATTCGCTCCGAACGATTGCAGCTTTCACCTTACGACATCCTCTTAGATGACTTTTCTCCTGGAATATTACAAGAACATATCGATCCTGTGTTCACTTCGCTGCGTGAAACCTTGCCGCCACTGATTGATAAAATTATTGCAAAACAACAAAGCGAAACGATTATTCCTATCCAAGGCCCGTTCCCCACTGATAAACAAAAACAACTTGGCTTAGATCTAATGCAAGCCATAGGCTTTGACTTTAATCATGGGCGCTTAGATGTTAGTCATCATCCATTCTGCGGAGGTGTCCCTCAAGACGTGCGCATTACCACACGCTATAAAGAAGATGAGTTTGTCAGTGCAGCAATGGGCACCTGCCATGAAACAGGTCATGCCCGTTACGAGCAAGGCTTACCGACAGCATGGCTAAACCAACCGGTGGGGCAAGCACCGAGTATGGCTTTACATGAAAGCCAATCTCTACTAGTAGAAATGCAAGCCTGCCGCAGCCTTGAATTTATGAGTTTTTTATCCCCCTTAATTGAAAGGCACTTTAGTAAACAGGAGGCCATTAATCCCCATAATTTATTTCGTCTCTACACTAAAGTAGAACGTAGCTATATTCGCGTTGACGCCGATGAGGTAACCTACCCTCTGCACATCATGCTACGCTATGAGCTAGAAAAGTCCCTGTTTAGCGACGCACTTGCCGTCAGCGACCTGCCTGAAGCATGGAATCAAGCGATGCTAAACTTTTTTGATTTATCCACGGAAGACAACTACAAAGATGGCGTTATGCAAGACGTGCATTGGGCTGCTGGACTATTTGGTTACTTCCCCTCTTATACGCTAGGTAGCTTAACCGCCGCACAACTATTTACAGCTGCGAAAAAAGAGCAACCTGAGATTATTTCACAATTACACCAAGGTAATTTTTCCACCCTCTTCGCATGGTTAAATCAACATGTACACCAACGCGCCTCTTCCGTAAGTTATGACACACTTTTAAAAGATGCAACAGGAACCACCTTGAATCCACAATTTTTTATTGACCATATTGATCAGCGATATCTAAAAAATTAAGTTGAAAACTTGTTGTTTGTGTTTTAATTCATTATGCTTAATGATTGTTAAAAAGTACTTTTAATTTCAGACTACTGAAGGTAGACAAATTTACTGGTATGGTTAACATATTACCACAATCCCAAAAAGGCTAACGTAAAAAAGGAATGACAACAATATGCATAATGAGTTTATCGATTACTTTGATAAGGAAACTCGCCTACGAGGTTACTTAGCCTATAATACAGAAACCGCCATCCCTCGTCCCGGGGTGTTGATCGCCCACGCATGGGCGGGACGTGATACCTTTGTTAATGAAAAAGCAGATTGGCTCGCAACACAAGGCTACGCAGCTTTTGCGCTTGATACCTATGGCAAAGATATCCTCGGCAGCGATAATGAAGAAAACGCGAGTCTTATGAAGCCTTTTATGGATGACCGCAACTTACTGTTACAACGCATTGCCGCTGGTCTTGCCACCTTAGAAAATCAAGCAGCTGTCGATACCAAGCAAATTGCCGTCATGGGCTACTGTTTCGGCGGCTTGTGCGCACTTGACTTAGCACGCAGCGGCATAGATATAAAAGGTGCCATTAGTATTCACGGACTTTTCACCCCACCAGAAAATGTGCCCCATAAAACAATTAAAGCAAAAATCCTTGCCTTGCACGGCCAAGATGACCCCATGTGCCCACCTGATATGGTGCAGGCATTTGCCAAGGAAATGGATGCTGCCAAAGCCGATTGGCAAATTAATATTTATGGCAACACTAAACATGCTTTTACCAATCCCAATGCCAATTCTCCTGAGCTCGGCTTACAATTTAACGAACATGCCAATAGTCGCGCCGAGCGTGCCATATTAGATTTCTTACAACAAATTTTTACTTAAATCCAATTCAACAACAACACTGGAGATAAAAAAATGGCAAGATCAAAGCCAACCAAAAAAACAGCATCGAGCAACACCCCACACGCCCAGATTGATGCACTTTACAAAAAACTAAAAGAGCAGCTTAAAAAAGAAGTAGCCGCTTCCAAGAAAACGATTGATAAAGCGAAAGCGAAGCTAACTAAAAGCAACACCAAGCTTACTGCCACAAAGAAGAAACATACCACCGCTGTTAAAAACAACAAGAAGAAATCAACTGCTGCAAGCAAACAACAAGTGAAAAAAGCGGCGCAAGCAATGAAAGCCGTTGAGAAAGATCTCGCCAAAGCAAAAAAAGAAGTGCAAGATCTGCAAACAGCTGCACAAACCATTAAAACAAATCTAGCGCACATTACGACAGAAGAAAAAGCAACCGCCAAATTACGCCGAGAATTAAAAGCAGCTGCAAAGAAAACAACCACAAAAACAGCAAGCAAGCCTAAGAAAAAAACCGTTGCAAAAAAACGAAAAGCACCCGTAAAAAGAAAAACGACTCCTACAACCACATCCGCACCAATGAGCGCTGCCGCTAGCAGTGATAACAGCGAAATGACTACTGCTGTAATGGACGAAACGGATCATAATGAAATGACCCTTGACGGCGATATGGAAAAATAAATATCTTTTAATAAGGGCGCTGCTCGTTGCGCCCTTAACAACCCCACAGCATTAATTTAAAAAAACTTGCCTACTACGAGGTGTTTTACACCTCACTCTTTGCTACAGTTCTATTTCATCATTTTATCCTAAACATGTTAACCTCATGGAGTCACAAACATGAACATGCCCGCTATTCAATTAAATGTAGATACGCTAAAATGCGTCAAAGAGCTTGAAGAAACCGGTGTCCCTGCCAACCAAGCAGAGGCACATGTTCACCTAGTAACTGAGGTAGTAGAAATGGCCTTAAACGACAACATTGCCACCAAAAATGACATCCGCGATGTACGCGATGAGATTAAAGATACCAGAGGTGAGATTAAAAGCGTTAGAGGTGAGATTAAAAGCGTTAGAGGTGAATTAAAAAATGAAATTCAACAGCTTAGAACTGAATTAAAAAATGAAATCCAAGAAGTTAGAACTGAATTAAAAAATGAAATCCAAGAACTCAGAACCGAAGTAAAAAATGAAATCCAAGAACTTAGAAACGACTTTATCATTCGCAAAGCTGAAGTAGACAACCGTTTTGACAAACTTGAGAGAAAAGTTGACAACTGCGTCACAAAAGATGTGTTCCAATCTGAAATAACCAAAATATGGAACGAAATCCGCGAAGTGCAGTACACAATGAAAACAATGTCTCTACAGCTAACGGTTCGCCTCAGCGCCGTTACAGTAGCGGCTGCAGCCATTACCATCAGCGTTCTGACCCTTCTTCTTAAACATTAATCACTGTTTATTTTAGCTTTTAGACCAGGTAATATGAGAGCAAAAAATTTTCATTGGAGATAAGTGTGGAATTTTTAAGCGATTATGGTCTCTTTCTAGCGAAACTGGTTAGCCTTGTTGCCGGTATACTCATTGCTGTTGCCGGTATTATTGCCTTGAGCAGTAAAGATAAAAAAAAGCAGAAAGGTAAACTAGAAGTTACCAAGATAAATAAAAAGTTCAAAGAGTATACAGACACTCTTTTAGAAGCGGTTCACGACAAACAAACATCAAAACAATTAAAAAAATCAGCAAAAGCCGCCGCAAAAAAAGCTAAAAATGCCCCCGCAGCAAAACGCTTATTTGTACTGAATTTTCATGGTGATATCCGCGCCTCAGCTGTTAATGCTTTACGTGAAGAAGTCACTGCTCTCCTATTATTAGCTAAGCCTGAAGATGAAGTCCTCCTACGCCTTGAAAGCGGTGGTGGCTTAGTGAACGCTTACGGCTTAGCGGCTTCACAACTGCAACGCATAAAAGACGCCAAGATCAAGCTTACCATTGCCGTTGATAAAGTTGCCGCTAGTGGCGGTTATATGATGGCCTGCGTGGCTGACTATATTATCGCTGCGCCCTTTTCGATCATAGGCTCGATTGGCGTTTTGGCACAACTACCCAACTTTCATCGCCTGCTAAAGAAGAACAATATCGACTTCGAACAAATCATGGCAGGACAATATAAACGAACCTTAACAGTGCTAGGTGAAAACACCAAAGACGGCCGCGATAAAATGCAGCAAGAGGTTGATGAAACCCACGACCTCTTTAAGTCTTTTATTAAAATGCATCGCAGTGACGTTGATATACAAAAAGTAGCTACCGGCGAGCACTGGTACGGCAGCCTTGCTTACGACCTTGCTCTCGTTGATGAGCTTAGAACCAGTGATGACTTTTTGCTAACAAGAAGCAAAGACACAGACATTTTTGAAATTAATTTCAAACTGAAAAAATCTCTGTCGCAACGTCTAAGCAGCAGTGCTATCAACCTCTATGATCAACTGGGCGGAAGCTATGCACGCACACAGCCACGATCATAGCCACCACAGCCATTCACATGGCGCTGGCTCTTCGCACAAAATGCTGCTAATTGCCATCGTCTTTATTCTTATTTTTGCTGTGATTGAAGCGTTTGGTGGCTGGTGGGCAAAATCATTAGCCCTACTCAGTGACGCTGGCCATATGGCATCTGACGCGGTTGCTCTTGGTATTGCCGCCTTTGCCGCCTGGGTCTCTGTAAAACCACCCTCCCAAAAACACAGTTATGGTCTAGGACGCGCCGAAGTTATTGCCGCATGGGTTAGCAGTTTATTAATGCTGGCGGTGTCGGTAACGGTTATCGTTGAAGCGTTTCAACGAATTCACCGCCACCCGACGCATGTCAATGGCACCGTCGTTATGGTTATTGCTGCCATTGGTTTAGTGGTTAATCTTTTTGTCGCCTGGCTGTTAACACGCGGCGAACGCACCATTAATATTCGCGCAGCATTATTGCACGTGATTAGCGACATGCTAGGCTCGTTTGCTGCCTTGGTCTCTGGCGCTGTCATTTATGTTACCGGCTGGATGCCCATTGACCCTATTCTCTCAATCTTAATTGCAATTTTAATTATGATATCTAGCTTACGCTTATTACGAGAATCCATGTTAATTTTAATGGAAGGCGTACCAGCCCATATTAATCCCAAAGAAGTTACCGATGCCATTTTAGCCATTGAAGGGGTCAAAGATATTCACGATTTGCATATCTGGACCTTATCATCGGGACGGATTGCCTTATCAACCCATATTGATATCCACGACCTGACGGTTTGGAAAGATATCTTGGCCGCAGTTAAAGCTTTATTAAAAAAAGACTTTAATATTACTCATATCACATTACAGCCTGAACCCGATATTATCGAGTGTCAGCCGTGCAACGGCAGGAAGTAACACCATGAATAACACAACGGACCCCATTGACTGGGACGATATTCTAAGAATTAATAACAACAATAAACAACTTGCCGAAGAAATGGTAAATATGTTTATCTTAGAGCTACCGAGTTTACAAAAAACCATTAATGACGCCCATCAAAACAACAAGCAAAAACTTTTGGTAGATACCAGCCACCGCCTGCAAGGCTCTTGCAGTTATTGTGGCGCACATAAGTTAAAAAAAATTGCGGCGCAACTTGAAGAGGCGGCAAACGCAAAGCAGGACCAAAACGTTAAAGCGTTAATCCCGCAATTAAATGACGAAATACAACATATTTTAACAGTAATGAACCACTCATCATGAAAACAGCAAAAAATAATATCGACCCACAAGAAATAGAAAAGTTTGACGCCATTGCGGCAGACTGGTGGGATACCAACGGCAAAATGAAGCCCTTACACCAAATGAATCCAGTAAGGCTTGCCTACATCAAACAACATATTGAGCTAAAACAAAAAAACGTACTCGATGTTGGCTGCGGTGGTGGCATATTATCTGAATCGCTAGCCCAAGCCGGCGCCACACTTTCTAGCATCGATATGAGCAGTGAGGTTCTAAAAGTTGCTAAAGAACATGCCAAAGAAAATAATCTTGATATAAATTATCAATTAAGCAGTGTCGAGGACTTTGCACAACAGTATGCTGGCACCTTTGATGTTGTCACCTGTATGGAACTTTTGGAGCACGTCCCCGATCCTTTAAGCGTTATTCAAGCTTGCGCTGATTTAGCCAAACCAGACGGCAAGATTTTTTTCTCAACGCTGAATCGTCACCCTAAAGCTTATTTATTAGCGATCCTAGGTGCTGAATATGTAATGAATATGCTACCCAAAGGCACCCACGACTATAAAAGCTTTATAAAACCATCCGAGCTAAGCGCATGGGCACGAACAGCAAAACTAGACCTGGTTAATTTATCTGGTATTCGTTATAAGCCATTTAGTCAGTCATTCGAGCTTGATAACAATGTTGATGTCAATTATGTCGCCTGCTACCAAAAAGAGAATTAAGATGTTAGATGCTGTTTTTTTTGACCTTGATGGCACTCTTTTCGATACCGCACTGGATATTGCCACAGCCCTGAATCATGTCTTAGTCTTCCACGGTTATAAGCCGCGCCCTTTTGACTTTATTCGCCCAACCATCGGTCTTGGTTCCATTGGTATTATTTGTCACGGCTTTGGCATTAAAAAATCGCATTACAAAGTTAACCAATACAAACAGGAGTTATTGGCTGCTTATCAACAGTGCCTCACGGATAGAACAAGGTATTTCACTGGCATGGATGCTATTATAGAAGAGCTCGACAATAAAAAAATTACCTGGGGCATTATCACCAACAAACCACTGTGGCTGGCATTGCCTCTAGTTAAACATTACAAACTAACCGAACGAGCCGCCTGCATTATCGGCGGTAATTGCTTACCAAAACGAAAACCCGATCCATCGCCCTTACTCTACGCCTGCGCACAATCAGGCGTTGCTCCCACACGCTGCCTCTATGTTGGCGACACACTATCGGATCATCAGGCCAGTAAAAAAGCCGGCATGACCTCAGTGATTACAACCTGGGGCTATCGTTATCCCAACAATAATAGCAACCATCCCCTGCGCTGGAATGCCGATCATGTTATTGATACCGCCTCTGAGCTAAGTGCAATTATCAATACAAATAAGCAACAAATGTAAGAACTGATGCCATCCTGAGCTTGACTTAGGGTCTCTTAATGCCGCTGCCATGTCATAAAGATCCCAGCTGTCGCTGGGATGACAGCCAATACAACAAATTACACATAGCACTAACATTATGGTAGTATTTTTAACTACCTTGATCGATAAAGGAAGTAAATCTTACGTAGGAATTGTGCATAATATAATCAGAAGAGGTCTCGATGTCAGCATCCAACACAGCTCCTACCCACTCCTCCACAAATTATTATCTTATTATTGTTTTTATTGCTGCATTTGCCGGCATCTTATTTGGTTATGATACTGGCGTTATTTCCGGCGCCATACTTTTTATCACACAAAAATTTGCCCTAAGCCCAGAAGCCAAGGGCGTTGTTGTTAGCAGCGTCTTGTTTGGTGCGCTGTTCGGTGCTATTTTTAGCGGGCGTTTATCGGATCTATTTGGACGAAAAAGGCTACTTGTTATTGACGCGATCATTTTTATTGTCGGCACCGTCATCGCTAGCCTTGCCCACTCTATCGAGCTACTTGTCATTGGGCGTGTGATCGTTGGTATTGCCATTGGCATCTCTTCCTACATTGCCCCTTTATATATTTCAGAAATTTCACCGCCAAAACGACGTGGCGCCCTCGTATCATTAAATCAACTGGCCATTACCGTCGGTATTTTTATTTCCTACCTTGTTGACTATCATTATGCAGGCACAGAAAATTGGCGCGCGATGTTTATGGCTGGTGCTATTCCCGCTCTATTATTATTAATTGGCATGATTTTTTTACCACGCAGCCCTCGTTGGCTTTTATCTCGCGGCAATGAACAAGAAACATTAATGATTTTGCGAAAAATTCGCGGTCATGAAAAGCTAGCACGCGATGAGTTTCGTCAAATCAAAGCAAGTCTAGCGAAACAACAAGAAAGCTCTGGCAAAGCAAGCTGGAAAATGCTTTTTTCAAAACACGTACGGCCCGCTCTGCTGATTGCCGCAGGTCTTGCGTTTTTACAACAAGTCACGGGTGTTAATACCATTCTTTACTATGCACCCACTATTTTTAATATGGCTGGCTTTCACGCTGCCACTACGGCTATTTTAGCTACCATGGGTGTTGGCGCTATTTTTGTTATTTTTACCGTTATCGCCTTACCGTTAATTGACACCTTGGGCAGGCGACCGCTGCTATATATTGGCACCATTGCGATGACACTAAGCTTAGGGCTACTTAGCCTGTCTTTTTACCTACATGCTGACTCTTCGGTGCTAAAATGGATGTCTCTAATTAGCATGGTTGTTTTTATCGCCGGCTTTGCCATTAGTCTTGGACCCATTATGTGGTTAATGATCTCTGAGATTTTTCCGCTAAAGGTCAGAGGCTTTGGCTCCAGCCTAGCTACCTGTGTTAACTGGGGTTCGAATTGGCTAGTGGCGATTACATTTCCGCTACTAATTGAATCAGTATCGGCCAGCGGCACGTTCTTAATTTATGCCATTATTGGTCTGCTAACATTATTTTTTATTCACCATATTGTTCCAGAAACAAAAGGTGTGACGCTCGAAGATATTGAAAAAAATCTATATGCAGGCAAACCTGCACGAAAACTTGGAAAATAGGCAGGAAAATAAACATGTACCTTGGTATTGATCTTGGCACATCGGGTGTAAAAATTCTGTTGATGAATGAAGAGCACCAGGTTATTAGCACAGAAACCGTCGCTCTACCGATCTCGCGCCCCAAACCACTGTGGTCTGAACAAGATCCTGAGGATTGGTGGCAAGCAACTGTAACAGGAATAAATACATTAAAAAAATCACATAGCAAGGCGCTCAGTAGTTTGCGTGCCATTGGTTTATCTGGGCAAATGCACGGCGCTACACTGCTCGACAAGCACGGTAATATTTTACGCCCCGCCATGCTATGGAACGATGGCCGCGCCATGACGCAGTGCGAAACACTACTACAACGTGAACCCAAAGCACAAACCATTTCTGGCAACTTAATTATGCCTGGCTTTACCGCACCCAAAGTATTATGGGTCTACGATAATGAGCCTGATATCTTTGCACAAATTGATAAAGTTTTATTGCCAAAAGACTATTTGCGCTTTCGCTTAAGTGGTGACTTTTCGACAGACCTGTCTGATGCTTCTGGAACATCATGGCTAAATGTTAAGGATCGCTGCTGGT
Organism: Gammaproteobacteria bacterium; assembly: GCA_030425685.1. GTDB lineage: Bacteria > Pseudomonadota > Gammaproteobacteria > Coxiellales > Coxiellaceae > JAUIAD01. The sequence continues at coordinate 53,701 of JAUIAD010000006.1, read as the reverse complement.
CTGAAGAAATGTTAACGGCAACCAAACTATCCATAAAACAAATGCCTACACTACATGAAGGCACTGACATTACCGGCACCATTTCATCTGACGTAGCAGAGCTTTTTGGCGTACCCAAAGTTACTAAGATTGTCGCCGGTGGTGGTGATAATGCCGCCAGCGCTATTAGCGTTAACGTAACACAACCAGGGCGCGCCTTTTTATCACTGGGCACCTCCGGCGTTTATTTTGTCGCAGATAATGATTACCACCCCAATCCTGAAGCGACGGTACACACCTTCTGCCATTGTTTACCCAATACGTGGCACGAGATGACCGTACACTTAAGTGCAGCGTGCTGCTTAGATTGGCTAGCCAATCTATTACAACGCCGTGATATTGGTGCGCTGCTTGATGAAGCGCACAAAAATGAATCAACCGACACACCTATTTTTCTTCCCTACCTGTCTGGCGAGAGAACTCCACACAATGACCCTTATGCGCGCGGTGTATTTTTTGGCATGACACATAATACTAAAGCCCATCATTTAGCACAGTCTACTTTAGAAGGCGTTGCTTTTGCATTAGCACAAGGGCAACAAGCCATGGAACAAGCGGGTGTAGCCATTGATGAAATTTCAGTGATTGGTGGTGGCGCCAAAAGTTATTACTGGGGAGAAATTCTCAGCGCAGCATTACAAAAACCATTGGCTTATTATAAAACAGGGGAAGTAGGCGCCGCTTATGGTGCAGCTCGACTCGCCTGGCTTGCATTGCACCCTGATTGCAGCATTGAAAATGCCTTTCCACCCAGCCCTATTGACCATATTATTAAACCTAGCGAAGAACGACAACAACGCTTTGCTCGCCAGCAAATTATTTTTAATGAACTCTACCAACAACTTAAAGGTACGTTTGCTAAAGCATACCATCATAATTTTTTACGAGGATAACTAAGATGACCGATTACTTTCAATCAATTGATAACATCAAATTCGAAGGTACTGATTCAACGAACCCATTAAGCTACCGCTATTACAATGAAAATCAAGTTGTACTCGGCAAAACAATGAAAGAACACCTACGCCTAGCAGTATGTTACTGGCATACTTTTTGTTGGCAAGGTGAAGATAATTTTGGACACGCCACCTTCAACCGTCCGTGGGCACAGGGCAATACACCTATGGAGCGCGCCACACACCGTTTAAATGCCGCCTTTGAATTTATAGAAAAACTAGGACTTCCTTTTTATACTTTTCATGATCGCGATGCTGCTCCTGAAGGCAGTTCTTTAAAAGAAAGCATTGCTAACCTACAAGCTATCGGCGATCAATTAGAAAAAGCGATGGATAGAACTGGTATTCAACTGTTATGGGGCACCGCAAACTTATTTTCACATCGCCGTTATATGGCTGGCGCGGCAACAAATCCAAATCCAGATGTATTTGCTTATGCTTGTGGACAAGTAAAAGCAGCACTGGATTTAACACACCGCTTACAAGGACAAAACTACGTGCTGTGGGGCGGCCGTGAAGGCTACGATACGCTTTTAAACACCAATATAAAACAAGAAGTTGACCAACTTGGGCGTTTTCTCTCTATGCTTGTTGAATACAAGCATAAAATTGGTTTTAAAGGTACTTTTTTAATTGAACCCAAGCCCTGTGAACCTACTAAACATCAATATGACTTTGACAGCGCAACGGTGTATGCATTTTTACAACGCTATGGTTTAGAAAAAGAATTTAAAGTGAATATCGAAGCCAATCACGCCACCTTATCAGGACATCGCTTTGCGCATGAGATTGCTTATGCCTATGCTAATGATATTTTCGGTAGCATCGATGCCAACCGCGGTGATCCGCAACTGGGCTGGGATACGGATCAATTTCCATTGGATCTAAGCGAACTCTCATTAGTACTTTATGTCATGTTACAAAATGGTGGGTTTACTACCGGTGGCTTTAACTTTGATACTAAATTACGTCGTCAAAGCATCGACCTTGAGGATCTTTTTTATGGCCACATTTGCGGTGTTGATACCTTAGCACGTGCTTTGCTTATTGCTGCTAATATGATTGAAAAACAAACCGCAGCCAACTTTATAGAGAAACGTTATGCGGGTTGGAAAAGCGGCATGGGTGCTGATATTTTAGCAGGCAGCACCGATTTAGAAACTTTGGCTCAACAGGCTGTTAGTAATGAGCTTGATCCTCAACCTAGCTCTGGGCGGCAGGAATTGTTAGAGAATTGGATGAATGATTGTATTTCTTAGCCATCGCGAAAAATCTAGGCTATTATATTAGTATTGATACAAGGTAAAGTAGAGCAACGATGAGCCATCCGATAAAAAAAATAGTCATCCTCACTTCCGGTGGTGATGCACCAGGTATGAACGCCGCCATTCGCGCTGCTGTACGCAGCGCTATCGCCAATGACATAGAAGTCTTTGCTTCTGAAAATGGTTATGATGGCCTGGTAAAACGTGAGCTCAAACCCCTAAACGTGCGCTCAGTTGCCAACTGCATTCAACGCGGCGGCACTATTTTAAAAACAAAACGCGTATTGGAATTTCATGAAAAATCTGTGCGCGATCAATGCCGTATTTTTTTAGAAGAACAGCAAATCGATGGCCTTATTGTTCTCGGCGGTGATGGTAGCTTTACCGGTGCTGCACGATTACAACATGAAGGTGGACCTAGGGTAATAGGTATCCCTTGCACCATCGACAACGACATCGTTGGCACGGAGTATTGCATTGGCTTTGATACTGCCTGCAATACGGCCTTAAGTGCTATTGATAAGATTCGTGATACAGCATTTAGCCTTAACCGTAATTTCTTAATTGAAGTTATGGGCAGGGCGTCAGGCTTTATTGCGATGGAAGTCGGCATTGCTGGCGGTGCAGAAATTATTTTAATCCCTGAGTTTCCAATGGAATTGGATGTGTTAGCGAGAAAAATAAAACAACAAGCTGGCAAAAAGTCAGCTTCTATTATTGTAGCCGCTGAATCTGACGAACCCGGATCTTCATTAAAGCTTGTTGAAGAGATAAAGAAAAAAACTGGCGTCACCTATAAAGTTTGCATTTTAGGTCATACACAACGCGGTGGTACACCAACGGCTAAAGACCGTGTAATGGGCTCATTAATGGGAGCAAAAGCTGTTGAAGCTTTACTCACAGGGGGAAGTTGTCAAATGGTTGCTGCTGATCATGGAAAAATTATCACCACAAATTTTCCCACCCAGGGACAAGCGACGCGCTTTTTTAACGATAAGAAAATTCTAAAAATCAACCAAACCATCTGCCAAATTTAGTGGTAGCAGATCGTAACAAAAATCCAAACGGACGCAATAACCACTGCGCCCGTTAGAGCAAATACTTACATGCGGTACTGTCGACGATCACATCATTAAACTATCAGCTTTCTGATCCATGCCTTTAGCTTTTCTTACATCCACCAATTCCGTTAAATCACTACAGCTCTTAGTTCGAGCCGCACACACCCCAAAACCCACTATAGTTGCTGCAAATTTACCAGGCTGAATCGATGCACTGCCAATACGAGGTGACGATAAACCCTTCCCGGGAATAATGCTACGGGCTTTACAATAACGAATAAACATAAATGTTATTCTGCCCACAGAATCGCGAATTTCAAAATACTCACGACTTCTTATACCATTTCTATTAGCCTCTTCCTTAGCCTTATCAAAAGATTTAATAGCAGTTTTCACTACATTTGCTAATACTTCGTACTCCCTCTGAAGCTGAGGGTCTACTTTCTTTCCAGCGCTCTTAGGACACTTGTTATTAACACTGCCACTACTACCACTAGTAACATGCAACTCTCGTTTATGCTCGACTACTTCTTTGCTTACCTCCTCATTAATAACAACTACCGCGTGCTCACACAGCATTGCCCCTGGCGGTGCGGATAATGAGCGCTTGGGAGGATTTCTTCTCATATTTTTCAACTCCTAAATTTCTACTCTTTTTTATTTAATTCTATTCCTGATATATAGCAACCATATTAAAAGGGATGAACCGGCGACAGCGCTGTTCTATGGTCAGCATGTTCTCCATATAATTCCTGAGCTTGCTTCTTACAAGAATCAGCAAAAAGGCCGTGGGTTAACGCACCACCATGATGAGATCCTCGCTGCTGCAAGCGCAGTGGATCTGAGGCCTGATCTATCTCAGGGTCAAAGAAAAAGATTCCCTCGCCCACACCATCATCAGAGTCATCAGACAATACTACAGCTTGAGGGTCAAGCGCCTCACTTTTCAACCTTTCTTGCCTTGCTCTTCGATCATCCAGGGCGCTTAGATGAATCTGAAAGTCTCTGGCAAGTCTTTGCAAATCGCTAGTATCTGGAACACCTTTTGAATTTTCTAGCTTATAGGCCTGTGCACACAACCTATTCTCAGTAATTGCAATATTCCTGACACGGTGCTGACTGTCGCTGGGAAGTGATGGAGGCAAAGCCAAAGGTGGCGGATAGCCACCAGGATCTGTTTGACCGTTAAAAAGCTCCCTAAATGCTTTATTACCTGTACTAGAAACACCTGAGAATTTTTCCTCTCTTGTTTTCTTGGGGGAGTTGTCTCGAGATAGTCGTTCAACTGTAGCCTGCAGTTTTAATCTTTCTTGTTTCTCGCATTTAAGCTTTTGCTGTTGACTATTAAGCTCTTGCTGTTGACTTTCAAGCAATTTCATCATTTGCTCCTGTTGCCGCACCAACATTGCCAGGTAGTCACTCTGGTCCCGAGGAGGTGTTGTACCATATAAAGGTTTACGTGGTGGCGTCATCATATGCTTCGAATAGCCTCCTAAGTTTTGATGCAAACTTATCGGCTTGCTAGCATCCCTAATATCATTACAAACACTATCTAATAATTTTAACAGCTGCTTTGCTGTCACAGATGGGGCTTCACGGCGCTCATTTAAACATGCTATTTGCTCTGGTGTCATTTTCAGTTTCATCTGTTCAAATGTTTCTTCAAACTGCTTCATCTCCCGCTGTTCGATAAGCTTTGTCAGACCAGCATTAAAATCTTCAACCGTTTTGCTTTGATTATCGAATAGAGCGTGCAACTGTTTCCATTGTTGAGCGGTTAAAGTAGCTTCTTCTGCAGCAAGTCTTGCAAGGAATTTCTGCATATGGCTTTGCTCCTGTTTTAGCGTACCTTTCATACGATTAAACAGAGCGGCGTCAGCTCCAGAGGCACTACTGTTTGGCACCTTACCCTTGGTTTTATGATGAAGGGCGACCCAAGCTTGATCCCAACTTTCGTTCTTATCTGCAGGACCAGAAAAGCAGTCACGATGCCGATCAGCAAGCGCTTCACCAGCGAGAATACATGCTGGCGGATTATTAGCATAAACAATCTCTTTTGCTGTTGGCAATTCACTATACATAATAACTTCTTCGCCAAGATAGGCAGAACTACGTTTTACTAGCTCATTATCAAGCAGCTCCTTGGCGCGCTCGTCAACAACAGCAATAAATTGATTAAGTGCATCAACAAATTGCAGTTGGCCTAATTCTTTAGTAGCGCTTTCTATCTTTTCATGAAGCTGTGGTAGCAATTCATCAATATTACTGACGCTTAACTTTAACCCCGCTATCTTTGCAGGCGTTAGCTTTTGTGGATCATCACTATCTAAACCTTCATCCTTTAAAATCCTACTTTCGTTACTTTTCTTTCTCGCCTTCTTTTTTCTTATTTCATCTTTTGCTTCAACGATTGAAACTTCTAACTGAGACTTACGAGCTCTGTTACTTTTTAATTTATCAGCGGATATTGCTTTTAGTTTTTGCTGTATTTCCTTTGCTTGTGGTAGTAAGTCATTAGAAAATTTGTCTAAAATTACACAAACCTGCTGCATATCATTTGGTGAAAATTCAGGGTTTCTTAGATGTTGAAGCACTGCTAACAATGCATCAAGCCGATCTGTAAAGGGTTTTTCTAAATTATGGCCCTTAGTTTCTTTTTCATCATAATCAAACATCTCATTAGCAAAATACGGATTATTTGTCTTAAAACGCTCTAAAAAATTCTCAGCGTCACCTGTAATCAATTTATCGATGGTTATCTGCCCACCGCTACTGTTATCATTTAAACCTAATGAATGCGATTTATGCTCTTTATCTTGCACAATCACATGCGAGGCAATTAATTTTCGCAGATTTTCTAACTTACCACCTGCAATAAAAGATTCCCAACCAACAAACTCAATATCAGCCGTCAAGACCTCTTTTACAGGTTCATAATAAGCCGTTTTCCACAGCTCACCTTCAACCATACAAGCAGCAATCAGTAACTGCGCAGCATTATTGCCCTGGCCTTGCTTAGAAAACTCATCAAGTAAGGCGCCAAAAACAGGATGATCAGACTTATGTTCACCCACGTTCTTAATTAAAGGAAGCTTAAAATACTGAGCGACATATTGATGCAAGGTCTCCACAAAGTCCGTGCACATTTGCGCATGCTCGAGGATATCATCTTCCAACGTTACTGTACTGCCTCCAGCAGCAGGATCAGCAATAGTAACACCCTGTTTATTAACCGTGCTGTCTGCCGGCCGGTTGTTCGGGCTCTTATAGATTTTTTGGATGCTTTTTACTCGTTCAAGACTTGCTGACATATAGTCAACAAAAGCTGGTGCACCAATAAACTTACGCGCAAGCTCTATACCCTTTTGAATATTGGTAGCATCATCCAAATCCGCTAACGCAGGAAGCTCCCCTGCAGCCACCCCATGTCGTAATAATTGAATATCTCTAGTGTGACGTTGCAGCAGTCCTGGCACCATTATAGTGACTTTGCCGGAATATTTATTTAGCAAATCCAAAAGCGCAAAAGCCTTCTCTCCATGATAATCAGGATTAGAAGGACTAACTAAAGCAACCGCAGTATCTCGACTTCCTTTGTTAAAACGTTGAGAACGCGATTTATAGGTGACAGTGTTAACACGAGCAGACTTTTTCAACGAAGCGTTACTTGCTGCTGAATATAATCTCTTAGGCAGAACAACCATCTTGTCGTTTGGTTCATACGAGGCTAAGAGTGGCCTCTCCTTCTCTTTCTCTTTCTCTTTCTTCTCTTTTTTCTCAGCAAAAAGACCCCCAAACGATGATGGGCCAAATATACCATGCTTCACCGCTACAGGTCGCCTTCTAACAAAGGCACTTTCACGCGAAGGATTAAAAGCCTTACTAGAAGAATCTATACTTGTTGCAATGGATGAAAATGAAGTACTAGCATCACCCAATAGTGACGGCTGGTTGTTTACAGCGTCATGATTAGAAGGATCTGTAGAAAGAGCTCCTGTTCCTGGTTTACTACGCATAGTCAGATCTCACTCTGTTTCAAATGTTATATACGTCCAAAACTAAAATGATGACTTCACATTCCGTCGTGAAGGATGAATAAAAGGTAGGATTAATTACGTTACCCAATTTAGGATAATTCTAACACGATAATTTTGTAACTCAAGATTTAATACACAAATTTAGTGAGAAAATGCTTACATAAGCTTAAGTAATCATTAATTATTTTTCAAGCGGTGAAATTTTTACTACTGTATACCTTCTTATACTTCAGATGGTATAATCACTATAAACAAAGGCCTTTTTCATTACCTAAAACAATATTCTAAAATATAAGACAAGAATACAATGAACGAAAAAAATAATATTGATTTAGCCAATATCCTTGAGAACACCCCAGGGTTAATTTATTGGAAGGATGTTAATGGTTATTTTCTTGGTTGTAATAAACAGTTCCTTAAAGACTTTCATGTTAAGTCCCGTGACGATGTTATTGGTAAAACAAATTTTGATTTCTGTGATCGCAGTGACGCCGTTCAATATACTGAAAATGACAAAAAAGTTATTAGCAATAAACAAACTTATTTTTTTGAAGAAGCCATTACCCTGCCCTCAGGTGACAAAATCACCTACCTCAGCCGAAAATCCCCCCTACTCGATCAAGCCGGCAATATTATTGGTGTTATTGGTAATTCCATCAATATTGAGGAGCAGAAAAAACATGAAGCCGAGCTGGTAGAATCAAATATTGAATCATTGGAAGCAAAGGGCAATGCAGAAGCCTATCTTAAAAGCGTTATCGCCAACTTGCCGGGACATATTTTTTGGCAGGATGATAAAGGTGTCTTCCTCGGCTGTAATGATTTACACGCCATCAACGCCGGCCTAGAAAGAGCAGAAGACCTAGTTGGCAAGAGCGTTGATGAACTCGCCGATATGATGGGCTGGAAAAAAGATATGCCGGCCGACTTTCGCAACAATGACTTTGAGGTTATCAAAGATGGTAGAAGTATCAGCGTAGAAGAAGACGTTGTTTGGGCTGATGGCATTCCAAGAACTTTTTTATCCAAAAAATCCCCCTTAAAAGATCTTAACGGCAAAATTGTTGGTACCTCGGGTATTGCACTGGATATTACTGAACAAAAAATTCTTGAGAAAAAGCTACGGCGCGCAAAAGAACAGGCTGAAGCGGCAAATATTGCCAAATCTAACTTTATTGCCAATATTAGTCATGACTTACGCACCCCTTTGCACTCCATGATTGGCATTGCAGAGCTTTTACAAATCCAAAACCATTACCCGCAGCAAGAAGAACTAATTGAAGGCATTATACAGTCGGGGCAAAATTTACTGAAACTGGTTGAACAGATCCTCGATTTTTCTGAACTTGAGGCAGACGAAAGAACTTCTGAGGCGGAGAATTTCAATTTACGCCAGTTAATTGAAAATGTTATTCTTGACTTACTACCGAAAGCAAAACAAAAAAATATTGAGCTTATTATTTCTTATGATAGCCACACCCCCTCACTGGTGTATTCTAACTCTCAGCAGGTGCGGCGAATTCTCCTTAACTTAATAGGTAACTCAATTAAATTTACCGACCATGGACATGTGCTAGTAGCTGTAGAACCGGTCGAACAACAGGGCGATCAAATCACCTTACAGATTATTGTTGAAGATACGGGGGTCGGTATTTCAAAAGAAAATGTCAAACATATCTTTGAACGCTTTTATCGTGCCGATCCATCTTACACCGGTAAATACAAAGGCTCGGGGCTAGGATTAGCCATTACCAAACAACTGACAGAAAACCTTGGTGGCGATTTAAGTGTGAACAGCCAATTGGGTTTTGGTACCACCTTCCGTTGCTCACTACCCTTTCAGCTGGGCATGGATTCCATCGACACGCGCAAAATGGAGGATAAATTCTCGCAAGCCAATATTTTAATTATTGACGACCATGTGACACGACGAGATACTCTACTAAAGCAATTTCCCTGCAAAAACAAAACAGCACTAAGCAGCGACGCAGCACTTGCACAATTAGAAAATACTAACAACAGTAATCACTATAACTTCTTTATTATTGACGACGAGATCAATGCTATTTCGCCAGACAATCTAATCGAATTGATTGAAAAAAATAATACAACAAAGCACGAGCCATTCTTAGTACTGTCGACCAATCTAAACGATAATTTAAAAGTAGTGTCGCCAGAACAAGAACAGTATCATCAGATGTTATCAAAACCCATTCAGCCTTCTGAAATTTACCATCGTCTAGTGCCATGCTGGAGGAAATGGCAAGAAACACAACAACGAAAAAATCATCAAAAACTTAACCGCACGCTTAATGTCCTATTGGTTGAAGACGAGTTACTTATTCAAAAATTTACCCAAGCCACCCTTTCAGAATTTGGCTGCCAAGTTGCGCTTGCCAGTAACGGGCAAGAGGCGCTTGATAAAGCGCTCAATACATTTGATCTGATCTTTATGGATGTTGGACTGCCTGATATGAGCGGGCTGGACGTTACCCGCAAAATCCGCGCGGAACGCCCAGCCAATAAGAACACGCAAATTATTGCCTTAACGGCGCATGTTTCTGAAGATGATAAACAGCGTTGTCTTGATGCGGGATTTGACTCTTTCTTAACCAAACCCACTTCTTACTCCGACTTCCATAGAATCCTTTCCGACTTTGACCAAGGGTAATAGGCAACAGCTCAGGGTATAAAGTCATATGCTCTAAGCTGTTACGGGTAACGCTTCAAACCAAAACTACCCCACCAAACTCTTAGAGGCCAACTCATACACATCTTTAGAAAGACCATCTGCTTCCAGAATACGCTCCAGCTGCGCTTTCATTAATGCTTGACGAGTTTCATCATAACGCGCCCAGCGTGTCAAAGGGGTAATCACCCGCGCCGCCACCTGTGGATTATTAGGATCGATTGCCAGTACCTGATCAGCAACAAACTCATAACCAGCACCATCTTGTTGATGAAAGGCAACTGTATTACCACCAAAAGCGACAATTAAAGCATAAACCTTATTAGGGTTTTTAATATCAAAACCCTCATGATGCAAGCACTGCTTTACGCGTTGCAAGGTAAATGGAACATCTGCCATTGCCTGTAGACCCAACCATTTATTAACAACCAACGCCTGTTCCTTCCATTGCTCATAAAACGCATCCAGAGCTTGATCGCGCAAAGAGCAATCATGATTATTAAGTGCCGCGAGAGCACCCATCACATCCGTCATATTATTGCTTTCAATAAACTGGCGGTGCGCTAACTCATAGTATTGTGCATCTTCAGTTTCTGTTAAATAAGCTAAACAGAGATTTTTCAACGCACGTTGACCAACATCTTCCATCGTGTATTCATAATCCGATAGCTGATTTTGATCATAAACACGTTGCCATTCATCCGCTAATGCGATCGCCAATTCTTTTTTGACAAAATTACGTGCCGCATGGATGGCATCTACATCGGCAACTGGCATCATCTGCTGAATTAAATAATTTTCCGCTGGCAACTGCAATAACCGCGCCACAAACTGACGGTCTTGATGTTCATCTTGCAATATACGCGCGTAAGCATCAACCAGCCTTGCGTCCATCTCTAAGGACTCGCCGGCCTGGTAGCTTTCTACTAATTTAAAAATCAATCGACTATTAAATGCTTGTGCCGCTTCCCAACGACTAAAAGGGTTACTATCACACTGCAACAACCATAGCAGTTCATCATCCGTATAAGGGTAATTTAATTTGACCGGCGCGGAAAAATCACGCAATAAAGAAGGCACCGGCTTATTATCAACATTGATAAATTTAAACACTTCCACCGGCTCTTTAATTTCCAACACCCGGCTTCCTAACACCCCCTCATTTTCACCCTCCAATTGCAGAATAATATCGCTGCAATCAATGCCAACTAATCCCATTTTTAAAGGTAAGTGGAAAGGCTCTTTCTTATCTTGCCCAGGTGTTGCCGGACAACTTTGTTTTACCGTTAAGGTAAATGTTTTTCCATCCGCATCGTAATCACCCGTAACATCTAATACCGGCGTACCAGCTTGTGAATACCAGCGTTTAAATTGCGTTAAATCTTTAGGCGCTGCATCTTCCATCGCCTTCACAAAATCTTCTGTTGTTACCGCTTGCCCATCATGACGTGAGAAATAAAGATCCATCCCTTGACGAAACTTATCTTTGCCAATCAATGTTTGAATCATGCGAATAACTTCAGAGCCTTTGCGATAGACCGTTAAGGTGTAAAAATTATTGACTTCGATATAGGAGTCTGGACGAATAGGATGTGCTGTAGGCCCTGCATCCTCAGGAAATTGTAAATTACGCACCACATTAACGACATCAATCCGCGCCACTCCCTCAGAGGTCATATCTTCAGTAAATGACTGATCACGAAAAACGGTTAACCCCTCTTTCAAAGTAATTTGAAACCAATCGCGGCAAGTAATACGATTACCGGTCCAGTTATGAAAATACTCATGACCAATAACCGCTTCAATAGCAGTATAGTCCGCATCCGTGGCCGTCTCAGGCCGCGCTAAAATATATTTGGTATTAAAAATATTAAGGCCTTTATTTTCCATCGCCCCCATATTAAAGTCACTAACAGCAACAACCATATAAATATCTAAGTCGTATTCACGCCCAAATTTTTCTTCATCCCAACGCATGGCACGTTGTAGAGCTTGCAAAGCATAGGCACCTTGATCAGCAAAACCTTTTTCCAGATACAAACACAAATCAACTTTACGCCCTGACGTCGTTACAAAGCTATCTTCCAATACATCAAAATCACCCGCTACGAGCGCAAAAAGATAAGAGGGCTTTAACGAGGGATCTTGCCAACACATCCAATGACGATTATCCGCTAATTCTTTTTTTTCAATTAAATTACCATTCGATAATAAAAAGGGATACTTTGTTTTATCCGCAGAAATGGCCGTCGTAAATCGCGCCATAACATCGGGGCGATCGAGATAGTAGGTAATGCGGCGAAAACCATGCGACTCACATTGCGTGCAAAAATTAGTACGCGATTTATATAACCCGCTTAAAGTGGTATTTTCCTGTGGTTTAATATCTACTTCAAGCTCTAACGTAAAAGCCTCTGGCACTTGCGGTATTGTTAACGAAATATCATCCACCTGATATTGATCAGCGGATAACGGCTGGCCATCAATAAACGCCTTTTGCAAGGTCATAGCTTCACCATCTAAAACCAATGGCGCTACCGGTGTATTTGCCTCGGGGTTTCTTTTCATTTTTAAAATAGATTTTACATGCGTCACATCCTCATGCAGATCAAAATGTAAATGCACAGTTTCAATAATAAAATCAGCAGGACGGTAATCTTTTAAATAAACAGTTTTTGGTTTTTCTTGTGACATATAACACCTTTTTCTACATCAGTAATAGCGAGAATGGATTACAAGCTACATTAAACTCGAATCCACGCTAGTTTTTAAGTATAACATTATGGGTTCTCTAGCAGCTACTTCTGCTGCTTTTCAATTTTTTTCTCAAGTTTCTTAATACGATCACTTAAGGACTCTAGCAGCTCATTGGTATCAAGTTGATTTTCTTGGCTTTCCTTTAAGCTTTCCAAAATAACTTCCAACTCTTTTTCCTTTTCCTTCACCTCAACCACTTCTTTACGCAAAATTAAAGCAAGAAAATTAGCGGTAATGGTAACAAAAATGCCTAAGCCTAAGACAATTAAACCAACACCAATCAAACGACCCAGCGGACTGGTTGGCACCACATCACCATAGCCAACCGTTGACACCGTTGCCACAGCCCACCAAATTCCATCCCAAGCGGAATGAATACTGGGGTCAACACCGGCCACCAATAAGCCAAAAATAATGATAATAATAGCCGCGGCCATTAACGTGGTACGCAGTTGCCCATCAGCAAAAAACCGGCCTAATATTTGAATCGCCGGCAGTAAAATTACCAACGCTAGTAACGGCCGCAATCCTCGCAGTAAGGTAATCGCTTCAACATGTTGTGTAATAATAGGCAAACCTAAGATGATAATAATGGGCAGCATCCAGTTCTGGCGCAAAAATCGCAAGCGGTCTTTTACCAACACCAACAAAATGCCCATTTCGATAACAAAATAAGACCAAATAGAAACATTAATTAAAATACGATGAATAGGGGTTAATTGATGCAGCAACTCTGCTTGCCACTGAATTAATAAAACAATAGCAACGGCAACAACAATATAATTAAAGGCTTTTCCCCAGACACGAGCCACCTTACGCTCATCTGGATTGACACCCGCTAACCCGACTAAGGACAGCAAATTAACTTTTCGCACCCAGCGTGTAAACTTTGACAATCACCTATTCCCTGGCAAAAAATAGTACTCATTTCATTTTACCGCAATACCTCTTGAGAACCAATGAGCCGGTGTTATAATATTGCACCGCTGATCTCGATTAGTACGCAGATCAACCAACTTATTGATTAACAAACAACAAGGAGTAGAGCCTTGGAAGGAATCGCTACAACAATGGAAACGACAACCACAATTTCACCCGAAAGCGTGGCAACGACAACAACGGTAGAACAGTCTTTTACAACTAATGTACAACAATCGCTGCAAAGCTATTTTGAAGCATTAGCGGGTCAAGAGCCTGTAGAACTTTACAATATGGTTTTAGCTGAAATGGAAATTCCACTACTAAAAACCATTATGAAGTTCACCAAAAGAAACCAAAGTAAAGCGGCCAAAATGCTAGGCATTAGCCGTGGCACATTGCGTAAGAAATTAGCAATGTACAAAATAGATTAACTAACAACGGAAACACAACATGCAAACTCATCGCCCTATTGAACGTGCCCTTATTAGCACTTCCGACAAAACTGGCCTCGTTGAGTTTGTGAAACAGTTAGTTAAACAAGGTATAGAGATTCTTGCGACTGGTGGCACAGCGGAGCTTCTGAAAAAAAATGATATTTCAGTTGTTGATGTTGCTGGCTACACCGGATTTCCGGAAATCATGGATGGTCGCGTTAAAACGCTCCATCCCAAAATCCATGGCGGATTATTGGGACGGCGTGGAACCGATGACGACGTAATGGACTCCCATCAAATCAAACCCATTGATCTACTGGTCGTCAATCTCTACCCTTTTGAACAAACCATCGCGAAACCAGATTGCCAATTTGCTGAGGCGATCGAGAATATTGATATTGGTGGACCAACCATGTTGCGCTCTGCTGCAAAGAACTTTGCCGATGTTACTGTCGTTATTGACCCCAGCGACTATGCAAAGGTCCTAACAGAAATACAGACTGGCGGCATAACACAACTAGAAACACGACGCCATTTAGCACAGAAAGTCTTTCAACAGTTAGCACACTATAACCAAGCCATTGCCACTTATTTACAAAACGAAGCGGCAACAGAAAATGAACGTTTTCCCACTACATTTACCCCACGTTTTAGCAAACAAGCCGACTTACGCTATGGTGAAAACCCACATCAACAAGCTGCTCTTTACCATAGTGACAATGCTCAACCTGGAACCTTAGCAGCTGCTAAACAATTGCAAGGCAAACCGCTTTCTTTTAACAATATGATTGATAGCGATTGCGCCTTACGTTGTGTGCAAGATTTAAATGAAAACCTGCCCGGCTGCTGCATTGTTAAACATGCAACCCCCTGCGGCGTTGGACAAGGCAGCTCAACGCTTGCCGCTTATGAAAAAGCGTATGCCACGGATCCACAATCGGCCTTCGGTGGCATTATTGCTTTTAATACCACACTCGATGCAAGCACGGCAGAAAAAATCACTGCACAACAATTTGTTGAAGTATTACTTGCCCCAGCAGTCACTCCTGAGGCCCTTACTATTTTAGCAAGCAAAAAGAATATGCGTGTCTTAATTGTCGACGCACCTTTATCCTCACAACAACCGGCTTTACATTTACACTCCATCTCCGGTGGCCTTTTGGTGCAAGAAGAAGACCATGGCCATATTGCCATCGACGACTTAAAAGTTGTCACCACACGCCAGCCAACAGCTACGGAATTAAATGATTTATATTTTGCATGGCAAGTGGTGAAATTTGTTAAATCAAACGCCATCTTATTTGCCAAAGATCACGCTACTCTCGGTATTGGCACTGGCCAAACCAGCCGCGTATTTGCCTCTGAGATTGCTGCACTGCGTGCCAACATGGCTGACTTACCGTTAGCGGGCTCTGTCATGGCATCCGATGCCTTTTTCCCTTTTGCCGATGGCCTTGAAATTGCAGCAAAAAATGGTATTACCGCCGTTATCCAACCGGGCGGATCTAAACGTGATAACGAGGTGATTGCAGCCGCAAATGCTGCTAATATGGCAATGGTTTTCACAGGGATGCGGCATTTTAGACACTAACGGTAAAGTGAAAAATTTGGTAACAGCTCAGCGTCTATAACGTTGCCATAGACTGGGCTCTTACAAAACTTGTGAGGCAAACATGAATATATTAATTATTGGTAGTGGTGGCCGCGAACACGCCCTATGTTGGAAAGTTGCGCAATCCCCACTGGTTGACCACATTTTTGTAGCACCCGGCAATGCGGGCACATCCCAAGAACCAAAAGCAGAAAACGTCGATATTGCTGCCGATAATGTTGAAGGCTTACTCCACTTCGCCAAACAATACCATATCGATTTAGCCATTGTTGGCCCAGAAGCTGCACTAGCTGCAGGCGTGGTTGATCGTTTTAATGACGCTGGCATACTATGTTTTGGTCCCACACAAAAAGCGGCGCAGCTTGAATCGTCTAAAAGTTTTTGCAAACGCTTTATGGAAGAAAACAATATTCCGACCGCTGCCTACGCCACTTTTACCGATGAACAAGCTGCACTTAAATATCTTGAAAGCCAACATTTCCCCTTGGTGATTAAAGCGGATGGTCTGGCACAAGGCAAAGGAGTGATTATTGCCTTGAATCAGGATGAAGCCGCACAGGCAATCCATGCCATGCTCGCCGAGAAACAGTTTGGCGCTGCCAGCAACGAAATCGTTATCGAAGAGTTTCTCGACGGCCAAGAAATGAGTTTTATCGTCATGGTCGACGGCGACTATGCCTTACCGCTAGCGAGCTCACAAGATCATAAGCGTCGTGACGATGGCGACCAAGGACCAAACACCGGCGGCATGGGTGCTTATTCGCCCTCTCCCTTATTGACTCCAGATCTTGAAAAAACCATTATGGATCAGGTTATTATGCCAACCGTCAAGGCGCTCAAAGAGAGCAACACACCTTATATTGGTTTCTTGTACGCAGGTCTTATGATCTCCCCAAATGGCGAACCAAAGGTCTTGGAGTTTAACTGCCGTCTGGGTGACCCAGAAACGCAACCAATTTTAATGCGCCTTAGATCAGACCTTGTCGAGCTGTGCTTAGCTGGACTAAGCGGCCAGCTTGATCACACCAATGCTGATTGGGATAGCGCCTCTGCCTTAAGCATTGTAATGGCGTCAGGTGGTTACCCATTATCGTATAAAACAGGCCACCCTATTTCAGGGCTAGACAAACAAAACGGTGGTAAAGTCTTTCATGCTGGCACCACGATAAAAGAAGAAGCCATCGTCACCAGTGGCGGGCGTGTTTTAGCCGTCACAGCGCTGGGTGATACACTGCAAGACGCGCACGACAATGCCTATAAAATGACCAAAGATATCTCCTGGCCAGACTGTTTCTTCCGCAACGACATTGGCCACAAGGCTTTGGATAAAAATTAAACAGATGAAAATACGATAAATTTTGCTCAAGTGTTAGCATTTTTTAAACACAATGGATATAATAAGCTCCATCTTCTGCCTCCCCTGAAAATTGGGAGGAGGCAGTGAGAGAGAGGGAATGGCAGGAAGTTGTCCAAAAATTGGTAAAAACTCAAAATTGTCGTTAGACATCGTCAAGCCGCGCGGGATGACGGTACCTAAATAAAGGTGATAACAACACCTAGCAACAGTTCTGAGTTGTTACCTAAAAATTTATTTATCTGAGGCACCATCATTATGGCCAGCAACACAACGACGATAGATCACCAGGTTGAACAATCATCCATGTCGCTCACCTCAGCACCGCGCCGGCCATTAACAGCTCCACTCTCTGTCAGCCAACTAAAATCCAAAGCCTTTGAAGTTGATGTCTCCATCAATCCATTGATTGCCTGCTGCGCACCGGTGTTAACAGCTGCCACAGAAATAAGACAGCAAACAACACCTCCGGACCTAGCAAAATTACAAGCCTCCTTTTGTCACGAAATAAAAGTCTTTGAAGAAAAGGCCCATAAAAAACAATACCGCTCGCCGATCGTACTCGCAGCACGTTATTTTCTGTGCTCATTTATCGATGAAATTGTGCTTAGCACCCCTTGGGGCGCCGCTAGCCAATGGCAAGAGATATCTCTTTTAAAAACCTTCCAGCGAGAAAGCTGGGGCGGCGAGAAATTTTTTATGATTCTTGAGCGTAGCTGTCAAGATGCTATCAACCATATTGAGTTGATGGAACTCGGTTATTTAACCATTTGTCTTGGCTATGAAGGTAAATACCAAAAGCCTGGTTTTGAGCGCAAAGAGCTCGCACAGATAAAAGATAACTTGTATTACCTTATTCGCGAAGTACGCGGCGATCTCTCGCAACAACTTTTTATCGGCCAAAGTGAGAAGAGCAATA
Organism: Gammaproteobacteria bacterium; assembly: GCA_030425685.1. Taxonomy (GTDB): domain Bacteria; phylum Pseudomonadota; class Gammaproteobacteria; order Coxiellales; family Coxiellaceae; genus JAUIAD01. Next base: position 35,657 of record JAUIAD010000006.1, on the reverse strand, counting down.
AACCCACCGTCAAAAAGCGCAAGCTACCTTTACTATGGATTGCGGCTGGCGTAACCATTGTTGGCTTACTGGGTATGTACATTCCTTATTACCTCCACCTCAATCACCTTGCCGCACCTATTGAACAAAACCTTCAGGTGATTGCCCAAAACAACCTAACCGATACAGGTGATAGCCGTGGGTAAACTGATCGCTAAACAAAAGCAATGGCTTATCGGTACGATTGCCTTATTACTTATTATCTGGGGCCTAGGACCTTTTCTGGCAATTGGCAGCATTAAGCCCCTTGCTTCATTTTGGTCACGCATTATCCCCACTATTATTTTGATAGGTATTTGGTCGGGATACTTTATTTCACACTTTTACCCCAGAAAATTCAAAAGCAAAAGCAGTGGCTTTCGTTTTGATCCCAATCAACAAGTCTTCAAAGACTTACGAGAATCAATAAGCTTAGCCTGGCAAACAATTAAAAAATTTAAGCACACCCCACCATGGATCCTATTACTCGGCCCCAACGGCAGTGGAAAAACGGCTCTTTTAAAAGCATCCAATATTGAGCTCAACAGCAGTAAAGCAGGAAAATCAATTAACTGGTGGTTTAGTCAAGAGGCTGTCTTTGTAGACCCTACCGGAACATACTGCCTTGCAACCAAAGAAGAAGACGAACAGCAATTATTATGGCATACATTCCTATATCATATTAAGCGTCATCGTCGCCAACGTGGCTTTGATGCCATTATTCTAACGCTGGATTTAGCTACACTGGTAAATCCTCATCAAGAATCATTGCAAAAAACACTGGATCGTTTTAGCGAGCAACTGAATACCCTAGCGCAAATCCATCGCTATTTAAATATTAGTATCGTTATCACGCACTGCGACCAGATCACTGGCTTTACCGAGTTTTTTGAAGATTTAAGCATTGAAGAACGCCAAAGCAGCTTTGGTTTTAACTTGGAAAAAAATGACTTTAAAGCTAGTTTTGATGAGTTTATCAAACATATTAATCACCGCCTTGTGTCTCGCTTGCACCATGAACCTAATTTAGACCGCCGCATTCGCATCAAAGATTTCCCTATCCAACTGGGGCAACTGCAATCACGCTTAGCAACATTGATGGAAGTGCTTAATAGTAACTCGCGCATACTCACGCGCAGCTTATACTTTACCAGCAGCCAGCAAAGTGAAGACTTAGTCAACGTACTAAATCAACCTCTTGCAAAAGGATTTGCACTAGTCCCTAGCGCCAAAGCAGCACTAAGCCTAAGAGAGCACAGCACTTTTGCTAGCGGTGCACTTAACGATATTATTGCTACTGCAACACCTGAGTATTTACCAGAAACGCCGGAAGCACCTAAACAACGCTGGGCGCAACATTTAGCTTTGCCGATTGCTATTGCTATCATTCTTACCGCCACCGGCTTATTTCACCACAGTTATCAAAAAAACGTTGCTGCCCTTAAGAAAATTGACCAACAGCTTAGCGAGGCTAGTGATAACCCTAACTGGCTGGCTCAACTTAACACCTTAAACAAAGCAAAACGCATGCTAGCGGATGATACCCTAACACCCTTGCGTTTGATTGGCTTTGGCCAAGCAGCAAGTATTCGCAGCAAAATCAATACCGCTTATAAAAACAGTATACAAGAGAAGTTTTCGACTTATCTTAACCAAACACTAACCACACAGATTGATGCTGACATTAATGGCAGCCCATTAGATCTCTACAGCTCTTTACAAGCCTACCTAATGCTAACGAATAAAAAGCATTATAATAAAAGCTTTTTTACCAACTGGTTTAAAAACCACTGGAAAAAACAGTTTAGCAATAACCCAGCAATGCGGGCACAGCTAGATGGCTATTTGAATGATTTTCTAGCTCATGGCGCCATCAGAAAAGACTCTTTATGGCCTATCAATAAAGAGTTAGTAAAACGCGCACAAGCTGCCTTACAAAAACGCCCACTAGCTGAAATTGGCTTTATGATGCTAAAAACCAATAACAGCCAAAAGCTTGTCAGCATTACCACTGCCGGGCAAACGATTGCCGATGTTGATCTTTCACAAGCAAAAATACCAGCGTTTTATAGCAAGGATAATTTTAATACTGTCTATCAACAACAAATACCTGCACTGGCACAGGTTATCAGCAAAGGTAACTGGGTCATTGGCAAACCGAATATTCAAAAGCTCAACCACAATAAGCAACAACATTTAGAAAAAGACATTCGCACGCTGTATTTACAAGCCTATAAAAAGCAATGGCAAATAGCACTGAGCAAAATAAAACTTGATACCCCGCAAGATTTTACTACCCTGATTAGCCAAATTAATCTATTGCGCAACCAGCAGTCGCCACTGTGGCAACTTTATTTTAGCGCCCTAAAAGCATCAAACCAAGATACGCAGTCACTCAACACGCAAGCAACGCAGTCTGCATTAACTAAGCTGCAGCAATACTTATCCTCAATAGATGCAGCGCCATCTAGCGTTAAAGCGGCTTTTAAAGCAGCTGAGAAGCGCTTTAACACACAAGGAAAAAACGACCCCATTACTGGCGTCTTGCAAGTAGCGACCACCGCTCCCGAGCCGGTACAAAGCTGGTTAAATGCCATAGGTCATAATAGTTGGATATTAATGCTGGCTGATTCAAAAATTTATTTAAATAGTGTTTGGAAAGCAACCGTTCTAGAGCAATACAATCAAACCATTAAGGGCCTCTACCCAATTTATAAAGACGGCAAGACGGATATTACCGCTCATGACTTTAATCAATTCTTCGGACCATCAGGCATTATTGGCGCGTTTTTCAATAACAATTTAAAAGCCTTTATTAATACCCATCAAGCCTATTGGACGTGGAAAAAACTTGATGGCGAACAAATTGCTATACCGCAATCAACACTCGATATGTTGATTCGCGCCTCAATGATTCAAAAGATGTTTTATACTGATAATGCCAATACGCCGACCATAAAGTTCAAGCTTACCCCCATAAGCATGTCGACTAATGTCAGTCAGTTTGTGTTAAATATTGGTGGGCAAATGATTCAATACATGCCTGGTATTAAGCATACCAATACCGTCAAATGGCCTGGGCCTGATGGTAACTTTATTACTATGCGCTTTGATAATTTAGATCCGAAAAAACCAACTCAGACGACGATGGGAACATGGGCATGGTTACACTTATTAGACACAGCGACCATAAAATCGAGCAGCGACCCACGCAGCTACGAAGTTATTTTTCACTTAAAAGACAACCAAGCCAGCTATCAACTAACTGCTGACAACCCGATCAACCCTTATTTACCGAATGTCCTAAGCGCGTTCCGTTGCCCTTCCAGCTTCTAGGCGGTATCTTTTATTTAAAGATGCGGCGACTTAAGGAATGAAGTAGAGTACCCGACCGGATACCAAGTTCTCAACCAGTCTGATGGTCAAGAGAATGTAGAGGATAGGGATATTAGCAAACGCGTTCAATTATGCATCATACTGCAATAAAATAGACCCGCATATTTCCTGATAACTACCTGATTGGTAACAATATTTTACTTTTGCAGAAGCAAAGCCTTGTACTATAGTAACAAGATATATCGTGATTCGTGCTTATGGATATGATATGGACAACATGTAGAAGAGGAGGCTTCTTCATGAGCACAACTAGAGGACAATGTAAGGAGCAAGGTCATGAAATATACAGCGCTTATTTTATCGAGCATAGGTCTCTTTTGGGCCAGTACGAACGCCTCAGCACAGACGCAAGCAGAGCCACTTTGTAAAAATGTTGAAGCCTGCTTTGCTATGAATGAGAAAATGTTACCCAGTGGAAATTTACAAAACTACCCTAACTACGCTTCATTGCCACAGCGTTTTAATACAGGTGGTGAACGCGCATTTGTATTTAGCCCTCGTCATAAAATGTGGGCGGCTTATGATAGCGATGGCTATTTAGTTGCTTCTGGTAAAGCCAATGGTGGCGCAGCCTACTGCCCTGATATCGGCAGACCTTGTCGCACGCCTGGCGGTACCTTCCGTGTTAGAAGTAAAGGCTCACCCAGTTGCGTTTCCAGCAAATTCCCTGTTGGTGTTGGTGGTGCAGCGATGCCTTATTGCATGTTCTTCCACGGCGGTTATGCCATTCACGGCTCACCCTATATTTCAAATCGAAATGGTAGCCACGGATGTATCCGCGTCAGAACCTCTGCGGCGAAATGGTTGTCACACAACTTTATGCGCGGTGGCACCAAGGTCGTTGTTTTACCCTATTAAATAGGTGTAGGGGCGCAGCACCCAAAACCAAAACCATTCCCAACCAAACGGGCACAGCATGCTGTGCCCCTACGGTTTTTATACAGTTTTTTTATAGTTTTTATACGGGTTTTATATTGTCTACAAAGCAAAACCCAAAAAAATGTAGCGCAGCATGCACACCCCAACAACCTAACGTAACAAATCAGCCATAACCATTAACTATCGCTTTCCCACACACAAGCACCTTTCTCTTTCAGCATATCAATAAATGCCTGATGATTAACAAGCTCATCACTATCAGGTTGAATAACCGGCAGCGGCTGACGAGCAGCATCTAATCGCTTTAACACACTTTTTTCTTTTACCGTCGTTGATTCATCACTAGCAGCAGAAAATAATTGCCCCTGCCCACCGGTCATCAACAAATAAACTTGCGCCAATAACTCAGCATCGAGTAACGCGCCATGTAAATCACGATTGGAATTATCAACGCTATAACGACGACACAAAGCATCTAAGTTATTTTTCTGCCCCGGATGCTTTCGCTTAGCCAATACTAACGAGTCAACCACGCCACAAGCATCACTAAGCGCCCGCGCCCCATAGCCTAACAATCTAAATTCATGGTCTAAAAAGCCCATATCAAAAGGCGCATTATGAATAATTAATTCAGCGTCTTTCATATAGGAAAAAAGCTCTTCGGCGATATCTTTAAAAACTGGTTTGTCTTCTAAAAACTCTGCGGTTATGCCATGCACTTCCTGTGCTTCACGATCGATTTCACGTTCTGGATTAATATAAAAATGAACGTTATTTCCAGTTAAACGCCGATCTATCATTTCCAAGCAACCTACTTCAATAATGCGATGCCCTTCCTTCGGTGATAAACCGGTTGTTTCTGTATCAACGACTAACTGTCTCATCTATCCTCCACCTACGATAATTGATCAATACCTTGGTTTGCTAACTGATCAGCAATTTCATTTTCACGGTGGCCAATATGCCCGCGTACCCAGTGCCAACTTACGGAATGTTGCTGCGCCAGCTCATCCAGCATTTTCCACAAATCAGCGTTTTTTACTGGTTTCTTAGACGCTGTTTTCCAACCCCGTTTTTTCCAATTCGGCAGCCACTCCGTAATGCCTTTTTTGACATACTGAGAATCGGTTGTCAATTCAACCTCACTCGGTTGCTTTAGCGCTTCTAGCCCTTTTATTGCTGCAGTTAATTCCATACGGTTATTGGTCGTCTGCGACTCACCACCACATAAACGCTTCTCTTGGCTACCTTGCCGTAATAAAACACCCCAACCACCCGGGCCGGGATTGCCTCGGCATGCGCCGTCGGTAAAAATTTCTATTTTCATTATATTCACTTCTATTTTAGGTTTTCATGGTTGGACGTGGCACATGACGTTGCGCGACACGTTGCTTGCGCCAGGAAATGGCCTCAACTTGGCGCGACGCATAGGTACGCTTTTCAAAAACAAAAAAAGTCACACCGCCTAAGCTTGAAAAACACATCCTACCCAATACTTCAAAAAATTGGCTGGTCCGCTGGTTGTCATGCGATGCCCATGGGGTGCGAAAACAAATCGTTTTCGTCACCAATCGGCTATAACTCAACCAATTCAACCATTGTTTAATTTGGTTACGCGACCAAAACTTTCCACACCAAGGAAATTGATTTCTGCTTTTTATCCTTTTGTTAGCGCCCCAACTACTCCAAGGATTAAATGAGAATAAAATAACCTTCCCACCCGGTTTTAACATATCATAGATTTCTTTTAGAAATATTGATGGATGCTCTAAAAACTCAATAACATGAAATAACAATACGGTATCAATACTCTGGGGCAGAAAAGGCAATTCCATCGGGTCACCAAAGACATCGGCATCCATCGAATTTAAGCAATTCGATAAATAAAAATAATGAGGCACTTGCATTACCTTTTGAAAGGCCAGGTCTTTTAACCCTCCCACTTGCAATAAATTATCGCCTTGTAATTTCTTCAACCAATGCAATGCTTGTTTTTGTTCCAAATGCCACAGCCATTGACCTGGTTGATCTTGGTACCATGCTTGCATCTCATCTGTTTTGAACATTGCTTTTGTCATTACTTCTCACAAATTATTGAAGGCTTCACACAAAAGATAAAACTCCTGTTATACTAGCCCTTAATCAGCAATCATGGAGATACCTGTTGATGCCGCATGACATAGCCGCCATTCCCGCGTTCAATGATAACTATATCTGGCTAATAATACACCCTGAATCATCACAAGCCGTCGTTGTCGACCCTGGCACAGCAGATCCTGTGATTAGCACGCTAGAACAAATGAATCTCACCTTAGCCGCTATTTTAATCACTCATCATCATGCTGACCATACAGGGGGAGTTAAAAACTTACTTAAGTATAAAAAAGTACCCGTTTATGGTCCTGAAAAGGACAATATCAGCCCTTGTGATCATTTTCTTAACGAAGGAGATGAGGTTAAACTGCCAGAAGTTGAGTTAGAATTTAAAGTCCTCGAAGTCCCTGGTCATACTCTAGGGCATATAGCCTACCTAGGGCATGGCTGGTTATTTTGTGGCGACACCTTATTTGCCGGCGGTTGTGGCCGTTTATTTGAAGGCACGCCCAGTCAACTTTATCACTCTTTAAAACGTCTTGGTGAACTTGACCCCAGTACGCATGTTTATTGTGCACATGAGTATACTGTAGACAATTTAAAGTTTGCCTTAAGTGTGGAGCCTTACAACACGGAAGTTGCTGAGCGGCTCGGCAGCGCTGAGTTACAACGTTCTAAGGGAATACCAACATTGCCGTCAACCATTGCTATTGAACGCGAAACGAATCCTTTTTTGCGCTGTGAAACTGACAGTATTCAACAAGCTATTGAAGACCATTATGGTCACAATGTTGCTGATACCGTTGCTGTTTTTGCCGGGCTACGTCGCTGGAAGGATGAGTGGTAAATCATGTTTAAGCATTTTAAAAAGCTCGCAAGCTATGGCTTGTTGTTCTTACTCTTTACGATGTCATCGGCACTTGCTTATCCTGCACAAGAAAAAAAGCACCATCGCAGCAAAAATCTCTGGCAAACGCTTATTAAACACCTACGCTTTGATGATTATGCCTACGCCTATCCAGTCAGACAAAAAATCCGTTGGTATTTAAATCATCGCAAGGATATTAGACACCTAACGAAAAAAGCGCTTCCCTACTTATACTACATCTATCAAGAAACACAGCGCCGAGGAATGCCCGCAGAAATTGCTCTGTTACCGATGATTGAAAGTGGATATCAACCCTGCGCAAGATCCTCAGCAGGTGCAGTAGGACTGTGGCAAATGATGCCTGTTACAGCGCAAGACTTTGGTTTACGCATGACGCCTTGGTATGATGGGCGCCGTGATATTATTGCATCAACCAATGCGGCACTTAATTATTTGCAATACTTGCATGCGTTTTTTCACAATTGGTTATTAGCCATTGCCGCTTACAACTCAGGCCAAGGCACTGTCCTTAATGCTATTCACTATAATCAACGGCACAATTTGCCCATCGATTTTTGGTCGTTGCCATTACCACGGCAAACAAAGCGCTATGTCCCGAAGATATTAGCGATTGCTTATCTTATTAAGCATATGAACTACTTTAATATCCACCCTATTCCCGTGGGCAATAGACCTTTCTTTTCTGGGATCATTATTGACTTTCCCATTAGTCTCTACCAAATTGCAAAGTTAGCACATTGTAGTCGACGGATGATTCGTCGGTTAAATCCGCAATTTAAAAAGCGCAAAACAAATACCTACCGTCGCTATGAAATTTTAGTACCAGCAAAACAAAACAAGCTTTTTCAACATGACTTAAGAGAATGGCTAGATGGACAGACCATGACTTACATTGTACAAAATGGTGATACGCTTTACGGCATTGCGCACCATTTTAAAATGTCTATTCATGAACTTATTGAAATGAATCATTTGCATACAGCCTTGATCCGACCCGGACAACTGTTAGTTGTGCCTGTACGCTAGGAGAAAATAACAGGCGCATCCATTTGAGTGCGCCTGTCTATCTGATTAATAATATTGTTGTGCTTTTTGAACTTCTTCTAAGTGACGATGCAAGAACGTGCATAAATGAGCAACATCTGTTTCGCGCGAAGCAGCCAAACCCGCTAACCGTTCCATCTGCACACCACCATCACGAGTATTTAAATATTCACCTAATGCCCGTGCTGAGGCAGCGCGTTGAATTTCTTCTCGTACAGCTCTCACCGGTGCTAAACGATCACGCCGTTCTGCCACCCATGCATCTGTCGCGGCAGCAAAATGTTTCAAGCCCCCTAAGGGATAATGATCAAGAAAGTCATGTGCTCTTTCCCGACGATTTAATGGCTCATCAAACATAGTCGCAGCCGTCACTTTCAAAAACTCATGAATTCCAGCCTCCGATGGGGCTGTTCCACCGGTCGCCCAAGCGGTTAAACGCCTGCTTGCTGTTGTCACAGCCGAGCCTGCCGTAACATCAGACAGGGCACCTGAAATAACTTCACCACCAGGTAGCACACGCTTAACAAGCGCACTAGCACCTGCACCTAAACCATATTCGACAGCAGAGCGACCCCACTCAAGCGCGGTACCACCATAAGGTGTACCCTCTTTTTCAGCAGCTCTTCTTAATGCCGACATCACCACCGCTGGCTCATGCGCTGTAAACCCTGGCGAGATACCCGGTGGCGTCAGCTCAAACTGTTCACCTAAGACACCCCAGTCACGCACTAGGCCATTACTCATCACCACTGGATCACCTTGGCTCCAAAAGTGAAAGACATTTTTTTCATGCTCTGGAAAAGCAACGAGCGCTAAAGGTGTCGCTACGGTTGGTGCAGAATAAGCATAACAACGCACTTTAGCGTCTTCACAGCCGCGAGGTGGTGCATCTGTCAAATCCATCCACGCCACTTCGGCTAAACCAGCCCCCAAACTATGACCCGTTGTAACGATTTCATCAATCTCGTTCCTAGCTGCAATATGCTCTAAGATATCACGGATACGTCTGCTTGAACTGTTATAACCATTTAAAAAGCCTGTATGCACTTTTACTTTGTCCATATCACGACAAGATTTTAAACCTGAAATGGCACCTCCTAAAGCACCACGCAGTGCGCCCGCCGTTGCACCAGTACCAGCACCCGCTAAGGCACCTGGCCCTGACCACCAGCTAACCGCCGCGCCAACACCAGCACCTGAAACAGCACTAGATGCAGCACTGCTACCCGTAGACCACGCCATTCTTTTAAAAGCATCGCACCAACCGCCTGCCCAGGAATCATGACGATTTGCACGTGCTGTAAAACGTCTTACTTCTGTCGGTGAGCCACAGGTTAAATCAGAGCCCCAGTCAGGATTCTGTATCCCCCTAAGCCCACCATTAATAATGTCACTGGTAGTACCACTACGACTACCGCGAAAAACAACAACAGCGCGACGAAATGCCGGTTCATGCACCACACACCCCAACATCGTTTTACGCGCTCCGGCGGTACCAGCCTCTTGGCCAAGTACTCCTTCAAAAAGATAAAAGTCGTTCTCACCACGTCCTTCAGGATTACGAATGACGGCGCGCTCTCTTTCATGGCGACCGCCTTCATCCACTAAAGGCTCTAAATAGCAGGCCCTAATATTGCGGGCAATGCCTGATGGTTTACAGTAAATATATTCTGATGAACTCGTGCCATAAAAAACTGGATTCCATGGTGCAATACGTGAATAATCAGCGACTTGCTGTGTCCATGGGCTGCCGACTAAGTGCTGATGTACGCGCCGCGCAATGCTTTCACCAATGCCATCGATTTGCCGGCACTTATCAAATCGACTACACACTGACGTTCCAGGGCAAAATGTCATATTGAAACCATCTTGCGGAAACATTAAGGATTGTGCGTATGTTTGGTAACTTAGAATAGCGTATTCAAGGTAAAAAATAGCCTCGCCGAGGCGCTCAGCTTCAGTTCGTTCTCTCATCTTTCTTGTCCCCATAGCATAAAGAAAGCACCTAAGGACTAGGTGGATTATGCAATCAATTAATGGATAATGATGAGGCCTATCATTTATTCTTCCATGGTAACACACTGGTCATTAAATAGCCAATTTGTTCCACGCGAAAGGCGTTGCTCATCAATAATCGATCCTCTATACTGCCCTACATTATGACAAATCTAAGGGCTGCAAGGATGAAAAGCGCAATACCCACCTCCTCACATAAACAACAGGTCCTGCACACAAGCGAACTTCTATTACTGACGTTTCCACTTATCACACTGCTTATTACCGCTCTGGGGTTCTTTCTTGGTATTTCCATAACACCGCTACACTTATGGTTAAGCCTAGCTTTAACAGCAGTACTACTCTTTTTACTACCGTTTAGAAATACAAATGCTCGTCAGAAAGCAGCTGCTCTTGGGGTTATGCTGTCCATACTGCTTATCTCTTTTATTTTTGCCTCATTAATTCATAAGCTTACTTGGGACGGGCAAGGGTATCATCAGCCCTCCATTGCTAGCCTCCATGCTGGGTGGAATCCTTTCAAAGACGATACTATAGAAAAGTGGAACCCCTACTACCAATACTTAATAGGCTTTCTCTCTTCCCTTAGTGTTCACTTTACACGGGGAACTGAAATGTTGGGCGCTGTATTTTATTCAGCAACCAATATTTTACAGTCAGCAAAAACTTTTAATATTTATTTTATGATCTTAACCTTTATGGTAGCCAGACGTTACTTGCAAAAAGTCGACACGATATCACCACGCATGCAGATGTGTATCGCATTAATCCTCGCTTTAAACCCTGTTGCCGTCACACAAATGTCAACATTCTATGTTGACGGCATCTTGGCTAGCCTACTCACTATTATGCTTATTACCCTACTCGATTTTTACCAATTCTCTGACAGAGCGTCATTACTTGAGTCTGCTGTTGCTTTTACGATATTAGCGAATATAAAATTTACTGGCTTAGTCTATGGGGGCGTATTTATTGCTTTTTTCTTAGTATGTATCTGCTTTAAAAAACGAAATTACTTCTGGCGATACTTCACTTTGATGAGCGCTGCCGGCAGCATTGCTGTTGCTTTTATTGGCTATCAACCCTATGTGACTAACACTATTGAACATATGAACCCTTTCTACCCACTCATTGGATCACATGCAGATTCTGCCACAACCGTCATCACGAGGTTTATAAACGCTGATTTTGCCTCCCACAACCTGATAGAAAGATATATTATCGCTCTGTTTGATAACAAATATATTCATCTCTTTGGCTATAACAACCCTCACTTTATTATCTTTAACCAAAGCCTTACTGCAGCATTTGATGGTTTTGGCTTTGTTTTCGGCTATATTCTACTGCTTTCTCTTATTTTAATACTTCTAAATGGCAATCTCTTTTGGCTGTGCCTTACACTGACCACTTTTGGCAGCATCTTCCTTACCTATATGGGTTGGTGGACTCGCTTCACCCCGCAACAATGGCTAATACCGATGCTTGTTGTTATCACCTACTTTGTAACAAATCAAATAAAGCGGCCTATTATTAGAAAATGCCTTTCATTTAGCACTGTTACTTTACTAGTGAGCTCCAGTGTCACTACTGTTATTGTTTTGTTAAGTAGCGTACATGGGACTATTGTATTTAATAAAGCGCTTAATAAATTAAAGACACAAACACAAACTGTTTATGTCAAAGAAAGAACAAAATTTGGTGATGCACTCAGCACAACTTATTATTTAAAACAACATGGTATTCAACCAACGTTAGTTGCAAAAATACCTAACTGCAAACAGAAAATGACTCTGCCCTACATTTTAAACAGCAAAGTGTACTGGAATTGCTCGGAAAAAAATATTTAAACATAAGGGGGCAAGATGCAAAATCACCATCGCTCATTACAAGTCACAGAGTTACTCCTGATCGTTTTCCCACTCATTACCTTAATCATTACGTCGCTTGGATTTTTCCGCGGGATTTCTATTACCCCCACACATTTCTGGCTTTCTCTAATATTCACCTTAACGACAGTCATTTTTCTACCGCTACCGAATACCTGTCTACGCACAAAGTGTATTGGTTGTTTAACCATGCTTGCGTTTTTCTTTCTCGCGCTTTTATACTCCTCATTAATACACAAACTTACCTGGGATGGGCAAGCATACCACCACCCCACTATTGAGAGCCTTTATGCCGGATGGAACCCTTTTAAAGCACATACAATAAAAGCTTGGAATCCAACCTATGCAAAGATGACAGCCACTTATAACTTGCTATCGTCTCACTTTGCACGTGGAGCTGAAACAATTGGCGCCGTAATTTATGCTGCTATCGGCACAATAAATGCCGCCTCAGCTTTAACCATTTGGCTTATTATCGCTACATTCCTCTGTGCCAAACGTTATTTAAGTAAAACAAAAACGTTCTCCACACGTTTGCAACTCTCTCTTGCTATTATTCTTGCTTTAAACCCAGTGGCTATTGTACAAGTTGGGACATTCTATGTTGACGGCATTCTAACCAGCTTACTAACAATACTAGTCATAGCCTTATTAGACTACACAAAATTTAAAGAGCAAATATCATTATTTGAAGCCAGTGCTGCATTCGCCTTACTATGCAATATTAAATTCACCGGTTTTATTTATGGCGCAATATTTGTTGGCTTTTTTCTTATTTTTATCCTGATAAAGGAACGCCAAAGTTTCTGGCGTTTTTTCTCTATCATGACGGTGGCTAGCATCATTGCTATCGTGCTGATCGGCTACCAACCTTATATAACGAACACTATCACACATGGCACTCCATTCTACCCAATCAATAGCAATGCGCATAAGATAATTGCATCCTTTTCGAGTGAGCGTTTTGCAAACTTTAATCGCCTTACACAATATATTATTTCGCTCTTCGATAATAAATTACTTCACCTATTTAATTATAATACACACCACTTAATCATCTTCCCGCAAAACGAAGATCTGAAATTAAATGGCTTTGGTTTTTTCTTTGGCTATGTGCTTGTTCTTAGTCTTATACTATTGTATTTTACGCGTGATGGATTTAGCTATTTTCTCGTAGGGACTATTTTCCTCTCTATTTTTATCACACCCATGGAGTGGTGGGCTCGCCTAGCGCCACAGTCTTGGTTAATACCACCACTGATTATCGCTGTTTTTCTAGCAAAAAACACCACAAGACCTACTATTCTTAAGATAATAACCAAGACAAGCTTAAGTCTACTAGTAATTACGACCATTGTTACCAGCGTACTTGTTCTTACGGTCAATATTCAAAGGACAATAAAGTTCAACCATGCACTCAATGACCTCAAACAAAAAAATGTTAGCGTAACCGTGAAATCAAACCTTAGAACACCCGGCTCACTGAGCACAATCTATTATTTAAAGAAACACCATATTGCCTACCAACTTGTTTCAACAGCACCTACTTGCAAACAGCAAAAAGAGCTACCCTACTTACTAAATGGCAAAGTTTATTGGAACTGCTCTGCAAGAAGCAAAACAACTCAAGATATATAACTTGATGCATTGCGCAGCCCCATAAACTAATCTATCAGCAAAAAACTAACAGGTATAACGTAACCACAACGGCATAACGCGATCAATATAATCCATAAATTTCCACAGACCAACACGATACTCAAAGTCACCGAACTGATTAAATTGGCCTTCGGGAAATGCAATCCCAGTACCAAATAAACCGGGCGCAATAATGCCATAGCTATGATTGTAAGACAGCGTCGATAAACCTTCGACAGGAATATGGCGGCGGTCAAAACCTACCGCATAGACGACTTTGTTACATGAAGGTAAATGCTGTTCGATATTTTCTTCGGTAGAAAGGAACCGGGATAAGTGTTCTGGTTGTTTACCATCAATATGCTCTCGCGCCCATTTTGCCGCATCACCCTTTAAGCCAGTATTATCAAACATAATCCAATCATCTAAAGGCACAGCATATTTTAGTGGCGACTTATAAAAATTAATAACACGGTTAACTGGGAGTTCCAACAAATAACGTAACACCAAAATAGCAGAGTGTGATGAACCAAAGACAGCAATATTATCGTTAGCATCACAACTCGTAGCCAAACGTTCAGGTGTTAAAGCATCTTCCAAACGAATAAGTTCCACTCCTGGATGCGACATAATGCGCGGCTCAGCGCCAATGGCTAACACCACCGCCTTAGCATTTATAACCTCCCCACTTGTTTTAATCTGCCAAGCATTTTCAACCAATTCTAATTTTTCAACGGTTGCCTCGATAGCATTCACACGTTGACGCAGCTGATCCGTGACCCATTGCAATGGCACAGCTACATGTTGCAAATCACAGGTATCCTTAGCGGGTAGCTCCATCAATTTAAATTTTTCTTTGCAATCGTTAAACCCAAAAGATTGACACACTGTTAAAAATCGGCAAAAAAGATCCGCACAGGTGTTACTGGGCACGCTTGGCCATTTTGTACCTAAATCACCAACCTGAAACGCTGGATCAACCCAAGCGATACAATCAGCAGAAACACCACTATCCAACAACTTGCCAACCGTAGCAATACCGGCAGGTCCGGCGCCAACAACAGCCCATTCAATTTGTTTTTGCTTTGACATCATAAAAATTCCTATAAAAAAATCTGCAAGCAGAGTAAACTGCATCTGTTGATATTTGCAAGTAAAACGATACTTTTTCAACAATAAGTGGCTATTTTTAAAACACTACTCTACTGGACATATCCTATGGCAGCACAAATTCTCGACGGACGCAGGCTCAATGCAATTATTAAGCAGCAAGTCAGTGAAAAAATAAAAACACGCCTTGAGCAAGGCCTTATTGTTCCCACTCTTGAAGTTATCCTCGTGGGAGACAATCCCGCTTCTGCCAGTTATGTAGGCCACAAAGAACGTGCCTGTAAAGAAGTAGGTATTCAGTCACATGTACATCGCCTACCCAAAGACACTTCATTCGAAAAAATTGCTGCGCTTATTGATCAAAACAATGCCAATCCAAAAGCGCATGGCATTTTACTGCAACTGCCACTTCCTGATCACATTAATCCTGATGACTTATTAGAACGAATCCACCCTAATAAAGACGTTGACGGATTCCACCCTTACAACCTCGGCCGCTTAATACAACGCCGGCCAACACTAAGACCGTGCACCCCTTTTGGCGTTATTAATTTACTAAAGCATTTTGATATCACCATTGCTGGAAAAAATGCGGTTGTCGTTGGCGCCTCCAATATTGTTGGCCGTCCGATGGCACTGGAATTACTTTTAGAAAAAGCAACGGTTACCGTTTGCCATCGCTTTACGGCTAGCCTTGAACAGCATGTCAAAGAAGCCGATATCGTTATTGTCGCTGTCGGCAATTACGACATAGTTAAAAGCGAATGGATTAAAGCTGGTGCGATCGTCGTTGACGTTGGTTTTTCTCGCCGTGAAGATGGCAGCATTACAGGTGATATTGATTTTGAAACAGCAAAAGAAAAAGCTAGCTGGATTACACCTGTCCCTGGCGGCGTGGGTCCGATGACCGTGGCAACCTTATTGCAGAACACCCTGCAAGCGGCTGAAATGCTTGACGAAAGCTAATCCTCACGAAGGATCTGGCGCCTTAGGTCGATGAGCACGGAAGAAGATCGCATATAATACCGGCACAATAATTAACGTTAATATTGTTGCAAACGTTAAACCAAACATAATCACCACGGCCATACTAACAAAAAAGGCATCGGGCAATAGCGGTATCATCCCCAGCACCGTTGTCATGGCTGCCAATACCACGGGGCGCATACGACTAACAGCCGAGTCTAAAATGGCTTGATAGGGATTCTTACCTTCAGCAATTTCCAAATCAATTTGATCCACCAAAACAATGGCATTTTTAATCAACATCCCTGACAAACTTAAAAAACCCAATAACGCCATAAAACCAAATTCTAGTCGCGTTAATAAAAGCCCTGCCGTAACGCCAATAAATGAAAGTGGCACACATAACCAAATAATAAGTGGTTGACGAATGGCACTAAACAGCAGAATAACCACCAACACCATGCTGATCACACTCAATGGCATTTGCTTGGCTAAACCAACTTGTGCATCATGTGAGTTCTCGTATTCGCCACCCCACTCAAACTCATAACCGGTCGGTAACTTGATCGCTGCAATTTTATCTTTCATACGATTAAGTACCACACTAGCAGGCCCTGATTCCGGCTCACACGATGTTGTCACCGTCATGCGGCGATTACGTCGACGAATAATTCCATTTTGCCAAACTGTTTTTACCCCCGAAACAATCTGCCCCATCGGCACTGTTTTTTGCAGCAAGGGGCTCCAAATTTGCAAGTCATCAAGATTTTCAATATCTAAACGCTCTTTATCAGGCGCTCGTGAAATAATGGGGATAAGCTCATCACCCTCGCGATACAAACCCACTTGCATACCCGAGAAGGCTGTCTGCAAGGCATCATTCATAATTTTACGTGTAATGCCGGTCAACCTAGCTTGCGACTCAGAGTAAACGGGCTCAATCACTTTAACGGGTTGACGCCAATCATCACGAATATCAACCGCGCCAGGCGTTTTATGCATAATATCCTGCGCTTCATTTGATAACCTTCGTAGAACTTTTTCATCTGGCCCGCTAAAACGCGCCTCAATTTTTGAACCCTTGCCTGGCCCTAATCGTATATATTTAATTTTAGGCTCCGTATCAGGGTAAGTGCTTACAATATACTGCTTTATTTCATTCGCGACCCGTGGAATGGTCTTATAATCTTTAACTCGAATTAACAACTGCCCATAACTAGAATTTGTTTTTTCTGGCTCGTACACCAACATAAATCGCTGCGCCCCTGAACCAACAACGGAGGTGACAGTCACCACCTCATCCATTTTTTTAATATGATTTTCAATTTTCTGTAAGTCAGCTGCCGTCACGCGAATATCTGTGCCCTGGGAGCGCCAGTAATCAATAAAGAACATCGGTGTGGTTGAGTCGGGGAAAAAACTTTGTTTTACATAACCAAAGCCATAAATCGATGCTGCCAAAAGGGCAATCATAATCACTACAACCGCATAGCGTGTGCGCAAGCAAAATGCTAAAAAGGCTTTATAGCCACGATAGAACCCACCTTTGTATGGATCCTCAACCGCTTTCTTTCCTTTTTTAAGTAATAAATAACAGAATAAAGGTGTGACCGTAATGGCCAACACCCAACTTAACATCAAGGAAAACAAGATGACATAAAATAAAGAACGCGCATATTCACCCGTCGAATCTTGAGACAAACCAATCGCGGCAAAGGCTAAAACACCTACAACTGTCGCACCAAATAAGGGCCACATTGTTTTCGACACCGTATCTTTCGCAGCTGTAATTTTTTCTACGCCTTGCTGCACCTTAATCAAAATACCTTCTGCAACCACAATCGCATTATCAACCAACATACCTAAGGCAATAATTAATGCGCCCAGTGAAATACGCTCTAAAGCGATATTAAACAGCAGCATGACAAATAAGGTACCCAACACAGTTAACAACAGCACGCTAGAAATAATAATGCCGCAACGCACACCCATAAAAATAAGCAGCACCACGACGACAATGGCTAACGCTTCTAACAAACTAATAATAAAACCATTAATCGACTGCTGAACAATCTGTGGTTGCTGGTAAACCGGGTTCACATTAATACCGACAGGAATTTGCGCTTCCAATTCTTGCATACGCTTCTTAACTGCTGCACCAATCTTAACAACATTACCACCAGAAACAATTGAAATTCCCATCATTAATGCAGGATGACCATTAAAATAGACTAAATGAGAAGGTACTTCTTTATAGCCACGATAAATGGTAGCAATATCTGATAAATTTAAAAACCGTTTAGAAGTATTGCTGCGTATTAATAAATTGCTAATGGCTGCAACCGAATCAATATTACCAGTAGGTATAATATTGATATACTCATCGCCCACACGCGCCTCACCCGCATAGGCAACAATATTTTGTGATTCTAATAATTTATAGACTTGGTTTAAGGAAATGCCCAGCTGCGCCATACGACTACGGGAAATATCGAGGTAAATAACAGATTGCTGCTCACCAGTTATTTCCACTTTAGCAACATTAGGCACTAAAGATAGTTCTCGTTTGATTATCTTCGAGTAATCTTTAATGCTTTGATAGCTAAAACCATCGCCCGTTATCGCGTACAACATTCCGAAGACATCGCCGTAATCATCATAAACCAAAGAGGGGCCAGCGCCAGGTGGCAAATCACGTTGCACATCCATTACTTTGCGCCGTAGCTCATCCCATACTTGTGGCAAAGATTTTTTATCGTATTTATCTTTAATTGTCACTGTAATTTCAGACATACCGTAACGGGAAATAGACGTTACGCGCTTTATTTGCGCCATTTGCTGTATTGCCATTTCAATTCTATCAGTAACTTCTTCTTCTACTTCTTTGGGGGTCGCTCCTTTATAAGCTGTTAATACCATCGCATCTTTAATCGTAAATTCTGGATCTTCATACCTGGCCAGGTTCTGATAGGCATATAAACCACCAACAACACATAGAATAACAAGCAGCCAGGTAATAACACTTTTTCGAATTGAAAATTCCGCTATATTCACTTATCAATTCCCTTTTCTTAGTCTAGCTATCGCTATTCAGTAGCAACACCTGGCTTCACACCCCATGGTTAAAACCATTGTTACTTTTTATTTAGCAACTTTACTTTTTGCCCATCTCTTAAAAAGTGTACGCCAGCAGTCACTAATGTTTCACCGGTTTTTAAGCCTTGTAAAACCCTAACGTTATCACCTGACATCCTTGAAACTTTTACAGCGACCTTTTTAACCGTCATTGTTTTGGTATCAACAATCCATACTTTAGTTTTATCATCATCGGAAAAGACAGCAGAAGAAGGTATTAGATAAAACGAAGCACCGCCACTCTTATAATCTGGCAGCCATGCTTTTATTGTGGCTGTCATACCAGGCAAAACATTTAATCCATCCGGTGCAGGTAACATCATAACAACACGATAAGTTTGCGTCTCAGGATCTGCTTCTGTGGTTACTTCTTTAAATGATAAGGCGTATTGTTTATCAGGAAGCGTATCAAAAATTGCTACCGGTGGTGGCCCTTCCTTATCTTTTGTTAGTTTCAACATAATATCTTCAGGGACATTGATTTCAATATCAAGCACTCGTAGATTTTGCAGTTTATAAATGGGTTGTTTTGCCCTCACATGCTCGAAGTTTTCAACGTATTTTTTTGAAATAACACCAGCAAAAGGTGCTTTTAAAAAGGTGTCGCGCAGATCACGTTGTGCTGTGCCATAATTCGCTTCTGCCACTAGATAAGATGAACGTTTAAGATCATATTCTGTTCTCGAAATATAAGCATCTTTAACAAGATAAGCGGCGCGATGATACTCTGATTTTGCACGGATATAAGTAGCTTTAGTTTCGTTAACTTTATTCTGATATTTTTCTGGATCAAGCTTTGCTAATAACTGCCCTTTTTCTACCGGAGTTCCTTCACGGATTGGCAAGTCAATGAGTTTTCCAGGCACTTGAAATGATAGCTCTGCTTCTGTTGTTGCTAATACCTTTCCTGGAAATTTACGCATAATATATTTAGTGGGCGCTTTAACGACCATTGTTCTTACTGGGCGCACAATTTCTTTTACTTTCTCATTATCATCTTGACACGCAAATAAAACCACCGTCGCAGCCACTAAACTGATTACCGTAAACAAGTAACGTTTTGGTCTTCCTTGCATCATGATGTCTCTTCCTTCTTTGATCTGATATGCACAATGTGCAAACCAACTAACTGAGCGATCCATACTGTTAAGTAGATTTGGCCGACGACAGCCTCTAGCCAAGCAAATGTTTTAGCGACATTACTGATAGGAACAACATCGCCATAACCTAATGTTGATAGCGTTACAAAGCTATAATAAATAAATCGTTGAATATGACTATCAAAGCTCTTTTCGATCATATGCGTAAAATTAAATGCTTCTGCTTGTACATGATAAGCCGTGGCATAAATAAAACTCCACAATAAACCGATCAGTAAATAACCCGATATAGCTCCGCACAAGGTATTAAACGTAACGCGCTTATCAGCAATCACCGATAGCAATACCATAACAGTAATCATCAGGAAAAAAATTATCGACAAAGCATACTCTATTAGCATGAAGGTATCAGGCACCTTAAGAAAGTTAATGCTCCACAACCCCAGCATGAGAGAAATCGCTAAAACCAAACCTAACACCATGCTCCAACGTCTGCGACTTAATATTAATGATCCAAAAAAAAGCACTATGGTAAACAATGCACCAAAGAGATAGCGACCAATAGGGCTACCAACTAGAAAAGGGTTAATAATGAAGAATAGCAGCAATGCGATAAGCAGCAGCAAGAATTTGTGCTTAATTTCATACCCAAATATATGCGTAATCATATAAAAAGAGTAACATACGGGTTCTATGCGAGCAAAGACTGGCGCTAATCTAGTTGCTCTCAGTATCTGTCTTCTGCCAAGGAGGGCTCTTAAAATACTCCACTGGCGAAGTTACACGAATCGAGCCATCATCATAGGGTCGATCCAACTCCCCCACTAATTGTACAGATTTTTCTGGCTTAAGCTTATCCGTGTAATATTTTAGAGAAGAAGATACCTTGCTGTCACGAGACTTCACTTCAATGAGTTCAACTAGCTTACCATCAATAGTCGTCGCAAAATCAACCTCGCGACCATCACGATCACGAATATAATGGAGTTTACAACGATAACCATAATAATCTTCAATAAAGTGTAAACGCTTTAACAACGTTGTAGCCACTAAATTCTCTAATCGTGCACCATGATCATCACGGCAGTCTGCATTATCGTAAAAATACACTTTGGGTGGCTTTTGAATGGCTCTAGGAATGTTTTTAGTGAGCGGCGTAACAGAAAATGCAACATACATCCGCTCAATTAAACTTAACCACTCTTTCGCTGTTTTTGGTGAAATCTGTAAGTCAGTCGCTAAATTTGATAAGGTGATGATCCCACCGCAACGCTCCCGTAATGCATCTGAGAAAAGCTGCAATAGCTGAAGATTTCTTATATTTTCTAAATCACGGATATCCTCACGGAAAATACGGTCTAGTCTTTCTCGTCTCCAGCGCCTTGCCTCACGCTCACTGCCCAATAAAAATGGCTCAGGAAAACCACCCATTGTTAATAAACGTTCATACCCTTCCTGCGTAGACATGGAGGGGGGTAACTCATCAATTGTCAAAGGGTGTAGCCGCCAATAGTGATAACGGCCTAAAAGAGAATCACCACCTTGGCGATAAACATCTAAGCGGGCAGAGCCTGTTACTAAATACTGCTGGGCTTTTGGCTTTTCATCATAAACCCCTTTAATCCAACGCTTCCAACGAGGGTATTTATGCAATTCATCAAAAACTACCAACTCACTGGTATTCTTCCATTGATGTTTGAGGATAGCACGACGATCTCGCTCGGAATCCCAATTCAGATACTCAGTCTCAGTATAAAAGTCTTCACAAAGTGACCGACTCAAAGTTGTCTTACCAACCTGGCGAGGACCGCCAATAAAGACCATTTTCTTACCTAGGTCGGTATATATAAACTTTTCACAATAACGTTTCACGGCTACTTTTTCCTATACTACAAATTTGCCGAGGCAGATTTGTAGTATAGGTCAAAATAGCCGTGATTAAAAGTGGTAATGACTACTATTTAGACACCTCAATCAGTAACTCATTGAGGCCCTTAACAAACCCAGCTGGGTCCTTTAACTGCTCACCTTCTGCCAACAATGCCTGATTAAGCATAATATTTGCCCAGCGAGCAAAGCGCTCATCGTCCTGCTCAGACTTAATACGCTCAATTAAGGGGTGTGAGGGGTTAATTTCTAAAATAGGTTTTGCACCTGGGAACTCTTGCCCGGCAGCCTGTAGCATGCGCTGCATGTGACCACTAAGATCATTATCATCAAAGACAACACAAGCAGGAGAGTCGACCAAACGATGCGTTAAACGCACTTCTTTAACGGTATCATTCAACGATTCAGTAAAATGCTTGATAAAGCCTTCAAAGTCTTTTTCTTGTTTTTTGACTTCTTCTTTGCCTTCCTCATCTTCCAACTTACCAAGGTCTAAAGAGCCTTTTGAGATAGACTGTAGTTGCTTACCCTCAAATTCATTTAATTGAGACACAAACCACTCATCCACTCGGTCGCACATTAACAGCACTTCAATACCTTTCTTACGGAACACTTCCAATAAGGGGCTATTTTTAGCTGCCGTAAAGCTATCGCCGATAACGTAGTAAATTTTATCTTGGCCTTCTTTCATGCGACTAACATAATCAGCTAAAGAAACGTCTTGCACTGCCGTATCATTTTGCGTTGATGAAAAACGTAGTAATTTTGCAATACGATCTTTATTGGCAAAGTCTTCCGCAGGACCCTCTTTTAGAACTTGCCCGAACTCCTTCCAGAACGTGGCATACTTTTCTTTATCCTTATCAGCCATCTGCTCTAACATGCTCAATACACGCTTAACACAGCCAGATTTAATCTTGTCGATAACGCGATTAGACTGCAGAATTTCACGTGATACGTTTAAAGGCAAGTCATTGGAATCAACCACCCCTTTAACAAATCGTAAATACATTGGCATTAGCTGCTCAGCGTCATCCATAATAAAAATACGCTTTACATACAGCTTTAATCCTTTTTGCACATCACGGTTGAACATATCAAATGGCGCACGTGCAGGGATATAAAGCAAACTGGTATATTCTAGCTTTCCTTCCACTTTATTATGTGACCAAGAAAGAGGATTTTCGAAATCGTGAGCAATATGCTTATATAAAGCTTGATATTGATCTTCTTTAATTTCACTCTTAGACATTGTCCATAACGCATTAGCTTGGTTAACTACTTCGTCCTCAGGAACAACGACTTCATCTTCTTTATCATCTTCCTTTTTCTCAGTCGCTGGTGGCTCGGGTTTTTTCATCAAAATAGGTAGCACAATATGGTCGGAGTACTTACGAATTATGCTACGTAAACGCTGACCATCGATAAACTCATCGTCACCTTCTTTTACATGTAAAACAATCTCGGTACCGCGAACGGGTCGATCAATATTTTTAATATTAAATTCAGCACCACCCGCTGATTCCCAGTAAACACCTTGATCAGCCTGCATGCCGGCTCGACGGGTACGCACCACAACCTTGTCTGCAACCACAAAAGCCGAATAAAAACCAACACCAAATTGGCCAATCAACTGACTATCTGATTTTTGCTCACCATCTTTAGACAACAGCTCTTTAAATGCCTTTGTGCCTGACCTAGCTATCGTACCAAGATTTTCAATAACTTCATCACGGGTCATCCCAATACCGTTATCACGAATAGTGATCGTACGCGCTTCTTTATCAAAATCTATCCAAATCTTAAGCTCGCTATCATTTTCATACAAAGCAGCATCGCTTAACGCCTCATAGCGCAATTTATCGGCCGCATCAGAAGCATTGGAAACAAGCTCCCGCAAAAAGATCTCTTTGTTGCTGTATAAGGCATGAGTCACCAAGTGTAATAATTGTTTGACCTCGGCTTCAAAAGCTAAGGTTTCGGTCTGAGGCTGTGCTGACATATCAAGCTCCGTCAATGTTTAAAATTTACCTATGGGGGAATCTGGATTCTCCCCTTTAATCGCCTAAGCGAAATCTATTAGCAAACGAGAAGCGCACTGGTAGCGCGAAACTCGTGATCTATAGGAGTTAAGATTAGGGCAAAATCTGAAATTTCAAGTAGGGTACTGTGCCGAACCCTGATTAAGAGCTAAAGAAAGAATCTATACGTTAACCCACCCGTCATCAAATAGGTATCAGGCACTCTTTGATGGCAAGGGATGTACATAAACTGGGCTGTTAATGCCAGATTCTCAATAATGTAAAACTGCATACCAGCGCCAGCAAGCACCTGCCAAAAATCACCGGAAGAAAAGAAGCTGCCAAAAAGGCGGGTTGTGCCCTCAAAATGGCCATTAACATAAGCGGTTCCCAGCTTGGCGAATACGTTAAATCGGTCATTGATAGGCAAAATGCCTTTGGCAGCACCATAGGCAAACCAGGATTTAATCGTTACATTACCAGCACTGCCCGCATTGGCTTTTGCTTGTGGCAAATAGAAATACCCACCTTCCAAGGCAAAATACTTCATCAGCTGATAGCCAACATTGGCACCGACCGTAAAACCACCCTTAATATTGCTCGTTGAATAGCTACCTGTAAATGAATGAGAGGTACCCGTGTCACTCCAATTATGCCTGGCATAACCAAAGTTAATATCAACATAGAGAAACGTATCGTTATAGAGCTCTGAACGAAATGAGGACGTCTCTTTTTCAGGACCCGGTGATTCAACACTACCAGCTTGTGCGATACCGCATCCCAACGCACCTAGCAACGGCAAAGCCAAAACAGCGATCTTTTTTACCAACATCCCTTTCTCCTTGTGCTGCACTATTTTTTTAACACGCAACCTATAATAACCGGTTCATGCTCGCTTTAACAAGCCATTAAACGCCAGCGTACGCTTCCATCCCCTGCAACCAGCGACGCATTAGCAAATCAACATGCTCAGGATAATCCTCGACTATTTTCTGACTAATCGTTTTCACATCCGGCAAAAGCGTTTTATCGCGCAGCAAATCAGCGACGCGCAACTTTAACAACCCTGTTTGACGTGTCCCCAAAACCTCTCCTGGACCACGCATTTTTAAATCCTCCGCCGCAATAACAAAGCCATCTTGTGTTTCGCGCATCACACTTAAACGCTGCTGAGCGGTTTTCGACAATGGCGATTGATACAGTAACACACAAAAACTTTTCGCCTCACCACGGCCCACACGCCCACGCAATTGATGCAACTGTGCCAAGCCCAGACGCTCAGGGTTCTCAATCACCATCAAACTGGCATTAGGGACATCAACACCGACTTCAATCACCGTGGTTGCCACCAACAGATCAAGATCTCCCCGCTTAAAAGCTGACATCATCGCTTCCTTATCAGCCTGCTTTAAACGACCATGCACCAGGCCAATTTTTAATTCTGCTAGGGATGCTCGCAGCGCATCGCAAATCACCCCTGCCGCTTGCGCCCGTAATGTTTCAGAATCCTCAATTAATGTGCACACCCAATAAGCTTGCCGCCCTTCGCGACAATTCACACGGATGCGCTCAATAATATCTTCACGGCGCTGATTAGACACCAATACTGTTGTAATCGGTTTGCGGCCGGGTGGCAACTCATCAATAACAGAGACATCCAGATCAGCATAAGCCGTCATGGCTAACGTACGCGGAATAGGCGTCGCTGTCATAATTAATTGATGCGGCACATTGCCATTAGCCATGCCTTTCTCTTTTAACGCCAAGCGTTGGTGCACCCCAAAACGATGCTGCTCATCAATCACTAACAAGGCCAAATTGGCAAAAGTCACTTGCTCTTGAAATAAGGCATGCGTACCAACAACAATTTGATAGCTCCCATTGGCAATATTGCTCAACGCCTCTTGACGAACTTTCCCCGTTTGCTGCCCTTGCAACATACCTACAGAAATCCCTAAAGGCTCTAGCCAACTTGTTAATGAACGCGCATGCTGCTCTGCTAAGATTTCTGTTGGTGCCATCAACACCGCTTGATAACCATTTTCGACTGCTTGCAACATTGCTAAAGCAGAAACAATCGTCTTACCAGAACCAACATCACCTTGCACTAAACGCAACATGGGAAAGCCCTGACTCAAGTCGTCATTAACTTCAGTAAGTACTCGCTGCTGTGCCGCTGTTAACTGAAAAGGAAGCATCGATAGCAGCTTTTGCTGCAGTGATGGCTCCGTTGCAACCGTTAATACTGGGGCATGCTGTTGGCGCATTTGCAGTCGTAGGCGCTGCAGTCCCAACTGGTGAGCAATTAGCTCCTCAAAAGCCAGGCGTTGCTGCATAGGGTGCTCGCCCGCCTGCAACGATGTCGTTACCGCATCAGGTGGTGGGCGATGTACAAAATATAATGCTTCTTTTAAATCAGTGCAGGCAAACGTTTCCAGCAAAGACGCTGGCAAGAGCTCCTGCAACCCCGCTTCCCCCGCCATAATTTTTAACGCTTGCGCGGTTAATTTTCGCAACGTTGCCTGCTGTAACCCTTTGGTGGCCGAGTAAATAGGCGTTAAACGATCTTCGAGCGGCAGTTCTTCTGACTGTTCTATCGGACGGCATTCCGGATGAACCACTTCCATCCCTTTATAATAACCTTGGCGAATTTCCCCAAAACAACGCAACTTTAAACCCGGCGTGGTTAGCTGCTGTTTCTGACGCGCAGAAAAATGAAAAAAACGTAAGGTCACCTCACCACTACTATCAGCAAAACGACAAACCAATTGTCGCCGCTTACCATACGTTATTTGCCCAGCAATCACCTCACCTTCAATTAACACTTGATCACCGGAAGACGTTTCGCCAATGGGGTAAATGCGCGTGCGATCTTGATAACGGATAGGCAAATGAAATAATAAATCTTGCACGGTAGTGATATGCAAGTTTTGCAGGCGTTTTACCGTACTGGGACCAACGCCTTTTAGAGTGCTCACAGGCAGTTTATCTAATACCGTTTGCATAGTTTACCTTCCCGGCACTATAGTGACATCATGCCTTCTATCTCTATGCTTGCACCCTTAGGCAATGCTTTTACAGCAAAACAAGCGCGCGCTGGAAATGGCTGTTGACAGTAAGACTGCATCACCTCATTAACAATGGGGAAGTCAGCCATATCAACGAGCAGAACGGTTAGCTTAACTATCGAGGATAAATCTCCACCAGCCGCTTTTGTGACAGCCGTTAAGTTTTTAAAAATCTGTTGCGCTTGTTCTTTGACATCACCACTCACCAACTGCATCGTTGCTGGGTCTATGCCGATTTGTCCGGAAAGATAAACAGTTTGCCCTACTTTTACCGCTTGCGAATACGCACCAATGGCTTGTGGCGCTTCATCGGAATGAATAATTTCTTTCATAATAATTCCTCTTAATTAGGCTGCGCTTAAGAATACAAATAAGAAAAAGAACTAAGCTCGCTTTACTTTCGTCACGGCTTTAACATTGCGTAACTGGCGAATAACTTTGGCTAAATGGATACGATCACGCACCAAGATTTTAATCGTCACCTGATAATGCTGACCATCTTTCTCCAACACATCAATATCTTCAATATTAGCATCTGCATCTGAAATGGTTAACGCCAAAATAGCTAACACACCACGCTCATTAATAACATGTACCATCACATTGACAAAAAATTCATTGTCCGCTTGATTTGACCAACGCAATGGCATGCAGCGATCGGGATGGCGGCGCAACTTTGCTACCTTAGCACAGGTATCAACATGCACCATAACACCTCTACCTATATCCATAATACCAATAATGGGATCACCGGGAATAGGATGACAACATTCAGAAAAATGAATTACCAAACCTTCTGTTCCCTTAATAAGCAAAGGCTCATCTTGGCTTTCGGCGGTTTTTGCTATTTCTTGTGTTTCAGTTTCTTTAGAGGCCGTAAAAATACGTTGTGCTACCAGCGCAGCGACGCGATTGCCTAAACCTATTTCTTCTAACAAGTCATCTAAACTATTTAACTCTGTTTCTTTTAAAGTAACTTCTAATGCAGCATCGGAGATTTTTTTTAGCGGGATAGAATAATTAGCCAATGCTTTTTTGAGCAGCTGTTTTCCTAACGCAATCGACTCAGTGCGGCGTTGTGATTTCAAATAGTGACGAATAGCCGAACGCGCTTTACTAGTAACAACAAAATCGAGCCAAGCAGGATTTGGCCGCCCTCCAGGCGAGGTAATCACTTCAATAGTTTGCCCATTCACCAAGCGCAATGACAACGGTGATAGCTGACGATCAACCTTAGCGGCAACACAATTATTACCAATATCCGTATGCACCGCATAAGCAAAATCGACAATCGTCGCACCGGCAGGCAATTCCATAATATCGCCGCGCGGGGTAAAGACATAAATTTCATCGGGAAATAAATCGATCTTAACGCTTTCAAAAAACTCCAAGGAGTTCCCCGCACTTTGCTGCAGCTCCAATAGATTCCTGACCCACTCCTGCGCACGCACTTGCGATTTATGCATGGTATTTTCATTGCTTTTATAAAGCCAATGCGCGGCAATACCACGCGTCGCCATCCTATCCATTTCCGTAGTGCGAATCTGCACTTCAATAGGCAAGCCATAAGGGCCAAACAATGTAGTATGCAACGATTGGTAGCCATTGGCTTTAGGGATAGCAATATAATCTTTAAAACGCTCAGGCACCGGTTTAAATAAACGGTGCACCACACCTAAAACGCGATAACAAGTATCAACATCATCGACAATAATACGAAACGCATAAACATCCATAATCTCATTAAATGGAATATGCTTATTACGCATCTTGCGGTAAATGCTCGACAAGTGTTTTTCACGACCAGCAATATTACAGGTAGGCAATTTACTTTCAGCAAAACCTTCATGCAGTGTTTTTTCAATTAACGCTAAGATGCGTTTACGATTCCCTCGCGCTTTACGGACTGAATCTTTAAGCACACGGTAACGCATCGGATACATGGCCGCAAAACCTAGCTCTTCAAGCTCAACGGATAAATCACGCATTCCTAAACGCTTGGCAATAGGCGCAAAGATTTCCAGTGTCTCACGCGCAATCCGTCGCCGTTTTTGCGAATGCAACGAGCCTAATGTTCTCATATTGTGAAGACGGTCAGCGAGCTTAACAATGATAACGCGAATATCATGCGCCATCGCCATAACCATTTTACGAAAGTTCTCAGCCTGCGCTTCAGCGCGGCTAACAAATTCAATCTGCGTTAACTTACTAACACCGTCGACTAAATTCGCCACATTATCGCCAAACTTCTCGGCAATGGAAGATTTCTCTACGGATGTGTCTTCAATCGTATCATGTAGCAAGGCTGCCATAATGGTACGATCATCCATTTTCATATCAGCAAGAATGCAAGCAACCGCAACAGGATGGGTAATGTAAGGTTCACCGGTGCGACGTTTTTGCCCACGATGAGCCTCAAGAGCAAAAAGGTAGGCGTCATGAATAAGCTCAACGGTTTCTTCATCGAGATATTCTAGTTTACGCCGTAACTTTTTGAATAGCCTCACAGCCAGCCTCCTAGTGCTGTTGCCAATCCCCAGTGGGTACGTTAATTGCTAAACTATGATTCGTCAGTGGTAGGATTTGGTTGTGAGTCGCTAACAACAGGAACATCTTCAGAGGACACTTCCATAGCTGCTTTGATTGAAACCTCAACCTCACTCACTTCTTCTGCCTCGTCCAATTGACGCTGCGTTTTGGTGACATCAAAACCAGAAGCAATTTCTCTTAATGCCAATACCGTCGGCTTGTCATTCTCTTTCTTAACCATTGCATCAGCAGAGCCTAACTCCAATGCATGCGCACGAGCAGCTGCCTTTAGCACTAAATCAAATCTATTCTCAACAAATTCTAAACAATCTTCCACTGTGACTCGCGCCATAGGTTTCACCTCAAATAATGTAGATCCAAATGCTCCATTCTAACAAAATAGAGACACTTCGCCAATCGAACTAGAAACAACTTTATTAACTCTGATACAAACTAGATTCCGGCCAAATAATAACCATATTCTGTTGAGAAAAATGCGCCACCATCACAAACTTAGCAAATCATTCAACAAACCCGACAGCTGTTTTTTACGATGCTCACAACGCAAACGCTCGGCTTTCACAAGATGAATCAAATCCGCAAGTGCATGATCAAATTCATCATTTACAACCAAGTAATCAAATTCATCAAAGTGCCTCATCTCTGATTTAGACTCAGCCAAACGGGCCTGAATCGTCTCAGGGGCATCTTGATTACGGGCTTTTAAACGCTCCTGCAGAGCTTCTTTTGAAGGGGGCAAAATAAAAATCAGCACCGCATCAGGGTACAACTCACTGACTTGGCGCGCACCCTGCCAATCGATTTCTAAAATAACATCAATACCTTGCTGCAGCTGATCGGTTACCCATGCAGAACCTGTACCATAATAATGACCAAAAACTTTCGCGTGCTCTAAAAATCCGCCATTAGCAGCCATCTCTTGGAAGGCCGACTCAGACACAAAATGATAGTCTACCCCATTCTCATCACCAGGGCGGGGCGTACGCGTTGTATAGGAAACAGAAATGCCGATCCCATCAAGCTGTTTAACTAGCGCATTGACTAAGCTCGTCTTACCAGCGCCCGAGGGTGCCGCCACGACAAATAATTTACCTTTTCTATTCAATGTTCTGCACCTGTTCTCGCATTTGTTCAATCTGTACCTTAAGTTCTACTACCGCTTGTGTTACCGATGCATCCATCGATTTACTACCCAAGGTATTGGCTTCCCGGTTTAACTCTTGCATTAAAAAGTCCAAACGTCGGCCCATTACTTTACCATTACTCAGTACACGTTGCACTTCCTGCACATGGGCACGCAATCGTTGTAGTTCTTCTGCAACATCGCTCTTTTGCACCAACCACAGCATTTCTTGCTCAAGTCGCGCCGGTTCAACCTCCAATGACAAGTCTTCAAAACGAGCCAAAATCTTATCTGTCGCTTGCTGCTGTACTAGTGGTAAACGTTGCTCAATAATGTTTGCTTGCGCTTCTACTTCTAAAAGCCGCTGCAAAATAAATTCCTGCAAACCATTTCCCTCACGTTGACGCATAGAAACCATGTCTTGCAAGGTGGTTTGCAATAATGCCAAAGCTGCCTCGTTGACCTTTTCAACATTTTTTTGCTGCGTATCTAAAACACCTTGCCACGTTAATAAATCTGTCATGCTGACCGTCACATTCGGAAACTTACCATTAACAATCTCAGCAGCGCTTGCCAGTTTCTGCAACAACGATTCATTAACAACAAAGTCAAAAGGGACATCACTGCCCGGCTGAAATTTTAAATTAACCTCAACCTTGCCACGAAAAATAACGCGCTGCACCTGATCACGAATGGCTTTTTCCAAATGACGAAAGGCCTCTGGCAGGCGTACTGATAATTCCAAAAAACGGTGATTAACGGCACGAACTTCAAACGTTAATGAACCCCATGACTCAGTTACTGTCTTGCGTGCAAACGCGGTCATACTTGCTATCATAAAAATGATTCCATACTCTTAGATTGTACAAAACAAATTCAACGAAAGACCCATCATACAAAAAAGACTGCGACGTAGCAAAAATTAAGATTTGTTATTATACTGCGGGTGATTTTAAGAAAGGCTATAGCCGCATCGCCGCCCCCTCGTTGAACGTAGGCATTATCGAGGGAACTGTTAACCCATTACTATTTTTTAGCGAGAACACCATGCGCCCTAGCAAACGATCAGAAAACGAACTCCGCCCCATTTCCTTTCAACGCCACTTTACCAATCACGCTGAAGGCTCTGTGCTAGTCTCTTTTGGCAATACAAAAGTCTTATGCAATGCGAGTGTTGTTGAAGGCGTACCGCGATTTCTACGTGACTCAGACCAAGGCTGGTTAACCGCTGAATATGGCATGTTGCCACGCTCCACGCACGAAAGAATGAACCGTGAAGCAGCACGTGGCAAACAAGGCGGTCGCACCGTGGAAATACAGCGCTTAATCGGTCGCTCACTGCGTGCCGCTGTTGACTTAACCGCCTTAGGTTCTAACACCATTACGCTGGATTGTGATGTTATTCAAGCAGATGGTGGTACGCGCACAGCAGCCATTAGCGGCTCTTGTGTTGCACTGGTTGATGCTATTTCACATATGCAAAAAAATGGCTTGATTGATACAAATCCCCTTAAGCATATGATTGCGGCTATTTCTGTCGGCATTTACGATGGTACCCCCGTGTTAGATCTCGACTATGCCGAAGATTCACAAGCACATACCGATATGAATGTTATTATGGCCGAAACAGGTTCGTTTATTGAAATTCAAGGCACGGCTGAAGGCGAACCCTTTAATCAAGATGAATTAAATGCCTTGTTGTCATTGGCAAAAAATGGCATTACATCTATTATTGCCGAACAGAAAAAGGTGCTGGCTCTCTAACAATTGTTAAAACCCATGTCATCCTGAACTTGATTCAGGATCCCTTAACGCCACTGCCATGCTTAAGAGATCCCGGATGGCGCCCTTCGGGCTTCTCCGGGATAACAGACTGACAAAGATTCAAGCTTTCGCTGCTATAACAGCGATGAATCTAAGGTACCAAAGCACACTCCAAAGTGACTTGATTGCCATGCGCTGTCAGGGAAATGATCCCCTTCTCACAACTGCAGTGCAACTGCTTTTCTTGGACGGCACTAGGTTGGCAAGAAGGTGTGGCTTTATCTGGGCCTGAAGGACGATCAGGTAGTTTTATTGGCTGCATCTCTGCCGGTGATGGTGGTGGCGGACCCGCAGGCTTTTTGGCATCTGCACCGCCCTTTGCATCGCCACCACTTTTAGCATCTGCGCCACCCTTGGCATCACCGCCACTTTTAGCATCTGCACCACCCTTTGCATCGCCACCGCTCTTAGCGTCGGCGCCACCTTTTGCGTCAGAGCCACCAGCTGACTTAGCTCCATCACCACCACTCGGCGCAGAAGACGACTCCGCTTGTGCCGGTTCTGCTGCGGCAAAATGCTTTGATGATACATTTGAGGTAACAGCAATGGCTGAGACCAGCAGTGCCACAACACCACCGATAGCAGCTATAACCAATGACTTTCGCATAACATCTCTCCCTGATAGCGCAAGTGGAATATACAAACTCCTACGATTACAAATCCCTGCTTGTATTTCGTAAGAGCATGCAGCAAGTTTGTCAGATAAGCCTAAGTATAAGGCATCTGCTATTACAGTTAAAGATTGTAGTCATATTCAACAATTAAAGGCGCATGATCGGAAAAACGCTGTTCTTTGTAAATATCGACAGATAAAACTTTCTTCGCCAAATTAGGGGTAACAACTTGATAATCAATGCGCCACCCCACATTATTATCCCAGGCACGACCTCTATTGGACCACCAGGTGTATTGATGAGGCTCCTTATTGATTACGCGAAAAGCATCAACAAATCCCTCATCATTGAAAACACCGTCTAACCAAGCACGCTCTTCAGGCAAACAACCAGAATTTTTTTGATTAGACTTAAAATTTTTAATATCAATTTCTTTATGAACAATATTCCAGTCACCGCAAATAATAAATGACTTTTTGTCTTGACGAATTTTTTTTAAAATTTTCAGGTAGTGCTCCATAAAATCAAACTTAACCAGCTGCCGCTCTTCTTTGCTACTACCTGAAGGTAAATAAATAGATGCCACACTCAACTTACCAAAATCGGCTTGAATATAACGCCCTTCTAAATCAGCATGATCCCACCCCAAACCAGAAATAACACGCGTAGGTTTTTTCTTAGAATAAATACCAACACCACTATACCCTTTTTTTTCAGCATCATGGAAATGACAATGATAGCCTTCCGGTCTAAAAATATCATCCAGCAGATGCGCCATTTGCGCCTTTGTTTCCTGTAAACAAACCACGTCTGCATTTTGTTTTGCCAACCAATCAAAAAAACCTTTACGCGCACCAGCACGAATACCATTAATATTTAAGCTAATGACTTTCATCATTTTTCCTTAATCTTTTTTTATTTTTAAAATGTAATATTGTCTTGATTTTAAAATCGAATCACTATAACCTGCAATCAGGTAGGGGCGCAACTTAATCGCGCTCACAAATGCAACGGGCGCGACATGTTGCGCCCCTATGTAAATGTTATTCCATGATTTTATTTCAAAAAATAATTTGTTTTTTTTTACTTATCTTTATCGGCGCAAACGCTTTAGCTTGTAGTTGTGATGCTGGAAAGATTCCCGTACAAATCCCTAACACAAACCCATTTTACAACGACCCTGACCGCTGCGGAAATCCGCCGAGCGAAGCAACACCTAAAAAATGCTGGCGCTGGGAGGCTTGGCCGCAACAGTGCATGTGGATAAGCATTGGCGAAACTGCCGGTTATGCTGACGAATACCGGCAAAAATGCCCTGGCGTAATACAAATTGATTATGGCGGCGCGCAGCGATGCGTCTTACCACCAACGCAGACTACCTGCTTGTGCATTGATTTAAATGTTCATGTATCAGGATGTCAACCCGGCGAAATTGGCATTTATCAATCTGGACAACCACACAGGTGCATAGAAGTAGCACCACCACCAACAAGGCAAAAAATTTATAAAAATAAAAAAGCCTTAAACACCACAGCAGCTTGTCAAGCTCGCGACCCTAACAATTGCGAGTGCCCACCGGCGTAACACAGAATAAACTCTCTAGCAAAAGGATATCACAATGCGAAATATAGAGTTTAAGGATATAAAAAATATTATTCGCTTTTCTACTGGCTACCTGCTTGACAGCCTTATTAGTCACTTCAGCATATGGGGAGCAGGCAGTTTAGCCTTTTTCAGCTCATTTTATCAATATTATCAGTCTGACTTTTTTCGCAATATAATAAACAATGAACGCTTACCAAATGCAGAAGGTCTTTATCCTATCGGCGAAGTACACTGCGATGTTGCACGCGTTTTCAAACCTGCTGGTTTTTTTAATTTCCTCTATGGTTTTTTAGACTTAGGACGAGTCACTTGCGAACGCGCTTTAATACAGCCTATGGACTACTGCCCCGATGGCACAGTGCAACACATAGATGCCAACACCTCTGCTGCCGCCATCGTTGATTGCCTGCCGCCTATGTATCATGGCAACGAAGCAATAACAGAAGAAAGAGTGGCAACAGCAATCATCGTAACGATAGCGATGTCTATTGGATTAATGATTTTCTCTTATTGGGACCGCTCAAGAGACACCATCGCGGAGCTTAAAGATATTTCTTTTAACATCCTACATATGCTCTACGAAATGTTTATTGCTCTTTTCAAAGGGTGTACTCGATGCTGTATTACCTATGAAGAACCAGATCTTTCAGAACAAGCTTACGTAGCACGCGCATACGCGTCAACTTAAGAGAGAGATGCTTTAACTTGTTGAAAAAAATGGAGTAAGATGGGGGCCCCAAAAACAACCCATGAGCTTTTTCGCTCATAAGGAGTTAACCCCCATGGAAAGCATG
>JAUIAD010000071.1 GCA_030425685.1 Gammaproteobacteria bacterium | reverse complement strand
CCGTGATAACCACTTCAACCACGGTTTCAAGACAGCTGCGATGATGCTTTTGCTTCCATTCCATGTGCGGCGACAACGCGCCGATAATGGTGCTAATAATAGTTTGATACGCAACTGCCGTTTTCGCTGTATTTTGCATAATGGATACGTTAGGGATACGCAACACATCCCCCGCCTTGAGACCACCGGGGCGGTATTGTGGGTTCGCTTGTTTGAGCAGCGAAGCAAATTTCTTATTTTGATAAACGCGCTTCGCAATTTGTGAAAACGACATACCATCAAACGGCACTCTAAAAGTTTGCGCAATGGCCGGAGCAATACTACTCATCGCAGATGGCATAAAGTGCTTGTAAGCTTCTCCTGGATCACGGTCTTTATGCAACGCCACATAATCCGCATAGGTATAAGGAATCAGATTATCTACCAAGGGTTGAACGGCACTCGCTACCTGTAGGCGCATTTCTCGTTGAGGATCTGATGAATTCGCATTCATGATCATGCTAGTGCCCATAAGCGCATAAGCTTTAGCACCTTCTGACGTAATTAAATGGTGGATATGGGATTCGACCCGATTACGCTCTTGCTGCTCCGACTCGGTGACATAACTTAGCAGCAGACCACCCGAGAGCGTATAGTAATAGCGATCCGTAAATATGTTACACATTTGCTTCAAAAGTTCCGGTATAAGCAGCAAGACAGGATAGTAGAGCCGCATATTCTTGAGATAATACACCCCCAGTATTACTTCGCCCTAAGGCTGACCAAAGCATCAATTGGTCACGTGGAGTTTTTAATCCTAATTGATTGACATGCTCAACAACTTGTTTAGGTGTCCAAGCTTCTAACGGATGTGCTGCCACTGCATCCAGAACTTCTAAGTTCTCTGCGCCAACTCCCACATATCAGCTTATACAAGCACTATTTTTCATAGAAAAGCTTACTTCTCCTTATGTCTTTTGCCAACATATTATTAGCCGATAAGTCAAAAAATTTAAAGCCCGCTAATACTTTCTGACTTGAAATCAAATCTTCCAACAAGTCATCTACAATGAAGCCAGACTCTGCTTCAAGTGCTACCAAATGATAATCCACAATTTCACCACTCATATTAACTGATATCTTTGTGTAAAACGCTTTTTCAATTAGGTGGTGTTCTAGTATTTTTTTAAGAAAATCCAATTCATTTTTTGGTATAACCTTGGGCTGATATAACATTGACTTATCACCTGGATTTAATTCAAGAAACCATTGTGGGTTTTTTTTATGTAAATCAGACATATTAACAACCATTTTCTATATTCATTTTTCTGGCTTCTGCGGCGACTAAATGCAAAATATCTGCAAGTTTTGGATCCCAATTATCAATATCATGGGCCGTCATTCTACCTATAATTATCGTATTAAGCTTTGAAAAATCTTTAGTATGTCCATTAGCTACTGCTGATAAATACTCTAGCTGAGCAATAATGGCTTTCAAAATAAAATAATTGGGATTATTTCTATATTTTTCTTCAGACATTACTAACGCCTTATTAAATAAATCTATTCGCTTCATTTCATCATCCCCCAGTTATCTAAATCATGGGTAAAGTATTGAGTTTCTCCACCTTCTAATTCAATCTGCCACCCATACTCAGCCATTGACCAATGGTCAACAATATCAGCAGTCGTCGATCGTAGTGTACGAACATCACCGATCGCCATATATCGATTTAAGACTCGACCAGAGGTATATATCCCCAATTTATTTCTTTCTGCACCAGGCTCAGTAAAGTAATTTCCTTTAACTCCATTTGGCATTTGATGTTGCTCCAAGAGAGAGCCTTTAGGTGTGATTTGCTCAATAACGGGATCCCAAAAATCTATTCCATCTAAATGGCTATCAATTTTAGCAGATGGCCAACCACCTTCTGAATAGAAGTCTCTTGCTGTCGCTCTTCTCGAAAATAAATTAAAATCATTTCCAACCACTCCTTTCGCCACTTTGCTAGTTTCAATATTAGCCAGGACTTTCGATCGTAACGCTGTATTTCCCAATCCCTTTGCGCCAACAACTCAGATGCTACTTACTATGCCCCTTCTTAATTATTTTTCCTGAAACTGGATTTACGATTAAATCAGTGCCATCCCAATTACATAGCTTTATAGATTCTCCTTCTTTGCTCATACCAGTATATGGACTGTTTTCATACACATGTGGAAGCACTTCAATTTGCCAAAGAATTTTCCCATCAAATGAAACACCAAAAATATTTTCATTTAAAAACCCGGCTTTAGTTTTAGGATTAACTCTTACAATTAACAAGTTATCAAACTGCTCAACTTGCTTTATTTTTGAATCAAAATTAACATTATTAATTCCATCGTTAGCAGCTATAACTAACTTATCCTCTTCAAACTTATAGCTTAAAATATCTTTCATCGTCCTGGCCTCATTGTCATATCTGGTTCAAGTTCATGCATATTCTGAAAAACTTCTTCATCTAGCCACTCTAATGACTCATACTGCATAGCACCACCAACTCCCCATCCTTCCTGAGAAGCAACTCGCCCTAACCTCATGTATGATCCAGGCTGTAAATGCACCTCTGAGACATATTTTGGAAGCTCAGGTAAGGCAAATTTATCCTTAATCTGCTGTGGGCTTAAACCTTCAATCTCTTTTGGTCTCATCATCCATGATCTCGCTTGATTCGTTTCGCCATGAACACGAGCTAAAACTTTAGGATTTTTCAGTTGAATAACTCTTGGTCGAACAGTTGTTCCATATGGAGGTCTCATACCTTTATTTACAAATGTGGCGTTTACGTCATCAGGGTTTACTGGCCCTAATTCAAATTTCGGCACGGTCTCTGCGCCCAACCTCGAAAACAACCTCAGACCTTTGGTAGCAGCACCAACACCCAATGGTAACATACCTGCACCAATTTCAACACCTGCCGACAAGCCACTCATACGAGAGCCAGTAAACATATCATAGCCATTGTAGAGTTCGATACCGCCCTTCACTGCACCAACCACAGGAATTGCTGAATAAACAAATGAAGCAAATGCCCTAGATTCATAATCAAAGGAATCAACCGTATTTCTAACAGCCGGTGAGTTGAACCAACTCATTAACTTAATCAACTCATGGCCATACCATGTGTTCTGATGCTCATAAATAAAACGTGCAGCATGATTTACCAGGGAATTATTCTGAAGCCGAGTATCACTCATTCGCGTAACATCCAAATCTCCAATAATCACCCTATCCGCCGGGCTCTCCATCCCCATGCCATGGAACATATCTTGGTAGTATTGCCCATTAGGTCGACCTGAATTTCCAAACAAACTAGACGGGTTACTTGATACTAAATTCCCTTGTCTTGAAGGATCACCAACAACGTCACCCTTGGCTATAAGTTCGTGCCAACTTTGCGGAGGCAGTGATTTATGTTGTCGATTGGCATTGGTGCTCGTTGCAGGTCGATGATCATCACTAACCGCTGATTGGCTGTAAGCCGCCTCATCCTCATCGTCCAAATCTTCTCGCCCTATTCCAAAGGCTTGGGTGTTACTAACACCTTGCCCATCGGCTAACGCGCGATGATAGGCGG
>JAUIAD010000005.1 GCA_030425685.1 Gammaproteobacteria bacterium | reverse complement strand
AACGGGTTTAACGGGTTTAACGGGTTTAACGGGTTTAACGGGTTTAACGGGTTTAACGGGTTTAACGGGTTTAACGGGTTTAACGGGTTTAACGGGTTTAACGGGTTTAACGGGTTTAACGGGTTTATTATCTCACCGTGAACCAGGACTACGCAAAAAAAATCAGCTCTCCCACGGCGGCTAGCTACGAAAAAAAACGTAGGGGCGCAGCATGCTGCGCCCGGAAGGTCTGCTGCCTCCTGGGAGTGGGCGGGCGCAGAATGCTGCGCCCCTACACCTTTTTGAAGGACCTTTTTGAACGACCTTTTTTAACGGCCTATTTTATGGCGGTTTTTATAAAACGTTTATAGCAGAGAGCAAAACAATGGATCTCACTTTAAAAGAATCCTTAAACAAAGCCGTAGAATCATTACAAAATGGCGGCGTCATTGCCTATCCCACAGAATCCGTGTTTGGTTTAGGCTGCGACCCCTTTAACAGTGATGCTGTTTCAAAGATCCTACAATTAAAACACCGCCCAATTAAAAAGGGCTTTATTTTAATCGCCTCAGAATGGTCTCAGGTTGAATCCCTAGTAGAACCGATCGAACCACAATCACTAGCCAGAGTATTCGCCACCTGGCCGGGACCGGTAACCTGGACATTCCCCTCCAGTGAAAATACCCCCATGTGGGTGCGCGGCGAATACAAGAGTGTTGCTATCCGTCTAACCACCCACCCTATTGCCCGAGCATTGTGTGAAGCATTTGGCGGCGCCATCATATCAACCAGCGCCAATGTTGACGGCTTCCCACCCGCGCGCAACCTTAGAATGCTAACACTAAGCTTCGCGGACAAACTCGACACCATTGTTCCCGGCGAACTGGGCGACCTAAAAAACCCCACCAAAATCCGCGATGCTGTCACAGGCGAAATACTTAGAGCTTAAAACTGGCAACAGCTCAGGGTAAATAACTTTATGCACTACGCAGTTCGATTTGGTAACAGCTCAGGGTATATGACTTTATGTACTACGCGGTTCCATTGGCTAATGTTACTAAGAGCCCATATCAAAAAGGCGTAGGGGCTCAGCATGCGATTAATGTGAGCTTGCTCATCAGCCATTTAGAACGCGTAGGGGCACAGCATGCTGTGCCCGCTTGCCTGTGTATGGTTATAGATTGTCAGTGCCACGGAGGTTTGCGGGCGTAGCATGCTGCGCCCCTACAAATCTAACTATTAGGCACAAACAGAAATCGCACGCTTTACACAGCGCTCACTTCTAGTCTCAACCAATTTCTCCTTGGGAAAGCAGACACCAAAACGAAGTTTATTAATAAGAGGATAAAAACCGAGCGAAAAAAACGCCGCAAAGACATTAACCACTGCCTCTTTAGCTTGACGATGACGAAATAATGTCGGATGCCTTTTTGCTTTTAAATATATATAGTGCAAGTTTTCAATAAAACTCACCTTTGCCAACCCTTCACTGCAACTTGAATAGTCATTAACAACCAACCTGAGTTGTCTCGCAACCTTCTTTAACTCATCAGCCTCTACAGCATATTCTTTCGCTCGCAGTTTTTTAGCCTTTGCTTCAACCTGACTAATCCGATCTGATACCAATGCAAGCGGGCCATCTTGCGGCAAGCTTATCTTTTCTTCTTGACCAGCATCTACTTCACCAAGCTCTTCTAATAAACTAGGCATCAGCTCCTTTATATCATCGATCTTCCGGCCAAATGCTGTTGATGTTACAGGCGCTTTTTCATCTGCAGGTGTTGCTCCTTGAATTTCTTCTGGGCTAAAAAACAAACCCCACGCAGACACCGACAATTTTTTTATTTTATCTTCATCAGTCTTTGCTTTCAAAGCCGGCTCGCCCGCAGCAACAAGAAGAAACACTTTTCGCAAACGCATAATAAGATCACGTTTATATCGTGGCATACCTTTGATTCCACACGAGAGAAAATCTGGCTTAGTGCTTATACTGGTAAACGTCAAGGGAACCAGGGATCGACTAAGCTTTGCTGATAATCCTTTTAGAAGCTGCCCAAGGAATTTAAAATCAGTTTTCCGATCATCGTCAATATAAGAGAAAATGCCCTTCTCAGGCTTTTTTAAGAATTTAGCGGTTAGCTCTTCAACGACATTAGTCTTACAAGCAGTTGTGCGAAAGACACCTTCCGCAGCCATTCCAGACTGATCACCACCCCAAGTGGAAATAATAAAATCAGCCAACTGCTGAATGGCAACCATAAGCTCCATATCTCGGTCATTACGCATAACAAACCTCCTTTTTCCTTTGCTTTCACAGCGATCCCTTATCGCTCACCGCTGCAAATTAAATTTTTAAATACACATTCAAAATAATAATTACTACCGATAATAACATTAAAACTAGCAAGCTAAACTTGCCACCCATCACACGAAAATCTCCTTGTAACGATTTTCGATAACGACCTGCCCAAACCATCCACGCCGGCAAAAGCATTAATAAAACCACACAACAAACACCAGCCCAACCAATACCGAGCATAAAAACACGCTTAGCAAAAGTCACTAACAAAAATGGTGGCACAAAGGTTAATAAATATATTAACACCCCAGCCTTACCCGTCTTCTTGATGTTAAACCCATCCGCTAAAAAATCCGTTAGGCATAACGACACTCCCAAAAACGCCGTAATCACACAAACCGACGTAAAGATATTGGCCGTCATAACCACACCCGGCTGCTGCGCAATATGGGATAACATCCCCATCAAATCAGCCACTGGCGCCGATGAATGCGTTAAGGCTAGCAAACCATGTGCCCCTTGCATAGGTAAGGTGCCAAAAATAATCGCTTCCCAAATTAAATAACAAAGCAGAGGAATCAAACTACCAATCATCACCACACGACGTAATTTTTTCGCGTCGTTGTTAAAATAGGTTCGCAAGCTCGGCACAATAATGGCAAAACCATAAGAGGTAATCATCACCATGAGCGTCGACATCCACAATTTATAATGCGTCGCACCTTGCGCAAAATGCACTGTTTGAACATAAGGCACAGCAAGTAAAATCATGGCTACGTAGGCAAGAATTTTTACCGCCATAATAAAACGATTGGCCCAGTCAACTGAGGTGACACCACGAGCGACAATAACGCTAAACAAAACCAAAAAGATAAGCGTTGCCGCCAACGATGTCAGATGAATATGCGCTAAAGAGGCAACCGTAGTAACGACATCTTTACCACCTGCCATATAAGCCGCCAGCAAACAATATAATAAAACCAAATAGCTAATCCATGCCACCACTTGGCCTACTTTTCCGATAGTTGCGCCGGCCATGGAAATCAAATTGCTATTGGGCGGCAGCCATAAGTTCACTTCTAAAATAAAAAGTGCGCCTAAGGTCATCATTAACCAGGTAAGAAAAAGATATAAACTGGCGGGGGCGAAGCCTAGTTTGGCGGTGGCTACCGGCAAAGCTAACATGCCGCCGCCTATCGATGTGCCGACAATTAATAGAATAGCGCCAATGATTTTGAAGATGCCAACGGCTTCGTGCTTTGCGATGTTGTTGGTATTTTCAGAAACTGCTTCTAGTGATGACATGGTTTTCCTCTTGTTTTTGTTTGCGGTGTGGCGTGATCACTGCTGTTGTTTGGGTTGTTCTGTGCCGAGGATATGTGGGCGCAGCATGCTGCGCCCCTACACCCTTTACAAAATGCCCTGCGCGCTGCATCACAGATAACACCCTGCGCCTTATAGCGCCGGATGGGCATCCATCGATTCTAGCGGGAACTCAATTATGGCACATAGGCCGCCGGAATCACGGTTTTTTAATTCAATATGACCTGTATGCGCTTTAACAATGTCTCGCGTGACGGCAAGACCCAAACCGACACCGCCGGTATCACGTGAACGCGAGTGCTCGGCGCGATAAAATGGCTCAAACACTTGCTTCAACTCTTCTTCTGGAATGCCAGGACCATCGTCATTTACCACAAAACGAACAGAATCATGCTGCAGTTGAATAGACACATTAACAGACGTTGCATAACGCACCGCATTACCAATAATATTGTTAAACGCTCGCTTTAACGCAATGGGTCTAGCCCACAACGCCACGCGTTGGGATTCTGAAGTAAATTTAACATCATGCCCTAAGTCAACCATGCCATCACAAATAGATGAAACCATAGAAACCAAATCAATATGCTTTCTTAATTCACTAGCACTATCTTCACGCGCAAAAGCGAGCGTTTCCGTAATCATCGCATCCATCTCATCAAGATCAGCAAGAATCGTGGCATTAATTGCTTCATCTTGAATAAACTGCGCCCTTAACTTCATTCGCGTAATCGGTGTACGCAAATCATGCGAGATTGCCGCCAACATTTGCGTACGATCTCGAATCAATTCTTGAATACGCTGCTGCATCTTATGCATGGCTTCGGCTGCTTCACGCGCTACGCTAGGCGCATCTTCCAAAGGAACCAACTCACTATTAGGATCTGCCCCTAAACGATCGGCCATGCGTTTAAAATTCTGAAACGGTTTTGAAAAACGTCCAACCAACCAAATTGCCAACAGAATAACCGCAAATACCACCACTTCAAGCGAAAAGAAAATCAGCTGCGTCGTTAAATAATGTGAGTATATGGTCGCATTAATATTTAGCCACTGATTATTTGTTAGCTGAATTGATACTGAGAACAAATCAAGCTGACGCCGTAAGGCCTGACTAATTTGCCAATACGCGATTTTTTTAAATTGTAGTGGCCATGCCGGCGTTGTGGTTATCGTCGCGTTTAAGTAAGGGTCTGCCATGGCATCAATCGCCTGTTTACGATCTTCCACCGGCGTGGCATAAATTAAATTGACGACATTAACAATTTTTTGAATGACCGCATCACGCGTCGCAGCCTTGTGCGCTAAACGATTGCCATTTAAATAGATAGACATTAATACTAAGTGGGCGACAACAATAGCCAGCATAACACCAAAGACCTGTCGTCCACTTAAATTACGAATAAATTTTTCAATACGGCCCATTGCATTAGTCAACCGTTTGTCGTGTGACCGGCACCGCCAACACATAGCCACCACCACGCACTGTTTTGATAATGGAAGGCTTACTGTGGTTCTTTTCAATTTTATGACGCAAACGACTTATCTGAATATCGATACTACGATCAAATGGCGTTGCCGGTCGGTTTTTTGTTAAATCCAACAAGGTGTCGCGGCTTAAAACTTGCTGGGGTGCACGTAACAAGGCTAGCAGCAAATCAAATTCCCCACTGCTGAGCGTTACCTCAAGATTGTCGGGTGATATTAACCGTCGTGTTGTTTGATCCAACTCCCAATCATCAAAGCGAAAAATTATATGCTGTGATTTTACCGCATGCTCTTTGCTACTGTTGGTGTCTGGACTTGAACGGCGCAAAATAGCACGCACGCGCGCTAAAAGCTCTCGCGGATTAAATGGTTTACCAAGGTAATCGTCAGCCCCCA
This sequence comes from Gammaproteobacteria bacterium, assembly GCA_030425685.1. Lineage (GTDB taxonomy): Bacteria > Pseudomonadota > Gammaproteobacteria > Coxiellales > Coxiellaceae > JAUIAD01. The sequence goes on along the minus strand of JAUIAD010000005.1, from coordinate 155,607 downwards.
TCTCTAAACCTAAAATGCGCTCAACATCTTCACTAACAGCCGTTAGCATAATAATCGGTATATGAGAATCAGCACGCAACTGACGACACAAGGACAAACCGTCCTCTCCGGGCATCATAATATCGAGAATAATGAGATCAAAGGTATTATTTTGTAAATGAACCTTCATCTCCTGGCCATCTTTAGCAAGGCTAGTCTGAAAACCATGTTGACGCAAAAACTTGCCAAGCAAGTCGCGAATACCGCGATCGTCATCAACGACCAATATGTGCTGTGTTTGACTCATTGACGCATTATATACCTGCGCATCACCGATTAAAAATCTTAAGAAAACATTAGATTTGTGTGATTAGTTTACGGCTTCACATTAAATGCCATTGTTCTGCAGTCACGCAATTTGCTACAATCTTTAGTTAGTCTTCCCTTAATTTTTGCCTATAAGTAAAAAAATGAAACAAAAAGTTGAACTATTATTAAGCAAAGCGCTTGAGACACTGAGAGAAAACGGCACAATATCTAACAACTCAGATATATCAGTACAGATTACTGCCACAAAAGATAAAAAGCACGGCGACTATGCGTGCAATCTTGCCCTCATGCTAGCAAAACCCATGCAACTTCCCCCACAAGAGATCGCCGAAAAAATTATTGCCGCCATCCCAGAAAATGACGATATTCGCAAAACAGAAATAGCCGGCCCAGGCTTTATTAACTTCTTTATGCAAGAATCTGGTTTTCATGGTGTTATCCACGATGTGTTGGCTGAAGCTAATAATTATGGCCGCTGCACCATCGGTCAAGGTAAAAGCGTTCATATTGAATATGTTTCTGCAAATCCAACCGGACCACTACATGTAGGCCATGGACGTGGCGCTGCCTATGGCGCTTGTGTTGCCAACCTGCTGCAAGCTGCGGGTTATCGCGTTCATCGTGAGTATTATGTCAATGATGCAGGCAGGCAAATGCGCATCCTAGCACTCAGCACTTGGTTGCGATATTTGCAGCTAGAAAATGAAAGCATCGACTTTCCTGAGAATGCCTACCAAGGCGATTATATTATTGATATTGCAAAAGCGTTAAAAGAAGATCATAAAAGCCGCTTTCACCACACGCAAGAATCCATAGATCGCTTACTTGCTAAAAAGGACGTTGACGCTAAAGAAGATAAAGAGGCTTACATTGATGCGTTGGTAAATATTGCCATCGAGATTTTAGGGGAAGAAAATTTTGCCATTATTTTTACTGCTTCACTGAATAGCATATTAGCGGATATTCGCGAAGATCTTAGTGAGTTTGGTGTTAACTATGATGAATGGTTCAGGGAAAGCAAGTTACACAACACACACTTGCTAGGCGCCAGCATCGACCTCTTAGACAAACAAGGCTATGTCTACGAAAAAGATGGCGCCCGCTGGTTTGAAGCCACCAAGTTTGGCGACGAAAAAGATCGCGTGCTGATACGTAAGAATGGCCAACCGACTTACTTTGCCTCGGATGTTGCCTACCACCTTTATAAGTACAAAAGTGGTTACGATAACATCATTGATGTCTTTGGCGCCGACCATCATGGCTACACAGCCCGCCTCCATGCGTTTCTTCAAGCCTTGAATGAAGATCCCAACAAGGTGCTAACATTACTCGTTCAATTTGCCATCCTTTATCGCGGCAAAACCAAGGTGTCGATGTCAACAAGATCAGGCGAATTTGTTACCTTACGCGAATTACGCGAAGAAGTTGGCAACGACGCCGCGCGCTTCTTTTACATTATGCGCAAACCAGAGCAACATCTCGATTTTGACCTCGAGCTTGCCACGTCTAAATCAAATGAAAACCCTGTTTATTATATTCAGTACGCCTTTGCTAGAATTTGCAGTGTATGGCGTCAATTAAAAACAACCGGGGAAACATGGGACAAAACGATAGGCTTTGATAATCTAAACTTACTCACCACTTCCCATGAAAAAGACCTTATGGCTAGCCTTATTCGCTATCCCGACATTATCAAACGTGCAGCAAAGCTGCATGAACCGCACTTATTAGCGCACTTCCTGCAAGAACTGGCTAATCAATTTCACTCTTACTATAACGCAGAGAAATTTCTTCTCCCGCAAACACCTCTGCGTAATGCGCGCTTATGTTTAATCGCTGCGGTGCAACAAGTTTTTACTAATGGCTTACGATTACTGGGAGTATCCGCGCCAGAAGAAATGTAATACAACAGATCAGCCTATGGGAAGGTGGTTCCATTTGCTTTAAACCGGGGGGCATATAGGCTGATCTTTTACGCTTAGTGTTGATTGATTATAGGGAAATAAACGATGAGAATTTTCACGGTTAAAAGGGTTTTTGTCGCGGTTATACCACTTCTCATTATTGCTGTACTTGCCGCTTACTTCACTATCGGCCTACTTTTACAGAAAAACTACCAAAAACTTCTCAACGAAGCTAAACCAGCAAAAAAATGGCTACAGCTTAAAGTCGTTAGCTTTGATCGCGGATGGTTTTCATCAACCGCTACTGTAAAAGCAACCATTACACTGCCATCCACCACCCCAGCAGCCAATCATCGACTAACGCAATCTGCGTCTTTCCTCTTAAAACAATATATTCAGCAAGGACCCTTTATCTTTACAACTGGAAGAGATAACCAAACGAAATTTCTTTTTGGCAAAGCGCTAATCCACACCAAGATCAATAAAAAAGACTTCACCAAAGAAACAACCACCTTTATTCACTGGAACAACGATATCGATATCAACGAGCACATTAAACACTTATCACTTAAGCATGATAATCTCCGTTACTCTCTTAGCAACGTTAGCTCTTCCATTAACTATAACGCTGACCCTGAAAAAATGAATGGCACCTTTTCGGTGGGTAGTTTAAAGGTTCTTAAAAAAAATATGCCACCTTCCCTAATGATCGACAATCTACATGTTGATTTTGACCTGACAAAGAAAAATAAATATTGGTACGGAACGCATACATCAAGCATCGATAGCATTAATATCAAAAAACCACGTCAATTGCCGACAAAGATAAACGGTATTGAGCTTAAAACAAAAACAGAACGCCACAAAAAAAGCACTTCAACACAAATTGATGCACAAATAAATCAGGTGTTAAGCAATAACCTTGTTATATCACCAATCACCGCATCATTAAAAATAACGGGATTAAACTCTGTCGCGCTAGATAACTGCTTAGATACCCTGAGAGAATTAGTAGAAAGTCGTCGTCTAGTGAGCTGGTCTACTCTCTATGAGCCTACCATGAAAGTACTGGCTCATGGGGCGACTTTTTCCCTTAGTAACGTTCTTGTAGGAACAAATCAAGGCTCGTTAAAAGCGAATGGCAATCTAACTTTTCTTAAAAAGAGTAACGCCCCACAGTCTCTTATGCTCGTCGAAGACACAATGGGGTCGCTGAGTATTGTTTTCCCTAAGGCCCTGCTGCAAGATATGCTAACCGCGTATTACACTCACCAACGCAAGCTTACGAGCAAAAGCGATGATAATGGCGACAATAACAACAATGGTCTCCCAAAAACCTCAGAACTGGCCGCACAAAAAATTGCTTTATGGATTCAAAACAAATTGCTTATACAGAATGAACAGAAGTTAAAACTGTCTGTGCAATACCAAAAGGGGCAACTGCTAATCAATGGTCAACAAAAAAGCTTTGGCGACATTAGCTCAGAGATTAAAAGTATGCCAACTAGCAATAGTGATGCAACAGAGCAAGTGGCTCCCTGATATATACCGCAGCTTATAAATCCTAACGGCAAAAATAGATGGACAGCGAATAATTACCAAGACAGGACTTTAACAGCAGCAGCCACTTTAAAAGCGCCCCCTAAAAAATCATTAACTTAATCAGACTTGCGTATAGTATCCGATCAATGCTATAAATAAATCAATAGTATTAAAAAAGAAACAAGGCAAGCATGAGCCATGGTCATTGATTATGCAAAAAAGGATCGCAAAGCCACCAAAAAAAGGCACCCATGGGGATTTATGCTTATTGCTGTTGTTGCTTTGGCATTGCTCACTGCATTTTTGGTTAAACGACCACAGCATAGCCAAAGCACACAAAAACCTGTAGTTACACAGAAAAAAACAACTGATCTGAGCAAAAAGAAAACAAAAAAACAAGGCTTTGATTTTTATACCGTATTACCAAAAATGACCGTCAATGTTTCTCTGCCCAAACAAGACGGGTCATCATCGTAATATCCTAGCCAAACACCGCCAACTGAAATACCGAGGTCTCTATGCCTTTTAAGTCAAGCGCCCATGAGAAAGCCTTTTTATTGACCATGTTCTTAATTTTTCCACTCGGTGGTATCGGCATAGATATCTATGCACCGGCATTGCCTAGCGTGACGCAGGCTTTACACGCAACGATTAGCGAAGCAAAACTCAGTATTGCTTTGTACCTGGTTGCCCAAGGCATCAGCCAATTTTTTACCGGCATGCTCTCTGATTTTTACGGGCGCAAAAAACCGCTTGTTATTGGCATTATTGGTTTTATTATTTTCTCAGTGCTAGCAGCTACCGCACAATCGATTGGCTGGCTGCTCTTTTTTCGCGTGATGCAAGGTTTTTGTGTTGCCACTACCGCAGTTATTTCTAAATCATGCATCATTGATATCTATGATGGCGAGAAGTTTAAGCGCATATTTTCGTGGCTAATGACCGTATGGGGCTTAGGACCAATTATCGCTCCGTTTGTTGGCGCCTATTTAACGCACTACTTTGGCTGGTCAAGCTGTTTCTATGCACTGGCATTGTATGGCTTACTTTCGACGTTCTTAATTTTGATCTTTACCCCTGAAACTTTGAAAAAGAAATCTCGTTTCAAGTTCAGTACCATGCGAGCCAATCTCAAACGAATATTAGCCGTACCTTATTTTATCGCGGGTTTGTTTTGTGTTGCTATCAGCTGTGCTGCGATCATTTTCTTCAATATTTTTGGCCCTTTTCTTATTCAAACAAAATTAGGTTATAGCGTTGTTACCTTTGGCCATATTGCTTTACTGATGGGCTTTGCCTATTTACTTGGATCAACGCTCAATACATTTTTATTAAAACGTATGAACGTTGGCACTATCGTGTTAAGTGGACTTATTGTTCGCTGCTTGGCGAGCTTGGTATTTGCGATCATTTCTTTTTATTTATTTGATCTACCGAGCGTTGTTATCCCTATTTTTGCCATTCTTTTCACCGTTGGCTTGCACCAAGCGAATGTAGTTGGCGCTTGCTCCAAAGCCATACCCGAGATTGCCGGCCTCGCCAGCGCCCTTGTTGGGCTGGCTATTATTGGCGGTAGCGGTATTATATCTTCTGCAGTTAGCTTGATTTCTAACGTGACTATTGGTGAGTGTGCGCTAATCTTTTTGGTTTTTTCACTGGCGAATTTGTTGCTTTACGTGTTTTTTATCCACCCAAGCTTAAAACAAAAATAATAAGACTGGTTTATACCCTAACGGGCACAAGCACCATGCTGCACCTAACTGCTGATGCTTGCCCTAGGGTATTTTTAGCACGAAAGGAAAGTTTATTTTAGGGCAGCAACAACAGATGCTTTTGCTTCGCTGTCAACACCTAAATTAAGTTGTTCTGCTGCTGCCTTGGTGACAACATCCTTTACAACATCGGCAAACTCTTTTGTGCTCGCTCTTGTTCTTGCCTTATATTGGCCATATTGAATAGGCTTGTCAGCATCTTCACTTACAATACCGACACGCTCCAACTCTTTAAACATTTCAAAACGTGGTAAATCTTTTGCTGCAGCCACACTACCCATTTCGGTGGCACCATCCTCGCTTACCGGGGCTTTTAGCTCAGCGGCAAACTCAGCTTTTAAACTTCCTAGCTCTGTAACAAGATCATCACATGACTGAAACCAACTCTTTAAGTGGTTATGTAACTGCTGACTGACTTGATTACGAAAGTCGCTTCGTTGTTTTTTAGATGTCTGGGTTCGATACGCGTTATTTGGATATACAACTTCCTTAAGCGCTGATCTTAGCTGCATGGAGATGTCATTACTTAACGTTCCTTTTGTCACGCCAAAGGGGACATGATCCCAACCATCGTCAAGAAGCTCTTTTTCAGTAAACAATGTACGACATTGATCTTGGGATACTTGGCTCTGCAATAAATTCATTATCTTATCTGCGGCTTCTGTTGATCCATCTGATGTGCCTCCTTTTTTTACCACACCCTGAAAAAATCCTACAACTGCTCTCATATTATATACCTCTTCTATTTATCTAAATCGTCTCTCCTTAGAATATGATGTCCTGCCTATATCTTTACGTTTGCTACTAACTCGCTTAAGGTTAAAAAAATGTATTAAACACCACCATTAATTGTCATGGCAGCTAGTGCTCCAACGCTCTCAAATGTCTCTGCATACCTATCAAAATGTGCCTGTGCAGCATCCTTCAATAGCTTGTCCACAACCTGCTGGCCTTTAGAGCCCATCGACTTATCTTTTCTCACCCTTTCCATAAGGGAAAGCAGACCTTCAACAACCTCATTGCGAAAATCTTTCCTCTCACGCTTACTTGTTTCTAAGCGATAAAAGGCATTACTGGGGTCAGGAAACAATTGCTTAACGGCTGATATGACAGCCTGGGCCAAAATATGACTTGCAGTGCCTTTAAGTAAACCAACCTCATTATCTAAGCAGTAACTCCGCCACTCTTTAAACTTAAATAGCTCTTGCGCACTTTCAGAATATTCGCTATGAAATCTTTCGAAAAAATCACCTAATATATCTTGCGCCAACGATTCGCGTGTTGCTGTTGTTGCACCACAGCTCCAAAAAGCCGTAAACCAAGTCCCCATATTTCCCCCTCAACGTATTAACTTTTACATGACTTAAGTAGAACTATCCTACCGCACCAATATTAAGTGGAAGTTAAATTGCTCCTTTTTCTTCACATCTATACCCTTTGAAGTGGGTTGAAAAAGTATAGTAGCACCCCCAAATACTTCATTATCGGCTAATCTATTAGCTAAATGTTTAATTTTTATACTTTTGGAGGCTCACTTTGGAACAATATCGCGGAACTACCATTCTCTCCGTCCGTCGCAATGGCAAAGTAGTCATTGGTGGCGATGGCCAGGTCTCGCTGGGCAATACCGTTATGAAGGGCAATGCCCGCAAAGTAAGGCGCCTTTACAATGAGAGAGTACTGGCAGGCTTTGCCGGCGGCACAGCGGATGCTTTTACACTATTCGAACGCTTTGAAGGCAAGCTTGAAAAACACCAGGGCAATTTAACCCGCGCTGCTGTAGAGCTTGCTAAAGACTGGCGCACCGACAAAATGCTACGGCGCCTGGAAGCCCTTTTGTGTGTTGCTGATGAAAAAGCATCGTTAATTATTACAGGAAATGGCGACGTCATTGAGCCAGAAGAAAGCCTAATGGCGATCGGTTCTGGTGGGCATTTCGCTCAATCGGCTGCTAAGGCTTTGTTACAAAACACAAAGCTCAGTGCTCGTAAGATTGTCGAAAAAGCGTTAACCATCGCGGGTGATGTCTGCGTTTATACCAACCATAACTTTACAATCGAAGAACTCGACAGTAAATCCTAATTTTTTAAGTGGAACTTGCTATGCCTAATACAATAACTGAAACAACTGAAACAACTAATAACTCTAGCATGCTCGCCATTGCTGATAAGATCACCATGACGCCGCGAGAAATAGTGGCAGAACTGGATAAATATATTATCGGCCAAGACGATGCTAAACGTGCTGTCGCCATTGCATTACGTAACCGCTGGCGCCGCATGCAACTGCCAGAGGAGCTGCGTCGTGAAATTACCCCCAAAAATATTCTCATGATCGGCCCAACCGGTGTTGGTAAAACTGAAATCGCCCGTCGACTGTCTCATTTAGCAGATGCCCCTTTTATCAAAGTGGAAGCAACAAAATTCACTGAAGTAGGTTACGTTGGTCGTGACGTTGAGCAAATCATTCGTGATTTAATTGAGGTCTCGGTCAAGCGCGCACGTGAAAAAGCGATGGTTAATGTGCAAGCCCTAGCTAAAGAAGCTGCCGAAGAGCGTGTTCTAGATAGCTTAGTACCACAAGCACGTGGCAGCTTCTCTGGTGAACCCAAAGATGAAGAAGACACCACCGCTGATAAAGAATCAGCAACACGACAACTTTTCCGTAAAAAATTACGCAATGGCGACCTTGACGAAAAAGAAATTGAAGTTGAAATTCTTGGCAATGCATCCAATGTGGAAATCATGGGCCCTCCTGGTATGGAAGAAATGGTCGGCCAATTACAAAATATGATGCAAAATATGTCTGATCGCCGCGGTAAACCTCGTCGATTAAAAGTCAAAGATGCTTTAAAACAACTACAGGAAGATGAAGCAGCCAAGCTGGTTAATGAAGATGAGATTCGCTCCAGCGCATTAGAAAGCGTTGAACAAAATGGTATCGTCTTTTTAGATGAAATCGATAAGATTGTAAAAAGCAGTCATACCTCAGGCGGTGAAGTATCGCGCGAAGGTGTGCAGCGTGACCTGTTACCCTTGGTAGAAGGCTCAACAGTATTTACCAAATACGGCATGATTAAAACAGACCATATTTTATTTATTGGCTCTGGTGCTTTTCATTTAGCAAAACCTTCTGATCTTATCCCAGAACTACAAGGCCGATTCCCCATCCGTGTGGAACTACAAGCATTGACGGCAGAGGACTTTATTCGCATTCTTACCGAACCGAAAGCTTCGCTAACAGAGCAATATACTGAACTGCTTAAAACCGAAGCCTTTAACATTAAGTTCACCAAAGACGGTGTCCGCCGCCTTGCGGAAATTGCCTACCATGTCAATGATCGCTCTGAAAATATTGGCGCACGTCGTTTACATACCATTATGGAACGTTTACTGGAAGAAATTTCTTTTGATGCCAGTGATAAAGCCGGTGAGTCTGTTAAAATTGATAAAGGTTATGTTAATCGCAAACTTGAGAAACTAGCGGAAGATGAAGATTTAAGTCGTTACATTCTCTAACTGATAATGGTTCAGGGCATATAGCTTTTTTATATGCCCTGAACCGTTACAACGCTCTTTTAAGCGCCATATTCTTACCTACACTTTTTCTAAAAGCAGAATTTCCTCTTCAGATAAGCCTGTCAGTTGACAAACTACAGCAACATCAAAACCACTCGCCAACATTTTTCGTGCTAGCAATAAACGTTCTTCTTTACGGCCTTCATCCCGACCTTCTTGCCGACCTTCTTGCCGACCACGAATCATCCCTTTATCAAAACCATTTTGTTCAAAATTTTCAGCCAATGTCATACCTGCCCTCCTTAATTGATTAGAAAGAAATTTATCAACATACTCAGTAAACAAGGCTTCGTCTTCGCTTTTCTCAATATCACTTACAATATATTGCAATGTTAAAGAAGCGTAGTTAATTTTATCACAGCATTCCAAATTTATTAACCAAGGAAACACCACCTCAAGATAGGCACGGAATTTTTTAATTTCTTTATGCTTAAGGACATACTGAAACAGCCCCGAATAAAATCGTTTATATAAATCATCATCTTCTAAACGCTGCAAATCGATTAATTGATAACGAGTCCAAGTACGACGAACATTTTCTGACTGTTCACCAAACAAAACAAATAAATCTTTTTCTGCATCCCACTGCTTTTTACCATCATAAATTACCAGGGGGTACACCCAGGGCAAACTCGACTTTGGGTGTTGATCATGATGGCGGTTAATTAAGTGCAAACTATAATTTAGTATCCGTAAGGCCATCCAATGATCTATTCTACTCTGATGCTCACACAACAAAGTAAAATACATATCATTGTCACCTTTCATCTTTGCTTCATAGACAACATCTGCTGCATATGCTTTATACGTATTATCAATCGCTGTCTCTTTGCTTAACTTCAAAGAATCCCATCGCACTTCATTAAATATTTCTACCGGTAAATGCTGCTCAAAGAGCTCCTTAGCAACAACAATCTCTTGCAATGACTGTTTAAAATACTTGTCAGACGCCTGGTGAATCGTGTGCGACATTGGCAAACCCCTTTCCTTCCAATCATTCACAAACCCTCAGAAGAAACCATCATACCCCTGTTAATATTTAAAGCCATACCGTAGTTTGCTCACAACTTTGACAATGCTGAAGCTTGTTCAGCTATGTTTGCCGCGCTATGATAGCCCCATGAACTCTGATGAAAACAAAACCACACACTTTGGCTTTCAAGAAGTTAAAGTTGCTGAAAAGGCGAGCAAAGTCCGCGAGGTTTTTCACTCGGTTGCTCAAAAATATGACTTAATGAACGACTTGATGTCTTTTGGCATCCATCGCTTCTGGAAACATTTTTCGATCAACTTATGTGGCTTTCGCCGAGGACAAAATGTGCTAGACCTTGCCGGCGGCACAGGTGATTTGGCGGCAAAAATTAGCCCCTTAGTGGGCGATGATGGCAACGTGATAATTGCTGATATTAATAATGCCATGCTATCTGTCGGGCGAGACCGCTTAATTGATCGTAATCTCGTTGATAATATTTCTTTTGTCCAAGCAGATGCTGAAAGTTTACCTTTCCCCCGCAATTATTTTGACCGCATTATTATTGGCTTTGGCCTAAGAAACGTCACTGATAAAGACCAAGCCCTGCGCTCGATGTTTAAATCCTTAAAACCAGGTGGCAAATTATTAATTCTCGAATTCTCTACCCCTAAACTACCTGGCTTAAAACAAATATATGATGCGTACTCCTTTAAACTGTTACCAATGATGGGAAAATGGGTCGCCGATGATGAAGAGAGTTATCGCTATCTAGCAGAATCTATTCGCATGCACCCAAACCAAGAAACGCTTAAAAAAATGATGCAAGATGCCGGCTTTGAGAACTGTGAGTATCACAATCTTAGCGGCGGTATTGTCGCAGCACATACAGGGTATAAATACTAATGATGTCATTTGCCTTACAAAGTTTAGAAGCAGCCATTAATTCATACTTGCGCCTAGACCCAGACACCATTGCGCGCCTTGCCAAACTCTCAGGCAAAGCCATTCTATTTGAAATTTCTGACTGGAACACAAAATTTTATGTCTTGCCCAACCAAAATGGTATTGAGCTTAACAAGCGCCACGATAACGAGGCAGACGCCATTATTTCTGGCACCCTCAACAGTTTGTTTAACCTAGGCATTGCAAAAGGCGCTAATCCAGCATTATTTAAAAATAAAATTGAAATTAGTGGTGATATGGAGCTCGGTGAAGAAGTTAGAGATATCTTTAGCAATATTGATATCGACTGGGAAGAGCATTTATCCCGCTTTGTTGGCGATATTGCCGCCCATAAAATCAGCAGCAGCTTTAAACGCATACTGGATATTGGTAAAAACACCGCAAGCACACTCGGTCAAAACGTTAAAGAGTTTTTACAATCTGAAAGCAAACAAGTACCAACGGCAAGAGAGGTTGAGCAATTTGTTGAAGATGTCAGCATCTTAAGAAACGATGTTGATCGCGCTGAAGCACGGCTTAACCGCCTACTGGCAAAAAGAAATAACATGGAATAACTGGAACACGTAATGATTAGGCCTATTCAACTTATCAGATTAATGCGCATTAATAAAACCCTTATTCAATATGGCTTAAGACCATCCTTAGTTGGCACAAAATCAACTTCTTTACGTGCATTAAGCTACTTAAACCCATGGCGTTTTACTGATAAAGAAGCTAGCCGCGGCGCCGTCATTCGCAAAGCGCTGGAGAAACTTGGCCCTATCTTTGTTAAGTTTGGCCAATTGCTATCAACACGACAAGACTTGTTGCCGAAAGATATTATTGAAGAGTTGGCCAAGCTACAAGATCAAGTACCTCCCTTTGATAACAAATTAGCACGACAACTTATTGAAGCATCGCTTGGTAAAAAAATTGAAGAATGCTTCGCCACATTTGATACCAAACCATTAGCATCAGCGTCGATCGCACAAGTACATGCGGCAACATTACAGGATGGCAGTGAAGTTATTGTTAAAGTACTGCGCCCTAATCTAATAAAAACAATCAATAATGATATTGGTTTAATGTACCTTGGCGCTAAGCTAGCACAACGCTTTTGGAAACAAGGACGGCGACTTAAACCTGTAGCACTGATTAGTGAATTTGAAAAAACCCTTTTAGATGAAATGGATTTGATGCGTGAAGCAGCCAATGCCTCGCAATTACGGCGAAATTTTACAAACTCAACCATGATGTATGTCCCCAAAATTTATTGGGACTTTGCACGCAAAGATGTCATGGTCATGGAGCGCATACACGGCATTCGCATCTCCGATGTCAAAGCGTTAAAAGATGCTAACACTAATATGAAAAAGCTCGCTGAATATGGGGTTGAGATTTTCTTTACGCAAGTGTTACGTGACAGTTTTTTTCATGCTGATATGCACCCTGGCAATTTATTTGTTGATACCAGCAATCCAGAAAACCCCCGTTACTTAGGCGTTGACTTTGGTATTATGGGCACATTGAGCCCGTCTGATCAAAGATACCTCGCGGAAAACTTGCTTGCCTTTTTTAAGCGCGACTACCGTAAGGTGGCTTTGCTGCACGTTGAATCGGGCTGGGTGCCAGTTGATACCCGCGTCGATGAATTTGAATCAGCCATTCGCACTGTCTGCGAACCTATTTTCGAAAAGCCGTTGAAAGATATTTCATTTGGGCAGTTATTATTACGTCTCTTTAGAACGGCAGAACGCTTCAACATGGAATTACAGCCTCAGCTGATGTTATTGCAAAAAACATTGCTTAGCATTGAAGGCTTAGGTCGTCAGCTTTATCCCGACCTTGACCTGTGGACCACGGCAAAACCATTTCTTGAAAAATCGATTCGCAAACAATATAGCCTCAAAGATTTGGCTGAACGAACAATGAAAGGCTTGCCGGGCACGCTCAATAAATTATTAAAAGCCCCACCGCTAGCAACAGATATCATCGAGCAAGTCCGCTGGGAGCAGCAATATAGCAAAAGTTATCCGACAAAAAATAACCCACAAGTCATTGCTAGGCAACCGAAAAAACGCAGCTTCTTGCTGGGTAGTGGTTTTGCTTTTGCTATCACCGCAATTACCACCTTTTTTACCACTCCTACAAATCACGTATTCAGCTGGGTCAGTGGGTCAGCCGCTTTTGTACTGCTGGTTGTTGGCTGGGCCATCCCCTCCTCGCCTGATCATAAGTAATGACCTGATATGATAAACGACTCCATGCCCTACCCAAGCTTGGCACTAAGGCCTAAAACTGGAGAAATCAAGCCGCATAAATTGCTAGAGATAGAATAAACTCCGTGCTGCAGCCTTTTGTTACGCGGCGGGCGCTACGAAAGGGCGGCGGTCGCCGTTTCGTAGCGCCCGCCGCGTAATAAAGGGCTGGCTTGGTGACTAACAGAACCTCAGATTTCAACAGCCACCTTAGCTGTGAGCTGTTTCCATCTATGAGCGTAAAATTCCTTTAAAGCTCGCAACAATCGACAACGCGATATCCTAACTAAGATTTTAGCAATTACCACTATCAGAAATCACTTGCGCTGCTGTCCATACCGACTTAGGTTTAGAAAAATCATTTGGATGACAAACTGACGCTCGCACAAAAACGGTATCACCAATCATTGAGAATAACGGCTCTGTTTGTACACGATCATTAAGCTTAGTTTGTGGTGGCAAAGCATAAGGAACGGATAAAAATAACTGCGCTGAAGCTGGATCTGTGTCACGCCCTTGCAAAAATGCTTGATAGATTTCATCTGCTGACTTTTGCATCACCTTAGCTAACTGAGCTTTATTCTCTTTATTAGCATCACCAAAATACATGGTATCACCATAAGCGACCCACTCTTCTCCCAAAGCATTTTTAACAATCACACCCTGTGTATTATCTTCATTATGCATTAAGTTAGCTGCACGAGAACCAACTACACCCATTGGTATCGCATGGTCATGCACTTCACGCAAAGGGGTGCGGATATGCCCTGCTGCAAAGCGATCTGTTAAAAAGTGTGAGGCAAAGGCATTAAAAGCATATGCTTTTCTTAACATCGTATTGGCAGAGTCTATCAAACAGTCATTTGTATTTTTTTGCTGATAACACTGCGCAATGATACTACTGGCTTTGTTATTTTTGCCTGGCAGGTTATGGACAACATAATAAGCACTTATAGCCTCTTTCACCGCAATGCGATGCCCTATTGAATAAGCAGTCAAGGCATCTTTCCTAAAATGATCGTAACAAACCAATGCCAACTGAATCGAGCGATAATTTGTTGCTTGCGCTATTGCCATACTTTCCTTAAAACCAAGATCACTATATACTTTTTGCGGATCAGCGCCTTGCTTTAGCGCTTGTTCAACTTGCCGTTTCTCATCTTGAATAATGGCATTTAATGCTGAGAAATTTTCATCGCTATCCATCTGGGTAAAAGCAATGTTAAATCGCTTTATTTTTTCTTCATCCGTTAAGGCTGATGAAATGGCTTGACCAGGCACTCCATAATAGTCAGGCATAGCCACCAAATCACCATATGATAATTTACTGCCATTTTTTAATTGAAATGTAAAATTACTACCGGAGATTTTTTTATCTGGGAATGACAAGGTAATATCATCTCCTATAAACATGTGTTCGGCAGACATGTATTGGAAATTTGCCATTGCCTTCGGAAGGGTTAAGAGGACAATGCAAATTGCCTTTAACAAAAATGACTTACACTTCATTGGCATGTATCCTCATCATAATTTGCCTATGCATAAAAGAGAGTACGCTTAACTCTTTTTAAATACAATAAAATAAGGGTTTCCTAGATAACAGTTTTATTTCAAACGCAACTTTCTAAAACTTAGCGCCTCCTGCAAATGCAGGCGCGTAATGGCATCAACCCCTTGCAAATCAGCAATAGTACGAGCAACTTTCAAAATACGGTGATAAGCACGCGCCGATAATCCCAGCCTGTTAATGGCTTCTTCGATAAAAACATAGTCACTTTCTTTAAGCTTACAAAATAAATCAAGCTCCTCACCTAATAAATCTGCATTTATTTTTCCTGAGCGGGCTTGTTGCCGATCTCTGGCAGCAACCACTCGCTGACGAACTACCTCACTAGACTCGACTTGCTCATGACTACGACCAACTAACACTGACTTTGGCAAAGCCTGCATTTCAACATGCAAATCAATGCGATCTAATAAAGGACCAGACAGCCGCATTTGATAACGCTTCACTTGTTCAAAGGTGCAAGTACATCGTCCGCTGGGGTCTGTTTGATAGCCACAGGGACAAGGATTCATCGCAGCCACCAATTGAAACTTTGCCGGAAACTCCACTTGATGCGACGCGCGTGAAATAGTCACCTTGCCTGCTTCTATGGGTTCTCGCAATGCTTCCAAGACATGGCGATTATATTCTGGTAATTCATCCAAAAATAAAACGCCTCGGTGTGCTAATGAGATCTCCCCAGGCTTAGGTGGTCTGCCACCACCTACCAGTGCAACACTTGAAGCCGTATGATGTGGCGAGCGAAAAGGCCGCTGACACCAATGTTGATGATCAAATCCACCTTGGCTAATTGAATAAACCGCCGCAACTTGCAATGCCTCTTCTTCAGATAATATTGGCATAATGCCACACAGACGACTAGCCAACATCGTTTTACCAGTTCCCGGAGGGCCGATTAACAGTAAGCTATGCCCGCCAGCGGCGGCAATTTCCAAAGCTCGGCGACCCAGCTTTTGACCTTTTATATCTTTGAGATCTGGATATTTTAACGGGGTCAATACCGCTTTGTTGATTGGCTGCAGCGTTAATGGCTGCGCTCCTTGTAAATGACCACAGACCTCACGCAAATGCCTAGCGGGAAAAATACGCCCACCTTTTTTTAAAGCGGCCTCATGTGCATTTTGTTGTGGCAAAATTAATTGTCGTGTTACTTTATTGGCAGCAATCGCTAGCGGCAGCGCCCCTTTAAACGAACGCAAGTCACCTGACAACGCTAACTCGCCAGCAAATTCATAATCCGCTAAACTTGTTAAAGGAATCTGCTTCGATGCAGCCAACACCCCCAGCGCAATAGCCAAATCAAAACGACCACCCTCTTTTGGCAAATCGGCTGGCGCTAAGTTGACAATAATTCGCCGTGCAGGAAATTCAAAGTTGCTATTGATAATCGCACTGCGCACACGATCACGACTTTCTTTAACAGCCATTTCCGGCAAACCGACAATAGAAAATCCCGGCAAGCCTTTTGACAAATGCACCTCAACATCAACGGGCAGCGCCCTAACCCCAGCGCTAGCTCGACTATGCACAACTGCTAATGACATAATGCTCTAGCCCCTGCTCATAGATTGGATAAAAGGTTACTTATCCGCTTTTTCCATTTCTTTGAGCTTGTCTTCGAGCTCCTCAAGCTTGGCGCGTGTGCGTGCCAACACTTTTGACTGCGCATCAAACTCATCACGCGTGACCAAATCGAGCTTATTGAAGGTTGACTGCAAAACACTATGAAAGTTTTTTTCTACATCTTTCGGTAAGTTAGTCAGGCCTTTCGGCAAAGAGTCTACTAAACGTTTTACAAGATCGTTAATATTCTTGGGGTCTATCATACGGTATTCCCTTTTTTCTAATTAAAATGTTCTATTAACGTTTATAGTACATTTTAATTGCCAAGGGAATACCGTAATCACGCAATTACAACATTATTTCGCCGCAAACGATGGTGATCCACTCATAATCAAGTTACGAGCCAGCTCAGTCGGCGTGATGACCTTTTTATTACACACCAAATCTCCAAGCCCTGCCTTAATAACAACCTCAAGAGCTGTTTTTAAGCCACCATTTTCCAATGCGGTAAGATGATCCTCCAGATTGACACACTGGTAGTTCAAACCTTCAACTAATGTATCTATTGCCTGTATCTTATCCTTACGGCTAACCTGACAGGGTATAAACCAATATTGCTTGTACTCATTGCTATCCAATTCTCTTTTTGCTTTACAGCCTAACACAACTCCAATAATAAATGCCCTAACATTGTCTTTATTCAGTGACACTTTTAACGTTGGCACTCCATCCAGCAAAAATTGATCATAGCAAGCGCGTAGAGAAGGATTCCCACCTTTGTCTTGTGGATTAACAATCGTTAATAACGGCAAGGGCTCTTTGTCAGATAACCCTGGGTGCATCTTACTAACTACCGTGGTATTTTTCTCCTCGTTATCAATAAAGACAACGCCATTAACCCAAGAAAATTTATTTTTTAAAATCATTTCATATAAAAAATAAATAGGTGGCATAGCGCTGCCACTAACAGACTCCATATATTCACCCGTGAGTGCTGTCATACCATGAATATTGGCAACTTCTGTATCGTCAATTTCGTTCTTGGCCGCCGCTGCAAAGGCTGTGCCTGGCTTAGCATCGGCAAAATTTTGTAGCGCAGCAAACTCACCATCCTTAATTAGCTCGATAGGATCTTGCAGCGACTGCGCCTGATTCTTCTCTGCAAACGCTTTTACTTCGTCATTTCGATGAAAAAGTAAATCTGCCATCGTAGCAACAGCATGAACGGTAAAAGTCTCTTTTATATGTGCAATATAATCTGGATTCTTACGCAGCAAACTTGCATTAACCCATTCAGGCACAATCAAAACCACATCCCTTAAGCCATGCGCGGAGAGTGATTGTAAAAGATCCTCGTTATATTGTGGTTTTTTTTCATTATCAATGGTAATGATACAGCTAAGATTTAGTAGAACAACAGGCCGCCCTTGCAGATGTCGCTCACCGCTCGCTTCTGCTATAGATTTTTTACTTTCGCGAGAACCACCTAGAAAAGAGGCTATGGAGGTAGAAGTACTACCATCAGTTAAATCATCACTTACTGCTTTATTATTTTCTCTATCTTTTGCCTTACGCTCATCACTAGCAGCAGCCGGCTTTCTTTGTGGTTTTGGGGGAGGACTTTTTTTTTTGCCTTTTCGCATTGCTTTCTCCTTGAAAATTTCCTGGGGAATTTTAGTATAGCGAACAGATATTAAAATAATCTTAGTTTTAGATAACTTATTACTGACTTTTTACTCTTATCACTTATCGTTAATAATTCGTAATTCAAATACATGGCTGGATACTAATATCAAACCATGGCATGACGACACCTAACTACAGCGCTGAGTCACTATTAACTTAACATTCCCCTTTGCGCCCTTTACAACCCCTTCGCGTCGTTGCGTAAAACCGGCGCCGCAACTAATTAAATATAACCGCTCTACTCTTCCGTCAGACCCACCAAAAACAACCACCCTTTTGCATCAAAACCTAGCAAACTATATACTTACCCCAGGAGGAAACCACATGAATATTTTTGAAAAACTACGCTCAACATGGGGACAAAATATTTTACTATGGATGCGACTGCATCGCCCTATCCTACAACAACACAACGTTACAGCAACAGACAAACGAATTTTATATGGACTCAGTAATCACAGCGGCATTTCAAAAAATCAATTAGCAAAAGAAATTGTTTTAACGGAATCTTCATTGACACGCTCACTCGACAGACTAGAAAAGCAAAATCTGATACAACGCCTAACCGACAAAGATGACAAACGTTTTGTTGAGTTAAAACTCACTCCTCAAGGCATCACAAAGGTTAAAGCTATAAAAAAATCTGCGTTACAGTTATTGAAAACCGCTAGCACGAATATTAAAGAAGAGGACTTGCAAACAACCTTAGACGTGATGACTAAACTCAACAAAGCATGGTTATCACAAATTGAAACTTAACATCGTTATAACACTACTATTCATTTCCCTATTTAAGCCCGACAGGGTGTGCGCTTATTATACATGATAGCATTTGAGTTTCCTCCCAGGCTTCAATATACTGGCTAGATTTCAACCCCATCTAAAAGGTGTAATAAATGGTCATCGAAAATATTCTCCAAGCCATCGGTAAAACCCCGTGCGTCAGATTTAATCGCATTGGCAAAGATCTTCCTTGTGAATTATATGGCAAGTGTGAATTTTTCAACCCAGGCGGCTCGGTAAAAGACCGCATTGGTTACGCCATGGTGGCAGAAGCGGAAAAGTCTGGCCAGATAAAACCTGGCGACACACTAATCGAACCAACATCTGGTAATACTGGCATTGGCTTAGCCTTAGCCGGTGCAGTCAAGGGCTATCAGGTAATTATCACCATGCCTGAAAAAATGAGCCATGAAAAAGCAGTGGTGCTAAAAGCCTTGGGCGCAAAAATTTATCGCACCCCCACTGAAGCTGCTTGGGACGCCCCTGACAGCCATATTTCATTAGCGAAAAAGCTTAATGAAGAAATTCCTAACTCTCATATTTTAGATCAATACGGCAATCCAGAAAATCCTGGCATTCATTACCGCACAACGGCGCAGGAAATTTTAAATGATATGGGCGATCAATTAAAAATGGTCGTGATGGGCGTTGGCACCGGTGGCACGATTACCGGCGTTGCTAAAGGGTTAAAAGAAGCAAACCCAGCTATTCAAATTATCGGTGTTGATCCTATTGGCTCTATTCTTGGTGGCGGCGATGAAGTAAAACCCTATCTGGTTGAAGGTATAGGCTATGACTTTTTTCCCGATGTCCTTGATAATGATTTAGTTGATAACTATATAAAAATTAATGACAAAGATTCCTTTTTGATGGCTAGACGCCTTATTAGAGAAGAGGGATTATTAATCGGCGGCTCATCAGGCGGTGCTGTTTGGGCAGCTTTGCAAGCAGCACAGAAATTAAAAGAAGGTGACCGTTGTTTAGTCTTATTACCAGACTCTATTCGTAATTATATGACGAAGTTTGCTGATGATAAATGGATGCAAGAAAACAAATTTGTTGCTGAATAAATAAATTCACCAATAACTTAAGACAGTTGCCAAAACTGATGTCATCCTGAACTTGCTTCAGGATCTCTTGATAAAGCTGCCAGAGCTAAAAGATCCCAGCTTTCGCTGGGATGACGGTGAGTTAGAACAGCTGCATTGATTCAGTGCTAAAAATTTAACAGTAGACTTTGCAAAGCTACTGCCCAACAACGTTAAATAGATTATTACATTGAGGTTAACATGACAGACAAACACAAAAATTTAAACATTGAAACACGTGTGATTCATGCTGGACAATCCCCCGACCCTAGCACCGGCGCGGTGATGACGCCCATTTATGCAACCTCCACCTATATTCAAGAGAGCCCAGGAAAGCACAAAGGTTTTGAGTATTCACGCTCACAAAACCCAACGCGGTTTGCCTATGAACGATGCGTTGCTGATTTGGAAAACGGCCAACAAGGTTTTGCCTTTGCGTCAGGCATGGCGGCAATTGCAACAACCATAGAAATTTTAAATCCTGGCGACCATGTTTTGGTGATGGATGATGTTTATGGCGGCACCTTTCGCTTATTTGAACAAGTGCGCAAACGGTCTGCTGGTTTAAGCTTTTCCTTTGTCGACTGCAATGATCTCAGCGCGCTCGAAGCAAATCTGCAAGACAATACCAAAATGATTTGGGTAGAATCACCGAGCAACCCGATGCTTAAATTGGTCGACTTAAAACAAGTGGCCGAATTCGCCAAAAAGCACAACTTAATCGCCGTTGCTGATAACACCTTCGCAACACCAATCCTACAACAACCTTTGGACCTCGGTTTTGACCTTATTATCCATTCGGCAACCAAATACCTAAATGGCCATTCCGATATGGTAGGAGGCATGGTGGTCGTCGGCAACAATGACGAACTGCGTGAAAAAATTCAATACCTGCAAAATGCTGTCGGCGCCATTGCCGGACCTTTTGATAGCTTTTTAGCCTTACGCGGACTGAAGACACTAGCCATCCGCATGGAACGACACTGCGAAAGCGCGCTAAAAGTCGCGAAATGGCTGGAAAATCACGACAAAGTGAAGAAAGTATACTACCCAGGCTTAGCATCCCACCCTCAGCATGAGCTCGCTAAGCAGCAAATGCCTTTATTTGGTGGCATGGTATCCGCAGAACTAGAGCTTGACCTTGATGGCACTAAGCGAATGCTAGAACGCTGCCAAATCTTTGCCTTGGCAGAAAGCTTAGGGGGCGTGGAAAGCCTTATTGAACACCCCGCGATTATGACACATGCGACCATTCCCGCTGAGACACGACAAAAGCTTGGTATGACCGATGGCTTTATTCGTCTGTCAGTGGGTATTGAAAATACCGAGGATCTAATCAGCGATCTAGACCAAGCGTTGGCTGGATAGCCTCTCGCTAAGGTGGGCAAGAACCAGGTTCTCGCCGTAAAAGCTAGCTTACGGGGAAAAATGACATTAGAGCGGCTGATAAGCATGCTAAGCCGCTCACTTGCAATAGAAACCAGCCCTTTTGCAACACCAAACCCCAGCTAATGCCTTATATTAATACAGTTTTAGCAACACACTGGCGTGATAAAGCAGATAATATAATAACTTACTGTTTTATATAGATATATACCATCTTTTACCCCAGCTACACAACCCCAAAAAAGTAAAAAATGCTTGAATTTTGAACAGAAATAGGTAAAATATTGACTAGTATATATGAAAAGAGGTCAATATGGCGAACAATCTCGGGGTAGGCCCAAATCATCCGTTTCGAGCAAATGCTGATAAAATTGCTAAATTAGCAGAGCCTATTTATCGCCTGCTAAACGTCAAGAATTTTGCTTTTGTACGCTTCTACTGGAACAAGACCTACTTTTCCCTCGGCAGCAATCGCGATATTGACGATTTCTATTGGGATAATAATCTTAATGAAGTCGGTGGACCCGTACACGATCTTGCCTATACACCAACACCCGTTGTTGTTCACGAATATGCCAACCCAGACTCAGAGTACGGCAGAAAAGTCATTGCGCCCATTCGTGAAAAGTTTGGCTTAGCACATAGTGTTGCTTACCTTAGAAACTACCTAGGCTACTCTGAACTTGTCATATTAAGTGCAGATGAAGACAACAAAACATTACTTAGAGATTTCTACGTTCATCAGAAGGCCATTAAGCAGTTTATTCGCTATTTTAAATACAAAGGCAAAGACATTCTTAAAGCCGCCAAGAAACAGAAGCTAAAATACGAGATTAATCGTCCCGAACGAAACTTACACAATGCTGACTGCCCAGTGACACAAGAAGCAAGAGACCGTTTTATGAAAGCTATCCAAACAAAACGTTATTATTTAGATGGCTTTGGTGATGAAACCTATCTAAGCCGTCGCGAGCTGCAATGCTTAAATCTAGCTGTGAGGGGTTACACGTTCAAAAAAATTGCTTCCGAGCTGTTTCTCAGCGCTCGTACCGTTGAAGCACATATTAATTCTGTAAGAAACAAATTAGGCATCAAAACCAAGAAAGAGATTTCCTCAGATATCGAATTCAGCAAAGAGCTTACCGCCCTAATAAAGGAATTCGATACCGCGGTTATGATCCAAAATGTCAACGCGAATCATCAAAGCAATAGCTCCGTTCATGTTAGCCTATCAAATAAAGTTGAAACCATTATTGACCCGATGTTCTTTAATACCGAGGAAGGCAATAAGATAAGACCAGAATCTGAACAGCTGCCACAACTTATACAAGAGGCCTGATCGAGGATTACAGCCGTCGTTGTAATTGCATCTTTTATAATCAGCAAAAGACGCCAACATTTTGCGTCCTTTTTGATAGATATTTACTAGCGCCACACAACAGCATTATTTTTTGCAAAAATATAATGCAAAATTTATAACCATCTGTTTTATAAAAAATAAATTCATTAACCATCTATTATTCACCCAAATGTCTCCTTTTCAAGCAAAATAAAAGTTCCTTTTTTGGCCTAATTTGCTTGACGGCTACTCTAAAGCAAGTAAAATTACCCAAAATGACTAAGTAGGGCACAACATGACTAATAGACTAGGTATCACCCCGGAACACCCATTAAGGGCACATGCAGACAAGATCCACAAACTTGCCGAGCCGCTGTTGCAGCTTTTAAATGCAAAAACGTTTTCCTATTGCCGCTTCTATTGGAACCAAACTTATTTTTCGCTTGGCAGTCGAAAGGACATTGATAGCTTTTACTGGGACAACAACCTTAATGAAGTTGGCGGCCCTGTTCTAGATATAGCCTATACTCCCAGCGTCGTGATGATTGATGATTTTGCCAATCCAAACAGTGAGTATGCGCAAAAAGTTCTTGATCCAATACGGGAAAAATTTGGCCTCGAGCATTTTGTTACTTATTTCAGAAATTATCTTGGCTACACTGAAATGATTATTTTTTCTGCGGGCAAAGAAAACCCCAATCTGCTACGTAATTTCTATACTCACAAAAAAGCCGTTAAACAATTTGTTCGCTACTTCAAATATAAAGGTAAAGATATATTGCAGGCAGCAAAGAAAAATAGGTTACAGTATCTTGTTAAAGTGCCTCAATCTAAAGAAGCGCCCTATATCTCCAACCCGGAAGAAAATGAAAAAGCAAAAGCACGCTTTCTAAATGCTGTTAAAACAAAACGTTTTTATCTCGATGGTACCTCAGAAGAAACCTACCTAAGCCGTCGTGAACTACAATGCTTAAACTTAGCTGCAAAAGGGTATACCTTTAAAAAAATCGCTTTTGAATTATTTTTAAGTGCTCGTACGGTCGAAGCTCATATTAATTCGGTTAGAAGCAAACTCGGCATTAAATCCAAAAAAGAACTGCCTACCGAGATTGCTTTCAATAAAGAGCTCACCGCTTTAATTCACGAGTTTGATGCAACCATGAAGCAGCAAAGGGTGATGCCCAATTTTGACAAAAACAATTCAATTCACCTACAAATGCCGCATAATGTTCACGCTATTCTTGATCCGCTGTACTTTGATATCGAAGAAGGCAACCAACTGAAAAGCGCCGCTAACAAATATGAAGCATTCCAAACGCATCACGAAGAGGTGTAGTTTGAGGTTGAAATAGAAGCCTGAGACTTGTATGCCATAACAGCTCAGGGCATATGACTTTATGTGAAACCTTCGTTTACACAAACGGGGCCGCCTTGCCATAGGCTGCTCTGTTACTATGCCCCAAAGCGCTTTGCACTTCTAGCATGCATTGCGCTTTGAAACACCACTTACACTTTAATGTGATTCTGTTTTAAACCACTATCACCTGCTGTTATTTATGTTCGCTATGCTTCACATCCACTGGTGGTTTAGGCGGAGCACTTTTAAGATCATCAGGACGTAACGGCGGGTGCTGCGGATTATTAATGACGATCACCGGACGCATAAAGAAAGGCCGATCAAAACCCATTCCCCAATGATTCATTTCACGCATCATTCTGCGATCCATACGACGCATGGCCCGCCACTCACTGCGTTGCTGCTGCTGTAACTTTTCATAAAGCGCTTTCGCATCTTTGTCCGAAAGCTTCTTACCATTATTGTAAGCCATAACACTCATCGTTGGCTTACCATCTTTGCCTTGTTCACTACGAATAAAAACCGTTTGAAAATTAGGCTTATAATAAGCTCTTACCGCCTGGCGATACTCTTTCTTATTAACCCAACCAACTTTTCCATCCTGTGGATTACCAACTTTCACCCATTTATGTTGGCGAAAAATCGGCACTAAACGTTGAGAAGGGCTTACAGACTCAACGACTTTTGCTGAAGCACTAGGCTCATGATAAAGCTTAACCCCTGATGTTGCTGATGTTGTTGATGTTGTTGATGTTGTTGATGTTGTTGACGCAAAGCTTATCGTTGCAGCCAATAAACCACCGGCTATTAACAAAGAAGAAGAAAAAATAGAACGCATAAAATACTCCCCTATTCGATTTATATAATGTCATGATCCATTTTAAGCAAAGTAAAAAATAAATTGCCAGCATTGTTACTGCACTGTTACAGATAAAATTGTATTTCACGATATGACGGACTCCACTCTTTTTGGTGCTCGTCAGCACGTGGCTTGACCACGGGATCCATTGTCTTTAGCCGTAGCTTGGATCCCGCGATCAAAGCCTACCCTGGTCTTGATCCAGGGGCGCAGGACGACGGCGCACGTCGACATATTGGGCGACACAACTCTCCACCTCAGCACACCAACCTGCTTTATATAATAGACATGCAATTTAAGACAAAATTGATTAATATAACGTTTTTTCTCATCAACATTAGAGAGTGAGCGAAGCGCAATGACCACTAACGACATTATTTTTACCTCAGAATCCGTTTCTGAAGGCCATCCGGACAAAATTGCTGATCAAATTTCAGACGCTATATTAGACGCGTTAATCAAAGAGGACCCTCATTGTCGGGTAGCTTGCGAAACCTTACTAAAAAATGGACTAGTGTTGATTGCTGGCGAGATTAGCACACAATCCTGGGTTGATATGGAGACTATCGCGCGTGATACCATCCGTCAAATTGGCTATAACGACCCTCAGCTGGGTTTTGATAGTGAAACCTGTGCCGTACTAACCGCTATCGGCAAACAGTCCGCTGACATCTCTCAGGGCGTTGACCGTGAAGATGACGACCAACTTGGTGCGGGTGATCAAGGTTTGATGTTTGGTTATGCGACGAATGAGACCGATGTTTTTATGCCGGCTCCTATCACACTTGCTCATCGCTTAGTAAAACAACAAGCGACTTTACGCAAATCGGGCAAGCTCAGCTGGCTGCGTCCTGACGCCAAATCCCAAGTCACCTTGCGCTATGAGAACGGCAAACCTGTTGCTATCGATTGCGTCGTGTTATCCACGCAACACCATCCTGATATCGATCAGAAAACATTGCAAGAAGCCGTAATGGAAGAAATCATCAAACCGATCATTCCTGAAAATTGGCTGCACGCTGATACCAATTACTACATTAATCCAACCGGTCGTTTTGTTATTGGTGGCCCTGTTGGTGATTGCGGCTTAACCGGTCGAAAAATTATTGTTGATACTTATGGTGGATTTGCACGCCACGGTGGCGGCTGTTTCTCTGGAAAAGATCCTTCAAAAGTTGATCGCTCCGCTGCTTATGCCGCACGTTATGTTGCTAAAAATGTTGTTGCTGCTGGCTTGGCAGAACGCTGTGAAGTGCAAGTATCGTATGCAATTGGCGTAGCAGAACCAACCTCCATTCACATCGAAACATTTGGCACCAGCAAAATTGACGGTGATCATCTTGATGCAATCGTCCGTGATATTTTTGATTTACGTCCGACAGCCATTATTAAATCACTAAACCTCTTGCAACCCGTCTACAAAGACACCGCTGCTTATGGGCACTTTGGTCGTGACGATGTTGAATTTAGCTGGGAGAAAACGGATAAAGTTGACGCCCTACGTGAAGCGGCCAAACTAGAAACCGTCGCTTAAGCATTTTAACCATAGGATACAAACAACGATGAGTACTGCAACCATGACCTCTGTAGAAAACGATTACCAAATTGCCGACCTAAGTTTAGCTGACTGGGGACGTAAAGAAATTGCTATCGCTGAAACCGAAATGCCTGGACTAATGGCGTTACGTAAAAAATACGGCACTGAAAAACCATTACAAGGCGCACGCATTGCTGGCTGCCTGCATATGACAATTCAAACGGCGGTTTTAATTGAAACTTTGATTGAATTAGGCGCTGAAGTGCGTTGGTCTTCTTGTAATATTTACTCCACGCAAGATCATGCCGCTGCTGCCATGGCAGCCAGAGGCGTACCCGTTTTTGCATGGAAAGGCGAAACAGAAGAAGAATACGTTGAATGCGTTAAAAAAACCTTGAGCGGACCCAATGGCTGGAAGCCAAACTTATTACTAGACGATGGTGGCGACTTAACACAAATCGTTCATGATGATTTCCCTGAACTCCTTGCCGATATTCGTGGTTTGTCAGAAGAAACAACCGCCGGTGTGCACCGTTTGTATGAAATGGCAAAGCAAGGCACCTTAAAAGTACCTGCATTTAATGTCAATGACTCTGTGACCAAATCGAAATTTGATAACTTATACGGTTGCCGCGAATCCTTAGTTGACTCTATTAAACGAGCAACGGACGTGATGATCGCTGGTAAAACGGTGGTTGTCTGCGGTTATGGTGATGTTGGTAAAGGTTGTGCGCAAGCACTACGTGGTTTAGGCGCCTCTGTTTGCATTACTGAAATTGATCCCATCTGTGCATTACAAGCATCGATGGAAGGTTATCGCGTGGTAACCTTAGATGATATGGCTTCACAAGCTGATATTTTTGTGACGGCAACCAGCTGCAAACATGTTATTACCCATGATCATATGGCACAAATGAAAAATGAAGCTATTGTTTGTAACATTGGCCACTTTGATTTAGAAATTGATGTTGCTTCATTGGAACAATACGAATGGGAAAATATCAAACCACAAGTTGATCACATTATTTTTCCTGATGGCAAACGTATTATTTTATTAGCACGTGGTCGCTTAGTTAACCTAGGTTGTGCTACCGGCCATCCAAGCTTTGTGATGTCAAACTCCTTTACCAACCAAGTGTTGGCACAAATGGAATTATGGCAACACACGGATAAATACGATGTTGATGTTTATGTGTTACCAAAAAGCTTAGACGAAGAAGTAGCGCGTCTTCACTTGGATCGCGTTGGTGCTAAGTTAACAACACTATCAAATGAGCAATCAGAATATCTTGGTATTCCTGTCAGCGGGCCTTATAAACCTGAATATTACCGCTACTAATTCTCTAATGATAAATGGGCGCAGCATGCTGCGCCCCTACGAGAGGGCCTGCTACTACGGTAGTCAAACCGTGGGATGGCGATTTCTGATAAGCCAACCCAGCACAGAAGGTGGCAACTCATTGTTTTATAAGCTAGTAATACCGCCACCAGCCATTAGCAACTCAACATTCCACCTGCTATAGTTCAATTATGGCACAACAAGAAAACAATACGCTTTCAGTAGCCGTTATCGGCGCCGGTATGGCCGGGCTGGCATTGGCACACGCTTTAATCAATAAGAATATTGATGTCAAAGTGTTTGAACAAACACCGACGCTTAGCAATATCGGTGGTGGATTTATGATTTATCCTCAAGGTATCCGTATTCTAAAGAAACTGGGACTGAAAGATTTAGTTGATAAACTCTATACCGACATTCGTTTTTATGAAATCTATGATCGCCACGAAAAACTGATGCTGCATGAAGAACTTAGCCAATTTTATCAAGAATGCGGTCATCCGATGATTCCTATGTCACGCACACGGCTGCAACAAGGTCTAGCCAAAGCGCTACCCGAAGGTGTTCTACATCTCGACCACCACTGCACCAAAGTAGAAGAAAATAACGAAAAAATTACTGCTTATTTTTCTAATGACACCTCCGTTGAGGCTGATATCATCATTGGCGCAGACGGTATTAATTCAGTAACTAGAAACTATATTGACGATACCATTAAACCTAGTTATGCGGGCATTTGTTTCTGGGGCGGCATTCTTAAAAATGACCACCCTATTACAGTACCGAAAAAAACACTCTTTAATATTTTAACCCGCGGGAAAAGTGCTTGGGTTACCCCCTTGGCGGGCGGTGAAAATATGTGGTATCTAACCTGCCGCATGCCTGAAGAAGAGCTACAAGATAAAGCACACGCATTAGAACAACTGAAAGAACTCACCTTAGGTTGGTCACACTGGGTTGATGAAATTCTCTCAGCACCCTTGGACGAAAACTCCTTTGCTGTTCCTGTTTATGAGATCCCCAACCTCACAAAATGGTCACGTGGACGTGCCTGTGTTGTTGGTGATGCGGCCCACGCTTTTGGCCCTGTTATTGGCCAAGGATATAGCTTAGCGATGGTCGACTCCTACATCCTTGCCGAATGCCTTGATAATAACAATGAGGCACCTGAAAAAGGATTAAAGCAATACGAAAAGATCCGTTCTAATATAGCCGCAACCTTCCACGAAATTGAAAGCAAACAACAGGCAACAAAAGTCACCCATGACACTGCCATGATTGAACATCGTGCGCACTTTTACGAAACTCACACCGGCTTTGAATTGCTGCAACCAATTATAAACTTAATTAATCCCGATGCCTTTGCCGAACAAATTAAGAAAAGCAAAAAACAGCCTTAAAACAAAAGACGCGCATAGATGGTAATTTACTTTTCGTTTTGCACAAGCGCAAAACGTCTATCATCAGCAAAAGTTAGCCACCACCGCTACACCCACCCACATCAACTTTGATCATAAATAAACCAACTGGTAATGTGCAATGATTTTGCCTATTATCTATATTCGTCCGTTTAACCTTCAAGGTATTCCAATATGAACTTTTCGACTTTTATTAAAGCGCTCGCACCTCTGGGCCTAATCACGCTGTCTCTAACTGCTTGTCAAAGCAGCCATTATTCCTATCAACCCCCTTTAAGCAAAGCAGCTAAAGAGTGCATGCAGCGTTGCGCCGTCAAAAAATCACGTTGCGAGACTAAAAATAAAATTGAATATCAACAATGCCGTTTTGAAGCCATTGATGCCGCCAAACCAGCCTATCGCGCTTACATCAAAAAGCAACGCGCACAAAACGATGCGGTTGAGCGTTCTTTAAACAGCTTTGCTGATTTTTCCAATTGCGAGGATAATTACGACTGCACCAGCGCCTACAATGAATGCTACAGTATTTGTGGTGGCAGTTTTCGAAAAACACCGGGTTAGTCCCCATAGCAACACAAAAGGAACCAAAGGATGGTAGTAGTACACAGTTATGGCTTAGCCGTTTTTATGACGTTTATCACCATGCTTTGCTGGGGCTCTTGGGCCAATACGCAAAAGCTGGTTAAAAAGCATTGGCCATTTCAGCTTTTTTATTGGGATTATTCCATTGGCGTTGTCTTGCTAACGTTAGTCTTAGCACTAACCATGGGCAGCTTTGGCCACGAAGGGCGTAGTTTTCTCAGCGATATTCGTCAAGCTAGCGGCGAGAATCTCGGGCTGGCGTTATGGAGCGGCGCCCTATTTAATATTGCCAATATTTTACTGGTCTGCGCTATTGATATTGCTGGCATGGCCGTTGCATTTCCGATTGCTATCGGCTTGGCCTTAGTCATCGGTGTGGTGATAAATTATATTGGTGTACCCATTGGCAACGCTTGGCTTTTATTTATTGGCGTAGCACTGGTGGCATTAGCCATTATTGTTGATGCCATTATTTATCGACAAGCGGATACTCAACAACAAAAGACTACTGCTAAAGGCATTTTGATCTCACTTACTGCTGGTGTGTTGATGGGTTTTTTCTACCGCTTTCTCGCTGCATCAATGAGCGTTAACTATGTTGATCCACTACCGATGAAATTAACCCCCTACACGTCAGCTTTTATTTTTTCACTTGGGCTATTTTTTTCAAATTTTATTTTTAACACCTACTTTATGTTTAAACCACTATCTGGTGAAAAAACCAGTTATGGCAATTATTTTAAAGCAGCTGATACAAAAACACATTTTATTGGTATCCTCGGCGGCGTTATCTGGAGTATTGGCTTAACCTTTAATTTAATTGCAGCCGGTCCTGCTGGCTATGCTATTTCTTATGGCTTGGGCCAAGGGGCGACTTTAATCGCTGCATTATGGGGTGTATTTATTTGGAAAGAATTTGCTAGTGCACCGAAAAGTGCGAATAAACTTATTGCGTTTATGTTCTTGCTTTACGTGCTGGGATTAGCAAGCATTATTATTGCTCGCGTTATATAAAGAGATAGTGACATGCCAAATAATATAGTTGTGATCGGCAGTGCCAATACCGATTTAATTACTCACGTTGATCGACTACCTAAGCCAGGCGAAACAGTTCTTGGCGGGACTTTTATGACAGCGCAAGGTGGCAAAGGTGCCAACCAGGCGGTTGCTGCTAGTCGCGCCGGCGCAGATGTTACTTTTATTGCTTGTCTTGGGCGTGATAATTTTGCTGATGAGGCTATTAAAAGTTACCGGCAAGATAAGATTGATATCAGTCATTTATTTTATGATGATAATAATCCCTCAGGGGTCGCTTTGATCTTTGTTGCTAAAAATGGCGAGAATTCCATTGCCGTTGCTTCTGGTGCTAATGCTGGTTTATCACCGCAACAGATAGAAGAAAAACAAGCCGTTATTTCGCAAGCTGATGTTTTATTGTTACAACTAGAAACGCCCTTAGAGACGGTAACGAGAGCGGTAGAAATAGCCAAACAATATCAAGTAGAAGTGATTCTTAATCCTGCGCCTGGACAGGTTTTACCGGATTCATTATTGCGCTCGATAACATACCTAACACCTAATGAAACAGAAGCAGAATTAATGACGGGGATAAGCATTAGCAATGAAAAGCAAGCGTTCAAAGCGGCGCAAATGTTATTAGCAAAAGGTGCAACTAATGTAATTCTTACCTTAGGAAAAAATGGGGCACTACTTGCCAACGCGAGCGGTGAGACCATCATTCCTTGCAAAGAAGTTGATGTTATCGATACCACTGCAGCGGGGGATACTTTTAATGGTGCCTTTGCAGTGGCGCTTGCACAGAGGGCCGCTTTAACAGATGCCATTTGTTTTGCTAATGCCGCTGCTGCACTGTCTGTGACACGGCAGGGTGCACAGCCTTCTATTCCGGATCGTGAGGCTATTGGGGAGATGTTGAGGTGAAGTGCCGTTGGTGAGTTCTAGCCTTGTTTTTTCTTACGCGGCGTCGCTAAGGTGATGCGGCGCAAAGAATAAGTATGCTCTCATTCTGAGCTGTGCCGTTGCTTCTTAGCTAATAATATTAGTCAGTTGTTCGCTCAAGATACTTTTGGTAATTTATGATGTTTACGTTATCGCTGTAGGGAAATTCTTTACCTCGGTACAATAGGAAAATTTTATCATTCTCTTCCTGAATGGTTTTGATGGGGGCCAACATCCGCGGACTAAAACTCGATGAATATTTTATTTCAATTAACTCACGACCATGGTTTTTATCAATAATAAGATCAATCTCTGTTCCACTACTGGTTCTTAAATAAAACAATTCAGCTTTTGAATCAGCGTGTTTTTCCTTTTTTACAATCTCAGAGACAATATAATTTTCAAAAATAGCGCCTAGCATTGGACCGTGCTCAAATTGATCCTCTGTTTTAACCGCCGTAAAGTGCGAAACTAGACCTGTATCATAAAAATAAATTTTAGGCGCCTTAATGATACGCTTCCCGTAGTTCTTATAATAAGGAGGTAATAAAAAAATGATATACGATGCTTCCAATACTGACACCCAGCTTTTAATCGTTGGTACAGAGACACCCAGATCATTAGCATAAGTAGACATATTAAGTTGAGAAGAAGTATGCGCAGCTAACAAAGCAACAAAACGACGAAAATCTCTTAAATTGCCAATATCTTTTATCTCTCTAACATCTTTATTCAAATAGGTTTCTAAATAGGAAGAAAACCATTTATCATCGTGAGCATATTCACGCGTAACCAGTTCAGGGTAGCCACCCTTGTAGACTGATGTGTTACGCAAGTTTTTTGGCATCTCAGTATATTGAAAAGGTAAAAGATTTAATAAACCAATTCTCCCAGCTAAAGACTCTGAGATATGCCTTAGAAATATAAACTGACTGGAACTAGTCAGGATATATTTTCCGTAGTTATTACGATCTTGATCAACAGCTATTTTTATTAAATCAAAAATCTGCGGTGCTTTTTGCACCTCATCAAAAATGACCTTGTTTTGATACTGATTGATAAAAGCATCTGGATCTAACTCTATAAATTCACGCATTTTATGATCGTCAAAAGTGACGTATCTATAGTCTTTGAATAGGTGTTGGATTAAGGTTGATTTCCCCGACTGTCGAGGGCCAGTTATACCGATGACTGGAAATGCAGCGATATATTCGTAACATACTGGTTCTATTGATCTTTTTATATATTTCATGAGATAGCATCTGTGTATATTTAAAGTCTGACTTTAAATATACATGGTTTTTGAATTTTTTGTCAAGCAGATTTAAAGTATGGCATTAAATCTGCAGCAATTTTTAAAAAGGCCTATCCCAACACCTGCCCCCTTTGCCGCACTACTTTTCTTTCGTTCATAATACTCTATTTCACCTACCATGTTGCTCAACTGATTGTTGGTTAGTTAAGACATCTTCAATATCCGTTGCCTGTTGGTGTAGCCTACTTGCGTCGAAAAGACATCCTGCTGCAGTACTGATTTTAATCGGATTCAGTGTTTTCTTGTAGTCATCTTTTTTAGCAGAAGAAGTGCTCGCGTTGATGTCGCCTATGATACGAAGTAGCATTTTCGCTTGTTTGATACGCTTTCCATTAGAAACAAGGTAAGAAAATGTAAAAAGTGACACATCACGCTAAGAGGCGGAGGTTGGTCGTAGAACATGAAAGATTATAACACCTAATTTCTAAACGCTTTGGGTATATTATTTAGGTTTCAGCAAAGCTTGGCTCTCAACCCGCTCTTCCATAGCGCCGTAGTATGCTCTTACTTGGCTTAAAAAATCATGGGCAATACCTATATCAGTTAACCCTTTTAAAACATCACCATCACTACGTATTAAGTCTTTTGGAATATAAGCTTTGTTCGATTCTATAATAATTTCTTTTCTTACAGCTGCAGGTATTTCTAAATCTCGTATATCTTTTAAGTAAAACATATAAAAAATACCTTCGGCACGTTTTAAACCTTTTGGCCAAATTTCTGCGGCCACTTCCTCTTTGCTATCAGCGACAACTTCTGCAGCAGGAAATTCCTCAGGCCATATCTGCTGTGCTGACAACCCGGCTTGGTACAATTTTTCTTGAATGGAAAGCAAACGGCCAGCTTCTATTTTTGCAGCATTATCAGACCCATGCTGACGATGAATTTTTAAAATAACTGCATTCTCTTGGCCATCTACACGATAATCCGGAAAGCTGTAAGTGACCAACGATCCTGAGGTTGAATTATCAACACTGCCCTTGACGTATTCCACAAACGCATCAAACTCTTGATATGTTACCGACTGTCCGTTATAAATTCTGACTAGCAAATCAATGCGATGTTTAAGATACTCTTTAAGGAAAAGCTGATTTTTATTTTCTACTTTTTTCAAAGCCTTTTTAACATCAAAAGGTTTTATAGCTTGAAATACTTTACCCTGTCTTTTTTCCATTTTATTATTTTTAGGCTGCTGGAAAAATACAACGGCATCCAGCTTGACCTCTTCTTTTTGACTTGCCGCTGCTGATTTTTGTATCTTAGGAAGCTCTCTGTTACAACAACGAATAAAGGATATCAGCGCCGAAAATAGACTTTCAACACGACGATAATAGTTATCGTCTAAATTAGCCATCCGATTCATTTTTTTGGCGGCATCAAAGCTTTGCAAACCAGGTAATGATTTACTTTCCGCTAACTTCACGGCACCTGAGACCTGTTTTACAAACTCCGAAGATACACGCTCCACGTGAGAATGTTTACTGCGCTCCAACTCCTGACTAAATAGCTGTATTCTTTTTTCAATAAGGGCCTTGATTTCTGGAGATGCTGAAGATTTTTCCTCAAGGCAATCTTGCAAGCGTGTATTGAATATTTCTAGTGACTCAATAAATTTTTTACTTTTCTTAAGTGACTTTTCTAATGACTTTAGCTGCCTTGCAGGGAAATAAACTTTTAGATCGGGATGAACTTTTAGTATTTTATCAATAATGCTCTTTTGAAAGTTGCCAAAACTACGATTAAGTCTAGTCGATACCTCATCATTACTGGAACCATAGATCTCTAATGCCTTGGTTATATACTCATAGGACTGACCAAACATACGCGCAAAAAAAATAATAAACTTATTATAGTCAGCAAGTGTGTTAAATTTTTCACTTGCTAACTCAATCATCTTTTCAACACCTGCTATATGTTTCAATAAGATGCTTTTTTCATAGGGGTGAAATGTTTGGTGTTGGTATTGATAGATTAATCCATATTGTTTATATAACAGCGCATCTCTCACTTCAGCCATCAACTTAAGGCCTCTAGCAAGGCCAACCTTCTCAACTTGCCCAGCTTTTTTGCTTTCCTGCAGGTAAGAGTGATACCTGGCTATAAAGGGTGTTTTTGAAATTGATATGCCGGCAAGCACTATTGTTACTAAACCTTTTTCTTTATTATCCAGTTTTACACTATCGATCTTCCCTTTGTAATAGATATATGCTCCAATGTCATCACATTTAACCGCTTTGGCAAGCATCTTTACCAAATCAATATTTGCAAGTAAAACAGACTTATTATCATCTGGCACCTTAGGCTGCATTCTCATCAAGGTCACCTTATCATCAGTTAT
The DNA here is from genome assembly GCA_030425685.1 of Gammaproteobacteria bacterium. Taxonomy (GTDB): domain Bacteria; phylum Pseudomonadota; class Gammaproteobacteria; order Coxiellales; family Coxiellaceae; genus JAUIAD01. The sequence goes on along the minus strand of JAUIAD010000005.1, from coordinate 120,213 downwards.
TTGTTAGTTACTGATGAGTATTTTACTTGATGGATATTAAGTTAATATTAAGCATATGTGCCAAACCCTAACAAATACCAGCGCACATTTTATTTTAATGACATAATTTAGGGCGCCCAAATAGGCGTCCTAAATTTACCACATCTGTTAATTAATTCTTAGCCGCTAAGCTGATTAGATATCAACAGGAGTTTTGCACTTTCAGTGCAAAACTCCTTCCTGGTTATATTTCGCCTATGCGAGACTAGCTCGCATTGATGCCGATTCAAGGGGAGAATCCCGACTCTCTCCTTGAAAATCCCCATCGGGGTTTGTTTTGTTTCGCACAAGTGCGGAACTCCTAATCAACTGGGAATGATTTAATATGCATTAGTAATAATCGTTAACCGTAGTACATGCTAACAAAGGCGCATTAAATTAAAATTAATTCACTTACAAGCTGAAAAGAAACACCTTACTCAATTAATACTTATAATGGTAGCGAAACTTTATTGCCAACAAATGCGATATACGTACTGTCAGGTGTTTCACGCGTATAACGATTATGGTTCCCACCATAAGCACTTACTACCTGATACGATAAGTCACCGCGCTTTGATTTTGCTCTTTTAATAATATCGTTGTCCAAGTCATCATAAGAATTCCACTACTACAACTCAGCAAGCACTTCCGCTTTGATATAGCGAGGCAATTTCCCTACTACAGAAATCTGACGCCCTTTGTACTGCTCAACTTCAAAAGGCTCACGTCCCACAAATTGCGCTGGCCAAGGTTCTATTCTTCTGAGTGAGCACACCTAAATCATAGAAAAATTGACTTACTGATTGTTTTGATTGCTTTGGCAACTATTGCATGACCAGTGGGCCTTGCTTAATTCGATTCATAAGCTCGCACAGCAGATGTCCTATTGCTATCTCCAAATCTCTTTTTTCACTTTGTGAATAGGTTTTCGTGTGCGCATTCATTCGCTCTCTATGAGCATCTCTTTCACGCTGATAAATCGTTACGAAAACCTTGGCCCTTAGCGCTAATAGCAGGCGGAAAAGGCGCATCAAAACGTTTGCCGTCGTTATTATGTTTGCTTTTAAATGCTGTAAATTGGTTTTTAATCTTATCGACATTTACGCTTATTAGCGCTTCTATATTAAGCGCTTTGCTCAGCAGCGGCATCAAGAAAGTTTTATGCAGATATAACGGTTATGAGTGAGGAGATCAATGCTGCCATAGCAGCTCTTCAAACAATAGTAGATTCTCAAACTATACATTGTATCATTGGCGTGAATAATTCTTAATTCCATTAACAACAACTAGCGATATTCTTTCGGCGCATGCCTTGCCGCAACTGGTAGTTTAATGTTTGCAGGCTAGCTGTGGAGGCGCTTACATTACCAACGCCATAGCCTAATCTGCAGCTGGCTTCTACTTTGACCGTGCCTATGAGCCAGAACCAGGTGTAGCAGATGAAGAAGAAGAGGACCTTGCCGGTGGGCTGAGCCTGACGGCTTGATAACTTATTGAAGCGTCACACCAAGGGAAACAGTTTTACAGATTTTATCATATCCGCCTATCTGGGACTCTGACCCAGATCCCGTACTTCACCAATTAGGCATCACTGCATTCGTAATAAGCGCCAGGTCCTTACAATTTTTTTTCCCAGGGGCATGAAATGGTAAATCCAACGCCATGTTTTAGAGCACTATCGGATACTATTAGCTTGGGTCTTTCATTATTACGCAAATCGTCCTTGTCACTGCCACCATCACAGTTAGTTCGGCTGTAGCCATCTGCCAAAACAGGCGCAAAACCTCCATGCTTTGAATCCGGCTCAACATTAAATATGGCACTGCATTTATGTGTATACGCACTTTCATTATTTTTTACATTAAAGTAAAATTTTATATTTCCATTAGTAAAGTCATCTAGTTTTTTTGTGTAGATATCTACTTGCGGTTTCGCTTTTGATATAACGCCTTCTTTTATAATGCCACAATAGGCATTATTCTTATTAAATTTCGTTGTGAATTGTTTACTATAGCAATGCGCATCTACCGTAATGTCAGATGAGCATGTCGACGTTACTTTAAAAAAAAGATTATAGTCAGCTACACTTTTAGGAAGATAGCCGAAAAGGCAAGTTATGGCTATCGGCAGCAGTGGTAGAATTTTTATTTTCATTGTTTTTTTCTTAAGTTAGTAGTTTTCTAAGGGCATGTCATCTTCAAAGCAACTTCATTACCGTGATATGCTGTTTTTTGTTTATCAAAGCGTTTATCTAATTCTATTCGCGGCCTTCCGTCCAAACCATCACAGTTACTATGTTCAAAGCTTTTGTTTAAATATGGCGTATGATCATTTATATCGTGATTGATAATATCAAACTGTGCCATACACTGGCTTGGTTTTTTCGTTATTGAGCCGGAGTAGTCAAAATAAAACACAACATGCCCTTGAAGAGGATTACCATTGCTGGGGACGTCATGAGGATCTACAATATCTTTGTCGTTAAAATAATCGAATTTTTTTGAAAACACGTATGTTTCATTTTTAGCATCGCCGACTCCATAAGGAGCTGCAGATAATTGAGCATTACGTGCAACATAATAGATCCTTTGAACGCAATCATTACGGTAGTTAAGACTGCCGCATCCATAAAAGTGCTCTACAGAGGCAAACCCACTTTTTTCTTGTTGATAATCCGTAGTACTTGCCGCTGAAAACTTTATCGGATTTTTGCATTCATTCGTAAAAAGAAATAAAAAGTTATAGGATAAGGCGGAAGAAAAAGGACTACATAAAATGATAAAACTAATTGTACCAAGCAGCATATTACGGATCTGTGTTTTCATTGCGATCGCCCATTAACGAAAGGTTAAATCAATAAATGGCGATCCTTTACCACTTTTCAGCTATTTTATAGTAAATTCCTAGATCCTAACAAGATCATCACTCTACTCAATTTATACTTATAAAATCAACTCAACTTCAATAGCTTACAGCACTTATTCACTAACTCTGGGTAACTGCCTTTATCCACCTAATAACTGAGGACTAGCTACCAACTAGCCTCAGCATAACCGCTATTATTTTGGCGCGCTTGCTTTAGCATCACCTTCGATCGCATAGATTGCATCAAGCTGCCGTTGATAAAAATCGCCCTGATTGCCGCCACTCCAACTTCTAAAAAGGTTTGGCTTAAGAAATGTTTTCTTAACAGCTTTTTCTAGCCGGTCCTGAACAACATTATACCTTTCTGCTGTATCTTTCATACTGAGATCATCACTAGCCCCTCTCATAAGCTTCTCTAATAAACCAATATTTCCTGGCTTTTTGCGAAACTTATGAATAAATAGCGTGCAGACACTCCACCGACTAATACCTGCTTTATCAAATGTTTTTTGTTGTAATAACCTATTTAAAGTCGACAAGAATGCTTTTCTCTTCCAATGAGGAATAACACCTCCCTGAATAATTCCCTTTTCCCTAATAGCCGCTTTCGAAAAATGATTCGTTGTAAAGTGTAGCATCTCTAAACTTACACCCTGCTCCAGAAAATCAACCTTCTCTGCGCTTGCTAAAATATTAAGTCGGTCATCAAAAAAATGTAAGGATACTGGCGCACCACCCCACTCATCCGCCCTTTTTCGGCTAATATCTTTAGCAACGAGCTGTAACTGCTGATTCTTCGATGCGTCATCCATTGCTGGAAGATCACGTTTCCATTGGTCGTATTCAGGAAAAGTTACTTTGATTCTTTCAAACAGCTTATTTTGCTGATCGCTTTTACCTAATTCCTGATAGACTTTTTCTTCCTTCTCCTTCCATTCGCTGATAACAAAAGCCTCCACGTCTTTCATAACCGCACTATAATGCTCCCCAACGCGCTCTTTATCACCCGCAGTAGAAATCCCTAAGCATGGAATACCTGTTCTTTTTGCTAGATTTTCTGCGGCTTGCCCCGTTAATGCCATTGTTGGTGTATTTTCTTCAGGCGGTTTAACTTTCACGGCTGATAGCATATGTAGAATATAGGTGATATCGTTATTTTCTTTCTCTAACATTGATCGATATTCCAGGGGGTCTAAAGAAGTGCTTTCCCACTGCTCTGCCCTTGCCTCAATACAGCCTAGCGCATCCAGCATAGCTGATAACTTTTTAAATCTCAGTGTTTGTGCTGGACTGTCTTCTTCCTTTCCACAATTTTCGTGCGCTGGTGTGAGTATCGCACTTATGCGCTCTAACTGGTCTGGAGGGATAAAGCCATCTGCATTAGCCACTGCTTCCTCAAGATGCTTAAGCTCAGCTTGAGACATTAAGCCGAGCCCATCAAACTCACCTGCGTGCGCCTTATTTAAGCTACTATTTGCTTTTGGAACATCACGAAAAATATGCGTTATATCACGGTGAGTGACTATATAAAATCCTGTAAATCCACCCTGCTGCAGATAATCTACGATTTTTGTAGCCAGCATATCGGGTTCACGCGGATTAACCAACATGCCGTCTAGATCTAATAAAGCGATTTTTTGCTTAACTGCCTGCACGCCTTTTTGCTCTGACGTACTACCTGCTACTCTCATCACCATACCCTCTTTTTAATTTTTAATGAGGTAACATTATATTTAAACCATATTAATTTAAACTTAAATAAAAAAAATACCGAAAATTTACAGTATATTTGCGAATTTCCACTTACATTCCGCATGCTCTAACGGCCTCACTTTCAGAATGCTCATCACCATCCCTCTCAAATGATATCTGCGCTAAATCCAAACCATAATCCGGCAAAATAAAACACCCTTCTCTTTCTATCACACCGCCTGCTTAGTCTATTAATAAACTGAGTTCACGATAACTGACGATATCGTCACAAAATATAGGGCTTTTTGCAGCGTTGGTTTCACGCAAAGACGCCAAGGGGACGCAAAGGACGCTAAGTTTTATATCCCTCTCTGCGACCTTTGCGTCCCCTTAGCGTCTTTGCGTAAAACCGGCGCCGCTACTAATTAAATCGAACCACGGAACTCATCCGTCAGACACAGCAGCCAAGGCACACTTTTAGAAACTTTGCTTAATCGCCTCTTTAACCATAGATACCGTTTTTTGCGCCACAGCATTGGCACGTTCAGCACCCTGCTCTAGCACTTTCAACACCTGCGCCGGATCTTTTTCATAAAGCGCTCGCCGTTCACGCATTGGCGTCAACAAATCATTCAGCACCTCAACTAAGCGTTTTTTACATTCAACATCACCAATAGTGCCTTCACGATAGCGCTGCTTTGCTTCTTCCAACCAAGCGGTATCGGGATTAAAAGTATCATGAAAAATCCACAACGGATTATTTTCTACCGTGCCAGGATCGCTAGCACGCAAACGGTTTGGATCGGTATACATGCCCATTACTTTTTTACGCACGGTATCGGCATCGTCACTTAAGAAGATGGCATTATTTAATGACTTGCTCATTTTTAATAATTGCCCATGCGGTGCTGGCCCACCCAAACCTACTAAACGTTTAACACGACCCAATAAATAATTAGGAACAGGAAAAATCTTGCCATGCTGATAATAAAACTCATCTTCAGAATGACCCGTTTTTTCCATATATGCTTGCGCTTGCTCAGGATCAACACCAGAATAAAGCTGATAAAATTTCCTGGCCACTTCACGCGTCAATTCTAAATGCGGAATTTGATCCTCACCGACCGGTACCACTTCCGCACGAAACGCCAGAATATCTGCGACCTGCATAATGGGATATAATAAAAATCCCATCGAGTAATTATCACCTAACTGCTTATCTCGAATTTCATCTTTAATGGTTGGGTTACGCATTAAGCGCGGAAAGGGAATTAACATACTAAACAACGTACTCAATTCAAAAATAGCCGGCACATCCGACTCCACAAAAATCGTACTTTTTTCTGGATCAATACCTGCGGCTAAATAATCGAGGGCGATATCAAGCACACTCTCACGAATGGCCCCAGCTTGCGTCACTCGTGTGGTAAAAGCATGAAAGTTAGCCAAGAGAAAATAACAATCATATTCGTCTTGCAACTTCACTCGGTTCTCTAAAGAGCCAACCCAGTGCCCCAAATGTAACTTGCCCGTGGGGGTATCGCCGGTTAATAATCGCTGCTTTGATATTATTTGTTCTGCCATTTTTTATCTCTTCGCTTTGTGTTTCGGCGCCTGAATTCATTGCTCTGTACACAAAAACTCCAATTTTTCAAGGCGCGGTTATTGAACGGAGGACAAATAATGGCTTTTTCTCTGTGCGCTGTCAATTCAAAGGCAGAGTATCTCCAGAATCACCAATGGCTTATAGCAATTTTCCCCGCAGCGGCTGCCGCTTCGTAGCGACCACCGCGTAACAAATAGACAGGCCGGGATCTGTTGGGGTAAGCTGGAGGCAGAATATGAGAACGGTGTGCGGCTAAACTCGACGCTCTGATTGCGAAAAGGACTCAACTTTCTACCGGCTTGCTAGCCCTTGCGTTACTATCTCATCAACAATACCCATAGTATCCGCACCCTGTCCAGACTGGGGCTCAAATAAGCTTAGCAATGCTGCTAGCCCCACCCTCTCTTCCGGTGTCTTCAACCGGTCAGGGTTAGCTCTTGTGGGTGTCGTCACTTCAACTTCGGGTAAACTGAATGATTCCACTCTTTGCTTCTTCTCACGCCCCTCATCACCGTTATTTTTTTCAGGAAGGTGCGCTTCCTTACTGTCGTCTACATCACCGCGCTTTCTTTTTTTGCTGGCAAATACCGATAACGACTCTAACTGCTCATGCGCAAAGGCATCCCGACGAGCGGCTTTTTCACTGGCAAAAAGATCAGCCATGGCTTGCTTATCATCTGCTGTATGATCTGAGTGAAAAGCATAGCGTGAATGTTCAATTAAATTGTGGTGCATCAAAGGCACTAAGGTTTGAATAGATGCACTGTTAACATCTCCATTACCATCCAATATCGGCACATTGGGATCAAGATACAGCCCACCATGCGCCAATCTTTTTACCAATGCTTTTTGCTTATCACCTGATAAATACTGATTAAAACGCACATGGACACCTTGCTGAACACTAGCCGCAATAGCCGATACCACTTGCAAACTTGCATTTGCATTAATTTCAACAACATTACCTGGCAACAAGTGAGAAACAGCTGCTACAACTTGCTCGTCAACTCCACTGTCAAAATATACAAACACCCCGGCACCTTCTGCAATGCTGCCAATAATAGTCTCAGCTAATGTTAGATCTGTTCCAGCTTCGATATAGACAAAGCTATTACAACCTAGCTTCTGCACGCCATGATGAATGTGCTTACACTCAATGCTGGGTTCAAACGCGATAGTTCTATTAGCTGGCAAAGTTTGGCAAACGGCTTCTATTTGCTCCTTACTAGCACCCTGTTTTAACAATACCGAGGAACCGACCTCTTTAAGCTCTTGTGTCACTTGCGCGGCAAAGTCTTCGCGCCAAAATGGATTTATTTCTAACGTAATAAAAGGAGGCATTAGGTGCGCCATTTTTCTTAGATAGGCTTTTTCTTTTTTAGTTATTTTCAGGTAGCCACCTTCATCTAACTGAGCAATCTTGGCACATAACGCTCTTATCACTTTAATTGCTGTTTTTTTTGATTGACCACGAACAAGACTGGCGTCAAATTCTGTTTGTTGTGGCGCACTAAGGGCAACAACCTCAAGCAACTTTTTACTACTATCAGGGTGAAAACAAATGCTAACATCGGGCTTATCAGCTAGGCTCGGCAATGATGACTGCAGTACTGCAAGATTGGTTTGTGGATGAATGTAATACCCACATTGCTTCATACTAGCGATTACCCTTTGACTTCCACTGCTACTATAGCTTGGCTGTATCGTTAAAAAAGCATGCTTCGGTAAGTTAGCAGCAATCGCTTCGGCCTTTTCTGCTACCATCTGCCCACCAATTTCGACCGTCACCCCATTGCTGATCACTTTGGCAAACGCTTCAAGTTGCGAGGCGGAGTAATCTGAAGAAAACTCAACAAAGCTACCTTCGGGCATTAATTTCAGTGCGACTATTACTGCATTATCATCACACTGTGGTGATATACGCAACGTTTGATTAACAGCAATGTGGTTCTCAATAAACTGCGCCACTTCTGCTTTAGCTATGCTGGGTGGAAATAGTATGCGCGATGAGTCTACCACTTCAATATTACTTGCTTTACTTTCTGCAAGCGCTTTCTCTTCACGGGGACTGCTTTGTGGCTTAATAACAAGACCCGTTTTTACTGTATCAGACAGTAAGCAGTCATCAATTTGTTTCTTATTACCGACACTATTATAAATAGCTTGCGCTAACTTAAGCTCTGTTTCGGAATGTAATAAAATTTTAACGCCAGGTTTAATTTCAGCTAAAGCCGCCTCAATATAATCAACATCAGTATCCGGATCGAGATAAAGCGCACCATCTTGCATGCTAGAGATTAACAGCTTAAATTGATCCAACTGCATACCTACATCCGGTGTTATAAAAGCATGTGCAGGCACGTTTTTACAAATCGCGCTAATTTCATATTCATCTAAACTACGATCAACTTTAACCACCGTATCTTCATTTAAAATAGCAGCCGCCTGCGCTAAATATTCCAACTTCAACCCATGGCCAAACTCAACAAACGTATTAGCCTGCATAGACCCAACAATGGCCATAAGCAAAGCTTGCGGCGTTCCTGCCATAATCATCACCACATGATTTGGCGCCATTGCCTTCATCACACTTTTAGCATGATTAGGCTTCATCTCTTGATCGAGCTGAATATTGATCGACTTACTACCGTCCATAGCACTTTCCTCTAACAGCCTAACAGCAATACTTCGCCCACCTTGCGCCGCAGATCGTGATATAAAAAAACCACTACTAGCGTTAATTTGATTTGCTAGCAACGTTTGCTTGCCCGAATCGCCCTTGCCCAAAGCATAAAATACCTTGCTGCCATTTTTATTGATCAAAGCTAGCAGATTAGTACGTTGTTGATCCGTTGCTTTTACCGGCAAGGCTATTCCTGCAGCACGTGGAAGATGAGGCACGATATCGCTTAAATGTTCTAATTGCCCTCTATTTAAAGATAACACTTGACCGGCAGCAAGCTCGCTCGCTTGCTGAATCAACGCTGAATAAGTAGCTTGTGGTGTTGCTTGAGTTCGTACGACGACTGTTGTTTTTTGACGACCGCTTGTTGCTGCTCTCATATTATTAACCCTAACTGCAATTAATTTACTCAGTTAAAGTACCACATTTATCTTAGGTTAATATTAATTTTAAAAATTCTTATACAAGGATTTACTCAGCAAAATTAACGAGTTAATTACCTACTATACGCCATATATTATATTAAAATTAAATAAAGGAGATCTCCCCATATGATTGACTCCCTATTATTATGCTCTCATTGAAAACTGATAGCGCGCTTATTTGCACACATAATCTTTCCTTAATATCTTGGTGTTAAAGTATGCGTATTAATATTAAATACATTGGCATATAAAAAATGAGCTAGGTACCGCCGCTATGAGAACCGAATCTAAACAACGCACAACAAGGCTTATTTCCACATCCAAATCTCTAGACACGATAACATCAAACCTATTAATAGATTTGCAAAGAGAAATTTCATCAGATCCTAGAAGCACGCAACATGTCGTTAATAACTACATTGATAATCTTATTGGCATGAAAACAAAAAGCAGCGTATTCATTAAACTAGTATTTCATCTTTCTAAACATCACCCAGACTATTTTCAAAAAAATGTCGCACTATATCGTATGACGGCGAACTACGCGGTAGCAGAGAAACAAGAACTGCTGCTATTTTTGATCTTAGAAATTCAAGTTGACCTCGAGGGTGACGATAGTTTTTATCTCATTGCCAAGCTAATGAATGATTTATGCCAACTTCCGGTAAGTTTTGGTCATTTATTACTGCATTTCTACAATACGTGCCAAAACAAGGAAAATACAGTTTTTCTATTAACAAAATTTACCGCTTCTCTACGGACTTCCTATTCATCAACACAAGAAATGCAAAAAAATATTATCAGCTTTTTATCCTCGCTGTTCTCCCTAATAGAGCTACCCGGCTGTAATACACTTTTTCAGCTCGTTGCTGATTTTTTAAATGGACCTAATCCTACAAAATTAAATCTAAGCAAGATGCTTGATTACCACATTTCTCAAATAGACCATACAAAAGACTATTATCTATCACGCCAACCACTTTTTATTAAGCTATCCAAAGCAGCTAGACACAAAAAAGGGCTACAAGTATTTAGCAAGCTGCAAGAAAAGCCAAACCTCGACATCACCATTTCTGAACTAAGGGCAGCGACATTGCTTGTAGAATTAATGGAATCAGATTCTCCTTCGCCGCTCAAACAGCCTAGCAAATATAATTCGCTATTCTCATTTGACAGCACAGCAAATGATGATACCGATGACCCCGTTGTCAAGATTCAACCTAAAACTACCGTTGCGAGAAAGATCCAAAAGAAACGTCGTAAACATAAACCCACCAGTGAAACTAAAACATTACCCACAGAACAAAAACAAAAGACTAACAAAATAAGCTTTACCGCGGGCAAAGCAAATCGTGAGTTTATCAATCCTATTAAAAATTTTATCGAAAAACATAATCTTGACCCTCAGACTTTAGCCGTTAGGAATAGAAAGTTTCAGCTAGAAGCCGTCAACATCCCCGCGCTTTCTGAATCAGGAGAAACAGCAGGGCTTGCTGCTACGTCTAAATCACGCCGCGGCTTTTGCATTGAAGAAGGCACGGTGATTGGCATTTTAATTCATAACGTTATCTCTGAAGAAAAAGCAAAAGAAGATAAATCGTCGGTTTACGAACATATTAACAGCGATGGCACAACAACATTTATTCGCGGCAATAGTGACAGCCTAATGAATCGAACCAATCACAGTGCCAACTATGCTAACGTTTATATGGAGATATGCCTATTTGATGATAAACCTTACGTTATTTTCAGAGCGGCAGAAGATATAAAATCCTTAGATGGCAGACCGATTCAACTTTTATTTGATTATGGGGCGGGTTATCAATTTTCAGAAAAGATTAAACCTATCTTCCTTAATCCTTACAATCCATTCGACACCAGTCAAACACTTTTTGACAATAACGCAGAGTTCTACATAGGCAAACCAAAATCACTGCGCCCGGTTAAAAAAATGCTGAAGAAATTTGGCACCTCCTGTGAAAAATTCTATATAACCCCACTGATAAAACACATTCTTAATCATAATATCACCGCCATCAAAAACGCGCTTAACCCTGACGTTCATGCAAAACATGCCGTCAATCTACCCGTGATCGCTTTAGCAGCCGATGGCACCCCCTTACCCATGCCGGAGCAACCTTATGTAACACCATTGATGTTTGCCCTCTACCATTTAGATTTTTCACAATATACCGCCTATGAAATTGTTGCTGAACTACTCGACTTTGGTGCTTGCGCACGTATACAGATGTTAACAACCGGTTATTCGGCAATTGAATGCTTTATTCTCTCACCTAACCGTCACTTACTTAGCACAAGCAATCAAAAAGGTATTTTAGAAATGCTACGTAAAAATGGCCTGTTTTTATTACGACAAATCCTTAAGGATAAAACACCGTTTCATTTAGCAGCAGAGCATCTTGACACAAAGCCCATTGATACCGACTTTTTCGACTGGCTCTGTGGAACCTGCTCTGATTATGAATTAGATAGCATGCATCATGAAAGGCTACTCAATTTTATCGATGCTGACAATCATGATGTTTTAGCCGCTAGCTTAGCACACAATAAATATGAATTTTTTGCCAGGCTACTGGAAGAATTTGTTAATGCCTATTTAGACAGGGAACTTTATAACCCTGCTGTTGATATTCAGTTTTATGACTTCACCATCATTAACAATATATTTAAAAAAATGAGCTTTGAAGAAATAGAGCCTTACCATCGGCTTATTATGCAGCATGCTAAACAATATCCAAATAGTGAATTCTACGCAAAACTCAATAAGGGCTGCACTCGCATCTATCGACAGAAATATGACGGTGAGAGCAAAAAAACCACCGGCAAGCTGTCAAAAGCGAAAGGCTTATGTTTATTGACCTCTGGGTCTATTCGTAAAAAACCCTGTGCGAGTGACCAGCCGATGACGACCCGCCAAAGAAGCGCCAAAAGGTTAAGAACAAGCCCACCACAGTAAACACTTTATACTTAAGCAAAACCTAATTAAAAGTCACACTGACAATGTGAATCTCGCGCATACTAGAAAAATTGAGCAAATCCCTGCTGGATGGATTTACTATCTCAGGGTACAATGCACCCCATGGAAAATTCAGCGACCTTGATTCATTCATTAAATGAACAACAACAAGCAGCGGTCAGTGCACCGCCCAGTAATTTATTAGTGCTAGCCGGTGCCGGTAGTGGCAAAACGCGGGTATTAGTGCATCGTATTGCTTGGTTGATCCAGGAGTACCATATTTCACCGCATGAGGTCCTGGCGGTTACCTTTACCAATAAGGCGGCGCATGAAATGCGTGGCCGTATAGAATCACTGCTTGGCTTGCACCTTAGCAATCTATGGGTCGGTACTTTTCACGGGCTGTCCCATCGCCTACTGCGCACTCACTGGGAAGCCGCTGGACTGCCAGAAGCTTTTCAAATTCTAGACAGCGATGACCAATATCGCTTGGTACGCCGCATTCTTAAAAACCTCGAATTAGATGAAACTAAATGGCCACCCAAACAAGCACAATGGTTTATTAACAAACAAAAAGAATCCGGACGCCGAGCGCACCAGGTGCAGAATTATGACGGTGGTTATTTTGCTGAAGTGATGACACGTGTTTACCACGCTTACGAAACATTGTGCGATCGCAGCGGCTTGGTCGATTTTACCGAGCTATTATTACGCTCTTTAGAATTACTACAAAAAAATGATGATATCCGCCAGCATTATCAAAAACGCTTTCGCCATATCTTAGTCGATGAGTTTCAAGATACCAATAAAATTCAATACGAGTGGTTAAGATTATTAACCGCTGATGATAGTTTTATTATGGCCGTTGGCGACGATGATCAATCTATTTATAGTTGGCGTGGTGCTTGCGTGGAAAACATCGACCGCTTTATGCGCGAGTATACCGAGGTTACCACCATTCGTCTTGAACAGAATTATCGTTCAACACAAACCATACTAAATGCCGCCAATGCGGTAATTGCCAACAATGAAAATCGCATGGGCAAAAATCTATGGACCGATGGCAACACTGGCGCCCCTATTACGATTTATTCAGCCTTTAATGAACGTGATGAAGCACATTTTATTGCGAGCAGCATCCAACAGTGGATACAGCAACATCGCGCCAAAGATATCGCCATTTTATATCGTTCCAATGCACAATCGCGTGTGCTTGAAGAACAGCTTATTGATCAGCAAATTCCTTATCGCATTTATGGCGGCTTACGCTTTTTTGAACGCGCGGAAATTAAAGACGCGATTGCCTACTTACGTTTAATTGCCAATCGCTCTGATGATCCGGGTTTTGAACGTATTGTTAATCTGCCCACACGCGGCATTGGCAATACCACATTAACCTTAGTACGCACGACGGCGCGTGATTTAAATTTATCGCTATGGGAATCCAGCGCTTATTTAATTGAAAATGAAAAACTATCCGCACGTGCGTCAAATGCATTAAAAAGCTTTTTGGCACTAATCGACACGATTGATAAAGAAACAACCGGCCTAGCACTTAACGAGCAAACGGAAGAAATGCTTAACAAAAGTGGCTTGCTGGCACATTACAAAAAAGATAAAACTGAAAAAGGCTTATCACGCGTAGAAAACTTAGAAGAACTACTTACCGCTACAACACAGTTTGAACCGGATGAAAATGATAAACTATCACCGCTAGCAGCATTTCTATCGCATGTTGCTTTAGAGGCCGGCGAAGAGCAATCCAGCCAACATACTGACTGCGTTAGCTTAATGACCTTACACGCAGCAAAAGGCCTTGAGTTTCCCTTAGTATTTATGTGCGGCATGGAAGAAGATTTATTTCCACATAAAATGTCGGTCAACGAACCCGGTGGCCTAGAAGAAGAACGACGCCTGTGCTACGTCGGTATGACGCGCGCCATGGAAAAATTAGTTATTACCTATGCCGAATCACGACGCCTCTATGGTTCAGAAAAATATTGCCAAGCGTCCCGCTTTATCGACGAAATCCCAGAAGAGTGCATGCATTCGGAACGACCAACGACTAAAATTTCACGACCACAACAATTTCAATACAAAAAACCATCGCTAACCAAACAAGCTGCCGGCGATTCAGGCCTTGAAATCGGCCAACGTGTTAAACACAAAAAATTCGGCTCCGGCACCATTATCAACTACGAAGGTCAAGGCGAACATACCCGCATTCAAGTGAAATTCGACCGCCAAGGCGCCAAATGGCTGGTGGCTAGTTATGCTAAACTTGAGCCGATTTTTTAATATAGAGTCAATCCTTGACACCTTTGTCGTAAAAATTGTTCAATTAAAGTATTCCACTTAAGGTTTGTCCTTAAAAACGATTCATCACATCTCCTTGCCCCCTAGTCCTGCTTAGCTTAATTGCCATCATCATAACAATGGTGAGTGTGTTTGCATGCCTTACCAATATGAAGCAAACTTCAGATTAGTAAGATATTTAGGGAGAACACTTCAGATTAGTAAGGTGTTTAGGGGCGTGCTGCATTTCAGAAGAGAGGACAAATGGAAAAATACCATAGAATCATGAGGTTAGATCTGACCCAAAAGCAATCCGCCTTTTTATGGGGTGCGAGAAGTACTGGAAAATTCACCTTTCTAAAACAACGATACCCAGAGTCAATTTACTATGACCTACTAAATATGGACGAGCTACGCAAGCTTCGCATAAGGCCTGAAATCTTGCGCGAAGAACTTGCTACAGCTACAGATGAGCAACTACAACACCCTGTGATTGTTGACGAAGTCCAGAAAATACCAGAACTCCTTGATGAGATTCATTGGTTAATTGAAAACAAAGGAATATCATTTATTTTATGTGGCTCAAGCGCCAGAAAATTAAAGCGTGGGGCAGCAAATTTACTCGGCGGACGCGCATGGAGATTTTCATTCTACCCCTTAGTCTATCCCGAAGTCAGTGACTTCGATTTGTTACGTGCTTTAAACCAAGGTCTAATCCCACCCATCTATCAATCAACACAACCCAAGCGCTCATTTAGAGCTTACGTAGACCTCTATTTGAAAGAGGAGATTCAACTGGAAGGACTTGTAAGAAGCTTACCCGGCTTTGCACGGTTCTTAGATCTAGTTGGTTTTAGCAACACTAAGTTATTAAACTATAGTAAAATTGCATCTGACTGCGGCGTTAGTGCAAAAACAGTAAAAGAGTATTATCAAATTCTTTTAGATACCTTAATCGGCTACTATGTATACCCCTTTGCAAAAAACGAAAAACGGCAAGTTATTTCATCTACACCTAAATTTTATTTATTCGATGTTGGAGTTGGCACATACCTTTCCAAGCAACCTGTCTTGGAACTCAAAGGAAGCGCAGCTGGAAAATCTTTTGAACATTATATTTTAATGGAGCTTACCGCCTACATAGGGTTAAATGAATTAGACTGCAAAATTCAGTATTGGCGTAGTAAAACTGGCCTTGAAGTTGATTTTGTAACAGACGATGGTGCCGTCGCTATTGAAGTAAAAATATCAGAAACCCCTCGCAAGGCTGAATATAAAGGCTTAGTTACTTATTGCGATGACCATAGCCCAAAATTGGCTATTGTTGTTTGCTTGACTTCAAAACCAAGGAAAACAAGTGACGGCATACTGATATTGCCGTGGAGAAAATTTTTAACAGACCTATGGGAAGGACGAATCATTTCACAGAAAGGAGCCTAACTCTGACATTGCAAAAGCTGATTCCATCGAAAATTTACAGTTTATTTGAAACATTATCCACTCAGTTAGCATAAGCTTGATGCTCTACTGAGAAGGAAAAGCTGCAATATCAAGACTCGCTATTTCTCTCTGACGCTACAAACAATAGCACCAACAAAATAATACAACTAAACAAAATAGCCGTAGTTTGCCCATTGAACTGCTTAGATTCCCACATGCAAAACCATTCACCGCCGATAACAACAAAGCCTAATATATATAAACAAAAGCCCATCGTTAAACCTAAAATCGCTAAGCTATTCTTTTGCTGAGACTGTATTTTACAAGCAGCGACAGAAAGAATAATACCCGTGGCAGCTTCCCAAGAAATAATAAGCCAATAAGCTGCTGTTTGTATTGTCGAGTTAGTTATTCTCCGCCACATGACATGAGAGCTGTGAAAAGTAGTATCCATGCTAAGCACATGCTTAACAAAATTAAAATTAGTTTGGTAGTCTGTAATATTGGTAAATGCCGCGAACACAAAGAATAACGCTATTGTTGCAACCATAACCGTCTTTGCTATTCTAAACATGAATGTGCCTAGCGTCCTTTTTTTCCTGGTGTGATTATAGTTAAATCGCACCTACTTTGCGAATATAAACCACCACTCCTGTTATCAAAAAATAATCCGCAACTCTTCATCACCTCTTCGTTGACAGTGATCAAAAGGGAAATCAAATGCCCATTTAAAGATCACAAATCTTGGAATTCTGCTGTCAATAACATCATTTTACATGAAAAATGATGTTTTCAGCATTATTTTGCATGAAAAAATCAATAACCCATTGATAATATGAAGGGGTAAGGCAACGCTAAGCTTATCAACCTCGAGCTTGAAATGGCCTTTGCTTCTCGATATCTGGCTGGTGGAACAATAACACCAACACCACTGAAGATAGTGACAACGCAGCCAACAGATAAAAGGCTGATTCAAAATGCCCACCCGTTAAGGAGATAATCCAACCTGTTATAATTGGCGCTGCAAATCCCGCGACAGCAAAGGCCGCGTCCATAATACCAAGCGCCGTACCAGCACGCTCTTTAATAATGTCAATATTCGTTGCGTAATAGGCCGCGTTCGTGCACATACTAAACCCTACCGCCAAAGAAATAAAAATCATGGCAACATCAACGTGCCGACTAATCACGACTGGCAAAATGCACAACCCTGCTAATAATTGAGAAATCCAAATTGGGTGTGATCGCGAATAACGATAGCTTCCTGTTTTTTTATAGATATAATCCGCTAAACAACCAACCACCCACATCAGAACAAAAGCAAACCCCCATGGCAAAACCGTAAACAAACCCACCTCTAATAATTTAACATGAAAATGCAATTCCAAATACGATGGCAACCAGTTCATAAAAAAGAAAATATAATAACCAAAGACAAAGAAGGCCCAATAGTTAACAAGCAACGTACGGCTAGTTAACAAATAGCGCCATAAACCTTGCGTATTCTTACGACTGTCAATAACTGACTGATGATTAAAGTCAGCATCTTTATCCTTACCTTCGCGAATTTTCTTAAGCTCAGCGGCATTAACATAAGGAGAATTCTCTGGAAAGTTGCGAAATAAAAACCACCAAAAAGGCAACCACACTAAAGCCGCCACCGCCAACACAAAAAACATACCACGCCAACCAAAATGAACAATTAACCGCGATACGATCGGCCCACCAATAGCAAGCGCAAAAGGCACTGAAAATAGCGAATAAGAAAAAGCACGATTACACTCCTGACTCGGCAGCCAATCCCCCACCGCGCGCGTCATCGCCGGAAAATTTGGCCCTTCAGCTAACCCTAGAATAACCCGCGATAGAAAAACAAGTGTAAAGCCAACCGAAAGCCCACCAATTAACAAAGAAAAAGACCACAACAAAACACCAAGAGATAAAATCATTCTCGAGCCATAGCGATCAACAGCAATACCGCCCAACAACGTCGTCACCAAATAACCGAAACCAAAGGCACCTAAAATCCAACCTTCTTGATCTTTATCCAAATGAAAGTGTTTAGCAATTTCAGGAATAGCAAAAGAAATCGAAGCACGATCAACATAATTCACCACCGTCACCAAAAATAATAAGGCGATAATCACCCAGCGAAAATGGGTAGATCTAACATTATTATTCATCACACAGCCTCCTTAAACCCACCAGTAACTTAACAAACATGTGCAACACTTACCACAAGAAAAACCACATACTCAAAACTGATCCAAAACCCGCTTCTTCAAAATCACAAAAAAAAACATACTCAAAGCTAATACAAAAACCGCTTCTCCAAAATCATAAAAAACTAGCAGGTACTCCAGACACCCCCCCTGAACTGCAGCACAAAAAGGGTGAAAAACTAGCAGGAGGAAAGAAGGGTCTTTTGCAAAGCTTACAAAAACAGGAAGTTTTTGTCAGAGCGATCCAGGGATGGACTTGAGCGCCTTTGCAAAAGACCCTTCTTTCCTCCTGCGTCGGAGTTTAGCCGCACGCCTTTCTCATACTTTGCTTCCAGCTTACCCTAGAGATCCAGGCTTTCGCCGGGATGACGATAACATGAGAATTTGCCGCACCCAAAAGACACCGACATTTGCTGGGATGACAATAACATGAAAATTTACCGCACCCAAAAGACACCGGCATCCACTAGGATGACAACGATCAACAAATCACCCCGTATTTTTCATAGCCGCAGAAATCCCCGCAATCGTCACCATCAACGTATCAGCCAATTCCTCTTTATCTTCATCACTCAACTCTTCATGATAATAACGCCGCATCGCCTCCGCCTGAATCACATTAATAGGATCCGCATAGGTATTACGAACATGAATCGACTGACGGTATTTTTTACGATCTTCCGGCAAATCCGATTGCTCAACCAACTGTTTATCAAGTTCAATTGTCTTAGCCAAACGCTCACGCAGCACTTTACCCACCGGCTTGATATCATCACTAGCCAAATAATCATCGTAAATTTTAACAATGCGATGATCCGTTTTAACCAACACCATATCAAGCATATCCATAAAGGCATAAAAGAAAGGCCATTGATGCATCATATCCCGCAACAAAGATACCTTGTCATTTTCAAGAGCATATTGAAATGCCATTGGCACACCCAACCACGCCGGCAACATCAAACGAATTTGCGTCCAGGCAAACACCCAAGGAATAGCACGCAAGCTCTCAATATCACCCTGCCTTTTCCGTTTTGCCGGCCGACTACCAATATATAACCGCCCCAGTTCTTTCTCAGGTGTAACTTGATGAAAGTATTTTAAGAACTTATCATTCTTGCGCAAAACATCCCGATACGCATTAACCGAATAAGCCGACATTTCATCCATCAACACCCGCCATTCTTTATTAGGATCCAATGGACCATCAAGTGTTGCTTCCAACACAGACGTTGTATACACATTTAAATTATGAAATGCCAAGCGCGTTAAACCAAATTTCTGTTGAATAACCTCACCTTGTTCAGTAACACGCATACGCCCCTGCACCGAATCACGCGGCTGTGATAATAACGCAATATGCACAGGGCCACCGCCACGACCAACAGAACCACCCCGCCCATGAAACAAGGTTAATTTCACCTGATGGTTTTTCGCAACCTCAACGAGCTTTTCTTGCGACTGAAACTGTGCCCAAGCAGCAGCAAACTTACCCGCATCTTTACCAGAGTCAGAATAACCAATCATCACTTCTTGCTTATCGTTGATATGCGCACGATACCAGGGAATGGAAAAAAGCTGCTCCATCACCTTATGACAATTTTCCAAATCATCCAAAGTCTCAAACAGCGGCACAACCCGCAACGGCTTTGGCACATTCACTTCTTTTTGCAACAAACAAACAGCCAAAACATCCGACGCCTCTGCTGCCATTGAAATAACATACGCACCAAAAGATGAACCCGGTATTGAGGCAATAACTTTAAAGGTATCTAGCACCTCTTTATCTTCATCTGACAGCGGCATATTGCTAGAGATCAATGGCCGCCGACTTTCACACTCTTTGATTAAAAACTCAATCTTTTTCTCTTCAGACCACTGCTGATATGAACCTAAGCCTAGGTACTCGGTAATTGCATTTATTAACTGAGTATGACGAACCGCATCTTGCCTGACATCTAGCTTCACCAAACAAGGGCCAAAACAATAAATACGGCGAATTAAATCTGTCAAATCAGCATTAGCAATTGCTTCGCCTTTACACTCACACAATGACCGATGACAGATTAATAAGGGCTCCAACAAATCTTCTTTGCTTAAAATAGCACGTGGATTAAGCTGTAGATCATCGCCTTTTATTTTTTTCTCTAACAAATACCGTGCTGACTTAATTTTATCTCTTAACAAACGCAAAATAGCACGATACGGTTCACGCGAATTGGAAACAAGTGCTCGCAACTCAGCATTACAATCCTTCATCGATAATGATTCAATCAGCTTATTTACTTCACGCCAATATAAATCAACCGCCATCCAACGTGAAAGCAAACAAACCTCTTCCGTTACTTTGGCGGTTACATTAGGATTACCATCACGATCACCCCCCATCCAAGAACCAAAGTGTATCGGCACCGCGTCCAATGGCAGTCGCTTACCAATATACGCATGCAATGCTCGATCTAAATTGCGATAATAAAAAGGAATCGCATCCCATAAAGTATCTTCAATAACCGCCATACCCCACTTTGCTTCTTCTAACGGCGAAGGGCGAACACGACGGATCTCATCGGTTTGCCAGATAGATGTAATTAAGGCATGTAAGTTAGTTCTAATTTTCTCGGCAAGATATGTTCCGGGGCGTACGCGATCTCTTTTCTTTAATAACTTACCAACATCGGCCAGCTTTTGAATTAAAGTTCTGCGTTTAACTTCCGTGGGATGCGCCGTAAAAACCAATTCAATATCTAAATCGGTGACGGCCTGTAAAAGCTGATCAGCATCAACAACATTTTTAGCCAACAGACGCTGAAATAAATCATCAATAACATTACCACAAGCATCTTTTTCTAACTTTCTCACGTCTTGATACGCTTCCGCAATATTAGCGTAATTAAGAAAATGGCCAAAAGCACGAGCGAGCAGCAAAAGATCATCATTACTCTGCTCATGAATAAACGTTTTTAATTTTTCTTCATCCTCAGCAGCTTCCTCAGAACCCGAACGCGCCGATTTAGCCAGCTGGCGGATATGCTCAACCTTTTCATAAAAATCTTTGCCAACCTGCTCTTGTAAGGTAATACCTAACAATTCTCCCAACAAGTGGATATCTTGGCGCAGTGAATACTCATCGTCTGTTTTTTCTTCGTCCAATGCCATAACCCCTTTTAAGAACGTTGAAATGTGGGGAAAGTGAATAGTATAACTCTATCATAACAATCTATTGCTGTACCAGCAGTGGGGCATTGAGCACAATGAGCTCACTTGTAGGTCTCTGTTTTACTTTAGCTTGTGACAACACTTACATGGCTGGAATACTCAACAACCAATAGCTTATTGATAAATAATCTCTCCCCTGGGTTACCTGCTTATAAATGGCGTAACTATTACAGTTGTTGATATATCAGTGTATAAAAGGACAAATAAGAGGAACAGAAGCTAGAGAGGCTATGGGCAAGAAGAGATATAAGAGAGTAAGAAATTAAAAGCTGAATTTCTGCATACCAAAGAAAGCTATGATATTTTTTCGCAGCGGCCATAATCACCAATATGTTGTGTGACCTCAAAGGGTGAGCATCCACTGCTTGCATCTAAACAAAAATTTTATCGGGTTAAAGATACCCATACATGCCTCCCTTAACCAAACAAACTGGGGGTCAAATAGAGATTTCGCCTTTAGCAAATCTCAAAACAGCCATTGAACGAACGCTCAAAACAACGTGCCATTTACATCAAGGCCACTTAAAACATCATACCCATTAAAAATCAATATGTTAAAGCAATAGGCGCACCCTAAAACCCCAACATTCTGCTAACATTTCATTGAAACTGTGATGACAGTCAACTGTCATACTAAACCTATAGACAGTGGAGATAGCAGGTTTAATTGAGGAGGGCAAGAAAATGGGTAACTGGTACAGACTACAAGACGGCACATACGCAAAAACTGTTGATCAAAAATCAATAGACCATTCAATTGTATTTCATGCATCTGATGAAATGGAAAAAGGACTCAGCGATGCAACCAAAAAAATATCCATTGTAGCAAGACACGAAGCACAACACGTCGCACAACGAAGCCGCGCGGCCCAATATGCATATAAAATAGCTGTAGCTGGATTAAAGGCAATTCCCGTCGTTGGCGGCTTTTTTGGCCTAGCAGCAAAAGTGCTTAACAATCCATTTGGCGGCGCCTGGGAGGTTGCGCGCAGTAATTATGGTAATGGAGCATTTAACCTTACTGGAGAACATCACAACGGTGTCTCTTCAGCACTTACCGTTGATGGTGCAAAAGGCTATAATTTAGCAACCGGCTCTCCAACGCTATTCCAATCATGCCACAGAATGAAGCGTGAACAAGCAGAAGCTGAATTAATGCAATTAGCCAAGGTTCCTGGAATTAATGAACTACTTAGTCAAGGCTCAACCGCTACCGTGGGAACCAGCAATGCACTAGCAGATATACGCAAGTTAAGCGCTTCGAGCTCACTTCATTTATTACAGTTCTATAGAAAAATACCTGCTTGGTATGAATTTCACGCCCTAGCTTCACTACAAGTCGTTAACTTAATGGAGAAAGATGGTGTAAAAGACTTAGTCAGTGGTAACCTACTGGATGACTACGGCCGACTAATTACTGGAAGTGCGATTGATGAAATCCCTAAAAGCAAAAGGTATGCTTTAACAGGCTTCTTTGGTGGCTCCAGTCTTTACGATGTACTCAAGGAACTTTCTCACAGCAAAGCAGCTGATTTTGAAGCCCAATTAAGATTACTTAACTTTACCGAGCATGGAACTATTGCTGATCGCGTGCATGCTTGCAAAGCAAAATTTATTGCTTATTATCCTGAAATGAAGAAACAATCGATATTTGCTGGCGATATTGACAACTATGTTACGGACCTAGTTAAACGATTGAGCATACCAGAAGATACATTCCCTACAGGCTTCTTATCAAATGCACCCGGATTAAAATTTGCTATAGCAGCCTCATTCACTCAAGAGTTACTAAGTGCCTACTTTGGCTCAACTCGAATTGATATGCTCCCAGCTACAGAAAAAAACTTCCAAAAAATTGCTTATGCACTAAGTGATTGCGCACTATGCATTTCAAAATTACTGGGTTCATTTGGCACCGAAGGTGATGAAAAAAACCTTTTTCAAATGCTGCAATCACTCCCACCTGTCGCTGCATTTCTCTCAAAGTGTGATACAACAAATTATAGTTATAATCTCGCCCAAAGGGTTCTATCGCTAAAAACCTATTCAGCAGACATGGGAATCTTCGGTTTTTCAGAATTCATGAGTTATTCATACGTTAAAGGAAGGGTTTTTACAGCCAAAAAACCTTTTCCAAATCGTCTAGATGTAGGGCAGCATAAAAAAGTATTAAATTTTTCTGTCACTGCAACTGGCTATAGCGAAATAAGTTCTCAACAAAGCTTGTATAACAGCACATACGATGAAATTACCAAAGGACAATACAATACACCCAACAGCAAGTACAATAGAGTAAGAGAAGATATGCGCCCTTCTTGGGAAGGTTTAAAAGGTCTGACTAACCAATTATCACAAGTAAACCCTACTGCTCCAATAGCTGCTGGCGCCGTTTTGAACCTACTAAATGGACTTATGCCAATCCTAAAAGCACTAATGAACAACAACGACATGCGTAGTGATTTCCTCGGTGAAGACGCAGCAACATTCAACAAATTACCATAAAGTTTTAAACTACAGTATTTATGCGGCGCTTTACACAGCGCCGCTTTTTTTCCACTTTATGCGTGACTCAACAGATAATAGAAGCACTTATACCCCATACCAGATCCACATAATATTACCAATAAGGGCAAATTATCCGGATAATATGACTTGACAAGAAATATTATTCACTTATAATACGATATATGGACATATTACCCAGAATTCTCAACATAAAGCTCCCAACAACAAAGTCTGCCTTTCTGTGGGGACCAAGAAAGGTCGGCAAAAGCCACTGGCTTCGAGCACACTACCCTGAGGAGGTTTTAATCGACTTCCTTAAGACCGATATCTTTGCAGATTATATCTCACAACCCTCTCTACTAAGAGAACGCTATAGCAACACCAATAAGCGCATTATTATCGACGAGGTGCAAATGGTACCGAGCATCTTAAACGAAGTACATTGGATGATAGAAAACAAGAACATATCTTTTATTTTAACAGGATCAAGCCCAAGAAAATTAAAGCGCAACCATGCCAACCTACTAGGAGGCCGCGCATGGCGCTACACCATGGCACCGCTATGCTATCCCGAAGTTAAAAATATAGATATTGAAAAAGTAATGATAACCGGGATGCTGCCACCCCACGTACTATCAGAAGACCCCACTCAAGATCTTCGCGCCTATGTTGCCGATTATTTAAAAGAAGAAATTATTGCTGAAGCGGTAGTGCAGAACATACCGGCATTTTCTGAGTTTTTACGCGTTGCCGCACTCACCTGTGGCGAGCTACTCAACTATACCAATGTATCAAGAGAGACAGGCGTAAGCGCCAAAGTCGTAAGAAATTATTTTCAAATTTTAGAAGACACATTACTTGGCTTTCGCTTGCAACCCTGGAAAAAATCTAACAACAGACGCCTTATTGAAACTGAAAAATTTTACCTATTTGATGTCGGCCTTTCAAACTACCTCATCCAAAGGCGACCAAAGCTAGGCACCCCCGAATTTGGCAAATCTTTCGAGCAATTTATTTTATTAGAGCTAATGGCCTATAGAGCCTACAAAAATCCTGAGCTTCCCATCTACTATTGGCGTACCTCTACCGGGCAGGAAGTAGACTTTATATTAGGTGATATGAATATTGCTATTGAAGTAAAATCATCAAAACGCGTCCACGAGTCTGACACCAAACCCCTACAAACGCTATGCTCTGAGTATACTGTTAAAAAACCCATTATTATTTCTTTTGAAAAAGAACCTAAAATGCTAGGAAAAATTGAAAGCTTGCCCTGGGAAATATTTTTAGAACGATTATGGAATGACGACCTTTTGGACTAACGATTCCAAGCACCTTACACAGCGCCGCTTTTTTTCACCACCTCAGCCTCAAACATATAACCCGAACCATAAATCGATTTAATCAGGCTCGGTTTTTTGGGGTTTTCTTCAATTTTTTTGCGCAAAGCACTGACCAACGTATCAATAGTACGCTCAAAGATTTCTGAGCTACTGGTTAAATCCAATAATCGCTCCCGCGACAAAACACGATTTGGATTTTGCGCCAATGTGCTTAACAGCTTAAACTCAGCTGGCTTGAGATGCACATCCTTATCGCCTTTTGTTAATTTTTGACTTTCGATATTTAAAACGAAATCACCAAAACAAAGTAGCGTCACTTGTGAATGAATAACACCCTCAGTTGCAACTGGCGTGTCAGCGCGCTTTAAAGCCGCTTTTACAAAAGAAACGAGCACTTTAGGGTTAATGGGCTTTGTTAAATAGTTATCTGCGCCTACTTGCAAGGCAGCCACTTTGTCAAAGTCATCCTCTGAACCTGACAGGATAAGAATGGGTACCGACAAAGTTTTACGAAAATGCTGGCAAAGATCAAGGCCTGTGGTACCGGGTAAATTTAAATTGATATCCAATAAAATTAAATCAGGCGACTGACTCTCTATCGCTTGCTCACACTCCTCCATCGAAATAGCATGTGCTGTCGAGTAACCGGCATTCTCTAAGGTTTCTCGCACTAAAGCGACCAAATCAAGATCATCTTCAATAACTAAGATATGTTGTGCCATTTTTTCCTGCCTTTCTTAACGCCTGCGCAAACGTGCAATATCGTGCATCTGCATTCCTAAGGAAGTAACAGCACCATCATTGAGATGAATGATACATACTTCTCTGGATAGCCTCTGCGCAAATAGGTTGTTACGAAAAAATAAACTCGTTATGATGATCTCATGGATGCCAATTATGGACAAGCACCCGTTCACACTATTAATCGTCGACTCTATAAAAGCAGCGCTTTTTATGTCGTTCTAGCCCTTTTGTGGTTAGGATGTGCCATTTTTGTTGAAAAAATTAGCCACGCTGAGCATACATTTACTTTATTTACTCTCGCAAGCTCTGCTATTTTTAGCCTAATTATTTTTGTCCTTGGCGTTATGGTCACCTACCAACTACAAAGCCCATTTCGTTACTTCTTTCTGCTCATCGCCATTGAGCAAGCGATCAGACTAGTTTTAGCCATTCATGTCTTTGGCCATATTATTAGTGGCACACCCATTTTACAATATCATGCACAAAGCTTTGACCATTGGCAGGCGACTCTTTATGGATGGCGCCCAGTCACTTGGCTTCTATTTGCCTTACTAATGATGATTCAGCTAAAAGCCAAATGGCGCTACATATGGACGGTGCTGCTAGTCGTAATTACAGCGGTATTGGTATTATCGTATCTGTCCTATTACTATCTTGCCTATCACCATCACTACGCCATACCATTACTAGGCATTATTGCTGCCATCCACGACTTTGCCATTTTTTTTATTCTTATTATTTGTTTACCAACGGCAAAACGTTTTGCCATCGTAAAATTGCTTGTTGGTTTTATGTTGATTCTTATTGCTTATCTTTTTGCATCACGTATGCAGCTTAGTCTACCCAATTTTTCTAACACCAAAATTTCACCCTTTTTTTGGGTCGCTGGCAATGGCTTTGTAATTGATAGTTTAATAAGCTTGCTTCGCCATAACAAAGACAACACCTCTAAATATTGGTTTTACCCCATCAATGCGGCAAGGGTGCAGCTAGGTTATTGGAGTGCTAGCATTGCCTCCTTAATGCTAATCTTTATTGGCATAAGAAATACCTTTTTATTCACAGGTTTCGCTGGGCGACAATTTATCTACAATATGGACGTTAAAGTCTACATGCTCTATATGATTATGCTGATGTTTGTTGAGGGCCTATTTGTCAATTTAATTACTCGCGATACAGAAAGGATGGAATCCATTATTTCCTCCAAGAAAAAAAACCAATGCCAACATAAACTATATTTTCGCGAACTCAGACAGCTAGCAAGAGTTACACAAGAAGCCGATTTAACTGTCATCAACAGAAGTAAAGAAGAAAACAAATTATTTGACCTTGCGAGTAATATTTCCAGCGGCATTAAAAAGCCCATGACGCAACTAGATGAGCTTTCAGAAAAGCTAAAATCAATTATGCCCGCTGATAAACACCAGATCTTTCAAAATGCACTGGCTCGCATCAGCAATATTGCTGCTGATTTAAGTTCATTCCAACAACCTACAGCTTCGCGCAAAACAGATTCTACAAAAAGCAAACAAAGAGTTATCTATGTTGGCCTATTGCTATCAGAATTAATGGTAGAAAAAGATCTTCAATATCAAAACAGCAAGGTTAACTTTCATTACCTTATAGACGAACCCGTATTATTTTCATTAGCTGAAATTGAGCCACATCACTGCCAACGCGTTATCTCTAACCTTATCAATAATGCTGTTGAAGCAACAGAAAATTCTCCCGAGCGCGATGTTCGCTGTGAATTGCAGCTCGACAAAAATAAGAAACTGCTAGAGATTAGCATTACGGATAATGGCGAGGGAATGACAAAACAACAGGTGCGTGCAATACTCGGCAAAAAAAGCGTTACAACAAAGCAGAAAGGATTCGGCATTGGTTTACGCTATGTGATGGGTAAGTTAAAACAGTGGCAAGCCAAGTGTGAAATTCACTCAAAAAAGGGCAAAGGAACAAGCTTCACTATATTGATACCGCTAATCAGCAGCCCGCCCTGCTGGTATCGAAAAACGCTAAACTTGTATCAGCATCTGCCCGTCATTTTTGTTAAAGGCAATGCAGCTGATTTCCCGCAATGGGACGACATAGAAACGATTAACGTTGATAGCAAGCAAGCACTGATACAGACAAGCAACAATCACAAAGCTGCCACTGTTATTATCTTTGCACCAAGCACGCATGAGGCAAAAAGCTGGGTAAGCATGCTTAGCAATATTAATACGCAATATCGAATTGTTATTGTCGCCGATCAGTACAAGAGCCTTAATACACACTCATGGGCAGCCTCTCAAGGTATTGGCTTGGTACCTAAACCTTTATTTAAACTTATCACCATTACTAGTAAGGATGAGGAATGATAGCTGCTCGCGACAAAACGTTGGCCCGAGCCTTTGGCCTGATTGCCATTACCATCGTCTTTCTCTATTACTTATCCATCTACATTGGCGAAGAATATTTTCATGTTCGCCACATCCAAAGTATACTTAGCCAATTTTTAATACTGACCATCAATATTATTACGGGTGTTTACTGCGTACGCTTTTCTTTTCGCAGTAAGAAGGCCTGGAAGCTGTTTTTCTTACTTTATGGCGCTACCAACCTTTTCAGCTCGACGATCACTGTACTTTATTACTCTTTTAATTTTAATTTTCTCTTAACGACATCATTGTTAAATCTATTCAATAAAAATAGCGACTTTACTTTGTTGATCTATACCATCACCATTATTAGCAGACTGATTGCCTGGGGATGCATTGCCACGCAACTGCTCACCTATTTACGTCAACGTCTTTCGTATTATTGGCCTTTTGTACCATCCGTACTATCTATTCTCGTGGTCGTTGCACTTATCTTGTTGTCCTATCTCGGCCGCACACAACAAACAGGCTATACTACTTGGATGATTATTCGTCCCTGCGTACTGCTATTAGAATTTTCTTTATTAATATTCTGCTTACCGATGATAAAAAATTCTGCGATGATAATCTTTGCATCTGGAAATTTACTATCCATTATGGGCTATGTGCTGATCTCTGATGTTATTACATCTGGATCCCTTTTTGGCGGCCCCTATTTTTCTATCGTTTACCCTGCCTATTTATTGAGCCTGCTGGCAGAATTTCTAATGTTACTTGGCATTATTTTATTAAGTCGCAGCCCAGTAAAAAATTCAAAAAGTATGTTTTACTTCCTTGATAACAGTCGACCACAAATTTTATACTGGTGCAATAGCGTTGCTCTGATTTTTTTTCTTGCCCTTGCATTACATACCTTAGCGACCAAGGAATGGTTTAATTTTCTCAAAGTGGCTTTTAATGCTAATATTACGCTTATTATTCCTTTTGTTGGCACCATGTCATTTCTTAGCACCTACTTTGTCCGTTACTTTAACCGCGATTTTGCTAGCATATATCAACAAGTTGACCATGCTAAACATTTAAAAGCTGGCGAAAAGATAAAACAGCAACGCATTGTCTTTGGTGAATTTCGTCGCATCTCACACTTTCTAACAAAAAAATTCAACGCCATTTCTGATAAA
Organism: Gammaproteobacteria bacterium; assembly: GCA_030425685.1. Lineage (GTDB taxonomy): Bacteria > Pseudomonadota > Gammaproteobacteria > Coxiellales > Coxiellaceae > JAUIAD01. The sequence continues at coordinate 90,635 of JAUIAD010000005.1, read as the reverse complement.
AAAGCCACACAAGACCATATTATGCAAGTGGCCACCCAAGCCGCACATGATATTCGCACACCCGTTACAGTATTATCGACATTAATGGAGTCCTTCCAGGACAAGCTTACCAATGAAGAGCGCAAAATTTATCATCGCTCTTTTGAAGATATTAAAGCGATTGCGCATCAAATTTTAATGCTACAAGAACGCTCCTCCTTATCCAGCAATCCTCTATCTCCTTTAAGTAAAACAAGCGAATATATCAGCATTATCATGCGTGAAGCTTTTCCAAGTGAAGATCAAATTGGTCAGCATGCAGAGCTTATTATCAAGCCTTCAGTGGAGTTTATTCTTGCTAGTTTAAATGCAATAACATTCAAAAAAGCATTGCAACAACTTTTTCTATTTACCGCTAAAACACAAATGGGAATTACTGAAAAATTTTGGCAATGCAAGCTCGCGACAAATGAATTGACTGTAATATTAAACACCGCGTCAGATTTCTGGGTGGCTAAATTTCAAGAGAGCAAAGCTAACGTACAGGCCATTGCTCGGCTTTTCAAACAAACAGATGTTAATTTACGACTAGAAACAGATGAAAACCGCAATCTAGTTATCCGCTTGCATTTTAAACCACTGTCATCTTTGCCAGCGTGGTGGACTGATCATATCAACTTACGCGCCGATACTAGTATCATCCTCTTAGATGACGAGGCTTTTTATCATCAACAGTGGCAATCTCTGTTTAAACCGTTACAGGAGAACTATCCAAAACTACGTTTGACAAGCTGCTATACCTTAGATGAATTTGAAAAAGCCATATCAAGCTACCCACAAAACCGCTTTATACTGATGGATTACAATATTCAAGGCGAAGCGAATAATGGCTTAGAAATTATTGAAGAATACCAATGCGCCGATGATGCATTACTCGTCACTAATCACTACCACAATACGGCAGTACAAGCTGTATGCGAGCAGCTAGAGGTTAAAATGCTGCCCAAACCTTTAATTGACAGCATTAAGATTGACATCAGCTAGCCGACAATAGCCAACGATTACAAATACCACCAAGGTTTTTTCGGCAAAGACTGCACGCACCTACTCAATTGTAAGTGATAACGATACGCCCGCGCTTGCACCTTTTTGGCAACGCGTCTTAACCACCCTTTACGACGATAACTATGATGATGATAACCTTGAATACCTTCATGATAAGCTAAATAATTACGATAAGAATCATTTTTTTTAATACCAAGGCGATAATTAACCTGATTGACATACCAACCGATAAAATCAACCGCATCTGCAAAATTATCGCGATCAGCACTAATTTTCTTTTCGGAACGAACATAACGATGCCAGGTGTCATCTATCGCCTGCGCATAACCTTCAGCCGAGGTAGGGCGAAACCAAGGAATATATTCTGACAACAAACCACCAACAGGCGCAGCGTCATAACGAAAATGTGATTCTTGAAAAATAAAAGCCATTTGCAAACTAATCGGCACATGCCACTTTTTAGCAACATCACGCACCGCCCAATACCATTTAGGATACTGATGAAAGACCAAGCACACATTACCCGGATGTGCTGGTGGCGAAGAGGATGAAGAACATCCCGCTAGCATAAAATTCCCTAGCAATAAAAAGATAGTCACTAGTATTCTTTTCATTATTTTTCCCTTTTACCCAAAGCCCTGGTAACGCCCCTTTTTAGAAAATATCAGTTAGGCGAATCTTCTCGCGGTTTACAATAGGTCTCATTCAGCGCCAATGCAGCAAAAAATGCTAACGCAAAACCAATGGGAAACAACCACATCGCCCATTTAAAATCCGCTGCCAAGTATACGTAACTTTGATGGTGCTGAACAAGTCTGGCATGTATATCCATCAAGTGACCAAACAGCGGTTCAAAAGCAGCAATACCACCTTGCGTGGTGATATTAACAACACTCACCGACATCGCCGTAATGGCCGCCAAACTACTTTCTGCCACAATAGGATAGCCAATAATTTGCGTACTGGTGGTAAACCCTAACACTAAAAATAAAGCGATTAAGGCGGAAAAGGATAAATGCGGCATATAAATCAACACCAGCACCAAAACGAATGAAACAATTGCCCCTATCATCATGGGTAAACGGCGCAGGCCTATTCTATCAGACCACCAACCAACAATCGGGGCACCAATAATGGTCCCTAAAAATAACATCATGCTAATATTGGTCGCTTGCAGTTTAGAAACACCATGCGCATGATGCAAATAAGCGACACCCCACAATCCACCTAAAATAATCAATAACAAATTCATCAAACAGGTATAAATGCCGCCCAACCAATTTTGCAAACGCAAAAAGGCCAAACCCATACTTCGCCAGTAACCCATTTGATGCAGTTCTTGCAGTTCCTTGTCATGCTGCTGCTGAAATTCCGGCGGATAATCACGCACCGTTAAATAAATAACGACAAAAATAACCACACCCAACGCTGCATCAATCCACAAAGCATGACGCCATGACATAACACTAACCAACCAACGCAATGGCGTTTGCGCGACCATTCCTCCTGCCATCGCAATGGTAACAACGATACCCGTTACCAGGGCCAAGTGTGTAGCCTGAAACCAGCGACTGGCTAAACGAATAACGCTTAAAAAACAAAATGCCGCACCAATACCCGCTATAAAGCGATAAATTGTTCCGGATATCTCACCCTGCGCTGTTGAAAACAAAAAGGTACCAATAATACAAGTAGTTAATGACACAAGAATAATCTTGCGGGTTGAGAATCGATCTAGCAACACACCCGCCGGAAATAAAAACAACACATTAGCAATAAAATAAAAGGCTGACATACGGCTTAAACCCGTTGCGTCAATATGAAAGGAATGCATTAATGACTCACTAATGGCATTAAACATATTCATTTGAATAAATTCATAAAAGAAAAATAGCGACGCACTTAAGCACACAACCCAAGCACGTAAAGAATTAGCACCACCACTCACGTGAGTGGATGCAGCATGGTTAGCAGGATTATTCATGATCTTCTTTAAAGGCCTTACAACGAGTATCTTTAACTATAAAAGCGAACACCAAAGCAATGATAAAGGCGATCGGCATAATGCTTAACGCCAAGCGATATTCGCTCAAGGTATAAACTGGAATACCATGGACATAAATGGAATGCCATTGACGCTGCATCAAATAGGCAAAGAAGACTTGCGTATAGCCCCCTGCCATAATTAATACTGACGCCATTCCTTCAGCTGTCGCGGTTAACGACAACGGATTACTCTCAGCAATTAATGGATAACTTATAATCTGCGTGCTGGTAAAAAAGCCGACGCCAAAGAAAATAATAATTAAGCTAAACAACGACAAATCCGGCACATAGATTAATGCTAAAATAAGAAGTAATGAAAAAATTGCACCAACAATCATCGGCACTTTACGCGAACGCATAAAGTCGGAAATCCAACCGACCACAGGCGAACCAATAATCGTACCAACAAAAAGCATCAAGGTAACCACCGATGCTTCAGCACGGCTAAGCCCATGAATTTGCGTTAAATAGAAAATACCCCAGATAGCACCCAACAAAAAGATCGGCAAATTCATCAACGAAGTATAAAGCCCACCTAACCAATTTTGCCGTCGCAACAGCGTACGCTTTAACGCCAACCAAAAGGCGCGCCCTGTTAACGAATGTGCTCCGTGGTCATCTTGCACAGCCCCAGAATCAGGGCGGTCCTTCACAAACAAAAATACCAGCAATAACATTACCAGTCCGGCACTAGCATCAATAACAACCGCCGTCTGCCAACCAAAGTGCTCTGTTAATACGGTTAACGGTGTTTGCGCTACCATGCCACCCATCATGGCAAAAGTAACCACTAAGCCAATCACGAGCGCCATTTGCCGTGGCTCAAACCAGCGCGAAGCCAAGCGCACGCAACTCAGAAAACAAAATGAACCTGCCACCCCAGTAATAAAACGAAAAGCCATCAACTGCCAAACAGCCGTAGCAATAGCAAAGCCAAACGTACAAAGGATACTGACAAAAAGCGCAATCAAGATAGTGCGTCGAGTAGACACGCGATCGAGGATCATGCCGGCTGGAAAGAGAAAAATAATGTTTGCTAAGAAATATTTGTCAGAAATCTCAGCCAGCACCGTCGCCTTAATACCAAAGTCTTTCATCAGCCCAGGACCAATGGCATTAAACATATTCAGTTGGATAAATTCAAAAAAGAAAAACAGCGCCGCAGAAAAGCACACCAACCAGGGTTGCCACGCGGTCTTAAGAGAAGAAGATCTTGGCATATCGATACTATAACTTTTCATATAAATACAAAGACACCCAGCAACATCGCCATTATCACTACTTGCGCGCCATTATATAGAAGAAATGCTGTAAATTACACCTTCTCTTCACAATAAATCTGTTCATCTTTTGATATGCTAACTTGCGATGTCGAATGTGCCTGTCCCAAGCGAAAATGATGACGACAGGTCGCAACATAACTCTCATTACCACCAATTTGCACTTGCTCTCCGGTTTGAATCTTTTTACCGTCAGCATCAATACGCATATTCATGCTAGCCTTACGCCCACAATGACATATTGTTTTAATTTCAGTCAAAACATCAGCCCAAGCGAGCAAATATTGACTGCCCTCAAAAGGCTCAGCACGAAAGTCGGTGCGTATACCATAAGCGAGCACAGGAATATCAAGGTCATCGGTAATCCGCGCCAGCTGCGCCACTTGCACTTTCGTTAAGAATTGCGCCTCATCAACTAACACGCAGCGCAGATTGCTATTGCCAGCCGCACTGTCGCTAACATAGGTGAAAATGTCGGTATCTTTAGCGATAATAACAGCATCTGCCTGCAGACCAATTCGCGTGGTAATCTTACCAACGCCAAAGCGATTATCAATGGCGGGAGCAAATAATAAAGTGTCCATTCCCCGCTCATTATAATTGTGGCTAGACTGCAGCAAGGTTGTGCTCTTGCCGGCATTCATGGCGGAGTAATAAAAGTGTAATTTTGCCATCGTCGTTCCTCTATGATGCGCTAGGCGACTCACCCTACTACGACTATTAGCAACACGCAATCATGAGCTTCACAGTTTTAATGCGCCCTGACACTCCTGCCTAGATTTCGTCTTATAAAACCACAAAAGGGGTATAAAATATGCAAAAGTAGGCTTATAATCCAACTTTAACGTTTAATGTTACTAACCCAATAGCCAAAACGACGAGAGATCTCACCCATGCGATTACTTATATCTCTGACACTTTTCATACTTTGTAGTAGCTCTTTAGCCGCCACTAGCACACAATTACCCGCCGGCACCATCACCTGCCCGTCTGTTCAAAAATTATATAAAGATCGCAAAAACATGAACTGGGAAGCCCATGGCGGTTGGCTAAGCCATCAACAGTCTTTTGCCGACAAAGTATCACGCTTTTTAGGCGCTCAATGGCAAGGCGCTAACGTTGGCAGTGTTTATTGTCTCTATCAGGGTGATAACCGACTTACTTTCATGATTCACTTGCAATACAATAAGCTGGCTTTTACCCCTAGCGGCGGCAAATGGCAAAAGAAAAAACATGGTTATCAAAATTGCATTTCAGAAAAACAAAGTGACTGCTATTTCAAACCCATGACCCAACAAAGTAATAAAAACGTTTACCAAGTAGCCGACCAGCTAAAAGGCGGCAGCCCACAAGAATTGGGTTTCTAGCAACGGAGAGCAACATGCAAAAATTTATTCTTAACCCCCTACGCGGCGTTATTAGCGGCATTATGCTGTTTATCACCATGATACTATGCGCTTTAGCCGTTATTATTTTTGCGCCGTTTCGCTGGATTATCCCTATCAAAGGATGGCGCCACTTTATGACTTGGTTTCTACACCAAATCCCCGCCACCTGGATGACCCTTAACAAAGCGATCCTCCATCTTTTTTCGCATAGCAAATGGGACATTCAGTCAAATATTGAGGGCAACCACAAACTCAGCACCAAAAACACGTATGTCTTACTGGCTAACCACCAAACCTGGGTGGATATTTTAGTGCTAGGTTATGTTTTTAATCGCAAAACACCGCTGATTAAATTTTTTATGAAAAAAGAATTGCTCTGGTCCTTGCCGCTAGCTGGTTTTGCGTGTTGGTTCTTGGACTATCCTTTTATGGAGCGCCACACCCGCGAGCAAATTCGTAAAAACCCAGCGCTTAAAGGCAAAGATATAGAAACATCAAAACAAGCCTGTGAAAAATTTAAATTATTCCCCACCACCATTATGAACTTTGTTGAAGGCACACGCTTTAGTCCGGCAAAAAAGGAAAAGCAACGCTCCCCTTACCAACATTTACTTAAACCAAAAGTGGGCGCCCTCGCCGTTGTGTTAAAAGAAATGGACGGCCATCTCAGCGGCATTCTCGACGCTACGATTGCTTACTCCAAACCAAACTTAAGCTTTTGGCAATTTTTATGTGGTGACTTTGAAAAGATATCTTTTCGCTACCAATTACGCCCCGTCACTGACAATCTTATTGGTGATTACTACAATGACCGCGCCTATCGCAAAGACATTCAATCGTGGCTCAATGAAGTTTGGCAAGAAAAAGATGCTGAACTAGAACAGCTAAAATTATAAAACATACCACAAGGTCTTACTCTCCCCCGACGCAACCAGGGAGAATTAGCAAGGGGCGGCAATTTGAAAAACAAACAAAAACTAATCATCGCAACGCGACAAAGCCCTTTAGCTTTATGGCAAACAGAATATGTAAAAGCACAATTACAACAACATCACCCAGACATCACCGTCGAAATCCTTGGCAAAACCACAGAAGGTGACAGAAAAAAAGATGTTGCGCTTAATAAAATTGGCGGCAAAAATTTATTTGCTAAAGAGCTACAGCAACTACTTATCTCCGGCCAAGCTGATATTGCCGTGCACTCCATAAAAGATTTATCAGTAACACAACCCAAAGGTTTGCAACTTGCCTGCGTCTGCAAACGCGCTGACCCACGCGATGCTTTTCTTGCGATAAAACACGAATCATTAAATGCATTACCTAACAACGCTATTATCGGTACAGCGAGCCCACGTCGGCAATGCCAATTACTTGCATTACGCCCTGACCTACAAATTAAACTACTACGCGGCAATGTGGGTACCCGCCTAGCGAAATTAGCTGCCGGCGAATTCGATGCTATTTTGTTGGCAGCTGCCGGATTAACACGATTAAAGCTCGAACAACAAATTACTGAATATTTAGATCCCTCTCTTTTTATTCCTGCCATTGGGCAAGGTGCTATCGGCATCGAATGCCGTGAGGATAATGAAGAAGCCTGCAATTTACTGGCACCCTTGAATGATACTGAAACCGCTATTTGCATTGAAGCCGAGCGCGCTGTTAATCGCATATTAGGCGGTGATTGCTTCACCCCCATAGGCGCACACGCTACTATTGAAAAAAACACACTAACATTAAACGCTATGGTTGGAGCGCTTGATGGCTCGCGTGTTATTAACGCTAGTAAAAGTGGAAAATTAGCAGAAGCAACGACATTAGGTAGTGACGTTGCTGAAACGCTACTTATTGATGGCGCCAAAGAATTGCTTAATTTGTAAAGCACCAAACTCCAGATAGGCTGCTCGTGTTAAGTAATACTCTTGACTACATTTGTTTTTATGCAGCGTCAGCAGTAATTTTACGATACATCATCAACAATTACCCATTTTGTTTTGCAAAACATCTAAAATCCCTTAGACTGTAATAAGGGATGAATTTTTACCGGATGGATCCAATTATGTACAAAATTTATTTTTATGTTCCAGAGTCACATCTGGAAGCCACCAAAGCAGCGGTTTTTGCTAAAGGTGCTGGCAGCGTGGGCAATTATGACTGCTGCGCTTGGCAAACATTAGGAACAGGACAGTTTCGTGCTTTAACAGGCAGCCACCCCGCCATTGGTGATATCAATAAATTAGAAAAAGTAAAAGAATACAAAGTCGAAACCGTGTGCGCGGATGAATTTTTAGAAGATGTGCTCTCAGCCTTAGTTCTAGCACATCCTTATGAAAACCCTGCTTATGGTTTTTGGAAAATTACCATGAAAGAGTATTTCACCGCGGAATAATGCAAACACTAAACGGCATAACTGCCATTATTACCAGGCCAATTCATCAGACAGAAGCGCTGGAAAATAAAATCTCTCAGCATGGCGGTAAGAGTATCCTCTTACCCATGCTGCGTATTGAAAAAAAAACGCTAGCCAGCGACATGGCACCACCTCAAGACAACGATATTATTATTTTTTTAAGCGCTAATGCCGTTAACTTTAGCGCTGAGTATTGGCAACAGCAAAAGATCAGCGCGCCGTGCTTGGCCATTGGCCCAGCAACTGAAAGAGCTCTTTTAGAAAAAAAAATCCCTTGCAGCCAAACACCATCACAATATAATTCTGAAGGCCTACTCACATTGCCACAACTACAACAGATTACTGGCAAGACCGTTTATATTTGTTGTGGTGAAAATCCACGCCCCCTCTTACCAACGACTTTAAAACAACGCGGTGCTGATATTATTTTTGTCGAAAGCTACCGACGACAGCCACCCGATGTGGATACCCATATTTTGCAAACGCTGCTACAACAACCAGCAGACATTGTCATTCTTACCAGCAAGGAAAGCTTGTTGAACTGGAGCAAATATTTACCAGCAACACAGTATGACCAGCTGCGAAAAATTCCTCTCCTTGTCATTAGCACTAAAATGAAAGCGTTAGCATGCTCGCTGAATCTACAGACCAACATCATTGCTGACAACGCCAGCGATGCCGCCATTATTGAAGCCTTACTAAACTACTATGCCGATGTATCATGACAGTGCTAAAATTGTAATATTACTATCTTTTACATGCTTTATTTGATCCAGAGGTTTATAAATGAGCAACAACAAACCCTTTCCCAAAAAGCCTATCCCACCGATTCATAAGCCAACTCGCCCACCGATGTCAGGCAAAGCGCTACCCGCTATCAGCCTGATCATTGCGGTTGTTGCGCTTGCTAGCTCAGCTTACTTATGGGTTAACGTTAAAATTTCCTCTGATAATGCACAAAAAAAACAGGGGGCTTTAATTAGCCAAGTACAACAGCTGCAAGAAAATAACGAACAAGTTCAAAGCACCATAAGCAAAAATAGCAAAAATATTGGCCACATACTGGCGCAATACAATAATATTCACTCAGAACAAGCCAAAGGCGAAGCAGCCTATTTAATCCACCTGGCACAGCTACATCTTGAGTTCTCCTCTGACGCACAAAGCGCCATCCACCTGTTGTCACTGGCGCAACAACGCACCGCAAAGCAAACAACCCCTTTTATGGAAGCACTGAATGCGGCCATACGAAATGATATTACCCACCTGCAGTCCCTGCCAACGGTGAACAAAGCTGACCTCCTCACCCAAATAAACCAACTCAGCAAAAAAATCAGCTCGCTGTCTATCGTCCCACGTCCCTTACAAAACAAAAAAGAGAAAACACCAAAGCCTGCGCCTAAAAATGCCACTTGGTGGGAAAAAGTAAAAGGCAATTTAAGTGGGTTAAAAGATCTCTTTATTATTCACCGCATCAATCCGGCAACCAATACGCTGTTATTGCCAAATGAAAAATTACTTCTTAAACAAAATATCTTGCTAAAACTCGCTGAGGCTCAGTGGGCAATACTTTATAATAGGCCCACATTGTATAAGCAGTCACTAGAAACCTGTAGCAAATGGCTATCCTACTTTGACCAAAGCCCTAACGATATTGCGCCTTTGCAAAATCAGTTAAAAATACTTTTAAACACTAAACTTACACAACAATATACGCAGCCGCTTATTTCACTAAAAGTACTACAAAGCAGTGACGACGCTGCCCCTCCCAAAAGCACAGATAAGACAGATAAGACAGATAAAGCAGATAAAGCAGATAAAGCAGATAAAGCAGATAAAGCAGATAAAGCAGATAAAGCAGATAAAGCAGATAAAGCAGATAAAGCAGATAAAGCAGATAAAGCAGATAAAGCAGATAAAGCAGATAAAGCAGAAAATCCTAGCACGAGCAATAAGCCCACCGAAAAAACTAAGGAGGGGAAATAACGCATGCGCACCTTAATTTTTGGTTTATTATTACTTTTATTTTCCATCTGGATCGGCATTGAAGCCACACAACACAACGGCTTTGTCTTGCTGACCTACGGGCATTGGTCAGTAGAAACCACCACCTGGGTTGCGGCGCTAATTATCTTCGTCGCTTTCCTACTATTTTATTTTCTTATCCGTCTAATTAATAATGCCGCCGGCCTATCTGAGCGCTATCGACGCTGGAAAAGAATGCGCCTTTATCGTAAAGCACGCTCGTTTACCAACCAAGGCCTGTGCGAATTAGCCGAAGGTCAATGGGAAAAAGCCGAACAAACACTGGGAAAAGCAGCCAAAGCCAATAAAATCCCACTGATCAATTATCTTTCCGCAGCTAGAGCGGCACAAGAGCAACAAGCTTATGAGCGCCGTGACGACTATTTACGAAAAGCGCATAACTCAACAAAAGGCTCGGCCATTGCGATTGGTTTAACACAAGCACAACTACAGATCGATAGCCAACAATGGGAACAAGCGCTTGCGACGCTAGAACACCTACATAAATCCAAACCCAACCACCGCTTTATTCTTAAATTACTCGCGAAAGTCTATCAACAGGTTAACGACTGGCAGAAGTTAAAAAAACTACTGCCCAAACTTAAAAAACACAAAGTCCTTGCAGAAAGAAAACTGCAAGCGTTAGATAAAAAAATCTCTCTCAATCTTTTATGCAATGCAAGTCAACTAACCAATGCAGACACCTTAGAACAAACTTGGGAAAATATGCCACGCTCCTTTCAAACGGATATTGATTTTATACACTGCTATGTCAAGTCGCTGCTAAAAAACCACCAAAATAGCCTTGCACTCTATACAATAGAAAGCCGCTTAAAGAAATCCTGGGACACCGAGCTAGTGAAGCTTTACGGCAGTATTAAAAGCGAATCACCCGCAAAGCAATTAAAAACAGCGGAGCACTGGCTGAAAAAATACCCCAAAGAACCTGAGCTTTTTTACTGCTTAGGCATTCTAAGCGTACGCGAAAGTTTCTGGGGCAAAGCGCGCGAATATCTACAAACCAGCATCGACCTATCGCCCTCAGCAGCTGCCTATTACGCGCTCGGCAGAACACTAGAGGCCTTAAGCGAACGCGACAAAGCACTTGAGTGTTACCGATTGGGATTACAACTTAGTACTTAAAAATTACATTAGAAGCTTAGCCCTCTGTATCGGCAAATTTTACTCAAATACTCATATGCTAAGTGACATCACCCCAGCATTGTTTAATATTTATTTAATGTTTGCGTAGTATTATATTTATAGTCAAAGATCTTCTAAAGTTTAAAAAAATGAGCAGAACCAATGCGACCAGCCCCATCCATTAGTGAAACCACAACAGCTACAGACGAACAAAAAGAGCCACTGTCCAGTCAGAGTATTAATTTATAGGCTACAGAGCTACAAAGACATGCCGCACATAACTGCCAGATACAAAAAGACCTCAGAGCTCCCCTTGCACGTGCGGTAAAACAACACCCAAAGGCATTTTTAGCCATAGCTGCACAAAACGGCGCTTGGAAAACTTTTATCGTCCTAACAACATTCCTGACAGATCCGTCCATAGCTAAACAATATGTTAATAGAATATCTTTTCAGCAAAAAACACTACTAGAACACTGCCTACAAAACTATCACGGTGCTGACCGATTCAGAAAAGAAAAGCCGGATGTTTGTCTAGCTCATATTAAGCAACTAATAGACTTAGGCGCAGATGTTAATGCACCAGTCACCACATCAAGTACAAGATCCCATAGAGCTAGACCAACCAGCATTCTCGACTTAGCTGACTTAACAGGAAACACTGAATTAGTGGAAATGTTATTAACACATGGGGCGCTGGCAAAAGACAATAACACTCTAAAGTATAATGAAGCATATCCTCCCAAGAAAATTACAGGTGCATTTAAACTCTACCTTCAAAAAATGCAAACGATCCACCATGTCCTTAAGACTCTAATCCCCAGCCTGACAAAGCACCATAAATTCCCCGACGAGATAAAGCCTGATGCGCTTGAAGAGTTACATCAACAAGCATTGTCCATATTAGGGGAGCTTGGTTTAGAGAAAAAAGGTCTGTATTCAGATCAAGCCGTCATGGATTGCTTTTTGCAAAACGGGCCTTATGCTCCAGCTCTGAAAATCCCGCTGCAACAAATTTCTGAGCTCCAAAAAAGAGCCACAGAACTTGCCAAGAAATATGAATATACCCGTATTAATTTATGCTACAAACTTAAAAACTATATCAGAGATAACTTTTTAAGCCCTCTTGAAGAGATAGAAGAAAAACACGCGATCGGCAGATTACGATCATTAGCACATTTGCAAAGTCAATATGGTAATCCTAACGCCATCAAGTATTTTAATGCAACACTTGCAAAATATTATCAAGAGATAGATAAACTAAAGCGCCTGGTTCGTTTTGAATTTGAGATTGTTGGTTACGAAAAGATATCAAGCGATGTTCTGAAAAAACACCATGACATAATATATGCTATGAAAAAAGCAGCGGCCTCGTTTGAGAAAATTGTCAACGAAAATGAAGTTAAACGAGCAGAACGTTTACAACAGCAATTCAGTGAATGTAAACAGCAAATAGCACAACTACAAGAGCATTTAAGCAATGATGAATTACAAAAGGAGTTGGATAAAACGGGATGGTTTCCCCCCAGAACTTCAATAAGGCAAGCGTGCCATGATCTGATTGAGGGTCCCTGGAGTAGGCTTAACGCCTTAATGCAAGAAGGGCAAGCATACACTACTGCCGCATTTATTGAATCTGAAAAAATGCATCTTCTAGCCGGTGTTACAACACAAGTGCAAAAGCAACAGCAAAAAATCGACGCGATTATCGAAAAAAATAAAATCAGCAAACAACAAGCACTAGACAAGCAAAGAGCGCGAGAAGAAAAGCTCTGCATACCGATTAGAAAAGATATCGCCTCAGCCATTAATGTACTCAATACGGATATCTCAACACTGTCTGAGCTAATCAAAAATAACAACGCGCAAATTAACAGCGGCATACCAGAGCAAATAGCTATACTGCGTAATCGGGTAAGTACCAATAAAAGCAACACAGTAGATCCCATCGACATCAATGAAGACTTGCTGAGCCAAAAGAGCTCACAGGAACTGCAAAAGATCCTACAAATGATAAAGAATCTAAGCGGCGTTATTTCCGTAGAAATTACCAATATACAATGTCAGCGTGAAGAAGACGCTAGAGCGCAAGAAGAAAAAGCACTGACACAACGCCAACAAAAACTAGAGCACGCCATTGGCGATTTTAACAGCGCTGTTTCTCTACTGAATGACGAATTAAACAAAGGTGCCCAATGCAGCGACGAACTGATGCGTCAGACAAATGCTTTATCCGACAAGTTAACACCAGCGAATAAAAAAAGCAGTTTTTTTAGTTTTTCCACGGCCAAAAAGAAACCGGCAAGCACCCGTGACCACCTGCAACCATTATCGACACCCACCTTGGAAGAGAAATCTTTACCGCAAGTAGTGCCTGATGATATTACAGCACTAAAAAATCAACTTATCACGGAAACAACACAAATACGAGAAACCTGCGCCCTAAAGGCAACATTAAAACAGGCAGCGGCCAAACTATCTGCTGTCGTTGCAACACTAGACTCACAAAGAAAAGCACCATTTAATCAATTAATAACCGAATTAAAAGCCGCTTTAAATAAAAGTCCAATATCAGCCGCTGACAAGGCACATTTTTCCAACCTTATTGCGCAAACAAATCAACAACAACCCGAAGCACAAAATTCATTCGCGCAGCAACAGGCTATTTTAGAAAAAGAAGCTCAGCAACGTGCTTTGGCAGAAAAAATGGCGAGAGAACAACGCGAACGTGAAGCGCGAGAACAAAAAGAGCAACAAGCGGAAATTGCAAGACAACGACAGCAGCAAAGAACAGAAAATATATCAACAATAAACACATTAAAAAGTGAACTGAACCAATCATTACAAGCCATTCGTACTTTAGTGGGTGATGTTAGCGAGTTTAAAGAGGATGCTGCTATTTCAACTGCTCGCCAACATTTTACCGCACAAGGCACATCTCCCTTTGGTGATATTACAAATGAAGCAAAATTAGCAGATGATGACTTAGGTAATAACATCATAACAAACCTACGCGCCGCACAACTTGCCGCGCAAGAGACATATAGAAAATGTAGACGTGAATTAGCGAACGTTAGAGAAGAGTGTAATAAATATGTAAAAGAAATTGATGCCTTGCTCCTTCAAGCAGATGATGCCAACTTATCTGCACAAGCGCAAACCTTCAAAGAAGCCGGGATTAAAAAAACGCTGTCTGAGTTAAAGAAACAACATCATAAACTAGGTTTATTGAAAGGAAACATCTTATCCGCCATTGATCGCAATAAAGCAGAGGCTTTAGCAAAAGCACAGCAACTTACCCAACTAAAAGAAAGTTTAATTAAACAGATCCACCAACTGCTCAGCGAATCAGATTCAATACTTATCAACTATCCTGATAGCCTATTAAATTCTGATCTCCAACAAAAAAAACTAGACGTCCTACTGATTACTACAAATGATAATTTAGAAGATTTACAGCAGGCACAATCAGCGTTACTACACTTAAAAACAAAAGCGCAACTTACGCTTACAGAAGACAGTATTAGCGCTATTAGACATAGGCCGTCAAAACAAGCACTTGCCAAACAATTAATCGAGGCCACTCTTGCTCCCGAGGAAAAAGACACAGCAGAGATGCTAACAGCTAAATCCAACAGACTCACTCAATTTGCGCAACAAGCAAAAGACTGTACCAGCAGAATTATTCAACTTAGCAAAAAATATAAATCAACATATAGTCAGCTGGAAACTTGTGCTGATCTGGGTGACAGCAACTTGGCTACTCTACGTCAGGAGCTTAAATCAATACAAAGCGAGTTTAAAAACCAACAAACCTTCTTTACGCATGAAGATTTTAACGCGTTAAGCGGCTGCCTTGACAGCTTGCAAAGTAAAATCATACAGCATGTTACGCGACAAAAAGAAGCTGCCCGACAACAACAGTTGCTTGCCGAACAAAAAGAAGCCGCCCAACAAAAACAGTTACTTGCCGAGCAAGAAGAAGCTACCCGCCAAAAACAGTTACTTGCCGAACAGAAAGCCGCTTTAACAACGACAACAAGCTCAGACAATCCCCAAGAACCTACATTGACTACTGAAAAACTGAAGCAGCACAATCAAAGCATGCTTGCAACTAGCCATAAGCCTGCGTCTACAACTGACAGCAACTCCTCTACATCTGATTTATATGAACAAGACCAGGTAAGTGTTTCCAGCGGTACAAGCTCATCAAGAATATCTGATTTAGATAGCGCACAAACGAATAGTGACAGTGATCAAGCAGCGGGATCAACATCGCATGCTCGATTTAACAAACCAAGCTTTGTATCCAGCATCGCCTCTACGGATAACGACTCAAGCTCCTCTCCGACGCCATCAGAAACGCGTTACTCCAGCGCTGACGCTGATTCTAGTGATGAACAATCACAAGAGCGTAAAGAAAAACCACACGCTGTTAAACAGCTAAGATTCAAAGATCCTATTGTTACGGAGACTAAAAGCAAAACAAAGCTTACGAATAAACCTATTAAAACCAGTCAAGCCTCCAACGACAAGCTGACTACATTTTTACAAGCACTACTGACGTTATGTAAACAATACAGCAATGATTTGCAAGCCCACATCGATTTCTTTAAAAGTCATGGTGGTTTAAGCTTTCGTGAACAGAAAGCATGTAGCGCTTTTTCCACAACCCTCTCTGCTACAACAAGCAGCTTGGAGCAAAGCATTAGAGAGGCTAATTCTTCTAGCACTAACTATAAAGGCATTTATAAAAATGCTAGCAATGCCATAAAAAACATCTCTGATGCTGCCAATATAGCGACTAGCACAGCCAACTACTGGGGACCATGGAAATGGTTTCGTCGCCATGTTTATAATAAACGCTCCCCAACCTCACAAACGCCATCACGATTTGAGCGACTTTTCCGTTTGCTAAGCAGCTTTTTTACTTCTATTGACAAACGAAGCGACACTCAAGTAAAACCGCAGCTTAGCATTAAAAAGCTGATGTCAAAAATTTCACAAGATTTTTCGCAGCAAAGATCTGGTTTTGAAGAAACACTTAATCAGCTAAAAAATGATGAACAAAAACATAAGAGTAGACCAGCCACATCGCGCGAAAGAACTAAACATAAAACGAAAACAAATGCGGGTTTGAACAACAGTGATCGAAATAACTCTAACAAGAAAAAAAGAAGACGTCGTCGCAAAAAGAAACCTTCAGCAAATGACACAGCCTTACCTAAGTCAATAGCGCGCCAACCTCAGCCTTACAGGTACGTTGCGCCCCCCAAGGAAACCAGAACTCAACAGCCCCAAACAACGCTAAGCAACCAAAGCGCAACGCTATTTGCCAAAAGCAAGAAAAATACCTTTAATCATGCTGAAGCTCGCGCCAGAACATTAAACAAAAGACGGCGGGAAATTAATAACTTCTGGAACAGGTTCACCCCCGATCAAATCTTATATTCTGTAACCGGCACAGGACTGAAGCTGTATATAAAAGATAACGGAACATCCCACGGAACAATTATGACGCAAAGAGAGTTTATGGTTTTAAAACAGCAAAACCCTAAGGCTAAATATTCCACACAAGTCTATACCCCTAACAACCCTAGGTATAATAAGCTTGTCACTATTATGCAAGGGCAGAGAAAACAAGCCGAGAAAGAGTCTACTTCTCAGAGAGTGGGCACAAGATTTGCTTAATCTCAACACATCTTTGCGGCATATGTTGGCGATTTGTTATGAGAAGCTACAGCGGAAAGTGCTACCCTCATTGGGTGTGCTTTCAATAAAAAGTTCGCCATGGTGACGAAGCAGGACATGCTTAACAATGGCAAGACCCAAGCCTGTACCACCTTTTTCACGTGAGCGCGCTTTATCAACGCGGTAAAAACGTTGCGTAATGCGATCAATGTGCTTGGCGGCAATGCCAATACCGGAATCTTTTACTTCAAAATGTTGACCATTATCATCACCATACCAACGGATAGCAATACTGCCGCCAGCCGGGGTATAACGAACGGCATTAAAAATAATATTTGAAAAAGCACTATGCAGTTCGTCAGCCTGCCCTTTTAGCATACGCTGATGATCTAAATCTAAAGTGAAAACGTGTTGTTGTTTGCCACTCAGTGATTTTGCATCTTCGCTGATATTAGTTACCAATGAAGCCACATCAACTTGGTGGTGCTTTTCTAAATCAGGTTCGGCACTTTCCAAACGCGACAATAACAATAAGTCTTTTACCAAACGCTCCATGCGCGTGCTTTGTCCTGACATTTGTTCGAGAATAGTATTTAATTGTTTTTTCTCAATGGTTTCTAAGTCCATTAAAATTTCTAAATAGCCATGAAAAACGGTCAGTGGCGTGCGCAACTCGTGTGATACATTAGCAATAAAATCTTGTCGCATATTTTCCAAGCGATGCGTATGGGTGATATCTTGGATAATCATCAAGCTTTGGCCATCATTATAAGGCCGTCGATCTACCGATAAATGGCGGTTTTTATTGAGTGGAGAAATAAATTCAATCGCTGTTTGCTTTTTATTTTGCAAAAAGGATTTAAACTTCTCACCAGGAATAACGTTTGTGATATCTGGCTGGTCGCCAAATTTTTCTAAGTCTAGCAAGTCATTAGCCACTTGGTTCCACCACTGGACTTGCTGTTGTTGATTGACAACAAAAATACCCTGCGGTAGCGATTCGGCTAACCGCTTTTCTTGTGCAAAAGGGTGAGTACCACCCACTGCTTTAGTCATTTTCTTTCTCGGAAAAGCGATACCCTGATCCATGTATCGTTTGAATTAAACGCTCATGTCCATCGACCGCAATACGTTTACGCAAACGGCGAATATGCACATCAACCGTGCGCTCATCTAAGAAGGCACCGCCGCCCCACACATGCGTTAATAACTCATCACGGGTATAAACACGGTCTGGGTGGGTGACAAAGAAATGTAATAGACGATATTCTAGTGGCCCTAGCTTAATCGGATTACCAGCGATAGAGACACGTTGACTGGCGGTATCAACAACCATATCGCGGTAACTGACCGTGCCATCGGGTGAGCCGAGCGGCCCGCGACGCATAACGGCGCGAATGCGTGCAATCAGTTCGCGAGGTGAAAAGGGCTTAATCACATAGTCATCGACGCCCGCTTCCAAGCCACGAATCTTATTTTCCTCTTCCGCCTTGGCCGTTAACATAATAATAGGAATCTGACGGGTAATCTTATTTTTCTTCAAAGTGCGGGTAAACTCAATGCCACTCATATTTGGCAGCATCCAATCCAAGAGCATCAGATCAGGCAGGCGATCACCGAGCAGGCGTTGTGCTTGTTTGGTGTCTTCGGCTTCTAGGACATCAAAATCAGCCATCTCCAAGGCCATGCGTACCATCGTACGAATGGACTCTTCATCTTCTACTACAAGTATTTGTTTTTTCATGTTTTTCCTGCTTTTGCATCACTTTGCATGGCCAAATTGTCCATTATTGTATCAAAGTTTGTGCTCTTATTAAATATGCAGGCCTTTATAAGCCGCGGCTTTGTACAGGACATTTTTAGACGGGTCTATAAAATTATACTTAAACAATCAGTTGCTTCGCCGACTTTACGCAGCGGACACTAAGGTAGGGCGACGCAACGTTCTTTATTCCAGGAGTTTCGCACTTTCAGTGCGAACCTCCTTCCTGGTTATATTTCGCCTATGCGAGACTCCTATATTCTATCGCTGCGCCGCACTACCTCTGCGACCGCCGCGTAAAGACAGGGACGGCTCCGTCTAGGACGGAGTGAATGATCTTGATACAGCAGGGTTTGATACGAAATTTAAGCAGTTTGCTGAATGTCTAGGCTTATTATTTTGTTGGAGAGACCATTAATTCTTTTTACTATTCTGACTATTCATGATACAAAGTGAGCATAAAATATTTAGATTTGACAGCAAAAATGAAGATACGGTTAGTATGTCATCAAATTGTAACATTTCTTACTTATGCTCTTGAGCTGATAGAAAGACCCTAAGGTGAGGTGATAAATGAAGAAATTGATTGTTTTTTGTGCTGTTTTAGCGCTAAGCCCTGTGGCTGCATTGGCGGCAAATACCACGCAAATAACCGGTGCTGGCTCTTCATTTGTCTATCCTCTTATGGCTCGCTGGGCGACGGATTATCAGAATAAGACGCATGCCGAGCTTAACTATCAATCCATTGGCTCTGGTGGTGGTTTACAGCAGCTTAAGCAGAACACCATCAACTTTGCTGCTGTTGATATGCCGCAGTCCTCTGATACCTTAAGCAAAATGCACTGGAAACAGTTTCCTTTGGTCTCTGGTGGCATTGTCGTTACCGTTTCCTTGCCTGGCATTCCATCAAATCAATTAAAGCTTGATGGCGAAACGCTTGCCAATATCTATCTGGGTAAGATTAAAAAGTGGAATGATCCTGCGATTCAAAAGCTTAACCCAAAATTGCAGCTGCCTAGTCTAACAATTACGCCATTGCATCGCGCTGATGGCTCTGGCACCACCTTTAACTTTGCTAATTACTTATCGCAAGTTAGCCCTTTGTGGAAAAGCAAAGTGGGCACCGGCACCACCTTAGCGTGGCCTACGGGTATTGGCGCAAAGGGAAATAGTGGCGTCGCTATGTTTGCACAGCACCTTCCGGGTAGCATTGGCTATGTTGAGTATAGTTATGCGGCACAAAATCATTTAAATACCATTAAATTGAAAAACCATGATGGCAAGTTTGTTGCACCAACACCTAATAGCTTTATGGCTGCGGCGCATCATGCAAACTGGCATGCGGTGAAAAACTTTAATCTGCTACTTACCAATCAACCGGGTGCTAAAAGCTGGCCTATTGATGCAACGACTTTTGTGTTAGTGCCACAAGGGAAGCAATTTGCAAAAACCAATGCGCAAGTGAATGACTTTTTTAAATGGTGTCGGGAGCATGGTAGTGCTGCTGCGGTTAAACTTGATTATGTGCCTATTTCTGCGGAGTAATGCTTTGATGGGAAAAGATATTAGTTGGCTTGAGTTGTTTCACGCAAAGTCGCAGAGGGGGGATAAGAACGCCAAGGTTGTTTTGAGCGTTCTGGTTTGGAGACAGTATTTAGTTTAGTGGCTTAATGACTATTTTATAGGATACATTTTTCTTATGCGTTTAAGTGATCGGCTATTATCGCAGTCTAGCAAAACCATTGGTGTTGGACTGCTTTTTCTTTTTATTGCTATTGTTATTTCTTTGATGATTAACAGCCATCTTACCTGGCATACCTTCCATTTAAAATTTATTACGCATACTGATTGGAATCCGATTACTAATCAGTTTGGTGCTTTGACGGCTATTATTGGTACGCTGGTTACTTCTGCTATTGCTGTTATTATTGCTTTGCCTATTAGCCTGGCTATTGCGGCGTTAACCAGCAATATTTTGCCGAAAAAACTTTCTGGCGGTGTTGGTTTTGCTTTGCAAATTTTAGCGGGCATACCTAGTATTATTTATGGTATGTGGGGGCTCTTTATTTTGGCGCCATTTTTAGCAGTGCATGTGCAACCTTTTCTTACGAACACCTTGGGTCAACTTCCTTTAATCGGCCCCTTGTTTAATGGCCCTGCTATGGGCATTGGCGTTTTTACCGCTGGGGTTGTGTTGGCGATAATGATCATTCCTTTGCTGGCCAATATGATGATTAATCTTTTTGCCAAAGTGCCGCCTTTGCTAACCGAGTCAGGTTATGCTACTGGCGCTACTCGTTATGAGATTGTTAAAAAAATTCAATTGCCCTTCTTGCGTTCGGGTATTATCGGCAGCGTTATTTTGGGATTAGGGCGCGCGCTTGGCGAAACCATGGCGGTTACCTTTGTGATTGGTAATACGCATTTATTATCTTCGTCGCTTTTTATGCCAGGCAACACTATCGCTTCTACTATTGCCAATGAATTTACGGAAGCAACGGGCAAGCTTTATAGCTCGTCGATTATGGGCTTGGCATTAATTCTTGTTGGCATAACGTTTACGACTATTATTATTGCCAGGCTATTATTAAATAGGGTTGAACACTAATGCGTTATTACTTTCGCAAACAAAAAGATCGTCTATTTACCTTGTTATGCTACGTTGCTTTGCTTGCTGTTTTGGCAACCATTGCTAGCTTGTTGTGGACACTTATCAGCAAAGGGTACCATGGGCTATTACATTGGTCTTTCTTTAGTAAAGTAACGCCGGCCCCTGGTGCAGCGGGTGGCTTACGTAATGCTATTGTTGGCACCTTGCTGATGACAGGTTTGGCGGTTGTTGTTGCCACCCCTATTGGTATTATTATTGCAACTTATTTATCTGAGTTTTCGGCGGGGAAACGCATTGCTAAAGTTATTCGTTTTGTTAATGATGTATTATTGAGTGCCCCGTCCATTATTATTGGTTTGTTTTGTTATTCTGTCCTGGTTAAACCCTTTCATCATTTTTCTGCCTTTGCGGGTAGCATTGCATTAGCGATTATTGCTTTGCCGATTATTGTGCGTACCTGTGAAGATATGCTGGAAATTGTGCCGCAAAATCTGCGTGAAGCGGCGTTATCTTTGGGCGCGCCTTATTGGAAAATGTTGTTAAAGATTATTATGAAATCAGTCTATCAAGGCATTTTTACTGGAATCCTATTGGCAATTGCCAGAATCTTGGGTGAGACGGCGCCGTTATTATTCACGTCGCTTAACAACCAATTCTCAAGTTTTGCCTTAAATAAACCGGTTGCTAGCTTACCAGTGGTTATCTATCAATATGCGATGAGCCCTTATGCTGATTGGCAACAACTTGCTTGGGCAGGCGCTTTACTTATTACCTTAAGCGTCTGCATTTTATCTATCGTGTCTAAGTTATTAATGAAAAACAAGGGGTCAGTGTAATGCGCGCCATTAAAAATACTGCAGATGTTATCCCACAACGTGAAAGTGTCGCTAACTGTGTTGAGATCGATCACTTGGATTTCTATTATAATGAACAAAAGATTCTCTCGAATGTGTCATTGCCTATTAAGCGTAATCGCATTACGGCTTTAATTGGCGCCTCGGGCTCTGGTAAATCGACTTTGTTGCGCACACTGAATTTAATTTATCGTTTGTATCCTGAACAGAAAGCATACGGTAAGATCTGGTTTAATAACACCGATATTTTAAACTCTCATCAAGATCTTAATAAATTGCGTGCGCAAATTGGTATGGTATTTCAAAAGCCAACACCCTTTCCGATGTCTATCTTTGACAATATTGCTTTTGCCATTAAACTGCATGAAAAAATTTCTAAAAAGGAAATTGCCATACGTGTTAAGCGTGCTTTAAAACAAGCGGCTTTATGGGATGAAGTTAAAAATGATTTGAATAAAAATGCTAATCGCTTGTCTGGTGGGCAGCAGCAACGTCTTTGTATTGCGCGCACTATTGCTATTAATCCGGAGGTGATTTTGCTTGACGAACCAACGGCTGCTTTAGACCCGATCTCTACGCAAAAGATCGAGCAGCTAATTGTTGAGTTATCAAAACACTATACTGTTGTGATGGTGACACATAATATGGCGCAAGCTAAACGTATTACGGATTATACGGCTTATTTGTATCAGGGGAAAATTATTGAATACAATGATACTGCTACATTCTTTAGTGCGCCTAGTGATGCTCGCACTCAGGCCTATATTACGGAAGGTTCTCATCATGAATAGAGCTCGCTGCTTACTCTACAAATTCATCGTCATCCCAGCGCAAGCTGGGATCTCTTAACCGCGGCTCCTTCTCCTCAGCAACTCCTTATTTTTTCTTTATTTGTCTTCGCATTATTTTGCGCAAAGGAAAGCGGTGAAACAAGTGAAAAGAGTACGGTTAAGCTCCGACGCAGGAGGGAAGGAGGGTCTTTTGCAAAGGCGCTGGTTTCCATCCCTGGATCGCTCTGACAAAAACTTCCTGTTTTTGTCAGCTTTGCAAAAGACCCTCCTTCCCTCCTGCTCGTTTTTCTCACTTTTGTCGATGCGGTTTAAGTATCAGCTTAAGGTATGTTGCTTGACTTTTAGCTTGCGCACCTTGAAGCAGATTAGCTCAAGGTGCAAAAGTGTTAACAATTTTTGCTGTTATTACCCTATCTTTTTTGCTTATTAGTGCATTCATAAACATAGAATTTACTGTATGAATTATTAGTCGAGAATGACACATGCCTGGTCGAAGACGAGCTTGTTGTTAATGCTAGGCGACAATTATCGAAATACTTTCTAACGGCGCTATCATTGGTTTCTGTCGTTCCATAGTATACTTTTTTAAGCTTTCTTTGCTTCATTTGCTTTAAAAAAGATTGTGACCAATACCAATTTTGATTGCCAAAGTACAAGGAATAAATCGTTGGCTGGCCATGCAAATAGAATGTCAGCAAATCTCCCATCAGGCTATCAGAAACAATGGGGGACTTACCGTCATAGATTTTATTCATTTGTTTGGCAGCAGCTGTTCTCTGCCAGGTTTGTAGCTCAACATGGAAGCCTTTTCCTCCGGTCGTAACAGCGGCGGTTATTAATGTTACGACAAGAAGACAAATCCAAAGACTTACATTCGTGAGTATCTTTAAGATTTTAATATTTTGACAAAAATATGCTGCTAAAATTACGGCGGTTAAAAAATAGGTTTCATTCCAATTATAAGCATAATTAAAGGGAGAAACGACAAGGAAAAAGATATAGGGTACCAAAGAGCAGTAAATAAGGAGCTCTGTGTCTGCATTGGAAAATATTTTCCTGATATTAAAAGCGATGACCACGAGAAAGAGAAAAAAGAAAGAAAGGTATTGGTCAAAGGTCTGCTTAACATAATGCAGTATATGAAAATAATTAGCACTCGGGTGCGTGCCATGATGCCACTGATAGGCAAAAGAGGCAAAACCATTACGGATATTCCAAATGATCACCGGCGAAAAGACCGCTAAGGCCAGGAGGATAGAAAAGTAAAGATGCTTATTTTTTAGATGATGGCGGTAATGTTTAGAAAACACCATCAGTAAAAAAATCGCTGCAAAAAGCAATATGCCGGTATACTTCGACAACATCATACACCCAGAGCAGACTGCTGCAATATATAGATAGCGCAACTTGCCTGAACGGTGAAATGAGTAAAAATAAAATATCGTTGCCATCCAAAACAACGCCGCCGGGGTATCGTAGACAAACTTCATTCCGAATTGTACGAACAACATTGGTGTTAGTAGCCACATCAATGCCGCTACCCAACCAACTTGGTGACTGAACATTTGCTTAGACAGACTATAGATATAGTAGGCAATTAGTAAATTGCTTACCACGGCTAGGGCATTAAGCGTATAGACAGAGCTGCCAAAGATCTCGCTGACCAGCCTTAAAATATAGGCCACCATGGGTGGGCCATCATAATAGCTAAGCGCTAAATGCTGCCCCCAGCTCCAGTAATAAAACACTTCGTGAAAGGGTTGATTAAAGATAACAATAAAAGCACACAATAACAGCACGAAGGTGAAAAGATATGCGCGGCCTTTTTGTGAAAATTTGTATAAATCAAGAACCATATAGCTAACATCCAATATAATTGCCTACCGAATAAACTTTGGCAGTTTATAGAAGATAGGTTTTCATTTCAATTACAACTACTGTACACCATATTCTTACTAATAGACCAATATTTGAAAATTTGTTTGGCTGTGGTTCCGTGGCTTTTTTGCTTTATGGGCTGGCCAGAAACGCCGCCAGAATAGTTGAGTGGCAAGTAATAAGTTAATTGATAGGTGATTGATGCCTGAAAAAATCCGTAGGGGGGGATATGTTGTGCCTGCATGGGTTGGCTGCTGGCGGAGGTTTGCGGGCGCAGCATGCTGCGCCCCTACGAAAAGCCGGATCCAAGAATTTTGCTAGGTCATAGATTTATGGTGGTTGAGTTCATTTCTATATTGGCGATACCATTATTTCTTTGTCGGCTCTATGCTTAGTTTTCCATCACGTTTAGACTGTCTAAACACATTGAGAACACATGAAGTTTTACGTAGCGCAAAGCTGGCAAAATATCGCCGATGCGCTAGAGGAATAAAACTTACTTTAGCGTGGCAAGCATTATAGTTATTTACACCAGAATAGTTAACCATGGTCGCAATATAGTTATTTGCCAATAGAATACGATGACCAGCGGGAATTCTCGCCATCCCTTTGGCATTTTTTACTAACGTATACCACTGCTGCTGGATATTGATTTCAGGGCTATCAAGCGAGCTAACATCAATCCATGCAGATGGCTGCTCAGCCTGCATATTAAATTTAGGAGTGTTAACGCAAGCATTTAATAAGCATGTTATTACTATTAATACGCTAACGCTTGTTAAGAGTCTATATTTTTGTTTAACCATGGTAATGCAAAAATTGTTTATAGTTATTGTAAGTCTGTTTCACTGACATATCGCCTTTTGTATAGTGCTGATGATACTTAACATAGGCGTAGGCTGACTGGGTATTAAATTGTTGCACTGTTATTGGCATTTGCGATTTTCTACCTTTAACAGCGTCTTCTAACGAAGTATACAATGAAAAATAGCGTTTAGATTTTTGTTGCCCTAGCTGGGCTGCACGTAGCAAGACATAACGCTGTGCCAAGCCAGCACTAAGATAACCATTGCCAGCAAAGCTCACCTTAGTGAAACCATTCGCTGCTGGTTTATCAGAATAACCACCGGTAAAAGACGTTGCTGTTGCCTTTTGATAAGGCGTGTAGGTTACGCAAGCGGCCGTCAATATCGTTAGAGTGAAAACGAGCAATATACGCATTAATATTTGCATTTTATACACCATATTGATAAGATTTTTGCCAATTTTAACCGCTTTTATTCAGTAGGTCCATGATGTTAAACAAGTATTTTCTTAAGGTTTTGTTAAGCACTGTAGCATTTTCACTATTAACTGGGTGCACCATGATGAGCACCTATCAAGCGACCCCTCAAGGCCCGCATGCAAAGATTGGCTTTCTTAATAATCACATGTTTAGCAATGAAAATGTCGCCGCACTTTACGATGGCGAAGATTATAAGACCTGTAAAAAGCCATTTAAAGTGCCTATGTTTGGCAAGCCAATGCTAATTAATGCTGGCACCCCCAAAACGATTGTTGTCGATCATGTGGTGGGTTATGACCGCCTTCACTTCGCCTTTAGCTTTATACCCAAAGCTAATCAGATATACCTGATTAAAACACTTAGCCATAAGCACAATGGCAGTATCACCACAGCCTTACAATTACTAAAAACCAACGGAAAACGGCAAACAGCCCTCCCTGTTGTTCAGCGGGTTTATCAAGTCGGTGCTGTTAATAGCTTCTGTGTTGATAGCGATATTAAGCTCGCAACAGCCCCTAAAGTAACGACAATCAATCAGGTCGCGCAAAATGTTCCTTTGGTCTATCAATGGATGGAGAATGATAAGGGTAAGAAAAAATAGTTGTTGCACTAAAAAGCGTTGCTATATGGATGGGGCAACAAAGCATTTTACTTCAAGACACTAAACATTTGTGTTAACCCTGCAATCGGTATGAAGTGCACTGTCGTATTATCAACGTCAATGGTTGCCAGTTGATTTTTCGTTATGATAATCCCTAGGTCTGGCTTATAGGCTTCTAAAAAAGAACGATAACTGCGGCTAATTTTTGGCTTGGGCATGTTACGGTACTTAACCTCAATAGGAACGACCGTATCGAATCCCGTTTGCACAACAAAGTCAACTTCGGCGCCACCTTTTGTGCGCCAATAATGTATTTTCCAATCAAGATATTTTTCCGCAAGATATTTTCTTATCTCCTGAAAAACGATGCTCTCAATCAATAAACCATTATCAGTCCTACTCTCGATGGGGGCAAGATTGTCTAATGAAAAATTGCGAAAGCCGTTATCAATAAAATAACAAATTGGATTAGATGTAATTTCCGTTCTTTTATTACCAACATAAGGCGTAATCAAGTCAACGACATAGGTTTTTTGTAAGATGTCCAGGTAGTTTTTAATGGTATCTGCACTGACTTGACAGTCAGCAGCTAATTGTTGGTAATTCAAAAGCTGTCCTGAACAGTGCGCTAATAAACCCATTAATTTTTGAATAACATCGACCTTACCAACTTTCAAAAAGTCAATAATATCTTTTTGTATATAACTATTATAAAGCTCACGTAATAATAACCTTTTTTCAGTGGTTAAATATACCTGTGGGTACGAGCCATATTGCAGTATGGAAAGATAATCTTTTTTATAATCAACCTCACGACTACTCAACGGGAGAATAAGCGTTTCAAACTGTCGGCCAGTAAGGTGCTCAGTAACCTTACTCTTAATTTCCAACTGTGAGGAACCTGAAGCAATCATTTTAATAGGCAATTTCAAGTCAGCAATGATTTTAAGCAGTAAACCTGGAGACTCTAGCCGCTGAACCTCATCAATAAATAAAATGTAATTTTCTAGTTCCAGAGCTTCTCTAATATCGCTAATAAAAGTAGTCGACGCTAACCAATCACAAATTAAACTATAATCACAATTCAAGTACAGCAAAGTCTTATAGCGTTTCTCTTGCACTAGCCTATGACTAAGGTGCTTGCCCAGCGTCGTCTTACCTGATTGCCTTGGCCCAACCAATATTGTCCAAAGCTTGTCCCATTCGGGGTTCAGCAATGCCGGCATTGCCTCTCGCTCAAGATAAGCGTTGGGGCCTACAATAGGTGCCATTTTATCATGAAGCCAAGGGTTTTGTTCGTTTATTATACTTAATATGGCGGATATCACAAATTATCCTTACTTAAAAAAGGTTAACCTTGTTTAAGTAAGGATAATTCACTAGAACAACTGCTGTCAACTTACAGCATCGGCATTACTAGCCCAGCCTTACCAATGAGGCCAACCAATTTTAGGTAAGGATAATCTATCATCGTTTAATAGGCTCAGCATTTCGAGATTGGGCGGAATAGAGCAGCCAATCAATTAAAAAACCGTCCATACCCCCCACCTCCAGGTGTTTCTATAACAAACATGTCACCGGGATTTACCGTGACTTCAGCTTGGCTAGCGAGCACCTCCATATTGCCGTCGGCTCGGACAATATAATTCACACCTACTTTTCCTGGTGAACCACCTTTGAGACCATAAGGCGGCACAATGCGTCGATTGGAGACGATAGACGCGGTCATCTTTTCATTAAACATTAAACGGCGTATAACGCCATCACCACCACACCACTTGCCTTGCCCGCCACTATTTTTACGAATCTGGAAAGCACTGACAAAAACAGGGAGTAGTGCCTCCAAACTGTTGATATGATAATATCTCTTCCTTTTCAGCTTGATAAGGAATAAGTCATGCCAAAAATAAATGTGCTCTGCCCAGAATGCGACGAATCAACTGTAGTAAAATTTGGTTTAACACCAGAAGGTAAGCAACGTTACCTATGCAAAAATACATGCTGCAGAAAACGTACATTTATTAATGATTACAAGCACAAAGGCAGGCTGCCTGAAATAAAGAGAAAAATAATTCAAATGGCCATAAACGGCAGTGGTGTTAGAGATACGGTCAGGGTGCTTGGTGTTGGTATCAATACGGTTATTCGAGAATTAAAAAAAAATGGGTGAAAAGTTGGAAAGCGTCAACAACACTTTCCTTGATAAAAAATGCAAAAATAATGAGTCAGTTACTGTCAACATAGTAAAAGTTGAAGAAGCAGAACTCGATGAGATGTGGAGCTTTGTTAAAAAGAAAAGCCGGCAGAGATGGCTATGGCACGCTATTGATCATCAGACACATACGGTGTTAGCCTATCATTTTGGGCCGAGAAAAGATTCTGCCTTTAAGGCACTTCAGAAAAAATTAAGTTGCTTTGACATTGAGTTTTACCACTCCGATGACTGGGGCTCATATGAAAGGCACTTACCAAAATCCAAACATTTCGTTGAAAAGCGTAATACTCAGGCTATCGAAAGAAAACATTTAACGCTGCGCACACGAATAAAACGACTTGCAAGAAAAACCATCTGTTTTTCTAAACTTGATAAATTGCATTACATTGTTATTGGGTTATTTATTAATAGGTTTGAATTCGGCAGAAAGATTTAACCTGTCAACAGATTGGAGGCACTACCAATTATTTATACTGAGATACTCATAATTTTAATTTATTGTAATTGCTTGTAGATGTCATGCATTACTTTATGTATGTTTCTAAAATTAGTAATCATAATGTTTTTAACTTTTTGTTCATGCTCTCCAGCGTAAATTAAATATCCGAGCGGTGCCCTATCACCTACGATTTTTTGAAAATAACGGACATTTTTCAACAAGGCCGTATTAAATGTAGAGGTGGATTTAATCTCTATTGGCACAAGCTTGTCACCCACCTGTATAACGATATCCACCTCATTATTGTGACTATCACGATAGAAATAGATATTTGCATCTATACCACGATTATATTGATATTTTAGAATCTCAGTAATCACCATGTTTTCAAATAACCCACCTCGCAACTTATCATGCTCTACTTGCTTAATTGACTTTATATCTAACAAATAACTCACCAACCCTACATCTAGAAAATATAATTTTGATGATTTTATAATTCTTTTACCAAAATTTTCAAAATAAGGCTGCAGTTGATAAGTTAGGTACGAAGCCTCCAATATGGATAACCAACTTTTAATTGTATTTTGTGAAACACCAACATCATTACCCAAACTTTCTCGGTTAATTGTACTTCCTATCCTGCCAGCACATAACTTTACAAAGCGCTGAAAGCTATGTAAATCTTTCACATTTATTAGCTGCCTAACATCTCTTTCAACATATGTTTTTATATAGTTTCGTGCGTTTGTTGTTGGGTCTAAATTATATTGATAAACGGCTGGGAAAAAACCTTTTATTAAATACTCATTGGTTGCCCACGAATCGCTTTCCTGCTCGATTTCATTAATTGATAAAGGTAGTAACTCCAATATTGCTGTTCTCCCAGCAAGAGATTGCGAGATTGCCTCTGTCATTTGTAACTGGTGACTTCCTGTTAAGATAAAAGAGCCTGGAATGCGATCCTCATCTACAACCACTTGAATATAAGAAAGCAGCTCAGGAGACTTTTGAATTTCATCTAAAATAACACCTTGCTGCAAATCGATATCCGCAAAGAACTGCTTAGGATCACTTTCAATAAGCGCGCGCGTGTCAGGGTTCTCAAGGTTATAATAAGGCCTGCTTGCATAAGTGGTTTTAACTAATGTTGTCTTGCCTGACTGCCTAGGGCCAGTCACCGTTACCACAGCGTACTGCTTCAATAATGCTTCTAGGGTCGCCTGTATAGATCTTTGATACATGTGTAAATCCTCAGTCCAACTGCAGATTTACACAATTTTATCGCAAAATTTAACAAAAAAGCAAGTATTTCCGTGTAAATCCGCAGTTCAACTGCAGATTTACACGCTTTTAGAACGCAAAACGGTCAGAGTGCATATTTTCACGCTTCATGCCGTGTTTCAGAAACAAGGCTAGGGCGCTATCGGTCATGCTCCATGGACCGCTTGAGTAGATGATTTTGTTGGTAAGGTCTGGGTGGTTAGCGAGCAGTGTCTCTTGTGGGTAGCCTTCGTCTCTAAGGGTGATGTGGTATTTAAAGTTTAGTTTTTCTTGCCACTCATCCAATAATGCCTGCAAAAAAATATCTTCCTGATGCCTTAGGCCCCAGTATAATTCCATGGCGCGCTGGTCATCGTTTATGATTGCTTGCTCTATCATCGCCTTTATTTGTGAGAAGCCTGTACCACCCGCAAGAAAGAGTATCGGCAGATTGGGTTTTGCGTGCAAGATACAGTTGCCGAAAGGGCCTAGGATTGTTGCATGTTCTGCTGATGTTAAGTGCTCTAATAGAATAATCGCGTCGGTGTCTTCGGGTAGATGGCGGATATAAAAATCTAAGCTGCCATCGTCACGGGGAGCGTTAGCTATCGATAAGGGAATGCATTGCTGAGCTTGGCTTTCTATTTCTATGTATTGACCGGCTTGGTGCTGAAGTGGTTTATGTTGTGGTGTTAGACGGATGAAGGTGATTGAGCTTGTTAATGGTTGTATGGCGGTGATGTCGTGTTGTTTCATAATATTTGTTTCACGCGGGGGCGCTAAGGGGACGCAAAGCACGCAATGGGTAAGGGCTATTTCTCCCCCTAGCGTTCTTTGCCTCCTCTTAGCGTCTTTGCGTGCAACCTATCCCTTCATAGAATCAAAAAAGTCATTATTGGTCTTAGAAAGTTTAAGGCGATCAATTAAAAATTCACTAGCGGCCAACTCATCCATAGGATGCAAGATCTTACGCAAGATCCACACCTTCTGTAACTCATCAGGCTTAATCATTAATTCTTCACGACGCGTACCAGAACGATTGATATTAATAGCAGGGAAAATACGTTTTTCAGCAATACGGCGATCAAGGTGAACTTCCATATTACCGGTACCTTTAAACTCTTCGTAAATAACGTCATCCATTTTGGAACCGGTATCAACAAGAGCGGTGGCAATAATCGTTAAGCTACCACCTTCCTCAACATTTCGCGCTGCACCGAAGAAACGCTTTGGTCGTTGCAATGCATTGGCATCAACACCACCTGTTAATACCTTACCTGACGCTGGAATGACGGTATTGTAAGCACGTGCTAAACGAGTAATAGAGTCGAGTAAAACAACCACATCTTTTTTATGTTCAACCAAGCGTTTGGCTTTTTCAATAACCATCTCGGCTACTTGTACGTGACGGGATGCCGGTTCGTCAAAGGTACTGGCAACCACTTCGCCTTTAACTGAGCGTTGCATTTCGGTCACTTCTTCAGGACGTTCATCAATTAATAATACAATCAACATACACTCAGGGTGGTTATTAGCAATAGAGTGCGCGATATTTTGCATCATCATCGTTTTACCCGCTTTCGGCGGCGACACAACCAAACCACGCTGCCCTTTACCAATCGGTGCGGCTAAATCAATAATGCGCGCGGTAATATCTTCTGTACTACCATTACCAATTTGCATTTGTAATGGCTCGTCAGGAAAAAGCGGCGTTAAGTTTTCAAAAAGGATTTTATTACGTGAAGATTCAGGGGTATCAAAATTAATTTCATTAACCTGCAATAATGCAAAGTAACGCTCACCTTCTTTTGGCGGGCGAATCTTGCCAGAAACCGTATCACCGGTGCGCAAATTAAAGCGGCGAATTTGGCTTGGTGAAACATAAATATCATCAGGGCCCGGTAAATAAGAGCCAAAACTAGAACGAAGAAAACCAAAACCATCTTGCAGAATTTCTAAAACCCCATCACCAAAAATGTCCTCACCTTTTTTGGCCAATGCCTTCAAAATATTAAAAATAATATCTTGCTTGCGTGAGCGTGACACATGCTCAAGGTTCATACCCTGCGCTATTTTCGTCAACTCAGGGACCGATTTTTTCTTTAATTCAGTTAAGTTCATAGCAGTTTCTTCAAACCTGTGTTGTTGATAGCCTGAAAGGCTATTTGTTTCTTTTACTTACAATGGAGTAAACCTGAAAATGATGGGATTACTTGATGACGTTGTTAGGACAACCGATGGCCATTTTATTAAGTTAACCATTAGATTGCAAGAACTCCCTGTAACATTATTAAACCCTATCCTTATTCAAATTAACTACCTGTTATTTATATATTTTCTTCTAAAAAGGCAGTTAATTGCGACTTGCTTAGAGCACCAACTTTCGTTGCTACTACACTGCCATCCTTAAAAATAAGTAGGCTAGGAATACCTCTGACACCGTATTTTTGCGGTGTATCGGTGTTATCGTCGACATTGACTTTGCATACTTTGACTTTATCAGCAAACTCGCCCGCTACTTCATCAACGATTGGGCTAATCATTTTGCATGGTTGGCACCACTCTGCCCAGAAGTCTACTAAGACTGGCTTATCTGCATTTAATACATCGTTTTCAAAATCGGTGTCATTCGTCTCATGAACGTGCTCGCCCATTAGGTTGCTCCTGTTGTTCTAATTGGATTCATTTTGATATTTTTTGATCAAAGGGGAATATTTTTGTTACCCTCATGCTAATCTAATCTTTGCAACGAATCAATCCCCATAACGTTAATTAGCTTCCCACAGAAAGCAGCAGACCAAACCCGGCCCGTATTATTGGATTGAAAATCAAGTAGTTAACTGCCAATGCGACAATAATCAGCGCCAATGGGGCAAAATCTAAACCTGCAAAAGTTGGAATAAAACGCCGGAATTTCTTGATAAGAGGCTCACAGATTATCTGTACAATCTCTGCGACAGGCCCCGTTTGCAGGGCTGGGAACCAGCTGACAACGCCGAGAATAATCGTGGCAAAGAAGTAAATATTAACGATCTTCGTGCCTAACTCGCCAATCACTATTAATAACACGCCCAAAACATTTGCCAAGGGATAGCCACCTAAGCCGAATAGCAAATAGATCTCAATCACTTGCAGAATAAAAAATAATGCAATAATGGCAAAATCAAACCCTTTATACCCAGGCAAAATACGCTGTGTTGGTTTGACAACCGGGTTCGTCAGCTTAATAACAAACTGGGTTATTTGATTGAAATAATTTGCGCCGAGCTTTTGCAATAGCATGCGTATGATTAAAATATAAATAAAAAAATCGAAAACAAAACGCAGTATTGAAATTAAAAGGGTCATTGTATGGCTCCTGTTTTATTTGTTTGACGCCAAGTCGCTAAAAGGGGAAGCAAATTATTCCTCACTTATCTCACCAGCACGACAAAAGGCAGCCTCCATCGCTTTTTCTACCAACTGTGAAAAACTACCGGTTTCAAACGTTGCAATTGCTTGTTCTGTTGTTCCACCCTTGGATGTCACCTGCTGTCGTAACTGCGCAACGGGCGCTTCGCTTTCTAATGCCATACGCGACGCACCAATTAGCGTTTGCTTGGTTAATAACTCTGCTTGTTCGGGAGACAAACCCAGTTTCTCACCAGCCGATTGCATTGCTTCCATTAATAAAAACACATAAGCGGGCCCAGAACCAGATAAAGCGGTGACACTATCCAACAATCCTTCATTTTCAACCCAGACGGTCAAACCGACACAGCGTAATAAAGACTCTGCAAACTCATGCTGATCTTCATTCACATATTTATTAGCAAATAAACCAGTTGCGCCTGACGCAATCGCACTGGCCATGTTCGGCATGGTGCGCACGATGGCAACGTTTTCATCCAGCCAATTTGCTATCGATGTTGTTGTTACCCCTGCGGCTATTGAAATAATTAATGGTTTTTTTTCGCCGACCGCGCTTTTTATTTCCTCACAGACAGTTTGTAGTTGATAGGGCTTTACGCATAAGACAATAACATCCGCTGCCTTGACGGCATCGATATTGGATGCGGCAATATTAACCTTAAACACTTGCGAAAAATAAGCTTTCTTTTCAGCCGTTCTTCCGGACACCCAAATACTTTTAACGGGGAAATCGTTTTGAATTAAACCCGAGACCAGGCTTCTTGCCATATTACCACTGCCAATAAAAGCAATTTTTTTATTACTTAATGACACTTATATTCCTCCTATTAAAGCCCACGAGCACCGAAAATAGCCGTTCCCACTCGCACCATCGTACTACCCGCGGCAATAGCCGCTGACAAGTCTTGCGACATTCCCATCGATAGCACATCCAATGAAAAACCTGCTTTATTTAATTGATCAAAACAGTCAGTGACGCGTTGATAATTCTCTAGCTGCTTGTCAAAAGCATCTATTTTTTCTGGGATCACCATCAACCCCCTAACGCGCAATCGATTGAGTGGAGCTAATGTTTCAATAAATCCCTCAATATCCTCTAACAATAACCCCGATTTGCTTTTTTCTTCATTTAAATTAATTTGGATACAAATATTTAAGGGGGGCAAATTGGTAGGCCGTTGCAAATGTAATCTTTCCGCGATCTTTTCGCGTGAAACGCTGTGAACCCAGGAAAAGTTTTCGGCAATCGCTCTGGTCTTATTGGCCTGGATGGCGCCAATAAAATGCCATTGTAAATTTAATTCGGCCAAGGCACTTATTTTTTCCAACGCTTCTTGCAGATAATTTTCACCAAAGTCTCTTTGTCCAACAGCCACAGCTTCAACAATCTTATCGGCAGTATGCGTTTTGCTAACTGCCAATAAGCTAACGCTGTCTTTATCGCGCTGATATTTTTTTTCAGCTAATCGTATCTGTTGCTGAACTTTTTGTAGATTTTCTGCTATCGACATTGATTTTTAACGTTGTGGCCCTGCTTGACGAATAATATCTGGCACAGAAAAGCGCGTAAAATTATCGTGAAAACTTTGCATCAACACTTCATTTTGTGCATCAAAAGCGTCCTTGTCTGCCCATGTATTTCGTGGATTTAGCACAGCACTATCAACATCTGTAATGTGTGTTGGAATGGCGATATTAAATCCAGGCAACGTTACCAATTCTTGCTGACGTAATTCACCGCTTAAAATAGCGCGAACCACAGCACGCGTTGTTGGGATCGAAAAACGCTTGCCGCCCTTACCAAAGGCGCCACCTGTCCAGCCAGTATTGACTAGATATACTTGCGCATCAGACTCCTCAATACGCTTCATTAATAATTCGGCATAAACCGTTGCTGCTCGTGGAAAGAAAGGCGCCCCAAAACACGTGCTAAATGTTGAACTAACCCCAGCAGCACTTCCAAGTTCGGTACTACCGACCAAGGCGGTATAACCACTTAAGAAATGATAAGCCGCTTGCTCTTTCGTTAATAACGCCACCGGTGGCAAAACACCATAAAGATCACACGTTAAAAAAATCACCGCTTGCGGCAAGCCAGCTTTATTTTCCAATACGCGCAGTGGAATGTGTTCACGTGGATAAGCCGTACGCGAATTTTGCGTTAAACTGGTGTCACTGTAATCGGGTTCTCCATTTTCATTTAAAACAACATTTTCCATAATGGCGCCGCGTTTTATGGCATCCCAAATAACAGGTTCTCTCTCACGTGATAAATCAATACATTTAGCGTAACAACCACCTTCAAAATTAAATACGCCCGTACTACTCCAACCATGTTCATCATCACCAATCAGAAAGCGCTCAGGATCAGCTGATAATGTTGTTTTGCCCGTACCAGACAAACCAAAAAATAAAGCAACATCGCCGTCTTTACCAAGATTAGCGGCACAATGCATAGGTAATACATCTTCTTGCGGCAACATAAAATTTAACACCGTAAACATCGCTTTTTTCATTTCTCCGGCGTAAGGCATGCCAACGAGCAATACTTTACGTTCTGAGAAATTAATCATCACAACACCATCGCTATTAACGCCATCACGCTGTGGCTCCGTTGCCAAACCGGGTGCACTCATTATTTCCCAAGCAGGCTTACCGTCCGTATGATCACCATTAGGTCGAATAAATAAATTATTAGCAAACAAATTATGCCAAGCAGTTTCTGTTGTTACCGTTACGGGAATAAAATATTCGTTGTCGGCACTCACGCGTAAATGGGCGACATAAACATCACGCGACGACAAATAGTCCTCAGCACGCGACCATAAAGCAGCAAATTTTTCTTGCTCAATCGGTTGATTGATCGAACCCCAGTCTACGGCATTTTCGGTAATACTATCTTTGATAATATAGCGATCTTTTGGTGATCGCCCGGTGCGTTTGCCGGTTGTCACTGACAAAGCACCGGTCGCACTTAACGTGCCTTCTTGGTTTTTTAATGCAGCGTTAATGAGTTCTTCAATCGATAAATCAGTGTGTCTCGTAGCGGTAGCAGTATGGTTCATGTTCGATCCCTAGGGTTACTAAAGTATTCTGAAGTCGAATTATGTCAAATTATGTTCCTTGTGGATAGAGGTATTGCAGGTATAATAGAAAGCACCATGACTATTAAAGAAAAAAC
The DNA here is from genome assembly GCA_030425685.1 of Gammaproteobacteria bacterium. Classification (GTDB taxonomy): domain Bacteria; phylum Pseudomonadota; class Gammaproteobacteria; order Coxiellales; family Coxiellaceae; genus JAUIAD01. The sequence goes on along the minus strand of JAUIAD010000005.1, from coordinate 53,317 downwards.
TTTAGAAAACCACTTTTTAGTTGCCATGCCATCACTGGCTGATCCTAATTTTAGCAAGTCCGTTGTATTTATTTACGAACACAACGACAAAGGTGCGCTTGGCATGACCATTAACAAACCCTTACAAATTAACCTTGGCAATGTGCTCGAGCACCTTGGCATTGCGATTAGTAAGCAATCTGTGTCGACCCTACCTGTTTTAATGGGCGGACCGGTTGGCCAAGAGCATGGCTTTATTCTTTATCCCAATACTGTTGATGATAAAGAGGAAGTCATGATCTCTGCCTCCAAAGAAATGCTGCAAGAGATTGCTAACGGTAAGGGGCCCGATGATTTTCTGATAACACTGGGCTACTCGGGTTGGGGTGACGGTCAACTTGAAAGTGAAATTGCGCGCAATGATTGGATCGTTGTGCCCGCTGCCGCAAAAATTCTTTTTGATACCCCAATCACCGAGCGCTGGGTAAAAGCAGCTGAGATTATTGGCCTTGATATCAATAAGCTATCGACTCAGGTTGGGCATGGATAACGTGCCTGATCATAATACGTTGTTGGGTTTTGACTTTGGCATGAAGCGCATTGGCGTTGCTGTTGGCCAGACCATTACTGCTTCAGCCAATCCATTGCCAACTCTAAAAGCGCAAGACGGCATTCCCAATTGGGATGCCATTGAGACATTGATTAAAACCTGGCATGCCGATGGCATCATTGTTGGCATCCCATTAAATATGGATGGTACAGAGCAAAATACGACGCGACTGGCGACAAAATTTGCTAATCGCCTGCACGCTCGCTTTAATCTTCCTGTTTACAAAGTAGACGAGCGATTAACCACCGTCGAAGCGAGACAACATACCAAAACAAATATTGATAGCTATGCTGCTAAGCTTATTTTAGAATCTTGGCTACGAGAACAACAGTAACAACTCAGGGCATAAGACTTTATGTACTGTGCGGGTCCATCAGCTGAGACCGTTACGAACAATAGGTATCTACATCATGAACACGTCATCTTTAAAACACCTTACTAGCATGGAACAGCTTGATGCAGCGACCATTCGAGATATTTTATCCACAGCTAGTACTTTTCTTGATGACACCATTGCAAATAATAAACAGTTGGACCTACTAAAAGGCAAGGTCGTCGCGAATTTGTTTTTTGAATCAAGCACGCGCACTCGCAACTCTTTTCAAATTGCTGCCGAGCGCCTGGGCGCGATTGTGCTTAACCCTGATATGAGCACCTCAGCACTGACCAAAGGTGAGAGCTTACTCGATACAATTCATACGTTTGAAGCCATGGGCGTTTCTGCATTTGTTATTCGTCATGCTGACAATGGCATTATGCAGTGGGTTGCCGATAATTTAAAAACGGATGCGGCGATTATTAATGCCGGCGAAGGATGGCGCCAACACCCTACTCAGGCTTTACTCGACTTATTAACTATTTCCCAGCATAAATCAGCCTGGTCTACCTTATCGGTTGCTATTGTCGGTGACTTACGACACTCGCGTGTTGCCCGTTCTTTGGTCGATGGTTTAGTTACGATGGGTGTTAAAGATATCCGCTTAATCGCCCCTGAAGCGCTCTTACCTGAAGATACCTTGTGGGAAGGTGCTAAGCTTGTCACAAATCTCGTCACTGGATTAAAAGAGGCGGATGTTGTCGTGACGCTGCGTTTACAAAAAGAACGCATGGTAGAACAACACTTTGTTGACGAAACACAATTTCATCAAGCATTTGGCTTAACCCCTGAAACACTTTCACACGCTAAAGCCGATGCGATTGTTATGCACCCTGGCCCGATGAATCGAAACGTGGAAATCAGTCCACAAGTTGCTGATGGAAATCAATCTGTTATTTTGCATCAAGTGAGAAATGGCGTCGCTATACGCATGGCTATTTTATCTATACTTTTAAGGTAATAAATTGAAACAAACTTTTTCTAGATAACTTATCCACAACACTATAGAATATTCACCTCTGCAGCAATAATGTCTTTTTATTACTTTTCTGACCTGAAAAAATATTGGTCAGTCGTTATTTTTTTGTCATTAACAAGGAGAGCAAACCTGTGTCAGTCGATCTAAGTTGTGAAAGCCCAGCGCGTTCCATATGGGAAAAGTGCTTAGATTATCTGCGCGATGAAATCTCCGCGCAACAATTTAGCACGTGGATACGCCCACTCCATGTTGTGGAAAAAGATAACAATAGCTTATTGTTGTTAGCCCCCAATCGCTTTGTGCTTGAGTGGGTCAATGAGCGCTTTTTATCTCGTATTAATGAATTATTAGCAGAATTGTGTGAAGGTACACCTCCCTCTATTAAACTAGAAATTGGTAGTAAAACAACTGTCCCCAATGATACGCAACCCGCGCCGGCTGTTGTCGCTGCGCCGGAAAAAGAAAAACCTAAAATTTCTTTTGGCAAAGCAAATGCACCAACACACAGCAATCTTAATCCACATTTTACCTTTGATAATTTTGTTGAAGGTAAGTCTAACCAATTGGCTCGCGCAGCTGCCCTGCAAGTGGCGCAAAACCCCGGGCAAGCTTACAACCCATTATTTTTATATGGCGGTGTGGGTTTAGGTAAAACGCACTTAATTCACGCGATGGGTAACCAGATCTTAAAACAAAACCCCAATGCGAAAATATTATATTTACATTCAGAGCGCTTTGTTGCCGATATGATTAAAGCGCTGCAACGCAACGCGATGAATGAATTTAAACGTTATTATCGTACTGTCAATGCGTTATTAATCGATGATATTCAGTTTTTTGCTGGTAAAGACCGCTCACAAGAAGAATTTTTTCATACTTTTAATGCCCTGTTAGATGGTCAGCAACAAATTGTTTTGACCTGCGATCGTTATCCGAAAGAAATTAATGGTCTTGAGGAACGCTTACAATCACGTTTTGGTTGGGGATTAACGGTTGCTGTTGAGCCTCCTGAATTAGAAACGCGAGTCGCTATTTTAATGACAAAAGCAGAACAGTCAGGAATTAATTTTCCACACGAAGTCGCTTTTTTTATTGCTAAAAATATTCAATCCAATGTCCGTGAATTAGAAGGGGCATTAAAGCGTGTTATTGCTAATGCGCATTTTACTGGGCAACCCATTACGGTTGAGTTTACACGTGACGCATTGAAAGACTTACTGACCTTACAAGCAAAACTAGTGACTATCGATAATATTCAACGCACAGTTGCTGAATATTATAAAGTTAAAGTTGCTGATTTATTATCAAAACGACGCAATCGCTCTATTGCCCGTCCACGACAGGTGGCGATGGCGTTAGCTAAAGAATTAACGAATCATAGCTTGCCCGAAATTGGTGATGCTTTTAATGGCCGCGACCACACAACGGTTCTACATGCCTGTCGTAAAATTAAAGAGCTTTTGGGGAACTCTCTTGATATACAAGAGGATTGGAAAAACTTAATGCGTATACTCTCCGCGTAATTAAGCTTTTACGATGGTGCTTCAATCGGGAAGTATGAAAGCACCTCAAGGTTTTCATCACGTAATGCGTTTATTGCTGGGTGGCTTTTCTGCCACTCTGCAATTACTTTATCACGCTTATAAATCAGTTCTTTTAGCTGTGGTTTGTATAGTTTAATGATGGCATTTAGCCAACTGTGAACGATAGATGAAGGTGATGTTTGTTGAATGGAAAATAAATCCAATAATTTACAAATAACGTCAGCTTCATACCACAATCCATGAACCACCCAATGATTTACAGTAAAAAAGCCACAAGGATAGCCATATTCATTCATTGAAATACAAAGCAAATGACATAAATCATCAGACTGATCTTTTTTATATTCTTCAGACTCAGCAATAGGCGTAATATGATGCGGAACAACTGCCTGGCGAACAAATAAATGAAAATGTCCATGCTCAACAAAACGTTCTTTATCATGACTCGGGTGGCTGTGAAAAAAGTACTGGCTATGCGTTTGTTGATCGTAAACATCATCATCGGGATAGTGTTGCCACTCATAGAATGTTTCTACATCTTTAAGCAACTCGCGCACGATGTTCGAATTATTCTGTGCTAACTGACGATAACACTGCAAAATGGCTGATGCAGCAGCATCAAACTCTGCATCAGCGATAACATTGGCTTCTTCTAGAGACATTACTATTCTTCTACAGCACCATTGCCTTGGGGTGTTTGAGCGCCACTATCTGGCATGGCGGAGCCTCCGCTCTTACCACCACACATACCAGAAGCGCCTTGGCAGCCCTGAGCGCCTTGGCAGCCCTGAGCGCCTTGGCAACCTTGACCACCCGGCATGCCTTGTCCTTTTTGACTGCCGCCACACATTCCTGGGCCGGCTTGACCAGGTTTGCCTGGCGCATTCTTTTCGCTACCCGGTATTTCACCACTACGTATTTTTTCAACTTGTTTTTTTGTTGGTGCCTGCCCCGAACCTGTTCCCATGCAACCTGGCACGACTTGACCACCGCAACCGATTCGGCCACTGCCGTTTTTAAAACAGCCATAGGCAACATGTGGATTCTTTGCTTTGCATGGTGCTGCGGGAGCATTTTTTGTTGAGTGATGTCCCTGTCCAGCTAAAGCAATATTAGAGGCTAATAACGCAGCCATATTGGCCAACACGAGTTTTTTATTCATTTTAAATTCCCTTTTAGTAAACAAAAAACACTACTACTTTAATTTTAGCAAACTTCCCGCAGAAAGCTGAATGTTTAACGCTAAGTAAACTGGGAATTTTTGATCAGAAAATGACCTTTCTAGATACGTTTTAGGTTAGTTTTGAGGGCCAGCAGGCAGTTAGGACCCCTAACTGCCTGCTACTATGTTTAACCGCCCTGCAATATCATCGAGAAGCTTTAAACTTGATTAACTCTAGACCCAATTGGCCTAAGCTCTAAAAGTGATAGGTTACCCCTAAGCTCATTACACCACCACTACCTAGTATGTAGATAGCACCTTGGTACATAAAGTTAATTTCCCATTGTTTTGTCACCGCATACGTTGCACCAATACCCGAGAATGGTAGAAGTTTCTCATTCGCTATACGCCCTTGTACTGACAAACCATCAATGCCTGCTGATAAATCTACAGTTCCAAATGGATACATTGCACCCAATTTAAAGATAACAGCAAAGCGATCACCAATAGGTGCGGCAAAGCGAAAGGCAAGATAAGGTATATAAAGTTTAGCCGCGGCCGATGCTGACACCGTAATACCAACTATCGATCTTTCAACGGCAGCATTCAATTTGGTGCTGTACATAAAGCCACCTTCAATGGCCACTGTACGGAAGAAGTAATAACCAATAGCGCCACCAACACCAAAACCATTATAACCGCCACCATTTCCTACTGGTGTTAAAGCATAGTAAGCATTGGTTCCCGCCCCAACTTCGATATAAGGACCTGAATGTTCATTCCACTGATCCCCTTTATCACAACTGCAGTTGTCAGGCCCACCCGCCAACGATATCCCGCTAAAACATAGAAATAATAATGATAGAATAAGCTTCCGTAGCATTTTGCTCCCCTTTTTAAAACCAACACCTTTTTCATAAGGCATTGTTATCATTAACAAATAATATTTAGGGTACATTGATCGCCACCATAAAGCACTATTTTTCAGATTTAAATTTTGTTAGTCTGTGTGGTTGAGCGAAACGAAGTCTATCAGCTAAGGAATGACCGATCATGAAAATCAATATCCTACGAGAAACACTGCTAAAACCCTTACAGATGGTTATTGGTGTGGTTGAAAAAAAACAGGCGATGCCTATTTTATCCAATGTTCTCCTGGCTATAAAAGACAATAAATTATCCATTACAGGAACTGACTCCGAAGTTGAGCTGATTGGACAAACAGATCCCGAGCTAATAGATCAAGAATTATCTGGTCTTACGCTACCAGGTCGCAAGCTTATGGACATCTGTCGCGCCCTACCTGAAAGTGCTCCCATTGAACTTTATAAAGACAAAGAAAGGGTTGTACTCCGTTCAGGGCGAAGCCGCTTTACACTGTCTTCGTTGCCGGCAAATGAGTTCCCCAACACGGAGTCTGATTCACATCAAAACTCCTTTATTATGACGCAACATGATCTTAAACACCTTTTGCAACGCACCTATTTTGCGATGGCACAACAAGATGTGCGTTACTATTTAAATGGCATGCTGCTTGAATTAAACAATGACACCATCCGCGCCATTGCTACAGACGGTCATCGTATGGCCTTAAATACAGCCAATATACAAACCAATACTAATAATAAAAGGCAAGTGATTATTCCTCGTAAAGGTGTTATCGAACTTCTTAGATTGCTTGAAAATGAAGACCAGCCTATCACCATCGCTTTAGGCGCTAATCACCTTTGTGTTGAAGGAAAGAATTTTAAATTTACCTCCAAGCTGGTGGAAGGCCGCTTTCCCGACTACGAGCGCGTTATTCCTAAAAACGGCAATAAATGCATTACCATTGATCGTGACTTGCTTAAACAAGCACTGAGCCGATCGGCTATTTTGTGCAACGAAAAAGTGAAAGGTGTTCGCTTTGAATTAAGCACTTCCTTACTGAAGGTTTCAGCTAATAACCCTGAGCAAGAATCAGCAGAGGAAGAAATCGCCATTGATTACCAAGGGGAAGAACTTAATATTGGTTTTAATGTCAGCTACCTTATTGATATTTTAAACACTATTGAACCCGGTATTGTTAAACTCACTTTTTCTGATTCAAATACCAGTGTGCTGGTTGAAGAAGTTGAAAACAATTGGGACAGCGCCTTTGTGGTCATGCCAATGCGGCTTTAATTAGTTTCACACACAACAAGTATCTGCTTAGTTTGCACCACACTTTGTCTTGCGAGAACAATTTCTTACTCTCAAATGTCATAAAGTCCAAGATTATCACCGTTGTGATAGCTAGCGTCACCCTAAGCTTGACTCAGGATCTCTTGATGCCGCTGCCAAACTCAAAAGAACCCAGCTTTCGCTGAGATGACAACATTTCAAAACAACCGGTTTTTGTTCAACACAATAGAAAAGAACGGCAATGACCCAAAACAGTTGCAATAACTAACGTCACCCTGAGCTTGACTCAGGATCTCTTAATGCCGCTACCAAAGTCAAAAGATCCCAACATTCGCAGGGGTAACGATGATTCACTATCATTCTTTGCTTTTTCTGTTTATATTTACATTTAACCGCTCACAGGAACCAATAAACTACATGCCAACACTACGAACTTTAACAATTAGCAATTTCCGCAACTTGTCAGCCGTTGATATTGAAGTGTCGAAGCACTTTAACGTGTTTTATGGTGACAATGGTGCAGGAAAAACAAGCTTACTAGAGGCGTTGTACTTCTTAGGGCTTGGTAAATCATTTCGTACGAGCAACTTAAACAGGCTGATTGAGAATAGTGCTGACACCTTTTCTATTTTCGCCACTATTGAAAACCAAGAACAAACCACCCCGTTAGGGGTTCAGCGTTCTCGCAATGGAACGCGTAAAATTAAGCTTGATGGTGAAACCATTCAGTCGCTCGCCCCTATTGTTAAACAGATCCCCTTGCTACTCATTAGCACCATGAGCTACCGACTTTTCCACGATGGACCAAAAGTACGTCGACAGTTTATGGACTGGGGATTGTTTCACGTGGAGCATTCATTCTTTTCTCTCTGGCAACGCTTGCAGCGTATTCTTAAGCAGAGAAACAGTGCCCTCAAAGCACAGCTGCCACAACGAGATATCGCTGCCTGGAATAAAGAGTTTATTGAGGTATCAGAGGCACTAGACCAGCTACGGCAAAACCTTGTCCGTAAATTAGAGCCTATTTTGCTAGCACAGCTCAATACCTTGCTCCCCAACTTCAGCTTCACTTTACGCTACCAGCGTGGCTGGTCGAAAGACGAAAGCCTACTGTCTTTACTTGAAAATAACTTTCACCGCGATCGGCAACTTGGTTATACATACTACGGCCCTCAACGTGCCGATTTGCAGTTATTAAGCGAGAAAGTGCCAGCACAAGACCTACTTTCTCAAGGTCAGCAAAAGTTATCAGCTTATGCACTGCAGCTTTCTCAGGGTATTCTGCTTAAACAGGAAACGGGCAACACCCCTATCTACTTTATTGACGACCTACCCTCTGAGCTAGATAGCCATAAACGAGCCACAGTAACAGAAACCCTGCGTAACCTAGGAGCGCAAGTCTTTATAACCGGCATAGATATAGCCGACCTACGCTCGCTGCTAGACCTTGATGCCGTCACATTGTTCCACGTGGAGCATGGAACGATATGTGTAAAGAAAAAGCACCGAGACAGCTCGATCGAGATAGGATCTGTGGTATAATGCCTGCTGATTTCAAGACCAATTTTCATGTTTAAATAAACAACAAACACAAAGGGTTTTGAAGTCATTTTAAAGTTTGCGGTCGACCCCAACCCCCTCAAAATCAACGTTAACTAGGGGCTTTATAGTCTCGAGGTGGTCTATTCGACGCTGCTAATAAAAATCAGTTTATGCAATGACGGGAATATCCATGAGTACAGCGAAACCAACCTATGATTCATCCTCAATTAAGGTCCTAAAAGGCCTAGATGCGGTGCGAAAACGCCCGGGTATGTACATAGGAGATACAGATGACGGATCTGGTTTACACCATATGGTCTTTGAGGTGGTTGATAACTCCATCGATGAAGCCTTAGCGGGCTATTGCTCCCACATTTGGGTGACCATTCATGCCGATGGCGCCGTAAGTGTCAGGGATAATGGCCGCGGCATCCCGACAGATATACACCCTGAAGAAGGTCGCTCCGCGGCAGAGGTCATTATGACCGTCTTACATGCTGGCGGTAAATTCGACAAGAACTCCTACAAAGTCTCTGGTGGTTTACATGGTGTAGGTGTCTCCGTTGTAAATGCCCTATCCTCAGAATTGGGCCTAAAGATCTACCAAGCAGGTAAGGTTCATGAGCAAGTTTACAACATGGGTATCCCACAAGATCCACTTAAAATCACTGGCGAAACGGATAAAACTGGTACCGAAGTTAGATTTATGCCCAGCGGAGATATCTTCAGTGATACCGTGTTCCACTATGATATCTTAGCCAAGCGTTTAAGGGAGTTATCCTTTCTAAACTCAGGTATTCGTATCGATTTAAGCGACGAACGCAGTGGTAAAAACGACTCTTTTCAGTACGATGGTGGCATAAGAGCCTTTGTTGAACACTTAAATCGCGCAAAAACAGCAATTCACCCTGATGTTGTCTTTATGACAGAAGAGAAAAACGGCATTGTTGTTGAAGCAGCACTTCAATGGAACGATAGTTTCCAAGAAAATATCTTTTGCTTTACCAACAATATCCCGCAACGAGACGGTGGGACTCACTTGGCTGGATTAAGAGGTGCATTAACACGCAGCCTAAACAGTTATATCGAAAAAAGCGGACTAGCCAAGAAAAGTAAAACAAATACTACCGGTGATGACTCACGCGAAGGCCTCACAGCGGTATTATCGGTGAAAGTACCAGACCCAAAGTTTTCCTCGCAAACAAAGGACAAATTAGTCTCCTCAGAGGTCAAACCCGTCGTTGAAAACGTAGTATCTTCACGTTTACGCGAATTTTTAATGGAAAACCCCAAGCAAGCGAAAGCCATTGCAGGCAAAATCATCGATGCAGCTAGAGCAAGAGAAGCAGCGCGAAAGGCGCGCGAGATGACACGACGTAAAAGTGTGTTAGATGTCGCCGGCCTACCAGGAAAGCTAGCAGACTGCCAAGAAAAAGATCCTTCTTTATGCGAATTATTTATTGTTGAGGGTGATTCTGCGGGCGGTTCAGCAAAACAAGCCCGCGATCGCAAATACCAAGCCATACTGCCGCTAAAGGGTAAAATATTAAACGTTGAAAAAGCACGATTTGATAAAATGCTATCCTCTGCTGAAGTGGGCACCTTGATCACAGCAATGGGCTGTGGTATTGGCAAAGAAGAGTACAACCCCGATAAACTTCGTTATCATCGCATTATTATTATGACGGATGCTGATGTCGACGGATCACATATTCGCACACTATTACTCACATTTTTCTACCGCCAAATGCCTGAATTGATTGAGCGTGGGCATATTTATATAGCTCAACCACCACTTTATAAAGTGAAAAAAGGCAAGCACGAACAATACGTAAAAGATGATCCTGCACTAGATGATCATCTGCTACAGCTAGCATTGACTGGGGCTAAATTACATCCCAATGCGCAAGCACCGGCTATTAGTGATACTGCACTGGAAGATATTGCCTCTCACTACCGTAAGGCATCGCGCAGCATTGCTAGACTTGCTAAGCGCTACCCTGTTGAAATACTTAACCAACTGCTAAATATCAGCCCGATCAGTAATGAGCAGCTAGCGGATAAGGAGAAAGTTGAAACCTGGGTGGCAGCATTAGAGAACAACCTAAATGCACAGAAGGCACAAGGCCCTCACTATACCATTAGCGTAAACTACGACAACGAACACGAGCTCTATTTACCTAAAGTAACTATCCTTAACCATGGCGTTAGCCACGATCATGCCTTAAACCAGGACTTTTTTAGCTGTAATGACTACCGCACAATTACTGACTTGTTTCACAAGATCGATGGTGTGCTGGAAGAAGGTGCATATGTTACCCGTGGTGATAAACAAAAGCCCGTTAATGACTTCGATCAAGCATTAGAATGGTTAATGAATGAAGCCAAGCGTGGTTTTACCATCCAGCGCTATAAAGGTTTGGGTGAAATGAACCCTGATCAGCTGTGGGAAACAACCATGGATCCAGAAACACGCCGTATGTTATCAATAGGGGTCGAAGACGCCGTTATCGCCGATGAAATGTTTACCACACTAATGGGTGACCAAGTAGAACCGCGACGAAACTTTATCGAAGATAATGCCCTTGCTGTGGAGAACTTAGACGTTTAATGCAAAATAGGGAAGGCATGAGGCTGTGAGAACTACTATAGCCTCCTTGCTCTCTTTTATATGTCAGAGTACCGCATAACATGATTTGAGAGAATCTCAGCATTTTCGTACAGAAGCATTTTTTCCCGTCAGACCCACCCTCCATAAACATCGTCATCACAGCGAAAGCTGGGATCTCTATACTTAAGCAGCTAACCATAGAAATCCAGCATCAAGTACGCGATGACGAAACTTTGACAGGAGTTTCGCACTTTCAGTGCAAACCTCCTTCCTGGTTATATTTCGCCTATGCGAGACTAGCTCGCATGGACGGCCTGTGCCCGTTAGGGTGCGATTCAAGGGGAGAATCGAGATTCTCCCCTTGAAAATCCCCATCGGGATTTGTTTTGGTTCGCACAAGTGCGAAACTCCTATTTGATTAAACCCTCTGTTCCTATAAACATGTCAATATGACCATAAACAGAAAATTTAACGAAAAAAACACAGCAGCCAACTTAAAACAAACGCCGCTATCTAGCACATACCTACTGTGCTTGTTACTATAAATATTACAGCCAAAAAAAATAACCACACTAAGCAAAAGCAAGGATGCTTATGCAAGAACAGACACAAATAGCTATCATCGGCCTCGGCCCCGTCGGCCTAACACTTGCGATCGCACTAGCAAAACACGTATCAACCATGGGCTATGATACCTCAGTTGAACGCTGCACAGAGCTAGAAAATGGCATTGATAACTACAATCTTCACACAAAAGATAATATATTATCTAGTAAAATCACGTTCACCCATGACAAAGAAAAACTAAAAAGTGCTAACACCTACATTATTTCCGTACCCACACTCATAGATAAAGCACACGTCCCCCTACTAGCCCCTCTAGAGGCAGCATCTAAAACGATAAGCGAATTTATAGAGAAAGGTAACCTAGTGGTCTATGAGTCCACAGTCTACCCAGGGGCAACAGAAGAAGTTTGCATACCCATATTAGAAAAGCATACAGAACTCAGTAGCAAAACAGACTTCCATGTCGGCTATTCCCCAGAAAGAATCAACCCAGGAGATAATGAACACACCCTAAAAAGTGTAAAAAAAATTGTCTCAGCACAAACGGAGGCAGGGCTAACTCGGGTAAAAGAAATCTATAGCCTATTTATGGGGGATAACATTTTCCCAGTGTCATCGATAAAAGTCGCAGAAGCTGCCAAAGCCATTGAAAACGCTAATCGGGATGTCAATATCTCCTTCACCAATGAAATCGCTTTTATTATGGATAAAATGGGAATTTCAACAAAAGAAGTACTGGATGCCGCTGCCAGCAAATGGAACTTTATCCGCTACCAGCCTGGCCTCGTAGGGGGGAACTGTATCAGTGTAGATCCTTATTATTTAATCTATAAAGCACACGAACTGGGTTACAACCCACGCATCATCACTGCAAGTAGGGAAATCAACGAAAAAGTTAAACAGTTTATCGTCGAAAAAACCATCCTATTATTAACATCACTTAAAATAAACCCTGTCGGTGCCAAGGTGGCCATTTTAGGTATAACCTTTAAAGAAAATTTCGCTGACACAAGGAACGCACATGCAAAAAGCATCATAACAACATTAGAAAAATATGGCATAAACACCGTAATAAATGACCCCGTTGCAGATCCTAAGACAAGTGCAGAAACACTAGACGTCACACTAACACCATGGGAAAACATAAAAGACATAGATGCAATGGTTATCCTTATAAACCATAAATACTATCACCAGCTGTCAATCAAAGAGATAAGCAGTAAATTCAAAGGGGATAAAAAGCTCATTATCGATGTAAAAAGCATGTTAAATAATGAAGACTGCAAAAAGGAAAATATAACGCTATGGCAACTGTAGAAAAAGAAAAAAAGATCTTAATAACAGGAGGCGCCGGTTTTATAGGGTCAAACCTCGTAAATTATCATTTGAATAAAGGCGATATCGTCACAGTAATAGATGATCTCAGCACAGGAACATTTGACAATATTAAACAACATCAAGAAAATAAAAATTTCAAATTTATAGAAAGTCATCTACTAACCTGCAAACAAATAGCCGCAGAAATAAAAAAAACAGAACTTATATATCACCTGGCTTTTACCGTTGGAGTAAAATACGTATTAGACCACCCTTTTGAAGTACTACACGACAACCTCAAAACCTGCGAAAGAATTCTTGACCTCGCTAAAGAGCACAACCCAAACACTAGAATTATTATCGCATCAAGCTCAGAAGTTTATGGTAATCAAAAAGAAACACTAGCAGAAAATATGGAATTAAAAATCCCCTCCCCCATACACTTACGAAGCCAATATCCTATCTGTAAACTAAGCAATGAAGCACAAGGACTAGCCTATTATCGAAAATACGGTCTACCGATAACCATCGTCAGACTATTTAATACTATTGGTGAAAATCAAATGGGGCGCTATGGCATGGTAGTACCACGCTTTATAAAACAAGCACTCAGCAAAGAACCCATTACAGTGTACGGCAGTGGAGAACAAAGACGCTGTTTCTGCGACATCAAGGATCAAATAAACATCCTTAGTAAAATAGTAGACTGTGAAAAAAGCATAGGAATGATTTTAAACTCCGGAAACAATAATGAAATATCAATTAAAGAACTAGCAGAAAAGATAAGACAACTAACTAACAGTGAGTCCGAAATCATTTATCAAAGTTACAAAGAAGCTTATGGCCATGAGTTTGAAGACATTCAAAGGAGAGTTCCTGATTTAAACCTGTTAAAAGAACATATTGAAGTTGATTTTCAGTGGTCATTAGATAAGACACTAAATAATCTCATTCAAGAAAAAAGAGAAGAACTAACGCAGCAGGATTCAAATGGTTAAGAAGGTAAGTCGCATCATCATAAGCATGGCATTGCTGCCACTGCCTGCTATGGCGAAGATGCACAGCCTTCCCACACCAAGCATCACATTAGCTCCACCAACCAATAAATATCAACACATAGCACTACCAAAACCAATTTTAAGCCTAGCAGCACCAAGCGCAACTGAAAAACAGCCTGCAAGTAACAATACACAAAAGCAAGAACCCTACAGCGAACTTATTCCTCAACCCAAATCAAAACAAACGATAAAAGAACAACTAGACAGCATAAAACAAAAACTAAAAAAAGATCAAAAAAATAAAGAGCTACTCTATCAGAAATCACTGTTACTAATCAGTATCGACCGCTATCAATCAGCCGTTAATATTCTCAAGAAAATAAACAAACCCAAAAACAAAGAGTATACAAAAATAATAATAAAATTAGAGAACGTCATCAAAAAGCAAAAAAAGAAAATAGAAAAAGCCCAATCAGCTCTGAAAAAAGACCCGGAGAATATTGGCAAAAGACTTGAGTTAATTCATATGCAAACAACTATAAACAAGTTCCACGATGCTCTAATCGTAATAAAACAAGGGCTAATACTATCACCAAACAATGAATTACTGATGATCGAAAAACTTCTTATAGAAATTGACATTGGGGAATATATATACGCCAAGCGCACTTTAGACAAAGTATTAAAGAAATACCCAAACAACAGCATAGCAAATAATTTAAAAGTGCTTATCTACGCAGGTGCGAAAGAAATGAAAAAAGAAAAAGTTAGAAAAAAAGAAAAAAATTTAGTTGAAGACTTTGATCTTATGCTTAACCAAAAGCTATCCGGAGAATCAAAAAAAAGAAAAAACTTTATTGGTTATGAATCATATCCAACCGACGTAACAGACAGCGGAACTTGGTTATATGACTCGTTATACTACGGAAGAATAACCGATAACAACACCTATATACTACGTCTAAACCACGCAACACGGGTCGGCAAAACAGGCTTTCAATACAATGTACAAATGTATCCAAAATTTGGCAAGCATCTCTATTTACATGCAAGTTACTCCTACTCTGATTCGACGTTGTTCCCAAGGCATCAAGTGTTCTTAAGGGCACACCTATTACTGCCCAAAAATATTGATGTTATCGTCGGTGGACAATACTATAAGATTGTAGACTTGAACCTATATGCCTATTATTTATGGGTAAGTAAATATTTTGGTGAACGTGAATGGTTTGGTGTAAAGCCAATTATATTTCAAGCACAAAACGGTGATACAGTAGTCTATACCATCGCTGCATTCCGCTATTATTTTGCCTTTCCAAACACTTACCTATCTGTTAGCGCTGGTGCTGGCGAGGCGCCTGACTTATTGGACCTATCCGCAGCAGGGTTTGTATTTATAAAGATGTGGCACATATTTGCAGACTATCAGTGGCCGATATACAAAAAAGATCTGTATTTGCATCTCGGCTTAGGATATATGGATGAAACCTTTCCTAACAATAAAAAGAGAAAAAAAATTATTTTCTTTGTAGCATTAAAAGGTCTGTTCTAAATAGGACAACGACATGATACCAAGAAACTACAGTTTTTTTAGAACAATAATTTATGGGGAGATACTGCTTATACTCATCACAATTATTGGCACCTATGTTTTATACTTTATATTTATCATGCGAAAGAAAACGAAAATTCTACGATCAGCAGAAATAGAAACCTACCTGATAAAATTAAACAACAACATCAAACCGCTGATATTCGATAAAAAGTGGAACAAACTATCCTGCCTTATCAAAGCGATACAGTCCCCAAGTATAAAAGTAATTCCACCAACAACCACCTGGCTTGAAAAAAAGAAAGAATTTATTATCAACCATATATTACCGCTAGCAAGAAAAGAGGCTCAAAAAAAAGGCTGGTACGCCAACTTCCTAGCCGCTAAAGCCTTTAACCTATATGCGAATGATCAAGATGAAGCTTTAATAAAACATCTACTAAATAGCAACTATAACACCGTGGCACTTGAGGCAAATAGCGCTGTCGCTAACGTGCCAACAAAAGGGTTAATTAATCAAGTCATCACACAAGTCAGTCAAAAAAGAAGAAAGTCATACGATCTTTATTTACATGTGTTTACAAAACTAGTCGATGGCACAAAATTTATCGTGATGGAGCGTTTAGAACAGGAACATGATCCTTACACACGGGATATTTGTTACAGAATCCTATTAAAATTCTCCGCTGAAAAACCGCCTAGCATAGCCTTTGAAGACGCCTATGCAAGCACCATTAATTTAAGCTTGTCAGCTATTAAATACATCACTTACACACAGAAAGAACTAGCCTTACCCTTTCTCATTAAATTATTGGATCACGCCCCGTGGGAAAGAAAGGTCGTTATCGCAAAAAGCTTAGGCAAAATAAAAGACCCAAGATCCATCGACAGCTTAGTCAACTTAATCAACGACTCCAATAGATGGGTAAGAATCAATGCCATCTATGCACTAAAAGATATTGGCAAAGAAGGCCTTAATAAATTAAAGGAGCTCTGTAACAGTAAAAATAGCCTTGGAACAACAGAAATAGAGTATGTGTTACAAGAGGCTAGCAAATGATTGAGAAAATTGTTTCAGAACTAAATTACTATATTTTATATTACTTTATTATCACCAGTTTTTATTATATTTATTTACTCATTGCGGCAATCCCTGCCATCATTAACCGATTTCAATTTATCTCCATGGGGAGAAACTACACCTTTGCAGAAAAACGACAAAGCATACCTGTGACCATTATTATTCCTGCCTGGAATGAACAAGACAACATTCTAAACTGCGTACAAAGCGTTTTAAACAGCAACTATAATAGCCTACATGCGATTGTTATTAGCGATGGATCCACTGACAATACAATACCATTATTAAAAGAAAAATATCAGCTAGAAGAAAGAGCTCCCGTCATCCCCAACCTAATCAAAACAGCAAAAATAAACAAATACTACGTCTCAAAAACGCACCCAACACTTGCTGTTATCGACAAAGTACACTCTGGCACCGGCGATAGCATGAACGCAGGTGTTAATGCCACTACCACACCCCTGCTAATGACAGTAGACGCTGACAGCATGATAGATCCCGACGCCGTCGGCAGCCTAGTTCATAACATCGTGATTAATAATCATGTTGTCATGGTTGGTGGCAGTGTCTACCTCCTTAATAATTGTCAAAAAAAGGATGGTTATGTCGTAGAAGCACAAATGCCGAAAGGATTTATCGAAAGAATGCAATGTGTCGAATACCTACGATCCTTTGTTTTTGGTCGATGTGGTCTTAACACATTAAAAGGAGCGTTATCTTTCTCCGGAACATGCTCCATGTTCGAGCATCGTGAATTAGTTGCAGTTGGAGGCTTTGATTTAAATAACCCGGCACAAGATGCAGAAATTGTCATCCACTTACACCAACATATGCACGATAAAAACTTCCCCTACCAAATTATCTTCGCACCAACCGCAACCGCATGGACATTAGTGCCCAAGACATTTAAAAGCTACACACACCAAAGAATCAACTGGCAATATGGCATAATAAAAAGCATGCTGCGACACGTTAAAATGTGCTTTAATCCAAAATATGGCATCACAGGCGTAGTCACTTACCCACTCTATTTATTTGTTGAAACCTTTGGCTCACTGGTTGAATTTACAACCTATATGTTAATTAATATCAGCTTTATAGGCGGCTTTCTTGATATTAAAGGCGCTATTTTATTTTTTATTTTAAGCGCTGGCTTATCTTCATTTTTAACCATGGCAACCATGATGATAAATATCATCACATTTAACCAGTACAAAAAATTATCGGATGTACTAATGATATTTGTTTACTCCCTGTTGGAAATGGTGGGGTTTCGTCAATACCGGGTAACCTGTGCCACCATCGGTACATTTAAATACGCTTACCGCGCACTAAAGCGTGCGTTTAAAAGAAAAAATAGGAGCGATGAAGCAAATGACTAAATACCTAGTGACCGGCGGCGCTGGATTTATTGGCTCTCATTTATGCGATGCCTTACTTGATTTAGGCCATCATGTTATCGCGCTAGATAATTTATCAAATGGTGATATCAACAACCTTGCCAAGCAAGTCGAGTTCATTAAAGGTGACACCCTCGACGCGCCGCTGGTTAATAAGGTCATGAAGGAAGTCGATGGCTGTTTCCATCTTGCTGCCATACCATCCGTTATTGAAAGCACACGCCACTGGGTAAAAGCACATCAAGTGAATGCCAGCGCAACGGTTACCATCTTAAATGCCGCCAGCAGTAATAATTTAAATAAAAAAATACCCGTCGTGATCGCATCATCATGTGCCGTTTATGGCAATAGCAAACCCACCCCATCGTTAGAAAGTGAAAAAATAACACCGATATCAGCCTACGGCGCCGACAAATTAGCATCAGAATATTATGCCTATGTGGCGACACACCAATACAAAATACCCACCGTCTGCTTACGCATTTTTAACGCCTATGGTAGCCGTCAAAGCCCCAGCTCTCCTTATGCCGGTGTGATTTCACTTTTTTGCAAACAATTTACAGAACAAAAACCCATAAGCATCTATGGCGACGGCGAACAAGTCAGAGACTTTGTTTACGTAAAAGATACCGTGCAGTTCTTAATAAAATCCATGCAATTAAAACATGATACCGCTCTGATTCTTAATGCTGCTACCGGACGCACCACCAGCATCAATACGTTAAAAGATACCCTGGCAGAACTTACAAAAACAACTGTACAAGTAAACAAAGAAAAAGCGCGTATCAGCGAAGCAACCTATTCTTGTGGCGATCCTAACAAAGCAAAAAAGGTACTGAATTTTGCCACTCAATATACACTCCAAGAAGGATTGCAAGAACTACTCAATGCGAATAGCTCAACTAACAGATAGAAAAAAAACTAATCCTGACGTAAAAAAAGATAATATGAAAGTGATGCTGTTTTTTTGGTACGAATCATTTCCCAGTGTGGCGGTACAGGCAGTGGATCTAATTCATTTTCACACTCAATATAGATCAAAGCCTCTTGTTGTAAATAATTCCCATGCTCAACCCAGCGAATACTTTTTTCAAGCAAACCCTTTTTGAACGGAGGATCAAGAAATAAAATATCAAATGGAGCGTCACTAAACTTCAAGGGATGCGTCGGTATTTCATCCTGCATAATTAAAGCATTATCCGCCTGTAGCTGCTCTTGCGTTTGACGTAAAGCAGCAACTACTTTAGATTCGTTATCAATCATCACGACTTTTTTGGCGCCACGCGAAAGCGCTTCAAACCCCAAAACGCCACTCCCCGCAAACAAATCTAAACAGTTAGCATCAACAATATCAGGTGCCAACCAATTAAAAAGCGTTTCACGAATACGGTCATGTGTTGGCCGCAATCCTTGCGAGTCTGGGAAGCTAATCACTCGACCGCGCCACTTCCCAGCGATAATCCTTACACGCCCCTGGCGTTTTTCAACCATGATTTCCCGCTCCTGCCTTAACACCAACCTCAACACGCGTCAGTTGAGACAAGTGCACTGTATTAGCAAACGCTTTTTTAACACTAGCAACCGTAACTTTTTTAACATGCTCAGGATAGGCATCCAGGTAATCTAAGGGCAAATTATAAAATGCAATATTAACAACATTGCCTATCACACTTTTATTGGTAGAAAGACGTATCGGAAAGCTACCAAGAATATTTTGCTTAGCCGCCTTTAATTGTTTTTCTGTAGGTCCATTTTGCAAAAAGTCTTTTAACACATCAACCGTAACATCTTCCGCTTTTTTAGCTTGTGTTGAACGTGTTTGCAAAGAAATTAAAAAAGGCCCGCGCAACTTTAATGGCATAAAATAACTATAGACAGAGTATGTTAACCCTCTCTCATTTCTTACTTTCTCAAATAATAAAGAGCTCATTGGCAAACCACCCAACACATGATTACCGACAACCAACGAATAATACCCAGGATATCGGCGCGTAATACCTACCATACCAAGCAATATAGCATTCTGCTTCGCCGGAAAATTAACAAACACCTTTTGTCCTTTTTGATCGCGCGGCGCAAGAGCTAACTTTTCCGCCGGCTTACCTTGCGGCAACTGACTAGCAATTTCATTAGCAATGGTTTTCGCCTTATCCAAAGTTAAATCACCGACTAAAATAATTTTAGCATTGGCGGCAACATAATAGCGCTTATAAAAAGCGGCAACGTCATCACGCGTCAATGATGAAACAGACTGCAGCGTACCTAAAGTAGGATGCCCATAGGGAAGACCTTTATAAATCGTTTGCGAAAATCGATCACTGGCAATCTTCATAGGGTCCTGCAGCTGAATTTTAATTTGATCAAGCTGTTGGTTTTTAACACGCGCCAACGCTTTTTCGCTAAAAGCCGGATGAGACAAGACATCAACATAGTTTGCTAACGCTTGATCTAAAAACCCATCACGCACCACGGTGCGCAAAGAACAACCCGCCATATCACGATCGGCTGACGCTCCATACAAAGCACCAACGCCATCAAATTTTTCAGAAATAACATTTGCACTACTTGTCTTTGTCCCTTCAGCCAACATCTGCGAGGTTAAATAAGCAACCCCCCATTTTTTCTTATCATAAGAAGACCCGGCAGCAAACACGACCTCAGCATCCAGCATAGGAACCTCATAACGCTGCACAAAGTACACCTTGACACCATTATCCGTTTTCCAATATTGAATTTTAAACCAAGAGGGTTTCTTTGCTGCCAATGATAACGGCGACAACACAGTTAACAGCAAGCAAAAAATAATTGATAGTACTTTTTTAAATAAAACAGTATATGATCTCATCGCTTACTCCTTTGTGGATGTAAAATCCCCACCGTTAAACGGTGTGCTGATAAATATTTTGCTGCAACTTTTTGCACCTGCTCCGCTGTAATCTTCGAAACCTTCTCCCAATAATTCTCACCCACTTGCCAAGGCATACCAACCACTTCGGGGGTGCCTAAATTAAAGGCCTGCGCACGCAAAGAATCCTTTTCAAACACCCTGCCCGCAATAATTTGTGCTTTAATACGTGCAAGCTCTTTTTTATCCACAGGCTGCTTTGTTAGTTGCACCAATTCAGCAACAATTGCCTTTTTCAAAGATTTGACTGAATGGCCAGCAGCAGGCACAGCAGAAATAGTTAATAGATTTCCATGCAAATTAAAAGGATCATAACTAACGCTGACATAACTAGCTATCTGTTGATTACGCACTAAATCACTGACCAAGCGAGAGCTGTCAGTACCACCCAGTATTGCCGACAACACATCTAAAGCATAGGGCTCCCACTTTTCTTTTGCGGTGGTTAATGTTGGCGTTTGATAGCCCATCATTAACAACGGTAATTTAGCCGGCAAATAAACATGGACAACGTTAACACCAAGGGGCGCCACTTCCCGCCGCGGTTTTAAGGTTGGTACTTTACGAAATGGAACAGCACCATAATATTTTTTGGCAAGTTGAATAACATGAGCCGCATTGACATCACCCACCACCACTACAATAGCGTTATTCGGCGTGTACCACTTTTGATACCACTGACGAACATTTTCCGCCGTCATATTTATTAAATCCGTCATCCACCCTATCGCTTGGTGATGATAAGGATTATTCACATGCGCTGCTGCCATAAAGCGCTCCCACATCAGCGCTTGTGGATTATTATCAAAACGCATACGCCGCTCTTCCATCACGACTTGTATTTCTTTAGCAAACTTTTCTTTATCAATAATTAAGTTGTGCATACGATCAGCTTCAAGCTTAAAGGCTAACTCAAGTTTTGACGCTGGCAACACTTGATAATAAATCGTACTGTCATTACTCGTCATCGCATTTTGTTGCCCCCCGACCCTACTGACCATTCTTTCTAAAGTGCCAGCAGGAAAACGGCGCGTACCACGAAACATCATATGTTCCATCACATGTGAAATTCCGGTAATACCACTGTGTTCATAACTGCCACCCACTTTATACCAAATGGAGGTAAACACCACCGGCGCACGATGATCCTCTTTGATTAACACCTTCAAGCCATTTTTTAACGTCACCTCCTGCACCTGCGAGGCAAAAACAAGATGTGGTATTGTAAGAATAAGGCATGCCCAAATGAGCCGCTGCAACATCATTTTCAACATAGAACTCCTTTCATTGTAACTAGTTAGTCACGAGCTAACGCCAACTGGCGTTACTGGCTAGCTTAACCTCCACCCCCCAAAACAGCAACCAAGAACCATCCATCAGTAGGCGGTGTCCTACATATATTCACCCTACAGCAATCATGCTAGAATCGCCCTAACTAAAAAACTGATGAAAAGGTCAAGCACATGTTTGGTTTCTCCAAATCCAAAAAAAAGACAAAAAAAAATAATGAAGAAACAGAAAATCAAGCCCCGCAAGAAATACCAGCAAAGGAAGAAACATCTGTAAAAGAAGAAGAACCTAAAAAAAAGGGCTGGTTCAGTCGCTTACGCCACGGTCTCAAACGCACACGTTCAAGCCTAACGGAAGGCATTGCCACGCTCGCCCTCGGCAAGAAAACGATTGATGATGATCTCTTTGAAGAACTCGAAACAACGCTGCTATTGGCGGATGTCGGTGCTGAAGCAACAACTCGCATTTTGAGCCATTTAACTGAGCAAGTAAAACGCAAAACTTTGGGCGACAGTGAAGCCCTCATCGCCGCTCTCCGTGAGCAACTATTAAACATTTTAACACCCTGCTCACATGCCCTAGACATTCCTGACAGCGACTCGCCTTTTGCAATTTTAATGGTCGGGGTAAATGGCTCTGGTAAAACAACCAGCATCGCCAAACTAGCAAACTACTACAAACAGCAAGGCAAAAGCGTTATGCTCGCCGCCGGAGACACCTTTCGCGCCGCTGCTGTGGAGCAACTACAAGTCTGGGGTGAACGCAATGACGTCCCTGTTATCGCCCAGCAAGCGGGCTCAGATAGCGCCTCCGTTATTTACGATGCGATGGAAGCAGCAAAGGCGAGGAAATACGATATTCTCATCGCAGACACCGCCGGCCGGCTTCACACCCAATCACACTTAATGAACGAACTAGAAAAAATCAAACGCGTGATGGGCAAACTGGATGCCAACGCCCCCCATGAAACGATGCTAATTCTCGATGCCAGCATAGGGCAAAATGCGCTCACCCAAGCAGAACAGTTCCACGAAGCGATTAAGCTTAACAGCATCAGCGTGACCAAACTCGATGGCACCGCTAAAGGTGGTATTATTTTTGCCATTGCTGAAAAAATGAAACTCCCCATCCGCTTTATTGGTGTCGGTGAGCAGATTGATGACCTAAGACCATTTGACGCCGAGCATTTTGTTAATGCATTATTTGAATGAAGGAAATAGTGCTTAGGGAGGAAAGCGATTGATTCAAGGAACGAATATCACCAAAATTTATCCAAGCGGCTATCGTGCCTTACAGAACGTTAACTTTACTATTCGCGCAAAAGAGATGGTATTTTTAACCGGTCATTCCGGCGCTGGCAAAACCACCCTGCTTAAGCTGATGATGCGTGCGCAGGCGCCCACTAGCGGGCAAATGCTAATCAACAAACGCAATATTTCTCAACTACCCGCCAAACACATCCCCTTTTTACGCCGCTATATTGGCATTGTTTTTCAAGATCCTAATCTCTTAAACCATCGCACCGTGTATGACAACGTTGCACTGCCATTACGGGCCTCGGGTTTTCGCGCACCTGAAATTAAAAAGCGCGTTCACGCTGCCTTGGACAAGGTTGGACTACTTTCGAGAGAAAAAAACACCACTGAAAACCTATCTAGTGGAGAGCAGCAGCGCGTAGGAATCGCCCGCGCAGTGGTTAACTCACCGAAAGTATTACTAGCCGATGAGCCCACTGGCAACCTGGATCCTGTGACATCGCTTAAGATTATGAAATTGTTCGAAGCATTTAACGAAATAGGCACCACGGTAGTCATTGTCTCCCATGACATCTCATTAATATCAACACTTCCCTACCGTAGAATCACCCTAAAAGACGGACAAATAATCAAAGGCGATAGCAATGGATAAAAAAACGCAACAAGACAAAGACAGGCCCTATAAATACAATCCATTCGCCTTATATTTTATCAGCCATTTCCAAGCTTTTTACAGCACGGTAAAAGAATCCATGCGCGCTCCGCTCACTAACCTCTTAACCATCACCATTTTAGCGATCGTAATTGCGCTGCCAATTGGCTTGTACCTGGTGCTAGAAAACTTTCAATACGTCAGCGCCAAATGGGACGATAAGCCGACGTTATCGATTTATCTTAAAAAAAATGCATCACCGCAAGAAATTAATGTTCTTCTTGGGCAAATTAAAGCACAGCCAAGCGTTAACAGTGCTGAGTATATTTCCCCGCAAGAGGGGTTAAGAGACTTCAAAAACAGCGCTCAGTTTAATGACGTCCTCCCCGCATTAAAACACAACCCTCTGCCTCCCGTTATCAGTGTAACGTTAGCGCAATCGAAAAGCTCAGCAAAGGAATTGCGTGCTTTTCTAACACCGATAAAAGATTCTGCCCTAATTGATGCGATTACTACCAACATGACCAGCTGGGTAAAACGTCTCGATTATTTAATTATGATTGGCCGACGAGCTTGTGCCGCTTTAACGATTCTACTAGGCGCTGGTATTATTTTGATCGTTAGTAACAATATTCGCTCGACAATTGCGTCACGACAGCAGGAAATATCAACACTGAAACTAATAGGCGCACAAAAAGTCTTTATTCGACGCCCGTTCTTATACCATGGTTTGCTTTATGGCCTTATCGCTGGCGGACTCGCTTGCGCCTTGGTAGCGCTGCTGCTAGGTTGGCTTGCCGAACCCATTATCAAGCTTGCCTACACTTATACAGATCAGGCTCACTTTCAAAATATTGATCTTGCCACCGTCATGCATATCACTTTGTATAGTGCCTTACTTGGTTTAAGTGGAGCATGGTTTTCCATAACACGGCACTTAAATCAGTATCACGACATTTAATGTGGTGAAAAGCCAAATACATCCATATCTACATCATCACCATGCAATAATGCGCCGCCTTGTGATGACATGTCACTTGCTGATGAGGTATATGAAGATGCATAACTGGATGGTGAGCTAGCGTTAGCAAAAAAACCAGTCTTATCTGCTAATGAATTACCCGTCATCTTTTTTTGGCCAGTAAGGGACTGGCATAATTCAATCTGCTTTTCAAAGCTTCGACTAAGCTGCATCATCTGCTCTTGTAACGAGCTGTTATCACCGATTTTTTTTCTAACCGATTGAACAATAAGCGTTATCTCACTCGCTAATTTCCTATACCCCTCTGTAGTAAAAGCACATTGCGTATCAGCATACTTGATTTCACAACAGACATCCCCCGAATAAACTTTTTCGACTCGAGCACCTTTGCCATAAAACAATGGAGCCATAGCGCCCCAAGTAGCAGCACGAAGCTGACCAAGAGTTTTACCACGCTTATCACGCAAACTTAAAACATTAGCATTGCCCAAATCCAACACCACGCCAATAGCATCACTATCTTGCGGCGTGATGATGCAAAAAGCCATTCGGCTTAACTCTAACGCCGCCGGCAAATTGCTATGACGTCGATAAACATTGATATGAAAAGGCCGGTATATTAATTCCTTAATCAACTCCCAACCCAGTTTCTTTTGCAAAATACGCGAGCTACTACAACGCAAACCGTTTGCTTCTTTTCCTGCTTCTAAAATACTACCGTACATAGTCTGAAATTCATCGGCCAGGGCGCTCTTTTCAGCTATGCTGTGATGTTTTGTAATACGTGGCATGGTATTTTCCTTTTTCATTAATTCCTCAGGAGTTTCGCACTTTCAGTGCAAACCTCCTTCCTGGTTATATTTCGCCTATGCGAGACTAGCTCGCATGGACGGCCTGTGCCCTTTAGGGTGCGACAACAAATTTTCAGAATTTATATTAACAAGCCCGTATTAAACCTCTGTTAAATCAATCGGCGATCACTTGGGAATAAGCTTGCAGGATACATTTGTTGTGGGTGGCCGTGATATCAACTTTGACTCCCGCTCCTCTAGCAATGGGTCTAGAGGTGGCAATGATAAACTTATTGCCTTCAAGCGTTTTCGCCCAGATATAAAAAAATTAACCATTAAAATCATTATGTTACATATTATTTTGTAATGCTGAAGTATGGTATAATGCCCTTATGAAAGAACACCCCATAAAATAGCCCTACAGGCAAAAGAATGGTAGAATACTAACGTTTTGGTGAATTTTTACGCAAATCTGAGGAAATATGAGCACAGCACTTCAATGTTTCAATGAACAATCTCTCTCAGTAGGCAGTTTAAGCAGCTATATTCAATGGGTTAACAAGATTCCATTGCTAACCGACGAAGAAGAAAAAGAACTTGCTGATCGCCTAAAGTACAAAAATGATTTAGAAGCTGCGCGACGCATGGTGATGTCTCACCTAAGACTGGTTGTGCGCATCGCTCGTGGCTACGCTGGTTATGGTCTAGCTCAAGCAGATTTGATCCAAGAAGGCAATATTGGCCTGATGAAGGCGGTTAAGCGCTTTGATCCTGCTGTCGGTGTGCGCCTAGTATCTTTTGCTATTCACTGGATTCGTGCTGAAATTCATGAATATATCTTACGCAACTGGCGTATTGTAAAGATCGCAACCACAAAGGCACAACGCAAACTGTTCTTTAACTTGCGCCGCCAAGCCAAAAAACGCGGCTGGTTTAGCAACGATGAAGTCGATGCTGTCGCCACAACACTTAACGTTAGCCACAAAGACGTCCGCCAAATGGAAGCTCGCCTTAACAGCCGAGATGAAGCCTTTGACGGCGCCGAAAATGATGATGGCTCATCACCAGGATCCGCATCCTGGGGTGCCCCCGCCCATTACTTGGAAGATAAAAGCGCTGATCCCGCAAACCAAGTTGAAAATCACGATTGGTCACAAAATCAAGAATCTCGTCTGTACAAAGCACTAGAAAAGCTCGATCCACGCAGCCAAGATATCTTGCAACAGCGCTGGCTAAGCGAGAAAAAATCAACGCTACACGAGCTAGCGGCAAAATACGATATCTCCGCCGAGCGTGTACGCCAACTCGAGAAAAATGCGATGCAAAAAGTGCGAGACGCGCTCTAGTCAATGACTTAAGAAACGGTTAAGATTAATCCTACTTTTAAGAACACAAAAGGGGATTAACGTGAAAATACGTCATGCACTAACTGTTGGTTTATCTAGCGTTGCTTTAGCTGTTTCAATGAGCGCTAGTGCTGCTACGAATTCACCCAAAGAAAACTTTACACCAGAACAAACAAAAGCCATTCAAAAAATTATCCACAACTACTTGGTTAACAACCCCGAAGTGTTGCTGGAAGCCTCTATCGCCTTAAGAAAGCAAATGGCTGAAAAACAAAAAGAAAGCGCCTTAATGGCCATCAAAGCCAACAAGAAAGCACTCTTCGATAACAAAGAAAACCCCGTTGCCGGCAACAAAAACGGCAGTATAATAATGGCCGAGTTTTTTGACTATCAATGTGGCCACTGCAAAGAAATGAACAAAGTGGTTCAACAAACAATCAAGCAAAACAAAGACCTTAAGGTTATTTTCAAAGAATGGCCAATTTTTGGTGGGGCCTCTAAGTACGCCGCCATGGCAGCTATCGCATCGATGAAGCAAGGTAAATATTACGCCTTCCATGATGCATTACTAGCCGCTAACAACCCACTAACAAAAGACAAGGTGATGCAAGTTGCTAAGTCTGTTGGCCTAGATGTTAAAAAACTGAAAAAAGACATGGATAGCCCAGCAATAAAACAACAGCTGCGCGCTAATTTTAAATTAGCACAGGCTCTGAAACTGCAAGGCACACCAGCATTTGTTATAAGCAATAAAGCAGGAACAAAATTTAAATTTATTCCAGGTGCAATCTCTAAACAAGGGCTACAACAAAGCCTTGGCCAAGTATAAATAAAGACAGGGCGCGATCTACCGCGCCCTTTTTAATCACAGCAAGATCTTCGCACGCATTTCGCACTGTCTATGTACACCTCGTTTCTTATTTGCTTTTGTCATAGGGCAAATTTGTCATAGGCTTATCTGTTGCGATTTTTTGTGTATAATGACAGGTTTGTAACAGCATCAATTTGACTTAAAAGTGACGCACATTGAATAGCAAATCACAAAAAATCAGCTTTCAGCAAATGATTTTGACTTTACACCAGTATTGGTCCGACCAAGGTTGTGCAATATTACAACCGCTTGATATTGAAGTCGGCGCTGGAACCTTTCATCCATCAACTTTTCTTCGCTCTATTGGCCCTGAACCCTGGTCAGCAGCCTATGTACAACCTTCACGTCGGCCAACCGATGGACGCTATGGTGATAACCCCAACCGTGGGCAACATTACTATCAATACCAAGTGATCCTAAAGCCATCACCGAAAAATATTCAAGAATTGTACTTAGGTTCGCTTAAAGCATTGGGCGTCGACCCTTTACTACACGATATTCGCTTTGTCGAAGATAACTGGGAATCACCAACATTAGGCGCCTGGGGATTAGGTTGGGAAGTGTGGCAGGACGGCATGGAAATCACCCAGTTCACCTACTTCCAACAAGTGGGCGGCTTAGAATGCAAACCCGTAACTGGCGAAATTACCTATGGGTTAGAGCGCCTGGCGATGTTTTTACAAAATGTCGAGAGCATGTATGACTTGGTGTGGACAGAAACACCTAACGGCATTATGACCTACGGCGATGTTTATCATCAAAATGAAGTAGAAATGTCTGCTTACAATTTTGAGCACGCCGACATTAAAGAGCTCTTTCATCAATTTGATTACTTCGAGCGAGAAGCCAAACGACTTATTGACCTTGCATTAGCACTACCTGCTTACGAAATGGTACTAAAGGCCAGTCATGCTTTTAATTTACTAGATGCACGACAAGCCATTTCGGTAACCGAGCGTCAATCTTATATTTTGCGGGTAAGAAAACTAGCTTTTGCGGTCGCAGAAGCCTATTACGCAGCAAGAGAGAAATTAGGTTTTCCCATGTTAACGAAAGAGCCAGCTTAAATGACAACAAATGATTTTTTACTTGAAATTGGCTGCGAAGAACTTCCCCCTTCTTCACTGCAAAGTTTATCACTAGCATTGAAAGACAATATCGCGCAGCAACTCGAACAAGAACAGCTAAACTTTAGCACGATAAAAGCATTTGCGTCGCCACAGCGACTCGCGGTTCTTGTCACCTCTTTACAAGCCGAGCAAGAACCACAAGTGATTGAGCGCCATGGCCCAAGCGCTGACAAAGCCTTCGACAAAGATGGCATCCCCACTCTTGCCTGCATAGGTTTTGCCAGATCTTGCAATGTCTCCGCTGATCAGCTGCAAATTGAAGACACCCCGAAAGGAAAGCGGGTCTATTGTCGTGTCGAACAGCTCGGTAAAAAAACACGAGACCTACTCCCAGAGATGATAAACACGGCTATCAAAAAATTACCTATCAGCAAACCGATGCGTTGGGGTAGTGGTGATATCAGCTTTATCAGGCCAGTCCAGTGGGTCGTGATGATGCTCGATAAAGAAGTGATAGACAGCCATGTCCTTGGGGAAAAAACTAATAAAGAAACACACGGCCATCACTTTCACCACCCGAAAGCTATAACCATCACCCATCCGAAAGAGTATCAGCAAATACTCCACACCTACGGCATGGTGATAGCTGATTTTAAACAACGTAAAGAAACAATCAGAAAGCAAATTGAAAAAGCAGCTGCTGATGTTGGTAAGGTGATTATCGATGAAAACCTGCTTAACCAAGTTACCTCCGTCGTAGAATGGCCTATCGCACTGCGCGGCCAATTTAGTACCGATTTCTTAGAGGTACCCCCAGAAGCATTAATCACCGCTATGAAAGTGCACCAAAAGTGTTTTCCTGTGGTTGATGAGCAAGGCAAGTTATTACCTTATTTTATTCTTGTGAGTAATATCGAGAGTAAAAACCCACAGGTTGTAATCCACGGCAACGAGCGAGTCATTAATGCACGCTTATCAGACGCCGCTTTCTTTTATAAAAATGATTGTCGACATCCATTACACACCTTTGCCAAAAGATTAGAAAATGTCGTTTTCCAAAAAGCACTGGGTACCGTAAGCGAAAAAGTAGATCGTATTGCTAGCCTGTCTGCTTATATTGCCAAACAAATTGAACAAGACGCTAGCAAAGCAAAACATGCCGCCCAATTGGCAAAGTGTGATTTAATGACCGACATGGTCTATGAGTTCCCTGAGCTACAGGGTGTTATGGGATATTATTACGCCAAAAAAGACAACGAGCCTTTAGAGATTGCCAAAGCGATAGAAGAACACTATCTGCCAAGATTTTCAGGTGATCAGCTGCCCGAGAGCAACTTAAGTTGCTGCGTCGCCTTGGCAGATCGTTTAGATACTTTAGTTGGCATTCTAGGTATCAATAAAATCCCAACAGGCGACAGAGACCCTTTTGCCCTAAGGCGCGCCGCTCTTGGTATTGCGCGAATACTAATTGAGAAAAAGTTACCGCTAGATTTAATGAAGCTGCTCAAAGAAGCAAGACGCCTTTACAAAGTTGACTTGCCTAACGCCGAAGTAGTGGAACAAGCATTTAATTTTGTTATGGATCGCTTGCGCGCCTGGTACCTGGGGCAAGAAGTTATTCCTGAAATTTTCTCTGCTGTCAGTGCTCGCCATCCAACCACACCACTGGATTTTGATCAACGTGTAAAAGCACTACAACAATTTCAAGCCTTACCAGAAGCAAGCTCACTTGCAGCTGCCAACAAACGGGTCAGCAACATCTTGCGTAAGCAAGGCGGCAATAATGTTCCCAAAAATATAGATGCGCAACTTTTCGAATTAGAAGCTGAAAAGCAATTAGCGCAACAACTGGAACAACAAAGTGAACGGCTGAGTCAGCTTTACCAAGAAGCAAACTACACAACGGCATTGACCGAATTGGCTGCACTAAAAACACCGGTCGACAACTTTTTTGATGATGTCATGATTATGGTTGAAGACAACAAGGTACGCAAAAACCGCTTAGCGCTACTCGCTAAATTACAAAAACTATTTACACAGGTCGCAGACATATCACTATTACCATGAATACAAGAGCTATAGCTGCAACAATTATTAATGACGTGATCACCCACCATCGATCACTTAGTGCTGTTTTGGAAGACCCAGCCAAAAAACTAGCGCATTCGTCAGATGGTGCGCATATTAAAGAGCTTTGTTTTGGCACCCTGCGATGGTACTACCGTCTTAAAGCTATCGCCAAGTGCTTGCTCTTTAAACCGATTGAAAAGAAAAATCACGATATCTTTTGTTTGCTTCTTATTGGTCTTTACCAATTAATCTACATCAATACACCGGAGTACGCAGCCGTCTCTGAAACTGTATCAGGCGCCAAAGCACTGAAAAAACCATGGGCCACCGGCTTGCTTAACAAAACCCTTCGCCGCTTTATTGATGAAAAGGAGCGCATAATAGCAACGGTTGATCGCGAGCTTTCGCAGCGTTACGCTCACCCCCAATGGTTACTCAATAAAATAAAAGACGCCTGGCCAAACGACTGGAAAGACATCCTCACTGCCAATAACTGTCGTGCCCCCATGACACTGCGCATCAACCAACAAAAAACAACGCGTGAAGATTATCTCGCTTTACTAAAAGAAAAAGATATTGCTGCCAATAGTATTGATGAGCTACCGTTTGCAGTGCAGCTAGAAGAACCGACGCAAACAAGCGCTTTACCAAAGTTCAAAGAGGGATACTGCTACGTCCAAGACCAAGCGGGACAGTACGCAGCGCGATTATTAGATGTTAAAAAAGGCATGCGCATACTTGACGCCTGCGCGGCACCTGGCAGCAAAACAAGCCTAATTCTCGAAACACAACCCGAATTAGAAAAGCTAGTAGCGGTAGACAAAGACCCCATTCGTCTACAAAAAATAAAGCAAAATATCGAACGTCTTCAACTCCCGCACCAACAACTGCATTTAATTTTAGCGGATGCCGCACACACCAAGCAGTGGTGGACAGGCGACCCCTTCGATCGCATTCTTATTGACGCACCGTGCTCAGCAACCGGCGTTATTCGACGACACCCGGATATTAAATTATTACGCCAAGAAGAAGATATCCAACAGCAAGCGGATCAACAAATACACCTACTTAACACCCTGTGGCCGTTACTAAAAAAACAAGGTCTCGCTCTATACTCAACATGCTCAGTGCTACCAGAAGAAAATGAAAAGCTTATTGCTAAATTTCTAGCAAAACACAACGACGCAAAGTCAATCCCGATTGAGCTCACTCACGGCATCAAGCTCACTCACGGTCACCAAATATTGCCAACGCAAAACCAGATGGATGGTTTCTACTACGCCCTACTAGTTAAAAACTAATTTCATCAAGCTGAAAATGGGCTATTAGCCATAAAAAATAAAACAACCAATAAAGCAGAAAAGGCGGGCACCCCAAGTGCAAGCCAGGAAAAAAAATAGCCATAATAACGACGCGGCAATTCAGTCTTTAAACTGACCGCCTGAACAGCCATGCGATAACACTGTATCTGCAAGTAAACGACAATAAACCAACAAACACCCGCGATAACATAGCCACCAACAACGATAAGCGCCCAAGAAGCGGTAAAGGAGAAATGTTTAAGGTAAAGAAGCGAAAAACCTGTGAGAGGCTGTAGCACCCCCGACGTGCCCGTAAAATACCAATCCGCCCTCACAACCCGCTTCGTAGCACGAGCAATCACCTCAATATCTTTATCCTTTCGTATGTTGGCCAAAAACATATAAAAAGCGGTACCGATACCTGAGCCGAACAAAACAGACGCGCTGATAATATGTACAAATTTAAGCCATTCATACAACATGTATCATTCCCTAAGCAGAAAAAAGAGAAAACCATGTGCTACGCATAACAGCATCATGAATAATAATAATTAATCCCACTATTATCAGAATATAATTGCCATGCAACACATATTTGTAGCGAAATATCTCAAAAACTCCGCGGTTAATTTTTTGCAAATTAACATATTTAATCAGCATATTTACTAAAAAAAGAATAAAAACAACCGACAAATAAACACAAGCCGCATGCACCCAAGGAATCTGAAACGAAAAACCTGGCTCATGAAAAACTAAATAAGCACAAGTAGAAAACATCGCGATCACGACAAAAAATAAAACAGCATCCACCATGAGAGTGTTTCGCAATGAATAGTCAATTAATTTAACAGTCCTCTCTTTAATGGCTGTAGACAGATAGTAATAAGACGAAACCTGCAAGCCCAGAAAGCTGATACTCAAGGTGATATGGATAAACTTAATAATGCTGATGGACATTAAAAGTCACCATACACCACCTGCAAACTGACAGCAAACAAAGAATACCATTAGCCTCTTAGGCGAATGGCTAAAACATCACACTTTGCACCATGAAGGATAGCATTGGCTGTTGAACCCAATAACAAGCGCACACCATGACGCCCATGACTGCCAACAACAATCACATCAGCGGTTACTGTAGCGGCTTCTTCGAGAATAAGGAACTTAGCCGGACCTATCTTCACAATCCCCTTGTCAGCCGGCAAGGAAAGGCTCTCAGTGATCGCTAGCATGTTTTTCTTAGCTTCCTCTAGCAGAACCTCTTCAACATCAACGCCCGCTGAAACGCCGTAAGCGGCGCCGTAGCTACTCATATGCTCAACAGCATGAACAAGATAAACAGATGTGCCTCCCTCTATAAGCTCTTTTGTTATATCAAGCAACCGTTGATCAGAGTCGCTATTGAGCTCAAGAGCCACAACAGCTGTCTTATATTTACCCATTCCTGAAATTCCTTATCAAAATGTTAAGAGTTTTTATTATAACAGCAGTTACAACGGCCTCAAATTAACTTGCGTTGGAAAAACTTTAATAAAACAGTAGCCAATCTGTGGATAAGTTGTGATAGACCGGGGATATCATTGATAAAGTCGAAAGTTATACTAACTCCCCACCGGTAACCGGTTGGTTTTCAACAGAGTTATCCACAAAATTAAAGCCTGCAACACATTGTTTTATATATGTTTTTTCATAAAAAAGCAGTTATACACCCTACTATAATAACAACTACTATTTATATATATAAATGTAATAGTAGAGAACATGAGGATTTTTAAAATCATTAAAATATTCCCCTTGTTGACAAAAGAAAGGAAAAGCAGAAGATGAACTGTGGATAAAATGTGTATGAAAAAGGGTTATTTCCACAACCCCCTAGTTATCCCCAATCCATAATCAAGAAGAGCATAAAATAATAAGCCGATATAAGCCTAGTTTTGATTGATGTAACCTATTGAATATTTTTAGAAATAACCTGTTACCCACAGAAAAAGGTCAACACTATAATAACTACTACTAATCTTTAAATATAAAGATATATAGTAATTAGGAGTTTCGCACTTGTGCGAACCAAAACAAATCCCGATGGGGATTTTTAAGGGGAGAATCGGGATTCTCCCCTTGAATCGCCGTCCATGCGAGCTTGTCTCGCATAGGCGAAATATAACCAGGAAGGAGGTTTGCACTGAAAGTGCGAAACTCAAAACAAATCCCGATGGGGATTTTCAAGGGGAGAATCGGGATTCTCCCCTTGAATCGCACCCTAACGGGCACAGGCCGTCCATGCGAGCTTGTCTCGCATAGGCGAAATATAACCAGGAAGGAGGTTTGCACTGAAAGTGCGAAACTCCTGGTAATATGAATTTCCATTTGACAGTTTATCTTGCCTGCTCTATGATCTCGGGTCTTATGACTAAATTGGAATCAAGAGAATAGGTATGAAAAGAACTTTTCAGCCCAGCAAAATAAAGCGTAAACGTACTCATGGCTTTCGTGCCAGAATGGCTACCGCTGGCGGTCGAGCAGTAATTAACCGACGTCGTCGAAAAGGTCGCAAGCGTCTATCTGCTTAATGAGCTTTTGCTTTAAAAATAAACAGCGCGTTCGTCAAAAATCAGACTTTGACCACGTTTTTAAAAAGCGCAAGCGATTGTTTGGGCGCTACTTTTTGGTATACTATCGCCAAAACACGCTAGAGTATCCTAGGCTTGGCGTGATTGCGAGTAAACGAAATGTGCGGCATGCCGTTGATCGAAACCAGTTAAGGCGTATAGCCAAAGAAGGGTTTCGTTTGATGCAACAAGATTTGCCGCGTATTGATGTGATTTTAGTGGCAAAAAAAGGCGCATCCAATGCGGACAAACAAGAGTTGCGGCAATGTATAAATCAGCTATTAACAAAGCTAGCCAAGTCTCAAAATCAATCTTGATTGTGGTAATTAAGATTTATCAACAGGTTATTAGCCCATGGCTAGGTGACCGTTGCCGATTTTATCCCTCCTGCTCACACTACACTGTTCAAGCTATTAGACAGCGCGGCGTTTGGCGGGGGTGTTTTTTAGGTGGTAGAAGACTGCTGCGCTGCCACCCTTTTAACCCTGGTGGGTACGATCCTGTGCCCGAGTCCCACAGTAATAAGAAGTTGAAAAGCGAATGAACTCAGTAAGACGCATTATCAGTTATGTTGTTGTAGCCCTCTTGGCTGTCTATTTATGGAACGCTTGGTTTAAAGATTACCCGCCAGCACCTCCGTCAAAGCCGGTCGCTGAGTCACAGTCGGGTCAGCAAGCTGGGGGAGCGAAAGGTTCGTCACAAGGAAACTTTGTTCCTGGTGCTTATAGCTCAAAGCAGGAAATAGCACCGAAAGTGCCAATGGGCAATGGTGGTGTTGCTAAAAAAGCCTCACCAGAAACGAAGTTGAGCCAAGATGCGGGTAAGAAAGTAAAAGCAGATGGTGTTATCACTGTAAGAACGGATGTTATTGAATATCAAATCAGCAAATCCGGAGGCAATGTAGTTGCAGCTTACTTGTTAAAGTACCCGTTATCACTGAAAGATAAAAGTGTCCCTGTGCAGATACTCAGTCCAACATCGAAAAGTCTTTATGTCGCACAAAGCGGTTTAACAAACCTAAACAATAAAAAGCCGATTCTGTTTTCATCAGAAAAGAGCAGCTACACACTAGAGCCTGGTCAGGATCAGTTAGTTGTTACTATGAAAGGAAAAGCACCGAATGGTTTAGTGATAAGCAAGCAATATATTTTTAAACCTAATAACTATGCTGTTAGAATAAATTACATTATAAAAAGTGAAGCATCGAAGTTATGGTCTGGTAATCTTTACACGCAGTTAGTTCGTCGCAAACAGGATGTTTCCACCCATTTCTTTGGTTTACACCCTTACAACGGTGCGGCTGTATCTAGCCCAGAAACGCCCTATGAAAAAATATCCTATAAAAAAATGGATGAAGAAAATTTAAATCGCACCAACACTGCCGGCTGGGTAGCTATGCAGCAGCACTATTTTCTTTCTTCATGGATCCCGGGCAACCCTAATTTAACGAGCCAGTTTTATA
Source organism: Gammaproteobacteria bacterium (assembly GCA_030425685.1). Taxonomy (GTDB): domain Bacteria; phylum Pseudomonadota; class Gammaproteobacteria; order Coxiellales; family Coxiellaceae; genus JAUIAD01. Next base: position 16,831 of record JAUIAD010000005.1, on the reverse strand, counting down.
CCCACGTTGCACCTTCAGACTTGGGTAATAATGTTTATACCGTTGGTTTTGTTAGCCCTGAAATATCTGTTGTTCCTGGCGAGACGGTGCAAACGCATGCTGTTTTATATGTTGGGCCTGAGATAGCTAAGAACTTAAAACCGCTAGCGGTTGGTTTAGACCATACAGTTGATTACGGCTGGTTATGGTGGGTAGCTATCGTTGTTTTCTGGTTGTTAAACATGGTGCAACATGTTGTCGGTAACTGGGGATGGGCGATTGTTATTACGACCATTATTATTAAATTTATTCTTTATCCATTGTCAGCTGCTAGCTTTCGTTCGATGGCTAAGATGCGTGAATTGCAGCCTCGTATTAAGCAGTTAAAAGATCGCTTTGGTGATGATCGTCAGGCGCTTAGTAAAGCGACGATGGAATTATACAAAAAAGAAAAAATCAATCCGCTCGGTGGCTGTTTGCCGATGCTAATTCAAATTCCAGTCTTTATCGCATTGTACTATGTGTTAATGGAAAGTGTTGAGTTACGCCAAGCGCCTTTTATTTTTTGGATTCATGACCTGTCAGTAAAAGATCCATATTATGTCTTACCTATTTTGATGGGGATAAGTATGTTGCTACAGCAAAAACTTACGCCTACATCAGCAGACCCAGCGCAAGCAAAAATGATGTTGATCTTGCCGGTGGTTATGACGTTTATTTTCTTAAACTTCCCAGCTGGTTTGGTGCTGTATTGGTTAGTCAATAACTGTGTGCAGATGCTCCAGCAATGGTATGTCACCAAGAAGCTAGAGAATAAAAAACGTGTTTGGAAAAAGTGATCTAGATACGATTGTTGCGCAAGCGACGCCACCCGGTCGGGGTGGCGTCAGCATTGTGCGTATCTCTGGTAAAAACGCCTCTAAAATTGCCAGCGCCATTCTTGGTTTTATTCCCAAGCCACGCCAAGCAACATTGAGTGAGTTTTATGACGATGGCAAGCAAGTTCTTGATAAAGGCATTGCTATCTACTTCCCCTCCCCTAATTCATTTACTGGCGAAGATGTTTTGGAGCTGCATGGGCATGGTGGCCCTGTTGTTGTGGATCGCTTGCTGCAAGAAGTTGTAAAACAACAGGCTCGCATTGCTCGCCCAGGTGAGTTTTCTGAACGTGCGTTTTTAAATAATAAAATGGATCTCGCTCAAGCCGAAGCGATTGCTGATTTAATTAATGCTGATTCTGAACAGGCGGCACGAAGTGCGATGCGCTCTTTACAAGGTGAGTTTTCCAAACGGATTCATGTGTTGCTGGATCAACTGATACAACTACGAAAAATGGTTGAGGCGTCGATTGATTTTCCTGAAGAAGATATCGATTTCTTATCGGAAAGCAATGTGCAGTCAGATTTAAAAACTATTTTGCAAGAAGTTGAAAAGGTGCGTGCAACAGCAAAACAGGGAGCGTTATTGCAAGAAGGGATGACGGTTGTTATTGCTGGAGAACCTAATGCGGGAAAATCAAGTTTGTTAAATTGTTTAAGTGGCAAAGAGTCGGCAATTGTTACGGATATTGCTGGCACAACGCGTGACGTTTTAAGAGAATATATTCATATCGATGGTATGCCTTTGCATATTGTTGACACGGCTGGCTTGCGTGATACCACTGATCGTGTTGAGCAAGAAGGTCTGCGTCGCGCAAAAGAAGAAATGAAAAAAGCAGATTTAGTATTGTTGGTCGTTGACGGTAGTGTTATCAATAATATTGACCCACACAAAGAAATTAGCACCGTTTTTAAAAATATAGATTTATCAGAAAATGTCCCTGTTGTTATTATTAGAAATAAAATCGATAAAATAAATGAAAGACCAGCTGTTTTAAAAAATAAAGACGTTACTGTTATCAATATTTCTGTTAAAGAGTATGCAGGCTTGGAATTATTAAAGGATTATTTAAAAAACTTTATGGGTTACGAGCAATCAAAAGAAGGGGTGTTTATCGCCAGACGAAGGCATCTGCAAGCGCTATTAAGAGCGGAAGAATTTTTGCAAAAAGGTTTGTACCAATTGCAAGAGCATCAAGCGGGTGAGTTATTAGCAGAAGACTTGCGTTTAGCGCAAGTTGCTTTGGGTGAGATTACCGGTGAGTTTACTTCTGATGATTTGCTGGGTGAGATTTTTTCAAGTTTTTGTATAGGTAAGTAATATCCATGTGGCGTTAAAACTGCTGTATACTGTGGAAGAGACAATAATAAGCAAGGAAGTGGAACGTTGTCTAAGCAATCTTATTCTAAGGGCATAAAGTCAATTCATTTAGTGAATGCGGTCGTTTATATTGTTGATCTTCTTATCGGCTACTTGTGCGCCTGGGTGCTTGTTGCCGAAACAGATTCCCGCTTTTTAGCCATGAATCTTCACAAGTCTTTTGGCCTGCTGGTCTTGTTGATTGCTATTGTGTGGATAATATGGCGATACTTTAGCCTAGCGCCTGATCACAGCAAAGAGCTAAAACCCTGGGAGCTAAAAAGCTCCAAGGCTGCGCAAGTGTTGCTGTTGTTATCGATGTTTTTGTTACCTATTTCTGGTGTTTTATTCCAATCTTACAAAGGATTACCTGCAGATTTTTTTTGGTGGTTTAATGTCGCGTTACCGGTGGAAAAGAGCGAGTCATTAGCCCTTATATTTTTAGATATCCACAAGTTTACGGGATATTTTATTACTGTCGTATTGGGGATACATATCGTCGCTGCCTTTAAGCATTACTTTATCGACAAGGACAATATTTTGCAGAGCATGTGGAAATGGAAATAAGACTTTTACACAAAGCTTGTGGATAACTCAACTCCGCCCCCGTCTTTAACGACATAAGCTGACACATTAATGTGTTTCTTTTGCAATGGCTTTGTTATCCACCATGTCAGTGCTGTACCAATTACAGCTCCCGCTAAAACATCTGACGCCCAGTGCCATTTTGTTTCAACGCGTGTAATACCAACATAAGTGGCTAAAAGGAAAGCTGGTACGCCATAAGCCGTACCATAGCGGCGTTGCAAGAAAGCCGCGCTAGAAAAGCTCATTGCTGTATGGCCGCTGGGAAAAGAGTGACACCCTCCATTGGGGCGTCGTCGATTAACAGCATATTTGAGAATGTAGGTCGTGGCGAGCGTGGCAGCAAAAGAGCCAGCCATTTGCAGAAAGCCAACTTTATCTTTTTGCATTAAAGTGATGAGTGCGGCAGAAACAGGAAGTGCTATTTGTATCACATCGCCAGAGGTTGCTAGAGGGCTATGGTCACCGGCATAAATGGCAGGTTGAAAGCTTAAGCTTACAAGTAGAAGTAAAAATAAGACTTTTTTCATCCATGATAGAATTCAATCATGATAGGCCGGTTATTCCTAAAAAGAAAGTCTTATGCTAAAATTGCACAATTTGACTGATAAGTGGATAGATAATGAGCCTAAAGAAGCCTTTTGATGTGATCGTCGTCGGTGGAGGACATGCGGGTACCGAGGCCGCATTAGCGGCTGCACGTATGGGCGCTAACACCCTGCTGTTAACACATAATATTGAAACCATTGGACAGATGTCTTGTAACCCTGCGATTGGTGGAATAGGAAAAACTCATTTAGTCAAAGAGATAGATGCTATGGGGGGCGCTATGGCTCGGGCCACTGATTTGGCAGGTATCCAATTTCGCACCTTAAATTCTCGCAAAGGGCCGGCAGTACGTGCAACCAGGGCGCAAGCTGACCGCGTATTATACAAAGCAGCCATTCGTCAGATCGTCGAAAACCAGCCTAACCTATCTTTGTTTCAACAAGCTGTGGATGATTTGTTAATCGAAAATGGCCGCGTTGCGGGGGTGGTAACCCAGATGGGGCTCACTTTTCGTGCCAGAACCGTCGTTTTAACCGTCGGTACTTTTCTTGGTGGTAAGATTCATATTGGTTTACAAAACTATAGTGGTGGTCGTGCTGGCGACCCACCTGCGATTGCATTGGCCAATCGCTTGCGTGAGATGCCTTTTACGGTTGCTCGCTTAAAAACGGGCACACCGGCACGGATTGATGCCCGCTCCATTGATTTTAGCGAGCTTACCGAGCAGCCAGGCGAAACCCCTACTCCAGTCATGTCCTATCTTGGTGATGTTAGCCAGCATCCCCAGCAGGTCTCCTGCTACATTACGCACACCAATGAAAACACGCATGATATTATTCGCGCCGGCTTAGCGCAGTCGCCGATGTATACGGGAGAGATAGAAGGCATTGGCCCTCGTTATTGCCCGTCGATTGAAGATAAAGTGGTACGTTTTTCTGCAAGAAATGCACACCAGATCTTTTTAGAGCCAGAAGGTCTTAATACGCATGAAGTTTATCCCAATGGGATATCCACAAGTTTGCCTTTTGATGTGCAAATGGATTTTATCCACAGCATGAAAGGTTTGGAAAACTGCCATATTATTCGCCCAGGTTATGCGATAGAGTATGACTTTTTTGACCCGCGTGATTTAAAACCGTCGTTAGAAACAAAACATATGCCAGGACTATTTTTTGCTGGACAAATTAATGGAACAACCGGCTATGAAGAAGCGGGAGCGCAAGGACTGATTGCTGGACTTAATGCCGCATTACAAGTACAAGAAAAAGAACCGTGGACGCCACGGCGTGATGAAGCCTATATTGGTGTTTTAATTGATGATTTAATTACTTGTGGAACGAATGAACCTTACCGCATGTTTACTAGTCGTGCAGAATACCGTTTGTTACTGCGCCAGGATAATGCTGATTTACGTTTGACCGAGAAAGCTTATTCACAGGGCCTTGTGGATAACTCCCGTTGGCAATCTTTTACACAAAAACGCGAAGCGATAGAAAAAGAGAAGCAGCGTTTATCTTCTGTTTGGGTTCAGCCTAATAGCAGTGCCGCACAAGCTTTTGAGTCTTCCTATGGACAAGCAATTACAAGAGAGTTTAATCTATTGGACTTGCTACGACGTCCTGAGGTAAGTTATCCACAATTGGTTAAGTGTGTTGATTTAGAGACGCCAGTTGAAGATTGTAATGTGGTTGAGCAATTAGAGATTCAAGCCAAATACGATGGTTACTTATCGCGCCAGATTGAAGAAGTGCAGCGTCAAAAAAAATACGAGTCGACAAAAATCCCCGCGGATCTTTGTTATGACCAGGTAACCGGTTTATCCAATGAGGTGAGACAAAAATTACTGTCTATCAAACCAACTACCATAGCACAAGCAACACGCATTCCAGGCGTAACACCGGCGGCTATTTCGCTGTTGTTAATTTACTTGAAAAAGGATGCGCGTAAGGAAGCTCAGCAAGTGAATGCTTAAAGACGCTTAGTGTGCCCCCAATAATTCTAGGAACAGTAAAGATGGATCGAGAACATAAAGATCTTGTTAATGCGCTTGCTACGGGTGTATCGCCATTAAAACTCGACTTATCCACAGAGCAAAAAGATACCCTGATTGATTTTCTATTTTTTTTACAAAAGTGGAATAAAGCTTATAACTTAACATCAATCAAAGATATGCCAACGATGTTAACGCATCACCTGCTAGATAGTTTGAGTGTTGCGCCTTATCTAACTGGCAAGCGAATCCTAGATGTAGGTTCAGGCGCAGGTTTTCCGGGCATACCGTTAGCATGTTGTTTCCCCGATAAGCAGTTTGTATTACTCGACAGCAATGGCAAAAAAGTTCGTTTTTTAGTGCAAGCAAGTAACACCTTTAAATTGTCAAATTTACAAGCAGAACAGGTAAGAATGGAAAATTTTGTGTCTGAGGTCGGTTTTGATGTTATTATTTGTCGAGCAGTGGGAAAGATGGTTGATATTATTGAGGCCTCACAGCACTTGCTCAGTCCTGATGGTTGTTGGTTTTTTATGAAAGGCACTTATCCACAGGATGAATGTGACGAACTACAAGCAACTGAAATAAAAAGAATAACGACTGTGCATTCACTTTGTGTTCCCGGGTTAGAAGCAGAGCGTCATTTGGTTATTGTCAGGTAATCTAAGGAGCTTTTTGTGGCGAAGGTCATCGCAATAGCAAATCAAAAAGGTGGTGTGGGTAAAACAACCACAACAGTGAATTTAGCGGCTTCTTTGGCTGCAACAAAACGACGTGTCTTACTGGTTGATCTTGACCCGCAAGGTAATGCGACCGGCGGTAGTGGTGTTGATAAGAAGAGTGTAAAGCATTCCACCAATGAAGTACTGCTGGGTGAGTGTAGCGTTAAAAAAGCAGCGGTAAAAACGCAATGGAGTTTCTTGCTGTTACCTGGTAATAGTGACCTAACGGTTGCTGAAGTGCGCTTATTACAAACAGAACAACGCGAGCAATGCCTACTTTCTGCGCTGAAAGCTGTCGATAATGATTTTGATTTTATTTTAATTGATTGTCCTCCTTCACTGAATATGCTCACCGTCAACGCGCTGGTTGCTGCAAACAGTGTGATTGTTCCTATTCAGTGTGAATACTATGCCTTGGAAGGCTTAACGAGTTTGATGGGAAGTATTGATAAAATTCGTGCTGCTGCGAATCCAAACTTACATTTAGAAGGTTTATTGCGAACGATGTACGACGGACGTAATCGTTTAACCACGGAAGTGTCAGATCAGTTGTTAAAGCATTTTGGTGCTAAAGTGTATGACACCGTTATTCCTCGAAATGTTCGTTTAGCAGAAGCTCCCAGTCATGGTATTCCGGTAATGTTTTATGACAAAAGCTCGCAAGGCGCGGCAGCTTATTTAGCATTAGCGGGTGAGGTTATTCAGCGAGATCTTGAAGAGAAGCAAGCGCTTGAAGAAAATGAATCAGTTGCAGTGTGAGGTTTTACAATAATGGCACCAAAAAAACGAGGCTTAGGAAAAGGATTAAGTGATTTAGGGTTAACGGAATTGCTTGGTGACATTAAGCCAGCAACCGAAGCTGAAATAAGCGCATCAGCAGCAACCGCACAATTAAAAACAATGCCCGTTCATCTGATTAAGCCGGGCCGTTATCAGCCTCGACGTAAAATGAATGAAGAGAACTTGCAAGAACTAGCAGCATCGATTCGCTCACAAGGTATTATTCAGCCGATTGTTATCCGTGAAATTAACGATGGCTATGAAATTATTGCTGGTGAACGGCGTTGGCGAGCAGCGCAGTTAGCTGAAATGAAAGAAGTGCCAGTAATTGTTCGCAATCTAGATGATGAGTCGGCTTTAGCCGTTTCGCTGATTGAAAATATCCAGCGGCAAGACCTCAATGTTATTGAAGAGGCGGTGGCGTTACAGCGTTTGATTGATGAATTTAATATGACACACCAAGAGCTTGCATTAGCTGTGGGTAAGTCGAGAGCGAGCGTTACTAATATTTTGCGTTTACTTAAATTAAATCATGATGTGCGTTCGTTAGTTGAGTGTGGACATCTTGATATGGGACATGCGCGTGCTTTATTGGCGCTAGAAGGTGAGCAGCAAAGCGAGGTCGCCAATATTGTTGTTGCGCGGGCACTTTCTGTGCGTGAAACAGAACGGCTTATTCGTAAAATTCTCGAACCGAAAGATATTGTTGAGGAACCTGATCATTCCATCGTGGTGGATGTTTCGCGCTTACAAGAAAACTTATCCACACGTTTGGGAGCAAAAGTTACTATTCGTCATGGCTCAAAAGGGAAAGGAAGGTTAGTGATTCACTATAAAAACCCAGACGAGCTTGATGGTATTTTAGACAAAATTCAATAAAAATGTTTTTTATCACAGGGGTAGCTCTTTTATAGTGATGTGATGGTTAACACGTGTAAGTCACTAATCAATGTGGAGGGGGTATGACCGCCAATTCGACAACAGCCAAAGAGCTTGTCAGTCCAACAATTTTTTCCTATGTCGTTTTTTTCTTGGCATTGTCTTTTTATGTCTATGACTACTTTATTCAAGTCGCTCCGGGGGTGATGACAGCGCAGTTGATGGATGCCTTTTCGATTAAAGCTGGGGCGTTAGGCTTTTTAAGTGGTTGCTTTTATTACTCGTATACCTTGATGCAGGTGCCTGCCGGCTTATTGTTAGATCGTCTTGGGCCGAGGAAAATTATTTCCATTTCTGCATTTATCAGTGCGTTGGGGGTGGTGTTATTTTCAATGACACACCTATTTTGGTTGGCGGGTGTTTCACGTTTTCTTATTGGTATGGGGTCCTCTTGTGCTTTTTTAGCAGCTTTAATGGTTGTTTATCAATGGTTTCCTCATCGCCACTTTGCCATTTTTGCCGGTTTAATTCAGTTTGCTGCTTGTGTTGGCTCTATTTTTGCAGAAGCGCCGTTAGCTTTGGCGATTAATAGTTTTGGTTGGCGACAAGTGATGCTTTTTACAGGGGTGATGACTTTTGTTTTAAGTGCAATTTTTTGGTTATGCATGCGCGACCGTAAAACGCAGCATCATATCGATAGTGCTCATGCTTCCGGTTTTAAAAGCCTGCTGATGAGCTTAAAAACGGTATTGCGTGAACCTCAGGTCATATGGATTTCATTGTGTGGCTTGATTTCTTGGATGTCGGTCGCCGGTGTAGGGGCTCTGTGGGGTGTTCCCTATTTGATGAAAGTGTATGGCTGGTCAAATGTTGAAGCCGGTAAGTGGGCCAGTCTTTTTTGGGTTGGGGTTGGCTTCGGTAGTCCCTTTTTTGGTTGGCTCTCCAATAAAATAAAAAGTCGTAATAAACCGATGCTGATTTGTTTTTTTACCGGTTTTATCGCTGTAGTGATGTTTTTATCTGCGCCCTCTTTTCCCCCATGGTTAATTGGTATCACCTTGTTTTTACTTGGCTGTTCTGCTTCTGTGCAAGCGCTGACATTTAGTGTGGTAAAAGATAATGTAAAACCGAGTGTCTTTGGCGCTGCATCAGGTATCGTCAATATGGCGGCCATTTTAGGTGGCGGTTTGGCACAAGTTCTTATTGGTTACTTAATGGAAATTGTTAGCCATGGCGTTACGTTTACTGGCACACCTGTTTATACTGTAAAGGACTATCAATGGGCTTTGAGTGTATTGCTGATTGCCATGTTAGCTGGTATCTTTTTAGTTTGTTTTAAAGTGAAGGAAACGCACTGTAAGGAGGCTGTAAAATGAGCAAATCAGCGTTGATTGCTATTTTGTGTTTTATTGTAGGGGGGCTATTGGGTGCTGCTGTTACTTACGATTTCGCTCGCTGCAAAACCAATGATGTTATTTTTCAGATAAGCAAGCCGCCAGCCGATAAAAGCGACTAGATAGCCCTATGGTTTAGAGCTGACCTTAAGGCTCGGTATACCATTTCTGTTTGTAGCCTTTTAAATGGTTGCGGTAACAATCTTGATTAACCGATAAGCCTTTAATGGTCCAAACCCGATTACCCGTTTTTTCTTTATGTTCTTTGGTGCTGTAATCTAGACACTGCACAAGCTTTGGTTTACTCAGGTAAGTGTATCCGTGCGGCGTGGTAATCCAGTTGCCGCCTGCTGTTACCACCAGCAACCCAGTGTTAACAACCTCACCAAGGCTGTTTGGTTTTTTTGCCGGGAAGGGGTATTTAAATACATGCCACTTGCCTGGAGCTATTTTCTTGGAGGCAGGAAATCCGCCAGCATGTATGTAAATATTCACTTTCGTATCGTTCACAACCCGGACTTGGTCAATATACGAAAAGCAAACTGGTGTCAGTAATAAGCTTGTGATCACACTTAGCCACAAAAATAAATGTTTTGTCCACTGCATGTTTGAAATTCTCCTTTATTAAACAAACTATAACGTAATCACTGTAAAATTCCCATGCTTTTGCACTTTTAGTGGGGTGGTCTATTTTTAGCTCTATATATTGTGCTATGATAGACAGGATTTTTTATGCGGGGATTTTTTTTCAATGGAAGAAATTATTCAACAGCCTTTTTATCAGACTTCATTGGTAAGAAAGTTAGATCAATTCAGTAAGTGGTTGGCAGTATTAGCCGCATGTTCATTACCAATTTCAACATCGGTTTTTAATATTTCGTTTCTTTTGTCTGTTGTTTTTAATCTACTATCGGGAGGGTATCGAGAAAAGTTTACGCTGATTTTTAAAAACAAGGTTGCTATTTCGTTCGTGTGCTTTTTTTCTTTGTCTTTAATAGGAGCACTTTATAGCTCGGCCTCGCATCACTATATTTTGAAAGCGATAAATCACTATAGTAAATATTTGTTAGCCATTTTTTATATTCCAATTTTAATAGAAGAGCGCTGGAGAAAGTATTTAGTTAATGGGTATATTGCTGCAATGGTCTTTACTGCGCTTGTATCCCTCAAAACGGCCGCTGGTATTTTGCCCTCGTGGTATCTTCATTATAGTTGGGTAGGAAAAGGTAATGTCTTCCATAACTATATTGAAACGAGTTTTTTAATGGTAATGGCGACGTACCTGTTGGCGATAAAGCTTGTTTCTACTCCTGCGCATCGGTGGCTAAAAGGGGGATTGATTCTCATTATGAGTTATCAAATACTTTTTGTGAGTGCTTCTCGATCAGGTTATTTTGTCTATTTTTCTTTGGCACTACTGTTTAGTTTACAGTATTTTGGATGGAAGGGGTTGATTGTAGGGGTAGGTGTTGCGGCGGTTGCTGGCGTGTTGTTTTTAAGCTTTTCGCATGTTGGTAAAGGTCGTTATGATTTGATGAAGAAAAATTATGTCTCCTATACAAAAGGTAACTCAATTAGCTCGATTGGTGAAAGGTTGAGTTATGCTAGATCTAGTGTGAAGATTTTCGAAAAACATCCTATTTTTGGAGTCGGAACAGCTGGGCTTTTCCCTGCCCTAAATCTATTAAAAAAAGAGGACTCTAGCGTATTGACAACCGACAACCCACACGATGAGTACCTGAACGAGGCTGTTCAATTTGGCTTGATCGGCTTAATTGCTTTGCTAGCAGTTTTTTTTCTATGTTGGCGCGAATCCCTTAAATTAGAATGGCCAATGAAATGCTTACTACAAGGTTGTGTTGTGGCTATTATGAGTGGGTCACTAATGAACTCGTGGCTGTTAAATACGATTGAAGGGCACTTTTTTGGTTTGTTTGTTATGTTAGCTATTGCGACACAATACACATATTCTCAAAAGTTACTTTCAAAAAAAGCTGTAAGCTAAAATATCGGTGGTACGCGTGCGATTAAAAGGGATAGTTTCATGGTGCTTGTATGACTGGGCTAATTCCGCCTTTCCAACAATTATTACAACGTTTATTTTTGCCACATACTTTACTGAGAAGGTCGCTGTTAACAAAGTGATAGGCACCGCCCAGTGGGGAAATGCGATCTCATTGTCGGCGCTTTTTATTGCTATTCTTGGCCCTTTTATTGGCGCTATTGCTGATAATGAAGGTCGGCGCAAACCTTGGGTTGCTTTATTTACTGTTATCACCATTATATCAGCCGCGATGTTGTGGTATGCAAAACCTGAACCCAGTTATGTTTTTTGGGCTTTGATTTGGTTAGTTGTTGGTGAAACAGGGTTAGAGGTTGGCTCTGTATTTTATAATGCGATGCTGGAAGACTTAGTACCCAAAAAGTATATCGGCAGAATGTCGGGATGGGCGTGGGGGATAGGATATTTCGGCGGCCTATCAGCGCTGTTAATTTGTTTAGTTGTATTTATCAAAGGGCATCACTTTGGTTTACATTTAAATAAGCAACTCGAAGAACCAATACGAATTTGTTCACCCTTTGTAGCCGTGTGGTTTTTTGTTTTTTCTATACCTTTTTTTATTTGGACAAAGGACAAGCCTAGCAGTGGTATCGGTTTAGTTTTAGCAATGAAGAAAGGGTTGAGCTCCTTGGTTCATACTTGTCGCTCTATTCGTCAATATAAAGAAGTTGTTAAATTTTTAATTGCGCGCATGATCTACATAGATGGATTGAATACTGTATTTGCCTTTGGGGGAATTTATGCGGCGGGTGTTTTTCATATGAATTTTTCTCAGGTGGTGGAGTTTGGCATTGCCATGAATGTTGCCGCTGGTTTAGGCGCAGTGGGGTTTGCCTGGTTGGATGATCTTATTGGTTCAAAGCCGACACTGCTGATTGCCTTGTTTATTCTGATTATAAGTACGACAGCGGTATTGTTAGTACATAGTGTTACCTTGTTCTGGGTCTTTGGTATGTTGCTAAGTGTTTGCGTCGGGCCGGTGCAAGCCGCTAGCCGCTCAATGCTGATTCATTTAGCGCCGCGAGAATTAATTGCTGAGATGTTCGGTCTCTATGCGCTATCAGGAAAGGCCACCGCCTTTTTGGGACCGCTATTTCTTGGTTGGGTGACTTATTGGTTTGACAGTCAAAGAGCAGGTATGTCAACGGTTTTGCTGTTTTTTGTTATAGGTGGAATCCTACTATTTTTTGTGAACGAGTCTAAAAAAGAAGCATAATAATAAGAATTACCTTTCTTGTAAAACTAGGATTGCGCTCCTAAATAAAAGTCTATATACTCGCCAAAAATTAGCCGTTAACTTTGACGGAGGTGACCGAGTGCGTCAACAATTTGTGAGTCAAAAAAAAGTGGCTAATGATGTAGAGGTAAAAAAACAAAGAATAGATAGCCAAACATTAATGGCTAGATCGATGGGGTATAGGTTAGTTGTTATACAAGCAATAGCAACGCTCATAGTGTCTATTCTTTGGTTGGTTTTTAGCTCCCATGTGGGGGCGGTTGGGGCGTTATTAGGGGGATGCGCTTATGTGCTTCCTAATCTGCTGTTTACTTGGCGTTTGTTTGCCGTAGCAGCAAAAACAAAAGCTCCTAAGCGATTGGCAATCGCACTTTTTACCGGGGAATTTGCCAAGCTGTTGATAAGTGGTGTTTTAGTTGCGCTTATCATCGTAAAGCTACCCTTTGGGGTGCTGCCGGTAATAACGGGATTTATTGGTGCTTTGTTCAGTTTGTGGCTAGCACCTTTGTTTGTAAATCTGGAAAAGAAGAGTGGATAATTAATGAATAATGTGTCACAAGTGAATCCTGATGAGTATATTCAGCATCATATGCACAATTGGCATTTAAATCTGCATAATTTTACCTTTTCTGACGGTGGTTTTTGGACTTTAGATCTCGATACGATCATCGTTTCTATTGCCTTAGGTTTAGTTTTTTTAATCCTTTTTGCCGTTATTGCTCGCCGCGCTAAGGCCGGGAAACCTAGCAAGTGGCAGAACTTTGTTGAGCTTTCAGTTGAGTCTGTTGATAGCGTTGTTAAAGAATCCTGTCACCACGGCGATAGACGTTTAATTGCGCCGATGGCGCTCACTATTTTTATGTGGGTGTTTTTGATGAACTTTATGGACTTAGTGCCGGTAGATGCCTTACCGCGTTTAATGGGCTTTGCGGGTGCTCCTTACTTCCGTGCTGTTCCGACAGCAGATCCAGCGTTAACGTTTGCTCTATCGTTAACTGTTTTTGTGCTAATCATTTTTTACAACCTTAAATCGAAAGGCTTTTTGGGTTTAAGTAAGGAAATGTTAAGCAAGCCTTTTGGCTGGTATCTCTTCCCAGTGAATGTTGTTTTCCGTTTAATCGAAGAGTTTGCTAAGCCTGTATCGCTTTCTTTGCGACTATTTGGAAATCTTTTTGCTGGTGAAATTGTTTTTATCTTGATTGCCATGATGCCATGGTGGGGACAATTTCCGCTTGGTGTCGTTTGGACATTGTTCCATGCGTTGGTTATTACCATCCAAGCATTTATTTTCATGATGTTAACTATCGTGTATTTAAGTATGGCTCAAGAGGCCCACTAAATTTTTAAAACCGTAAAGAGGAGATCTGATGGAAATCGCACAAATTATTGCAAGTGTACAAGGGTTAACAGCTATTGCTGCTGCCTTGATGTTTGGATTTGCTGCACTAGGCGCTGGTGTTGGCTTAGGTGTATTAACAGGGAAATTTATTGAAGGGATTGCCAGACAACCAGAACTATCCGGTATGTTATTAGGTCGTACCTTGTTTATGGCGGGTTTGGTTGATGCGTTTGCGGCTATCTCTTTGGCGATGGGCTTTGTATTGATGTTTACAAAGAACCCTTTCTTGAAAGCAGTTATTACCCACTTTCCAGCTGTTAGTAAAACAGTAACAGGTGGTTAAGCCGATTGCATAAACAGTAAGGGTTGTCGTTATGAATTTAAATGCCACATTACTTGTTCAAGCTCTTTGTTTTGCTGTTTTCATTTGGGTGACCATGAAATACATTTGGCCGCCTGTCGTTAATATTTTAGAAAAGCGACGTGATGAAATTGCAGATGGATTGGCAGCAGCAGAGCAAGGCAAAAAAGATTTAGAGCTAGCGCAGCATAAATCAAAAGAAATATTGAATGATGCTAAAACAGAGGCTGCTCAAATTATTGAGCAAGCCAATCAGCGCGCTAATCGAATTCTTGAAGATGCTAAGCAGCATGCACGCACTGAAGGTGAGCGTTTACTTTCGTTAGCAAAAGAAGAAATTACGCAGGAATACAATACAGCGAAAGAAACTTTGCTCAAGCAGGTTTCACGTATTGCTGTTGCTGGTGCTGAGAAAATTCTGCAAAGCGAAGTCGATAAAGCGAGTAATGATCGCTTGGTCAATGAACTAGTGAGCGAGATTTAATATGCCTCAATATGCAACGGTTGCGCGCCCCTATGCTACTGGAATTTTTAACAATGCTAGGGAAAAGGAATTGTTGGCGCAATGGTCACAAGTGTTAACAGCGTTAGCCGTAGTTGCTGAGCACCCTGTCGTGGCTAATCTTATTGATGATCCACAGCTTAGCAAAGAAAAGTTAGCAGATGTTTACCTGTCACTTGCAAAAGAGGTCTTTCCAGAGGCAGTAAAAGCGTTAGGACAACGATTGTCGAACACCATTTTATTGTTGATGGAAAATAAGCGCTTGGTAGCTTTACCTGATATTTCCAACTTATACCATATGTCGCTTGCCGACTATGAAAGTGTGATGGATATTAGTGTCACTTCAGCTTTTGTTTTGGATGAAAAGCAACGCAAGAAAATACAGCAAGGATTGGAAAAGCGTTTTTCTTCCAAAGTCTCCATTGAATATGACGAAGACCGCAGCTTAATTGGTGGCGCTATCATTCGCACGCAAAAAGAAGTGATGGATGGCTCCATTAAAGGAAAACTTGATCGATTATATAATAGCTTAAATAGCTAAGGGGTTAGAAGACATGGCAACACAATTACAGCCATCAGAAATTAGCGATATTATTCAATCTCGGATTGAAAAATTTGATATCGCACCTGAGGTGAGAACCGAAGGCACTATCGTTAACCTAAAAGACGGTATTGTTCGAATCTATGGTTTGGGCGATGTCATGTACGGTGAAATGATTGAGCTACCCGGTGATTCTTTTGGTTTAGCATTTAACCTAGAGCGCGATTCTGTTGGTGCCATTGTTTTAGGTCCTTACGAGCATCTGGAAGAAGGCATGAAAGTCCGTTGTACCGGACGAATCTTAGAAGTGCCGATTGGTGAAGCATTGTTAGGTCGTGTAGTGGATGCGCTAGGTAACCCTATTGATGGCAAAGGCGCGATTGAAACTACATTAACATCACCGCTTGAAAAAGTGGCGCCAGGTGTGATTGAGCGCCAATCTGTTGATCAGCCGATGCAAACAGGTTTGAAATCTATTGATGCGATGGTGCCCATTGGGCGAGGTCAGCGTGAGTTGATTATTGGTGATCGACAAATTGGTAAAACTGCAATTGCGATTGACACGATCATCAATCAAAAAGGCACTGGTGTTAAATGTATTTATGTCGCTATCGGTCAGAAGGCTTCTTCAGTAGCAAACGTTGTCCGTAAGTTAGAAGAACATGGTGCGATGGAGCATACCATTATTGTTGCGGCCAACGCTGCTGATGCTGCTTCATTACAATATTTAGCCCCCTACTCTGGTTGCACCATGGGTGAATTTTTCCGTGATCGCGGCCAGGATGCATTAATCATTTATGATGATTTAACAAAACAAGCTTGGGCTTATCGACAAATTTCTTTATTAATGCGCCGACCGCCTGGGCGTGAAGCGTATCCTGGTGATGTTTTCTATTTGCATTCACGTTTGTTAGAACGTGCTGCGCGTGTTAATGCTGAATACGTAGAAAAATTTACTAACGGCGAAGTAAAAGGCAAAACGGGATCTTTAACCGCTTTACCGATTATTGAAACACAAGCCGGTGACGTTTCTGCGTTTATTCCGACTAACGTTATTTCTATTACTGACGGACAAATTTTCTTAGACGTTGGTTTGTTTAACTCCGGTATCCGTCCGGCGATTAATGCGGGTCTGTCAGTTTCTCGTGTTGGTGGTGCTGCGCAAACTAAGTTGATTAAAAAGCTGGTGGGTGGTGTGCGTATTGCCTTGGCGCAATTCCGCGAGTTAGAAGCTTTCGCACAGTTTGCTTCTGATTTAGATGAAGCAACCCGTAAACAGTTAGAGCGCGGTCAACGAGTAACAGAAATTTTAAAACAACCACAATACGACCCTATGAGTGTCGCCGAAATGGCATTTGTGTGGTTTGCGGTTAACGAAGGTTATATTGACGAAGTTGAACTGAAAAAAGTGGTTAGCTTTGAAAGAGCGTTGGTGGCTTTTCTACGTGATCAACACCAAACGTACTTAAATAAACTGGATGCGAACCCAACGTATAACGATGAAATTGCCGAAAAGATGAAGGCAATTCTAGACAATTTTGTTAAAACAAGCTTATTAGAAGCTGACCACAGTTGTGTGCCCTTAGTGATCGCACGACTGTAGAAATGTAGGTGTAGGGGCGCAGCATGCTGCGCCCGCAAGGTGGAGCTCCCTCGGTATTCCGTGGGCGACT
>JAUIAD010000004.1 GCA_030425685.1 Gammaproteobacteria bacterium | reverse complement strand
AATACCTTCTTGTTCGACTAATGAGGAATATTGTCAATTGTTACCGTTCAATATTGCCCGGGTTGAGCTGTCAGTGGCTGTAACCTCTTAATTTAATTCTTTAGCGCGTTTGTTTGATCGCTTACAAATCAATTAGAAAAAGGCTATCAGAAAAGATAAAATTTTTAAAACAACAATCTTTTCGATAACCTTGATTAAGTAAGGCTAATATACTTTCAATAATCTCTTTAAGGACAGCATAGTTCTTACTTAGCTCCAATGTCTGACGACATAAATTAAACCTAGTTCCTCGCAAAGGCTGAACATATTGAAAAATTTGACCATGGAAGCTATTATCAATGCTGCTAAAACAGGACAGTACTTCAGGAATTTTTACAACATGACCAACCAAAGGTATAGCATCTATCGCCTTACCCACAAGATGAATAGAAGCTCCATAAAATAGCTTTACTACAACTTGTTGATCATTAAAACTCCCCAAGAAAGTAGCCCTACCCTTAACATCATTAATAAGTAATACTTTCTGCAATTGTGCTCTCGATCTGCCACAAGTTAAATAAATATCTTCTTTGTTTAGCAGATCAAGATTGCGTATAAAAAACTCTAACCCTTCTTTATTCGAAATAGTAAATATGTTTGTTTCCTGATGATTTACCTGAAACATATTAAAGCACCTCATTATGAAGTTTTCTTGAACCACACCAACATATACTCAGAACCAGTTTCAACAAATCCTATTGAAATAAATTCCCCTTACCCTGCCAATACACTCAGTAGAAGGATAAACAAACATTTACACTTGAACAAGCGACAGATTGAGTCTTTTTATAATATTTAATTCGCTATCATAGCACTATAAAAGAAGACCTATTTACAGTGAGAAAATAAATAGGCAGAATTATAGCTACCTTTGAACAGCCTTTTAGAGCATAACGTAAAAAAACCATTACCTTTTAGTCTGGATCTTGATATCATGGCCACTATATCACCTAAAAAACACAGCTCCTCGGCACTCCTTAGCTACAACAATTTCACCTAATACAAGATCAAAAAGGAAGAAACATTGCTTAAAGTTATTACTTTTTCAAACTCTCTGAATGAGAGATTATCAACATTAAAAACTTCTGCCAAAAAACATAATCTTGAGCTAGTAATTTTGGGATTAGGTGTCAAATGGTTTGCTAATACTTTAAAGTTAAGGCTACTTAGTGAGTATATTAATTCAATTGAAAGCTCAGAGCTATGCCTAATTCTAGACGGCTTCGATGTAATAATTAATTCATCAGAAGACTACATCATTGAGGCATTTAATTCACTTAACACTGACATACTATTTTCAGCAGAAGCAAACTTTTATTTCAGAAATAAAATTCTTCAGTATTTTTACTGGAAGCATACACCAAGACCCCATGCATATAATAACTTTCTTAACTCAGGATCATTTATAGGTAAAGCAAAAACACTTAAACAAATGATTCACGATATTTGCTATCATTATAATATTGACTTAAATTGCGACGAAGAGTTAATTAAAATTAAAAGTGACCAGTATCTTTTTTCACGCTTATATGCCGACAGCGCTCTCAACGCTATAAGTTTAGATTATCGCATTGCACTTGATCACGAAAAAAAATTATTCTATTGCACTGGCGGTAGAAGATATCTCACCTACATTAATAAATCCTCCTTATATAATATGCTATATCATAGAATGGAGGAAAAATTCTCATCCTTAGTCGGCCTAAAATACAAGAGAGTTACATGTATAGACTTTAACAAAAAGAAGGCTTCAAACAATATCCAGCGTATTTTTCATATTCCTGGAAAAATGGATCAACAATACCTTCAAAAAGCACTCATGAGTGCAACCCAAGGAAAACTGCTGTCTCTCGCACCACTTATTAGCACAGCCTGCATCCCCTTTATTATTTTAGTTAAATTGATAACAGCTATTCAATATTCTTACATCTACTGCATGAATTCCGGTCAACTTGGGAATAGAGATATTTTCAGGTATCAAAAGAATACAAACTTGTCGAAATCAACCGAAATAATTATTTCATTACTTCATGAAAGCACCCCCTTTTCTTTTGTTGACTTAGATATTCAAGATATAAAACTAATTAAGCGTCTCCGAAAAAATAAACACCCCAAAAACAAGATTATGCAGCTTACTGCTTACAAACTTTTATCTGCGCTTCAGCACATACAAACCAACTACTTCGTAGGCATACCTTGCTCAATTTGCCATGAGAGCTACCATAAACTTTCTCGCTCCCTAACCAAACCTGCTAGCAAAAAACTTTTTCAAGCTACGACCTTACATCATAATTTATCATACTTACCTCAGATCTTGTCTATTTTGAGGAAAAGATCTATATATATCGTTACGAATAAGAATTACGACTTAAGTTTTTTAAAAGAATTCGGCTTTGACGCCAATATGATTACCACTATTCAAGTTGCTGATAAAATCAACTTTAGTCTTCATCAAAAATTACAGAACAAGCAGTTTTCTAAAAACTCGGTTGTACTTGTATCCTTCGGCGCCTTGGGGAAATCTCTAATTTATAGCTGGTACACAGATAACCCTAACACAACATTTATCTCCATTGGTTCATTACTTGATGATATTTTATCAAAAAGTTCAGGTTTAGCTAGAATGCTACTCCCACCATCCTCAAAACAAAAATTAAGGTTTTCACGACCTATTTTATCAAGAAAACAGCACCTATTTGGCCATAAAAAAACATGCCAGGAATGTTATTCGTTCACCACAGATTCACTAGATCAAGTCTAAATTATAATGTTAGCTAGATTTATTAACTTAAACACTATAACATTATTAGCGCATAAATATTTTAAGCGTTTAACAACCAGATATACTGGGTTTGATATGACCGACAGATTCTTAAATGAAAAATTCTATAAAATTCGCAAATATTATTTTGGTGAAATTCTTGACCTTGGCTGCGGCAAAGGAAACTTTACTAGATTCTTAACAAGCAACAACTTAAATGTAACTGCGTGCGATGTAAATATAACTGATGAGTCTTGTGACTTAAAGCCTGTATTATATGATGGAAAAAAACTTCCATTTAGCAGTCAGTCTTTTGATGTGTCACTACTAATGTTTGTTCTACATCATGCCAAAAATAAGAAGCTTGTTTTGTCAGAAGCAAGTCGTGTCACATCTTCTTACATTATTATTGCTGAGGATTTAGTAGAAAATACTTTAGATAGATTTATGGGCTCTATACACCTTAAAAGTACAAAATGGGGAAAAGGAGGCTCAAGAGACGGCTTCCTTTCAAATAAGCAATGGAAGGACACCTTTATAGAATTAGGGCTAACAGTCCTATCAGAAGTGGAAATATCAAGATTTAAAAAGCTGTGCTATCCAATAAAGCGTAAAATTTATGTCTTGAAGACAAATCAACGAGATTGACTAGTTTAGCCTACAAGTGGCCAACACCCCTTTATAAACAGGCGGAAAGACTAAGAGCGATGTGCGCCCAGCTTGCTTTACTGGAGTAAAAATGGGAGCCTCACACGTAACAACTCAGGGTATATGACTTTATGTACTGCGCGGCTCCATTTGTGAGCCAAGGTTTCGCGTAAAATGCTTTCAAAACGCGCAGCGTACTTGTGTACGTGAGCACTTTGAAAGCATTTTACGCGGAAGATTGGCCACAAATGTGGCCGCCTATCCATAGGCTGAACTTTTACCCTCACACAAACAATGGCATTAGTACTATGGATCTAATTACAGGTGCGGCAGGATTTATTGGCTTTCATCTAGCTAAGAAGCATTTAGAAATGGGAAGCCATCTTGTCGCCGTTGATAATCTTAATGATTATTATGATGTATCCTTAAAAAATGCGCGCTTACTAGAACTAAAAAAGTACCCAAATTTTACTTTTCATAAAATAGATATTTCAGATCGTAACTTAATTCCAGAACTATTTAGCCAATACAACTTCAAGAGAGTGATTCACTTAGCAGCACAGGCAGGTGTTCGCTATTCAATTGCCAACCCGTTAGAATATGTAGATTCTAATATATTGGGTTTTACCAACATCATTGAAGCCAGTAGACGACATAATATCGAACACTTTATCTACGCTTCAACAAGCACTGTATATGGGGCAAATACAACACAACCGTTTTCCGTTTCACAAAGTACAAACCACCCACTAGCCATCTACCCAGCTACAAAAAAATGCAATGAGCTAATAGCACACGCCTATTCTCATTTACACAAACTACCAACTACTGGGTTACGCTTTTTTACTGTCTATGGGCCATGGGGAAGGCCAGATATGGCCCTTTTTCTATTTACTAAAGCACTATTTAATGACGAGCCGTTAAATGTTTATAACTATGGCAATATGATGCGTGACTTCACATATATTGATGACATTGTTGAATGTATTTCTCTTGTCATGGATAAAAAAGCTGAACCAAATCCAGACTGGGATGCTACAACCCCTGACCCCAGCAGTAGCAATGCTCCCTATCGTATCTATAATATTGGGAACAGCCAACCTGTACCACTTATGGAATATATACGCACTATCGAAAAAGCCACGGAAAAAAAAGCTAAGCTAAATCTACTACCATTACAAGCGGGAGATGCTTTTTCTACTCATGCTGATACTAGCTGCTTTGAAAAAGAATTTTCGTACAAACCAAAGACTACTGTTGCAGATGGTGTCAAACAATTTGTCGAATGGTACAAACAGTTCTATCATCACGACCTAAACCAGGTTTTCAATTGATACAAACAACAATAACCAACAGGCACTAATATCATTGAAAACAACGTCCCAAAAATTAAACCAAAAATGAGTACGGTGGCGACCTGATGTTGACAGACAGCTGCCTCACCCTTAAAAAACAACAATGGCACAATACCACTAACCATTGCCAAACTAGTCATCAAAATTGGGCGCAATCGAGTTCCAGATGCCTTTACAACAGCTTTTATTAACGTTTCTCCCTGAGACTGGAGCACATTAGCAAACTGAGTTATTAATATTCCATTTTTTGCTAATAAGCCCACCAGAGTCAATATGCCAATCAAAGAAAATACTGTAAAACTAGCACCAAATAGCCTCAGGAAAAGAACTGCTACAATGACACTTAAAGGCACAGAGAACAGAATCACCAATGGGTCTAAAAAACTTTCAAACTGTGCTGCTAATACTAAATATATAAATACCAACCCAAGAATAAAAACAAGCACCATGCTATGCCGTGAACTAACAGCATTCCTCGCCCTTCCATGAAACGTATAGTAAGTATCTATAGGCAAAATGTCTGGCAAAATCCTTTCTAAATGCTGCACAACATTAGCTAAATTATAGCCGCTACTAATGGTTGCAGAAATTTCAACAGAGCGCCGCCTATCATGATGAGAAAGCATGTCAAATGATAAAACTGGCTTAACTGAAATTAGCTCAGCTAGCTTGACCAACTTACCTGTCTTTGACAACACATCTATCTGTTCTAAATCCCTTAACCCCTGATAGGTGTCATTCGCGCCTCTCAACCAGACGTCATAATGCTTACCATCTAAAGAAATAGGAGACAACTTATTGCCATGAATATAAATATTAATCGCCTGCTGAATTTGAGATGAATTAACACCCAGTTCTGCAGCCCTCTCTTTGTTAATTGAAACATCATACTCACGACTATTATAAACCAATGAGGAACGAATACCTCTTAACCCTGAGTATGTTTTTAACTGCTCAATCACTCTTTGCGCTATCTTATAAAGTTGCGCATAACTTTTTGATCCCAAAATAGAGAAACTGACTGACGCTGCCTTTGTCTCTCCATAAGCTGGTGTCCACACCCACGCATTAAGCCCAGCAATATTTGCTAGCTCCTGACTAACAGTTTTGACTATCTCATGACTTGACCTTTTCCGTTTATTAAAATCAATTAAGTTAGCCCAACTGAGATTAGGGGACTCACCAATAATTGAAAATACATTTTCAATATCTGTATACTGCCCCAGCAGTGAATCTAGTTTTTTCGTCTGCACATTATGATAACCAACAGAGGCGTTTGCAGGAGCAACAACACGAGCAACTACCATCCCTAAATCCATATCAGGAAAAAATGAATTTGGCATTCTTGCTACTAAAAATCCTCCAAGCACAGTAACAAAGAGCAATACGATTACGGCAACAAAGGGAAACTTTAATAAATACCCCAAGCTATTCTGATATACATTAGCTAGAAACAAAAAAAATCTCTGCACTAGCTGGGCATATCCTTTCCGTTTGATAGGTTTTAATAGGTATGCACACATCACCGGAGACAACGTTAAAGAAACAATACCGGAAATAATAACAGCACCTGCTAAAGTAAATGCAAAAGGCCTCAGAACAGTAGAGACCTTCTCGCTAAGAAAGGCCAGAGGAACATAAACTGCTGTTAATGTTAACGTCATCGCTATTATTGAAAATGTAATCTCACTACTACCTTTTATTGCCGCAAGCAAGCGGCCTTTACCCATTTCTATGTGGCGATAGATATTTTCTAACATGACTATAGCATCATCCACCACTAGACCTACTGAAATTCCAATTGCCAATAAAGTAAATAAGTTAATGGTAAAGTTGGAAAAATACATCAAAGCAAAAGCAGAAAATAAGCAAATGGGTATTGTGATGACAGGTATCATTAATGATACAAAGCGACCTAGAATCAAAAATATAACCATAGAAACAATAATTATGGAATAATATATTGACTGATAAAGCTCACCAATTGAAACCTTCATAAAGTCCGCCTGATCATACAGCACTTCTAAATGTGTTCCTGGAACGAGACTTGACTTAACATCTTGCAAATACGACTTTATAAGCCTAGATGTTTCAACAGGATTCGCTTTATAGCCAGTCTGCACCCTAATAATAATAGCCGACCTTCCATTAACTTTCGCATAGCTTATTGAATCTGGGTTTTGCACCAGCACGACCTTCCCTATATCTTTCAAACTGACTTTTTCTTCACCCTGATCAGAAATAATTAATTTTTTTAATTCCTTAATAGTGCGGATATTTGTAATAGAATTAAAAAACAAATCAAAATTGTTGGTATGAATTTTTCCTGCTGGGAAACTTTCATCGTTCTCGTTTATAGCTCGCTCAACTTGATCAAGTGTTAGATGTCTAGCTGATAACTTTAATGGATCAATTTTAACTTGCACTGTGTAGGGTGATGCTCCTACCACATTGACATCTCCAACGCCTGGTATTAGCCTTAACTCCCCAACTACGTTTCTTTCCAAGTAATCTCGGAGATCAGGAAGCTTCATACTTGAGTTTGCAACTGAGATATCCATAAAGTCACCTATATTAAGGGTTACAACGCGAACCCTTGGCTTTACATTTTCTGGAAGATCAGTATGTGCAATTTGATTTCTTATTTTATCGATTAAATGTGGCGCCTCCACTCCTTCCTGCAAACGTATATCAATACTACAGTAGCCTGAGTAACTTCTTGAGTTAATAGCATCAACCCCTTGCAAATTTAACACCGCATTCTCCAAAGGCGTAGTCACGCTACTTTCTACTAATTTAGCTCCAGCCCCTACGTAACTTGCCGTAATCCTAAGATGATCCTGCTTAAACTTTGGAATAAATTCTGTTTTCAAATAATATAAGCTCACAACACCTGTAGTGATGAGAAATAGACTTAAGACAACAGAAAGAACAGGGCGCTTGATAAAAAACTCTGAGAAACTCATAGCGTTTGACTTTTTGGTACTTTATTGAATAATGCATTATTCAATTTATTTAAACTATAAAAACTAAGCGGCACCAAAACTAATGCAAATATAGTCCCGATCAATAACCCACTTGTAATAACCAGCCCAATTTGCTGTCGACTTTGGGCATTTGCCCCAGTAGTTAGAAGCAGAGGAATAGCGCCAAATATCATAGCTGCTGTTGTCATTAGTATTGGTCTAAGGCGAATTTCACAAGCTTTAATTACAGCTTCTTTCAGTGCCATCCCTTTTTGTTGAAGCTGATTAGAGAACTGAACAATCAAAATCCCATGTTTCGCGATCAAGCCAACCAGTGTAACCAACCCTATTATTGTATAGATGTTCAAACTACCATGAACAAGGCGCAAACAAAGCAGTGCGCTGATAACACTAATTGGCACCACTAGCAATATAACTAAAGGATCAATAAAGCTTTCAAACTGGGCGGCTAACACTAGATATATAAACAACAAGCTTAAAATAAAAATTATTATCATATTTTCACGTACACTCAACTTATCTTTAGCTGCGCCTTGGAATGTGTAGCTGATACCAGCTGGAAGCATATTGGGTAACTCATGTTGCAAATAAGCAACGACATCACTTAAATGATAGCCATTAGCAACTCCAGCAGAAATACTAACAGCACGACGTTCATGAAAATGTGGCAAATAGCTAAAAGATAAATCAGGATATAGATTTATAAAACTACCTAATGAGACAAGCTTTCCTGACTTGCCTCTAACTTTTACCTTATTAATATTTTGAATATCCTGCTGTAATTGTTTTTTCCCTTGCAACCATACTTTATAAATTTCACCTTTAATATCAACTGTTGATACTTGAGCTCCACCAAAGTAAGTTGCTATAGCAGAACCTATCATTGCGGTACTAACACCTAAACTAGCTGCCAACCCTTTATTTATTTTGACATCATACTCATTGCTATTCTTCTGCAACGAAGCATGCAAATTTCTTAGGCCAGGATATTGGCTTAATTGCTTTAATAGTCGTTGACTCAAGGCGTACAATCGTGAGTACTTTCCCGTACCCATTAACGCAAATTCTAATGGCTGCTGTGAGACAGCCCCCAACAATGGCGCGTACACTGAAGCATTTAAACCAGGTATATCAGCGATTTGTCCATTTGAGGAATCAATGATTTTTTGTATGCTGCATTGCCGTTTTGAAGCAGGAAGCAAGGTCGCCCAACTTAAGTTATAGCCTTTATTGTCGGTTTGTGCCAATGAGACCACATTGTTCGTGTCAGGCTGCCTACCTAAAACATTTGCTACCAGCTTTACTTGAGATGATACGTAATTAATATTTGCCCCACTCGGCGTATAGACAGTTGCTTTAATCAAACCAATATCTTCTTCTGGAAGAAAACTTCCTGGAATCACACTCACATAAAACATACCAACAACCACCATCATAAAGATTGCGATAAAAGATAACGTTGGCTTCTGCAGCAATGCCTTTAATACAAAGTGATAGCGAACAGAACAAGCTTGCAGAGTTCTATTCACTAGACTCTTTCTCTTTACACTACTATTTTTTGATAGCAACCGCGAACACATCATTGGCGTCAATGTTAAGGCAACAAACCCTGAAATAATAACTGAGCTTGCCAATGTAAACGCAAATGGTTTGAAAATGGCCGACATCTTGCCTTGAATAAATCCTAACGGCGCATAAACGGCAGATAAAGTCAGCGTCATGGCAATTACTGGAAATATTATCTCTTTACTACCCTTGATGGATGCAGACCAAGGAGACTCTCCTAACTCAATACGCCGGTGAATATTTTCAAGCATTACTATGGCATCATCAACAACAAGGCCGGTCGCCAACACTAACGCTAGCAATGTGATGACATTAATGGTGAACCCAAAAAGGTACATCACACCAAAAGTTGCAACCAAACAAATAGGAATTGTAATCACAGGAATAAAAAGCAGTTTCACATACGACAAAAAAAGATAAATCACCAATGCAACACAAAGAATTGCAAAGGCAATTGACAAATACACTTCATCAATACTTTCATTCATGTATTCTGCCCGATTATAGACGGTTGATAGCTTCACCCCCAAAGGGAGCTGTGACTTTATCTCCTGTAAATATTGAGAGACCTCTGCCGCCATATTTAACGGATTGCCATTATCAGATGTCTTAATTCTTAATAAGATTCCTGGTTTACCATTGATTTCGACGAAGCTATCTGAAGTTGAATCTTCAGCCATAGAAACTTTAGCAACATCTCTAATCCGAACAACCTTATCACCCATTGATTTAAGAATAATTTCACCAAACTCTTGTGCTGAATGTAAAGTACTGCTGGTGCTAATTGAATAATCGAAATTTTTACTATGGATCTTCCCCGCAGGCACTTCGACATTGCTGTTTTTTATTGCCTCTTTTACTTGTTCAAAACTAACTTGACGCGCATTTAATTCATGGGGATCAATGTGAACTTGTAATGTATATGGGTTTACACCTGCAATATCAATTTTTCCAACACCCGGAATCAAATCTAGATCTTTAATAACATTTCTTTCTAAATAATCACGGACGGCCACCAAGTTTTTCTTTGAACTAAGAACAGCGATATCCATAAAGTCAGCAGCATTAATATCACCTATTCCTATATGCGGCGCCTGTGCATCAGAAGGTAGCTTTACCCATGCCACTTCATTTCTTACCTCATTTGCTAGCGAATTCGCATTAGCACCCTTTTTTAGAGTAATGCTAATTTCACTATAACCTGGATAGCTAACTGAGTTGATAGAAGACAGACCATCAATATTACTCACCGCCTCTTCTAACGGCGTAGTAATTGCAGTTTCAACAAGCTTTGCACTTGCACCAACATAATTTGTTTCTATCCATAGGTGATCATTTTGAAATTTTGGCAAAAAGCGCGTTTGCAGGTAATTATAACCCATAACACCGATGACAATTAGGCACATGCTTAATACAATCGATAACACCGGTCGCTTTATGCAAATTTCAGACAAGTTCATTAGGACTTTCTTTTTGGTTTATCTATTCTCACCAGACTTCCTGGCTTAATTTGAAACTGACCTTTAGTGACAACCTTATCTTTAGCATTTAAGCCTCTTAATATAACAACATCATTACCATAGTGCTCACCAACCACTACTGGCTTTGCAACAACTTTATTCCCTTTAACGGTGTAAATAACATTCCCGGAAACATTTGTTATCACCGAATCGACGGGGATTAAAACTGCATCTTTACGGACTCCTAGTCGTTGTGTGACATCTAAGGATTGCCCTGGCGTTAATACATGCTTTTGATTATTAAATATTG
The DNA here is from genome assembly GCA_030425685.1 of Gammaproteobacteria bacterium. GTDB lineage: Bacteria > Pseudomonadota > Gammaproteobacteria > Coxiellales > Coxiellaceae > JAUIAD01. Next base: position 160,784 of record JAUIAD010000004.1, on the reverse strand, counting down.
CGTGAATTTCGATTGTTTGGGTGTCTTCATCTATATCAGGAGCAATATAACTAACCTTCGCATAAAAAACTTTCCCTGGCATAAAGTCACCCGTTAATCTAACTGACTGACCAACTTTAAGCATAGAAACATAACGACTTGGTAATGCATACCTAATTTTGAGCGTATTGGTATTTACAATTTTAAGTAATGACATGCCAGAAGAAACAAAATCACCTTTAGTAATTGATTTCGCGCCGATAAATCCACTAATAGGAGCACTCAATGTCATTTCATCTAAAGCCGCCTGACTAGCTTTCTCTGCAGCCTTTGCCTTTTCATAATCAGCTCGATATTGATCAAGAACTTGAGGAGAAATCATATGGCGTTTTTGTAACTTTGAATAACGACTGTAGGTTGACTTGGTTAAATTTGTTTGCACTTTAGCAGAAAGGAGGTTTTGCTTTTGTTGTGCATTATCAAGCTCCACTAAAACTGCACCCTCTTTAACATAACTGCCCTCTTCAAAATGCAGTGCTTTTACATAGCCTGAGATTTGTGGCCTTAATTCCGTTTGTTGTATTGCCTCAATAGTACCGGTTGTTGTTTGTTGAATAGGCACAGAGCGCTGATGTACCTGCGTTAAGTGAACCAATGCAAATTTTGAATTATTTTTGGGACGTTTATGTTTGTTTGCAAAACCAATCAGATAGTAGGTCAATACGACACCTACCAACAGTAGAAAACTAGCAAGCAATATCCTTTTTGTTTTCATTTAGCTTCCATATGCGACAAAATGCATTATTAAACAATCCTCTGCTGCGTAGAAGTATACATTACAATATTACTAAATACACCTCTCAGGCAACCAAAGCGCGCCTGATTTTAATATAAATTGCACCAACACACAGAAACAAGGTATGGATGAAAATGGATTGCTCAATGGAAACTATATAATCACAGCATTAAGATTCTGCTCTATATAGACTTCACAAAACTAATAAGATCATTTTATTTGATCTAAAACATATTCGGTATAACCTAAACAGGACTATGTAAAACCTCCCAAAAGAAAAAAGCTCATTTACAAGACCATACTGGATAGCTAATATGATATGGTTAGCAATAAGGATGGAGCAGTATAAATACTATGGATAAAACAAGACATCATATAATAATTGGTATCTGCACATTTAAACGAAAAAGATTATTACCTAATCTGCTTAAGGATATAAGTCGATTAAGTCTGCCAAAGGAAATAGCTGTTTCTTTTATACTTGTAAATAACCATGCTCCCGATCATTCTGATATTGAAACTATTTTTAACGGTGTTGACTTCCCTTTCTCATCAGTATATTTCATTACCGAACCTGAACAGGGGATTTCTCAAGCTAGAAATCGCGTGCTTAAAAAAGCGTATGATTTAAATGCAACAGAGATTGCTATGGTGGATGATGACTGTAGGGTGCCTGATAATTGGCTAATGGAATTATACAAGGCATATAAATCTTGCAGTGCAGATGTAGTTCAAGGAGTTGTCACTTTCATCTTCCCAAAAAATGCTAATAGATACGTCAAAAATTACTTTAAAACTATTGAAGTCCGCATGAGACAAAAACCCAAAAGCAATAGTGCTAGCACAAGGAGCGTTTTATTTAACACATATTTGCCAAATAAAAAAAAATTATATTTTGACGAGCGGTTCAGCAAATCAGGCGGAGGAGACTCCTTTTTTTTTCAAACTTTGTATAAGGCTGGTGGCACAATAGTTTGCGCAAGTCCTTCAAACGTCTATGAATACGTACCACCTTCTCGCAGCACTCTTTTCTGGCTTCTAGCTCGAAAAGGCAGAAAAACTAACTGCTACATATCAAACAAACGTAACGACAATAAATCTAAGACATTGATAATAGCGTCTGCTTATTTTGTCAAACATATCTTTCTTTCACTTGTTAACTTACCACTATTGTTGGGAAGTAAGCCTTCAGCATTGGTGCATTTGTCCAAAGCTACTGGAGCTCTTTTAGGGTTACTCGGTTATCAATACACCGAATATACATCCATAGCATATCAAAATGAGGATTTCTCTTATTTAAACTCAAGTGAAGAGTAACTAATACTCCCTTATTTCTGTATTACTGCGAATCAAAAGTATTCATAAAGAGCTGAGCGATATAAAACGGTTTTATTTTGAAAGCACAAAGAAAAGAACCATGTGATATAGCTGCTAGTAAATAAATAAAAAAAATGAAATCAAATCACAAAGAGGAAGGAGAAAGACTGAATCAAAAAAAAGCCCATCGCTCAAGCAATGGGCTTTTGGAATAAAAACCTGGCGGTGACCTACTTTCACATGGGAAACCCCACACTATCATCGGCGCTAAGCGTTTTCACTTCTGAGTTCGAGATGGGATCAGGTGGTTCCCGCTCGCTAAGGCCGCCAGGAAACTGGTTGAAGTCTCGCGACTTCTAAACTGTAACAATCGGTAAAAAAGTAAATGTACACATGCGTTTTCTAAAGCAAGCTCGTACACAAACTTAAGTAATAACTTAAGGATGCATAGCCAAGCCACACGGTCAATTAGTACAGGTTAGCTTCACACATTACTGCGCTTCCACACCCTGCCTATCAACGTCGTAGTCTTCGACGGACCTTTAGGGACCTCAAGGGTCCGTGAGATCTAATCTCGAGGGGGGCTTCCCGCTTAGATGCTTTCAGCGGTTATCCTGTCCGTACATAGCTACCCGGCAATGCCACTGGCGTGACAACCGGAACACCAGAGGTACGTCCACTTCGGTCCTCTCGTACTAGAAGCAGCTCCTCTCAAATCTCAAACGCCCACGGCAGATAGGGACCGAACTGTCTCACGACGTTCTAAACCCAGCTCACGTACCACTTTAAATGGCGAACAGCCATACCCTTGGGACCGGCTACAGCCCCAGGATGTGATGAGCCGACATCGAGGTGCCAAACACCACCGTCGATATGAACTCTTGGGTGGTATCAGCCTGTTATCCCCGGAGTACCTTTTATCCGTTGAGCGATGGCCCTACCATTAAGAACCACCGGATCACTAAGACCAACTTTCGTTCCTGCTCGAGCCGTCACTCTCGCAGTCAAGCACCCTTATGCCTTTGCACTCAGTGCGCGATTTCCGACCGCGCTGAGGGTACCTTTGTGCTCCTCTGTTACTCTTTCGGAGGAGACCGCCCCAGTCAAACTACCCACCATACACTGTCCCTGATCCGGATAACGGACCTAGGTTAGAACCTCAAACATATCAGGGTGGTATTTCAAGGGTGGCTCCACCAAAGCTAGCGCCTTGGTTTCAAAGCCTCCCACCTATCCTACACAAATATGTTCAAAGATCAGTGTAAAGCTGTAGTAAAGGTTCACGGGGTCTTTCCGTCTAGCCGCGGGTACACTGCATCTTAACAGCGATTTCAATTTCACTGAGTCTTAGGTGGAGACAGCGTGGCCATCGTTACGCCATTCGTGCAGGTCGGAACTTACCCGACAAGGAATTTCGCTACCTTAGGACCGTTATAGTTACGGCCGCCGTTTACCGGGGCTTCGATCAAATGCTTCGTACGAAAACTAACATCATCAATTAACCTTCCGGCACCGGGCAGGCGTCACACCCTATACTTCCTCTTACGAGTTTGCAGAGTGCTGTGTTTTTAATAAACAGTCGCAGCCACCTGGTAATTGCAACCTCCTTCAGCTCCAGCCGCAGGGCTTTCACCTAATAGAGGCGCACCTTCTCCCGAGGTTACGGTGCTATTTTGCCTAGTTCCTTCACCTAAGTTGTCTCAAGCGCCTTAGTATTCTCTACCTATCCACCTGTGTCGGTTTGGGGTACGGTTCTTCAATATCTGAAGCTTAGAGGATTTTCCTGGAAGCATGGCACCAATCACTTCAGCTCAACTAAGAGCCTCGTCGTCGCACCTCAGAATTAAGTTCCCGGATTTGCCTAAGAACTCTTCCTACATGCTTAAACCACCACGACCATCGGGTGGCTGACCTAGCCTTCTCCGTCCCCCCATCGCAATATTGAAAAGTACAGGAATATTAACCTGTTTTCCATCGACTACGCATTTCTGCCTCGCCTTAGGGACCGACTCACCCTGCGTCGATTAACGTTGCGCAGGAAACCTTGGATTTTCGGCGTGCGGGTTTTTCACCCGCATTATCGTTACTCATGTCAGCATTCGCACTTCTGATACCTCCAGCAAGCCTTTCGACTCACCTTCACAGGCTTACAGAACGCTCCTCTACCATACGTGTAAAAACGTATCCGCAGCTTCGGTACACAGTTTGAGCCCCGTTATATCTTCCGCGCAGGACGACTCGACCAGTGAGCTATTACGCTTTCTTTAAAGGGTGGCTGCTTCTAAGCCAACCTCCTGGCTGTCTAAGCCTTCCCACATCGTTTTCCACTTAACTGTGATTTTGGGACCTTAGCTGGCGGTCTGGGCTGTTTCCCTCTCCACAACGGACCTTATCACCCGCTGTGTGTCTCCCATGCTGGCACTTCTTGGTATTCGGAGTTTGCCACGGTTTGGTAGGCCGGGATGGCCCCCTAGCCGAAACAGTGCTCTACCCCCAAGAGTGATACATGAGGCGCTACCTAAATAGCTTTCGAGGAGAACCAGCTATCTCCGGGCTTGATTAGCCTTTCACTCCGATCCACAACTCATCCCCTAATTTTTCAACATTAGTGGGTTCGGGCCTCCAGTCAGTGTTACCTGACCTTCACCCTGGCCATGGATAGATCGCCCGGTTTCGGGTCTACTCACAGCGACTGACGCCCGTTAAGACTCGGTTTCCCTACGCCTCCCCAATACGGTTAAGCTTGCCACTGTAAGTAAGTCGCTGACCCATTATACAAAAGGTACGCAGTCACTCGTCCGAAGACAAGCTCCCACTGCTTGTACGCATACGGTTTCAGGTTCTATTTCACTCCCCTCGCCGGGGTTCTTTTCGCCTTTCCCTCACGGTACTGGTTCACTATCGGTCAGTAAGTAGTATTTAGCCTTGGAGGATGGGCCCCCCATATTCAGTCAGGATATCACGTGTCCCGACCTACTCATCGTTACCCACTATATTCGCCCCTTCGCTTAAGAGACTATCACTCGCTATGGTCACACTTTCCAGAGTGTTCTGCTAAAACGAATATAGATTTAGTAACAGGGCTGTTCCGCGTTCGCTCGCCGCTACTGACGGAATCTCGGTTGATTTCTTTTCCTCTGGGTACTTAGATGTTTCAGTTCCCCAGGTTCGCCTCTATTACCTATGAATTCAGTAATAGATAACCTTTAAAAAGGTTGGGTTTCCCCATTCGGAAATCTTCGGATCAACGTTTGTTTGCCAACTACCCGAAGCTTATCGCAGGCTACTACGTCCTTCATCGCCTCTTACTGCCAAGGCATCCACCGTATGCGCTTATTCACTTGACTATGCAACCTTAAGCTCCTCAGATGAGGAATTAACATTACAAGTCGTACGAAATGCTGTTATATATGCAAGTATACCTTTGTGATTATTTAAAAATAATCAGCTTGATTTTACTTTTTTACCAAATTGTTAAAGAGCAATGTAAGTGTTTACGTTTTTGCGCAAAGCACTTTAAAAAATACTTTACTAAAGTATTTTTTAAAGGACTTTGAGAAAGATTTTTTTGGTGGAGCCAGGCGGGATCGAACCGCCGACCCTCTGCTTGCAAAGCAGATGCTCTCCCAGCTGAGCTATGGCCCCGATCTCTAAATACCCAACCCTTCACAACACTGTAGCTGGTGGGTCTGGGTGGATTTGAACCACCGACCTCACCCTTATCAGGGGTGCGCTCTAACCAACTGAGCTACAGACCCGTTGATTAACAGGGCTTTTAAAAATTGAATAAAAGACAGTTTGAGTGAGTACTCATACAGTAATCCGATTACTTATAGTAAGGAGGTGATCCAGCCGCAGGTTCCCCTACGGCTACCTTGTTACGACTTCATCCCAGTCATGAATCATACCGTGGTGAGCGGCCTCCCGAAGGTTAGCCTACCCGCTTCTGGTACAACTCACTCCCATGATGTGACGGGCGGTGTGTACAAGGCCCGAGAACGTATTCACCGTGACATTCTGATTCACGATTACTAGCGATTCCGACTTCATGGAGTCGAGTTGCAGACTCCAATCCGGACTACGATCAGCTTTTTGGGATTAGCTCCACCTCGCGGCTTGGCAACCCTTTGTACTGACCATTGTAGCACGTGTGTAGCCCTACTCGTAAGGGCCATGATGACTTGACATCATCCCCACCTTCCTCCGGTTTATCACCGGCAGTCTCCTTAGAGTTCCCACCATTACGTGCTGGCAACTAAGGACGAGGGTTGCGCTCGTTACGGGACTTAACCCAACATCTCACGACACGAGCTGACGACAGCCATGCAGCACCTGTCACTTGGTTCCCGAAGGCACCCTTCTATCTCTAGAAGGTTCCAAGGATGTCAAGAGTAGGTAAGGTTCTTCGCGTTGCATCGAATTAAACCACATGCTCCACCGCTTGTGCGGGCCCCCGTCAATTCCTTTGAGTTTTAACCTTGCGGCCGTACTCCCCAGGCGGAGAACTTAACGCGTTAGCTTCGCTACTAAAAGGTAACCCTTCCAACAGCTAGTTCTCATCGTTGACGGCGTGGACTACCAGGGTCTCTAATCCTGTTTGCTCCCCACGCTTTCGCACCTCAGTGTCAGTATTGGTCCAGGAAGCCGCCTTCGCCACTGGTGTTCTTTCAGATATCTACGCATTTCACCGCTACACCTGAAATTCCACTTCCCTCTACCATACTCTAGATACCCAGTATCGAATGCAGTTCCAAGGTTAAGCCCAGGGCTTTCACATCCGACTTAAGTATCCACCTACGCGCGCTTTACGCCCAGTAATTCCGATTAACGCTTGCACTCTCTGTATTACCGCGGCTGCTGGCACAGAGTTAGCCAGTGCTTCTTCTGCGGGTAACGTCAACTCCTAAGTGTATTAAACTTAGGCCTTTCTTCCCCGCTGAAAGTGCTTTACAACCCGAAGGCCTTCTTCACACACGCGGCATTGCTGGATCAGGGTTGCCCCCATTGTCCAATATTCCCCACTGCTGCCTCCCGTAGGAGTCTGGGCCGTGTCTCAGTCCCAGTGTGGCTGATCGTCCTCTCAGACCAGCTATGGATCGTCGCCTTGGTAGGCCTTTACCCCACCAACAAGCTAATCCAACGCAGGCTCATCTTATAGCGTGAGGTCCGAAGATCCCCCACTTTGCTCCTTAGAGATTATGCGGTATTAGCTCGAGTTTCCTCGAGTTGTCCCCCACTATAAGGTAGATTCCTACGCGTTACTCACCCGTCCGCCACTCGCCGGCAAGAAGCAAGCTTCTCCCGCTGCCGTTCGACTTGCATGTGTTAAGCATGCCGCTAGCGTTCAATCTGAGCCAGGATCAAACTCTTAAGTTCAATCTAGGTTGTAGCTTAAAGCTACATATTTGGCTCGACGCACAATTACGCTGCAGTTCTGCAGGTTATTGCTTGTCGAAAGTTTTTATGTAATCAAACTTTCTGTACAAGCACCCACTCGAACTGTCTTTCTACATTGCTTCAAATTTTTAAAGAGCGTTTCCAATCAAGGAAGAGGTGGCCATTTTACTCGCTTGGTCGTTAATGTCAACACTTTTTTGTAATCTTTTTTCTTAAGTCTTACTAGTGTTTACCTAACGGCCTAAGCCACCGGTCCTGGTGAGTCGTACTCAGTACCTCGTCACCAGGGCCGCAATATTACCATCAGAAATTACGAAATGACAACAACAAATTTCAATTTATTTGAAATTACTTTAGAGGCAAAACATTTAATAACTTTAAACCATTTATTGCGCCAAATAAGAGCAAAACAGGCTCTTTTTGACATTCCACTAAGCAGTATAGCATATTATTTGACCAATTTCACCTTTGCAAAACGTCGCTTGCCAACTTGATATAAGCGAGAATCACCCACTTCTATCTGGATCGTATCATCAACAACCCGCTCACCATCAATTCGAACAGCGCCTTGCTTAATCATTCGACGCGCTTCTGATGTACTTTTGGTCAAACCTGAACGATGCAACAAGTAACCGATACCAAGTTTACCTTCTTCACCAGCCGCCAATTCTTGTTCTTCAATATTCGTCGGTAACTCATGATGCTTAAAACGCTCAACAAACTCGCGGTGAGCCGCCACTGCCTGCTCTTTACTATGAAAGCGCTCAACTAACTCTTCTGCTAAAAGCACCTTCACGTCGCGCGGGTTGCGGCCTTGTTCCACTTCGTTTTTCAGCTGGGAAATTTCTTTCAGCGTACGAAAACTTAATAAATCGTAATAGCGCCACATAAGTTCATCTGTTATAGACATCACTTTACCGAACATATCCGCAGGCTCATCGGTTATACCTATATAATTGCCCAACGACTTAGACATTTTCTGCACACCATCCAAGCCTTCCAAAAGCGGCATGGTTATCACACACTGCGGCCTCTGACCGTGTTGTTTTTGCAACTCCCGCCCCATCAATAGGTTAAACTTCTGATCTGTGCCACCGAGCTCTATATCCGCCTCCATCGCTACAGAGTCATACCCTTGCAGCAACGGGTAAAGGAATTCATGAATGGCGATCGGCTGTTGCGATTTATAACGCTTATCAAAATCGTCTCGTTCTAACATTCGCGCTACTGTTGAAGAGGACGCTAAACGAATAAGATCTGCCGCCGACTGCTTTTCCATCCAGTGCGAATTAAACATAACTTGCGTCTTCTCTGGATCCAACACTTTAAATGCCTGCTTTTCATACGTTTTAGCATTTTCCATCACGCTCTCAAGCGATAGCGGCTTGCGTGTAACATTCTTACCGGTGGGATCACCGATCATCGCGGTGAAATCACCCACTAGAAATAGCACTGTATGCCCTAACTCCTGAAACTGGCGCAGTTTATTTAATACAACGGTGTGCCCCAAATGGATATCTGGAGCCGTAGGATCCATACCCAGCTTAACCCGCAAAGGCTTACCTTCTTTTAAACGAGCAAGCAATTCTTCCTCGGAAATTAACTCAACTACCCCTCGCTTTAACTCGTTTATCGCTTCACTCGGCGCTATTGTCATTACTGAAAACCTCATCTTTTTGCCAAAAAACATTGACCGATTCCACCAGTCTCGTTATGTTACGTGTATTCACATCAACTGGATCTTATTTATGGACAAACGTTTTTTAAGGAAGAACAGCGTTTTATTTCTCTTAATCGCTATCTTCATTACCGTTATTATCATTGCAAGTTCTGCTATTCATCACGAACATCAGCAACAAAAAACCATTGCTTTATATCTTCCCGAGGTCACAACCCTGGCTAGAAATAATTCAACCCATGCAACAGATTCTAAACCAAGGCCGTTGAATTGGCAAAAGATCACCCTACGCCGTGGCGACACATTGAAGAGCGTATTTGCTAAAGCACATATTAATAAAGCTGATCGCTGGGCCATTGTAAAACTTAATACACACCAACTTTCACGCTTAAAACCTAAAGAACATATTTTCTTTCTTAAAAATAAGAAAAATGAACTAATAGCGATGCGCTACCCATTAAGCCCTCAAACGACATTGCTTATTCACCGCAAAAAAGAGAAACTCGTCTCCCATATCGTGCACCTGCCGATCACAACAAACCTAGCATTTAACACAGGGCGAATCAGCACGACACTGTCTGCTGCAACACATAAAGCTGGTCTCAACCATAAGATGTACAGCCAGCTTAAGCAAATATTCCAAGGGACCGTAAGCTTTACGCACGACCTGCGCCGCGGAGATCAATTCTCCGTCCTATATAAAGAATACTATATCAATGGAAAGCGTTACCGCACTGGAAAAATTGTTGCGGCAGAACTTATTAATCGCGGCAAAAAATATCAGGCCATCCATTATAGCTACCCAAAGGGCCACTCTGGTTATTACACGCCAAAAGGCCATGGTATTGAACCGCTTTTCTTAAGCGCACCAGTACATTACCGACGTATCAGCAGTCGCTTTAGCTATAATCGCTTTGACCCCATTCTTCACAAAGTGCACCCCCACCTAGGCATAGATTACGCTGCGAATACTGGCACCCCCATTCGCTCCATTGGTGATGGGCGCATTGTCTTTATCGGTTATGACGGCGGCTATGGCAATGCTATTAAAATTCAGTATGGCCGGCATTATGAAGGACTTTATGCACATATGTGGAAGTTTGCCGACAACCTGCACATTCATCAAACGGTACATAAAGGCCAAGTGATTGGTTATGTTGGCTCTACCGGCTGGTCGACCGGACATCATCTGCACTTTGGTTTTTACGTTGATGGCGTTGCGCGTAACTGGCTTGCCTTCAAGCAACCAACGCCTCGACCCATCCCGAAACTCTATCGCCCTCTTTTTAAAATGAAAGCAAAGAGACTCCTAGCAGCGCTGAGCTTATATCAAGCGACAGAACTTGCTGCCAATAATACGAAATCAATGGATACCTCAGGATAATGTCAGCGCAATATTTTATCGGCATGATGTCAGGCACTAGCATGGATGCCATTGATGCTGCTGTTTTTGCTTTTTCAGCACACCAAAAAATAGAAATGCTCGCCACTCATTCAACCCCCATCCCGCCATCATTAAAAAAAGAATTAGTCTCGCTATGCTCGCCAGGAGAAAATGCTATTTTTCGCATGGGCACGGCAGACAGATGGTTAGGCGAATGCTTTGCTAACTGCGCTAAAACTGTATTAAAAAAGAATGGTATCCCACTGGGAAAAATTGCCGCTATTGGTACGCACGGGCAAACCATTCGCCATATGCCAAGTGGCGACTTCCCATTTACGGTGCAAATAGGCGACCCTAACACTATTGCAACGCTTACGGGCATTACCACCATTGCTGATTTTCGTCGACGCGATATGGCATTGGGAGGCCAAGGCGCGCCTTTAGCTCCGAGCTTTCATAATTTTTTATTCCGTGATAATAAGAAAAATCGTGTTATTGTCAATATTGGTGGCATTGCCAATATTACCTTTCTACCTTGCGACACAAATAAAAAGGTTACCGGTTTCGATACTGGACCGGGAAATACACTAATGGATGCCTGGTGTGCTAAGCATCTTAACCAGGATTTTGACCAAGGCGGCGCCTGGGCTGCCAGCGGAGAGGTTGATAACGCTTTATTGCAACACTTGCTTAACGATGCTTATTTTAAAAAAGCGCATCCCAAAAGCACTGGACGAGAGTATTTTAATCTTGACTGGTTACAATCACACTTGCCAATAAACAATAAGCCGGCTGACATCCAAGCCACCCTACTAGAACTAACAGCACAAAGTATTTCTCAAACGATACACGATCAAACGGATATTTTTATCTGTGGTGGTGGCGCGCAAAATACATCACTACTAAAGCGATTAACAGAATTGAACAAAGGCGCGGTTACAAGTACTGAAGCGCTAGGACTTCATCCTCAGTGGGTTGAGGCAGCTACGTTTGCTTGGCTGGCCAAACAAACACTGGCCAACAAACCAGGCAATTTACCTAGCGTAACGGGGGCGCAAAAACCTTGCGTGCTCGGAGCTATTTATCGTTAAAGCCCACACCGCAGAACATATCTTTTTTATACTGCGCAGCTACCAGTTGACACTTTAGTTACTTATTAGGCTTTTGCAGATTAATGCCTTTGATAGTTGGACTTGCAAGATAACGACGCAAATAATTTTCCAAAGGAATATCAACCACCTCTTCATCCAATTGCGATGCATGGCGAAAGATTAATTGATCTTCTTGGCGATAAACAAATCCCATATGCGAAATATTTAAGTTCGTGCCAATCTTATCTCGCATCTGCCAATTTGGCCTAACAACTTCCACCACCACACCGGATGGAATTTGCTCCCAAATAAATTGATTGATTGTGCCATTAATATGAAACAGACGATTCAGCGGCAAATAGGGTGTTGCTGCATATTCTCCCGATATTTTTTTAGAAAAACTTCTCAGTGTCAACAAGAGCTCTTTTACTACTTGCTCATTATCGACAATATCACAACGCTTAATATCTCCAGCACTGCGATGCAAAAACCAATTTGGCCGATCAATAAAAGTCGATGCAATTTCTGCGATGGGGTTATTAAACTCATCAACAATGGACTCAGTGATATCGGTGATAAAACCGCGCCGCGCATTTTCAATATTCCAGTCGACGCTAATAAAGTGATGACGATATTGATAGCGACACATTCCATTTAAATAACTGAGCTGTAATAATGCCTCTTTAAACGCATAAAAATTATCAGCAAGGGACATCGCCAAAACCGTATTAACCAGGGTCACACAATCAAACGCATCACTGCGAAAAATAGGACTCTGATCAAATTGACTTACCAACCCTTCTCCCAAGGCACCGTTCAATAATGGCCGCCCTAAAAATAAACCACTGTAGGCAACAATCTTCTCCGTCAGCGACAAATCAGCACCAAAGTTACTTTGCTCCATTATTTTTAGAAAATCATACTCATACTGTTGCGGATTATATTGCGGTATCGAAGTATATCCTTTGTCCATTCAGATCACCCATGCAAAAAAAAGCAGCCATTAGTATAACACAGCTCTAGCCTACATGAGGGAACAAGTACAACCTGAAGTAGTCACTGGCTGCACGGGACTCACAGAATGGTTTGAACTTGCGCTAGCAGGATCCCCATTAGTTGCATCAAAATCAGGCTGTTGCTGTTTTTGCTGAAACATCCCAGCCTGAAGCCCCGCCTGGGTAATCGCGGCATATCTTTCTTTCCCACCTCCACCGATCAGACCACTCGTTTGAACATCGGTCTCTCTAGGCGTTGGGTGCGGGGTAGGAGGAGAATTAGCTTCCAGTCGAACACCGGGAATGAGAGACTTTGGCATGTCATCCCTAGACCCCACTGTTGAATACTCACTGACAACAGTATCATCAGGCCAACTCGCGAAAGAGGCTGGAGAGTCTTTACCTTGCAGCTCGCCACTCTTAAGACAATCAAGCGCTAAACGACGCAAAGATTTTTTCGGCACAAGCCGAGGCTGATCAGATACAATATCCCTACCTTTTATTTCATGCCTTTCATCACTGGGTTTATATTTAACAATAAACTCTTTAATGGCTGCAAAGCGATATGGCTTTGCAAACACTCTGAGCATGGCATCTGCATGACTAACTCCAATAATCTGTAAAAACAGCTCAACTGAAATTTCATCATCCAATCCTACCATGCCGCGAATGCCTTGCGACAAGTGCTCAATAATATTAGTCGCCTTCTCAAGAATTTTATCTTCCCCCGTCAACAAAGCATAGACTAAAGGCGTAGAACGCAGACCGGGATTTTTTTTAAAAAAGTTAAAAACTTCCTTGATGAACGAGCAGCCATTATAACTACTACCACAGAACTCATTATCTGATAGCAGCATACGAAAACCATTGGGAGAAAACTTTATATACTCCAAAGCATCCTCAGGGTTTGAAAAATAGATGACACTATATTTATTTGGAGCGTTAGGATCTTTGCAACGTTTATTATTTTTATCCATCATGTTGCCAAATACATTTTGACAGGGCTCATTATCCTCGTGAAAAAGAATATCAAACCGCTCCTCTTGCGTAGCTGTTTTATAACACGTTGTAGTAAAAGTAAAACAGGTTCCTTCTCCCTTCCCTCCCGAACCTACTTCAAGACTATCTTTGCGATCATCGACTTTCGTCTTTGTAAAAGATAAACCAATATGCGCACCTGCCTTTTGCTCATTACCACTATGAACTGTCTCCCCATCATCATAGCAATTGCCAAACACCTTAGGCAGCTCCTCGCTTGTAAGACCAACACCATCGTCAACCACCTTGATAGACAACTGAAGCCGAGAACACTTTTCTAGTTTTTTTTTCACAACAATTGTTACGGTACTTTTAGCGTATTTAATGGCATTCCCAATCAGGTTTCCCAAAACATCTTTAAAATAGTTAATATCAACTAAGATATGACCATCCCAATTACCACTTTTCCATGTCGATGTAATCCGCTTCAATCGAGCTGCTTCATTCAAATCACCACTTTTGCTGGCACTTACTGTTAAGCCTTGCTGAAGAGACTCACACAAAGCACCAATAACTTCACTTAAATGTATCCTTGTTCTTTTAATATTTTTCTTTAACTTTGCTGCCTTATTTGATGCCGAAAGCACTTCCGGAAACTCATTAAGCAAACCTTTGACTCTAGCCAACGCACTATCTAGCTCTCTACCTAACGCATCACGATCTAATTCGTCATCAGGCCTATACAATCGCACTTTTGCAGACTCTATATCGCGCTTAACCAAGTGCAAATCGTTAACCTTAATACGAGCCTGATGCAATGTATCCTGCAGCTTAGATTTTTGCTCTTGCATTAAGGTGGCATCAACCATCTCCGCTTGACAGAGCATCATACGTTCAGGTTTTTCATCGATACTACTATCACATTCTAATAAGGACGTACAAATTTCTAAAATCTGCAAATCCAAAAGCAATGGTATTTTCTTCTTTCCAGTCATGCAAGGTAACTTTACAACGCGATCGGGCGATTTAAAAATTTTATAATTACGCAACTGTTCGACTGTCACCATCTTAGAATGCAGCATATACATTACTAAAACTATATACTTTGCCACCCAGCCAACGTGCGCCTCGCGAATGGCTACCGGCAGCAGAGTATTTAAATCTCGCCCCACCAACTCATTTGCAGAAACACCGAGCAAATCACCACCATTTGCCTCTACCACCTTAATAGAAGCATTAAGCTCACCCTTCATTTCACCAAGGTTTTTTGGTTTAAATACATGAATATTAAAATTATCAGGCGAGCCCAAATCAGAGAACTGAAATGTCTTGTCATTTATCAATGCATGCACATGCTTCTGCAAACCTTTTATGTTTACACAAACAGCGAGCATCAGAATAAGCGAAAACTTACGCTGCTCGGGAAAAACATAGGAATCGTACTTTCTAAACCTTCGCATTTTAAATATCTCTATAAAAACCAGCAATAAAAAAGTATCTAAGAAAAGACTACACTTTCAATGCTGTTCTTTATAAGGACATATCCGTCAATGCAAATACCAATACCATATCCGCGGCTAAATCTGTACCATCAAAAAAAATAGAAATGAATTTTTTAACGAAAATATATTAGCGGGCAAGAAACACTTGTGTCAACATTAGCGCTCAGCATTAGATAATTTAATGCGGGCTTAATTTTAATAGCCATAAACGCATCTACTTAATGATATACATTCTGCTATGCTGTCTACCATATGTTTAAATTTTAAAGCGGATTCTAACTCTACTCGCATTACACAAACTTTGGTAAAACTACCTTGCTAACAACGGTCAATCATTTAGTGGACGTAATATTTTTTTCACGCTAAGACACTAAGGGTTCGCCAAGATCGCTAAGGATCTTAGCGTTGAATAGCACTTATCGACTTGAACAAGATGCTTTATATTCCTTTAGTGCTTTTTCGAAACCATCCATTTGATATAACATTTTCATCTCACCAATACGGGGATCGCTGTCTTTGAATTCTACGGCAAACTGTTGCACTTTCATCAATAGTCTAATCGGCGTTTTATCAAATCGTGCGACAAAGAAAGGATACTTTTCTTTATCCGTTTTTGTACCGTATAAACGAAATGAATGACCAGCTAAAAACAGCGTGTTGCTTGAACGATAAGCATGTTGTTTTTTGTTTCGCTTATCCGCTACTGCTTTATAAATAGTTTTTAAGGCTTGCTTTGCCGTAGTTGAGCTAGGAAAAATAACCATTGTGCGTGGATAACGTGGATTCCACAGTGTGACACCTGACACTTGTCCATGCTTACTGCGCCCAGGAATCATAATAAAACATTCCCTGTTATTTCTATATAAGCCAACTTCATTGCGACCGTAAGTACCAATATGAGAAAGGCCGCGTCGCGCTTTCGCTTCTTCTCGATGCTGGTTTGAAATTTTATTCACTTGTTCTTCAAAGCGATGCGAACCTTCCTCTTTATTCTGCGTCGGTGACATCGCCGTTAAAATCCATTCCGTTGGCATCGCAAAACCAAAGTTACCGCCCATTTTTGTCGTCAGGCCAATGAGGCGAGCATCTTCGTCAAATAATCCACCGCCACTTGAACCATAATAAATGGCTGCATCAGTCTGCAACCAAACGCCACCCTTTACTTTATGCTTATTAGAAATAATGCCTTTTGATAACGACTTTTCCGTTCCCTTAGGATTACCGATGGCATAAACCACCTCGCCAATTTTGACATTATTAGATCCGCGAATCGGCACCGGTGTAAAATTCACACCTGACAACTTCAATATGCACAGATCTTTTTTCTCATTCTTATAAACTAAGCGCGCTACTTTAGGTTTCTTATTTACCTTTACAATAAGATAGTTTCCAGACAAGGCAACATGACAGTTGGTTGCCAAGGTATTTTTTCCAACCGCAACGGCTGTACCACGGGCTTTAATGCGCTTGCTATGATAATCAAAACTATAAAGCGTATAGACTGAACCTTTTACTTTTGAATAGACTTGCTGCGCGGTTAATGATGTCCCTATTAGTGGTTTGGCACATAAAACAGCAATCGCAAAGATAAAAAAACTTCTAACTAAACGGCTCATGATGCTTATACTCCCTGTATAATTATCATACAAAGTGACGAAGAACTACTAATAATACTATAGCAGAAGAACAATGAATTACTTGGCGAAACGCACCGGGGTGTAACTTTCTACACCCACTGCGTTATTTAATTTTTGATCAAATAATCAAGGAGAGATTATTGAGAAACAGCTCGAGCTTTAGGTTGAATTAAACCGTACTGCTTTAATTTTTTGATCACGGTTCCGCGCGCAAGACCTAAATAACGTGTTGCTTTACATTGGTTGTTACCAACTTGCTTCATTATTTCTTCCAGCATAGGACGCTCAATCAATTCTAATACCATTTGATATACGTCTTGAGGTTTTTCGCCATTTAAGCCAGTAAAGTATTGCTCTAAATATGAACGAACAGATTCTTGAATAGAAGACTCTTGTGAAGCTTCTGTAGAAACTTCGGCAACAATTTCTTGTGAAGATTCTTGTACAGAATTTACGTCTAACATGATTATTCTCTCTTATAAAAACTAAAGTTGAACTCGAACATTTAATGTACAACGATTATATCGCTTTCAAAATATTTGTCTACGATTAAATGTTTTTTTTTGCTCATGTAAGCACTTTTTTTAACAAAAATGTTGAACTGCTGAACTATTTTTTCTTTTAAGAAAAACTTAATTTTATATCGAAAAAAATAGGGTTTTCTTAAGGTATTATTCGTATATTTTTTGATTACAGCAGTTGGCTCTTGCGTAAATTTATATCAACATGGATTGAAGTTCAAACACCAATAAGCATTACTCTTCAGGTAATAATTTGTTTATTTTTTGAATAGATAAAAACTGATTTTCACATACGAAAAAATGATATTGGCCCTTAGCTCTGCGCAACTAATAATTGATTGTTGGTAACTGACACTTGTTTTTAACCAGCCCCCTTGCCATACTCGCAATCATGAATAAGCATAGACGCGTCATACAATTTATCCTGATTACATTTTGCTTCCTTTTCTCCCCCATCCCTGCCAGTCTAGCATGGCAATATGAAGTGCAGGGTGGCGCTGGTTACGGCAAAGAAATTGACAAGGACTACCATAATGGGGGCATCTTTCTTAACGGCAAGTTCTTTAAGATACAGCTAGACCAGAAGCTTATTTTGACACTGGATCCAACAATAGCGTACTGGCACGCCGATACAACCGCGAACAAGAACTTATTCCTGATCGCATTCTCACCCTGCTTTAGGGCCTACTTTGTCGATCCAGCCAAATCCCGTTATCGCCCATTTTTAACCGCCTCATTTGGCCCCACCTTAATGTCAACACGACACTTTGGTGAGAACCGGCTAGGGTCAGTATGGGCCTTTCAAACCACGCTGGGCGCTGGTATCGAAATGGGCAAGCCTCAGCAGCATAGCTATGATATCAGCGTACTGTTTATTCACTACTGTAATGCTAACTTATTTCCACCCAATCACGGCAGCGACATCCCCTTCGTCCTTGTCTTTGGATATCAATTCTAAAAGGAATTCCCATGTCAAAATGGCTATCGATAGGCTTACTTGCTTTAACTCTTGCGTTATCTACCTCCGCTGATGCCGTTGATGGTATCTATATCACGCTCGAAGGTGGGCACTCCTCACTTCCGGGGCTGCCAAGCACAACCGCGGTCAATGCAAGCTCGATTCAAATTAAAAGTCTCTCCGCTTTAAGGGGCGGCATCGGCTATATTCATGACTTTAGCCACTGGTTTGGTCTTGGTTTTGAGGCAGGAATTGGAAAATATGGCCGTATTACTTACTATTTCTCAGCAGGTGATATTAAAGCCACCACCACTACCACGGAGTTTATGGTACCGTTTATTTTCCATCTTGTGCCAAAATGTGATTTTTTGCTGCGTATTGGTGGCATTCGGCAAACCCTAGATCTACAAAACAGTACGACTACACGTAGCAATACCCGCATCCATCCAGAGCTCATTGCTTCGCTTACTTATAACTTTTCAGCCCATTTTGCGGCAATAGGCAGCTACCTGCGCATGTTTGGCCAACAGCTGACTAACTTAACAGGTGCTGCTTGGGCCACTCCCGGCGCTAATGCCATTATGTTTGGACTACGTGCAACGTTTTAACACCAGCAACAAAACAGCGAAATTATACTATAATTCAGTAAGGTGAGAATGTAGGCCGGAGGGAATACCATGATAAAAAGCCTGATGATTATCTCTGCTTTAGTGGTGCCCTTTAGTGCATTTTCTGCCTCATACTGCATACACGTCTGCAATAAAACGGAAAAGACCATCCACACCCATATCAAGTCATCGAAAGGACTACCAAAAACGGTCCTCGAACACTTTGGTAGCAAAAAAAAACATGTCGCTATTGCCACCAATACCTGCAAAATGAAAAAGTATAAACCCGTCCGATTAATTAGCTTTGGTGTTCCTAGGATCAACCTATGCGTTGACGGTATTGGCTGCATCAATAGCAAGCTAATGATACCCTTAGCACCTGGATCCTACCCTTCCGGAGGAGTAACCCACTATGCTGCTGATAACTCTTTGGAAATAGAAAAGATTTGCCCAAGCGGTGGGTATTACTACGGCCTCAAAGTTACTGCTCAATAAATACCTCTGTACTTTGAAATTCACCTTTGGAACTAACAGCTTAAAAGTTGTATTTAGCTATTATTCACGCAATAATAAATTATTACACGATCAAGGGAGTGAAGCATGGAAGCGCTAACGATTATTTCCTGGATATTTATTGCACTCGGATTTCTATCAGCCATTATCATTTACGTCGATATCAATATGGGCCGCTATCAAGGCATGCCCATTATGAATATCGCCTGGGTGATTACTGCTTTATATTCTAGTGTGCTTGCACTGTTTATGTATTTTAAATATGGGCGCGCTGAAAAAGCCGCCATGATGATGGGCGGATCTGGAAAACATAAATGCGGCTCAGGTATGCATAGCTGTGGCGCCTCAATGAAAAAAGATGATTCCAAAAAGAAAAAGCCAACGCCTAAGTGGGTACAAATTTATATCTCCTCCACACACTGCGGCGCGGGTTGCGGGCTTGCTGACATCGTCTCTGAATTAATGATCTTCTGGGGTGGCCTAACTATTGCTGGCTTAGCGATTTGGGCGTCCTTTGTTTACGACTATATTTTTGCTTTAGCCTTTGGCCTTGCTTTTCAATATTTCAGCATTAAACCCATGCGCCCTGGTGAAAGCACTGGGCGATTAATTTGGGATGCTTTAACAGCTGACATCTGGTCGCTCACCAGCTTCCAGATCGGCATGTACGCTTGGTTGCTGATTGTTGAGTTTGGTATTTTTGATTTAACCCTGCGTTCTAACAATATTGTTTTCTGGTTTATGATGCAAATCGGTTTAACGCTGGGCTTGCTAACAACGTTTCCTGTTAATGCCTGGTTAATTAAAAAAGGCATTAAAGTGCCTTGCACGCATTAACAAACTCCCCCACCCTCTTTTAAAAATGCATGCAGATCAAAAAGATCTGCATGCAAAGCATTCACCATTCTGCTTTACATATTTTTTATTGAAAAAGAAACATAACACTGAAATAATCACTGACGCAAAAAAATTTTTAAATTTTTAAAAATTAATCTAGACAATCCTCTTTTAAGGTGATCATTATTTTTTTTTCGCATCACAATGAGAAACCTTAGATAACACTCAAAAGGAAATTTATATGACAAGAAGACTAATTATTTATGGCTGCGGAAAAATGGCGCGTTGCATGTTACCTAGTATCGTAAAACATTTTCCATCAACCAGCATTACAGCAACTCGACGCACACAAAATGAATTAGACAAACTACACGATGAATTCTCGATAGGGACCACGACCTCAAACACCGATGCTTTAAAACAAGAGCCGGATTATATTTTATTAGCAGCAAAACCGCAGCAAATTCCTGATATTTTAGATTCAATTGCAAAGCCACTGTCGCAATTTAAAAACAAACCGAGTTTGGTCAGCATTGCGGCTGGGCTAGCAGTTTCAACCATAGAGAAACATCTAGGCGACACCTATCCTATTTTGCGCGTTATGCCTAACACCTCTGTTCTTGTTGGTGAAGGCATGACAGGACTTTATGCGAATCCAGCGCTAGACCAAGAAACCTATAAATTATTTCAATCTATTTTTAATACCGTTGGAGAGACCGTTACAGTTGAAAAAGAAAATCAATTAGATCTTATTACCGCTGTCTCTGGTTGCGGCCCCGCCTATTTTTATCTCTTTGGTAACTTACTCGCAAAAGAGGCCGCACAAGCAGGGCTTTCTGTTGCTGACACACAATTACTGGTTAGACAAACATTAATCGGCGTCGGGAAAACTTTAAAGCAAAGGCCTGACTCTTCATTACGCGCACTACGAAAAGAGGTCACTTCAAAAGGCGGCGTGACTGAAGCCGCAATTGGAGAATTTAAACAAGATTTACCAGACGCTATCCATACTGCCTTTGCGGCTGCGATGAAGCGATCTGATGAATTATCAGGTAACAAGCTTTCTCTTTTTGCAGCTAAAAAGAAAGTTGACGATGACTCTTTAGGCAATGCCTTTACTCAGCGGGTGAATATGTTAGCCGTTTAAATTTGGGGGTCTTTATGTTGTTAATTTTGATGGACTAGCTGGGTGATTGAATGAAATTAGTAGCGGCGCCGGTTTCACGCAAAGACGCTAAGGGGGCGTAAAGGACGCTAAGTTTTAACTCTTTGCGCCCTTTGCTCCCCCTTAGCGTCTTTGCGTAAAACCGGCGTCGCATTACAGTATAAAAAATCTTTTATATCGATTCGTCAAACCCTATCACTCAAACAGTAAAAATCTGTCATACCGCGGCTTGACCGCGGTATCCAGCCGCTAACTTATTTTATCGAACCCGGATATACCAAAGATTTCAAGTCAAAGTGTCGCGCTGCTTTTAAAGAAGCTGCTGGCCATGCATCCAAATCAGCTATTTTAAAATAGGTCTTACCCGCTAACGATGTTAGGCTGGGATCTTGCGGATAGTGCTTTAACAAAGGAAACAATACCGACTCCCCTATCACTGCACGCCTATCCTTACTAGCTGGACTTAATCCCCAGAGGTTCTGATAAGTCATCGCCATTTGCTGCCCAGGAGCATAGGGGTTTTTATAATTACCAAGATACATAATCACATGACCACCAATATAGATAATACTCATCAGCGGATGCCCATTTTTCATTAAATAGTTAAGACGATGTTTTAAACCCAGAGCACTTTCATCAGTCATTTTACCGGCGTCAAGTTGATTAGAGGAATGACGCGGCAACCAAATGCCAAAAGCAGCATATAAGCTTTTTAACTCCTGCGAGCAGTCATTATAAAAATGATAACCACCCCAACCATAGGGTCTGTTAAGCAACGAGGCAACAACTCTGGAAAACTGATGCCTCGTTGCCGGCAGAGGCATCGGTGCCAGTTGCTGATTATCAACCTGCACCTTTTCTATTGCTGCATAACCATTTTTTTTCTTCGTCGGAATTAATACGGTTAGCTTATTCTTATTTACTTTCACTAATGGAAACACTGAGCCAACATAAGCATAGAATTTAAAATCACCGCGCTTATTTTCAATCGACGTTTGCGTATGAATGGTTACCGCCATTTTGTTTTTCGCTGCCTGTGCCCAAGTATTCACAAAGCGATCTTTAACACGGGCAATATCATCGCTATGCACCCAAGCAATAACACTAGGCGTTGCTACATAGTCCCACGCTTTATCTTTTGACTGCGCAATAATATAAAGTGGCGTCCCCGCCCAAATCGATGACATTTGCAAATTATCAAACGGGAAGCCTTGTCCCGCCAAAGTAAAATGATAAAAATGTGGATCATCGGTTGGCAAGACACGCGCATCGATATTATTAACGGCAATGGCACGGTTCTTCTTGCTGTATTTTAACGATGAAAACTGGTTGATATTCATATTATCTTGAATACTTGCTATCCATGCAGCATTATAGGCACGGAAATTTTCACCGTAACCAATGTGTGCAGGATCCTTACCTTTGTTACTAAACCAGTCAACTAAGTTATTTTCCAAGGTCTTTAAATCAGGATCTTGATGAAAAATTGTTTCTATATAACCTCGACTCCAAGGCGAGCTCGCATTTTTCTTTGTCGAAAAATCATGGCTATAAAATTCTTTTACACGCTGCTGTTGATAGGTAGCGCTTATCAACGGCTGGTTATAATCAGGACTTGCAGGATCAAACCATTTATTAACTGACTGACTATAATTTTTCATTGAAAAAGTGGTAATCGGAACATCAACTGCAAAAACAGTTGATGAAAATAATAACGAACACAATAACAGTTTTATCTTCATTTAGCTTATCCTTGTTGAAATATATCATTGGGCATAGCACTAGCTAACACTTACCCTATGGAGACTGCAAACCACTTATCATACTGTCATGATGATATTCATCAACACCTGCAAATGAGTTACCGGAGACATGACCTAGCGACTGAAGATCTTCAACATTTTTCCAAAAGCCAAGTGGGCTGACTGAAAGTTTTGCTCTCTGCTGTTTTTCTTCTGCCTCTTCGATATCCTTCCATGGGTTGCTTTGGTCATCAACACCACTTTTATTAAGACCCATATTTGCATTTCCTGAAGCACTAGCACTTGCAGGCTGCGCCACTTGGTTTACAACAGCATCTTGACTTACCATATTTTGAGTAAAGCGCGGCAGTTGTGCTGAAGGCCCATCAGAATCCGATGTATCACTCATAAAATCTGTAGATACAACTGAATTAGCTGACGTACTTGAATCGATAGAACTGGCACAATAACGTCTAATCTGGAAATCCTTACCTTTACTGCCAGCAAAAGCCAAATATCTATCAACGTCAAAACTGTCATCGTTTACATCTTGTTGATCATGGTTAAAGTTAGAAGGTGAATCAACTGGCGTCACATTATCAAACTGATCATCAAATAAGGCGGAAGGATCTTCTTGATCATTTAAGGGCGTGAAACGAGTCGCTTCAAAACACTCTTCCATAGGAGATTGCCAACCAGCAACACTAGCGCTCTTATTCAGCGATATTTCCACCAACATCGCTTCATTCCATTGCAAGTCACCTAGTTGTGCCGCTGTTGGCAGCTCACCAACTGTCAATGACGGATTACTTGACTCCGTTGATTGACTGTCCAACTCCATTACCGCACACTTATGTTTATCCCTCAGATTTTTCATTTCCCATCCTGTCATCATGCCAGATCTCATTGCATCACCTTTTCTTTATTAATATAAATAGATTATTAAAGGGAAATTACCATACAATAGTTAAATAAAAATTAAATTGACAGCAAAGCGGCTGATTAATGCTGCGTTAATATTTTTAAAATCTAATAAGCATTAACCTCAACATGCTAACACCTTTGAGCATAAAACAACAAATATGTTACTATTATTTAAAGTCTCAATAATGTAAAAATGGAACACCCAATGGACACCACGGCACAAAGAACAAACATTAGTTTGCAAACATCAGATGGACTAACACTACGAGGCTGGCTTTACCAGCCTAACAGCAACAAAGAAACCCAGCACCCCGCCATTGCCATGGCGCATGGTATGACCGCTGTAAAAGAACATTATCTTGATAAATATGCCGAAGTGTTTTGCGCCGCCGGCTTTGTTGTCTTAGTGTGGGACAACCGTCACTTTGGCGAAAGCGATGGCGAACCAAGACAGCATATTGACGTTATTATGCAACGCCGTGATTACCGTGACGCCATTACTTACTTAGGCTTACAAACCTTTGTTGATAAAAATCGCATTGGTATTTGGGGCAGCTCACTGTCAGGCAGCCATGTCTTAGCTGTTGCTGCACAAGACAGTCGCGTTAAAGCCGTAGTATCACAAATCCCTGGCTCACAATATTGGCCTGTGCGCAGCCAATACCTCCTCCCTATTGAAAAAAATAAAATGCAAAACCTCATCAGCCGTGATCGCAGTCAACGTATGCGCGGTAAAAAGCATATGAAAATGAAAGTCATCGACTTAGAAAAAGGTGAGGCCGCTTTTTGGAATGATCAACGCTCGCATGACTTTTTCACCTCATCAGAAAAATGGACCAACGAATTAACCATTGCCTCCTTTGACAGCCTACAAGAATACGATGTCGCCGACCTAGTTGATAAAATCTCACCTACACCACTCCTGATGATTGCCGTTACTGATGATCAACTAGTACCAGTAGCAACCGTATTTAAAGCGTATCAAAAAGCACTACAACCAAAAGAAATCGTCATTATCGAAGGTGATCACTTTTGCCCTTACTACCAAGAAGAAGCTTTTGATACGGCTGTTAATGCGGCTAAAGACTGGTTTATTACACATCTTTAAGCCATCGCCAACTAAACCAACCCCAGAACCGCTGCACCTAAAGTGTGAAATACTAGCAGGAGGGAAGCAGGGGCTTTTGCTGGGATGACAAGACCACATTCTCTAAACCCATCTTTGAGACGCTGCACCTAAAGTGTGAAATACTAGCAGGAGGGAAGCAGGGGCTTTTGCAAAGCTTACAAAAACAGGATGTTTTTGTCAGAGCGATCCAGGGATGGAAACCAGCGCCTTTGCAAAAGCCCCTGCTTTCCTCCTGCGTCGGGGATTAGCCGCACTCATTTCTCATGCGCTGCACCTTTGCGAGATAGCTCTATTACAAAAAAACTGCTGCCATCTTAAAGAGCGGGCGCAGCATGCTGCGCCCCTACGGTATAAAAAAAAGATCCTAGCTTTTGCTTGAAAGACAAAGTCACATACTCTAAACCCATCTTAGAGACGCTGCACCTAAAGTGTGAAATACTAGCAGGAGGGAAGCAGGGGCTTTTGCAAAGCTTACAAAAATAGGAAGTTTTTGTCAGAGCGATCCAGGGATGGAAACCAGCGCCTTTGCAAAAGCCCCTGCTTTCCTCATGCGTCGGGGATTAGCCGCACTCATTTCTCATGCGCCGTGCCTTTGCGAGATAGCGCTATTATACAAAATTGATGCCATCTTAAAGAGCGGGCGCAGCATGCTGCGCCCCTACGGTATAAAAAAAGATCCTAGCTTTTGCTGGGATGACAACGCTGTGGTGCCCACAATAACCGCTATAGCACCGATAATATTCCACACTTGAGAATCTTCAAGCTTTGTCGTAAAATGAACCACATCATTCATAATTTCCTGAGGTAATTGTCCAGTGAACAACTAATCTTTTTTCATCACCGCATCAAGCGCCATCTACACCATGAAAAGAGAGTTCATATGACAATGACAGCAAAAGGCACGTCCAGCAAAATTATCCTTAATAATCTTTCATTTAGCTTAGAACAAACACCCGTTAGATTTAACGATATCACCCTATCTTTTGAAAATGAAAAATACGGCATTATCGGCAAAAATGGCATTGGCAAAACAAGCTTTTTGAAATTACTAACAGGCGACCTAAGCCCCAACCAAGGCACCATCCAACGCGCGGGGAAAATTATTAATATCCCACAGAATCACGCAGCCATCGACAACCAAGCCACCATCGCTGACGTACTAAGTATCCGCCAGATCTTACGGGCAATAGAAAACATCAATCATGGCAGCACCGATGAAAACGACTTTGAGCTAGCAACCGACCAGTGGGATATAGAACATCGCATACAACAAGCACTCAGCCACTTTAACCTATGGCCAATCGATTTAAGCACCCCTTTTCATCACTTAAGCGGCGGACAAAAAACCAAAATACTCCTAGCAAAGACAATGATCTTACAAGCCGATATCCTTATCCTCGATGAACCAACCAACAATTTAGACAAAATATCACGACAACTACTTTATCAATTTATTGCAGCCTGCCGCAAAACAGTGATTATCGTAAGCCATGACCGAGAGCTTTTAAATAAATGTAATAAAATACTAGAAATCACTAGCAAAGGCATAGACAGCTATGGTGGCAACTACGACTTTTATAAACTAACAAAAGAAAGAAAACTACAAGCCCTGCAACAAGAAATAAAAGCCCGCACTGAAATTTTGCAAAAAGCAAAGAAAACGATACAAAGCAGAATGGAACGCCACCAACAAGGACAAGCACGCGGCAAACAAGAAAAGCTAAGACAAATTAAAGGCAAAGGCAGCTATAATAAAATTGAAATAAAAGCAAAAAAAGGCAAAAGCGAAGCAACCAATCGCCGCATACGCTTACAAAGCGAACGCAAACTTGAAACAACCAACAAAGAATTATCACAAGCACGCGCTGAATTAGAAATCCAAGAAACACTAGACGTTTGCCTTAAGAACACCCATGTACCTAACAATAAAACAGTCATTCAAATTGAGAACCTAAGCTTTAGCTATCAAACTAACAAAACACTAATCCGCAATTTTAACCTTCATTTAACAGGCCCCACCAGAATAGCAATCCAAGGCCCCAATGGCTGCGGCAAATCAACTTTAATAAAATTAATCAGGGGAACACTAACTGCTGACAGTGGAAAAATAAATACGGGCGTTGCCAAAACAGCCTACTTAGATCAGAACGTTAGCTTCCTAGATCCCGACTTATCACTAGTCGAAAACTTTCTCAAATGCAACCCACACTGCCAAGCCTTTGACGCCTACCGCGCACTAGCCGCATTTAAATTTCGCAATAAAGATGCCGAAAAGATTACACGCCACTTAAGCGGCGGCGAAAAAATGCGCGCCGGCCTTGCCATCAGTTTAATGTCAACACCAGCCCCACAACTCATTATCTTAGACGAACCCACTAACCATCTTGATCTCGAAGCCATTGACGCGATAGAAATTGCACTTAAACAATATCAAGGCGCCATCATCGCCATCAGCCATGACGAAAACTTCCTAAAAAATATCAACATTGAAAAACGGATAGAAGTGCATAGCCCATAAAAATATGGGCTATGCCAAGAGATCATCTAGATCGTCGCATCAATACCGACGACAAAGACATTATTATGCACATCACCCTGACTATGCGTCGTACCAGGAGGAAAGGGGTCATTTGGCAAACTACCGCTAATAAAGTTTAATGGCACAAAACCATTAACACGCACATACTCTGCAAAAACCAAAATAGACTTACAAAATAGTGTCGATAAGCCCGCCACAATTTGTTGTTGATCATGCCAAGGCGCACCTTTAGGGCCAGTAATAAACTCACCAAAACTAGCAGACAAAGCATAAACACGATGCGCGATTGGTATTCTATATTTTGCACCAACGTCAAAAGCCCTTACCTTCGAAGCTGGAAACACATTCAACGGTGGTTGCGGATTAAACGTTCCCGGCCATACTTTTGTTGTTTCAGCAAACTCGCCCAAAATAGTTAAACGCAACCAATTAAGACGCGTATAAACATCATAAGCCGGATTGTTGCTTGAACAGGCGGTAAAATGCGTCACAGGAAATCCCTGACAATAAGCACTACCACGCAACCAAGACGCACCAATCAACCAATCGACACCAGGATGAAAAAACCAATCATAATTAATATCGGCAACAAAGTTATTTAATCGACTCGGTACTGCTGTTCCACCGACTGACGTATTCATTGCTCTAAACTGAGCACCACCTTGCGCAAGCTCAGCAGAAATATTTAAGCCATATTGATAATAACTTACCTTAATACCATAAGCCAAACCAGCAAAGACATGCCACACAACAGCACTACTAAATGGATTAACCGTATCCGTTAAACCAAAAGG
The DNA here is from genome assembly GCA_030425685.1 of Gammaproteobacteria bacterium. GTDB lineage: Bacteria > Pseudomonadota > Gammaproteobacteria > Coxiellales > Coxiellaceae > JAUIAD01. Next base: position 132,300 of record JAUIAD010000004.1, on the reverse strand, counting down.
CGATTGGAATTTACCCAAGGTTACATAAATAGGAAATGCCTTTAAATTACCAAGCAGGATATAACCCTTTCTAAGTTGCACCTGGTTTCTAGTTAAACTGGTAATCGTACCCATACCAAAACTTTGCTCAGGATCATATAAAAGATTGGCGTAAATAGTCATCCACGGCAATACGGTGCCCGTTACACCGATCTGCACACTGTGCAAAACGGCCTCTGATACATCTTTACCAATATGATTATTCGCAGTCGGATGCCTCATTAACCAACCAAATTTATTATTAACATTACTGGTTTGGTAATCTAATAAACCAATGGCACGTGCACCAATATAAAAACTATGACTATCGATAAAACCTGACTCTCGCGATTGCAGCAAGTAAAGCTGTTTACGATTAATTAATGTCGTATTCTCATTTAACATAATGCGCGAGTATTCAGGATTAAACTTAATATAATCCATAAAACTTTTCTTCTCGCCTTTATGATGACGATGATGCGTACACGATGAAACATTACTACCACACTCATCTTCATGTTGTGGCTTCTCTATTCCACCAGCAAAGGTAGCTGCGGAAAATATCAGCAAGCTGATCAATAAAAGAATTATTCGCAAAGTTATCTCCTTATAAACTCAAAATGAACCCACCAATTATATTGAGATTTATTTGGCAGTCAAATGTATGATATTGACCGACAACTATTTTGATGCAAACTACCTGTTGAACGGCCCACCTCCCATGCTGCGCCCCTACATCTTTTTTGAGGGATTGATCGTCTATTAATTAAGGTGAATCAATAAAGCCATATGCTATACTTGAGCAATGAATAAAAAAATAAAACTCGCACTGCAAAATATAAATTGCGCCAGCTGTGTTAAAACGATTGAGTCAGCTTTAAAACAAGTAGACGGCGTTGAAACTGCACAAGTTAATTTCGCCGATAAATCAGCGCTAATTACTGGCAACGCAACGATAGAATCACTTATTAAAGCAATAGAAGCTGTAGGCTACCAAGCAAAGCTATATTCACAACGGGACACAGAGAATGAAGAACAAGAAGAGTTTTCGCACTTTCGTCAATTAATGCGTAAATTTATAATTTCTGGCACAGCAGGCATTATCATCTATCTATTAGCATTTTTTAATCTGCTACCCAATATTACCACCACAGCTGGCCAAGTGATTTGGTTTATTATTGGCATTATCACTGCCAGCATTATGATCTACGCCGGCGGCCATCTTTTTCGTAATGCGTGGAAAGCTTTTTGCAATAATCATGCCACCATGGACACCCTAGTAACTATTGGAACAGGAACTGCCTGGTTATATTCTCTATTTATCACGCTTTTTCCCACTGCCGTTCCTGCTTTAGCACAGCATGTTTATTTTGAAGCCGCTTTAATTATTATAGCCTTAGTAGATTTAGGTGCTGGGCTTGAAATTCGTGCACGCGGTAAAACTTCACAAGCGATCAAACGACTCGTTGGTCTACAAGCCAAAAAAGCACGCGTTTTACGCGATGGCAGCGAAGTTGATATTTTAATTGAAGACGTCAAGCTTGGTGATATCATCCGTGTTCGCCCGGGTGAAAAAATCGCGGTCGATGGAAAAATCACAGAGGGCCATTCAAGCATCGATGAGTCTATGTTGACGGGCGAACCTATCCCTGTAAAAAAAGACAAAGGTGATGAAGTTATTGGTAGCACTATCAATAAAACTGGCTCTTTTCTTCTTAAGGCGACACGTATTGGCAAAGACACCGCCCTAGCACAAATTATCGAGATGGTACAAAAAGCACAAAATACCAAACCCCCTATCGCTCGCCTAGCCGATATTGTTTCTTCTTTTTTTGTGCCGGCAGTAATGATTATTGCCGTCATAACTGCCCTGGTTTGGTTTAATATTGGTGGTGAAAATAAAATTGGCTTTATGTTAGTAACCGCGATGTCTGTGCTCATTATCGCATGCCCCTGCGCACTCGGATTAGCGGCTCCTATTTCTGTTATGGTCGGCATGGGAAAAGCCGCTGAACATGGAACATTGGTACGCAATGGTGAAGCTTTGCAGCAAGCCACTAAGCTAACTGCCGTTATTCTCGATAAAACCGGCACCATTACTAAAGGCCATCCCGAGGTAACAGAAATCCATGCTATCAATAATATTGATAAAAATACTTTGCTGCAGTGGGGCGCTAGCATTGAAAGTGGCTCAGAACACCCTTTAGGACAAGCCATTATTGATAAGGCAAAAGAGCTACAGCTAAGCCTGCTGCCTATTAGCAATTTCTCTGCCATTGCTGGGCACGGTGTCTCTGCCATTATTGACCATAAACCTGTTTTTTTTGGCAATACAAAGTTAATGAAAAAAGAAGGCATTGCCATTGATGCGCTACATAAAAAAGCAGAGGCGCTAGCCAAGCTTGGTCATACACCAATGTATCTCGCCATCGATCACCAAGCCGTTGGCCTTATTGCTGTTTCTGACCCTATTAAAGAAGACTCAAAATCTGCGATTGCGCGCCTTAAAAAACGTGGCCTTAATGTGATTATGCTAACTGGCGACAATCAAACAACGGCTAACGTTGTCGCTAAACAAGTCGGCATTGACCAAGTGATCGCTGAAGTATTACCACAAGATAAAACTGCACAAGTACAAGCCCTACAACATCAACATGAAATTGTGGGCATGGTTGGCGATGGCATTAATGATGCACCTGCACTAGCACAAGCAGATGTTGGTTTTGCTATTGGCTCTGGCACAGACGTCGCTATTGAAAGTGCTGATATCACCTTAATGCGCAGCTCTATTCATGGCGTTGCTGATGCAATCGATATTTCCGGCGCCACCATGGGCAATATTAAACAAAATCTTTTTGGCGCCTTTATTTATAATAGCCTAGGTATCCCCATAGCGGCAGGTATCCTCTATCCTTTAATTGGCATATTGCTTAACCCCATGGTTGCCGGCGCGGCTATGGCACTTTCTTCCGTCACTGTTGTTAGCAATGCCAATCGACTCAGGTGGTTTAAACCACGAGGAAATAAATAATGAACACCTTCCTTGTTAATGCTAGCGGACTCATTTTAATTGCCCTTATTTTATGGTGGTTTATTTTTAAAAAACCAAAGGCCACACGCATTACCAACAATACTATTGATATTAAAGTGCATAACGGTGTCTATGATCCTCCTGTTATTAGAGCAAAAAAAGGAACACCGCTACACTTACGCTTTCTCCGCCAAGACGACTCCCCTTGCTCAGCCATTGTTATTTTTGCAAGATTAAATATAAGTACTGAGCTACCTCACAATAAAATACAAGAAATAAGCATCACCATTAATGAGGCCGGCGCATACGAATTTACCTGCCAAATGGGCATGTATCGCGGCACACTTATCGTTGAATAGACTTTTACTTTTTTACCACACCGTTAAAGCGGGATAATCCTACTATGCTTTAATGTAAAGATAATTAATACTTTTATTAAGGTATCGTTATCTGCGCTGCTCACCCCTCATTTAATATAAATTTAATTTTTAGCCTGTATGATTTTGGTCGACAAGAAGAGTATAAACAGCAAGTTCAGAAGATTTATACGATAGATTTATTTAAACTTAATAAACCCGGAGCAAGATATATGCCATTATTTACCGACACTGGAATTCAAAAAATAAACAAGCTAGTAGAGCGCATCACACATGAATCAACTGAAATTAAAGAACACAAAGATGACAATCAACCTAAGAAAAAATCTGAGTATTCACAAAAAATGCAAAAAGCCCTTATCAACCTTTGCGACTTGATTATCAATAACAATGAATTTAAAAAACTAAATAGCAAAAAAATTAAAAAACAAGCGCGTGAATTATTAACAATACTTGACGCACGCAAAGGCACCCATGCGATCGAAGTATTTAATCAGCACTCTTATCAATTAGCGAAAGCTTTCTATGACTTTCTTGATGATTTTGACCTGCAAACTGATATCAAACCTACCACTAGCATGCGCGCCGCGGCCAAGCTGCTTGGAAATGGGAAAATACAAAAAGAGTTTGAGCGATTAAAACAAGCAACCGGTGTTAATTTATTTTTATATGAGTTAGCGCTTGAAAACCAAAGTGATGCATCTAAAAAAGTCGATCTAAATGTCTATACACTGCGCGAAACAGCCTTTGAACTAGTAAATGCTGCTATGATCCTTATTGCTTTCAATAATGCTACCACCATACAAGCACTACAAGTTTATATGGATGGCTTCTTATTTAAAAAGTATAAAAATCTAGACGAAGACTTCTCCAAACTCAAAGAACAAGAAATTAGCACGGCTGCGCAAAAACTAGGATTAGAAGCAAAAGATTCTGATTCAGATTCAGATTCTAAGTCTGAAGGTATCAGCACAGCTATAATCATTCAAGCTTATAATCAGAGGGCCATAGAAAAAGCAACAGAATTAGATCAGTCAGGAATGCAACCTCTTGTTATTCAAGGCCTGAAAATAAATGGTGATAAACCACTGGTGATGAGAGATGCCTCCAATCCGTTTGATGCGATTGATATTACTGGAAAGTTAGGCGCGGTCATTAGGCAACTTGGTAGTGCGGAATCACTTTTAAGAAAACCCATTGAAGCAGCTGGAGGTACATTTACTGATGTTCAAGGCTTTTATTATCACTATTTGCAACAATTTAATTATGAGGAAGCTGCCGCTAAGCTTTTAACCTTTAAACGTATTGCAACAAAACTTACGAGCAATCTTGAGGAATATAAAAAAGGCAAGCACCTATATAGAATCCAAAAGGGAGACAACTTTAAGCAAAAGAAAAAATACGCTGATCATGTCATACAAAATACAGCAAAACAGCTAAAAAAAAAATACGCGATGATCGCCAACCACGCATTCGAGACTTTAAAACTATTATTATGGACACAATTTGAGAACACAAGATTCTCTGCTAATAAAGAAATTTCGCAAGGACTAACAGGTGATACATTAAATTACTTTATTGGTCTTTGCTACGAACTTTATCGTGCGTGTGACAACAGCAATGACCCTTTCAACCTTGCTGATATTAGCCGAGGAAATGGCATGGAATTTGAATACCCACGATTTAGTGTAGCCCAATGCGCCAACCTGTCATTCTTTAGAGAACTATCTCAAAATACCGGCACCACACACTTTACTGATGGTATTAACCTGCTTGTTTCATCGTATATGGGTGATGAAGAAGATGCTGCCAAAGAATTTAAAATGCAGTAATAAGCTGTAACATAGAGATCCCGCGGCCAAGCCCATCCTAGAACTTGGCCGCAGGAAAGAGAATAACTACCGAGCCAAAGTAACCCGCGATTTCTCCCCATATAGATCTTGCGCCGACGAACCAACTTCAGAAACACAAGAAATATATCTTAAAACCAAAAGCCCCGCAAAAGCCGCAACTACAATATAAATAGCCGGCGCATAACTTAACCGCGTCCATGACTGCAGCCACGTAGAAATTAAAGGTGCCGTGCCACCAAATACCGCCATGCTAACACTCCATGAAAAAGAAGCGCCACTGTAACGCACATTGGCAGGAAATAATTGATTAACCGTTCTAAAAATCGGCGCACAAAGCAGCGCATCAGCGATCGCATAAGGCAACTGCATTATGATCATTAATAGCAGCGAATGTGTTAACGGCACAAGATATAATAGAGGACCCGCAACGATCATTAATACTAAACCGATACGCATAATGCGCTTACCACCACAACGATCGGCAAGTTGCGCTGCGAAGGGAAAAATTAAAATGACAAACACCGTACCAATGGTAACTACCAACTTAGCCTGATAGGAAAGCAAGCCACCCGATTTAATTAAATGCGTTGCATAAAAAACATTAGCCACATAAATATAAATGCCTGTTACCGCTGCCAGCATCGTCGCTACCATAAATTGTCGCCAGTTGTGACGGAAAACTTGCATCAATGGGAAACGTTGTAATGTTTTTTCGGTTAGCAGATCTAGAAACTCCGGTGTTTCATCAAACTTTTTCCGCACATAAAAGCCACAAACACAAATCACCGCTCCACTCAAAAAAGGAATACGCCAAGCCCAACTGGCAACGCCCGGCAGTGCAACCAACAAAGCAGCCAAGCTCCCCACCATCATACCAATAGCAGCAGCCCAGCCCGTCCAACTAGCAGCAAAATAGAGTTTGCCCCTGGCATGTTCCATTAGAAATATAGACGAACCATTAAACTCCCCCGACACCGCCAAGCCCTGCAAACAACGGAACAATAATAAAAGCAACGGCGCCCACGCACCAATAGCTTGATAGCTAGGCAACAGACCAATACAAACTGCTGATAATCCCATTAACACAATAGACGCTTGCAAAGCACTACGCCGGCCAAAACGATCACCCAAAAACCCAAATAACACAGCACCCAGCGGTCGCATTAAATATCCAATAGCAAAGACAACAAAGGCCGCAATAACCCCAGACTGATGATCCATATTAGGGAAAAACAACAGGGAAATCTTAGTGGCAATATAGGCATAAAATGTAAACTCAGCCCACTCAAGCACCGTGCCAATACAAGCCACTGTGACTAATTTCTTGGATTGTTTCATAAACTCACCTTAACCGTTACTGTTGCGGCTGTATTTTACAACAGTTTTGCCGCTAGCAAACCTACTTACGTATCTAATTTCACAACCAATATCGCAACCACACCAGACCAATAAATAATCACCATAACCACATGATTCTAAATAACATCCCCTCTTTTATCCAGCGATCGGATACGCTAAAATCACTTGATAGAAAATCACCAAAGAACAGAATGTTCACCATGCCTGATAGCCCATTAACAATTTTAGCGAAAAAAGCTATTTATTTACTGGAGACTCAGCTAGCTGCATATAAGCTCACACCAATGCTGCATATTGAGCTGGAAGGATGCTATAAGCTCAACAAGTCGAAAGTAGCACACCTTGATATTGACTATCCAGCGATAAATAGACTATTAAAAAAACAAAATATTTTAGGGATAGTAAAACCAGAATTCTGGCAAAATCAATGGGAGTATGCGTCACTCTTCGCTGACCAAACACCCTTGCAAGTCGTTAACGATCTTGTCAAAGCCTTGCAAATAATCCCGCAACAGCTTAAGTCACAAGGTGCCGAAGCAGTCTATATACAACCCGTGGTATGGTCCGGTGACAACCGGGGTTACTGTGACAACGAGCATCAACTGTTTAGCGACACCTTTAAAAACATTCATATCCCTAATGCGATACAAATCAATATTAGCGTAAGAAATAAAAACAATGTAAATATTCTCTGCTGCAATCACTATGGCGAACAGTTGCAACGGCTGTTGTTAAAAACAAGCTTTGCGTGCGCTTTATTATTTCTGCCTGAACAAGCCTCCTATGAACGATTGGTAATAAGAAATAAATTTAAATTAAGTGCCGAACTGAAGTCACCCAACCAACTAAGCGGCGGACATCAAGGCGGCATTGCTTTTTATAAAACACATAACAAACATAATAAATTAATTAACGGCAATACCCTAGTTGATACCAATAATCAGCCGTTAAGCTACAATGCACAATACTGGCAGCAAGCCGCACGCATAGAGCACCGCCTTGCCTCTAGCTCTATGCTTTATAACCCTTATATAAATGCTGCCTTTATTCTTGCCAATGTTGTTGCTATCAGTCAAGACTATCTTGATAGCAATGAACACTATCAAGAAGATATAACCACTGAAATATGCGCAGACACTGAGAAAACAAAACAGTTACCTCACTCTCTATATACCGATAAAAAAAGCAAGGGCGCCATTGACATTTTTAGGGAAAGCAACTGGCTGTCACAGCAACTTAATCGTTCAGCAAATTGGCTTTATAAAAAAGATCCCAATAAGCTAAAAAACACTCCATTAAATATCGGCACACAGCTTAAAGAATATATACTGGCACAATACCCAGTGATCAATACAAGGAAGCAACCATGAATAAGCGTTTAACTATGCTAAAACCTCCCTACTTATCAGGAGATAATGTCGACAAAAAACGACAAGAACTAAAAGATTACTTTAACAACAGCTGGGACGCTTACGAAGATTTATTTTCGCTTATCGCCAATGAGGCAGCCTATTACAAAAAACCAGAACCGCTACGCCACCCATTGATATTTTATTATGGTCACACAGCGGTATTTTGCGTCAATAAATTAATACTCGGCAAATATCTTAATTACCGCCTAAACCCACAACTTGAAGCGCTATGCGCAGTTGGGGTTGATGAAATGTCTTGGGATGACCTTGATAAAAGTAAAAAAGACTGGCCCACGCTCAACACCGTCAACGAGTATCGCAATCAAGTTAAAATATTAATAAATCAACTTATTGATAGTATGACGATCACCTTACCCATCAAAGATAATAGCTTAGCCTGGCTGATTTTAATGATAACGGAGCATCAAAATATTCATTTAGAAACGTCTTCGGTTTTAATTAGAATGCTAGACCTTAATGATATCAATGCAAAACCCTCATGGGCAGCTGAACAAAATACCAATACCCCGCCTAAGAATGAATTGATAGCAGTTAAATCAACCAGTATCACCTTAGGAAAAAATGATGATACTTATGGCTGGGATAATGAATATGGCGAAAAGACTGTAAACATTGAAACGTTTTTAGCATCAAAATATCTGGTGTCTAATGGGGAATTCCTACAGTTTATAGAAGACGGTGGTTACTGCAACAATCAACACTGGAATGAAGAAGGAAAAAAATGGCTTGCCTTTAGCAAAGCAACGATGCCACGCTTCTGGTTAAGAAAAGATAAGCAATATTATCAGCGCAACCTTATTAGTGAAATGCCGCTACCCCTTGATTGGCCGGTAGAAGTAAATTATCTAGAGGCCAAAGCCTTTTGTAATTGGCTTGCAGCAAAAACAGGGAAATCAATACGCCTGCCGACGGAGGGAGAATGGTATTGTTTACGCGACAATATAAAAAACGATATCCCCGCATGGCAATATGAACCCGGTAACATTAACCTTGCCTATACAGCTTCATCGAGCCCAGTTACTAATTTTCAACAAGGTGAATTTTTTGATATCGTTGGTAATGTCTGGCAATGGACTGAGACGCATATCGATGGCTTTCCGGGCTTTAAACCACACCCTCTTTACGACGATTTTTCCACACCCACTTTTGATGGAAAACATAATTTAATTAAAGGCGGCTCATGGATATCCGTTGGTAATGAGGCTTGCCGAAGTTCTCGTTACGCTTTTAGACGTCATTTTTTTCAACATGCCGGTTTTCGCTATGTTGAAGCGGAACCAATTTCAGATACAGCACAAGTGAATAGCACCATCACGGAGGAGGCGCTAGCACTCGAACTACACACTCACTTTGGCACTGATCAGCAGATAGCACAAAACTCTATTGTAAATTGCATTGAAAAAATTGCACCCCTGTTGCAACAAGGAAATACTGCGCGGGCATTAGATATTGGCTGCTCGGTAGGGCGAGGTAGTTTTGAATTAGCAAAGATTTATCAGCATGTTGATGGCATTGATTTTACTGCAAGGCATATTCAACAAGCGCTAACACTCTGTGAAAATGACTTGCTGCGCTATCAGATTTCAACTGAGGGATTATTACACTGCCATCAAGAAATTTCTCTGGCAAAATTAGGCTACACTAACATTAAAGATAGAGTTCATTTCTCGCAAGGCGACGCTCATAACTTGCACGAGCAGCATGCAAACTACGACCTAGTTTTCTGCAACTTCATATTATCCTTTCTTTATGACCCTAAGCTTTTTTTAAAAGAAATTACTGCTCGCTTAAATATAAATGGGCTGCTAGTCATTAATAGTAATTTTCAATGGGACGAACAATACTGCCCACAAGAAAAATGGCTAGGTGGTTATAAGAAAAATGCTGAGAACTATACTGGCAATGAAACGCTTCATTTTATACTGCAGGATAACTTTAAGCTTATTGACCACTATAAGCTACAAAGAACTGAACGCCGCAACCTGGGATTGTATCATCTTAAAAATTCATCATTAACAGTGTGGCAACGACATGTTTAATCTACAAACCCCAGCACACTTGCATTATTTACAAAACTTGGCACAACGACCATCTCACAATATTAGTCAAGCAACCTGTGAGCCTGTGCAACTTAGTCAACTTGTTAATTTTAAGCATTCTGAAATGCAGCGATTAAAATTAGAATATGCAAGCTTATCTGGCAATACTGAACTAAAAGAACGAATTTGCTTATTTCATCGCTTTAACAAAAGTTACACCAATAACACTCTCTTATTTTGCGGTGCACAAGAAGCCATTATGGCTTGCTATCTTAGCCTACTTAAACCTGATGATGAAGTGATAGTCTTTTCCCCAAATTACCCCTCACTTTACAACCTAACTCCACAGCTTGGCTTTAAAACTCATATTATCAATCTTTATGAAAATGACGACTGGCATGTAAACACCGAGGCGCTGCAAAAATGCATCAATGAGAAAACAAAACTAATTATCCTTAGCGTACCAAATAACCCCACGGGTGCTATTCTCACGGTAAAACAAGCCAAAGAGATTCTTACCATTGCCCAACAAAAAAATATTTATATTCTAATTGATGAAGTAGCAGCACATCTTGACTATCACCAGCTTGGCTTAGTAGGCCTTTTTAAAGAATACCCATTAGCAGTTACTATTGGTAGCGTTGCTAAAAGTCTCTCAATGAGCGGTGTTAGGCTGGGTTGGGCGATTGTACCAAGTCAGCCGGCATTTCAATCAATGTATAATTTCAAATTACAATCCTCAGTATGCACATCACTACTTGATGAGAAAATCGCCTTCAAAGGATTAATGCAACAACAAGAAATTGTTGATCGCAATATTGCTCGTGCTAAAAACAACCTGCAGCATTTGCATGATTTTATGGCTGAAACTAAATTATTTAGCTGGTCACCGCCACAAGCAGGTATTTTGGCTTGTATTAAGTTAACAAACAATATGGATGCCATGAAGTTTACACAGTTCGCTCAAGAAAAACATGATTTACTTATCCTACCAGCAAGCCTATTTGGCGCTAGCAAACAGCATTTACGTATTGGTTTTGGCCAGCAAAATTTTATTGATCAATTATCTATCCTTAGCAAAGCTGCAAAAGACTTCAACAACAACTAAAGACACGTCAGTAACAGACTATATGTACCACACAGCCCCTTTTGTAGCACTAATGCGACAAACCTGTTAGCACAAGGTCTCAACCAAATTTAGGAGACAAAGTAAGCGCCATGCTCAGTTCGCTCTCATTATCAACGTCAAGCACAGGAGGACATGTTATTGGTGTGACTGGCACTTCGTCTGCAGTTCCCATTTCGCTATCACCTGTTAAGAAAAAAGCATATCTTTGCAGGAACTCTTGTTCAGCACTGATATTACGCTGCGTGGGATCATACCAAGATTTTTCTCTCTCATAAATATGGTGTATATCCATTAATCCTGCAAGGTCAATTCTTTTTTGTAATTGTATTTTACCCAGCAACTCCCCTTCGCTAACAATAGGTGAACCTCCTACTGATAGTTTTTTTGCTGCATAAAAACCAGCAAACCCTGTTGTTGACATCGTCGCATGAATATAGTGACCGTTTTCTTTTGCAGTGATTGCATCTAATATTCTTTTGTAATTCTTAGATGTCGCCATATTTAATAGGATCTCGACAGCCTTGTTGCAATAAGAGGAGTTCTTTACCGAAGCGATAATAGACGGTGCGAAACTTGATATCTCACCGGTATTTTCATCGAGGTGGATATAAATGTAAAATCCGTAGTGAGGCTTTAAACTCTTTAGTTGTGTTGGCGTTATATCAGTATCAAAATACCAGCCGCCATATTTTTGCAGTGCAAGATAACGAATAATATCACTCATTGCAGCAAAATTTAATACTCGACCAGGCTGCGTTCCTATCTCATATAAATTATCCACCCATAAAAAGAGCGGGGCATTTTTATCATTCTGTAACTCACGGATGTCACTGACAACAAATGGCGTTGCCGCAAACATCTCTCTTACTTCCTCTACTTTTAAATCGATATGCTTGCTGTCAAACCATAAATACATTTCATAATTGGGGTTTTCTTCTTTCCATTGCTGTAAACGGTTCTGATGTTTCTTTGAAAGAATGCCACCAAACCACACATAATGCACTATTTTTTCTATAGCAATACCATTTGGGTTATGCCATTGCTTTGGATCTATAATTGATGGCTGTTGTGCGGAGCGTTTAAATTCTCTCTCATTAAATGGGTTGCGCTCAAACCAACTTTTATTTTGTTTAAAAAAACCAAAATTATCCCATTGCCGACTCTGCTTAAATACACTCTGTCTGACTTCCTCAAAAATCCCACCACCTGATTGAGACTCATATTTATCCAATGCTAACATATCAACAGCCTTAATATCAGACAAAATATTTTTTCGCACTTTACCCATATCTAGTGGTTCAAAGTCAAAAGTCTCTTCAGTAGGCAAATTCAACGTAAATTGATGTTCACTCACCGGTGGCATAACAGATTGGATTGATATAAGTATATTAGACAGCAAATCGCTTGATATTTTTGTGGCTATTTGAAAGGATACACTATCTTTCTCTGTTGATTGCAAACATGCATCACACTGCACTCGAATAGCTTTAGCATCATCCTGGCTTATTATCTCTCGACCAGTCGTGTTATTCTTCTTCCATATACGATAAATAGCTTCTATATAAGTGGAACGTGCTGAGCGCCAAAGATACTTACGATTAAGTCCACGCTTGTTGTCATATTCAGCCAAATGCTTTTTTAGTGTTTCTGTTCTCATTATCTTTCTTTATAATGTCTCAATGCACACAGCTTACTACCCTATGTATTGACTGTTGCAACGTTGTCAGTTTCAGTACAAGCATATTATCACCCCCACCTTAACATATAATTAAGGAATTTCACTTTATATAGTGCAATGCGAGACTATCGAACTAGGGATACCTTACGATTAACTTTACTTAGTTGACTCTAATTAATTTTGCAAGCGATACGCAGACACTTTGCTCAATCGCTATATACAGAAACTTTTTTAAATTTCTAATCTTAAGATTTTTTTAACTTTAATGCCGTATAATCCGCAACCTAAGTTAAAACAGATAATAACCACCTCTAATCATTAACATTAAAAATACCACTCTACCAACAACAATATCACAAGGACAATATCATGAGAATTTTTCTAAATATGAGAGACTCAATTTCAACCTGTATCGCTGATATTAAACAAAGCGAAATACTCAGTGTCGCCAAATGGGTAGCAGGGGTTGGAGGACTTGGCGGACTTATGTCTAACGTGATCTATACCACTTTCATCAGCCTTCAACAACAATCCAATCACATTAGCAATTTAAGGGAGGTCATCAGCTCCGGTTTTAATTGCACCTTAACCTTTAAATACAATCACAGAGGACACCTAATTAAAACCCCTGTTATTTGCAATGCCGAGTCACAGTTGGAAGCTGACGCCATAGCGCAAGAAGTTTATGCAACAGCAGAGCAATACCCCACACTACCAGAGTTTGACTACCAAATTGTCGCCATGCTCTTTATGGTATTAAGCAGCTTAGGACTCATGATCTCAGCCTATAAAATCAAGCAAAATAGAAAAAGCCATTATCAATTTTCACAGCTCCAACAGCAAGCTGAATCTAAAGCAGCAGATAACTTAGCTTCTATTACCACATTGGCTCAGACAGCAGAAGAAAAGTTTGATTTAAAATCTATGGAAAAAATACAAATACTAAGCACTCCCTTTTTTCTATGCCCCATCTCAAAAAAGACAATGCGCCTTCCCGTCATTGCATCTGATGGCTACACTTATAATGCCACGAGCATTATTGAACATATAAATAATAATGGTACAAGTCCAAGAACAGGCGAACAGTTAAACAGACACCTAATCCACAACCGCGTTGTCAGCCAAGCCATGGATCTATTTGCTAGTAATAATATAGATACCGAGCAGTTCACCCTGATGCTAACACAAAATACTGCTAAGCCCTCACTTATTATATTATTGCTTAAACGAACAGCAGAGTCGACTATTTTTGCAATTAAGCAATCTGCATTCCATGCCATTCCACTAATAGTTATTTTAGCAGGTGTTTTTTTAATGAAAAATAAAATCAATTCGGATGCCATTTTTTATCGAGTTATAGGCATTGGATTTGTCGCACTACTTAAGTTTCTTACCATGATAGTATCAAAACTACATGAAGACCAGAGCACACTAAGACATAATGAACTCAACAATGAAACATCAGCTGCTTCCTTAGCTCATCTTGATGAAAAGATGGTTTTTAATTTTTTAAACTGCCCGATAAGCCACACTCCAGAAGGCGACTTTATCGTTTTGCAAACCGATGGCTGGAGTTATGGGCAGAAGAATTTACGCCAATGGTTAGCACGAAGATCCATAGCACCCTTATCAAACAAACCAGTAGATAGCGCTGCATTAATGCGACCTAACCGATGGATGCACTCTATTTTAAATAGCTCCAATCCTTTAGATGAATTTAAACCTGCTGATAAAGCAGAATCTGATAATAGCGCGCATCCTTAATAAACTGTAACTAAATAGAGCTATTGCTAGCTACGGCTGACTCTTTTGAATCTGCATGAGCTCCTGGCACACTATGTTGTTGCCATAGCGAGCTCGTGCGGTTTTCTTTTTTAGGCTGCAGCAATAGCGCCAACCCAGGTGACTTTTCGCTCAAATATGCCCGCCATTGCAAACTGTCCTTATAATCTGGCAGCTGTTCAAAATAGTTAATCATAATCACCGTTCCATTGGCGGTTTCTTCAATGATGGCCTTATGAAAATGCTCTTTTGGATGCGACACTGGCTGACCATTTTCGTTATATAGAAAATGCGTAGGGCCATTGACTTGCAAAATAAAGACTTGCATATCGACACGAATAACAATATCAACTGGAAAATTTCCAAAAATATCTTCTTGCGTTGCACTAGGAAATATTAACTTAACCGCTTCATAAACCTGAGATTGAAATTTAGAAATATGTGTTGATGACTGCGCTTTTGCTTCGCCATTTTCTGCCAATGTTTCTTGCAACGTTTGCAATAGGTTTTTTGCTGAAAACCGTTTCCCTTGTAAGTGGGACATCACCAACAACAATTGCTTACGGTCTAAACCATTGAGAAACTCTTGCTGATCTTTGATAGAGTGCAATAAATTATTGGTCATTGAACGCAATATTTTCTGCAACGACTCTGGCGCCAACTCTGACTGAGCATGTTCCAACAAAACAATAGAGTACAATAGCAGCACTTTTTGGCTAGGTGTTAGCTCCGCATGCCTTGCCCATAAGCTATTTAGCAAAGGCTCAACATCTTCTGAAATCACATTATAAGGCAACCCCATACACGCTAGCTGATAGATAATGATTACTAAATCTTCAGGGGTTTGTGCTAGCTTACCCGTGCGAATCGCCTCAATAGCGTAACGCACTGCTTGCACTACGCGCGCTGTTGGCGCAATAGGCAAGCGCCCAATGGCGCAAAAAATATCTAACAAATGTTTACTATTGTCAGCGGCCAAATCATATTGATTTTTTTTCAAAATCTCACTTAGCTTATGCCATATAAATTGCAGGTTTTTCACATAATTTTTAATAGCATCCCTTGCCGTCCCTAAAAAGTAGGCTATTTTACTCAGTAATGTTAACGTCTGCGCTATCTGCCCCAAGGTTTGCGCCGCACTAGAGAGCCCACTCAATTTATTAAAACGCTCACTTAAGCGCTGCTCACCATTATCAGCAATGCCAACAATCATTGTTTGATAAGCTAATTCTCTACTAGCAAAGTTTTCTTGCTGTTGCTGATGCGCTCTTTTAGCTGTAGCAAATACTTGCTTAGCTTCTAACTCAAACGCATATCCATTAAAAGCATCATCCGTATTGAATCTCTGCTCAATCTTTTTAAACTGCTGCAACTGCAAAAAATAAGCTTGTGCTTCATCATGCTGCCAATCATCAACACTAATATATTGCTGTAACGCCGCATTAATGGCAAAACTTAATAACTGCTTATCCAACTCTAATGAACGTTGAATACAATTATTAGGCGAAAAGTATTGATCAGCAGGGTACTTTTTATTTAAATACAAAAGCAACCAGCTCAGCCCACTCTGAATATCATTTTTAACAAAAAGTTGATACGTCATTAGCGCTTGCACTGAGTATTCAGCAACCATCTCACCAACAAAGGTCTGCCCATCACTTTTTGTTTCTGCTAATGCTATTAGCTCCTTTTCATATTGACCGGCATCACCAACGTTAACCTTAGAAAATAAATACAATTTTGCCAGCATCGCACGCGCCAGATCATGCTGCGTTCTCTTTATCACTCGCTGCAGCTGCTTTTCTGCTTTGACATATTTGCCACGATCCAATAGAAATTGCGCATACTCAAACCGTGGCGAATTAGACTCAAACCACTCCCCTGTTTCACGTGAGCTAATATGTTGCGTAAAGTTGACTCGCGATACTAATCGCAGCGTTACTTCGTCGGCATCATCTTTTGCTTCTGCTAACGATAAAGATTTAATTGCGCAATTATACCAGTATTCGGCTTTACCACTATCCATAGAAACGCCATGCCCACTATGGTAAGCGAAAGCTGATTTTACCATGGCAACTTGATGACCTGCTTCTGCCGCCTTTAAAAAATAAGAAAATGCTTCCTGCCGATCTTGGTAGCTGTGAAATGTTGTGGCTACTAAATAAAGTGATAATGGATCGCCAGAATCTTTTAGCACTTGCAACATCTGTTGTGCCCTGTCTGCCTGTCCTGTTATTTTATATAAGCTATATAAATCAAATTTTACTGCCAGCATAGCCTGGCGCGATAAATTTAAAGGGTAGCTATTGGGCTTACTTTCAAGAATAAATTCATTAAATGCTATTTTGGCGGGGTATGACTTACTTTTACTATCCAGCTTTTGCAAGATAATTCCAAACGCAACACAAAGATCAGCTCGCACCTTTTTACCAGTTTCATTATGCCGTCTAGCGATATAATCAATTTGCTTATCCGTGTTAGCGACAACTTGATGAAAAAGACTATAGCACGGCAGCAACTCATCATCCTTAGCTTGATGCACACTAAGACCTAATGGGCTAAAAATCTTATAAATATTACCTACAAAAGGCTCAATATGTTGCTGCTTCTTTCTATCTTTTGCCGCAAGTGTATAAGTAATACTTAACCACTCGCTGCGATGCTCTATTGTATGCCTTATCGGCTTATTGGCACTTTTGCCAACCAGCTTTTTTTTCTTTTTACCCATTTTACAACAACTTATTGATTCTTTTTTTGTCTCGCACTTTATATTATAAGGTTACTATAGCACCACCTTATTAAGAGATAATTAATAAGAAAATACCCTTATAAGGCACTAAAAATTAATTTTTTTTTAATAAATCAATGCTAATATTTGCTCTATCAAACAATAGGAGCGTAATAATGCCAAACTCACCCTTACCCAACTCACCCTTAAAAGATCCCCTTTACCAACAGATGCCAACCTATGGTGTATTTGACCATGGGCAACCACTACCCATATACTCAACTCTACAAAAAGCACTAGATCACTATGTTACCAGCAAAAAACCTGACTGGGATCAACGCACAAAGCTACATTTATTTAATAATGCCCCCTCCGTATTCCCAATTATAAAGACGATGCCAGACCACAAGCTGTCTGAAGATGCAAGACGATACGGCGAAATTTTTCTTAAAATTAATTGGTCTAACTTATCCAAAGATGACCACGGTAGGATTGAACAATTAATAGAGCTCGCTCATAGACATATGAAAAATCCTCCTAATGATATTCACACGGAATTTAACCCTCATTCAGATGGATTCTATATGGCTCCCGTTCCAGCCCATATGATGAATCCCCAACGCAAAACTAGCAGGGCCAGTCAAGAAAACAAGCAAAACAAGCAAAACAAGCAAAACAATAGAACTAATCAGACAAACAACCAAACCAATAGAGCCAATCAAGAAAACAACCAAAGCTCTATCTGCAACAACTTCGGCTTATTTGCCGCAAAAGTTGGCGCAGTTGCAATAGCAGCTACTGCTGTATACTTAGCCAAACAATCACTTTAGCAAAATAATTACTTTCAGATTACAGCTCCGGAGATGGTTCAATGTCGACAAAGCTTACTGTTCCTATTGGCTGACAACTGGAACAAAGTGTTCGTCTTAATCAATAGAAATATGAACCACTCAAATCGTCATACCGCGGCTTGACCGCGGTATCCAGAAGGCCAACAAAATGCTCACTCAAGTCGCCCCACTGCGCACATAACACGCAATATAAAATCAAAACACCAGAACAATCTTTAGCCAAAATTAAAATATCCACCATAAAAAATTTGGTTAATTCGCCGTAAATTTACTTGATTTTAATGTTTTTAAATCTTTGTAAGGCATATTTAATATTTTCTTAATGTTTGAACATTATCATTTCTCCCTAAGTTCACAGTCACAAAAAAACAGATTCCCTTTTAAACAAAATAGAAACCCCACTCTAACCTGCAACCAACGAGGTAAATATGAAATTAATCTCTAGCATTGTCCCCTTACTGTTTATCATCCCAACCTGCAACCAAGCGTTAGCAAACGACCAACCCTTTTGTCCCGGGAAGCATTGCACAGTATGGTGGGATGGATTTAATGCCAGCAGTGTTTACCCCTACACACATGATGGTAATGCCACCTGCAATGCAAGCGAATCGATTTCTTGGGGTCAGGATCATCAATTAACAATCAAGTATTCACGTGTTGCCGGCCACCAAGCAAAAACATGCTATATCCACACCAATCAAGCTATCCGCGACCTCAACCCTGCATCAGGCGGAAAATTACCGCTCCATGGATATATAACTGCGGATATAAAAATGGATGGTGGCGCAGGTCAGTATGATTATAATATTTGGCCTGCCTATTGGTTGGATAAAAGAGAAGGCTGGCCATACAATGGAGAAATTGATATAGCCGAAAGGCAAGGTGGCACTACTCAAACCCATCTCATCGGCGATCCTAATAACCCTTTTGATGGCTCGCACTTAGTAGGTTATGCCACGTATGGAAACGGCCTAGCACCGTCGACCGGCGTTCATCATTATGGTTTTGAATGGCAATATGATAGCAGTCGCCAGCATGTGACCTTTACCACTTATTTTGATGGCAAACCTGCTGGACAACAGAGCTCTTATACACTTTCAGCAAATCCTCCAGCGAGCTCTCACGCCACGACCATTCGCAATGTTTTTAATGGTTTTCCCAACATGGGATTAGTATTTGACACTGACGATCATGGATCTACTGATCTAAACTACAGCATGACCATTTCTAATGTAAAAATTTACAGTGTCGATGGCAGTCAGCCACCATCTACTTGTCCATTACCTACTGGTGAAGACTTTAATGCTTATGTTGATACTACCTATCAACCTAATGGCCAATCCGTTATTACTTCATCAACAACAGCTGACCCTAATGTTAAGTACTACGATGTCAGCTCACCTTACACGGGACATGACTTTGGGCAATTAAATTTAAATGCTAGCAATACAATTTATGATCCTATAAAACAGGCTTCTGCCACTGGCCATTACACCTATAGTATCGTCGCGCATTGCAAGGATGGCTCAGCAAGCCCAGCGTATTCACTTGATGTTGGACCAAAAGCACCGCCTAGCAAATCAACCTATCATATCGACTGCGTTATTGGTGATGTAAAAGGCGTTAGTTTTAGCTTGCATAAAGCAGACGGCTCCAACCAAGCTTTATCCATAGGCGCAAACACAATCGATGCGAAAAAAGGAGCGAAGATCGTGCAAACAGGAACATCGATCAGTTATCCTGTTGATACGCTACATAAAGGCCCCTACCCCTCAGGTTTATTAATTAATAGTGTGCAGAGCCAATAATGGCTCTGCAGTAATTAGGGAACAAACTTACGTATTCGTTAATTATCAATTAATGAAACTAATAACCTTGGTTTATGCTGTTGATCTAAATAATAGGTTATAACCATCTGCTTATTGAGGCTTATATCCGTATTCTGAAATTTATTAAGGTTTTCAATATCACTTTTTTGCAAACCTTCGTTGCAATTATAGCTAGGACCATAGCCATTACACCATTTAAGCGCGTTAATATGGATGGGGGTTGGACAAACGATCATGTGCTCTTGATGGGTAAAAAAGGTTTGGTAATCTGAACTGGCACTAAAAATACCATAGCAAGATGGAGAGCTGGCACTAATATACATACCTTCGCTATCGTAATGACTGCCGCTCGTATTCAGGTCCGAGATATAGATCGAAGACATAGAGGCTTCAACTACCATCGATAGTAGTAATAGTGTTGCTGTACTCACGACTTTTATTAGACTTAGATGCTTTGTTACCATGATAAGACCCTTAAATTTAAATTAAACTGTATTTATTACTTTCACAAAAGGCGAATAGTACAGTTGTTTACTTAAGGAAGTATTAAGAATTAGCTTATTTGAGAGGAAATCACTCGGAATATGCTTAATCAGGAAGAATATCTCAGAAGATGTTTTCTTTTGCAGAGTATAAATGCACTGGTATTCAGGACTACCTACTATTTCTCATCAAATAAAGCGATATTTATGACTACATTATGATCAAGAAGACTCTGGCGTAATTTTGTGCTATGCTTGTGTAGATTTTTACCCACCTTCCAGGAGAATGATCATGAATAATAATACCCTCTCACCCACAGCAAAAGTTGCGCATAAAAGCAACAATGCAAAAGAACAACAAACGCAAAAGCCCAAAATCCAAAGGGGCCGTTACGAATCCGGCAAAGGCTGGGGATTAGACGTAGGGTAGAAAATAATGAGCATCATCATAGAACCTGATCGCATTGACTATTTACGCCTTGATCGCGCAAAGACTTTTTGTGTTGTGACAACACCCGCGTTGAAAAGCAAGCTTAGCATTGCCACATCAACGCATTATGAAAAGGTGATGATAGCAACCATCGCAACAGATCAACCTATCGATGATTTTCTCGCCCAGCAATCGGCGACAAATACCGATTACTTTTTTCTACCTTATGGATATACCATCCCTAACTTAACAGCAAGCAAGGAATACCTCGCAAAGGATTGCAAATTCCTGGCGTTACGCTGTTTGCCGACAACGCCGATAGACATCGATGATATTCATTATTTTTTAAAAAACATTATGAATACATCACCAGAAATGTATATAGCAAAAGCAGACACGTTTTTTTCTGCCATTGAAAATCGCGACAAGATTATATACGCAGATAATAATCACAAAACACAAGCGACATTAACGGTTGATAACAGCTGTTTGTGGGGCGAAGCTTATGGCGATTTACGCGCTGGCGAATCAGGCGTCATACCTTGCGGTGAAATTGCTTTAACGCATGTTAACTTTAAAGATAATAAACCACACCCGCTGCCACTAAACGGAGAGATTGTTTTACAAGGCTTACCGATTATTCATCACTATAACTTAACCTCTGCTGCTGCAATTGCGAAACAAGCTGCTCTCTATAATGCATTGACAGTACTACAACAAGCACCTGTTATAGCCACGGTTACAAACGGCGTTATTACAACATTAACCGCTCTGGATAAAAAAGCAGAGCCTGCTATAGACGCATTAGAAAATCTATTTAATGAAAATAAATACTATCGTACTATTATTGAAGTTGGTCATGGCTTAAATCATACCGCAAAGCTGGCCAAGAAGAATTGCTCCATGAACGAGTCTTTTGGCGGTAATGACTACTGCATCCACTATGGGCTTGGGCATATGCGTTTTAGCGATTTTCATGTTGATGTAATTTGCCAAAATACACGAATTGTATAGCACCTCATATTCAATATAAGCAAATATATATCCAAAGCGTTTAGAAATTAGGTGTTATAATCTTTCATGTTCTACGACCAACCTCCGCCTTTTACGCGGAGGCGCAGCGCTATAAAAGAACGCAAAGAAAAAATGAACTACTAAATCTAATTTTAAATTATCTTAGCGCCCCATTATACCTTTGCGCCGTTGCGAAGAGCGGTGTCTAAACCGCAGCAAATAAAATACTATGAACACCGTGTTTAAAACGTTTCAGGTATAGCTTTGCCGATTGATAAAGTAGAGACTCACTACACAGAAAAGTGTTTTGCTCAATATTAATTCTTCACAAGAATCTATCATGTTTGTTTCTTCTTTGGCCTACAAAGCATGACTTAATTACCTGCCTCACAAACTACTAAGAAAATTATTTCTAATTTACGGTAATTTAATACCTAATTAATATTCATCAGCTAGAATACTGCAGTATAAATTAAATAATAAAATCCACTAAGACAAAAGGTCTAACTATGAGAACAATTACTGACATCTACCTAACTGACAATACCACTGAATATCAATCATGCGCTACAAAAGCGGATACAGCAAAAGCCATAGAGTATTTATCTGAGATATGTGGTGATGAACCTCAAGTTGCAGATGCAAAACAAAACCTTTTTAAAACAACAAGCACTATATTAAATTTAGAATATATTGTTAGTGATGATACCTTTACATCCATTGCCGAGCTGATGTCACTGGTATACAAAAATGCCCCCATGGAATTTATTAAACTATATACCCGCTTGATAAATATATCCAAATCACCCAATCAAAACAATAATGCTAACAAAGCATTTGTAGCAAACTTGTTAGTGTATAGCTTTCTCGCTATAGCAAAAAACACCGGCACGAATAAATACGATATACTTTTTGCCGGCTTATCGGTTGGCGTTATTTTAAGTGAGCGTCTTAAATTTAAACTAATTGAAGAGCATGGTGATAGGTTAACTAAGATACTTAATTCCGCTGACGGTAGCGAAGCTTATTTACTTGAGCTCGAAAAAATTGTCGCCCAAATGGGGCCCTATGAGGAAAAGGAAGAGGGGGCAAAAGATAAAAATGCTTGCATCAGTTTACTCGTCCTAGACAGTCTGCATAAAAACAATAACAAACTGACTAGCCTACACCCAGAACGCCTACTCAATATATTAAGCCAGCTAAAATGTGACTCGATACCAACAAATTACAATAGATTCCTTGACTCTGCTAAAAACAAAAACGATATTAATCTTAAAGCACTTAAACTTGGAATTTTCTGTCAACTATTTTACGCACACAACAACATGAACTATTTGCCGCAAGGTGCCAGTTTTCTTCTCGATCTTTTACAATATATCAACAAATACAATGGAATTCATTTTCTAGATAAAAGCCTTCTTACCGGTGAGCTCTGCCTACAACTAGTGACCATACTCCCACAGATGGAACAGTTTATTAGTACAGAAAATGTTTTCCAAATAGAGTTACAACTGATATTTTTATACTTGCAACAGAGTCAAACCTATCAAATGAGCCAAGATCCTAATTGGCAAGATAGCCATCATTATGCCATCAAAAGATTTTATGCACTTAGTGATAAAATTGATCTAACAAACAAAAACGATATCAAATTCTATATAGATAATTTTATCGCTAGTTTTGCACCTTATGATAGCTCACCACACTTAACTGATAACAAAGCTATTATGCTGTTTGTTTTTTGCAACAAAATTATTAATCAGTGTTCTGACAGGTCCACCCTTGAAGAAATTGCTTGCCATCTACGTGATAAACTTAATGCTCCTGACCTAGCGCTCGATGACAGCAAGTCATCCGTATGGCTAATGATGCTATTGCTAGAAAATATTCTTGTGCTCGACAAAAATTTTAACGCCATGCAAAGTACCGCAGCACCCGATAGCATTGACTATATAGCATCGAGCCCATTGCATGTGGGAAAAGCAGATCTAATAGGCTTAACGCACTCTCTAGCAAGTGCTATTTTAAAAAATATAAGCTTTATTGATCAGCCACATTTTAGAGGTCAATTAAAAAGATTAGCACAGAATGTTCTCAACAATCATCCCACTCACGCTAATAACGCCTTATTAAACAAATTTCTCTTACAATGCAAAATCAGATTGTTTGAGTACATTCTTACTAAAACAAAAAGCATCACTGACCCTGACGCTGCTCAATTTTATGCTGAAATAAGCGCATCGCTAGAAAAAATAGCCTTTCAAGGTAGCTGGAATAGTGAACACAAGGCTTCTATACAATTAGAAAAACTTCCAAACGATATTCAACACTTAGTAAAAGAGACATTCCCACATCCTGTATTTTCACTGGCAGACTTCTTAATAGCCTTCAATGAATTAGGCGCCTGTCAATTTAACACCTACAATCTCAGCATTAAAACCCTTTTAAATTTAACCAGCGAATACAACCCCTCGCAACAGACATTAGAAACAATCACTCAGCAGATCAATATACTACTGGAATTACATCATGACAAGTCGGCACCCTTATTAAATTCTCAGCACTTTGAAATGCATGGACAAGCTGACGTTTTCTTTCGCGCTATTCTGCAACACCCAAACAATGCAAAAGCATTGACAGAAGCCGTTGGAATATTATTTTTCTCTTTTGACACTGCAAAAGGACAACACGCCTCTTGCTTAAATAATCTCTTCTATACCAACTCAATGGACATACTGTTATTACAACCCACACACGCAGCAATTATTGCTGATATCTGTGTGCAAATTCGCCGCTGCGAATCAACACTGCGCTGTCATACAGTCAGCTCTTCACGAGAAGAAAAAAGCATTACAGACGGCAGCGGTTCGTTATTTCATTTACGTTTCCCCAGGCAGACTAACCTTAAAGAAGAATGCAAAGATATATTAAAGAGAGTTGCAATACAGAACCCAGATAAACTAGAGAATTTTCTTACCATTATACGTCAGTTTGAAATTCAAACCGTTAGCGACCCTAACTTTGACCCTAAAGCGTTACAAAAAAGCCTCTGCGCGCTTATATCTAACGATGATATGACAGATGTTGCTGCGCAAACAGAACAAAAGAAAAAGCCAACAGAAAAACTTCATCAGCCATCAGCACCAACCCTGTGGTCAAATCAAGATACTAGCGCCAATAGTCGCGATGTTACCCCTGCTGCAGGACAAACATCAAGTTGGTGTGGAGTTAGTTAGCCTCCTTACCGGACATTACCCGGCAAGGAAGCCGACACTGTCCCTGTTAGTTTTTTTCTGAAGGAGCTGGTAGAAGCTCCTTCTTCCCCACACCACCGACAGCATCTTCTTTGCTATGACGCACTTCATGACATTTTAAGGACGTTTCCCTGACCACACGTTGATACATCCTCATGATGCTATTGCCTCTTACGTTTTCCTTTTCTACCTTGCCCATTGCGCCTCTCCAGTAAAAGATACAAGATCCCACAACTATCTAGTTATTTTCACTTTCAACGATCCACTTTGCCTAACCATCTTTCCTTGATGACATATGTTTATCATACAGGATATTTATTTCTGAAATATGTACATTATATTACAAGTATGTAGAACTGAAGCGTTTGTTACAGCAAGAACTTAAAACGCCAAACAAGTGCAAAATATATGTTAAAATACTGTTTTAAAATACTTTTTACCCGCCCCAGCGCGGAGCATATCTTAAAAACTATCATTACACTACCCACACACGAGGGGCTGACAGAAGAGCATATAAAATTTATAATAAAATCTCTTAAAGAAATTCATTAAGAAGATAGAACGTTATGCATCGCAATAATCTTATTAATAAGCTTAACCATTATCGTACGCAATCCGCTAAGGAAGCGCAAAAGCAACAAGAAATGCTTAACTTTATTAATGAAAACGCCAACTGTTTTGAACGCACCAATTTAGCCGGGCATATTACTGCTTCTGCTTGGCTGCTAAATCCAGACGGCAAGAAGGTATTGCTCACTCACCATAAAAAATTAAATATGTGGCTACAATTAGGCGGTCATGCCGATGGTGAGAGCGATGTGTTAAAAGTAGCACTTAAAGAGGCGCAAGAAGAATCGGGTATTAACGAGATAACTATTGTTGATAGCCATATTTTTGATATCGATATCCACCTTATCCCCGCCATCAAAAACGACCCCCCTCATTATCACTACGATGTTCGTTTTGTGCTGCAAGCAGCGCATGAAAACTATATCGTTTCTGATGAATCCAATGAGCTAGCGTGGCTTTCCTTTGCCGATATCCTCGACCCTAGCACCAACATAGACATATCCGTTAAACGCATGGCACAGAAATCGTTGTTTTAGTATTATTGCAACACTATAAAACCTAATTACTTTTCTCGGTTATAATTTTATATAAATACTCGCTTTTTTTAAACAAGCACCGACATTTTTACTGCCTATTACCATAGACTGTTGTTTATAAATAGCTTAACTCAACAAGCCTATTTATCTAAAAAAAAACCGCTTAAATTTTTCTATAGCACTTTTACAAAAACAAAAATAAAATCGATATAAGCTGAGTAAAAATACCCTGGAGCTGAGATAATGAGAATAGATTTAAAAGCAAAACCCATCGCAAAAGAGAACCACACTACAAACAACAATATGAATGCCACTAAAAAATTAGCACACTTAGATAATGAAATTACCATTCTCCAGAACGAGAAACAGGAGCTAATGAACAAGTGGAATAGGCATATCAACTCCAAAATAACGCTTGCTCCCCAATATGTTAAACGCATACAAGAGATCGATAGAACGATCAAAAATCTAGAAAATGAAAAGAAGAAATTTCCAGCTCAAAGAGACTCTCAACAAGAAAACTTAGCAAAAAAATTCGTAACCAAATTTAGAAGTGAAGATCCGGAAAGTATTAGCAATAATAAAAGAGGATCCTACCATGATAGATTTAAAAGCAAAGAAAAGTACGCCACACTAGCCCAAATAGTTAGCCCCTATGTCCACCAAGATCAACTTCAACCAAATGAAAGAATTGAAATTTTAGCGGCAATTTTTTCATGCTTAAACAAAACAAGTAACTTTAGCAACAAACCTAACACTCTACGACGCCCATTAATGGAACTTCTTATCGATGAGCTACAACTAACTAGATTCAACGGAGAAATAGCCACATACAGACACCACAGTACCAACTACCAACGTGATTTATACTTTTTGAAATTCCATTTTATATATCAAAAATATTGCCATATAGAAACTAAAAGCATACATACTTCGGCGGAGAAGCACATAGTTAATAAATACATAAAGTTTTTCGAACATAATTTCCACGAGCTATCTAATAACATAAAAATTTTACACGACCTAGAAGGGATTTATCATCAACAAAATAAAACAAAAGATCAAAAAGATCTACCATTTAAAATAGATATATTTACCGAGCAAGTGGAATATTCCGTAAAATATATAGAACACCATTTAAACAAGTTTGAAAAATACATAATGAATGGAAAAGGAGCTACATTTAGCCAGTCTATAACCTCCCTACTCGCAACAAGTTTTTCACAGCTAATGAGCAATACAAAAGAGAAACCAGACACTGATGAAAACCAAGAGCAGGAACAAAAAAATCTAAGCATTCAATAAGAGCAGCATCAAAATGATAATTAGCCAGCGGCCTACAATATGTCGCTGTGCTTATTACTGCCGATATTGTGATGGCACTAGGCGTTATATTTATGATATTAGCAAAATAACCGCTTGTTAATCATCTTACTAGCACTTGGCGTACTTTACATCTTCCTGCAGAGTAACACCTTTGCATCGCATATAAATATAAGTAAATTTATAATCCAAACTTAAACAACCATCTGAAACACACTGCTCCACAACCCTATCGATATAAGCAATACGCCGCTGCTGGCCCTTAATCATTCGACTTTCTCTTGAGATACTGGTGAAAAATTTCTTAAATTGATCTGCAGAAAAATGCGGACTAAATTCAACAACTGTTTTTTCTACCTCAAACTTAAATACTCCTGATACCTCTTTTAAAAAAGTATCATAGTATTCCTTATTGCGATTGACAGGAAGAGAGTAATCACAAAATGCATCCTCAAACTCCAGCATCACTGCACGTCGAATTTTTTCCAAAGCGAGATCTCTTAACGGAATAGCTATATATATTTCACCGCCTGGCTTTAGCGCCTTAAATAGTTTTAATAATACTGTACTAATTTCTTTTTGTGGGATTAAATGCAAACAAAAAAAAGAATAAACAATATCGTATTTAGACTCACCAGCAATATCTCTAACATCCTTAACAGTAAACTTTAGCCGATCTGTTCCATAACGATTTTTTGCATACAAAATCAATTCGTCGGAAATATCAATACCATTTATAAGTGCATTAGGATAGAGTTCAGAAAGCGCAGCAGTAACCCGCCCATCACCACAACCCGCATCTAAAATAGATAAGGTGTCGTTTGTGGGCGTAATATTTGCTAACACTTCTTTTAAAGCAGCAAATTGCAGTGACGAAACATCTTTATAATCTTTAGAAAAGGCTAGTGATTTCTTGTTAGTCATATAAAGACTCCTGCGTCAGAACCAGAGTGATAGCTGGATCTCGCCGTTAAACTACACTTCCCACTGTATACGTCAAAATACTTTTTAAAAATAATAGCATGCGACTACCGGGATAATAAAGCATAAATTCAACAGGAATATTACTCTAAATTAATATTGTCTTAATATTATTATGGTAGATTTAAGCACAGATAACGTGAAACCCTTCAAATTATACAATATTCAAACAAGTAAAGCATAGAAACACCTAGGAGTACATAAATGCCACGACAAGCAAATAAAATCAGCGCCAAAGATAAACCACAACAAGAAGAACACAAAGAGCAACAAGGCAATAATCAGAGTAGAATCTTCTATAACAATGCGAACAAGAAACAAGATAAATCAACTGAAGGAAAAAATATATCTTTAACACGACAATCACAAGCCCTAGTTGATGCGATCAACAATAGACTACGTGCTTTTGAATGCGGACAATGGACTTACAACCAAAAATCGGGCTGCATTACTTTCCCAACAATGACAAAAACCCATCAACTAAACAAAGAAACTATATCAAAATTATTAAGTAATCTTATCGATAAGAAATTCTTTACCAATAAGAACAACTTTGACCTTGTTATATCCCAAAACAGGCATAGCTCGATCATACTCAACTTGGATGCACTAGTACGCCATCAAGAGCTGCCGCAACTAGTTGATAGTGATTCCGCATTTGACAGTGACAGCTGGGAAGAAGATAGCGAAGCAGATAATGAGATCGCAGATTCACCAATACCCGTTCAAGGACTAGGATAAAGGTGGCGCACCACCGCGAATGGAACCCGCACGGGGGATTGCGATAAATAACTTTAAATGCTGGCGCTAAAGCTCTAGAGTTTTTAGCACACAGAAATAAACACAATAAATGCTGCTTTCTATCTTCTTCTATAGAAGGCGACAGCAGCACCCAGCGTCGGCAATTTTTTAATAAAGAGAAATAATAACACGCAAAAATGCTAAGCAATAAAATAATAATTTTACCCATCCAGACAATTATTTTCACCCTACCTAACGACAGACTATCAATACAGCATTATTTCTCCATCCTAAGATTAATTTAATCTTTATTAGCTATACTTTCATCGCTTAATATAATAACCACTGGAGATATTCAATGAGACAGAGTCTATTTACACCGAAAGAAGCGCACAAGAAAGAAAAGGGAGCACCCCACACCAAAGAATCTGTTGCCAAGTTATATAAAATGGTGTCACAAGCTAACAAGACACCATTAATAGAGACTTATCTAGAAGACCCCGATAAACTCTCGCCTGGAGATAGAGCTGAGTATGATGCGTATTTAAAGCGTATGCATCTAAAGAGCACTCGAGAAGAGATTGCGACATTAACTGGTATAGATATTACAACCCCCTGGGCAAAGCCTTTAAGCGCTAGCGAGCTAAATTTAAGAGGCAATATACTCACCTACACTGAAAATGAGAATAACCAAGAGAGAATATTAAAACTACTTTTTATCTGCCGCGCTAAATTCCCACAAAACGCGTTTTCCATGCCCGCTCTTGATGTTACATCACAGGAAGTAGAAAAATGCTGCAAAAGCTTTGCCGCAAGCGCGGATAATGGCGCTAACATACTTGATGAATTAATCAAGGCAGAAAAGCAGCGAGGGTCAAAACTCAAGGTGATTCTCGATCAAGATAGTAAAGCAGAAGAACCAGCACCAAGCTCCACCACGTTAGGGCTTAGATAAAGGATCTCGTCATACCGGTTACCATACCATGCTAGCCTTTTTTGCTTTTTTAAATGCTGCAAGCAAACAGCAAACAAGGCTAGCCCCTTCATCTGACACTATTCAAACATCCCCGAACTGACTTATGACACAACACAGCTTGATTTATTTGCACTTGGCGGTTGGGCTGATGCAGCTCGAGCCTGCCCGTGATTTGCAGGAAATAAACTAACCGGGTTGCCTGCCTGATTGCTATTAAGTTTTTTTGCAGAAGAAAATTCCAGATAGGGAGAACATAGCATGTAGTCTGAGGTATCTCCTTTGTTTGCATCTACAATATCAAGACCATTTTTGCTGGCCTTTCTCCTTGTAGACACACTGGCCATTTGATATCCGGCGCGCTGCATATCTGCTGCAAATTTTTGTTGTATTCTACTTGGCAAGTTTAAGTCACCAGCAATAACCACATGCTGATACATATTTAAAATTAACATAATGCTATCTACGGTGGTGCGGTAGTTCTTTTGATTCCATCGACTCATAGAAATATGCACACTAAAGTAAGCGATGTTACCTATCCTTACTCCTGAAACTCTCAAAGTTGCAAGAGCCCTTACCAAGTCAGCTTGACACCTTTCTGACGTTATCATCTCATCAATCTGCACCCCCTTAGGGAATAAAACAGCTGACGTATGTGCAACCTGTCTACCACCGCTATTTTTTAGTAACGTTTTTGAGAACAGTGATCGATCATAGCCATACCTTGACATTACCGCTTCAAAAATCTCTCTGTAGGTAGAGCTCGCTCCGGTTACAGGTATTTCTTGCACGAAGAGAATTTGCTGCGCCGATTCAGAGGCTCTTTTCGCAAAATATTTTTCAATCCTTTTCTCATAATGAGCCGGGCTTTCGACAGGAAGATAATCAGTGCTGCAATCTTTATTAGAAAACTTGACTCCATTAATATTACGAATTGCAATAGCTAAGTTACGCACCTCATCAACATTATTATCTTTTATAGCCAATAGTAAGCCTTGAGCTATGTGAAGATGACTCTTTAAATTACACAGTCTTCTTAGCGTTTCTATTTTCTCTAGGCCCGAATCACCAAGCTGACAACCATCCCATTTACCCCACAGACCATCTATGATACGAATACCCATCGGCCCTTGGATATTTTTGGTATTCAATCTAACCGCAGGCCTTCCTTTCACTTCCACAATTTCACCAGAAATAGATGAGTGATCAGACCCCCTTTTTTTGCCAACGCCAACGAGCATTTGTTTAGCTTCTTTTTGCTCTACCTCTAAATGAGAAGGGATTGGAAGTTGAATGCCACTTTGACGTATCGCGCTGTTGTCTGTGAAGTACATAGTGGCAAATGTTGTGTGCTCACTAATATGCGAATCAGTTAAGCCAAGCAATTCTCGAAAGCACTTTCGTGTTACAACGTTATTGAAACGGAGCGAAACGAGCTGATTCTGTGCAATATTCGCCTGAATCAACAAGGTTCTTTTATCACTTAAATCCTGACAACAAGCCAACTCAGAAATACCATACTGCCCCATTAAACCCATAAACTTTTCCCTCATTTCTGATGTTGCAAAAGAAATGGCAAGCAAATTATTTTCTTTTAGATTAAGTGAAATATATGGCATTATTTAATTCCTCATTAAAATTTTTTATTAAATAATAGCGACATCATATTAAGGTGATATTAAGCATTGATGAGTAAAGTAATACACTCACAACATAACAACTCAGCATATTTTATTCGATGGAGAGTAACAGCAGTTAGTAGGAGATAACAATTACCTATGCTAAAGGGCAAGTCTATAACCTCCCCTACTCTTAAAACAACCTTATTGTTAAGTGAAATCTACGAGGTCATACATACTAACAAGCCCAATCATTATCTCTAAACTAAAAAAACTTATGCGACAACACCACTTGACCTGCTAGCTTTTATGTAAAACATAATTATACATCGGCCAACTTAAAAAGAACTGCTGCTCTTTATCAGCCTGAATCCATTTATCGGATTGCTTTACCAGCTCATCCTTGCTCCAATTCCCCTTTGCTAAAATAGATAGGAAATCCACAAACCGACTAATCCTGGTATATTTGTTGATAAAGACATGCGATAGAAATAGAGCATCTATCGTTAAATTTAAATCTTGCAAATGATGATACAGTCTTGCACCGACCGTTCCATTGGCTACCGTATCTGACCAAGCTTTAGCAAACTGATTATTTTGCTCAGTAGAAAGTTGCGTGATGACCGTTGATGGAATAAAAGGCTCTGCAATAATAAGACATCCTCCTGTCTTACAACAGCGAGAAAGTTCCGCCAAAGCTTGCGTTGCATCGGGAATGTGATGCAATACTCGCTCGACCCAAATAGTATCAAATGAATTATCTTCGAAGGGCAATACTGTCAGATCAGCTTGCTGGAATATCAACCGCTTATCTTGATGATTTTTTTTTGCATAATTAAGCATAGCAAGGGACAAATCAACAGCGGTTAACTTGCCATCTTGCTCAAGACAGGTAAGAAGGCCAGGGATAACATCGCCAGCGCCACAACCTGCCAACAAAATGCTAGCGTTTTTGTATTGCTTCATATGCCCGGTAAGCTGTTGCCGCTGCGCTACAATGCTCGGCAGCGTTGCCCAATCCAACATAAAATCAATCCAATGCTGTGGATCTTGTGAATCGTCTATACGAGTGTAATCTGATGGGGATTTTTTCATTTAATTCTCAATATAAATAATAGATTATCTTAAATGAATAAGCCCGCCTTTAAAACCAGCAATAGCACGATTTGCCGAAACCACATGACAACAGCATAACCCTTCGCAAAAAATAGGCAAAAAAACTTGCTGTTGCGGTAATGTGGTGTTATAGTCACCTAATACAGCAGTTGATGTGTATATTTTTTATTAGTTGTCAAGTCGGAGTAATTATAACATGTTGAAAGTAATCAGTATTTTTGCAGGTGCAATCATATGTGCAGCCACCTTAAGCGGTTGCGCAGGCGGAATGGGCAGCAACCACCACGGTGCAGAGCTAGGCGCAACCATTGCCGGTTCAAGTCATCCCGCGATGTCTGCATTAGGCGCCTATATTGGCGGACATTCTTAAAAGAGCAAGATATAGTGGAGAACGCAGTGAAATCAATCCTTACATTAACCGGTGCAACAGCGCTAATGGCCGTTGTATTATCGTGCTACGCACAACAATCAACGGATGTCCTTATTAAAAATATGACCGGCAACCCAATTAGGCTAAGTTGTGAGACAAAAGGCAAAACCACATGTTACACCACCAATTATAATGGCAAGAAAAGTGTACACGTGACCGAACAGCAGCACGGCAAATATGTTGCTGAAAATGGCGCACGGCTAGTGAGAGTGTCGTCGAAAAACCGGAAACTCTTTGCCACGATCAATATACGCCAACATGGCAAACATAATAAGTACCCTATTGTCTGCGCTTTTGATGTGGTGAATGCATCAATAAAAAATGTTGATAACAGGTCTTTTAACTGTGTTGAAACAACCATAGGCGGTGGTCGCACCAAGGTTATTACCGTTCAATAAAAAATGGAGCCAAATCTTTACATTACAGTTGTGATATCGCATAGCTACGAGACTCTACTTAAATTAAGCGCATGGACTTGCTTTAAAAAATAGTAAAGCTGCAATGGAGAGATTTGCTCCCCACCCCCTTATTCTTACATCTTTAAGAACTTATTTTGAAAATAATGATATCACTTATTTTTTGCAATGATTTTTTTAGGTAACGCGTTTGCAACAGCACCATATTATAAATTAATTAACCCGATAGGCCTGCATTATGCCAATGGCAACGACTATAATGGCTTTACCCCCCGATTGCAGGGATAGCAATGTTAACCCCACCATGACAAAACTTGACCCACCACGATCGATCGATTAGTATTAGCGCAGCAAGGACACCCTTTTTAAAACGAATGACTCCCCACACATAGATTGGTTAGGTATATGAATAATAGGTTGATTTTTAGTGTATTTTCCGTGTGCTTGTCGGGCATGCTTTTACCGTTTAACTCACTGGCAAATGACAGTGATAGCTGGCTACTAACAGCAGATCCAAACTTATCAAATCACCAGTCCCTGCAGGTTTTTCCAATCACCGGCGGCCAAACACACTGCGGCCCTGGCGGATGCACCATTACCCCAGGAGCATCGCAAGCCATTTATAAATCGAACCCAACCGTTGGCATTCAGCTAAATACCTCTGGACTCTATTGCAATAGCAATAACGTTTGCGACCAACCTTGCGTTCAATATAACGCTAAAACAAAAACGATGACCGACTGCATTTCTGACGGCCACGGTGTGCCAAAGCAGTGGAAGATGACAGCTAAAGGCGATGAGAATGCTGGCGTTATTATTGGCGGCAGTGCTCCAGATCCCGATGACTGCGCCAAAAAAAGATTATTTGATCATTGCGAACAAAAGCCGCATAGCACAGGTCCCGCCTATTTCCCTCAACCTTTACAAGCTAAGCCAACCGACACTCAACGCTACGTCAAAATTGTCAACCAATGCTCATACCCGCTTATTATCCGCAATAATTTTACTAACACACCGTTAGACAGCGGCAAAAGCCTTTATTACGCTTACGATCCTTCAAAAGATACTAATACACGCTACTTTGCTAGCGCAGGATGCCAAGCCAGCAAAAATAGCGAAGGACAAACTATTTATACCCATTGCAAAATTGGCACCAGCGAAGTGAATGGCGGCGCGGACTACGACACCATTTTTGAAGTGGATTGGCCGGCGATAGGTCAAAGAGATTATTTTAAACCTGATCTTAATGCAGTAAATGGTTATACCTTTCCCATGAAATTCTCCTACACTAAAAAAAATAACAGCGGTGCAGCAACCATAGATTGCGGTATGATTTCTTTAAAAGATTGCCCCGCGACATTTACCAGCGAAAAAACAGGCAAAACATTTAACGAACGCATCACGATCGGAAATGAAACGACCGCATGCATTCGCCCTACTTTTACTATTAATGACAGCGCGTCACCCGACTATTTTTATTATTCTTGCCCCAACATCACTGCAGACCAATGCAAGCAGAATTATCATATGACCGTTAATGACAACAATCCAACGCAAGATGACTTAGTCACCGCACAAACCCCGGCTTATGTTAAGTACCTACATAAATTTCAACACCCAAGCAGCGGGCCCAGCTGTCATATTTATGGTTTTTCTTATGATGAAAATATTGCAAATGGCGGACCCGCACCCAATGATGGCGACCCCAATCACCCGATTACGGTAACGATTTGCCCGAACCCGAATAACATTCCTGCATTGCCAAAGTAGTGATAAGGGGGATGTCCTGACATTACAATTTTACCTGTAAATATAGGCTATTTTAAATAAGCAATGCTGCTTTTAAAACAAAACCATAAAGCTAACAGAGAGATGACTGGCAAATCATAGTAGAGCTTTTTAGCCAAATGATTTTCTAACTGTAAAGTCTAGACTCCCCCCTTTTTTAATGCGGATGATCTCTAACATATTCATCCGCTAACGCTTGAAAAGCTCTTTCTTGAATATCAGGATTTCGATAGTCTGATAAGAGCTTATAAAAACTACCCGAGGTCGCTTTGCGATTATTTTCAATACTCAAAACCTTATTACTTTCCCATGCTTCCCCAAGAATTTCGCCAACCTCACCTAGGTTAGTCGCACCCTCGATACGACGGATACTATCCTCGATTAACTGCATACGCAGACGCGATAATTTTGTATTATGAAAAAGCTTCTTTGATTTATTTTCGGTATTAATATACTGTTGCGCCAAACCACGAACAATAAGCTGCCTTACAGTCTGAAACTCAAGATGCTCACGATCGGCCCGCATTGCCTGGTTGGCGCCTCTGTTGATACCTTCTAAAAAACGACAAAACATCTCACGCGGGCTAAGATCTTCATTGATATGACCCGCCACACCGTGGTCGAGATTTAATATCTCCCTAACCTCAGCAGCTGACGGCGCTCTAACTGCCGTGGTAATACGCGCAAAATAAGGCGTCTGTGATTGATCAACCTCTACGCCTTCAATGCCATTAATCGCAGTTGCATCATCACCTACCACACCGACCAAAGCATCTCGCAAGGAATCACGCGAGCGGCTTTTACGTCCTACTTTTAGGCCCCAAAATTTTTGATCATCATTAAATTTTATGAATAGCTGATTAATAACATCAATCCATTGCTGTGAATTATAGTCTTGATACTGCCCCTGGATATGCAATTCCTGCGGTTCACCACGCCTATCAACCATAATATCTAAGACATCACCAAATTTACGCACTAAATTGCTGACATCTGTTTTATAGTTATTAAAATAACGAAAACAAGCCATTTTAACGGCACTTTCCAACTGCGCGATAAGATAAAAGCCATCATAAAATTGTTGAATATGTTCGCGCGATGCTCTGCCGTAGACTTCCGTCTGTTCGTAATGAGGATGCTGGCTCAACACGTAATTAACATGCCGCAACCACATAACAGCGAGTAGTTTCAAAGTAGCATAGCTACGGGCAGGCAACTCTTCCCCTAGATATCCCGCCGGTGGATTCTCTACCCGTGTTAGCATCTGAAAATTTTCATCGCTAAATAGAATAGGCAGAATACGTTGATCAAACAGTTCACCACGCTGGCGCAATGTAATAAGAGGACTCTGCTCTGGCGCATGCATCGCCTGCCAATCACGCTCATAACGTCTGATTTCTAGGGCATAGCGCTCGCTAATTTGAGGATTGCCCTTTAACAGCGCAAGAACTTGTTTTATTTGTGAAAATTCTTCAGTCGCATGCTGTGCGACCCCATCCACACGCTCACGAAGTGATATTTCTTGTCTACGCATCATGATTCTCCGAACTTTAGACCTGCATCTAAAATATAGATCATTTTGCACAAGTCAGGGGAAAGTTTGACCTTCTTATTAGCCTTAATTGTCTAAATATTACAGGTGATTACTATCAAAATATGCTGCATCACTTCTACTTAACCCATAATGCATTGATCACACCCAAACTCCATATTAAACTTGTCCGGCATTTTTTATTTAGCGAGACTGTCATGAAAAAAATAATTTTACTTTCCTGCAGTATATTTCTTTCTTTAATTCTGCTACCTAATAGCTATGCAGAAGCTAGTCCGAACTCATATTGTAATAATAACCCTAACTGCCACTTACTCTGTGACCTTATTCATTCTCACAACAAATACCAATGGGAACTGCACCATGCTATTTATAACAATGAAAAAGAAACTTATCATAAGCACAATGTTATTTATCAACAGGACCTAGACAAAGTCGATATCCAAGCTGATAGAACAGCAGATAGAACTCACTACGACTCAGGTTTTATAAGTTCAAAACAATTTCTTACCACAGGACATATTCGCCATGGTTTTTTTGAAGCTGAAGTCAAATTACCCGCCGTCCACGGTACTTGGCCCGCCATTTGGATGCTACCTAAAGATAAGCACCTCAATGGAGATCAAGGGGCTGCGAGCGGCTGGCCTATTAACGGCGAAATTGATATTTTAGAATGGTGGCATTTTTTTAATGACACGACATTTAAAACAACATTACACGGCTCTAGCAAAAAAAATGATGACCACTCTGGCTTTGGCTATGCTTTCAAAACACCTTCTTCACTGAGTAATTTCCATTATATTGGTCTTGAATGGGATATAGCCAGCGACTATAAAAGTGGCACACTGAGTATTTATATTGATGGTAAAAAGCAAAATCAAACGTTTAATCTTAACTATTACCACTCTGACCGTGAAAAACAGATTTTAAATGGTTTTAATCCCAAGATTGGTAAGGGGTATTACTTTATTTTTAATCTAGCCATGGGTGGAAATCTTGGCGGCTCATTAGCTAGCACACCAGATCATCTACAGATAAATATTAAACACATTAAACTTTACTCCTTAACTTCATCACCCGATCAATGCCAACAACCTAACAAAAATGATTTTTCATTATGGATACAGTCTGACAAAACCTTGCAAATTCAATTAAACAAGCAGCAAGCAGGTCAATATAATCAGATGGAAGTCAGAGACTGGCAGGGTAACCCGTTACCGATTAAATACGATGACCACTTGACGAATGCACCAGGCGCCAACTTTGTTGATATTACAACACAAGCAGCCGTTGCGGGTGGGCAAAAAGTTTTTAGCTATTGGATTTACCCCATTTGTAATGGAGCGCGACAGAAAGATTTAGGGGTGAAAGTTTCTACTTAGAGGACTGGCTTGCCTGAGCGTTTACGTTTATTAGCATTGCCTTTTTCATACTAAATAAGTGAGAAAGGCAATGCGCAACAGGATATAGCGAAAAGCTTTCTTATCTTAAGCCCGGATTAATTGGCTCATTTACATCATCACCCACGGATTGCTGATCTTGATCAAAGATCCGCTGACGATTTCTATCGCCATCCCCCATAAATAATGAATGCACATCTAGCGCCGTACCGGCGATAAGCAGCACCCACAACATCATAGCGAAGCTTTCTATCGCATGGTAAGCGAAATTGCTTTCTTGCCCCTCGCGCTTGGCCATTTCTCGGTTGCAAAAAGATATCATCATAGGTTAATAGACTAATCTAAAAGACATTTTTCGCAATATTTTGCTCTTACTTGGTTTTCTATATGGCATAAAGCTCCCTTTTCAGTCACGCATTTCAAGAATGCTTATAGCTGGCGACACTTACAGCTGTAAGCCCAGCTAGTATAACAGCTAATTCTTCAGGTTGTGTTAGCATGCAGCCATGAATTGTACCAAGATACAAGCACAAAAAGTTGTATTAAACCCATTAAGGGTCTATTTTATTCATCTGATAGTAAAAACCATAACGAAGAAAACGTGGGCAACGGGATGTTTTTAGTGTGAGCCATTGATGAAATCGTTCTAGATTGACCTGGTGGCTTGTGCCTTTTCTATCTATATCATATTGTTTTAATG
Organism: Gammaproteobacteria bacterium; assembly: GCA_030425685.1. GTDB lineage: Bacteria > Pseudomonadota > Gammaproteobacteria > Coxiellales > Coxiellaceae > JAUIAD01. The sequence continues at coordinate 92,868 of JAUIAD010000004.1, read as the reverse complement.
TTGCCTATGTATACTACTACAAGCTTATATTAAAAAGAGAATCCGACTAGAAGCTGTTATGCTACACCATCCGGTAACTACAACTTTCAGTCGCCATTAGAAAACTTATGATAAAACATAAAGTAAGACACTCTCACCTTGTAGTATTAGGATTTGCCTGCGTTATTGCCTGGTGCATTGTCTCTGCCTTTTCACGAATTTATACGTCAGACTTAGATCAGCAAATGTCGCCATTTGTATTGTGTCTTTGTGTTTTTTCAATTGCACAGGTTGTTTTCCTATTACTAAGTGCTGTTAAAATAAAACAGCTAGGGCAAAAAATTGCTGCTAATAAAGCAGATTGCTTGCGGGTCAATCTTGCTACTTTTGGTTCGTGGTTTTTTTTAATATATCCTTTGCGCTATATCGAGCCATCTATTGTCAGCACCATCTCTTTGGGCTTTGCGCCGATTGTTTCATTACTACTCGTTAAATCTATCATGCAGAAAAACAAACTCATGAGATCAGAGTTAGTCATATCGATATTGTTACTGGTGTTGATTTTTTATATCGCCGGCATTGTTTTTTTTAGCGAGACGAGCACCTTCACTTCCAATATCACTCACATTGCCATTTCATTTGCTTGCTGCCTTATCGTTGGCTTTTCGGTCGGTGTTAATACCGTTTTTTCCAAAAAGCTGAGCCAAGCTGGGTTTAGCGCGCTTGATACGCTTACTGTACGCTTTATTGTGTTAATTGCCATTTCAGCTGTTGCTGTATTGCTAGGACACGTAAATTTACCACAATTTGATAGCAGTTTATTAGTGCGAATACTTATGGATGCTTTTCTGTTAGTAGTCATCCCAATGTATCTAATCTATACGGCCATTCATTACCTAGAACCTTTTAGCATTTTAGTGGTTCTTCCGCTAATGCCTGTTATGGTTTTTTTCATGGAGTTTTTTAATCAGCGCATGCACCCATCTTTTTATTTGCTGCTTGGCGTACTATTAATAGCTGCATTGGTAATCACTAGCAGCTATTTTCGATATCGACAAGAGAAGTGAATTAACTTCCTAACTCATTTTATCTCAAAAAAATTTAAATCCTATTCGTTATTAATATCAATATCACTAAGTCAGTCTAGAGTTTGCTGATTTAAAATGCACAATAAATACCCTTAAGATTTGTAAGTATTTTTTACTTGTTTTCTGAGTATATACTGGTAGTATTTAACACTCTCTTAAAGGATGTTGACCAGCCGGGGAGCACACCTGCAACCTTTACTTTTACGCTAACAAAAGGCAGCAGTAATGTTGCCAGCATTCAAGATGCCCAAGGCATCCACTTAACAGCACAACCGAGTAGCGGTATAGCCAATATTGCTACTACTCACCTTGTCAATTTATCTGGAGCTCCATTCACTGGCGCTTTGTAGCTAACGTTTTCAACAACCAACTTTGGGACTAAAAATGTATCTTTCCCCATTGCCTTTTTTAATGGTTCTTTTCCTGCAAAAGGTCCAGTACAAAGGCGTAATAAACGTTACAACCGGTTCTAAATCTGTGGGCGCCTATACCTGCCAATATAATATGGCCCCATCAACAAATGCTGGCCCAAGTTATCCAGCAATTGAAATTAGCTGTGGCGACTAATTTAAGCCAGGCATCATGCTGCGGCCGCAAACATTCGCGACATTAACAATCTACAGCTATTCACACCCAAACGGGCACAGCATGCTGTGCCCCTACGGGTTCTAGATGCGTTATGCGCAAACTGATAGAAAAATGCAGGACCGTAGGGGCGCAGCATGCTGCGCCCGCAAACATCCGCGGCACCGACAATCTAAAACCATTCACACCCAAACGGGCACAGCATGTGTGCCCCCACGGGTTCTAAATAAGTTATGCGCAAACTGATAGAAAAATGCAGGAACGTAGGGCTAAGTTAGGGCTCACCCCTATTGGTTTTAAAAATCTTATACGCTACGTAGCCTATCAAAAAGAGAATCCCTCCCCACAATATAATAAGCGGGAAAATACTAACAAAAAACACTATCAACAACCCAATATCATCTTGGATGCTTAACACTAATTTATGCGCTGCTACTTTGACAATTGAATAGGGTTTCCATTGATAAGGCTTAGCAGCAGGCATTTTTTTGCTTATATCAACACTAATCAAGGCATATTGCGCCATGTTATTATCATATTTAATATCGCCTTTTAGAACATCTATTTGGCGATTAATATCAACCAACGCATGAAACGCATCCATGGTAGCCTTCGTATTCGGTGCTTTTTGCATAATAGCCTTTAGCTGCTTTTGCGCTGCCTCTAAGCTACTGAGTCTATTTTTCAAATCAATATACTCACGTGTAATGTCGTTACTTTTAACTTCTGCATTAATAATATTGGGATAGGTATGCTGAAAATAATTCGCTGCGGGTTGGTATTTTGCTATGGGAATACGTAAATTCATATGGCCTCTATTGTCATAGCTACTACTATTAAGGTTAGAATTTGCAACCCAGCCACCCTGCGATACGACATAGTGACTAATTTGATTCATCGTTTTTGCAATATTTTTACTTTCAATAGAGTAATAAGCGCTATGCACAATCAGAGGCTTAAACTGACCCCCTTGGCTTGAATAACCATCAGCAGCATGATTATTGTAAGCAATACCACGTGCCATCATTATACGAGGCGAATCAGCCGCACCGACAGCCGGCAAATTCGTTGCACCAAAAACAGCTCTGGTAGACATCCGATGTGTAAGAAACACAATGGCTACGATTAAAAGGACAACACAAGAAAGTATGGCGGTGCATTTTTTAGACATGGAGCATCTCTTTATTAGATTGCGCTCCTTGCTTTAATGATCAAAGGGAAGCTTATGTTGCGGGATATGCTTTCTGATGTCAACTGCCACAGAAGCTAAAGTACGACATTCCTAAAAGGCATCAAAGCGCTATATAAATATTTAGATGTTAAAACTGTTTTAGCAGATGATATCAATGCATTTCATGCGAACGCTCAAGTGCAGCATACGATGACCATCACCAGCCTTGTTAAGCACGAATTTGCATTAATCCCATCACTGACAAAGTGCTGGAGTAGTTTTCAAGTTTTTATTGGATTAGGACCGGCGTTATTAGACTCCAAACTTTCTCTTAAAGGCTTTGATCAAAATGGAAGTTTTGACTTTACCTTTCCTCCTTTTACCATTAATTCTGATCAGGCAAATGTTACTACTAAGTTTACTGGCACTTACAAACTTATTAGCCAAGAGTTTATTTTGGCCTTTGGCGTGGCTGTTTAGTTAAGCACAACGCTCACAATACCAGCTGCCGCCTTAATAAAAAAAGCTAAGAAGGAGACACTCGGTAAGAATCGGGCATTTTTCGGAATACGTGCAAAGTCATCAATCATCATTTAAGTTAAATTTTGCAACAAAAAACATGCTGCTTTTAACAAGGGTGATGCATGGTATGCTAGCCGCTCAGTAAAAAGTACCACAAAGGCAGCATCTTCTTATCGGCGGATTTTGGCAGTTTGCCAACAATGAGACTGGTCGTTGCTTTTGTAAAATTTTCTTTTGCCTCTTTAAGGGAGGCTAGCTCCCTCTCACGCGTCTTTGGAATATCCAAATTGTCATACGCTACCTGCAGTACTCGCTCTATCTCGTTACCACTGCGAACAACAAAATCAATTTCTTGCTTGCCTTTCCAGTAAAAGACATCATGGCGAAATTGCCTTTGCAAATGCTGATATACCAGTGTTTCAGTTAATTTCCCGTGATCAGCACTGCCAGAAATAGCGGCGATTTTACGAAAACCTAAGTCATTAACGTGTATTTTTTGCGGGTTGCGATTGCGCTCTGCTATTTTCAAGCTAAAGTAAGGTAAATAATTTACTAAAAAAGATTCCTGAATATAATGGCAGTAATTGGATGCCATTTCTAGCGATATTTGAAACAGCTTAGCAATCCTGTTCACTGAAAAAAGACACGCGGTTTGTGTCATCAGGTGGACAGCTATATTGCGCAACATGGTGACATCACGTATTTGGTGACGCATGGCAACATCTTTAAAGAGGATGTCATCAAAATACTGTCGCAGCAATATGTTTTTTCTATCCTCATTGTCGCTCAATACCACTTCTGGAAACCCTCCCCAAATTTGATATTCATTTAATGCATGTGCAATAGCTGGTGGAGGGTTTACTTTTAACAAAACGTCTGGAACCTCAATAGATTTCAGTTGCACAATCTCTTTAAAACTAAACGGTGTGATATAAAAAGCAACATGTCGGCCGGTTAAAACGGTCGCTAGCTCGCGTGACATTAGGTTTGCTGAAGAGCCGGTGATAAAAATTTTAATATCTTCACTTTCGTTACGCGCACGCACCCACTTTTCCCAAGCTGGAACATTTTGAATTTCATCAAAAAATAAGTAGGCGCGACCACTTGGATAAAGCTCTTCACGATAAGTACGGTAAAGTTCGTCCAGGTGCTCGATGCTAAGGCCTGGAGAGATTGCCGGTTCCTCAAAGTTCATGTGCAGCATAGCTTGCTTGGGCAGCCCTCTGCTCTCAAGCTCATCCATTACCTGGTATAAAATGGTAGTTTTACCCGCTCTACGCAACCCAACCAAGGCAACCACTTCTTTTGTATCGATAAATGGGCATATCTCTTGGGTAATCTCTCGCCGAAAGCCCCCTGCAAGCTTGGCGCTGCCCCATCGATTCCACCGGTTTAATATCTCTAACATGCTTACCCATTTATGATTGTTATACCGATAAAATATAGCATAATTCTATTGGTTATACCAATAGAAAACCATTTCAGACACTGCCTTTGCAGCTTGTCGATCAGTCGCTCAATAGCAAATCATGCTGGTCGTCGCCCCAAGATCCTGCCACAAGTGAACAGCCTTAAATACATGCAAAGCAATACAATTTTCTGCTCGCACACCCTCATCTAAACATATACGAAGACGACACCCGATATTATAAGTCATATTGACCGCATACCTAGCTAATCTAGCATTTAGGCATAAAGGGCATTGCCCGGTATACCAAGTTTAGAACGTGAACCGATAAACTTGAGTGGTTCAAGCTACATGCCTTAGCTAAGACAAAACCTTTCAGGCTACCAACACTCTTATGCTGGCAGCCTCTATCAAAAAGATACGAGAAATATCAATTGCTGAGGAAAGCTATTATCACATTTATTTAGGCGTATTTACTGGGCGCTTATACTCAGGTAAAGATCGCTTACCTTCCTTCTCATCTCGAGAGGGCGGTGCTAACAAACCAAATTGAGACGATGATAATGGATGTTCCCCTGCAGAAAATATTGCCGGACTAACGTCAGGCTGCACTTGCAAAAAAGTAGAATTTACAGAACAAAATCCGGAGAATGAATCCCCATGATTATCAAATAAATCTCTTAAAAACAAGAATAGGTCATTACATTGAAACATAGTCCACTGTTTATATTTAGATTCAAGATCACCCGCTAACGCTAGCGCCTTTTCATCTTCATCAATAATAACTGCAACGCAAGATGCGTTTACCGTCGTTGAAACCGCAATTAAAGCAGTATTGCTATTTTTATTTTTAATCGCTGATTTAACATTAATGCTCTTTGGCATACGATAACGTAACTGAGTGTTTTCTTTTGCCTCGGCATATATTGGCTTAATTGCCCTTAATACTTCAAACTTTGTTTGCAATGTCAGCGGGATAAACTCCCTCTTACGACCCTGGCGTATTGCCGCAGAAGCCGCATAAGGAATACTATCTATCTTGTGCCATTTGCTCATCCTTTTTTTACGAGCCTCATTGGTAGCATTCTGAGCGCTAGCAAGTAAATTAGCATTAAATTCAACGAGCAGCGTTCCATCATTTACTATTAACTCACCAGGACCCTGCCCTCTTAATGAAATTGTAAATTCCAAATTTCCAATTCGTATTAACATTGTTATACCTTTTTTAAAAAACAAGCCAAGCAATGTATCACGACAATGTTAAAGCAACTTTAAACAACATAAGTATAGATGCTTACAACCCTAACGTTTATTTAATTATAATTTTAGAATATCACCCTATAAAGGAACAAAATAAAAATCCGACAAAGCATCTCTAGAACGAAGAAAGAACCTACAAATTATATTTATTTAAATGACTAAGTTATTGCAACATATACCATCTAAACTTAGTAACAGCACGCTTGGGTTGCGGCTTTCGTAAGAGTGGCTTGCAAGCAGTTACATTTCTGGCGCCAAATATTCTTCTATTATGGCTTGTGGCAGCTGTTTAGCATCTGGCAGAGCAAAAAATCCATGCCCCGAAGCTTGCAGCAAAGCCACGCTGTCCTGAAGCATTGATTCAATGCGAGCGAGATCACTCATTAGTGCGCAATAGCGTTGGCTATCATGCCTGCTAGGTGTGTCTCGAATCGTTTGAATAGCTTGACCTGCTTGTTCAACGGCAGTGGCCCAAACAGGTTCTGTGGTTTTACCCCCTCTTAATTTTAAATCTTTCAATGTTACAATGGCGCGTTTTAGTTGCATGAGAGGAATTACTCGAGCATCCCTTGTATGACCGAAAGTATTACTGGCTGTTCCTTTGCTGAGAGCTGGAGCATGAACGATAGTTCCTGTGAATAGTATTATAGCTGCTCCTCCATAACCTAATCTTGCAACAATAGCACGTCTTTCTGCCCATAGCGCTCTTCCAAACAGGCCCCAGGACCACCTTTTATTTATGATACCTTGATATTCTTGAAGATAACCATCTACCAGTGCTTGTGCGGTTGTTAACGAATGCATTGCCCCCCCTTTTTTACTGTTGCGATTATTAAAATACTGAGCATCTATAAAATCACCTTAACGCCCAAACATTAAAGAATTATTAAACAGGTATAAAATTTTCTGAAATCTGACGAATTAGGGTATTTTGATAAAGCTTTAACCCCCTCAGCTATTTCATGCAAATAAAGGCGCTAAACCTTTGACAAGCCTTTGATACCAGGTGTCGCCTTTGTTGAGGTCAACAGTTTTTCTTTTCAAATAAATACAGCAAAAATGAAAGTTTAGAGCCTATCAAAAGTAGCTTGTGTTAAAAACATGTTAACGTCTTGAATTTTCAGGAGCTAGATTTTTCTAAAGCGCACACTGTGTAAATAAAAAAAGGCTACGAAGGCGACAGCTGGTATCGCTATCGTGAATGGCAATTTAAACCCTCTGCCTGCGTGCGCCTCATGCTGCCACTTTCATCTAAAAAGTAGCTTAAAAACAGCACACTACAATTTCAATATCCATAAACAGGGACACTTTAACTTCCACTAGGCAAAAATAATGTGAAAACAACGAATGAAAAAAAATCACCAGTAGCTTAGAATATTTTATCTAGCACCGTAAGCCAAAACACAACACCACTCACCTGGAAATGGTTAGCGCAAGCAATGAACAACAATATCACAACAAAAAAACATCGTACACCAATCCTCAAATGGCACCAAGAAGATCATCTCAAATTGAGAAACTCACCATGAGCATAAGAACACTAGAAAAAAACGTTACCAATGTTTGGGGCGATAAAGGCAGAAAATGGTTACAGAACCTAGCTGACACCATTGCCAAATTATCAGCGCATTGGCAATTGAGCGATATAACACCCGTAGAAAATATGAGTTACAACTATGTAGCGCTTGCTAAACAGCATCACAACACACCCGTTGTAATAAAATTCAGTTGCGATAAAACACTAATTGAAGATGAATACCGCGCATTAAAGCATTTCAACGGCACAGGATCCATTTGCGTTATTGATAAAGCCGCCCATCACAATGCCCTCTTGCTCGAACAAGCGATTCCAGGATACTCATTAAAAGCAAACTATGCCGAGGATATTAATAATACCATCGAAATTTACGCAAGCATTGTAGCAACATTAGCATCGCAACCAAAACCCGATACACAATACACACATGTCGAAAAATGGTGTCAGGCAATAGATAAAATTACAGACCCACGCATAAAACCTATTTATATTGATAAGGCAAAAGAACTTAAACACTATCTCTTAAGCTCAAATGATAATGAATATCTCTGCCACGGTGATTTACATTTAGAAAATATTTTATGCCATAACAAAAAATGGTTGAGCATAGATCCCAAAGGAATAATAGGAGAAACAGCCTTTGAAGCAGCCGCCTTTGACTTATTAGATAAATCCGATTGGGATGAACCAAAAACAATCCCTGATAAAATTAATCAACGATTATCATTGCTAGCCAATCACCTTGGAATTCACAAGGACCGATTACAAGCCTGGGTTTTTCTGCGCGTCATTATAGCAGCCCAGTGGTTCATTGAAGATAATAGCAATCCCGATGAAATACTAAGGTTAGCCCCCATACTCTACCCAATGCTGAGCAAACGATATCATAAAAACAATGTCTGCTTAACGTATGAAACCATTTCTGATTGGTATGACCAACACCGCTGTAAAGACCTCTTTGAAAAAGATTATCTCGAAAAAATTATTAAACAGCTACCACCAAAAGCTTCCATTCTTGATCTAGGCTGCGGCACAGGCCAACCCATTGCAGAATATTTTATTCAAAAAGGCTTTGATGTCACCGGTGTTGACGGCAGCCAGGCACAGATAAACAAAGCATTACAGCTTGTCCCAGAGATGCATATTATTTGCGATGACATGCGCTACATTCATCTAGAAAAACAATTTGATTGCATCATCGCTTGGCATAGCTTTTTTCACCTCACCCAAGACGACCAAAGAGCCATGTTTGCAGTTTTCAAACAGCATATAAAACCAGGCGGCCTGCTCGTTTTCACCTCCGGCACATCAGCATCCGAAGTTTGGAGCGATAATGGCGGTGAAATGCTCTATCACGCATCCTTAAGCAAGGAAGAATATCAATCATTGCTAACCAAGCATCACTTTGAGATTGTACTACACAAAGTCGAAGACCCTGATTGTGGTAATGCAACTGTTTGGGTTGCGAAACATGTTGCCCCTACACCAAATGGCAACACTCGATATATCATGACACACTAACTGCTAAACCCTACTATTCTTCTTGATATAATTCACTCAACACGTTATCCCTTAGCTCCTTTAACGCATTATCCACGTAAACCAAACTTAAATTAAAATCACGCGATAAAAAATTATTTATGTTGTTGATTACATCTTCACGAATGTTATGAATACTCGGACTTTCATAAACATAATCACCTTCATTAAAAATTGGCACTAAGAGATCAGCATAAAATTGATTATCTTCCTCTAGCTCGTGCGCCAACGTATTAAAAATCACATCACTAGTCATCACACCATGTTTATCAAAGTATCTTCTGACCTGAAGAGAACCTGGCAGCGTCCCTTCTGTATAACTAGAGGTCTTTCTTAATTTATAACGCCATCGCTGCCCATCTTTAAGCGCCGCAAAATTAAAGCTAGGCTCCAAACTTGAAATATCTCCATAATCAATAAGGTGACTTCTAATAACCCAAGCGTCGATCGGCAAGCCCTCTGCCTTTAACATCCTAATACTCTCCTCATCAAACTCACCCACAGCGACAATTTTTGTTTCCTTAAAACCTTCCTTATCAAGCACCTCACGAACTCGCGGCGCGGACTTTTGCAAAATCACCTTATCACTTCTCAGCCTAATCGCATTCAACGGTATATCTTCCTTATGCGACACCTCAATGGCATGAGCTATACCCTGTTCTGCATCAAAGGTATCAACCACTAAATCAAAAAGTCCCGGCACATTTTGACACGCTTTCAACATCGCCTCTTGCTCACTAGGAAAAGCCATCATCCAGTCATACGTCGCGGTACCTAATGCAGGAACACCGAATAACTTACTTGCCAACACATTAGACGTGGTACTCATCCCGCCAATATACGTCGCTCGACCGGCAAAAGCAGCTGCCTGCGGCACACGTGTTGGATGCGCAATCCCTATGACTTCATCATCCTCTGCTGCCCTACAAATTAAAGAAGATTGTGTTGCTACCAAAGAGGCAAAATTAATATAACTGGTCACCTGAAATTTAAGCATTTGGCATTGCAGCAAAGGGCCACTGATTTTAATGACAGGTTCGCCTGGAAAAACCAATGTCCCTTCTGGAACAGCATCAACGCTGCAAGTATGACGTAAATTATCTAAATAGCGCAAAAATTCTTTATCGAAATATGGCTCACCTTGACTATCAACCATTTCATCCAAATAACCCACTGTTCCCTGACTATAATGAAATTCCTGCAAATAGCGAATAACGTGATACAAACCACAAGCGATAATGTAGGGACAATCAGAAAGTGTTCTTGAAAAAGTAAGGTAAAAAACAGCGTCCGATTCGTGGATGCCCGACTTCCATAAGCCCTGCGCCATGGTAAAGTCGCTTAGATCCGTTAGCAGTGGTGAAAAATACTCCATTTGCAGCGCCCTTCTCTTCACTAATGAACTCAATAAATGATATCACAGCTTAATAACTCAAACCTTACAATTGCCAAAATGCCCTAATAGCTTGTGGTTTATTTGGCTAATACAAAATTTTTTGCGCTTGGATCGAAAAAGACACCGTACCCACCAATCTCTCTTCGCCCATCGGCAAGGGTACCTTGCTGTAGTCCTGTATGATATTTAACTACTGTGTAACCATCTATTTTTTGGGGAGAGGGGGGAACAAACGTCTGCCGTTGAGGAAAAGCTGCATGAGCAGAAGCCATATTAAACCGTTGAAGCACATTTGCGCTTGCCATTGGGGCAGCAATACTGGTGTGTTTTAAGTCTGTTTTTAGCATAAGTTCACTGATTAGTGGATGCAACTCCTGACAAAATCGCACGACAGCTTGAACGGCAGGTGTCTCTGCGTTTGCATAAAGACTTAATGCTTTAAAACTTTCTTTATAGGTACTCCACCGCCCCCGAATGCTAGAAGCAATACCCATATACTTTTCACTACCTTTAGGCTTAAATGCGGCACTCACGCCAGGCACTGTTGATGCAAAGCTTCCAGCTGGCGCTTGATAATAATCCTCAAAAGCCTCTGCAGAACCATATCCTCCATAGTTAGCTTTGTAATGCCTTCCGAATACATTACCAACCCCCCTCTTGAAGCTAAGACCACCATAGCCAGAAAATTCAGTTAGTGCACGTGGCTCTTGAACCACTCCTGCTATTTCATTAAGATCACCTGAAAATTCACTGTTATATTTGTTAAGAAGCGTAAGAAAGACTCTCCAGTCGGGAAGTTGCGCAAGGGTCCCACTGAACCAATCATACCACAAATCTGAACGCCCACCATCCTTCGCTATAAATGCAGCAGCAGACGCTGCACAATCTTGCAACGCATAATAAGCCGCTTTAAGGTTGCTCATTGTCAGAGGCAATGCCGATATCCTACCACTGCCAAAGTAAGCTGCTATCAATTCATGAATCAACCCCCAAGCTGAAATAAATTTAGAGGCAAAATTTCTTGTCTCCTGACCTAAGTCATTATTCATTACACGAGCTGCCCAATCCGATGGACCTGGAAGATTGTAGCCAAACCTCTTACAAATTCCACGGATATACTTACCTGTAATCGTACTAAAAATACTTTCTTTAGTTAAATCTTCACGATAAGCAACATACTTTGCCTTGACGATTTCTGCACGACGATATTGAAGATTCGTTAACACCCTAGACCTCTCGTCTAGATTGCTAGGTGGCTTCCTTTTAAATACAGAAATAGCCTCCACCATATTCGAGTCCATTGATGAATGCATAAGATTCTGTTGAATACGACTACTTATCTCGCTTGCAGACATCCAATTTTGATCATCCCTATTAAATAGGTCAGCATTTAAATCTCTTACACCGTCACGTCCTGAAACATCAGCGACGACAGCCGCACCTATCGCATGAAGCTTAAACCACAAGGGATCCTCCTTATAAACCGCGTGCAATCTCGACAATGCTTCTGCATTCAACTCAGAAATAGCTAACTTCGCCTGACTTGCTTGCGGGGAACTTTTATTTTGAAAAAGGTCCGTGACACTACCAATTCTTGGGAGTTGATTTGCTATTTCAATTTCAGCCTGCTCAAATTTATATCTTTGATTGGTCTGAAATAAGGTTGGCGCCCCTCCATTCCCCAAGTTCAATCCACCTAAACCCAAATCACTTTTATCTGGATCAACCGTTAAAGGCGACATAACACTATTACTAGCACCACCAAAAACAGTCCAACCACCTGGCGCTCCATCACCATAGCCTCCACCGTATTCAGCTCTTAGCACCTCATAGGCGCCCCCCAATGGATTCATAAGAACTTTATTAATTAAGCCGACATAACCACCAACAAAGGGAATCGTTTTTAATAAAGAAATCGTGATGTTATAAGCTACCGTGGCTATTTTTCCTAGCCTTACTGTTCGGCGTTGGTCTGAACGCAACACTGCGCTGAGCTCGTTAGTTGCTTTACGAAGCTCACCAGAAATATACGCATCCACTGCTTGAAAAACAGACGCTGAATATGCCTGCTGATCACCCGCTCTCACCAGTTTGCCATCCGGCCCCTGAACCCATCCTTTACCCATGATATCCCACCTTGAAAAGCTCGCGCTTAAAATACAAAAACAGAGCAACTTACAGCTCTCTTTGCAAATATAGCAAAGAATTTACTGCTCTATATTTGAACCAAAAAATGTGTATTGAAGCTTATTTTTTTGTATACGTTAAGTAAGAGCAAAACAGAATTAGCATCAAAAATCATGGTGAAAACACAGATCCTCCATATATTGAATTTCAACATGCTGATAAAATAGATATTTTTAACAATATAGTTAATTAACTTAATTTGTTGATTAATTTAATTAACCAAATTATAATTCTTATCATATTGAAAACAACAATGAGCACAAAACAATGAATAACGAAAAACCCACATTCTGGACCCATTTTAACGAAAAGGATTTCGAACAAGCACAAGAGCTGTTTGACACTCTACAAGCTGAAAAAAAGCAAGCAATCCTTGCTGAACTCTTTCAAAAAGGCGCCTGCAAAAGCAAACCATTCACCATCTCTGTGCTTCGCCGAGAGTTACATGATGATAAAAACTTTGAAGACTTTTATAAGTCCTGGTACCCTAGCAAAGAAACATGCGAAGAAGTAAAAAGTGGCGGGCAAACCTACCAGCAACACTTCCCCATTCCCGTTCGCGTCATCAACGGCACCAATCTCAACAACCCAAATGAGGTTATTAGCGTTGGTATCACCTGGGCGGATGACAAAGAAGAACAGGACAACCTGCTCCGCTACATCGCCAGGGCCAAAGCAGGCAAAGATGATAAAAACCAACAGCGCCATGAGAAAATTGAAAAAGTGGCCGATGGTGAACTACTCGGTATTTTTGAAGTTAAAACCGATGATAACCTAGGGACTCCATTTTAATTAGAAGGAACGTAACCGTGAATGACTCACAAAATGAAAACGACAAACTAGACGAACGAGTGAACCGCTTCCTACAGTGCAATGCTAAAATGCGCGAAGTCACACTGGAATCGGAACGTGAGTTTTTAAAACTAGCCGGCAATATTAGCACAGCACAATTGCAAATTGTGCTGGCTATAGGCGACAGCGAACCTTGCACCATGAGCCAATTGGCAGAGACGATGCATTTTTCTAAAGCCAATATCACCCAGATGGTAGACCGACTGGTAAGAAACAAATACGTAAAAAAAGCAAAACGGAAAACTGACAAGCGAATTGTTGAAGTATCATTATTATCAAAGGGAAAAAAAGTCGTTGAACTAAATAACGAGCACGTTGTGCGCGTTGCCAGAAACTGGTTTAAAAAAATGACCGACGAAGAGCAAGAAATGCTGCTATCGATGTGGGAGCGCTATTTTGACTAGAGCAAATAAAATTTAAACCCAAACCCCCACTCTCAAATAGTGGAAAGTAACCCTATCTTTTAAAGGCGCAAGCTGTCCAGTTAGCTGCTCGTAAAAATTTATCTTACATCTAGAGATATCGATAAAACCGACCAGCATTGTGTTACAAACTATTGCTGCGGCATCGGCAACCTCTCTTCACTGCTACAAAAATCCCTTTGGCTTAATCGTGGCTTACTATAGATCGCGCGGCCTATAATCGAGCTTTGACCATTACCATTCGCAAAGGGATGAATATCACATAAACGGCAATGTGCGCAGGCAGCATTTGCGTGAATTCCTTGCATCAGCCCAAGCCACACTTGTGGCTTTAATTCTGTGAGTTTTTGTTATCTCATTACAATTTCACTCTAAAGATAGGCGCTTGCTAAGTCTTTACTCTGGCTAGCAGCTGACAATCGTTTAAATAAAACTTATTCTGATGGAGAGGTAAAGGAGTAAACACTGACTCATTGGCTCAGATCAACAAAGCACCAGCAGCCATTAAATCATCGGTCAGCTTAGCTACGTACAGCTCTACTCTTTGTGGAGTCGGCGCTCTCACAAGCGCAGTCGGACTGGGATTGGATGTTGATAAATATTCTAAAGGTGGCACAAACAGTAAAATGAAAAGACTAAGAACGCTATGACTACCATGATCTCTGACAGCAACAATGAAGAGTACAATGGTTGGGATATGATGACCTCAACCAAAACAACAAGCTTATCCAAAGACACTACCTTTATTGATCCATGTAACCCTGCTTATCGTCCTTTTATGAAACGTGATTTTAGACCCGGTGTTACCTTTGGTGATTGGGCGCGCGCTGAAATTGCTGCATTTATTTATTATGGCGTTAGCGACCCAGAAGAAAGACCAACATGCTACCAGTATGCCAGCGCTTTAGAAAAAATTATATTGGATGGTAGTGAAAACACTTATTTTGACAGGGATATTGAAACACCTTACGAAGCATCAGGTCTTGCCCTTGATCTAGGTATTCGAGGAATTGCAAAGGTTATGCCTGAATTGAAAGCTAAAGGATTCTAGTAAAAAACTAGAAAGGGCACAGCATGCTGCGCCCTTTTATTTGATAAAATACAACCATTTTGTTTTGTTTCGCACATTCGATGATATTACATACGGTCGTGGTCTTACCTGAACCTGTTGTGACAATCGCCAAGGTATGGTGATTTTTGATCGTACCTAATACACCATTCAATCCTCCCATGCATTTTAGCATATTCTTCTGATTTAATGTGCAATTTTAGAATTTACACAACAGCATTCACTCTAACCAGCTTCTCAAACTGTAGCAGCCTAAAAACCATCATATGAGAATATCACCTGAATTTAATATTATTTTAATATTTATATGATAATGTTTATGTAAATAAAGGGAACACAAAATACACACCTGGAGTTAGACAATATAACAATATATACGAGGTTACAATGCGCCAACGAAGCAAAAATACATTGCTAGAAATGACACTATTTAATACAATCCGCCAAGATCGAACTGACAAACAAAATTCACATCGCGCAATTGGCCCTCACTCTGCAATAAAAGATAACAATAAATTGCAGCACCATAACCGATCTAATCAATCAAGTGAGGAGCATAAAAATGAACAAGATGGCAAAACTTCAAAATCAATAAAAACACCAACAACAGAGCTAAATGAGAGACCATCATTCCCATGTAAAGCACTACAGCGCGGAACGAAATTTGTACAAGTAATTTTTGAGAACAAACAACAAGGCAAAAGGTGTCAAATAGCATTGCAAAAGCAGCAACATAAAATATTGAAGGCATCTCTTAGCTTTAAAATTCCCGCACTACGGAATACATCAAAACAATATAGGAATCACTCTGGAGGAAACATACATCATCCTCACAACTTAAAATATATTCCTAACATAGAATACTTACGCATCCATAATGACGCATGGAGTTTGGTCGCCAATATATTTGATATGCCAAGCTTAGAAAGCATCAAACCCTCATCTCAAACAAATTATGAAAATGAAGCGGGCTTATTTAGAGCTTGTGATATTGAAAGGCAACATGCGATAGCACAACAAGAAGGTACGGCCTTACCAGCGGTGAATCCAAGCTAATTACAACAGGTCAAATATAATTACTGCTTTTGAGGACGAGCACATGAGAGCATATAATTTAAATTCAGCCATGTTCTTTAAAACAGTGTACCCATGTGCTGTATCCGAAGATTTAAGTGAACCACGGAGTAACTCATGGCGGGAGACTCTTTACAGTATCACCAACCCGCATAATATAAAAGGCAAAGAGTGGCTATACAGAACAGGAAAGCGATGTAAAGATAAAAAAGATTCAACCTTTAGATACAATGCAATGGGAGTGCATGAAATCCGTAAAGATAGGATGTTTGCGAATAACGAAGGCTTTTCTAAACCACAGTCTTTTACTTTTGCTGATCCACAAGCAAACCTACTACCACCTCCTTTTGGACGCTATGTAATTAAAAATGGAATCCGATGGGGCACAAAACTTCGACATAGTCTGCTTTCAGGTTTACGAATCCCTTGCGATATCGGTAAGGAAGATAAGGAAGCAGGATTAGCCCAAGAGTATGCAAAAGTTCACTCTATTTCTACCTATGATCAATCAACCTATGATCGAGGTTACTATGCACGTAGCAGGCATGTTGCTAATCTAAACTACTCATTAAGAAAGGAGGAAGGTTTCTTTTTTAATTGTATACCAAGCTTTAAAAAACACCTTCTCAAAGTACAAGCGTCTTCAGAAGAAAAAAGGCTGGATGATCATAACGAGTGCCTTATCAGAGCAAAATGGAAAATGGATGGAAGATGTTCTTTAGTTGTTTTTGAAGAAGCGGGAATACGATCTTTAAGAGCAAGATTTTTAACGTTAATACGACAAAGTGATATGCGTCGTCGATTAAAAGCATTATGCCAAGAAAATAACAAAAAATATCCAGAAGGTTATGAAATACCGATCAGCATCTATTCAAGCTCAAGTCAACCATACTATTATTATAAGAAAAGACAACAATATGATTATCACCATGCTATAGAAAAAAAAAGGAAAGACCCTGTTTGCGAAAGGCTGTTGAATTTTTTAGATTTAGATCGCAAAGATTACAAAAACCTTAGTTACGATACAATAAACTATATAAAAAAAAATCTTAGATGGATGTCTGGTATAGCATCCTCACTGAGCTACGAGAGCAGTCAACTATTCTTTGATGAGATTATTAAAAAAAATTGGCAAGAGATTATTACCTACGAATTTAGCAATCAAATTTATTACAGATCAGACCCTTATCAAACCTATGTAAATATTTTTAAATGCACTCACCCTGAAAATTTATCGCTAAGCTGCCTCAAGGAAATACGTCAAAGCATTACCAATGTCGACTACATTGGACCCAACAATCAATTTGGACTCTACTTATCCTATATCTATAGAGCATTCTTTTACGTCTTAAACAACTCCGGTTACACAATGCCGGTCAGCGATTTTATCACAATGGTCGAACGCATAAGCCTCCGCTACGGGCACCAACTCAAGCCATACCAAAGAGCGCTAAATCAATATTTACTCATTGCTATAGATAAAAAACAATATGAAGAAGCCAATACCTTACTAGAGCTTGGCGCCAAAGCCGATTTTGCCAAAGAAGAACCCAATAAAACATTAGCCTTAGGTTTGGCCATAAAGAGGCAGAAATATAATCTAGCTGTAAAAATCATAGAAAAAGAAATAGGAAGAAAAGAAGGAAGTGAAGCAAGATATTTACTACTTAAGGAGAAGAAGACTGATAAATGTCTCGCTAATCAACTAGCACTAAATTTTCAGGAAAGTCGCAACCAAGCCTTATATTTCGCCATTAAAAAAAATGATACCCAAGCTGCTTTAAAATTTTTGAACAATGGCGCACTTGTCTGCGCACACAAAAAAGACACTTTAAGACTAATTATTGAATCAAATAACGAAGAACTATTTAACGCGATATTAAAAAAAGGCAACGTTCCTAATAAAGAGCTAGCTAGAGCGGTGTACTGGTCATCAGTCTACAATATGGAAACATCTTTTTTAGCCTCGATCCTTGAAAAAAATAATAAAGTAGATATTAATACTAATGATATAAGCCCTTATAAATGGAGCCCTCTTCACTATTCTGTAAAATATAAAAACCACCTAGCCATCGCTGCCCTTTGTGACGCAGGTGCAGATATCACACTAAAAAACTCTTACCATGAAACAGCTGTGGATGTCGCTATTGAGATAGGCGATATATTATCAATGAAAATGATTCTTTCCAATATAAGCTCTAACTGCCAAAAATTTAAATACGAGCTATATAAACTCTGCGTCAAATTAACATCCTTAAAACGTAGACTTAGTTTTCACCCTGATGTTAAAAGTGAAATAACCAAACTACTTTTAGGTCTCGCCGTCGAAAACAATAATTTATCTATGGTTAAGACATTTATTAAGCTAGGTACTCCCGCAAGCGGAGCCGCTCTTGAATGGGAAAGTTACCTTGAACATGCAATAGAAAACGGTAAGATTAAACTCATAGAGATTCTAATACATCATAAGCCAACATTACTATTCACTAAACTCCCCTCCTACAATAAAACGGCTTTTTCACTTTTACTCTCCCTACCCGCGGATAAGATTAAAGAAAGCATTGAAAATTTATTGCCACATTTAGATGTACAAGAGTTAAGAATATTTCTTAAAGACGAAGTGCGCAGCAAAAATATTCGTTGGAAAAGCATTAATATTATTTTTAATGAAATTAAAAATAAATCACCAAAGTTGTTTTTGGAGCTTACGAATGATAAGAAATTCCCTTTGATTTACTACGGTTTGCTTCACAGACTTACCAAGGATTATAAAAATAATCAACTAATCAAAGACGGACTCTCATGTTTTTTCCCCGTAGGAAAACAATCACCACTACCTACTTACCTTGAAAAAAAACTCATAAAGATGGCTGTACAACTAGGCTTTAAATATGGAAATTATAGATTGAGTCGCTGCATCGCCAATCATCTTAACGAAAAATATGCTAAGAATTTATTTATTGACGAGCTAACGCAATACCTCTCTTCCAAACAGTACAGTGAAAAAGCCAAGGGAAGCATATTGCGCCAAGCAATTACCAATTTCGACAGCAAAACAGTTTCAATCCTAATGAGCATAGGCAATACAAATATATTTCAAGGGAAATTAGTAAACGATCTAAATGACAATAAACCTAACGACAACCTCCTCCCACTCATTATTCTTGCATCCTTGCATACGCCAGCCCAAGAAGAACGTAAAAATGCTCAGATTGAGACGCTTAAGACATTACTTTCCAAGGTGAACTATAATCAACTGTATTGCTTTCTAAAACAGAACTTGCCGAACATAATTTATGCCCCCTACCATTACGATCGACCTCGTCAAAAACCATTTTTACCGATAATTAAAGCCCTAAAATCTGCAAAACCCAAACTTTTTAATCAACTTATTAATAACAAAAAATTTCTTACTGAGTACCTTAAAGCACTTGAGATCTGTGACGAATTCCCACGTCCTTTTTGGGTGTTATCTAGAGATTTTGTGGAAATTGACATAATCTCTGACGAAAGATCTGCATTTAATGAAATTTTCTCTAGCGCAAAGCAGCCTAACCAACTACTAGACGAAGAGAAAAAGAGGATTTATTTTTGCTTAAAACAATTAATGCTAGATGTCTTAAGTGATAATGCTAATTTTGGCTGGCTGAAAAGAATAGTAGAACGACTCCCAATCTCTGAAAAAGATAAACACAACGTAGACTGTATAGTTTATGTTGCAAGCAAATTAAAGGCTATTGGCAAAATACGTCCTGGGAAAGCAGGTGTAAATAAAGCTATAGAAGCAGCTAACAAAGCAGCTATACAGATAGCTAAAAATTTAGGCCCAGATACTCAACAACTAACAAACCATTATTCAAAAGAATTAAAGGCGTTAAAAACCTCTTCAAATAAACACCGTGGACATAAACGCAAAATTATCCTCTTCGCAGCACTTACTATAGCGGTTGTGGTTGGCACTATACTTAGTGGAGGAATACTTGCAATACCAATCTTAGCTGGAATTGCTGCTAAACTAACTATCGCCGGAACTGCAGCTGTTGCAACAAGCTCTACCCTTGCAGCAGAGTGTGGTCTCTTCTCCGTTTATAACCGCGTAAAAAATAAAAAATGGACCATAAACCCAATGACAAATACACAAGCGAAAATTTGTCAAACCGAATACGAATTTAATCAACTAAGAACCGCACCAGCAGCCTAAAATGGCGGAGGGAGTGGTGGGATTCAAACCTACTGGACCGTAAAGCCCCAACCGATTTCGAGTCGGTGTCGTTATGACCGCTTCGGATCCCTCCCAGGTAGAATATTATTCGATGGCTGTCAGAAGCATACCGACTTCCCCTGTCCGTATGCCAAAGCAAGTCATGCTTAGGTTTACGTTTCCATATTGCCATACGCAAGGCATCATTGACTAATCCCGCTTTCATATTTTTATCTATTGACCAGTCGACAACTTTTCTTGAAAATAAACCAATATCTGCAGCCAAATATAACCTTAGCTGATTTTTTCTTGTTAATAGCTCCAGTCGTTCCCACCTGGAGATATTGAATAATCACCACTGGCGCTAGCATTTAAACTAACTGGCGGTGTATCAGGCCTGTCGTCATGAATGATGTAGGGGCATTTATGAATAATATCACCATTATCATAGCCAAAAGCATGCTGTTTACCGTTACTGTCTGTAATATGCATTAGGCCAGAAATATCTAGACTGCTTTCCGTATACTGGAGCTCTACTGTTTGCCCAGCTGATATTGTACAAGGACCATTGGCTGAACAGGACGTACCTAAAAAATAAATGCTTCCATTCTGAGGGCTTGCTGTAAATTTCCAGCTGGCGCTGGAATGGTTGTAAATATGCCTATAACAGCTCCATGCGGACACATTAAAACTGATAATAAGAAGGATTACGCTACGAACTACAAATCTCAGTACTCTCATCATACACCCTATCTACAATATCGCACTTTATCTTGCTGACACTTCCACGCAAATGAGATTATGCTAATACGTTGATACTTACAATGCTATATTTCATGCTGTTTTTGAGGGGTAAGAATGCGTTAACACAATTCAGATTACCATCAATAGCCTAAGCGGCAAAAACGCCTCTTTTGACCCCAGCCTCTCAAACCAAATACGCTTTCTACAACAACAATTTACATTCCAACACTATTTAGGTCCATCCAGCAAAGCACCTCGAAAATGAGAAAGTCAAAAGTAACAGCATGGCAAAGCACCCGAAGCACCCAAGCACCTACCGCAAAGCACCTATTCAAATAGAATTCCTCTTGTTTGAAGCTACGCCAAAGCCGTTCAATAAAAATGTTATCTAAACAACGACCTTTGCCTGCCATACTAATTTGGCAGCCCACCTTCATTCGGCGTATTAAAATAACATTAAGAGATTTCAGTTTGGTGAGCAAAAAGGATGTTTTTGCAGGGCTGTTTCACTCTATTTTTTACGAAGAATATCATTTATTCTACAATAAATGATTCCCTTGAGAGAGTAACTTGGTATTTATATTTGCATATAGGATTAGCTTAAGTTTGTTTTGATAGGATTCACCTTTATTAATTTAAATAGCAATGGGAAGAGAAAGGTCATGAGATATAGCTCATTTAGTCAAGCAGAACGCCCGCTAGTATCAAACTCTCAACATCCTCAAATACATCCACATGGTACTATAGAGGTTGTCAATTATGTTGGTGACGCAAGCGTTGATCATGCCGAAAAAATAGAACAGTTAAGTGGTTTTTTAAAAAGAATTGATCGTGAAGCCAGCAAAAAGAAATGTATAAAAAGAGCGGCTAAAGTTGCTGCCTTTATGCTTTCCTTTTCGGCTGCTGCATGGGAGTTATACAAAGGTTTAAATCAAGTCTACCTCAGCAAAGCTCTTGATAACCAATGGAAGGAAGAAAAAACGGATTGTGACACAAATAAAACCTGTCAGGCAATTTATAGCGACCTCTACGACTACTTGGGAGGTTTGAGCATTGCTAGTCAGTTAAGTCGTATTTTTCGTTGTGAAGATGGCTCTGTAGACACTAGCTGTTTGGAAATTCCAAGAGGTTATGATGATTTATGGCTGAAAAATACCTTTATCTTTCTTGTTTTTTTCAGTCTCGCGGGAGCTAGTATTTGCTACTACTCTACGTGCGTAGCCGGCCCGATAAAAGAATTTAGTATGTTGAGCTCATCTCTAAAAGAGGATATTTGTAACTTTAATCAGAATCAGCAAAACCCTATTGATAATCTTGAGCAAATGTCACTCGCGAACCTTAAAATAACACTTAGCGATATAAAATCAGAATTAGCGGCAGAGCTCTGTGATAGATCTGAAAATAACGTTCAATCTGGATGGGAGAACTCTCCATAAGTTAAGTCGTCTTTATTGTAATGAGTCAGACTGATCCAAAAAAAGTTTACTTCAACCTTGATATTGGAATGCGAAAACCAAAAACAAGGAGTGCTTATGTTAAAGGTTAGAGAGATAAGAGGTATTTTAGGCGCCTATTTCCCTTGACAAAATTCCCTGCTAGATTGGTTTGCTAAGAGGTTTGGCGCGGTCTGCTTTAGAGACCCATTAGCTGATCGTGAGTTTGTTAATACAAAGCTCTCTAGAATGCTTTCACCATGCCACTTCAACACACGCCAACACCACCCCTTACCTACCCTGGCTAACCAACGCTCAGCTTTACCCAAAACAGAATAATAAAATGGAAAAAAAATATATTATTTAATAAATTCTTAATTATTGTTCGGTAAAATTATTTGAATTACAAGCCTGAAAAGGCAAAACACAAAGGAGTAATAGCGCAGATCCATTTGCAAACCAAAGCTTCGGGAAAAGCGATAACGGCAGGTATTTCGATATTATGAAAAAACCATCAGAATCCCCATCAATTAATACTAGAAATACTATTACAATAAATCGGATTACACGGAATGGGGAACTCTATTTTTCAATTTCATATGGTGACGGCTCGCAAGATCTACTATTAACACCGAAGCAATTGATTACTCAACTACGCCCTATGATAAAGATGTCTTCATCACGCTTTACCATTAGTCGCGCTCAATTGTTTTTCAACAACTTTGGCGCTATCGCCAGCAGACTTCCAGTAATTTATGAGATGTTTGGCATTGTGGCGCCACATAGTATTCCCAGCAAATCTATGCGACTAAACTCGCTAATGGTTGCCTTAGGATTTTCAACCTTTGCTACACTTGTTAGCATCCGACGGCCATATTATGCAAGTGTTTTACTATCCGGGGTAGAAGGTGCGGGAAAGCTGCAGCTACTAAAACTCATGGAGCTTCTATCCATTGGATCCCATGCATCTTTTCCCATTGCGCTAACACTTACTACTGGTGGTATGCTAGGCGTGCTTTCACCTTACAATCTATACCCAAAAACAACTTGTCGTGCCACCCAAGCTCTCCAAAAAGGCGGGTTAGAAGCACGAAATTACCCCAGCCCACTAATAACTATCTTTTCTATAATGACCCTTGCATCAGAGCTACCTAATGCATATGGTGTACAAACCTGGTTTTCATTTAATGGCTCCTACTCCTGTCATCTTAGCCAGTTAATTCACAAAGACTCTAACAATAAAAATATCATTGATGTAACACAATTCTTCTACTTAACGTTTATAACAGTTTGCGCCATCATCTTACTACCAACACTCTCGATAAAAATGCTTGAATGCGCAACTGATAAATATGTAGAGCCAATACAAAAAGCAAAATCCAAAATAAAGGATTTCCACTACACCCTTTTTAAAATGATGCGAGTATTAATAGATTTACTAAACTATATTGCCTGCCCTTTTGCAATTTATGTGAATCTTGCTGCAGATGATGCTGCACTAATAGAGCGATTTAATACAAACATTCCATTTGAAGAAAGTTGGCTAAATGTACTCTTAGTCTGTTCCTCTGCCATAATAATAGCAAGCGAACTCAAATTCTTAAAAACAGGAGAAAACTTAGAAATTCGAGGGCTTCCCGGCAAAATACGCGACTGCGTACTAACAGTTCCCCAAAAGCTTGGTTTTTTTCAACCTGCTTATGCTGAACGATGGGATAGCACACAAACGGTAGTGGACATCTATCACTTACATGGACGACTGTTAGAAGATGAAGTAGATAAGCAAGCACTAACAGGAAATGCAGAAAATTTATTGAATGCGCTTGAAGAGATAAACGCCTTAGAGGATAATCCCAACATAGCATCTACCGTGTAAAACGGTACAATTTTTTTATAAGTAGGTGACATAATGAACCAAAACAGACTATTGATTGAGCAATACCTAAGCTTTCATCACAAAGCCGCTTTTGCCAAAAACTCAGCTTCCTGCTGGCCATGGATTGCAGCTAAAGCATGCTAAAAAATATTGCAAAAATACAGGCTATAGACTTAACGCAGGTTAAAAAAAAATTAATGGCGTCTTATGAGCATGGCGGCTACCAATGGCCAGAACAAGAAACAGATCAAGCCATTGATGCTTATAGAGCCTTCTTACAAGCAATCTTAGAAGCGAATGCGCTAGACGAAGGCGCCAACAAACTCCTACCCTCCCAGGCAGTTGACATTGTCTGGCACACACATATTCTATTCACTCAACAATACCACGAAGATTGCCAAACAATATTTGGCGCTTACCTACACCACCACCCACAAGTGTAAAAAAGGGTAGTGCCTACAAGCTGTTGATGCCAATAAGACCATGCTTCGTGTGAACTCAAGGTTTGGCAGGGGTTTGCAACCCCTCAGAAGCATTAACTGCCTATAACCAATTGATAACCAAGCTGCAATTGCAGTTGAAGCAGCCACTGGCACAGATACTCAGGCTAAAGTATTAGCCTTAGGTGCTGACGTCGGCATTAATTACAAAACAGACGATTTCAGTAAAAAATAGTGGATCAGCTCAGACATGTTCAATAGCTAGACCACTTTCAATCTTTGCCGATCTGGCCTGATACAAGATCACTAAACACCTACGCATAGTACCTGTATTTAATATTTACTTAATATAAAAATGCTATTCTTCACCAAACAAATAGAACAAAGCTAACATATTAAAATATAGGAGAGAGCTTATGCGACGCACCCCGGAAAATATATTAAATAACATAAGAGCAAGAATTGATACAGCAGGCTTAGTTACCGAAGTAGATAATGATAAAATTATATTTAGATTCTCTCATATTTATTCAATAATACAGTTTTCACAATCCGACTCAGATAGCGACACTGACTCAGATATAGGAATCGACGCATACAGTGAAACCGACTCAATCCGCGACAAATTAATCAAGTGTTTTCAAAAAGAGCTCCCGACCTTAAGAAAAAAGGATATACTAAGCATTTGCACGGAGCAAGAGCACGCTCAAGCAGAGATAGGACTACAGTTCATATTTAAACGCCAAGAGCTGCTACAATTAATCGATAAAGTAGACAAAAAGTCCAAAAAAATGGATCAAGAAGAAAAAAAGCAAGCTCATATCCGAAAACCCATTGATGTAAGGGCACTTCCAAAAAACTTACAACCTATTATCACACAAGCGCAAAACTGTGGCTTCCTTGCCTTTCAATCAACAAAAGGAATCTTAGAGCTTTTAATTACTGACCCTACCAAAGATCAAGAAGAAACTGCAGACACAGACACACTCATTGACTGCTGCCAAAAAATTTTCCCCAACATAGACACTAAAATTCTAGGAAAATGCATTAAACGTCTTGAATATACAAGTGGAGGTGAAACTAAAAAAACATACCTTGTGCTCAGTGAAAGGCGACTACTCACACTAATCGAGAAAGCAAAAGCAAAGAAAAAAACTATTAATCATCATACTATATTTAAAAAGCAAGCCAAGGATATTGTAAAAGAAAATAAAGCCCTAGCAGCAAACACCCCTGTACAAGCAAAAGAATTAGTAGATAAAATTATTAGCGAATTAAAAAAATGCGGGCATAACTGTGGCAAGCCGACTCACAATAAACACTCTGGTTGGATTGCTATATTCTTCACAGGGAAAACTCACAAACTTAATCCGAGCTCTCTCCAGAAAATACTCAGCGGGTTAATCAGCAGCCCCTTCTTTGCAAGCAAAGACAACTTTGGCCTTGCTATCAACAAAGGTCGCCCAAGCTGCATCACTTTAAAAACTGACGAACTCTTAAAGCATAGCATTAATTCTCAAGTTAATAGCTATTCTTCAAGTGATGAATGGAGTGAGAGCGATGATGAAGATACCGGTAGTGAATTAGGAATAGGTTAAATCAATCATACTGATTGTCGCCTTTGACACCCTTTCCCATTGTCATTAAAGATGTCGAAAGCGACAACTGGTATAGCATTTAAGGGGGCAGTTTAACGGCTATAGCACCGCGAAAAAAATAGGTGATTTATTTAAATACTACTAGAAAGCAACTCTTTAATGGTAAGTTAATGAGGCTGTAACTTTATTTTAAGATTATTCCGTTAAGCTGCGGGAGGCAACAATAAATGCTGCTATTAATAACGGAAGGGGTTTGTTTATGAGATCAAATGCTGAAATAAAGAAGCTTGAAAGCGATATAGACGATGAAATAAAGCGTCAGGAAGATATTATGACTGAAATTACTGTTATGTTGGACCCGATAAGAAACTCTGATTTAACGCTAAGTCAACAAGCGCAAGAGCAGAAAGGGCATACAGTAAAGAAAAAGTTTGATTCATTACTTGCTGAGATTGATGAATGTTACCAGGAAGCTAAAGATCAGCTAAGCAAGACGAGGGAACTGAATAAAAGTTTCAAGGATGCTATGGACTACAGAGGTATTGCAGTTGAATATAAAACATTTGTTCATAGGTTTAAAGGCAAAATTGATGAAGTGTCGTTGAAAAAACTTGGCGACAGTAAGGAATTATTTGAAGCGTTCAAGGCTAGGCTGGAATCGATTACATTGCCATCTGTGGAATTACCAGCCAACCCAGGTGCTCAGGATATACTATATGGGCCATTTTTCCGCAAGTTATATATTAGCCATTTGATCAAGCAGCAATGCGATCTTCTTGGTGAATGTATCGACATTATGGAAGCTAAGAATCAGGTTAAGGTTTTGGAAAAATTAAAACAAGTTTCTGCACAGCTCGCAGCGATACCTTGTAACTATGCGGTTGTAGACAATGAGCTGAGTGATATGCAGCAAACAATTAGTTCAGTTACAGTCATGATGAATCTAATTAAGTCGAGGTGCGAAAAAGTCATACCGCTGCTGAGTGGGTTTGTTGAGATTTCTGAAGAGCTAGGCAAGATTTGCAGGGAGAAACAGGAAATCGAAAAAGCAATGAATCAGTATACTCAACGACGTTATAAATTCCCTCATAATTCTGATACTAAGACTACTGGGCCGGATTGCCTTAAGCTCCCTATAGAGGTTTATAAGACACAAGCAGAGCTCATAATAAGAATGGAGAAATTAGCTAAGCGGGCAAAAGCAGTTGATATTAAGATTAAAGAAATTCACAAGCAAATGGATCCTGAATATGGTGGCATAGATGTAAGTGATAGAAAATCGATAGGAGTATCGACCAGTGGTCATGGATTGTTTGATCAACAAAATAATGGCGATGGCTTAGATGACGACCCCATGGTTGCTAGCAGTGCGTCAAATTCTTCAATTTAATGCTTAAATTTAAGCTCAGAAATCAACTTCACTTCCAATATTCGTTTGGAGGTGAAGCTTTTTATTTCTTTAATTTACTAGTTTCAATATTGCATGTCGCTGGTTGTGTTTTGTCATTAATTCCTGGAGCGCTATTATAACAACGGCATGCAAGGCATTGCCCGGTATTGCAAACTACATAAGCAAAGCTAAGCAATTGTGCGTAGAGACTGTTTTCTATCAACCTTTTACCAATATGCTTCATTTTTATTTAGATATCGCGCTCATTTAAACCATCATTAATTCGCCTTACAAAAAATTGATAATATTTATGCAAAACTGCTTCTTTGCTCAAGGTGTCTCTTGTCGCTGTTAGTGAAGAGCTTTTAGAAAGCTTAACATATACGTTTCCCACGATAACCCTTTCTTGTTTATTCGCGCCATGGTAGCCTAACTAAAGTGCTTATTATATTTTTGAAAAAATTAATTTGCCGTTAATATAATATGGGCCAGGATCAGCCAATATAAGAAGTAATTCATTATTTTGCTATAGTCATAATAGCAAGGCGCCTACAGGAGCAAACTGATGTCCAAAGACACACTATTCAGCCCTTTCAATCTATTGAATCTAGAGCTGAAAAACCGCATTGTGATGGCACCCATGACACGCAGCATGTCTCCAAACCGTATTCCCACTGCTGAAGCTGCTCAATATTACGCAGAACGAGCAAAAGGAAATGTAGCTCTTATCATTACAGAAGGCACGGGCATCAACCACCCAGCCACACACGCCTACCCTGACGCGCCTAATCTATTTGGCGAAGAAGCATTAACCGGCTGGAAAGGTGTTGTTGATGCGGTACATGCAGAAGGTGGAAAAATATTTCCACAACTATGGCATGTCGGCAGTGTGCGCCAAAAAAAGGATCATCAAAACCAAGGTGTCGATAATCCACAACATTGTTGTCACATCAATCACCCAGAGACTCCCGGCTACGGCCCTTCTCCAATTGTTCATCCTTTTGTTGAAAATGGCGAGGTACCAAAAGTATTTACGGAAAATGACATTGCCGATATTATTAGCGCCTATGCTGCTGCCGCCAAAGACGCAAAACAAATTGGCTTTGATGGTGTAGAATTACACGCCGCTCATGGTTATCTTATCGATCAATTTTTTTGGGATGCAACCAATCAACGAGAAGACCAGTATGGCGGAAAAACCTTAGTGCAACGAGTACAATTTGCAGTAGAGGTAATAAAAGCAGTAAAAAAAGAAGCGGGTGTAGATTTCCCACTATCTTTTAGAATTTCACAATGGAAGCTCGGTGATTACCAAGCTCAAATGGCAAAAACACCTGAAGAATTAGAACACTTTCTTGCGCCTTTAGTCGACGCTGGTGTCGACATCTTCCATTGCAGCACACGAAGGTTTTATGAAGCCGAATTTCCGCAATCAGATTTAAATCTGGCTGGCTGGGTTAAAAAATTATCGGGCAAACCTACAATTACTGTTGGCAGTGTTGGTTTAGATAATGACTTTATTAATACTTATTTTGGCGAAACTACGAACCCCCATAATAGCAATATTGATCTATTATTAGAAAAATTGCATAACGATGAGTTTGATTTAGTGGCGGTGGGGCGTATGCTGTTAGCCAATCCTGACTGGCCTGAGAAAA
Organism: Gammaproteobacteria bacterium; assembly: GCA_030425685.1. Lineage (GTDB taxonomy): Bacteria > Pseudomonadota > Gammaproteobacteria > Coxiellales > Coxiellaceae > JAUIAD01. Next base: position 63,439 of record JAUIAD010000004.1, on the reverse strand, counting down.
TAGCGAGCGGTAAGCTTGATGAAATTATTCCTTTTTCTCAGGATAAGCATGCTGGAATGAAGTCTGAATAGAAGTAGTACTTGTTTGTATTATGCATACACTAATCATAGTGCTGAACGCCCGGTTTAAACTGCTGGAAAACTGTAACAGCTCGTATCTTTAACTTCGTAAGCAATTAGCTTAACCTCAGAGACGTTTGGGGTGGGAGAAGTGATCCTCTGTAAACAGCTGTTGAGCTTGCTCAAGTTCAATTTGATCATCTACGGCAACAAAATGCCGCGTTGATAAAGACACTGAATCAAGCTGCTTGGCTGTTGGTTTAAAAAGACCTTTAGCAATCTCATTGATAACGCGCGAAGGAAGGCCGAACCGTTTGGAGAACTCAACTTCGGATAAAATCTCATCTTCTGCACTATTAGCAATAAGACTTAGTATTTTTTGACAGCGCTCTCTTGTAAAATTTAGCCGTGTTTTTATTTATGAGTAAAAAATCAGGCTCAAAATCACCTGGGCTATTATTAGCGGTAGTGCAAGATGGCTCTGTCAAGATAGGCTGTAAAGCGCTCGCTGATGCGGCTAAACCTAAGAAGAAAGAATACTTTAATAACTTAGCTATATTCATTTTTCCGGCCTAAATAGCGGTGTTTTAGTTCACTTTTTGTATCGACAAGGTGGCGAACCTCAAATATCCAACTTAATCGAAATTATATATCGAGAATGTTAGTATTTGAAGCTTAAAAAACTCTTAAAAATACTTATTTTTTAAAAAATACAGGTATTTTTGATTGGTATTAAGCGGTTGATTTTTTCAAAACAGCTCTGCAGGTATTCTTTCCTGCATTGTCATATTAGTACAGTGTTTTAAATTACTTCACCAGTTGATGCAAGTCGGGTATTGCTAAAGTGCTGCTTTGCTCTTTGCGGTTAATACAAAAATCAGCGTCTCTCATTGAGCGCAGCAACTCAAAGTTATAATACTCAAACAAAATCAATACCAGGTGTCGCTTTTGACACCTTTCTCTAAAGCTTTTGCGGTCATGTGAATCCGAGATTTATAGCTAATCTTTTTAGATATAATAAAAGTAAAAGTTTAATAGCTATTCGAAAGAAGTTTATCTTTAAAAATTATCACCAAATAAAATATTATAGTCATGCAATGTCGAACGAATACCCTATTATATCAATATATTCTGAGCGCTCAGTTTCAACGAACTCATCAGCATCTGTTTTCTTATTAAAAATTCGGTTTAGTGGAAGAGCACTACTAATTACAAATCCTTCAACTTGTTCAAGCTTAGGTTGCATTTTCAGACTAATCTCACTACCACCATCTTGACCCTCCTTTAGGCTTCCGCCAACATAGACTTGTGATTTAACAATTATGTAAGGTTATCTTTTATAAAAAGATAACCTTATCAGCATTAAAAAAATACTCTAGTATGCCGCAAAGATTTTAGATAACCCTACCTTAAGAGACAAAATAAATACCATTATGCTAGATTACGCTCTCGTTATTAAACAGTTTCTGGAGAAATACATGAGAGATGAGCAGCCTACAATCAGCAGGCATTTGTATTTGACCGCACGCAATGCCATCAACTTAATCCTTGATGCAGGCAGTACCGCAATCTCTGTCTTAATGCCAGAGCAGTTAGAAGAGAGACAACAACTAGACCAACTAGACCAACTAGACCAACTAGACCAACTAGACCAACTAGACCAACTAGACCAACTAGACCAACTAGACCAACTAGACCAACTAGACCAACTAGACCAACTAGACCAACTAGACCAACTAGAACTTGTCGAGAGAGCTTTTAATAATAATCAGCGATCTCTAATTAGCAAGCTTTTAACAGCACGAAATATCATCACCGTAATACTGACTGTAGGAAACAGTGCTGTTTATTATACCTTATCAGCACAAGCACTAGAATTTTCTGAGAGAGTTTCTTACATAGGATACGCCGCTCTACTAAACTACATTCTTGTTAACACGATTTGTAACAGCATGCGCCGAGTAAAGAAAGCGGTTAGCACTCTTTATAATTATAAAATGGTGCTTCCTTCCTGGCAAAGAATTGCAACGCCGCGCGCACTGATACATTTTATACTTTTTACATCCATTGCTTATAATACATTTTTACAAGTACCCTACGATACTGTGTTCACCGAACTTTGTGACAGGTCTAACTTTGATATCGGATGCGACACGCTCTACGTCACTTTTTTAATTCCAACCATTTTTTTCCACTATATTTTCCTCTCTCAGTTCTACGAGCTAATGGCTAAACCCTTTTATGACATACTTGCGAATTTTCCAACGAGCAAACTTAACTCTTATGGCCAATCCATCTTATCTACTTTTAAGACGAGTGTAGCGTCCATCATTGAATACCTTCCTCTCACCCCCTTCTCAACTCAATTTTTAAAGACCATAGATGAATTTACTGATCACGACTATACCGATATATTAAGTTCAAGAGCTTCTAATCAGTTTGCATGCCTCACCACATTGCTAGCTGCTTTATCGCCAATTGTACAAACTCCCAATATCTATTCCGCAATGATGGTAGCAAGCTTGTTCCCATTTCCCTTTGAAAGCAGAATTACGCAATCTTTACCACCACTAAAATATTTGCTTGTATTAACCCGTCATCTACTATTCACTTTTATATTTGGCAACAGCGAACTCAGTCAAATTGGCATTATGATGCTTGCTAGTAGCCATGCATGCTATCATCTGATTGAGCTAATAATCGATCGAATTGACCACGCAATCAGTAGGAACGATACAATTTTAGCAATAAAGTTCATTTACCCAGAGACTACTACAATGATTAAAATGCTAGTAAAGCTTGCTGCACATTGCAGTATGTATAGCATTGTTAGGGCAGTGACTTATTCACCAGCAGTACAGCTAAGCAAATATCAGCAATCACTAATTGCAAGCAAGCATAAGTGTCTAGCCGATCAATCAAGTTGCGATCAGGTTATTCAAGCCGTCGTTGGCAGCGATTCTCACGACGCTAATTTTAAAAGAACGTTAAATCAATTAACTCGCTTCTGGCACCCTGATCAATGTAACAAGAGAATGGATACACCCATTTGTGAAGAACAGACTGTGTATTTGAACCATATCAGAGAACTTTTTAGAGCGTAATTCAAATTAATTACGCTCATTTCTACAACCAACAAATTATTAGTAAGTTATAAAGGCCCTTTTCATTACGGGCAAATTGATGAATGCGCTAATTGCTCTGCATCTTGGTGGTAGTTTTGACGCTGGATAATGTAGTTGTTGTAGTTACTTAACACCTGTCCTAGCAATGCTTCATCACCATTATGTACAATATCAGCCAGCGATTGCGTTGATAGCACAGCATGAATACCCACATTGCGCCCTTGATTAATAAGATTGATAATTTGCTCGCCGGCAAATGCTGAGAACTCATCAAAAATCGCGTAGATGGCTTTTTTCTCTGATTTTTCAAGTTGAGAAGACGCTAACGCTTTAAGGCCATTAATAATTAATTTACCAAGACTTGCAGCATAGGCGGGGAATGCCAGCGGCTGCAAGCAGAAATAAACCACCGCATTTTCTGCCAGCGCTTTTCTTTTGCAAAGTGATCATAGCCTATTTGATGATCTGAAGGTTGAGCTTGGGAAACACTTTACAATAGTTAAATTTGATCAGCGTGGCTCAGGCTTAAGTGAAGCGCCTGACGAGCTGTATACAATAAAACTCTTAGCTGAAGATGCGCCATATTATAAATTCCCTAAACGACCTGGCTGCACTTATTGACTATCATTTAAATCACCTACCTTAATACGGGTATTTTATATATTTACTCCGTCTTTTTAAGAATATATTAATATTCCTTTCGCATAATGACCCTGGTTTCGATCGGTATTCACACTACACTATGAGGAATTATTACATGCCTAAAACGAAAGAACTTTCCACTGAACAAGTTGCCACATTTTTCACCGAGGCGACAACACATCCTCGGCTTCCGAGTTATCAATATTCTGATTATAAGCAAACTCGCCGGGCACGGAATAGCAGCTATCTCAATGATTCTTTTGACGATATCAAAGATACGGAACAGCAAATCTTAAAAGATCATCGTAGAATGCCAAACATGGTCTCATACAGCACACTAAAAAAAGCATACGTACAGCAATTAGATGCAATAAAACAGACGCGAGTGCAACGAAGTAGGCAAGCGTTGTCTCTCTCAGTACTAGCGGGTTGTGATGCACATGTGATGCCAAACTTTAAATCAATGCGCAGATCTGTTTTTGCTGTTGCTTCACAGTTTAACAACGGTGAGTCGATGCAACGCAGACTAACACACCCCTGTCGATTTGGCGCTGACCTAACACAAGGTCCCGCGATGCAACAAACAGCATCAGAAACAGCGCTGGCAAGGTATGTCTATCGGGATTATTGTAATGACTTAGCTCATTGGGAGAAGCAAAAAGAATTTAGTCAACTGTTCTGGCACGAACACGGATTTTTAACTCCACATGTTGGTAAAGAGCTTGCATGCACAGAATTTGTTAAAACCTATCGAGATCAACTTATGCTAAATCTCGAACGTGTTAAAGTAGATGGTGCTGGCATACAAGATGATCAATTGGTGATTCAATTACTGATGTCTGCACCGGCACTAGGTCAATACGATACTTTGGCTGGCAGTAAAAATCGAGATCAAGCGGCGCTAAATGCTTTTTGCCAAGAGATATTAATCATTCAGTATGAAATGTTGGCTATGGTCACGCTGTTAGAAGCATCAGCCAACCCTGATAAACGCATCCCTTTAGTGCTTACCCCAATTGGTGGTGGTGCATATGGCGTTAATCCCGCCAGCATTGCTATCGCAATCGAACAAGCGTGCCAAATAATTATTCGCTCTGGCGTGACTAATATTGATATCTGTCTTTCAGCGTATCGCCGTAATGAAGTTGATTGCTATCGTTCTCTAATGCCAACGCTCTTCTCAAATGCACCAATAATAACTCATGAGCAATTAAGTGAAATGTCAGCGCTCACGGAACAAAGTGATAGTGACATATGCCTGAATTTTTTCGAAACGCTATTTGCGACAACATTTAACAATCCAAAAATATCAAGCCTTATCTTCAGTTACGCTTTTGATCAATCGCCATCTCCTAGTGTTGGCATAGAACCATCGCCGAAAATAAAAAGGGGCGCGGGTCTTTTTAAATTAGAAACGCCATTTAAACTGTCACAAACAAGAAATGACGTAGTATATTTTAAATTTGATGATCTTGCTAAAGCGACAGCATTTTATCAAAAACATAAACTCATTATTAAAAGGATTAGAAACAGAAATTTTGTATTTGATATTATTGATAGTACACGCATCCCAGGAAAACACGTCATCCGTGTGCTGACTGTTAATGGCGACTATAACGCGCTTCGCAGCAAACTCCCTGAGCTGGCATTACCAGAAGCCAGCAAAATTGAACCTGAAACCAGTCAGTACACGCCAGTTAAGCAAGCGTCATGCGTGCTGCAATAGTCTAACTGTCAATCTATTTCAAATAGCTTGAACAACAAGGTAAAATAGACCATTGTGAGATGAACAATGTAAGAAAGGTGCTCGCCACCTTTCTTAAAAACTGACAATAGGAGTTGTGATGGGACTATTAGTAGAAGGCACTTGGCAAGACAGTTGGTATGACACCAAGTCGGCAGCAAGGCGCTTTTTTATCTATAACCTGGTAAGCAAGTTTCCATTCATGCATGGAAAAAACCAACTCGCAGCTCACTTGAGGACACTCTCTTCCTAAAATGGTTAAATACAGGACTCGCCAGGCAATAATTAAATATATTGTTAAGCAAGGTGCAAACCGCTTGCTATCAGCAAGTTGTAACTTTTCAACACGACATCCACTTTTTAATATTTGAAAATAGACCTCTATCTGCCAGCGGCATAAATACCACTGTACAATGGCTTTAGAGAAGCAAGAATCTTTGACAGGTACGTTAGTTAATAATACCCATTCAATTGGTTTCTGGCCGTCAGGTGGCGAAACTTCTGAGGCAATAGCAACATATGTTTTAACTGCTTTATGCCCAAATTTCGTTGATATTTTTCGTTTACGATCAGGTGGGCAGAGTGTTAGCTGAAGCTCTAATTAACCAATACGCAGCGGTTTTATAAGGGTTATTATTTTGAGCCTCATGGTACAAGTCATAAATATCAGCCTCCCTATCTGCAACACTGACAACCATTGTCTTAGGTAATTGTGCGGCAACTCGATTTGCTATCTGGTAACCTTTTAACCATCGATGACTTTCTTTTTCTTTCAAAGGTGTTCTGTGATTGTCACGGCTCTTTTCATGAGGGGTTCTATGTTTGATGGTTTTCCTTGCCCAATAATAATTATCAACCACTCCTAGGCACAAGCGTTCTGGTGTGACTGCTAGTGTCGGGTAAAATAATAATCCACGATGATTTTCCCGATTTATCGGCCCTATATCTTGGCGTTGTTTTTGGACTGTATAGTTTAGTGTTGTTGTATCTTGCAGTAACAAAACAACCGGGTAACGCTGCATGCGCTGCATCGGTTGCTAATGTGCAAGACGCGCACTGCCAAACAGTGTCGGCGATTAATACCTATTTACTTGAAAATGGTGCAACAGCTTAAGCCGTCACCCTTTAAGCCTTTGAAGGCGTTAGGAAAAACGCTCTTCTTGTGGCGTGAAGAAATTGTGCGCATGTGGCGCTTTAGTAAAAGTAATGGCATCACTGAAGGCTTCCATCGCAAGATGAAACTTATACAGCGTCGTGCCTATGGGTTTAAAAACTTTGAAAATTATTGACTGAGAGTTAAAGTATTATGTTCGTAGAAAGTACCCCCGGAAGTGGGAAAGACCCATTGTATGGTGCCGATGAGGTGATTCGAACACCCGACCTACTGATTACGAACCCGGTGTGCGGGATATAACTAACATAAAATCAATATGTTGCGATGCATCTTTGTAACAAAAACTGCCTAAACCTGCCTGAATCATACCTCAATCGGCCTGACTACGTTACAAATTCACTACATCAGGATTTGAGAATATTAAGGTTTAAGAACCAAACCAAACCGCTTATCATATTCTCTTTGCAACCGGGGATCATCATGCCTGTGCTCCTCCAGAAATTCATTTTCAACCTTCCTGAAGAAACCTAAATCAGTTGACAGCAAAGAGCTTAATGCATGAGGGCTTTCTGAACTCGATAATTTTGTTTGCACTAGCTCTCTTAATTTTTCACCTCCCAGCACGATTTCTTTGCTACCATGCTTCATCGCTACCGTATAAGGAGTATCGCCTTTTTGATCTGCAAGTTCCACATCTGCTCCACAATCTAATAATTTTTCGACAAGAGCAAGTGGTTCATCCCTATAGATATAAAAGTTTTGTACTGCGTAATGCAATGCTGTCATGCCATGTTCATCAACGCTATTAACACTGATGCCTCTCGATCTTAGTAAATCGGTTAAGCTATCGTTACTTGGAGTGGCTTGGATGGTAAACAAGTCTGCCATACTGTTCGAAATGAATACACAGGCAAAATTATCATGTTAACTGCAATCAAAGATATTGATACGGAAGTTTCAAGCCTCAATCTAGGCGCTGACAATTATTTAACAAAGCCCGTTGAAGAAGCTGTATTGCTTGCACATATCACGGCGCTCTTTCGAAGACCGACACTGACACAAAAAATTCATCATATTCAATTTGGTGAATTAAGCATATACCTAACTGAAGCATCGGTTTTTTTATTCGGTAAACGCATTGACCTGACGCCCTCTGAATTTGAATTGCTCGCTCTATTGGCTAAAAATGCAGATCATTGCTTAAATCGTGACAACATTACCTATGCACTGCGTGGTCGTGAATATGATGGCATTGATCGGAATATCGATTTGCGCATTTCTCATTTGAGAAAGAAGATAGGCGACAACAAAAAAACCCCTTACAAAATAAAGACAATACACAATAAAGGGTATGTGTTGCTTTCAACTGCCTGGGATAAAAAATGATAAAGTTATATCTCAAAACGCTTACAATTGTTATTGTGTTAACAGTCCTCGTGCTGTCAATGTATCAATTTGGATTTTCATATTTTACCAAAGATAACTTTAACAGTATCAATCGATTAATAAGCAAGGGTACTTTTTCCTATATTCAGGCAATGCTAGCGAGAACGCCAAAATCAAACTGGGAATCCACCTTAAAAAAATTGCAGCCAAAAAACACGCCTGTTGCAAAGATTCTGCCTATCCATTCGTTACAACTTAGTAGAAACGATAGATTAAACTTAATGAATGGAAGCATTGTATTTGAATCTGAAAAATACTTTCACTTCGTATACTTTTTGTATTACGGCGTTTTTGATAGCTTTGCGATGCAACGTATCGGTACCAGCCAATATGCGCTGAAGATTATGCTGACCGCACCAATTAATCAAACGATTAAGAACACGACACGCTGGATGGCACATATTATTTTAGGCGAATTAAAACGTGCCCCAGAAAGAAAATGGGCAGACATCATAGATAAATTACAAATAACATTCGGCATGCCGCTAAAATTGATCCCGACAAATAGTAAAGTTATTACTGGTAAAATGCGACAAGATCTCAACACGTACTCCATTACTTTTACAGAGCCTAAAGCAAACAAGCCGATTTCTACATTATATTTCCACACCCCAGATCCAAAAAAACTGCTCGTCGTTGGCCCTATTCAATACTCACCATTATCTAGCTTATTTAGCGTAGCGCAAAAATATTACTTTATTAGCTTCTCAATAGCTTCCATTTTAATTGTTGTATTTTTAACATGGCTTTTTAGTCGCAATGTTCTTAGGATTTATCAGCTTACGCGCAAATATAGCGTAGGTGATTTCAATGTAAACACAAAAATAAACCGCGCCTCAATACTGCATGGCGTCTATCAAAATATTACTACTATGGGCGCGAGTTTAAATCGCCATATTCAATCACAACACAATATGACTCGATTCGTCGCGCATGAAGTGCGTACGCCATTAGCAACGATGCAATTGGCGCTAGACTCACTCAAAAAAGATAAAAATTTGTCTCAGCAATCCCAAGAAAACTTAGTCAGTATCCAACACGATATTCGAGACATCAATAAATTAATCAGTTATTTCTTTCTCTATTACCAAAGCTCCACGCATGAATTAAAACCAAAAATGAAAGCTTTAAATATATCAGATTGGCTCAAATCAATTGTAAAGCGATACAGGCAATCAGAAATACAAGTAACATTCTTACCGCCAAATGCAGAAAATATTTTTTCAACCGTTGACCCTGATTTGTTGAAACATGCGATTGATAATCTCATCACCAATGGATTAAAATGTGCGAAAACAAATGTTATTGTGAGTCTAGAAGCCGATGATCATCATATTAAAATTAATGTTGAAGATGACGGACCCGGCGTAAGTGATTCTGAAATGAAAAATATTTTTGAGCCTTTTAACACATTAAATGAAAATCAAACCTTAGGGAAGCACATTGGTCTCGGGCTAGCTATTGCAAAATCTATTGTAAGATTACACAAGGGTTCGATTATTGTTTCAAAATCTTCCAAGCACGGTGGAGCGAGATTCACTATAATACTGCCATGATAGTCATCAACTGCAACCTATTAAGGATTTCTATACTAATCTAATCATACCGATCATTAAAACTGTCATCACTGATGACAGAAATACTTTAAACCACCCACCTGCAAATCCCTTATAACAGGGTAGCAGCTTCTTCTGGAAGCCCCACCCATGACTTACCTGGAAGGTAAGCAATAATATTACTCAACACCTGCCTAAAACCATCATCAATATCCCACTTAGCAGCTGGAGAAAGAAGTGGCCGCATATCATTGATAAAAAACTTATCCTTTTGTTTATTGTAAAGGTTCTTCTCAAACTCCGCTCTTGATATTGACCTGCCTTCGAACTCGGTATATTTTTTAAAAGCATATAGCATTCGATTTAAGTCAAATTCCTCATGGCCTAATGCGCTACATAAATCATACAGATCACGCCCCTTCTTTCTAGAGTAAAGGGCTCTTAGTTTCGTGGCAATAAGCTCATTGAATTCAAAAGCACTAATTAATGTTGATCCATTGAACCAATCATTAATCACTGAAAAGGGCACTTTTTCAATTTCATAAATAGAAAAATGTTCACGTGTATTTATTTCAATTTTTAATCGCATAGAAATTGCAGGATCTTCTTCTGAACCAAACCGATAATAAAGATTCGCCCTACCATCTTTTAAACTTCTTTTTGGTTGACCTAGCCACGGATCAAGAACACGACGAATAGCATCAAAAGTATTACCAATTGGCTCTTGATTAAGCTGTACGAGATCTATATCTTCAGAGTAACGACTACTGGAACTAAAATATAGCTTATTTAAAGCAGTGCCACCCCGAAAAACTAATGATGAACGCAATTGTGGAACATTAAAAATTTCAATTAATGCACGAGAAATCACAAGGTCTTGCTCAATATAGCCTGTGTCTTGCCAAGGTGCAATGTCTCTCCATGCGTTGATAAACCTCATTGGGATCATAAATCCCCCTCCACTTCATAGTTAATGTATAATGACCAACGCTGATTTCGCACACACCCTTCTGTTTTTACACCAGCAACTAATGGTCTTGCGCGCAACTTTCTTATAGATAAGTATTTTTCGACAGCATTAGCCAGTGTTTCTGCGCCTGCTATTTCAAACAAATACCCTAAACGTTGTAGAATCACTTGCTCTGCCTGCATAACCAATAAAGTCTTTGTAAATTCATTTACATCGATAGCCTCTGCAAGCTCACTCAATATTGTAACAATATTATTTAGCCCACCGGAACGCAATGGATACCTCAAAAGGTCAATTGGGAGAGCTTCCGGAGCAACGACATCGATATAACCACTCGGTGTATTAAACTGACGAATCGGAACAAGTTTAAGCTTTTCATTTTTAATAAACTCTATATGCACATTAGCACATTGAATCGACCGAAACTTTTCACTAATCATAACCTGATACGTTTGCGGCTTCTGATGTGCCGCAGCATAAAATGTTGCAGCACTCAATAACCCCACATAATATGGTTTCTTAATATAAGCCATAAAATCATCAAGCCAATATTGCGCAGGCAGACAACCATAACGCTGATGCACTGGAGGCAAAATAAGATAAAAACCACGATATGGCAATGCAATTCGACTTTTATTAATTTGCCGACGTAACGCGGCAATAATCGCAGATCGTGATTTATCCGTGTCTGCAAGCGCTTCCTCAATACTAAAGGAGTAACGTCCTTTGGCGCTTAACGAATTGATATAGCTGAGAATATCCATACCAAGCAATTATAGCCCCGCAATTCTCAAAAAACAACACATATTGCAGATATTTGAGATATCTAGGGCTATTTGCGTTACAAAATCTCTACAGTCAAATGGAGTGGAAACTTTATGATCAGTCGAAAATCCTATAACTTACTGTTTTGGAAGGTTTTTTTGATGCCGATGAGGTGATTCGAACACCCGACCTACTGATTACGAATCAGTTGCTCTGCCAACTGAGCTACATCGGCCCCTTAAAATGCGCATGTCATTTTCCTAACAAATAATATAGAAGTCAACGCACAATTAGTAAAAAATATGTGCTAACTACTGTATTGCATCACAACTTAATTTGCTCTATAAATTTACACACAACTCTAATCAATAGGACACCAACATGAATACCAACAAAGGATTTACCCTGATGGAGCTAATGATTGTCATTGCCATCATTGGCATTTTGGTTGCCATTGCTATTCCTTCTTACCAGACTTATACCCGACGGGCACATTACACCGAGATTGTGCAAGCAGCAGAGCCCTACAAAATCGGCATTGAAGAATGCTTTCAAATTACAGAAGAATTAAGCTCCTGCACAGCAGGTAAAAATGGCGTTCCGCCATCGACGACAAACACTGATGATGACCACAGCTTAGTGAGCACTATATCGATAGACGAAAACGGTAAAATTGTTATTGTGCCTAAAAATAAATTTGGCATTACCACAGAAGATACTTACGAATTAACCCCCGCCGTCAACCAGGATCATTTAACCTGGGAAAGTGGTGGCAAAGCGGTGGCGAAGGGCTATGCGAACTAAACTAAAAGAATTACTGGCTAAGCATACACTGTTTGACACGCAAACTATCGAACAGCACCAACATGATGCGCAAGAAAAAAAGTTAAGCCTACTGCAATATTTACTGGATCATGCATTGATTTCCTCAAAGGAAATAGCAGACATCTTTGCCAGACACTTAAACACAACCGTTATCAACTTTAGCAAACAGCAGATTAATGATACTCCAAGACATCTTCTTGATTCAGAACTATTACAAACATACGCAGCACTACCCATTAAGATTGAAAATAATCATTTACATGTTGCTATTAGCGACCCAGACAAGCTTCATCACTTAAATCAATATACCTTTAAAACAGGCCTAGAAATCATCCCTGTGGTAGCAGACCATCATGCATTGCTTTTGCAAATCAACCAGCATCTGGCAACAATAATTTACTCCAATAAGAATATAAATACAGCCACACTAGTCAGTCAGATTATTAATCATGCCATTCTTAAACAGGCTTCCGATTTACATTTTGAGCCCTACCCTACGTGCTACCGCATCCGTATGCGCCTAGATGGCCTACTCTATTTACTCACAGAACTAACGCCTTGCAAAAAAAATCAAATGACTAACCATCTTAAGGTCCTCGCTAATCTCGATATCGCGGAAAAGCGCTTTCCGCAAGATGGGCAATTGCAAATAAACGCCATAACAGGCAAACCGTATTCATGCCGCATAAGCACCTGCCCAACAATTTATGGCGAAAAAATTGCTCTGCGCATACTTTACGCTGAGAAAAATATTCTCTCGATTGATAAACTGGGATTGTTACAAGATGATAAAAATACATTTTTGCACGCTATAAAAAAACCTCAAGGCATGATTCTTATCACTGGCCCAACAGGAAGTGGCAAGTCGACAACACTATACACCCTACTCAGCATACTAAATACTAGCGAAAAAAACATCGCTAGCGTAGAAGACCCTATCGAAATTCAACTGCCCAACATCACACAAGTTAACACCAACAATAAAAATGGCCTCGACTTTTCCACTATACTAAAAGCATTTTTACGTCAAGACCCCGATGTGATTATGATCGGCGAAATCCGTGACACCGAGACGGCGAAAATTGCTTTTCGCGCTGCAGAAACAGGACACCTTGTTTTAGCAACACTACATACCAATAGCGCCATAGAATCAATTACCCGCTTATACAATCTCGGTATCTCTTATGACACCCTGGCGAGCACTTTAAACCTTATTGCCGCACAACGCCTGGTACGAAAATTATGCGTGCATTGCAAGAAAATATCTTACGAAAAATGCGCTGACTGCAACAATGGGTATTCAGGACGAACGGGGATTTATGAAATACTTGAAGTGAATCATAATATACAAAATTTAATCCTGCAAAAACGACCAGCCAATGAGATTTTACAGCAAAGTAAAATAAGACTATTGCGGGAGTCAGCCATGACGATGGTGAAATCAGGAACAACCGACTTGGATGAAATTAAACGAGTCATTTAATATTAAATTATCAGTATTTATAAGCGAATATACCATAACATCTTCAGAAAGAGCTTAAGTTAGAGAACACTATTTTTAACTTATTTTTTTGTCACTCTAAAAAAAAGAGCCAGCACAATAGCAGAAAAATATAAATACTCCTACAAAGATAATTGTTACAAGGTAAGACCCAAAATGAAAAGAACAACAAAAGACAGATGGTTTAAATGGGAAGGCGTTAGTAACGATGGAGAAAAAATTTCAGGACTACAGCTGCAAAATAGCAAGCAAGCCACCTATGATTCATTACTTGCTGATAATATCACCCCCTTACGGATCAAAAAAACCATACACTTCAAACAAAAAACAACAGCAAGCCAAAAGGACATTCTTTGTTTTTTGCAGCAGCTGAGCACCTTAATAAAAGCGGGGGTTGAGCTTGACCGCGCACTTGCATTATTGGAACAACAAAACACAAATGAGGCAATAAAAAAATTAATGACAAAATTATGCATTGATATTAAAAACGGATTCAGCCTAAATGAAGCCATCAAAAAATTTCCTCATTATTTTTCGCACATCGACCATGCTTTGATTTCGGCTGGAGAAGATTCATCATAGCTTGGCGAGATGCTTAGCTGGCTTTCTGATTACCGCCAAAAAAATATTGCCTTAAAATCGCAATGTAAAAAAGCGCTATACTATCCGTTATTTGTTTTTATCATAGCTATGCTAATCTCGCTAGGCCTATTACTATTTGTTATCCCGCGCTTCCAAACTATTTTCACCAACTTTCATACAAAACTGCCACTAATAACAACAATAATATTGCAGTGCTCATTAACATTACAACACCATAGTATTAGTATTTTTCTTAGCGGCATTCTTCTATTCCTTCTCATCAGGATGGCTATAAACAATCACTACTTTAAACGCTATCTAGAGCAAGCGATGCTTAAGATACCCTCGCTAAAGAATGCAATGACACTATCCATAACAACCATGTGGAGCCAAATTACCGCAACCATGATTACAGCCGGAACCCCACTTATTACCGCCCTCAATACTGCTACTAAAATAACAACCAACCAACTTATACAAAAAAAATTATCTGCCATTATCACCAGCGTAACATCCGGCAACAGTCTTCATAGCGCCATGAAGGAAACAAAACTCTTTACTCCAAGTATTATTCAAATGATATTGGTTGCCGAAAGCACTGGCACACTCGCTAACATGCTTTCCAATATTGCCAACCAATCAGAACAGGAACTTAACGAGCTCCTCAATACTTATCTTAAATTACTTGAACCGTTAACAATGATTTTGCTAGCACTTATTACTGGCGCATTAATTGCCGGCCTTTACTTACCCATCATTAGACTAGGGAGCGCCTTTTAAGATACACTATAATCACTGACATAACGCGATAGAAGCACAACAATATGACAGATTTTGTTTTATTTCTAAAATCACAACCCTATCTTACCGCCATAGCAATCGGTATTCTTGGCTTAGTTATTGGTAGTTTTCTAACGGTTGTTATTACTCGCTACCCAAAGATGCTTCAACATGAGTGGAAACAAGAATGCCACGACTTTCTTGAGCTCCCTAGCGAAGACACTTCGCAGCCTCCTACACTTATTAAACCACGCTCGCGCTGCTCACAATGTAAAACCCCTATAAAATGGTATCAAAATATCCCTCTGATCAGTTTTATTTTCCTCCGTGGAAAGTGTGCCCACTGCCATAAAAAGATCTCCTGGTTATACCCCGGTATAGAAGCACTTACCGCTATCCTTTCCATTGTTATTCTTTTTTACTTCGGTATTTCTTGGCGCATGCTTGCCGCATTGTTGTTAACATATTCACTGGTCGTTTTATTCTTTATTGATCTTGAACATCAACTTCTCCCCGATCCTATAACGCTTACTCTATTATGGATAGGGTTAATGCTTAATAGCTTTAATTGCTTTGTACCACTGCAACAAGCCGTTTGGGGCGCGGTCGTAGGCTACGGTGTCTTATGGCTCTTTTCGTCTATTTTCAAATACGTGCGTAAAAAACAAGGCATGGGACATGGTGATTTTAAAATGCTAGCGATGTTGGGTGCTTGGTTTGGCATTGCTATGATTCTCAATATTATGCTGTGCTCTATCATTCTTGGCACACTTATCAGCCTAGCGTTAATGTCGTTTAAAAAACTTAACAAAGAAAATACCTTCGCCTTTGGCCCCTTTATAGCAATCTCCGCTTTTGCCAGCATGATATGGGGACCCTTTCTTATAAAACTAATTATTGGAAGTTAATCATGCTAAGAATAGGATTAACTGGTGGCATCGGCAGCGGCAAAAGTACGGTAGCAAACTTGTTTGCCGACTTAGCCGTCCCTATTATTGATACCGACAAAATTGCACACGATCTAACAAAACAAGGTAATCTTGGCTATAAGGAAATTGTCGCGCATTTTGGTGATGATATTTTAACTTCAGCAGGCGATATTGACCGACGCAAACTCAGACACCATATTTTTGATCACCCTGAAGAAAGAAAATGGCTAGAAGGTATCTTACACCCACTCATTCGCCAAACTGTCGACAATCAAATGAGCCAATTAAATACCCCTTACTGCATCGTGGTTATTCCTCTCCTTGTTGAAACAGGACACACTGATTCGATAGACCGCATATTAGTTATCGATACCAGTGAAGAGACGCAAATCAAACGCACGATGGCACGAGATAACACCAACAAAGATGCTGTCAAAAAAATTCTAGCCGCTCAGTGCACACGCGAAAATCGCTTGGCAGTGGCTGATGATGTTATTGATAATGACAGCAATACAACCAACCTCGCCGAACAAGTTGAAAAGCTCCATCAACGTTATCTAAAGCTGCCAAAATCCGCATGATTCCAACCTGCTGAACACCCCCCACGATATTGACGTAGAGACTTTAATATACTGTGCAATTTGTGCTATCATCCTTGGGAGAGAAGAGTGCCTATTAACATTGATTTAAGAAAGTGAACGCTATGTCACAGGAAACCATTACATACGAACAGCCTTTGAATGAACCTATCAGACTTTGCCTACGGCTTGAACATATTTTTAATGAACTGCACGAACATCTAAAAAATCATAGTACCTTTGGCAGTAGAGCCGCGATGATAGCACTGCTCAAGGTCGTTGATGTCACTGACCGCCCTGATCTTAAATCTAAAATATCTGTCACCCTAACACAGCAAGCCTCAAGCTTGGCGCAGCTTAAACAATTCCCGCAGGTTGATAGTGAAAAATTACAGACAATACTTGACCGCCTTGATGAGCTTATCGATATTATTCACGGTATCCGCAATAAAAAACTCGGCGAAAACTTACGCTCAAATCCTTTTTTAAAGCAGGTGCGCATGCAACTGAGCAATCCCGCAGGCCCTTGTGATTTTAGAACACCCGCTTTTGCCCTGTGGTTGCAAAAAACCGATGAGCAAAGGCTAACGGATTTACAAAAGTGGACAAAAGAATTTGAACAGCTCGAAAGCATGGTGCGCATTATCCTAAGCCTTATTCGCGATAGCTCTCCACCACAGCAAGTTTCAACCAATAACGATTTCTTCCAACAATCACTTGACCCCAGCTTACCGTGCCAAATGATTCGCATTACCGTCCCAACTGAATTCAATGCTTATCCTGAAGTTAGTGTCGGCAAACACCGCTTATCCATTCGCTTTAAAGCTCTTGATATTGAAGATAGTGGCGTTTTTACCAAGCTACCAGAGATACCTTTCTCTCTAAGCTACTGCCGTATTTAAAGTCATATACCCTGAGCTGTTACGATCAACACGAATTATTTAGAACCTGTATTTGCGGGCACGGCATGCCGTGCCCGTTTGGGTATGAAGAGTTGTAGTAGGCCTGATTACATATTACCTAAGTAATCTTACCGTGACACTGTTTGAACTTCTTACCGCTACCACAATGACAAGGCTCATTACGGCCTTGCTTTGGACCCGTGCGAACAAACGGTTGTGCCTCAGCACCTGAGCCATTCGCCACTTCCGCTGGTACTGGTTGTGCTTGTTGCTGCTGGCCAACATTTAGAGCGTTAACCTCCGCGTGATGATAATGCAACTCTGGTGCTGCTTGCTGCTGCAAACGTTGCTGCTCTTGCAACTGCTCTTCGCTGACCAACTCTACTTTGCTCAACGTAGAAATAAGCTCATATTTAATGCGACTCATCATCTGCGTGTACATTTCAAAAGATTCTTTTTTGTATTCCTGCGCCGGGTTCTTTTGTGCATAACCACGCAGGTGAATACCTTGGCGCAAGTGATCCATTGCCGCCAAATGCTCTTTCCAATGATGATCGAGAATCTGCAACATCACCGCTTTTTCCATTTCACGCATCATCGAAGCTTCATGGGTCGCCTCTTTTGCCTCATACAATTTAACAAATTCCTGCAGGATACGTTGACGCAGGGAATCTTCATTAAGATGCTCATCTTCATCTAACCACTGCTGCAACGGCAACTTCAAACCAAAGTCTTCAGTAATTTGTTTTTCCAAGCCAGCAATATCCCATTGCTCTTCCAAACTTTGTGGCGGCACATAAATAGAAACCATCTCATCGACCGCTTCTTCTCGCAAGCCTTTAACTGTTGCTGAAATATCATCTGACTTTAAGAGCTCATAACGCTGATGATACAGCAACTTACGCTGATCATTAGCAACGTCATCGTATTCCAACAAGCTCTTACGCGCATCAAAGTTAATACCCTCAACACGGCGCTGCGCACGCTCAATAGAACTACTGACTAAGCGACTTTGGATAACATCGTTTTCAGTCACCCCAACACGACGCATAAAATTCGACATCGCTTCTGAAGCAAAGATTCGCAGTAAATTATCTTCAAGCGATAAATAGAACTGTGAAGAACCAGGATCACCTTGACGCCCAGAACGACCACGCAACTGATTATCAATACGACGTGATTCATGACGCTCAGTACCCAGCACATGCAAACCACCGGCATCTAACACTTGTTGATGACGCTGCTCCCAGTCTTTTTTCAGCGCTTGTACTTCTTCATCGGTCGGGTTATCTAGCTCCTCAAGCTCAGACTCAAGACTTCCACCCAAAACAATATCAGTACCACGACCAGCCATATTAGTAGCAATCGTTAACGCACCCGGACGGCCTGCTTGCGCAATAATTTTTGCTTCACGCTCATGCTGTTTAGCATTAAGCACTTCATGTTTAATCTTTTGCTGACGTAAAAATTGCGACAATAATTCAGACGCTTCAATCGAGGCTGTACCGATTAGAATAGGCTGCCCATTCTTATGGCGCTCACTAATCTCTTCAACAATGGCGTTGTATTTCGCTTTTGCCGTTAAGTAAATTCGATCGGCAGCATCTTTACGCACCATTGGTTTATTCGTGGGAACAACCACAACTTCCAAGCCATAAATTTTCTGCAGCTCGTACGCCTCAGTGTCTGCGGTTCCGGTCATACCTGATAGCTTTTCATAAAGCCTAAAGTAGTTTTGGAAAGTAATCGAGGCTAGCGTTTGGTTCTCTAACTGGATTTTTACACCTTCTTTCGCTTCTACCGCCTGGTGCAAACCATCCGACCAACGACGCCCAGCCATCAAACGACCAGTGTGTTCATCAACAATAATAATTTCATCGTTTTTAACGATGTAATGAATATCTCGCTGGAATAAGGTATGTGCTTTTAAGGACGCATTAACGTAGTGCATCAACGTGATATTGGAAAGGTCATAAAGACTTTCGCCTTCTTTCATCAATCCTGCTTCTACCAACAAACCTTCTATCTTATGGTGACCCTGCTCCGTTAAAAATGCTTGACGATTTTTCTCATCCAAGGTGTAGTCACCACGCTTGTCATCAGGTACTTGCTCTTCTTGCTGACCTTCTTCCATTTCTTGCTCTTCAAGCTGCGGAATTAGGACGTTAATACGTGTATAAAGATCAGAAGATTCTTCTGCTTGACCCGAGATAATCAGTGGCGTTCTTGCTTCATCGATTAGGATGGAATCAACCTCATCGATCAACGCATAGTTCAAAGGCCGCTGCACACGCTGCTCTAGGTTAAACACCATATTGTCGCGCAAGCAATCAAAGCCGAACTCATTGTTGGTACCGTAGGTGATATCAGCGGCATAGGCTGCCTGTTTGTCAGCATGCGCCATATCTGGCAGGTTAACACCGACCGTCAAGCCTAGAAATTCATAAACGGGTTGCATCCACTCAGCATCACGCTTAGCCAGGTAATCATTGACGGTAACAACATGAACACCTTTCTCCGTCAACGCATTTAGGTACGCTGACAGTGTCGCCATCAAGGTTTTACCCTCACCGGTACGCATCTCAGCCACTCGGCCATGATGCAAAACCATACCACCCATCAACTGAACATCAAAATGACGCATGCCCAAAGTACGGCGGCTAGCCTCACGCACAGCCGCAAAGGCTTCTGGTAAAACTGCATCAATGTCTTCGCCCTGCTTAAGACGTTGCCTAAACTCATCTGTTTTGGCCCGCAACTGCTCATCTGAAAGCTCTTGAAATGTAGGTTCCAACGCATTGATTTTCGAGACAACCTTGCGATACCCCTTAAGGATACGATCATTGCGTGTGCCAAATACTTTTCTGAATATCTTGTGTACCATAATTGATTCTTATACTATCTATATAATTCTTGTTAACAGGAAGAGCAATTTTCTCATATAATGAAGCAAATGCATACATATCACTACAACAAATTTGCTCAGGACCCTCACCCAATTAAAGATATGTTGGGCAAGTCCACTTTTCAAGCCTTAATGCGAAAAGCGCAGCGGATTCAAAGCGCTAACGCATTATTACAAGGCATGCTGCCTGAAGATCTGGCACCTTACTGTCGATTAATGAATATCGCATTTGATACCGCTGTGATTGAAACCAGCAACGCGAATATCGCCACCCGTTTACGCTATATGACCAGAGAGCTGCTTAACAGCCTCCGCTATCACGATTTTCTAAGAAATATCAAGAAGATAAAGGTAAAAGTGCACACACCAGCAAGGAAGAAGCCGCCTCAACCGCAACGCCAAGTCAACCCAATCTCCGGCAAAAGTGGTGACCTTATCCGTGAGAGCGCTGAATCCATCGACAACCCCTCTTTAAGAGACTCGCTGCTAAAATTAGCAAAACACGGCAAAAAATAGCGCCAGCAACGGTGCAAGCTCTCAGCCTGGGGACCATAACCCCGCAAGACATATAAATGCACACTGAGTTGTTACAGAGATCAAGCTTCGTAGGGGCACGCTCTAACGGTACAGACATCAGTAAAAGCTCGTATCAGGAGTTTCGCACTTGTGCGAAACAAAACAAATCCCGATGGGGATTTTCAAGGGGAGAATCGGGATTCTCCCCTTGAATCGCACCCTAACGGGCATAGGCTGTCCATGCGAGCTAGTCTCGCATAGGCGAAATATAACCAGGAAGGAGGTTTGCACTGAAAGTGCGGAACTCCTGGGTATATGACTTTATATACTACGCGGTTCCATTTGTGGCCGCCCATCCATAGACTGAGCTATAAGCTAACCTATACCGCTTATAGATCGAATAAACTTATGGTAGTATTATTTAGTTAATATCGGTGCCAATTGGAAAGGAGCTTATTATGAAAAGACCACTGGGTGTCACTATTGTATGCTGGGTGCTTATTGTTTTATCAGCCATCAGTATTGTTTCGCTACTCTATAGCTACTTTCATTTTGAAACCCTTTATCAAGCTGCACAGCAAAAAGTCAGCATCAGCCAAGGCGCGTTTAGACTGCAAATCCAAATAGGCTTAGCAGTAGCCATTATCAACATTATTCTCTGTATTTTCATGCTGAAAGCACACAACTGGTCACGCATTGTCTATCTAGTGTTAGGTGCTGCAATGCAAGTGTGGGCCTTTGTTTCTTCGCCGGTTACTGGTGTGATGATCGTTTCGCTGATCATCTTTATCATCTTTGTTTATTTCCTATTTAACAGAAAAGCCGCGACATTTTTTACGGGTCACAATAAATAGGCTTGATAAATAGCAGGAAAAGATGGGCCGCAAACCAAGCGGCCTAACAATCTATTACGAAGTAACAGACATAGCGGGTATAAAACTGATAGGAAACTTTTCAGTATCTTCGAAAGTAATCACTTCCCAAGCATCTTGTTGTTGCAATAAGCTAACCAACAAACGACTATTCATTGAATGGCCTGACTTACAGCCAGTAAAAGAACCAATCAAGCTGTGGCCTAGCAAATACAAATCACCAACAACATCAAGAATCTTATGTTTGACAAACTCATCTGGGTAACGCAAACCATCTTCGTTGAGAATCTTAAACTCATCAACAACAATAGCGTTATCTAGGCTCGCTCCAAGCGCCAAGTTTTGTTTACGAATATACTCATACTCTGACAAGAAACCAAAAGTACGCGCACGTGAGACTTCTTTAACATAGGAAGTGCTAGAAAAATCCAAAGTCGCGCCTTGATTGCCATCTTTAAATACGGGGTGATCAAAATCGATTTTAAAGTTGACGCGAAAGCCATCATAAGGCTCCACCATCACACTCTTATCACCATCAACCACTTCAACACGCTTTTTAATACGAATGTATTTCTTCGGCGCATTCTGCTCTTCAATACCAGCGGACTTTATGAGGAAAACAAAAGGACCGGCACTACCATCCATAATCGGTACTTCAGAGGCGGTTACATCGATATAAAGATTATCAATACCAAAACCCGATAATGCTGAAAGCAGATGCTCAACAGTACCAACACGTACGCCATCTTTAGAAAGACAGGTGCACAGGCTAGTATCACCAATATATTCAACAGAAGCAGGGATATCTACGATAGGATCTAAGTCCACTCGACGGAAAACAATACCCGTATTAGGCGCAGCTGGCCGCAGGGTTAAGTAGACCTTTTCACCGGTGTGAACACCAACACCAGTGGCTCTGACCACGTTCTTGAGTGTTCGTTGTTTGCTCATTTGGATTCTGCCCATTGATTAACACTCCATTATCTAGTGGCGAATTCTAGCATATCCCCGCAGGTAAACAAGCGAATATCTTACAAAATTTGTCATATTCGCCATATTTCTTTATTTATTAAATATATAATACCAGCTTTGACGCCTCTAATCCTCTTGGCGCCGTAAAAAGGCTGGTATGTCTAAATACTCAATATCTCGCTCACGCGTATCATCTGCCTCTGGAGCAGGACTAGCTGGCTCCTGATGGCGAGTAAAAGCAGGCTTTTCTAGCTGATGATAGTCCACCGTACCATCACTTTTAGTGCTTTTAACCATCTGAGGCGGTACGTTAACCGTGCCTTGAGAACCCAAACCGGTAACAACGACCGTGACGCGCATTTCATCACTCATCTCAGGATCGATCACGGTACCAACAACAACAGTAGCATGCTCAGAAGTGAACGACTTAATAGCGTCACCAACTGACTCAAATTCGCCAATTGACATATCAAGACCGGCAGTAATATTTACCAACACACCACGAGCACCAGAGAAATCAACGTCCTCAAGCAGTGGGCTAGCAATCGCTGCTTCAGCAGCTTCACGCGCACGATTTTCACCGCTGCTAACACCGGTTCCCATCATCGCCATACCCATTTCTGACATTACTGTTCTAACATCAGCAAAGTCGACATTAATTAAGCCTGGGCGAGTGATTAGATCCGCAATACCCTGCACAGCACCTAACAGCACGTTATTAGCGGCTTTAAACGCATTTAACAACGTAATATTTTTTCCTAACACACTGAGCAGTTTGTTATTTGGAATAGTAATAAGAGAATCAACAAACTGGCCTAACGCTTTGATGCCTTGCTCAGCCACTTCCATACGCTTGCGACCTTCAAAGGCAAAAGGCTTAGTCACCACCGCAACCGTCAGAATGCCTAGCTCACGCGCAATTTGCGCTACTATCGGTGCAGCACCTGTACCTGTGCCACCACCCATACCGGCAGTAATAAAAATCATATCGCTACCGCTGATCACCTCACGAATACGCTCTTGGTTTTCTTCAGCAGCCTTGCGACCAATGTCAGGATCAGCACCAGCACCTAACCCTTTGGTAATTTCTTCACCCAACTGAATAACGATGCGGGCATTAGAACGGGTTAATGCTTGCGCATCTGTATTCGCACAAACAAACTCTACACCTTCAATATTTTCTGCCATCATGTGTTCAATGGCATTACCGCCACCGCCACCGATTCCCATAACTAAGATTTTTGCATTATGTGACGAGCTATCACCTAACTCAAACATGGACACTCTCCTTTAAAAATTCCCCTGGAACCATTCTTTCATTCGCTTCCAGATACTACGCCCATTATCTTCAAAGTGGAACCCCGACATTCCATTTAATTGTGTATGCAGGCCATGAATGAGCAAACCAACACCGGTCGCAAAGCTCGGATTGTCTCTGACATCAAGCAATCCATTAATATTTTGCGCAGAACCCACACGAACTGGCACTTTAAATATCTTCTCACCCAACTCTGCGACACCATTCATTCGTGATGCGCCGCCAGTAAACACTATGCCTGCAGGGATAATATCTTCAAAACCAGAACGTCTTAACTCAGCACGCACCAATTGGAATAGCTCTTCATAACGTGCCTTAATGACTTGAGCCAATGCAGGTTTTAATATTTTTTTCGACGAGCCTCTCGCTGGATTGACTACATCAATCATACAGTTTGGATCAACCTGATCTAACAATAACGAACCGTGCTCAATTTTGATTTGCTCAGCAGAAGACGTTGGTGTTCGCAACGCAACGGCAACATCGTTTGTCACATGATCACCCGCAATAGGAATAACGGCTGTATGACGAATGGCACCATTAGCAAACACCGCAATATCAGTCGTTCCTCCGCCAATATCCACTAAACAGACACCCAATTCTTTCTCATCTTCTGTTAAAACAGAATGACTTGAAGCTAACTGCTCAAGAATAATATCGCCAACATCCAAGCCACAACGACGCACACATTTGGTAACATTCTGCGCAGCACTTACTGCACCCGTAACGATATGTACTTTTGCTTCCAGACGCACACCAGACATACCAACCGGCTCTCTTACACCCTCTTGGCTATCGATAATAAATTCTTGCGGTAAAATATGCAGAATCTTCTGATCGGCTGGAATCGCTACTGCTTTAGCAGCATCAATAACACGATCAACATCACTCTGATTCACTTCACGATCACGAATAGCAACAATGCCATGCGAGTTAAGACTGCGAATATGGCTACCAGCAATACCTGTATAGGCAGAGTGAATATCACATCCCGCCATCAATTCAGCTTCTTCTACTGCTTTTTGAATGGATTGAACGGTACTTTCAATATTAACAACCACACCACGCTTGAGTCCGCGCGATGGGTGCGTACCAAAACCGATGACATCCAGTTTATTACCTTCGGTTACTTCAGCAACCAAAGCAGCAATTTTACTAGTGCCAACGTCTAGTGCAACGATGAGATTTTTATCAGGTTTTTTGGCCATCAGAGCCCCCACGCTTTCGTCCATGAGTTCTAGTTATTATGTTAACATTTATTTTACAAAAATATTAGTACAACTTTTCATGGCCTTGCAATAACAATGTTATGCTTTACTTTCTCCACTGAATCGCAACACCGTTTGGGTATCGCAAATCAACCTTAGCTACGTTATCCACATTTTTCTGAATAACCGCCAAGTATAGTGAAACAAAACGCATCAATCTACGATGAATATCCTGTCGTCCTAAAATAACGTCAATTTGTCTATTAACTGTCATACTCCAGGTATTTCTGGCATTCAAGTTCAGCGATGTTATCACTAAACCAGCTTTTAACAATACCTCTCGCGACTGTTTCAATTGATCCATAACACCTTGCAGACGCCCACGAGGTCCACATAAGTGCACTAGTGTCTGCGGAAAACTCTTTATAGGCGGGGAAAACAACTCCCCCGATTGATTAATCAGTTGCTTATTACACCAAACAGCCACCGGATGCTGCTGCGAAATATGAATATCCAACTGATCAGGCCAACGACGACGCAACGAAACATCTGCAACCCACGGTTGAGCCAATAAAGATTGACGCAAGCGATTTGTTCTTAATGAAAAAAAGCCACCTGAAAGATTTTTCGCAACAATCTTTTTAACCTCAGCCGAATGGAGCTTTTTTCCATTTACAACAATATTAACTTGATGAAAAGCTAAGAACTTAGCACTGACAGCCGTCTGCCAACCCCACCATAATAGCGAGGCAATAAGCGCTGCAAGGCTACAGTAAAAAAAGATAATGCAAAAAGAGCGTGAAAACCTCATCAGATTGAATCTTTATATCCTATATAGTTAGGCATACGACGCCCTAAAAGACAGCAAGGCCTACAAATCCCTGTAAGTCTTGCTGTCAAAACCATACAAGTTTTTACATTGATGGACTTTAAAAGTCTAGCGTTCTGTCTTTACGGGCACAAGTGATCAGGGGCATTAATGGCAAATGTCTTACAAAATACGGAGCAAAAGTTATTTTTAAACACCAATAAGATGATAAATGCAGCCGTGATGCCTTAAGCTTCACCGATAAAGTGTACCTCGCGCACCAACTTCACACCATGCTGCTCAAACACTTTATCGGCAACAAAGCTAATAAGACGCTCAATATCTTGAGCTGAAGCACCACCAGTATTCAAAATAAAATTAGCATGCTTGTTTGAAACCTCAGCATTACCAATACGATACCCTTTCAAACCAGTTGCCTCAATCAGGCGCGCCGCAAAGTCCTGTGGCGGGTTTCGAAAAACAGAACCACAACTATAAGTGCCTATAGGCTGGGATGCATTTCTCTTTTTAAGCAACGCACTGATATTTTCTTTTGCTCGCCCAGAGTCACCCGATGAAAATTGAAAAAAACCTGAAAGAAAGTATTCATCTTGCAAACCATTCACTTGACGATATTGAATCTTAAAATCGGCTGGCGTCTTACGTTTTACCTCACCTTGCCGATTAATTGTCTCAACCGCAATGACCTTATTCCAAGTCTCACCACCAAATGCACCTGCATTCATCGCCAAAGCACCGCCCACCGTTCCTGGTATACCGGCAAAGAAAGCACCATCCTCAAAGCCTTGTTTAACACAAAATTTTGATAACTTAGCACACGTAACACCCGACTCAGCACGAACCGTATTATCCGCCAATAAGTCCAAACCCTTTAAACGATTTAACGTTAAAATCACCGTCCCGGCAATGCCGCCATCACGAATTAAAACATTACTACCCAAACCTAGCCAAGTAATCGGTTCATCCACAGGTAACTGGCGCAGAAAATTTTGCAAATCCTGCAGATCTGCGGGATAAAAACAACGTTGCGCTGCCCCGCCAACACGCCAAGAGGTATGCCGAGCTAAGCTATAATTTTCGTGGTACTCACCACGCAAATCTTTAAAGGTGATCGACTTCATCTGAAAAACCTTCTGTTAACTGTCGCGCAAAAGAACCGACACTACCGGCACCCTGAAAAATAACAATATCATCCCGGCGACAATGCTTTTTCAATGCTTGTGGCAAATGATCGATATCTGAAACATAAATGGGTTGGCTTTCCGCTTCCAGTGAGACATCACCTAGTAGTCTCTCAGAAGAAACGCCCTCTATCGGTTTCTCACCTGCCGTGTAGATATCTAACAAAATCAACTGGTGCGCATCCGATAAAACGGTGCAAAACTCCTGGTATAAATCTCGCGTACGCGAAAAACGATGCGGTTGAAAAACCACAACAATACGCCGCTCTGGCCAGGCCAACTTCGCTGCCGCCAGCGTCGCTTTAATTTCATTGGGATGATGCCCATAATCTTCAATAGCGAGCGCCAAACCATCCGATACCGGCATTTCACCATGACAATGAAAACGACGCCCAACACCGGGAAAATTGGCAATACCTTGCTTAATGCGCTGATCATCAACCTTCAGCAAAGAACCAATAATAACAGCAGCAGTTGCATTTAACGCATTATGCTTACCAGGCAATGTAAACTCAATAGGCAATGGTTCTGCATAATCTTTACAGTCGACTTTGAACAGACTAGTTAACCCTTCTTGATGATAATCCAAAATTTGAAAGTCAGCATCCTCGCTAAACCCATAGGTAAGACAACGACACTTTATTTTAGGTAATAAATTACGAATAATGGGGTCATCAATACAAACAATAGCCGCCCCATCTGCAGGTATCGCTTGCAAAAACAATAAAAAAGCATCCTGCAGCTTTTTAAAATCACCGTCATACGTTTCCAAATGATCAGCATCGATATTGGTGACAACGGCAAATTTAGGCTTCATATATAAAAATGAAGCATCACTCTCGTCAGCCTCAGCAACAAAATGGGCACCACTACCCAACTGCGAAGGACGGTTTTTATCTTGCAGCAATCCGCCGATCAGAAATGAGGGATCCAAGCCCGCTGATAATAATAGAAAAGAAACCAAGCTGCTTGTCGTTGTTTTACCATGCGTTCCAGCGATAGCAATACCTTCATATTGACTCATCAACTCAGCAAGCACTTCCCCGCGTCGCAGCAAAGGAATTCCAGCAGCTTTAGCTGCACAAAACTCGGGGTTATCCGTTGAGATAGCGCTAGAATAAACAACCCGATCGACCCCATCAATACTCTCAGGCACATGCCCAATAATAATTTTAGCGCCCAGCGCTTGCAAACGTTTGGTGTTATTATTCTCCACCAGGTCAGAACCACTTACCTCATAGCCTTTTTTTAATAAAAGCGCTGCCAATGCACTAACACCAATTCCTCCGATACCAATACAATGGATTCGTTTGACTTCTTTACCCCACATACTTTACAACCTTTTTAAAAAAACACTAACAGTAGATCACCTACCCTCTATAACGCTTGCGATTTAACACATTGGTCAACAACCTGTTGCACCGCATCGAGTTTTGACATCTCCTTTGCCTTTGTTGCCATCACCAATAAATCATCACGACTAGCGGCAAACTTCTGCAATAAAGCAAGCATCGTCGGCGTATCCATTTTATCCTGTTGCAAAAGCAATGCCGCATCTGCTTTTTGTAGATATTGCGCATTACCATATTGATGATTATCAACCGCAAAAGGATAAGGAATAAAAACGCTTGCAACACCAACAGCAGAAACCTCACTAACGGTCAGTGCCCCAGCGCGACAAACCACCAAATCTGCCCAACCATAAGCAGCGGCCATATCATCAATAAAAGCTTCCACCTTTGCGTCAACATTTAAAGAAGCATAGGCTTTTTTAACTTTATCATAATCTAAACTACCCGCTTGGTGCCATACCGATAAAGCATCCGCATTCGGGTAATCACGAAACACCGCAATCATTTGCTCATTGATCGCACGAGCGCCTTGGCTGCCGCCCAAAATAAGCACGCGCAATGCTCCCTGATGCTGCTGATAGCGTTCAGCTGGTGAAGAAAGCGAAGACAAACTCTCACGCACAGGATTTCCAACCGTTTTAGCATCAATACCTGCAGGAAATGCATCGGGAAATGCCTGCAAAATGGTACTGGCAAATTTCGCTAAAAAGCGATTTGTCATGCCAGCAACCGCATTTTGCTCATGAATCACCAAGGGAATTTTTAACAATCGTGCTGCCAATCCACCGGGAGCAGACACATAGCCTCCCATCGCTAAGACAACATCTGGCTTGTAAGCACGCATAATTTTCCGAGCCCTCAACACCGCCTGCAGCATTCTTAGCGGCATCAAAAGCTTAGCTAGCAGACCATTACGCCGCAAACCTTTGACCTTGACATAGTCAATCGGATAACGCTCTGGCACTAATTTTTTCTCCATGCCATAACTGGAACCTAACCAACGAACTTCACACCCTTGCTTTGTTAAAGCATCGGCCACTGCTAAAGCCGGGAAAATGTGCCCACCTGTGCCGCCAGCAATTACCATAATTTTTTTCATAAACGTAAACCCATCATCTCACAACACGCGCACAACGCGGCGAATTTTTAGTTTTATCTGCAGTTTCATATGCCACACGAAAAACAATACCCAATGCAATACAATTTATTAACATACTGCTACCACCATAACTCATTAACGGGAGCGTTAAACCTTTAGTCGGCAAGACGCCAACATTGACACCAATATTGATTAACACCTGCAACCCCATCCATAAACCAATTCCAAAAGCGGTATAACTCGAAAAGAAATGCTGCTGCTCGCGCGCCCGGCATGCGACGCGAAAAATACTTGCGATTAACAATACAAACAAGCCAATCACCACACACTCACCCAACAGACCAAATTCCTCAGCTAAAACCGCAAATAAAAAATCAGTATGCGCCTCAGGCAAATAAAATAACTTCTGCACGCTATTACCTAAACCAACACCAAAAAAACCGCCACGCCCAAAAGCAATCAATGACTGCGTTAACTGATAACCCGAACCAAATTGATGATGCCAAGGATTTAAAAATGTCGTCAGGCGCTGCAGTCGATAAGGTGAGGTAATCGCTAATGCCCCCATAGCAACAGCGACACTGGCAAACAATAAAGAAAAAGGCCACAAGGGAACGTCAGCAATAAATAATAAAGCTAAAAACGTCGCCGTGATAACAGCGAAAGCACCAAAGTCAGGTTCTAACAACAATAAAACAGCAATCACGCCTAACAACACCATTGGCTTTAAAAAACCCTTAAAGCGTTGTTTAACTTCATCAGCATAACGCACCAAATAGCCGGATAAATACAAAATAGCAGTGAGTTTAATACCTTCAGAAACCTGCAACGAAATAAAGCCTAAATGAAACCAGCGACGACTACCATTAACCACCCGGCCAATCCCAGGAATCAACACCAATAAAAGAAAAAACAAACTAATCAGCAGCAAATAGCCACTATAACGTTTCCAAACATCCATAGGAATATGCATCACCGCCCACAACAACGCCAACCCGGCGAGCAAAAATACCAACTGATGCAAAACATAATAAAAGGGATAACCATACTGGCGGTCAGAAACAACCATGGAGGCCGAGGCCACCATTAACAAACCGAAGGCCATTAACAACACGGATGAAAACAATACCCAGCGATCATACGCACTGATTTTTACGGCATTTATTCTCATTACGCGCACTCTACAATTGTTTGACTTCAGCCACAAACTGGTTGCCGCGATCTTCAAAGCTCTTAAACATGTCAAAGCTAGCACAGGCGGGCGATAATAATACAGCATCGCCTTTGTGCGCTTGTTCTGCCGCAAGACTGACGGCTGCCGATAAGCTCTCAGCATGCACCATCGCAACTTGCCCACTAAACGCTTCTTCGATCAGTTTGGCATCCTCACCTATTAATACAATAGCTTTAACTTGGCTTTGAATACAAGGCAAAAGAGGACTAAAATCAGCACCTTTGGACAAGCCGCCAGCAATCAAGACGATTTTGCCATCAATCTCACCACTGACAGTGGCAATTGCTGTTTGCGTCGCACCAACATTGGTACCTTTGGAATCATTGAACCAATCTACCCCACCCAGAGTACTGACTCTTTGACAACGATGTGGTAAGCCGGTAAACGTACGCAACGCCTTTAACATTGCCTCCATCGGCAACTTTGCAGCAACGCCAAGCGCTAATGCAGCCAAGGCATTTTCATTATGATGACGCCCTTTTAGTGGCATTTCAGATACTGGCAGTAAGGTCTGCCCTTGATAAGCCAAAAACGTTTTCCCATCTTGATCCTGCAAATAGAAATCTGCCTGCTTTGATGTCGATGAAAAACTAAGCAAGGAACAGTCCAAATGCAAATCACGCCAAATCTCGGGCGCACTAGCATTAATAATAGCCGTATCACAGTGCTGATAAATCGTCTGTTTAGCCGCCACATACTCGCGATAAGAATCATAGCGATCAAGGTGATCTGGACTGACATTCAGCACCGTAGCAGCCACCGGTTTTAATGATGTTGTCGTCTCTAGCTGAAAGCTTGATAACTCTAACACAAACAAATCAATCTCGGGTTCTGTTAACAAGTCCAACACTGGCGTACCAATATTTCCACCAACGGCAACCTGTAAACCGGCCATCTTAGCCATTTCACCCAACAAACTGGTTACCGTCGTTTTACCATTCGAACCTGTAATAGCTAGCACGGGTTTTTTAACCTCACGTGCAAACAACTCAATATCACCAACAACAGGCACCCCTGCCGCAATCTGCCTAGCAATCACAGGCTCTTTTAAAGAAACACCTGGGCTAATAACAATTGTATTTGCTTCATGAAAAGGCGCATCCGATAAGGGGCCTAAAAATACTGGAACGTCAGGGTACTGTTCTTTTAGCACCGCCAAACCAGGCGGTTGCAATCGCGTATCAACCGCAACAACATCATGACCTTGCTTCGTTAAATGCCGAACGCAAGATATCCCCGTCGCACCTAAACCCACAACGACTTTTACTTTCTTCTCTTTCACAATAAAACGTACCCTTTAGGTGAACCCTATTTTATCTTAGTTTGAGTGTTGCCAATCCTATTAACACCAGTATAAAAGTTATAATCCAAAAACGAATAATAACCTTAGGCTCAGCCCAGCCTTTTAATTCAAAATGGTGATGCAAAGGCGCCATGCGGAAAACCCGTTTACCGGTTAATTTATAAAAGGCAACCTGAATAATAACCGACAAGGTTTCAGCAACAAAAATACCGCCCATAATAAAAAAGACGATTTCTTGACGCACCACCACAGCAAGCACCCCTAAAGCAGCACCCACACCCAGCGAACCGACATCGCCCATAAATACCTGCGCTGGGTACGTGTTGTACCACAGAAAACCTAAACCAGCACCGACCAAGGCACTACAAAATACCGTAGCTTCACCAACACCGGGGATATAAGGAATAGTAAGATAAGTAGCAAAAAAATGATTTCCGGTTAAATAAGCAAAGATACCCAGGGCACCCCCAACCATCACCGTTGGCATCAACGCTAAACCGTCTAAACCATCCGTTAAATTAACCGCATTACTACTACCGACAATAACAAAATAGGTCACAATGATATAAAACCAACCTAACGGAATAGCAACATTTTTAAAAAATGGAATAATCAGTGCCGTTTCTGCTGGCGACTGCGCCGTTAAATATAAAAATATCGCCGCCGCTAAAGCCGACAAGGATTGCCATAACAACTTCCAGCGCGCTGACAAACCTTTGGTATTTTGACGAACAACTTTGCGATAATCATCAACCCAGCCGACCCAACTACAGGTCACAATAACGAATAAAAGCGCCCAAATATAACGGTTACTTAAATCCCCCCACAAGAGAACGCTAATCACAACAGCAATAATAATAAGCGCACCACCCATCGTCGGCGTGCCTGTTTTTTTCAAATGCGATTGTGGCCCATCATCACGAACGACTTGCCCAACCTGCATAGACGTTAAACGCCTGATTAAACTTGGACTCACCAATAAAACAATAAGCAATGCCGTTAAGGCACTAATAATAGAACGAAAAGTAAGATACTGAAAAACACGAAAACCATGAAAATACTGCATTAAATGATGCGTTAACCACAACAACATTTTTTATCTCCCTCCTTTATGCATCCAGTAATGCGGCAGTGACTTTATCCATGCCCATCGAGTTTGATCCTTTTACTAATACCGTCATATTTTCATTCAGCATATCGCGTAAAGCATGAATCAAAGCCTCTTTATTTTCAAAATATTTTGCTGTTTTACCATAGGCTTCTGCCGTCAAACGGCTTTGCGAACCATAACAAAATAAATGTGTTATACCGATATCATTGGCTTTTGCACCGATTTGACGATGCAATTCATCGCTGTGCTCACCTAACTCTTTCATATCAGCAAAAACAAACACCGAGGTGCCTGACTGTCTATTTAATACATCCATCGCTGCCATCACGGAAGATGGGTTCGCATTGTAACTATCATCGATAATCATTGCGTTGGCAAAACCGCGAGTAGCCACCAGACGCCTTTTCTCCGCCGCTACTTTTTGTAACCCATCACGAATTTTTTCTACTGGCAACGATAAAGCACTAGCTGCTGAAGCCGCTGCCAACGCATTATTAATGTTGTGCGCACCGATTAAAGGCAGCTTAACTCGCGCCTTTCCTGTTGGTGTGACAAGATCAAACTCACCTTGCCCTTGATCATTAAACGCTATATTTTCTGCCATCACATCAGCTTGGTTGCGAATACCAAACGTAAGCTGTTTGCGAGAGCCTGCCAACTGATGCCAGTAACTTGCAAATTGATCATCTTGATTGATAATAGCGGTACCTTGTAAATTTAGACCCTGGTAAATTTCTCCCTTGGCACAGGCGACCCCTTCGATATCACCAAAACCTTCTAAATGCGCTGGCCCCGCATTGGTAATAATCGCCACATCGGGTTTCACCAAATGGGTTAACGCCGCAATTTCACCGGGGTGATTAGCGCCCATTTCGATCACCGCATACTCATGCGATTGACGCAGACGTAACAACGTCAACGGCACACCAATTTCATTATTAAAACTTTTTACTGCAGCTAACGTGTTGCCACATTCAGAAAAAATACTCGCCATCAACGCGCGTGTCGTAGTTTTACCACAACTCCCCGTCACACCAATAACAGGGATAGAAAATTGAGCACGCCAATAACTGGCAAACTCCGTTAATGCTTTTTGTGTATCAGGAACAATAATCAAAGGGATGGTGGTGTCGACTGACTCACTGACAATAGCAGCAACGGCGCCTGCTTTTGCAGCAGCATCAACAAATCGGTGGCCATCAAACTGTTCACCACGCAAGGCAATAAACAATTCTCCCGCGTTAATATCGCGGCTATCGATACTTACCGAGTCAAAAGAAACATCCTCTCCTTGGTGACTGCCGCTCAATATTTCTGCAAGCTTTGACAATTTCATCATTGTTTTGTTCCCATTTATTTTTTTCAGTAATCATTTTATTTTGGCTAGCACACCCGCCACTTGTTCACGATCATCAAAGGGAATTTGCTCATTACCTATGATTTGAACAGCCTCATGCCCTTTACCAGCAACCAGCACAATATCATTAACAGCAGCACTTTGCACTGCCTCTTGGATAGCAAATGCACGATCATAAATAACCGCTGCTGCTTGTGGCGTCTGCAAGCCACTTAACATATCTTGTACAATTGACTCCGGCGATTCTGTGCGCGGATTATCATTAGTAATGATCATTTTATCGGCGAACTGTTCCGCCACCGCCGCCATCAATGGGCGCTTGCCTTGATCACGATCTCCGCCACAACCAAACACACACCATAACTGTCCATCGCAATGTTCACGCAAGGCTTGCAGCGCTTTTTGCAATGCATCTGGTGTGTGCGCATAATCAACAACAACCTGCGGTTTGTTACCACCACCAAAGGTTTCCATGCGCCCCTTAACTGTTCCCAATGTAGACAAAATTGACAGAGCAGATTTAAAAGGCACCTCGGCTGCCAACAACACACCCAAACTTGCCAACAAGTTGCTAATATTAAATCGCCCCAACAAACTTGTTTTAAAACTGCCGGCACCATGCGGCGTTTTTACCGCCACTTCAAATCCTACATCCAATGGACGAATGTCAGTGGCAAAAATAGAATGCCCATGTTTTGTCTGACACCCGCTGGCTGAGTACGTCACAACTTGCAGGCTTTTTTCATATTTTTCCGACAGCATTTCACCTAACGCATCATCAATATTAATAATGCCATAACGTAAGCCCGGCTGTTGAAATAACTTTTCTTTTGCTTGCGCATAGGATTGCATATCACCATGATAATCCAAATGATCGCGAGAAAGCTGGGTAAAAACGGCAATATCAAAATTGACACCATTAACTCGCTCTTGCACTAAAGCATGCGATGAAACTTCCATCGCAACCGCTTTAGCGCCCTGCGCAACAAATTCAGCCAACTGCGCCTGTAAGCTAATTGGATCTAAGGTAGTATGCGTTGATGCTTTTAAATCAGGAAGAAAACCATTGCCTAATGTTCCCAGCACTGCACATCGTTGATGATACTTTGTTAAACCTTCAGCAATTAGTTTAGCGCAAGATGTTTTACCATTGGTTCCCGTGATACCAACTGTTAACAATGCTTGACTCGGATGCTCGTAAAAGCGCGCTGCAATATCACCTAAGTGCGACAATAGATTTTTTACTGCAATAAAAGGGATATTCTTATCCGCCTGTTGTGGACTCCATCCTTGCTCGTTGTCATAAACAATAGCTGCAGCACCAGCAGCAAGTGCCTTATCAATATAATCACGCCCGTCTGCTTGGTAACCCTTATAGGCAAAAAAGACATCGCCAGTTTGAACTTGCCGACTGTCTGTTGTGAGACCTGTAATCACTACTGGCTGTTCTACATTCGCAATCCCTGCCAACAAGTCTTGCAGCTTTTTGGCTGTCATTTGCATTAACCTCTTTGCTTGATGTAGTCAATTTATTAATTTAAATCAGGCGCAACATCTAGTAAACGTAAAGCACCTTGCATCACATTAGAAAAAACAGGCGCTGCCACGAGACCACCGAAATGCTCCCCTTGCGGATCACGGATAACCACCGCCACCACCAATTTGGGATGACTAGCTGGCGCCATGCCAACAAAAGATGACATGTAATGATGATGATCATAACCCGTTGGCCCAGCAATATACGCGGTACCGGTTTTGCCTGCAACACGATAACCGCTAACATGCGCCCGCGTCCCAGTACCACCCCGCTTCACCACGGTTTCCAGCATTTTTCTTAACGTTTTAGCCACGGCTGGGGAAAGGATTTGCTTTTCTGCACGGTCACCTTGTTGATTATACAGACCTTTAAAAAAAGTCACCGGGCGATCAACGCCATCCGATGCTAAAATCATATAAGCATGCGCCAATTGCAACGGCGTCACTGAAATACCATAACCATAAGCCAAGGTTGCAATCACACTAGCATACCATTTTTTTTCAGCCACCATACGGCCACTAGACTCGCCAGGAAAACCACTCTTGGTGCGCGCACCAAAACCAAAAGCATGCAGCAAGGACCAGTAATTTTCAGGATTTAAAGACATTAACACTTTTGCCGAAGCAATATTACTCGATTTTTGCAGTAGTTGCGTTAGCGTCACCACGCCATAATTTAAATCATCCTTAATAGTATAACCGCCAATACGCATCCACCCTGGGTTGGTATTAATTTTTGTATCCGGTGTGTACTTATCACTTTCTAAAGCCAAAGCAATCACAAAAGGTTTAATCACCGAACCCGGCTCAAAAGTATCCGTTGCCGCACGATTACGATAACAGCCATTATGACAGGCATGGCGATTATTAGGATTGTAAGCTGGTTGATTGACCATCGCTAACACTTCGCCACTATCAACATCAAGAACAACAACACTACCGGATTGTGCATGAAATTTATTAACGGCTTTTTGTAGTGCACGATAAGCGGTATATTGAATACGATGATCGATACTCAGTTGTAAATCTTTCCCTTCAACCGGTTTTTTTAACCACGCAACGGTTGAAATAATATGACCAAGACGATCTTTTATGACTTCTTGCTTTCCAGGCTCGCCACTAAGCCATTTATTCGCCGCCAATTCCAAACCTTCTTGCCCTTGGTCATCAATATTGGTAAAGCCAACAACGTGAGCGGCAATTTCACCTTCTGGATAATAACGCCGATATTCAGATTGAAAAAAAACGCCCGGCAAGTTTAACGCCTTAATCCGCTTTGCTTTTTCAGGTGGAATTGCCCGTTTTAAATAAACAAACACATGGCCATGTTTTTTATTAACACGTTTTTTAATATAAGCAACCGGTAGATGCATCGCGTGAGCAAGCAAACGCAAGTTATGATGCGACGCGTGAAACAATTGTGGATTAACCCATACAGATTCTGCTGGGGTGCTAATGGCAAGAGGACTGCCTAATCGATCTGTGATAATGCCGCGATGAGCAGATATATTTATTTTTCGGAGGATTCGCGCTTGGCTTTGCTTTAATAAAAATGCCCTCTTTACGACATTTAAATCAACCAAACGCCACAATAATCCACCCACCGCAACACTAAGCAAACTCCATAAAACTATTATTCGCCAACTTACTTTCTGCACCAAAGACTACCGCCCAACGATGTTATTCGTCGAACCCTCCACTAAAACAATATCTTTAGCCTTTGGCACCACCATATGTAATTTTTTCTGCGCAAGATGCTGTATCCGTGATTGCGATAACAGCGTGCTTTGCTCTAGTAATAACTTACCTTGCTGCACCATCGCATGCGCATTACTATGCTTAACTTGTTCGTATTGAACAAGCAAACGACGATTTAAATCTTTAATATAAACAACTGAAAACGCTGATAATAAAAGCAGACAAAACAATATGCCCGTCCACAACATCGATCCACTTTCTAAAAACCAGCGAATGCCTGGCAACGCCATGGCGCGTCCGACCATTAATCGTGAGGCTGTATTCATTTTAGTTTCTCCGCTATCCTTAGCCGCGAGCTTCTTGCCCTCGGGTTATGCTTAATTTCTTCCTCGCTCGGCTTAACCAGCTTGCCAATTTTTTTCATGCTGACATTGGCATGAATATCTCGCACGGGGAAATCAACTGGCACTGCTTCGCCGGTTGATTCTCGTTGAATAAACTGTTTAACAATACGATCTTCTAAAGAATGAAAACTGATCACCGCTAAACGACCGCCAACTGACAGCACTTCTAGGGATTGTTGCAGACAAGTTTTTAACTCATCCAACTCACCATTGATAAAAATACGAATCGCTTGAAAACTACGTGTCGCCGGATGTTTTTTAAATTCCTTCGTTGGACTGGCTTTAGCAATAAGATCACTTAATTGTTTGGTCGTGACAATCGGCGCTTCTTCACGTGCAGCGACGATCGCATTAGCAATGCGTTTTGAAAAGCGCTCTTCACCATAAAATCGCAGCACGCGCGAGATCTCTCCCGCATCCGCCTGATTGATCCAAGTCGCAGCATCCATGCCTTGCTCCGGATTCATCCTCATGTCTAACGGTCCTTCTTTGTTAAAACTAAACCCTCGTTGCGGGTCGTCTAACTGGGGTGACGAAACCCCTAAATCTAACAACACTCCATCGACTTTGCCCATCCAATCACGGTCCTGCACAGCGCTTTTAAGTCCAGCAAAGCTATCATGCACTATGCAAAACCGTGGATCCTTAAATGGGCTTTGTTGCCCTGTCTTTATTGCTTCAGGATCCTTGTCCAAGGCCAATAAGCGGCCATCTGGACCTAATCTTTTTAAAATCTCGGCACTATGGCCGCCACGGCCAAACGTACCATCGATATAAATACCGTCTGGTCGAATCGCAAGTCCTGCAAGAGACTCTTCTAATAAAACAGATTGGTGCTGATAGGTCATAACTTGGCTATTTTGTTAAAATGATAATGTACTAAGTTCCCCTGGGACCATTCCATTTTCATCGTGCAAGCCGTCAGCCAACCATGCATCACGCGCCAACCTCCATTGCGATTCTCCCCAAATCTCAAACTTATTCCCTTGGCCAACCATCATTACCGATTTATCTAAACCTGCATATTCGCGTAACAACGGTGGTAATAAAATACGGCCATTGCGATCAATTTCTACATCTGTCGCATGACCAATTAATAAACGTTGAATACGCCGTACCGCTGGATTAAAGGTCGGCAAGTCAGCCAATTTTTTTTCAATTGCTTCCCATTGTGGGTAAGAGTAAAGCAGGAGGCAGCATTCTTCAGGGTCAATTGTAATCACAAGCATGCTATCTGCTTCTTCCCTGAGCAGGTCTCGGTATCTTGCCGGAACAGAAATCCGTCCCTTGGCATCTATCGCTACAGCGTTCAGACCTCGAAACATTGCCATAAACTCCCACTGTTACCCACATTGTACCACTTCGAGACACGGGGAGTCTAATGTCGTTGTTACGCACTTATGGGTGCATATATTTAAGTCTAATGGTTTTTAAAACACCAAGCCGGCCCTTTTTTACGCGGCGGTCGCTACGAGGCGACGGCCGCGTAAAAAAGGGCCGGCTTAGTATCGTAAAAACTGCTAGACTTCAATACCCCAGTAGAGGCATAAAAAGTTTAATCAGGCAACTTATCAACACCCATCACCTTCTTAAGCAACAAGCGCATCGTATCATGCATCAACTTAATAGCGACTTTAGGATCTTCGGCATCATGAACCATCAGTTCAATACCCGCCTTCTGTGCGTAATACGCTGACAGCACTTCTTTATAGGGGCCATCAGCTAAAGTAATATGTTGATAGTTTTGCAAAATGGGTTGTGCCACCGTCTGGTACACAGAGGCATCCATTTTATTTCCCACCCAAGAGGTATAACTTGTTAAACGATTCGCGGTGTCATCTTGTGTTTTCACCCACGTTGCCTTTTGCATTAGATCGGCAAAACTTCTTTTATACTCGATTAATTGTTCATACAAGCCATTGCCTTTAATAGCATCCAGACCATGCACACCGCCACTGGGATTAAATAATTTTCGATATGTTTCAACAATCGCTGGAATAAATAGTGTCCGCCGGATTTGTCTATTACCAAGGCGATCAATATACTTTGCCATGCCGCCATGTATTTTGTTCTGCCAACTGCCAGAACGCGTTCCCTTCGACCAACACGGGACGGAATAAGCATAATCCGCCACCCTGATACCATCAAATGTGCGACAGAATTGCCGCATCAGCGATCGATCATCACCAAAATCGAATAAATGTGAACGCCGCTCCCAAAATTCATCGATGGTATAAGGACGCGAAGCCAAATACGCAATCGGTGACCAAAACGCCGAAATTGTTGGACTTAGAAAAACACCCGGCTCAGGCATCAAACTTTCCAGAGAGTCTTGCCTACCGGAGCGCTTATAGTGGCTTCTGTCAGGACCAACGGCCTTCGAAAAAACAACGGTGACAACAGCATCAGCCATCGCATGCGCCACGGCCTCATACATCTGCGGATGCCCCGCCAAAGAAGCCAACCACGGCGTACCTAAGTGCAACTCAAATATTTTATAAATAATATAAAAATCAACGATCATCTCAGCCCGCTGACGCGAACTGCCGGTGGCGCGAAAACATCGCTTTAAGGTAAACATATTCCCTAACACTCGCAACACACCACGCCGACCTATCGTTGCTTTATAAAATGCACTATGGCCACCGAAACCATGCGAATCTAAACTATAATCAACTCGGTGTTGATCAACCCCACCAAGATGTTCCGTATCATCCAAAATGGTTTTACACATCTCACCGACTTCAAGTTGCGCTAACTCATCTTCAATTGATTTTCGATAGGCAGTAATTTTCGTTTTAAATAAAAGAATTTCATTAATACGTGAGCGGTCGACTTCTCCCCAGCGACGAACATAAACCGCTTCCGCTTCACTGGGAATCAACTTGCGCTGCGCACTAATCATAGTGCTTTCATAAGGCCCCCATTTACGTGCGTTGTAACCGAGTGCTATGCGGTTCGCACGTTTCCCTTCCTCTGTTTTCTTGGCTGCAGTAATTTGATCTTCACCCATCGCAAACTTGCCATCGGCGGTAACAATGCCGCCTACTTCGGCAATCGATAAGCCAAATTTCTGCGGAGATACCTTAGAGGCAAAGTTTCCTAATACAAACGGTAACAACGCATTGACACCACCGGCAGCGACTTCTTGTAACTGCGATAATATCTGCATATAACGCGAGATAGCCAACACATCATTCCAATCACCTTCGAGACCACCCATACCCAACTCTGCCAACGCCCGCCCCGGAGCCGCAGAACTCCCGCCACACTGCGCAATCAAATCCGATGCGGCAGCAACAACATCCCCTTCACACTGCTGCATTAAGCCACCCGGCTTACCATCGCGCCACCAAGGATCATTCGCTTTTGCATTGCAACCACCGTTGCGATACGTATTACCATCAACATCAGCAACAATCGCCGGCGAATGGATACCATTACCATAACCAGAGCCAAAACCATTAGCTCCCATACCAATATTAGAAGCATCGGTGCGCACTAACCACCACGCATCTTTCAAGTTAGCATTTCTAAATAAACGAATCGCTTTTTGCACCGTCGACCCACACATGGGGATCGAATAACTGGCAGCTTCAATAATATCGCCAAAAACCTTGTAGCCAAAATCGACGCGAGAACCGACAATTTTGTCGATATTAATCGCATGATTAAGCATACCGGAAAGCTGATCAGACTTTTTGCGGCAAACGCCGACGGTTGAAGTTAAAAGGCTACTGAGCTTCTTGCCCATTTCACTATTCGAATAACTGTTTCTAACGCCACCCATGATCGTGCTCCTATGGCATAAGGAATCCATTTACTAATGAGTATAGTAAATTTAATTAACAGCTAGCCGATAACTTATTGATTCAGATGGTCAAATAAAGAACTAAAAGCGGTGAACGATAACCCCGCCTAGGTTTAAAACGTAGAAACCTAGGCGAAATCTAATCAGAAACGAGCCATACACTAAGCGTGCGAAACAAAACAAATCCCGATGGGGATTTTCAAGGGGAGAATCGGGATTCTCCCCTTGAATCGCCGTCCATGCGAGCTAGTCTCGCATAGGCGAAATATAACCAGGAAGGAGGTTTGC
This sequence comes from Gammaproteobacteria bacterium, assembly GCA_030425685.1. Classification (GTDB taxonomy): domain Bacteria; phylum Pseudomonadota; class Gammaproteobacteria; order Coxiellales; family Coxiellaceae; genus JAUIAD01. The sequence goes on along the minus strand of JAUIAD010000004.1, from coordinate 20,927 downwards.
ACTGAAAGTGCGAAACTCCTGGCTAAATTAATCTCTAAAGTTATTAAATTGCAATGGCACCCCCGTTTCTTCAGCGCGCAAGAAAGCAATAACCGCCTGTAAGTCATCTCGCTTCTTGCCGGTGACTCGAATTTGATCACCCTGAATGGCTGCTTGCACTTTAATTTTTTGCCCCTTAATTGACTTGATTATTTTTTTAGCATCATCGGTGGCAATACCTTGCTGTAAAGTAACAGGCTGTTCTGCTTTTTTATGCTGCACCACCGCATCACCAACTTTTAAATGACCCAAATCAATTTGCCGCTTGACTAATTTTGCCTTTAAAATGTCCAGCATTTGATTTAATTGAAAATCTGCTTCCGCCTGCATGGTGATGGTATCACCCTCAAGGGTAAATTTTGCATCGGTTCCTTTAAAATCAAAACGGGTACCCACCTCACGATTGGCTTGATCAACCGCATTAGCAACCTCATGACTGTCCAGTTCGGAAACAATATCAAATGATGGCATCAATGACTCCTTATACATATCAAAAAATCACACTATAAAATGTTTCAAATACATTTTCAAAGTAACAAGAGCAGTAACAAAAAGTAACAGGGCTGCTCCTACTCTTGCGTTGTTAACGCAAAAACAGATAATATATTGTCATGGATGTAAGTAAATGCTTACATTTGAGTGAGACTTTGATAGAATCACAACAAATAGATACTAACAAGGAGATCGTTATGGGCCAGCAATCATCAGCACAAACGACCGAATTTTTAACAAGAACTCTAGCAGATACTCATGTCACCCTTGCTAGAAAAATTGAATCTTTTGACGCAAGCAACGCCATGACAGGCGTGCTGGTAGACGGGCAAGCCGACACAATTGAACAAGCTAATGCCAAACAAGCCGTCACTGGTGCCGGCAGTGCTGCAAATGAATTTCACTTAGAACTTGTAAAAGTTGAACATATTAAATCGCAAGCCAATCAGATTGAAGAAAATGATGCCAAGAACCTGATGCTACAAGCAGAACAGGACACGCACGAATTCGCCGTAGAGCTCACTAAGCAACATCCTGTTACCATGGTAAGCAGCAGCACGTTTAGTAGCACTGCACGTGACGCTGAGGCAAATGTTGATGACGCAGCAGCAGCCTACTCTAGACCTCAGCAGGGCATGCGTTAATAACCGATTCCCCTTGAGTGCGGGCCTCCTGGCTCGCGCTTTCCCAGTTTAAAATCACCTTCCCAGCCTGACCTGACAACATTACATCAAAGCCCTTTTGAAAATCTGCCATCGCAAAGCGATGCGTAATCACCGGCATTAAATCCAAACCAGACTGCAACATGCCAAGCATCTTATACCAGGTTTCAAACATATGCCGTCCGTAAATGCCTTTTAACGTTAAGCTTTTAAAAACAACTTGATGCCAATCAATCGAAAAATCATCCGGCGGAATACCAACAAACGCAATCCGACCACCTGTACACATTGCCGACAACATATCGCGAAAAGCACTAGCATTACCCGACATCTCAAAACCAATATCAAAACCTTCTTTCATCTTTAAGGTTTTCATTACATCAGCCAAATTCATTTTTAACGGATTAACCGCCAGCGTCACCCCCATTTTTCTAGCAATCGCCAAACGATACTCATTCACATCGGTAATCACAACATGACGCGCACCAATATGGCGCGCAATGGCCGCCGACATTAAACCCACTGGCCCAGCACCCGTAATCAAGACATCTTCACCAACGACATCAAACTGCAACGCCGCATGCGCCGCATTACCAAACGGATCTAAGATACTGGCAATATCATCGCTAATTTCATCAGGAATAATAATGGCATTACTCGCCGGCAATGCTAAATACTCAGCAAAAGCCCCCGGACGATTAACGCCAATACCTTTAGTATTCGGGCAAAGATGCTGCGCCCCAGCACGACAGCTACGACAATGACCACAGGTTAAATGCCCCTCACCGGAAACGCGATCACCCACTTTGATAGTAGTAACAGCTTCACCAACCTCAATCACCTCACCAACAAACTCATGCCCAACATGCATCGGTACAGGAATTGTCTTTTGCGCCCAAGCGTCCCATTTATAAATATGAAGATCAGTACCACAAATCGCTGTTTTATGAATCTTAACTAAAATATCACTTAAACCCACCGCCGGCTTAGGCGCCTCGTGCAACCAAATACCAGGTTCATTTTGCAACTTAGACAAAATTTTCATATCACATCCTTATCAACATATTTTCTTGCGAAGGTCCCCAAAGACCTAAAAAAACTTTCCTAAAAAAGAAAAAATCTTACACACACCAACAAAAAGTGCACTCGATAGTTTTAAAGTGCAAAGATCCCCAAAGACCTAAAAAAAACTCTCTTAAAAAAGAAAAAAAATCTTACACACACCAACAAAAAGCGCACTCCATAGTTTTAAAGAATGGAGCAGAAGAAGCGGGGTGGCTTTTTGAAAGCTTTTAAAAACAGGATGTTTTTAACAGAGCCCTACAGGGATGTACTCGCGGGCGCCTTTCAAAAAGCCACCCCGCTTCTTCTGCTCCTCCTCAGCGCAACCGTCCCAGAGAAAGTGCCAGAGAAAGTACCAGAGATCGCGTCAGAGAAAACGGATTATTTCCGCGACACGCCGTGAATACATCCATGTAGGCTGCAAGAAAACATCCTGTTTTCTTGCGTCGCTCCAATAATCCCTTTTCTCTGCCGCTTAGCAAGTCGCATTCAAAGCCCACTGCTTTCTAAAACTTTCTATCGATCAAACTCCCTAAGCAACAACTTTTTCAGGAATAACACCTAATGTCGCTCCCACCTGCGCAAAAACATCAACCGCCTTATCTAATTGCTCTTTCGTATGAATCGCCGACATCTGCACACGAATACGCGCCTGCCCCATTGGCACAACCGGATAAGAAAAACCAATAACATAAATACCGTGTTGCAGCATTTTTGTTGCCATTTCCGTCGCCAGCTTAGCATCACCTAACATAACAGGAATAATCGGATGCTCACCTGGAACCAAGTCAAAGCCCAAAGCCTCCATGCGCGCACGAAAATACTCACTATTCTCTTTTAATTTCTGCCGCAATTGGCCACCACGCGTCTCTAACACCGCAAACATCTTCAAAGAGGTACCGACAATAATCGGCGCCAATGAATTAGAAAACAAATAAGGACGTGAGCGATTACGCAGCCACTCAATAATTTCCTTACGTCCAGAGGTATAGCCACCAGAAGCACCACCCAACGCTTTACCTAATGTGCCCGTAATAATATCAACCCGATCAGCAACCCCACAATGCTCAGGCGTTCCCCGCCCATGCTCGCCAATAAAACCAACTGCATGGGAATCATCGACCATTACCAGCGCGTTATATTTATCCGCCAAATCACAAACACCTTTTAAGTTTGCGATAATACCATCCATGGAAAAGACACCATCGGTAGCAATTAATTTAAAACGCGCCCCGGCCGCATCCGCTGCTTTTAATTTTTCTTCCAAATCCTGCATATCGTTATTTTTATAACGAAAACGTTTTGCTTTACACAAACGCACACCATCAATAATGCTAGCGTGATTTAACGCATCACTAATAATGGCATCCTCAGGACCCAAGATCGTTTCAAATAAACCAGCATTCGCATCAAAGCAAGAAGAATATAAAATGGTATCGTCAGTGCCTAAAAACTCACTGATTTTATTTTCCAGCGTTTTATGAATCGTTTGCGTGCCGCAAATAAAACGCACCGAGGCCATGCCAAAACCATATTGCTGCACCGCATCTTTTGCCGCTTGAATCAATTCCGCATCATCGGCTAACCCTAAATAATTATTAGCACAGAAATTAATAACCTGCTGACTAGGCTCAACTTCAATATTAGAATTTTGCGGTGTTTTAATTAAGAATTCGTGCTTGTATAAGCCGTTTGCTTTAAGTTGATCAATTTCGTTTTGCAGATGCGCTAGGATTTTATGCATGTATCCCTACCTCCCTTATTGCAACTCATCTATTATTAAATATTAAAATACTTAATAACAACTGATGAGCCGCCCATTTAAAAAATAAATAAAGAGTCAGCCGATAAGCCGGGTTCTGTCGTGGACAGTCATCTATCTGGGATGAACGTCACCGCTCACCTCAAGCAACCTACCCGAATCTCAGCGTGCGGGCCGCACGTTGTAGCGAACTACGCGGATTCCTATTTGGTCTTGCTCCGAGTGGGGTTTACCATGCCACTGCTGTTACCACCAGCGCGGTGCGCTCTTACCGCACCCTTTCACCCTTACCGCACCAAAGTACGGCGGTTTACTTTCTGCTGCACTTTCCGTAGGCTTAAGCCCCCCAGGCGTTACCTGGCACTCTACCCTATGGAGCCCGGACTTTCCTCCCTTCAACCAGCAAAACTGGCCAAAGCGCGACTGCCTAGCTGACTCGCGCTATAGTATACCGGCTACTCAAAAAATTACCAGCTATAGAAGTGAATCTAGTAACTCGCCCATCTGCTGCCATGGAACAGCAGTAACGGCGTCATTCACTTTATAACGTCTAGGCGTTCGACAAATAATATATCCCTTATCGGCTTCAGGATATTCATTTAAAAAGCGTATCAGATGCCGAGCATCTTTCTCCTTTGGCGCATCTGACCATTTCACCTCGACGGGGTAAAATGTACGAGAAACATCAATAACATAATCAACTTCCGGGCCAGCAGAGTCACGCCAATATTTTATTTTTATATGCGGCGAACGTACCTGACTGCTATTGTAAAGCTCATTCCCCACATAATGCTCAAATAAGTGTGCCATTAATCTATCTGACAAACGAACCCCCTCACCCGCACAAGCGCGCCTGACACCCAAATCAAAAAACAGGTGCTTCGGTGACTTAATCAAGCGGCGCTTAGTATCACTTTTGGTAATAGGATTAACGAGGTGTGTTATCAAGCAATCATTTAAAATTTGATAATAAGAGGCTATCGTTGTATCACTAACACCAATATCTTGAGCAAGGCGAGTAAAATTAAGCTGCCGACCAGACTCCCCAGCAGCAACTTCTAAAAATCTTGAAAAATCACCAACATTACGCACCAACGCTTCTGCACGCACTTCATCTTCAAGATAGGTGGAAACATACGAGTATAAATCTATCTCGCGCGCATCCAAATCCCCTTCCAAGACAATTCCTGGCAATGTCCCATAAATTAATATCTTTTCCAAAGACGGCTTCGGCTCTGGTAACTCTTCGTAAAGCAGCGGCGTCATGGTCAATGAAACAGCACGGCCTGGCAGCAAATTTAGATCTGTCCCATGTTTTAGTTTACGCGCCGATGAACCCGTTAAAATAAACTGTGCTTTTTTATCGTCAATCAATGCTTGCGCAACATTCATCACTCGCGGTACTTTCTGCACCTCATCGATAAAAATCAAAGGTGGTCTATTATACGCTTTTACCTGCTCCTCCAGCTCTGCTTCTAACAAGGCAGGATCACGCTCATAGCGTTGGCGAATAGCTTCCCTAGCGAAAGAGTATTGAATATCAGGCTTGATAAAAGCCTTCACCAGCGTTGACTTGCCCGTTTGGCGAGGACCAATCAAGATAACGCTCTTGCCACGCGCCAACGCATCACGGACATTAGCCCCGATTTTTCGTGGAATAGGAGAAGTCATACACCGAATTATCATTGAATATCCGGTGCAAGTCAAGGATATTCAATGAATATCCGGTGTAAGGGCAGAATATTCATTGAAAATCCGGTTTAGCGAGCTATTTCCAGGCTGGGATAGCATCATCACCAAAAAGCTGCTTGGCTTTTGCTAGCACTTGCGGTGAATGCAAGGCTGCCACTAAGTCTTTTAATTTTGGATTGTTTTTATCGGCTGCACGCACCACCACCACATTCGCATAAGGTGAGTCAGGGCCTTCTGTATACAAAGCATTCTTAGACGGTGACAAACCTGCAGGAACAGCATAGTTAGTGTTAATGGCTGCTACCGCTACATCTGATAATGACCGAGGTAACTGTGCTGCGCTTAGCTCAACAAATTTTAGATTTTTTGGATTACTGGCAATATCCATTGGCGTGGCATCCGTACCAACACCTGGCTTTAAGGTAATCAAGCCGGCTTTTTGCAGTAATAACAATGCCCGCGATTCATTACTAGGATCATTGGGAATACCCACTTTAGCGCCATTTTTCAGATCTGATAATTGATTAATCTTATCAGAATAAAGCCCCATAGGATAAACAAAGACCTTACCAATTGGCACCAACTTAAATCCGCGATGCTTAATCTGATTCTCTAAATACGGCACATGTTGAAACATATTGGCATCAATACTGCCATCGTTAAGCGCCACATTGGGCATGGTGTAATCGGTAAAGGTGACAATCTTTAAGTTAATGCCATACTGCTTTTTCATCACTTCTTTAGCAACTTTCATTAAGTCCGTTTCAGGCCCAGCGATGGTACCGACCTTAATGGTATTTGGGGATTCCTTGCTTTGACAAGCGCTCAAGCCGAGCGCCAAACCTACGGTTACAGCTACTGCTGATAGAAAAAGAAAAATACGCTTCATATAAAGTTACTCCTATCTATAAATACGCCGGCACAACACAATGCCATTTTATTTATTATGCGCAAAACGTGCGGCAAGATGATCACCGATATACTGCATCACTTGCACCATCACTATTAATATTACTACAGTAATTAACATAATTCTGACATCAAAGCGTTCATAGCCATAGCTTATGGCTAAATTGCCTAAACCACCACCACCCACAGCGCCCGCCATGGCGGAATAGCCTACTAAAGTTACCAATGTTAAGGTAATACTACGAATAATCGCTGGCATCGCCTCGGGCACCAATACTTTCCAAATAATTTGCGAAGGCGTTGCCCCCATCGATTGCGATGCCTCAATCAATCCCACCGGGACTTCTTGCAAGGCGCTTTCTATTAAACGCGCGACAAAAGGAATCGCTGCTAGTGCTAGTGGCACTATCGCTGCAGCGGTACCAATAGACGTACCCACAATTAAACGTGTTAACGGAATAATAGCAACCATCAAAATAATAAAAGGAATTGAACGCATCGCATTAACAATCGCGCCAACAACACGATTTACGGTCGGGCTCGATAATAAATTATTTTTCTGCGTCACAAATAATAAAATACCCAATGGCAAACCAACCAATACAGCGATCAAGCAAGAGATCAGTACCATTTCAACCGTTTGCCAAAAAGAGTTAATTAATTCGCCAATCATCTCTGCCGACATAGCCTGCAACCTCCACACTGAGTCCAATTTCTATTAAATAATTTAGCCCCTTGAGGACTTCTTCCTGCGGCGAACTGATAGCAACCAACATCACGCCCACCGTCTCATTCTGCAGCACTTCCAAATTTGCTTGCAGAATATTAACCTGCAAATGGTATTCTTTAATTAAATTATTAACGATAGGTTCGGCCACCGCCTCACCCACAAAAGCAATACGCAACAAGGTAAAACAATCATTGGTAGGCATTGGCACAACATGGTCACGCAATACCTGCGGCAATTCTAGCTGAATCGCGGCATGCGTTAATTGTTTTGTCACATCGGTTTTCGGCCGCTTAAATATTTCCAATACCGGACCTTGCTCAATAACATCACCACGATCCAATACGGCGACCTTGTCACAAATACTTTTGATGACATGCATTTCGTGCGTAATCAACAAAATAGTGAGATTCATTTTTTTATTGATATCTTTTATTAATGACAAAATCGACGCTGTCGTTTCTGGATCTAAGGCGGAGGTCATTTCATCACACAATAAAACCTTTGGCTGCATCGCCAGGGCCCGCGCAATCGCTACACGCTGTTTTTGTCCGCCACTTAGCTGACTGGGATAAGCATGCTCGCGATGACTTAAGCCCGTAAATTCAATCAGCGGCTCGATGCGTTTTTTAATCTCACCTCGACGCATGCCAATCAACTCAAGTGGAAAAGCAATATTTTGATAAACCGTACGGGTATTTAATAGATTAAAATGTTGGAATACCATACCAATATGATGTCGAGTCTGACGCAAGCCATTTGCCGATAAACGGGTAAGGTCCTGACCGTCAACAATAACGGCACCTTCTGTGGGTCGCTCCAATAAATTAACACAACGAACCAACGTACTTTTACCCGCACCACTTTTACCAATGACACCAAAAATTTCACCCGGCTGTACCGATAAATTAATATCATTGAGCGCTACCAAATCCCCCTTGGGGCCTGGGTAGACTTTACTAATGTTTTTGAGTTCTATCATGAAATCGCCTTAAACAATAGGCAAAAAAAAACCACCGCTGCTAGAAGCTGATGGTTTAACGCACGCTTTAGCAGTATTTATATCGCGCCCGCAAGCTGTTGCTCAAATTAGCGCACTGTGTAAGTTTACTCCTTCCATGAGCGGTGTCAAGACACTATATATTTAGCTCAAAAGAAAGACTGTTTTCATTTTCGTTCGCCTTTACCGTGACTGTGTAGGAATTCTTTTTGGTGGTAATCACCTCGCGTTTATGTGCGGCTATAATTGCAGCGACTGTTTTTCTGTCACCTGCACGCGGGTAAGAGAAATCCGTTTCTTCGGTTACCTTTTTGTTGGAGGATTCTATAACGCGGATAACACAGTTTGGGTGTTGATAACGAAAGGTAGATGACTGCGGCAACATAACGCTTTTTACCGCACCTGCTTTATCAAGCAGTAAATCTATACTAACAATGCTTTTTAAACCATCGCCATAACAGTCCAACCGAGCATGTGCATCAGCACCGCCAAAAGCTAAAACAAGGCTATTATTCTTCAATTTGATATTAAGAGGTGAAGCAGTTCTAGGTGGGTTCACATTAGCTATCGTAGTTGTAAAGAATAAAGTCCCTAAAATGATTGTTAATAACTTTTTCATGGAAAACACCTAATATTCAGTATGTTATATGGTTTCTTACCCCAATGCCCCGAAACCGCCGATATGGTAAGAAATATACCAGCTGTCTACTATATGAACAATTCGTAAATATTGGTCACTTTTACCTATTTTTACTCAAAAATATCCTATCACGCCTACAACCACCTTTATGTAGGATTTTTAACCAACCCTTTATCAGAAAATAGCCATAGCAAACATCCGAAATGTCCATTTTTTGCCTTATCTGACTTGAAAAAAGACATCTCTGCCCCACTTAGGGGCAAAATTTATCATAAGAAAACGAGGAAAAATAGGGTATTTCTTGTCTAATTGCTTGTAAAAAAAGCAATAATGGCTATTGGTTAGACAATACGCTGGCATTACCTTATATTCGGACAACTTTATGCGCAGACTTGCTTTTGACTATTATGCCCGCAGCCCTGCTACTTAAGCTCTTCTATCCAATGCTCCAACCACCCCATATGCGCCTGAACCGATTTAATACCGTAATCTAAGGTCATACGACGAAAGAGCTTATCTTGATCACTAAGGTCACTCTGCTCCATAATCTCCGTACTACGTTGCAGTTCGCGCAATTCTTCTTGATGTAAAAACAAATCACGCTTTAGGTGATTGACCAAGATGTCTGCTGATACTTGCGAACCAAAATATAACTTTAATACGATTTCACAACGCGCGGGGCTATGTTTAGCGGGTTGACGCATCCAATCTTGAAACGCTTCTTCACCCAACGGTGTAATTTCAAACATCTTCTTTTGTCGCTTGTCGTCCGTGGGCTGATCACCAGCTTCACGAATAAAGCCTGCTTTTAACATGCGCGTTAAGGTTGGATAAATATGGCCGATACTTTCTTGCCAGAAATGCGCGGTTGAGTCCTGAGTGATTTTACGGATGTCATAACCCGACAGAGGCCCACAATTGGCCAAAAATCCTAAAATCGCAAATTGGCTTTGATTAATTTTTTTCATAGCAAGCTCTCCAAAAAACGCTGCATCTAGTATCGATGTATCTCAGTGATACAAAATAATATAGTTACAGATAAAGCGTTTGGCAAGTAAATTCCGTCATTAGTATGTGATTAAAATCAATCAGTTAACAAAAAGTTTATTGTTTGTGCAAAACCCCTTTGTATCAACCTTGTAACATTTTTTGCCCTTTTTGCTTAAGGTTTGTTAAGGTTGCGGTTTAAAACTAACCAATCCACTGGAGTTAATACAAATGAAACTTCGTCATTTATCCATTCCTGTCTTAATGGCGCTCTCCGCGAGCGCACTCGCGGGTACGTTTACACTTGAGAACAATACCCACTACTTACTTTTCCAAAAGCAAGATCAGAAAATTACATCGGTTGTCTTACCAGGGAAGAGTGTTTCCTTAGATCTACCTACGCAAGCGATGACTACCTACAACTTTGATGTTAATGCACCCAACCAATCTGGTAATCGACAATACTCACTGACGGTGGGACAAAATGACTTATCAAAATACCAAGCGAATAAAATTGTAAATATGCAAACGACGCTGCAAGACAAATCAACGCTAGTGTTGAAGTCAACAACCGCTCCGGTACCTATTTCCTACCCACAAGATATTCCATTCCGCGGCATTAATCTTTCTGGCGCAGAGTCCGGCAGTCTTAATGATGGCTCCAGCGAAAACGGCCTGCCCTCTTATGAGGATGCTGTTCCTTACCTACAAGCAGGTGCTAACACCGTACGCTTTCCCATTCGTTGGGCGTATATTAACGACCAGAAAAATTTCAACTATCTCAATACTGTCGCTGCTGGCATTAGCACATTATTAAATAATCACGTCAGTGTTATTGTTGATTTGCACAACTACATGCGCAAGTTTCCTGACAATCAACCCACAACCGGCAGCACCTCTATCGCTCCTGTGAATACCCAGGATATTGCAACCGTGTGGAAAAAAATCAGCACTGCTTTTGCACCGTTAGCTGAGAAATACAGCGCTGGCAAAACACAATTAATGTTTGAAATCATGAATGAGCCCAACAATATGGCCAATCAAGCGGTTTTAAATAACACCAATGCGGCTATTCAAGCGATTCGCCAAGCTGGGGTTAAAAATTTAATTATCATCGACGGCGACAGCTGGACAGGATTGCACTCTTGGGCAAATGATAACGCTTCCGGTGTTACGGATCACAAATCAAACGCGAAAACTTTTACACCTGCAAATATCAAAGACCCTCAATCCAATTGGGCGATTGCCGTGCATCAGTATTTTGATACTAATGGTCCTTACTCCGGCACAGGTAATCAATGCGTACCGCTTGATGAATTCAAGAGTGACAATCCTGGCAATGGATTAAATCTTAATGCGTTTTTAGCGTACGTTAAGCAGTATAAGGTGAAAGTCTTTCTTGATGAATTTGGTGTGCCAAAATCGGCATCGAATGCTGGTGTTTGCCAACAAGATTTTGACTATCTGATGGATGCTGTTAAAAGTCATCCTTACACGCCAGCTACTGGTGGTTTTATTGGTTGGACTGCTTGGCAGGTTAATCATGTTTGGGGTGGGGTTAATCAGCTGACTCCGGATGTTTGGCAGCAGTACTATCAGCCTTATGCGCAAGGTTAATGCTCGTTCTGCGTTGGTGCTCGTTTGTGATTTGTTGCCTTTGGCACGTGCGTGCCATGTTTTTTCTTACGCGGCGACGCAGGGGTTAGACGGCGCAACGAACTTGAATATGGGTACTGAGTATTGAGAAATAATGGGGGCTGCTTGATGGTAGCACCCGTTATGAATGCTTGCTCTGCGTTGGTGCTTGTTTCACTTTGTTGCCTTTGGCTAGTGCGCGCCATGTTTTTTCTTACGCGGCGACGCAGGGGTTAGACGGCGCAACGAACTGGAGGGTACTGCATGATGACAGCACCCGTTATGATAGATTTCTTTTTGTGGTCAGTGATCGTGCTTATAGACAAAGCTTATTTTAGGTGACGGGTAGGGTGACGCCTTTCTGGCCTTGGTATTTACCACCGCGATCACGATACGATACATCGCATACTTCATCAGACTCTAAAAATAGCATCTGTGCCACGCCCTCATTGGCGTAGATTTTTGCCGGCAAATTAGTGGTATTGGAAAATTCTAACGTTACATGCCCTTCCCACTCTGGCTCTAACGGGGTTACGTTAACGATAATGCCGCAACGAGCATACGTTGATTTACCCACGCAAATGGTTAGTACATTGCGGGGGATTTTGAAATACTCAACAGTGCGTGCGAGCACAAATGAGTTTGGTGGAATAATACAGACATCTGCTCTGACGTCCATAAAACTATTATTATCGAAATTTTTTGGGTCAACGACGGCTGAATTTATATTGGTAAAAATCTTAAATTCATTCGCACAACGCACGTCATAACCGTAACTTGAAGTACCGTAAGATACGATCTTCTCATGATCTTTATAACGAATTTGATTGGGCTCAAAGGGAGAAATCATGCCATGATCTTCCGCCTGACGACGTATCCACTTATCTGCTTTTATTGCCATGTTTTTCTCTCCTATTCTTTTTCTACTACAATGTTTGGAAATAGTGATGCGTAATTTTTTGGTTGCTTGGATAAACCAGCAGCCAAACGTAAAGCAATCTCAGTATAGCGTTGCGCCAAGGTGCTTTCTGGCTCGGCAACAACGGTGGGGGTTCCCTGGTCCGCATTTTCACGAATCGATAGCGCCAAGGGCAACTGCCCCAACATCGGCACTTCACAGTTATCCGCCATTTTTTTGCCGCCGCCTTCACCAAAAATAGCTTCCTCATGCCCGCATTGGCGGCAAACATGGGTCGACATATTTTCAATCACGCCTAGCACCGGAATATTCACTTTATTAAACATTTCCAGGGCCTTACGCGCATCCAGCAAGGCAACATCTTGTGGCGTGGTAACAATGACCGCGCCGCTAACGGGGATTTTTTTCGCCATCGTTAACTGAATATCACCGGTTCCCGGTGGTAGATCAATAAAAAGATAATCGAGTTCACCCCACAAAGAGTCGTTTAATAATTGCTGTAAAGCCGAACTAACCATCGGTCCACGCCACACCATCGGCGTATTGGGATCGACTAAATACCCCATCGACATCGACTTGACCCCGTAGCATTCCACCGGGATAAATTTCTTCTCGTCCGTTAAGTCGGGTTTTTCCTTTGCACCCAAAATCTTCGGTTGATTGGGGCCATAAATATCGGCATCCAAGACCCCTACTTTGGCGCCCTCGGCAGCCAGCGCTAAGGCCAGGTTTGCTGTCGTTGTTGACTTACCGACACCACCTTTGCCGGAACCAATAGCAATAATATTCTTAATCGCGCCCTGCTTTTTAATATTGCTTTGCGGCGTATGTGATTCGATCTTACTGCTAATATGCACATTGACTGACTCAACGCCTGGCAGGGCCAATAAGCATGAGCGAATATCTGCAGAAATTGTTTCTTTTTTATGCAGCAATGGAAAGCCAAAGACCAGTGTGAGCTCGACCTCGCCTTCACGAATATCTATTTTTTTCAAAATCTTAGAAGACATACTACCGTCTTCAAGATAAGGAACCTGGTACTGGCTTAACGCGTCACGAATCTGCTGTGTGGTTACGGCTGGCATGTGTCTCAACAATATATAAGAATAAAAGCGAGATATTGTATCTATAAGATGAAATCGTTGTCAAAAATGAGTATATTGTCAGCCTATTATTGTATACTGAGCGCCAAACAAGAGATTAAAAAACGTCTCTTAATGATGGGCTTAACCGCAAATCAGTAAATTTTAAGAACAGGGAAAACGCATCAATGACCGCAGCGACAAAAAGCAATGCGAAACGCCAAATGTTGGTAACCGCCGCACTTATCTACGCCAATGGCTCTGTCCATTTAGGCCATTTGGTCGAATACATCCAAGCGGATATTTGGGCGCGCTTCCAACGCCTGCAGGGCAACCATTGCTTGTATATTTGTGGCAGTGATGCCCACGGCACACCCATTATGCTATCGGCCAAAAAGGAAGGCATTACCCCTGAAGCACTAATTGAAAAACATTATAAAACGCAGGCGCAAGACTTTAACGATTTTTATATTTCCTTCGATAATTTCCACAGCACTCACTCCGATGAAAATCGCCAATTAAGCGCCGAACTTTACCAACGTTTGCACGCACGCGGTGATATTAATAAAAAAACAATACGCCAAGCCTTCGATGAGCAAGAAAATATTTTCCTACCTGATCGCTTTATTCGTGGCGAATGCCCACGCTGTCATGCAAAAGACCAATACGGCGATAACTGCGAAGTGTGCAGCGCCACTTACAGCCCGGTTGAATTAATTAACGCAAAATCCGCCTTTTCCGGCACCACACCGATTGAAAAAGACTCGGAGCATTTCTTTTTTAATCTTGAAAATTATCGCGAGATGTTAGAACACTGGATCCAAGACGGGCACCTCCAGGCTAACGTTGCTAATAAATTAAAAGAATGGTTTACGGAAGGGGAATTACGCCCTTGGGATATTTCCCGTGATGCACCCTATTTTGGCTTTGAAATTCCTGATGCGCCAGGAAAATATTTTTATGTGTGGTTGGACGCCCCCGTTGGTTATATGGCTAGCCTGAAAAACTTATGCGATCAACGCGATGATATTCAGTTCGACGATTACTGGAAAGAAAACAGTGACATTGAAGTGCACCACTTTATTGGTAAAGACATTATTTATTTCCATGCCTTGTTTTGGCCGGCAATGCTGAAAGGATCGAACCACCGTTTACCAAACAATATCTTTGTGCACGGCTATCTCACCATTGACGGTAAGAAAATGTCAAAATCACGCGGTACTTTTATTACCGCACGTAAATACCTAGATCACCTCAATCCAGAATATTTACGCTATTATTACGCCACTAAACTAACACCGCATGTTGAAGATATCGATTTAAACTTAACTGACTTTAGCTTGCGTATTAATTCGGACTTGGTCGGTAAATACGTTAACCTCGCCAGCCGTTGCGCAGGTTTTATTACCAAAAAGTTTGACGGCATGCTGGCTGATCAACTGCCAGAGCCTGATCTATTCAATCAGTTTATTAACGCCGGCGAGTCTATTTTGACCTGCTTTGAAAGCTTAAATTACAATAAAGCCGTGCGCGAGATTATGACGCTTGCTGATCATGCCAATCAATATATCGACCAACAAAAACCATGGGCTTTAGCCAAAGAACCTGGCAATGAAGAAACAATACAAGCCGTTTGCACTCAAGGCCTAAACTTATTTAAAGTACTAACCACCTACTTAAAACCGATACTGCCAGCAACCGCTGAAAAAGTAGAGGGCTTTTTAAATTGTGACGAACTGACGTTTGCTAATATGGCATCGCCATTATTGAGTCATAAAATTAATAAATTTAAACCCTTAATGCAACGCGTACCACCCGAAGCGATAGAAGCGATTACCCCCTCAGAAACAACATGAGCAACAAAGAAGACCTAATCAATAAGATCGATAAATTACTACCACAAACTCAATGCGGTTTGTGCGACCATACGGCCTGTCGTCCCTACGCCACAGCCATCGTTGAAGAAAACGAGCGCATTGATGCTTGCCCGCCAGGTGGTGTCGAAACACTAATAAAGTTAGCTGATTTCCTCAAAAAAGACCCAGCGCCTTTTATTGACGATATGCGAGAGAAAGAAAAAACGCCGAGCATTGCTGTTATTCGCGAAGATGAATGCATCGGTTGCACCAAGTGTATTCAGGCTTGCCCTACCGATGCTATTATTGGCGCCGCTAAAAAAATGCATATTGTGCTAACGGATGCATGCACAGGTTGCGAGCTATGCATTGAGCCTTGCCCAGTGGATTGTATTGATATGAAAGATACACCTCTGCTTAGCGAGAGCGATAAAAATAAAAAAGCAGATGCATGGCGCGAACGCTACAACAACCGCAACGCCCGCCTACAGCGTATTGAAAATGAAAAGAAACAACGCCATCATAATGCAAAACTCGCCCAGTCACCTACGGAGACCATTGCTGCACGTAAAGCCGCGATCGCCGCCGCAGTTTTGCGTGCCAAACAAAAAAAACAAGGCCAATAAATTATTGAGCTCAAGCTATTTTTTTTAATTTTACTCATCATAAAATAGCTGCCATCAACGGAGAAAAATACAATGAACAAACAAAAGCGTCATGAAATTTTCCGTCGTTTTAAAGAAAATAATAATCAACCAACGACCGAACTAGTTTACAACTCTAATTTTGAATTACTGATTTCAGTGATGCTATCAGCACAAGCAACGGATGTTAGCGTTAATAAAGCAACAAAGCCTCTTTACAAAGTTGCCAATACACCAGAAAAAATTTTTAAACTAGGTGAAACCGGTTTAAAAGAATATATAAAAACCATCGGCTTATATAATAGCAAAGCTAAAAATGTTATCAAAACCTGTAAAATACTTATTGATGAGCATCATTCACAAGTCCCACAAACCAGAAAAGAGCTTGAAGCCCTCCCTGGCGTCGGGCGCAAAACAGCAAATGTTATTCTCAATACCGCCTTTGGTGAAGACACTGTCGCCGTTGACACGCATATCTTTCGTGTTGCCAACAGAATTAACTTAGCACCTGGAAAAACACCGCTGGAAGTTGAAAATAAGCTGATGAAAGTAATTCCTAAAGAATTCCTTACTGATGCCCACCACTGGCTTATTTTACATGGCCGCTACACCTGCGTTGCCCGCAAGCCAAAATGCGCATCATGTATTATTTACGACCTTTGTGAATATAAAAACAAAACAGAATAATCGATTGTCTGATAAGAGACCTGCTATTCTATCTATTCGATAATTATTTACATAATTTGTAAAAGCTCACACCCAAGACGCCTGCTGAAATCTGAGGTCCTGTTAGGCACCAAGCCAACCCTCCATTACGCAGCAGGTGCTACGAAGCGGTGACCGCAACGGTTTGTTAGTGGCTTTTTAATCCCTTTTCTTTCGTTGCGGTCGCCGCGAAAAAGGTAGTGCCGCAATATAATGCCTAAAATCATTGCTCATGATCCATCGCAAAACACCCGCAAACTAAAAATAAACCCCAAACATTACCGTAATCAGATCACGTGAACTGCCAACATTAGCTAGAGGCACAGGTAACGCAGTCCCTGGAGGCGCACCTCCACCTCCACCAACGGAAGTAGCAGGTTCGCGTGCATAGTTAACATCATGGCGATACTCGATACCCGTAACGGTATCTTTCCAAATAGAAGAACTAATCACTAGCACATAACTATCTTGCGGCAAGTTCAAAGGCAAACACTGCCACGACTTATCAAAGACCAGACCGATGGTAATAGGCCGACGCCCTGCATGTAAGTTAATATCAAGCTCATTATGAACCGCTGCGGGTTTGGCGCCCATGCCATTGAACAACAAATCTGTTGGCGCAAAACGCCTTACCGAGCTGACATATTCCGTGATCAACGTAAAATGCTTATAAGTTGCTTCCATATGAACATCAACCGCACCAACGCTGTGACGCAACTGATTGCCACCAACGGTATTACCAAATCCAGCAAATTGTGTCGATGTAAACGGCGGTAAAACAAACGGTAAACCATTTCCCTGCATACCTTGCGAATCAGCGATATTGCTTACGTACCCAGCACCAATATCAAAACTGGAATCCTCTGTAGGGTGTAACTCATAACCCGCATTAACACCCCCTTGCTGAATAACATCTTTTGCCAAGGGTCGCTTATTCCCAGGAAAGCCATAGGCGGCAAGATAAATACCGTTCTTATAAAATCCTAACTGCGCTGCACGCACTTGAATTCTCGCTAACGACTTCGTTAATGGGTTGGTCAACATAATACTGGCATACTTACCAAAGGGAACAAACATTTGCCCGATCGTAAAGTAAAGAGGAAAAACCTCTAAATTACCAATGGTTAAAAAGCCTCGCTGCAAAAATAAACGCGAATTAGTTACACGCGTACCCGTTTGCGGTGGTGCACTATCAAAAACAAAAGAAGCAAAGCCGCTCGCCCACTTACTCATGATTGGCCAAATATCCAATTCTGCCGTCGATAGATTGACATCCGTAGTAGGGTTCCCCACATAAGGGTTGGTGCGGATAATTTGCCCTTCAATACCACCACTTAGCACCACCACCGGATGATCATTCAAGCTACTGCCAAACGTATTAAGCACACCCTCAAAATGCTGACGAGCACGTAATAAAATCAGGTCTTCATTCATGCTAGGCATTTGATACAAAAGATCGGTCGGTGCAAACGCCGTTTTCAAGCCCAATAAAGGCGAGGTTGTCACCGTATCACCGGCAATATAACGCTGCGCGGCTTGATAGATCTCAAGGGTATAACCATGCAAAATGGCATGCTGTCGAGCAGACATTTTTTTCGGGCCATGATCGTGACGAGAAGGCGCCTCACGTGCCAATAACGGTGCTATGGCGCTTGGAGCTACCTCACCCGTAGCACCCCTTGCATTAACAACGACGGTAGGTGTTCCAGGTTTACCAGCCACCCCCAAACCAGGATGTGAATGCATTTGTGTAGCAGAAAATGTTGATGTGTTTACCGGTCTAGCCAAGTTACGGGGACTGGAATGGGAATGGGAATGGGAACGAGCACGAGAACGTGAACGACCACTACGATAGTCACCTAAGGAACCATGGCGCTTCTGCAGCATTCGCACTTGATATTTTAACTGCTTGAGCTCACGCTCTAATTTCCGCGTCTTCGCACCAAGGTCCTCAACATTGGGAGAAAAACGATTACGATAGGGCGTTGCAGATAAAGTAGAACAAGAAAAAATACCCACCACCAGAAAAACAGCGGCTACTATTCCCCGCCACAATTGAGTTTTCACATTAACACTCCTGTTAAAAATCCTTATTACTCAATGAAAAAATGTAACTATTTACAAAAAAGTAAAGTAATATACACCTGTTGAACTTGTTTTGCTACAATGTCCGTATTTCAATCACAGAATGTTTTCAGTATGACCAAACTTAAATTTACAGCCCCAGACGACTGGCACTGCCATTTCCGTGACGACGCCTTTTTAGCTAGAACTGTTAAAGATACTGCCACCAGATTTCAGCGTGCGATTATAATGCCGAATCTTGTGCCGCCAATCAATACCGTAGTTGCTGCGCAGTCTTATCAAAAGCGCATTGAACAACACATCCCGCAAGACAGTGCTTTTAAGCCATTAATGACACTTTATCTCACCGATGATATGAGCACTGATGAAATTCGCGAAGGCAAAAGTTCAGGCACTATTACCGCTTGTAAACTCTATCCTGCTGGTGCCACAACACACTCCGCGGCCGGCGTTAGCGATCTCAAAGGAATTTATCATTTGCTGGAGACAATGCAAGACGTTGACTTACCACTATTAATTCACGGTGAAGTGGTTGATCCGAGCGTAGATATTTTTGACCGCGAAGCCGTTTTTATCGATACACTACTGGCTCCGCTACTAAAAGACTTTCCTAAACTACGTATCGTCTTAGAACATATTTCGACAAAACGGGCCGTTGAATTTGTTACTGACAGCCCTAGCAATGTCGCCGCCACCATTACACCACAACATATTAGCATTAGCCGCAATGATCTGCTGGTCGGGGGTATTCGCCCGCATTTATATTGTTTACCGATAGTAAAAAAACGTGAAGATAAAGAAGCTTTAATAAAAGCCGCCACCAGTGGCAATCCTAAATTCTTTTTAGGTACTGACAGCGCACCTCACCCGCAAGGCAGCAAAGAGAGCGCCTGTGGCTGCGCTGGCATTTACAGTAGTCATGCGGCTATTGAAATCTATGCGAGCCTTTTTGAACAGTACAACGCCTTAGATAAATTAGAAGGCTTCGCCAGCCAATTTGGCCCGCGCTTTTACCAATTACCGAAAAATAAAAACACGATAACCTTAATAAAAAAACCGTGGCAAATCCCTAAAAGCTTAAGCTTTGGCGATACCACCCTCGTACCATTTCTTGCAGAACAAACCATAAATTGGCAAATTGACCATGACTAATAAAATTATTCCCATGAAAAAGCGCTTTGACGGCTACTTACCGATCGTTGTTGATGTTGAAACGGGTGGTGTTAATTCGTTAAAAGACGCTTTACTTGAAATTGCCGCCATACCGACAAAAGTCGATGAAACTGGCTTGCTTACCCTTGATGACACCTTTTCGTGCCATGTTGTGCCTTTTGAAGGCGCAAATCTTGATCCTGAGGCGTTGGCTATTAATAAAATTGACCCTTATCACCCTTTTCGCTTTGCTCTGGAAGAGTCGGATGCACTTAAGCGTTTTTTTGAGTTTTGCAGCAAGGCATTAAAAGCAAACGAATGCCGGCGTGCAGTGCTTGTTGGTCATAATGCGCATTTTGATTTAGGTTTTGTGCGTGCGGCGATGAAACGCTGCAAAATTAAAAATTCACCCTTTCATGCGTTTACTGTTTTTGATACGGCGACACTGGCTGGTCTTGCTTTTGGCAAGACTATTTTGGCGAAAGCGTTGAAGGCGGCATCGATTGAATTTGATAAAAATAAAGCGCATTCAGCTGTTTATGATACTACTAAGACGGCAGAGCTTTTTTGTAAGATTATTAATGGGATGAAGTTTGTTGAGGGTGAGACTGGGGAGTGAAGGGTAGCGCGTTTTTTTGGTAACAGCTTGCCCCGTAACTTGATACTAGAGTCTGTGAACTGGAATGGTCAAGGCGTATAAATTGCTTGAGACATAGTAAACTCCCTGCTGCGACCTTTTCTTACGCGGCGGGCGCATACGCGTCAACTTAAGAGAGAGATGCTTTAACTTGTTGAAAAAAATGGAGTAAGATGGGGGCCCCAAAAACAACCCATGAGCTTTTTCGCTCATAAGGAGTTAACCCCCATGGAAAGCATG
>JAUIAD010000070.1 GCA_030425685.1 Gammaproteobacteria bacterium | reverse complement strand
GCTGTAGGCTGCTGAAAAACAACTTCATTTAAATTCGCACGTCTTAAAAGCGATAGATTAATAGTCTCTTCAATGGAACATGTTTGTGTTGATAGAGCCTTAATGACAATCTCGCTATCGACATACCGGGCCTTATGAGCTAACAAGGTATTGATCAAGGAAACGTTCTTTGTTTCAGTACACGCTATCGATAAGGGACTTCGACCGCGACTATCTTTACTATCAATATAACACTTAAGTGCTGGCATCCATCCGCTAAGAGCATCCACCCCTCTATCAGCCAGAGCGTGCAGTAGCGTGTACCCGTTTTCAGTTTTTGCTAACAAATCTTCATTAGTGACGCTAAGGCTTGAGACAGCTTTTATTAAGTTTGCTGGAAATTCGCCTTTTTCGCAGGCCTGCAATATCTCTTCTAGTGAGTAGTAAATGATATCCGTTTTCTCTTCAGAGCCCCAAAGAAAATCAAACATTGTCGACCCCCCATTGCAAATTTAAATTAGGGTTGACATGCTTAGTAAAAATTTCACCTGTCGGAATTCTATTTGAATATGGAAAAAGATCTTTGTCAAAAAAGCATTGAAAGTAGGATTGATCGATTACACGCATACACATTATCTCCTCTATTAACACACAATTTTATCTGTGTGGTTTTCCTATTTGTTTCAGATAAACCTTTACAAATAGGATTTAATTAAATTTGACTCATGTGCGTATTCGTATATTGCTAACAACTTAGCACGGCTATTTAATTTATTCATTATATTTTTAGTAATATTTTTGAATTTCACTAATATTTTTTAAATAGAAATTAACAAAAAATTAAATAGAGTTAATTAAAGTCAAAATATAAGGAGATAAGGAAGATTCATAACATCCATGATTAACGGTATGCACGTATAACAGCGAGGTCACAAGTGCCTCCAAGGCACCCTATATCACATGGCATTACAGCCAAAAAGCAGTAGTAAGTGGCAATTCTACGATTTTGAGCGGCACAAAAACCCAGAATAATTTACTCACACATGTGCTTTTTTACCTATATATCAATAGATTACAAAGATTAATTTCCAGGTTGCTTCCCTGGTAATCAGATGTACAATATATCCCATAGTGCGTATTCGTATAAGGCACTGATGCTCAGGATAATAGACTTAATGGGCTATATTTAGTAAGTGAAGCAAGTAAAGGGAAGGTTAGGAATTAGTATGATAGCTGAGGTAAATGTAAGAAATGATCGACGTAATTGTAATAGACGACGACCCCGTATCAAGATTTGGCATAATACAAGGCCAACTCTCTCATTATGAGCACATCAATGTTATTGACTCTGGCGAAGATGGGTCTGATGCATTGCCGCTTTACAAAAAACATAGGAATGACAACCCTGTCGTTCTCTTAGATCTAGACATGAAGCGCAATGGAATATTTTCAGCGGAGGATATAATACGATCTCATCCTGATGCAAAAATTATTGCTTACTCATCAGCTATCAACGCCATTACGGTAGCAATATTGAAAGAGATTGGCATTCTTGGTTTTGTAAAAAAGGGCCCTTCCAGTAACGACATCATTCCAGCCATTGAGTCCGTAAACAACAATATCTATTTTTATTGCAGCGTATCTAAGCATATATACCTAAAGCATAAGGAGCTAATCGGTTACTTTAAGGATCTTACTGCGCAAGAACGTATAGTCATATATTTGCTATCGTTCAATTTAACCGCGCAAAAAATAGCTGACTCCATGCATCGCAACATTAAGACAATTTACGAGCACAAAGCTAATGCATTTAAAAAGCTAAAAATAAAAAGCACTGGTGAATTGATGGTGCTCGCCAAAAAGGAAAACCCACTGGATACAGGTAAGAAAAAGTAAAATAAAGACAGGTGAAATATCGAAATGAAAAATAACACATACGATAAAAAAGGTAATTTAAAGAAAAAACACACGCCAGTTATTGACTACGATGCAGCAGCTGATCTATACGGTAATGAGTCAATGGTAAATAAAGTTCTAGAATTATTTTATGTTCGCATAGATACGGCATCAAAGGGCATATGCTCTGCGTATAAGAAAAAGGATTGGCAAGCTCTCAATAAACTAACCCATCAACTTTCCGGTAGTTCCTCGTATGCATGCGCAAAAGGAATTCATATCGCTTCGCAGGAACTTGAGCAGTGCTTAAATACAGACCGCAAAAAGGTTCAGGAGTGCTACTGCCATCTATCGAACGAAATAAAAAAATTCATACAGTTATATGAAGATAAAAAGATAGCAGATAGCCATAGATAAATAGAATAATGAAAATACTTCAAAACAAAAATAATTTAAAGAGCATCTGAATATGACAGCCAAAAGAAAGAGCATATCACAAGGTATATTTAGGTTATTGATACCTCCCCTTGCTAGTGAAATTTAAAATAATTTCATATTAATTAGATAGTACATATTTTATATAGGTTTTCAAATTATGCCAATTGAAGAGCACCGCTCCGCCAAAATTTTAATTGTTGAAGATGATAGGTTAATTCAACTATTCGTCCCAAAAATTATTCAGTCTTTAGGATATGACGTTGAAATAGCAATGGATGGCAAAACAGCCATAAATCGATATGCAGATGGTAGCTATGATTTAGTTTTACTGGATATTGGACTACCAGATATAAGTGGAGATCTTGTGTGCAGAACCCTTAGAGAACAACATAACGCGACCATACCAATCATTGGGCATTCAGCTTTGGGCAATGCTTGCATTGAAAGATGTATATCGTCAGGAATGAACGAAGTACTAATAAAACCTGTCAGAGTTGAGCAATATAAAACGTGCTTTGAAAAGTATCTAGGTAAAATAATAGATTAAATACAGAGGTAAATTAATAATGAAAAAATCATGGGTACAAGTTAGCTTAATTTTTTTAGCTACATTATCAGTCTACTTTGCATGCTCACTATACACAAAGCAATTCCAACTAGCACTAACCGGAAGGTATGCAACCACGGCTGCCATGGCAATGATATGCTTTTCAATAACATGCACCTTAATATATATAGCAATATTTATAAACTATCCATGCAATAAGCTAAATCACTTAACAAAGATAACTATATTTATATTAGCCATTGCGATTTTTATAGGAACTATGTTCTGTATTGACATCAAACCATCAGGATCATGGTTTCAAAGCTATAAAAATATAAATACTAACACACCTTATAAAAAGGTTGGCGATGAACCATTCAGCTATGAATTTAAACTAACGGTTAAAAGCAGCTACTATATGAACATATTGCAGGACATCATTCAGGAGAAACAAAAGCGCAAACGAGCGAATCTTATTCAACAGGCTAATAAGATAAGAACAGCTTACATAAAAATAGTTAAATCTGGAATTGGTAAGTATGACAAAGATATTGATAAGAAAATAAATTCCTATATTGTCACAATTAAAGAAATACATGCTGATGCCATAAAAAGCAAAACAAATGACTATCGCAAGACATTTGATATTTATTCAGGACAGAAAGAAATACAGCAAGCAATAAATATTAAATTCACCGGTTTTAAAAATGACACAGCTTCTGAAAGCGCATACATCGAAGCATTAGTGCCGATGGCGATCTACCAACTGCGTACTCACCAAAATGATCCAACACTTTGTCAAGTGATGGCAAAGCCGTTATCGAGCCAAAACCACCACTTAGAGGCTCAACAAATTGCATTTATGCAGGTGGGCAACCAGTACTGTTCCCGCTGTAAAGCCCCCATTTTTATCACACCTCACAAGTAGAGAATACTTCCCCCTTGCCAAGCCCCGCGAACTGCAGTGGTGACAAGAAGTTTAGTGATTCATGCGGCCTATGGCCGTTATAGTGGTTC
>JAUIAD010000035.1 GCA_030425685.1 Gammaproteobacteria bacterium | reverse complement strand
CATTGCAAGTAAATTCTTAGTAACTCACAAGGTAAAATGATTTAGCATTGTAGGGCTGATCAATAAATTAACGAAATCTGCCTATATTTTACTCTACAAAATTGGGGGTTCTTCCACAGCGGGCGATATAGCGAATATTGGCGTCACCATTGGTCAATTAAAAAACAATTTACTGACAGAGCCGATGGATCAAGCCAAAGCGCAGGATTTATTACCTATTGTTCAAGCAATTTTGATCTTCCTTGTTTTGATGTTTTACCCCTTCGTTATGATTGCTGGAAATTACAACCTTAAAGTATTGTCTGGGTTAATTTTCTTATTATTCAGCCTTATTTTCACGACTGCTATTTGGCATGCCTTGGCTACTTTGCAAGACATGATAAATAACAGTATGAGTTATGTGAATTTTCAGAACCCAGAAGAAAAACCAATATTTAATAACTTTTTTACAGTTTTGTATTACGCAGTACCGCTTGGATTTAACTCATTAATCGCAGGTACAGGTGTTTTGTTGGGAGACAAGTTGGAGAAACTTACTAATTCATCAACTAGTAACTTTCAGCCGACAGGTGGCGGTAATAGCGGTTCATCTGGAGGTGGATCTGGGAGTTTAGGTGGTGGCTCTGGTGAAGCTGCTGAGGCAGGTGAAGGCGCTGCGGAAGTAGCAGAGGTTGCAGGAACGGCGGCATTACTATGAGAACTTTACTTTTTAATGAGAGATTTTACTATCTTGCGACTACATGCAGAAAAAGCATTGCCTATTACAGCCATTTCTCTGTCTTTAGTAAAACCAACAACTTTATTTTCGTATTGTTCAGTATAGGGGTCCCACCTTATTTCATATATTGGTTTTTTACACGCAGTATGCCACGTTTCACGAACAAACCATTTGCTAAGCCCCAAAGTGATCAACCCCAACAACTTTCCTGTGGTTTTAAAGCGCGTTTTGTTGTCGGCTTGCTTCATTTGACGCGCAAACTTGAGCGTGTCTTTTCCCACGTTCAAAGCGTGTTTTGTGGTTCGTTTAGCTCGTATCAGTTCGCGCATGGAGATGTCCTATGAAAAAGTTCCCTAAGCCTTCCCATTATACCCAAAAAAGGCCAGTGCTACAAAAATTCGGCTTTGCCTTGAAATGGATTGGCCTCTTTTTAGGGTTGATGGTTGTTGGAATGGTATTGGGTCCATTTTTTCTGGCCAATCACCAGCGGGCACTGCATTTGAGCGCCTTTTTGAACCACTACAAAGTCGTATTTTGGGTATTACATGCCGCGTTCATTTTATCCGCATTATGGTGGTGGCCAGCGTATATACGTGCCAGAGGTGATAGTCACCAGTGGCCACAAGAAATGATCAAACGGGCATCCGACTGGAAATGGGCGGTGATGTTGGTATTGGCATTCTTATGTGTTTTGTTTTTTATCAGCTAGGGGCTTATGAGTATGAGTACGCATTACACTGTCGAAAATCCCTTTAGAAATGCGGTTGAGTGTTACTCAGGGGCTGCATTACTCTGCGGCAGCTTGATTGTTTTGCTCTATCCCCATTATTTTTTACTGTCAGGTGCATATTTATGGGCATTTGAGGCATTCGCAGGTGCTTTTGCCTTGATGCGAATTTCACAGGGGCTTCGCATTACCCATTTTCAACGTCGATTGCTAAAACTGAAAACCTTTTCGATGACCACAAAGCAAGTGCCACTTAAAGAGGGTGTGCAATATGTTGGTTTAGGCTTTCTCTGGGAAGGCACACACACGCAGCGTAAATGCTTTATCAATGAAGTGGAAAATGAAGTGTATCAGCGCAAGGGTAAAGTTTATGGGTGGGCAAGAGACTACGAAAAAACACATCAGAATTTGCTTAGTGAACTATTGAAAAGCGACGTGCTGTTTAATCCTTTGCGTAAATTACCCGATATTGGTGGCAAACCTTGGTTGCATGGCTTAGGTGATACTGAAAAACCCATTGGGCTTTTGGAATCACAACGCAACGGTCATGTGTTGGTGCTTGGCACGACTCGTGTGGGTAAAACGCGCCTCTTATCGATTTTAGCGAATCAAGACATAAGGCGCAAAAAGCCGCTGATTTTTTTAGATCCCAAAGGGGATTTAGATATCCTGCGAGACATGTATGCGGCCTGCGCGGAAGCCGGACGTTTGGATGATTTTAAAGTCGTCCATGTTGGGTTTCCTAATATTTCTGCCAGGCTTAACACATTATCTTCCTACAGCGATATTGCCGATGTGGCAACCCGTATTACCAGTGCCATGGATGTCTCAGGCGAAGGTGGGCAGTTTAAAGATTTTGCGTGGAAATATCTTAATATTACAGCTAAATGCCTCATTCAGTTGGGCGAGCTTATTAACTATCGAACCATTAGTTTTTACATCACGCGCCCAGAAGTCTTATTGCTTAAATATGCCGATCGAGTTTTGCCTGAAAAAGATCCTGATTATCTGTCTGGCGTTCAGGAAATCATGGATGAATATCAGGCCAAAAAAGAGGAAGCAGGTGAAGCCTTCACTGAGATGGATCGCTCGACAGCAATTAAAAAATACTTAAAAACATTCATTGAATCCAGTGTCGCCAATGGCGATATGCAAACCTTGGTTGATGATGTCATTGTGCCACTGTATGACGCGGCAACGTTAGATTCTACCTACTATCAAAAAATCACGGCGAGCGTTGGACCTGTGCTCGATAAAATTAATCAAAGTAATGCCAGTGATATTTTTTCTTTCGACGCATGCCCGCCGCAACCTGAAGTAAATTTAATGGAAGCGATTAAACGAGGGCAAGTTATCTATATTGGTTTAAATTCCCTCGTCAACAGAGAGGTGTCTGTGGCATTAGGTAAGGCCATCATTTCCGATCTGGTGTCGTGTGCGGGACGGATTTATAACGCCAATGAGAGTGTAGAAGTCTGTCTTTACTGTGATGAATTTTCAGAAATCGTACAGGATGAATTTGTCACACTGCTTAATAAAGCGGGTGGCGCTGGTTTTCAGGTGATTGCGGCCTGCCAAACGATTAACGATTTGGGTGCGGCCTTTAGCGGTAACCATGATAAAGCCAAAATGCTAGAAGGTAATTTTCAGTCTCAAATATTTCTTCGGGTCAAAAACAAAGACACCGCCATGGTGCTGGTTGATCAACTCAATGAGGTTGAGGTGGTAACCAGAATGGAAGGCAGCTCCGCATCAGATACGCCACATGGCGAGGATGGTATTTATTTTAATACAGGCAATGATGTCAGGATCAGCTTAAAATCCACACCCATGCTACAAGCCAACAATATTATCAGTCTACCCAAAGGACATGCCTTTATTTTCACCAATGGCGGTGAGCTTTATAAAGTGCGTGCCCCATTACCGGCTAATGAATCTTTAGCGCCCAAAGATTTTGTTGAACTCATCGAGATTGTGAATAGTCGGGGAGGGCATGGCTATGTTTAAGCGCTGTTTGATCCTGTTAACGCTGCTATTGATGTCACAAGCAACATTGGCTGCCATTGTTATAGGCAATCCGCAAGGAGCCGTGACATTAACAGAAGTATTGGATTACCAATGTGGGCATTGTCATCGAATGCATCCACTAGTGAATTGGTTGATGGATCATGACAAGCACTTAAAGATTCGATTAATGCCTATTGCCATTATTAATAAAGATTCATTGGTTGAGGCCACAAGCAGTTATGTGATGGCTAAAAATACGTCCGATTTTCTAAAGTATCATGAGTTTCTTATGTCTAAAGCGGTTAGCGCGAAAGGGGTGGATAAGGCTTTAAATGACCTGCACGTAAATACAAAAACATTTCAATCAGAGATGCACCAACCTTGGGTGTTAAATGAAATGGAAAGGGGATTGGCGCTCTTAAAAGCCTATCACAGCGGAACACCACTCATATTAATTTATCGCACGGATAACCCATCAAAGAAAATGGTATTTAGAGGTGAAACCGATCCGCGCTTGATTATCCGAGCAATTGAGGAGGCATCCCATGGTTAAGCAATTATTTTCAGCGGCTTCCGATTTTGTGATTTTAATCATTGCAGCAGTGGCATTAATCATTTTCAAAAACCAAATTACCCATGTCGGGGTTTGGGCTTATGAATCAGCATGGGTGGTGGTTGTGGCGAGCTTAATCGCGACAATTTTGCTAAAACCTAAAAAAACCAAAGTAGCACTGGCCTTTCCGCGCGAACTTGCCAAGCGGATTGAAAACGCACTGCCGCACGATGCCATTAAACTTTATCGCTCCTGGCTGTTGATGAGTTTAGATAGCTGTTATCGAACTTATCAGCAGAAACAATCAAAAGAAGCACTATCTGAATTAGCAAACGACATCACAGATAAATTGGTCTTTGCCATTAACCGTGTTCCAAAAGATAGCTTGTATAAGCTATTAGAAGATAGGAACAAAGATAATGCCTTTATTGCGCTAATCTTCTTCACAACATTGATTAAAACCTTAGAGCCTAAGGCAATTAAAACCATATTTAAAAAACCAATATCTGCTTACCGTGATGTGTTTACACTTGTTCAGCTCAATAACGCGCCTCAGTTTTTGTTTAGAGAGCATTACCGATTATATGAGCTAGGCGTATTGGTGGGTCATCAGTGGCAATCGCTTAATTTTAATTCTGATATTGAGCAGCAGTTGAGAGCAGCGCTCGTTCCTCAACTGCT
Source organism: Gammaproteobacteria bacterium (assembly GCA_030425685.1). Classification (GTDB taxonomy): domain Bacteria; phylum Pseudomonadota; class Gammaproteobacteria; order Coxiellales; family Coxiellaceae; genus JAUIAD01. The sequence continues at coordinate 22,840 of JAUIAD010000035.1, read as the reverse complement.
AGAAGACAAGCGTCAAACAAGCCAGGCATCAACCGAGACAGATGCCAATGCATCACTAGTGCCAGAAAGCAAAGATGTGACACCGTGTCAGCAAATAAATGAAAACCCTGAACAAGAAGAAAAAACAATCCCTGTTGCTGAAGAAGTTGTCGCTGAGGTAGAGCCGCAAGATTCAGAAAATACAAACCAGATAGAAACCGAACAATGTGACAAATTCTTTAAATGGTTGCAGCGACAAATTGTTCGCAAGCCAATTAACAAAGATCATTACTTCTATCAGGATGATAAACAGTATGGGGCAAACAGGCTTTTTATTGCTGAAGCCGCCCTTGCTGACTTTTCTAAAAAAACACAAGTAAGTGCGGATGAAATTCTCAAATCACTGATATTGCTGAATCACTCTGATGGAAAAACGTATCAAATTAACGTTGAAGGAGAAAACGATAAAACGTTGGTCTCTGTTGATATCGACTTTGACGTTAAAGTTTCATCTGACTTGAACGGCACAATTCTGGAGGCATCATGAGCACAGTATTTGTTTTAAAACCTTGCGCTGTCGAGACAACCTGGCTGATGTCGCTATCGATTAAGCCGGGGGTTTCGCGTGTTATGACGGTGATGAATAAAACCACACGCCTTTTTCATCAGGCACGCCTGGGTCGCGCGAAGGATATCATCACATTATTTTATTGGCATCAGAATATGTCTCAAGTTGAGGGGTATTTCGACAAGGAAATTGCCCGCTTAACGAAGTTAGTGAAACGCAAATATAAAGATCATATTTTATTTGAGCCAAATTCCAGCACAAATTATCGGATCAAAGTTGCCACGCCGATATCGGCTTGTTTTTATCGGCTATTATCAAAATTTGATACGTTAATGTGCTTAGTAGAAACCTGTATCACATTGGGTTTATTTAAAAAACGTCGGACGCTGTCTAAGAAAAACCACGTGTATTCACAAAAATTATTAAAAATCATGAATCAAATTGCTCACTATAAAATTTTGAGCGCTCATACTGAACAGAACTCATTAACAGAGAAAGAACAGACTGCTCTAGCACATGCCTTGCAATCAGAGGTAATGCCTATTTTTAGAAAAGATGTCTTTGACCAGCTAATTGCGTTAACAACGAGTAACATTATCGAGGAACATGAATGATGACTACATTATATATTTGCGAAAAACCGTCTCAAGCACGAGACATTGCCAGTGTCTTGGGGGTTCATTCGAAACAAGACGGTTATATTGAAGGCGATGGTATTACGGTGACTTGGTGTCTCGGTCATTTATTAGAATTAGCGCCACCCGAACATTACTGCGAGAATCTAAAGCCGTGGCGTATGGAGGTATTACCCGTTATTCCAAAAGAATGGCAATTAGTAGTAAACAAAAAAACCAAGACTCAATTAAATATTATTAAAAAGTTATTAAAAAAAACCAACCATGTCATCATAGCAACGGATGCTGATAGAGAGGGAGACGTTATTGGTCGAGAGCTTCTTGATTATTTTAATTATCAAGGGAGGATAGAGCGTTTATGGCTTTCGGCACTAGATGACGCTTCAATAAAGAAAGCGCTAGACAATATTCGGCCTGGAGAATCTACCTATCCACTCTACCTTGCAGGGCTTGGGCGACAGCGCGCAGACTGGACGATTGGCATGTCAATGACCATGGCAACCAGTTGCTTATTTGGCGCACCTGGACAAGGCGTTTTATCGGTTGGCCGTGTTCAAACTCCAACACTCAATTTAATTGTTGAGCGTGATAGAGTAATCGAAAATTTTAAACCAACGGATTATTTTGAATTAGACGTTTTGTTTGCAGCAAAACAAGGCGAGTTTTTGGCTCGTTGGCAAGCGCCGGAAGATTTAACCGATATGGATGGTCATTGCTTAAAACGAGAAATAGTGGAGTCAGTGGCAAATAAAGTTAAGGATAAAGCAGGTATTGTATCGGTGTTTGAAGACAAAGCGAAACAAACAGCTCCTCCTGTTTGTTTTTCACTGTCCAGCCTGCAAAAAGTGGCATCAAGCAGCCTTGGGCTGTCGGCTAAAAAAACGCTTGAAATTGCGCAATCACTCTATGAGAAATTCAAGGCCACCACTTACCCAAGAACCGATAGCGGTTATTTACCCGTTAATCAGTTGAGTGAAGCAGAAAGTATACTGAACGCACTAACAGATATTGACCCCACTATAAATGACCTCGTTTCAAAGTGTGATACTGCGTTTAAATCACCGGTATGGAACGACAAAAAAGTAACCGCTCACCATGGCATTATACCAACACTGAATGCATCAGTAGATATGAATGGGATGAGTAAAGATGAACGGGCGATTTATGATCTGATCCGTCGCCAATACATCGCACAATTTCTAGGACTATACGAATACAATCAAAGAAAAGTCGAAATTGACTGTGAAAATGAAAAATTCACGGCAATGAGTAATACCCCTAGAGTACTGGGCTGGAAACAGGCGATTAATAAAAATCAGGAAGAGCTTGATGACAGTGACATTGAGCAAAATAAATCAGCCATTCCTGAATTAACCGAAAATGAATCTGTGAAATCAAAAGACACAAATTGCTTATCCAAGCAAACAAAACCACCTGCACGGTTTACAGAAGGCACGCTGATTGCGGCCATGAAAAATATTGCAAAATATGTTGATGATGAGGCACATAAAAAAACGTTAAAAGAAACGGCAGGCATTGGCACGGAAGCAACGCGTGCTGATACGATTGAAAAATTACTCAATCGTGGGTATATCAAGCGAGATAAAAAAATATTAGTTTCAACTGATCGTGGGCGCGAACTCGCTGATCTCTTGCCAGCACAAATGAAAAACCCCGCGACAACGGCTGCTTGGGAGCAGGAACTCGATAATATCGCTGAGGGGCAGGGCAGTTTACAAGATTTCTTGATGGATCAAGAAGAAGTTCTTGAATTTATGCTGGAGGATTTAAGTAAGATCAGACAGACCAGAGGTAAAGGTATCGATTTGGGGCCGCAACATCCTTGCCCAAAATGTAAATCACCACTTATTCGACGAAAAGGGAAAAGCGGATTCTTCTGGGGCTGTTCTCGATACCCCGATTGCAATGGCTTGATGCAAGACAAAGGGGGTAAGCCGTGCATGATCGATCCTGTCGTGCTATCAGATATTGATTGCCCAAGCTGTCAATCAGGCAAATTAATTAAGCGAAAAGCCAAAAAGAAAGGGTATTGGTGGGGCTGCACTCACTATCCAGACTGCAAAGCGGTCTACTGGGATCAAAAAGGTAAGCCTAACTTGGCTACAGCTCAGAAAGATAAAGTCGAGCAATAAACCATGGCACTGTGCAATGAGGTTCGGTTAATTGGATATTGTGGTACTTTCCCAACACTAAAGGCTTATGGTAACGGGCGTAAACTCTGTCGCCTGCCTGTTTATACTGAGCACTGGGCCTATCACAATAATGGTGAGCAACAAATCTTTAAAGAACTACACTGGTGCATCTTCTTCGGACGAAATGCTGAACGTGCCGAGCAATTATTGATGAAAGGATCGCAAATCCATGTGCGCGGTACAATTCATTATCACAAACGCGAGAAAGCTGGACGAATCGAGATCCTCCCGCAGATTTTGGTTGATGAATTCATGATCAGCACCAAGGCCACCGTCACCAAGGAACTCTATGACCAAATTTTTAACGAAGAAAACCAAGAGGATAAAACCGCTGAAAAATGCGAAAAACCCTAGTTTTTTTGCGCTATTTTGATATAATGGAAGCCTAGAAAGTAGTACTGATGAGTGGTTGAGATACCATGAAACGCGAACCTCGTTAGCGTCTACTACAAACTGTCACATGCCGTCCTACGTGTCGTGAGCCTAATCCTAGATTAGCAGGACCCACCAAAGACCTTATTCAAGCGGCAATCATAATGTCCTAAAAGTTCCGGTTTGCCATGCAACCACGCCAAACGTCATCGAACAATGAATAACGTCCTATCCATTCAGCGCAATCTGATTAGCCCTTTTGTTGCTATGCACGATTGATCTCTGTCGCCATGACCCTTGGGTCGCAGACAGCGCTTTATGATCACCGCATTAGTATCAAATTAATGCCCTTAAGACTCAATGATCATAATTCATTGACCACCTTTATATTGTCACAGTCACAATGATATTGAGTGCAGATCCATCCTATGGAAAAGCATCATGATGACACTCAACATCCTTGGATGATATGAAGCGCAAAAACAGCAATTAAATAAAAATCGTTTTTTAAAACGGCTGTTTTGATATTCATTGACTTGATGTTGCCTGATTGGCAATTGCTCTTTAACAATTTAGCTTATGCGTGAAAGGCGTTTTGCCTGACATTCACGTTTAATCCCGATGGGGAAGGTTTATTTCTTCCCTGCGGGAAGGCATAGCTTTCTCCCATTTATTTTTAATAAAAGGAGGAACCACTATGTCACTACAAACCAAACTGAAAAACTCAGGCAGCATGCAAGAAAGACTGCAATTAAGAGCCAATTCTAAGGTGAGCACAAATCAACACGCTGTTAAAACCTTAACTGCGTCATTGTCTTGTCTTACCAAAATGAGCGCCTATCAGATCAGGCAGTTAAACATCCATGAAAACGGAGAGTTTATAACTTGTTCTGGTAGTAAAGAAGCATTAGATATTGTTAATCATATCAAAAGCATCTTGCGGTCACGGGGATTTGGTTGTTATGCCTTGCATAACTTTATCTGGATTGTACCTTTTGTGCATGAAAGCATCCATATACCTGATTTTGAACGGGCAAAAGCGATTTTGCCTGATTTAAAAGCGGACTTATTGGGGAAAGCATTTCCCGATCATGTCCAAAATGAAAGTCACACATCAAAAGACACGAAAAAAGCGGCATCGAAAGCATTACATTCGATACTCGGCTTGGTCAGTGTTTTAGGCTCTGTGCTGACTTTTCTGGTATATCGAGCAATAAACGCCCGATAATACGTTGTGTCTTACGCCCAGTGGGGAAATTGATTTCCCCTGATGGGTGCAATCACATTTCTCCTTGGGTTTTATTTAATAAAACTTAATGGAGGAAATCATGATTGAAGCAATCAATTCATATCATAAAATTAAGCTCAAGGGTTATGAGAGCGGACGGACTTATCACGGTCCATACCGAACTCTAATCAAGATCTTGTATAACAGAATTCATCTGTTAAATACCACCAAACAACTTGATAGCAAAGTGATCTCTCAATATGTAGATGACTATGTTGCAACGTTAACAACCGATTACATCTTTCTTCGAAGTTATGCCCTGGTTATGGGTGTCACTAAGTGGAAAATGTATCTCAAAAAAAACTGGAAAGGTCTCGGCAGAGATTTTACCGGTATTGACTTGTTAAAAGGCTGTTTTAAAGCAGCGTTGACGTTCGATCTATCAAGAGAGTTTGGCCTAACGTTTGATGGGAGGTGTGTTTTATGAGCACTTACAACTCAACAATAGCGTTAGAGGCAAGACAGTTCAGTGGCACTGGCAACTGGTATAAGCACTGCCTTGGCATTGTTTTTACCGATGGCGTGAAATGGCTACGTGAACAACTTGAGTGTCATTGGTTAATTGATGATATTGCTATTTTTTCCAGAGATTTATGGGGAAAAGAATCATTTATCACGGCTGATTTTAGCCATGATAATGATAAAGCGATATTAAAATTAACCGACGGCAATGATCACTTATTGTTTAACAATAAGTATCCTTATAGCGATTTATCCATCGATAGCCAATCACTGGTTAATTCAGAATTTGATCCGTTTTTACGATTATTTCTGATTTACGATGGTGGATTTAAAAGGCATGTCTTGTTGCTACCTAGTGAATATTAATTTTTTGATACAAACTTTGTTTAACCACCCTTGGGGGATCATGACTGCTTCCTCACGGGGCATAGTGGTTCTCCTCTTTTAACATAGGAAGGAGATCGTGATGAACAATAACGCTGACATTGATTGGGGCCGAGTAGAAGGAGAGCTTGAGCGCGCTATCGACAATATCCAACATCTTGGATTAACGGTTGAAGTCGTCGGTAATTGGTTGTGGCTATCTGGTCAAACCAAACCGTATGCTCAAGATCTTCGCGAAGCAGGGTTTCAATGGTCAAAATCCAAAGAACGCTGGTTTTACAAACCCAGCACCTTGCCGAGCAAAAAGAAAAGTGATCGTCAAATTAGCATGGAGGAAATCCGTGACTATTATGGCAGTCAACTTCTTCATCTCAGCACACAATAATACACGTTATTTAACCCAAGTCGGGAATGATAAAGCCCGACAGGGCTTCATTATTTCCTTTTTTAACATTCTTGAAGGAGAATCATTATGTATGAAAACACAGTAAATCTTGTTGGATTTGTAGGCCAAGTAAATCTTTATGAAAATGAAGGTAAAAAACCGTTTGCGAAACTCACGTTAGCAACCACTAAACGTTATACCAATAAACAAGGCGAAAAAGTGGAAAAAACGGCTTGGCACACATTGCAGTGCTTTGGACACCTGGTCGAGGCTATTAAAAATGGTGTCGAGAAGGGAAGTTATTTGTCTGTTTCTGGGGAACTGGAATACGATGAGTGGCAAACTGAAGCCGGTGAAAAACGAACTGCTGCGGTGATAAATGTTAAAAATCTTTACCGATTAATTGATCCCAAGCTGCAAGAATGGATTGATCAAGTCAGCAACCTGTAGCCGATGTATCACAGGACTGATAAGACACTTCGTTTAACCCTGATGGGAATGAGACTTCCCGTCGGGGAAGTCCATCCCTATTTTTTATAAAATTTGGAGATTGCACATGATAAACGATGATAAACGTATTCCACTGGAAATGAGCATGCAACATATTGATGTTGAGGTTTCAAGGTTAACTGATTTACTCCAGCTCATGGAGGAAGCAGATAAAATTTACTTGAAATCGCTAGCGTTGAGATTGGGTGAATTATCTACCCAATTAAATCAACCAACACATTATCAGGCATACCATTTTTAATGGCGCATAAGCAATTTGTTTTCAAAAGGCGGGCTTGTCCCGCTTTTTGAATTTACACAGACGTCGATTAAAATTGATTTTTAACAAGCTATAATCTCCTAAATTAACAGTGCTAAATGTATTTTAACTGCACTGGTTACAAGAGCCATGGATTTCAGTGTTTGACCTTGCTATCTTAAGGTGTTTCCTTTCTATCTCAGCCGAAATAGGTAATAGTGACCCCATATGTAGCTCAACAACTTCGTTGCAGTTATCACAAATAAATATACAGAAATTTTCATGATGATCATGCTCACAGCATGCAATATAGGCATTCATGCTTTGCACGCGATGAATAAACCCATGTTGCGCCCAAAAGTCGATAGCACGATAGACTGTCGGCGGGTTTATTTTCTCTTTACCAGAAGATAAAGCTTCTAAAATCTGATAAGCACCCATTGGCTCGGTGACATTAGCTAACACAGCCAATACACGCTCTCTGGGCTGCGTAAATCGATGTTTACCTGCATCGCAGAACTGCTTCGCTCTCTGTAATAAACCTGCTTTTCCCATGACAGCCACCACATTGTGTTCGGTCAAAAATAACGCCGTATTGGTTTGACTTCCAATTTTCAAGTGTTATATTATAACACTTTTAAAATCATTACAACCAGGGAGATGCCTCAAATGAACAGATTGCCCACAACCGTACTCTCAGGATTCCTTGGCTCTGGTAAGACCACACTGCTGAATCGCCTCCTCAATAACCGCGAAAACTTGAAAATCGCCGTTATCGTCAACGACATGAGCGAAGTGAATATTGATGCCGAGTTTATCAACAATACGCAGAATTACTTGTCCACCACTGAAGAAAAAATGATTGAGATGAGTAATGGCTGCATCTGCTGCACATTGCGTGAAGACCTCTTAAATGAAGTGAAACAATTAGCCACTGAAGGCAAGTATGACTACCTGGTTATTGAAAGTACAGGTATCTCAGAGCCATTACCTGTGGCTGCAACCTTTGAATTTAGAGATGAAGAGGGTGAGAGTCTAGCTGACGTTTCATATATCGATAACATGATTACTGTTGTCGATGCCGTAAACTTTCTCGCAAACTACAGCTCAACTGAATATCTTAGGAACACAGGTGAAAGCTTAGGTGAAGAAGATGAGCGAGCCGTGATTGATTTGATGGTTGAACAAATCGAATTTGCCAGCACTATTGTTCTCAACAAAGTATCAGATTGTTCACCAGAAGATCTGACAACAATTCAGTCCGTTATAAAAGGCCTCAATACAGATGCAGAAATCATCGAAACTGATTTTTGTGACATACCACTGAATAAAATCATTAATACAGGTAGCTTCGATCTGGAGAAAGCACAAAACCATCCTCTCTGGAGCAAAGAGCTATATGACTTCCAGAATCATACGCCTGAAACTGAAGAATATGGCATCACTTCATTTGTCTATAAAGCAAGGCTGCCATTCGACCCAGAAAAGTTTATGTGCTTCCTTAATGAAGAGCAGTGGCCGGGCATTATTCGTGCAAAAGGCTTCTTCTGGTTATCGACCAGGCCTGACTTTATCGGAGAAGTCTCTCAAGCAGGCAGCCTAGTCAGGCATCAAGGAATCGGCGTTTGGTGGTCATCTGTAGACAAAAGCGAATGGCCTGATAGCCCAGAGCTCCAAGCATTGATGGATAGAAATTGGGATGAGAAGAGTCACGATAAGCGTCAAGAAATCGTGTTCATTGGCTTGAAAGATGAAATAGATATCGACTTCATCAAGAACAAACTCAATAGCTGCTTGATCCACGATTACTGGGAATCGCCAGAATCGTATCACTCAATCAGCGATCCATTCCCAAACTGGTTCAAAGAAGAAGTGGCATAAACAAAGGATATACTCAGCTGCATACGGTTAATAACAATAGAAAGAGGAATCATGCAAGAAGTCACGTACATAAAATTAATATCAGTTATTTTAATACTAGCAATATCTGTCATGGCTGGGTTATATCCATTCTTTAAAAAATGGAAAAACAAGCCCATTGACAGCCCAGCGGGCGAGGCATTGGCATCCGGTGTGTTCTTGGGGGCAGGGCTTATTCACCTATTAGCTGATGGCACATCTGACTTTATCAGTAAAGGGTTCGACTACCCATTTGCGAGCATGATTGCAGGTGTTGTATTTCTTACCTTCCTGGCAATGGAGCATGTCGGCCGTGAAATCAACGAGCATGGTGGGGTTAACACAAAGCAGTTTGCCTTCATTGCCTTTATAATGTTATCTGTACATTCGTTTATTGCTGGTTCGGCGCTTGGTTTTACCGACAACCTGTCCGTTGTCATTCTCATCTTAATCGCAATCCTTGCGCATAAATGGGCAGCAAGTTTTGCATTAGCATTGCAAATAAATAAGAGCAACTTTTCATTTAGACCAGGACTTATTCTGTATGTGATTTTCTGCTTAAGTACACCACTAGGTATTCTATTTGGTACTTACCTCACGCAATCGATGAGCCCAAACTCGCTGCTAGAGCCAATCTTCAACTCAATTGCGGCAGGTACTTTCATTTACCTTGGCACACTACACGGCCTTTCAAGATCCTTCATGGTCAAGAAATGCTGCAACTTGAAAAACTTTAGCTTTGTCGTATTAGGATTTGCGATTATGGCTGTCGTAGCAATATGGACATAAGAGGAAGAACACTTAGCTGAAGTATAGTTGCACTTCGCGCGAGATTCTGCCAACCACTTAAAATATTCAGTATTAACAAATACTGGTTTATTTGTCGGTGTTGGCCTGGTATAATGTCTCCCTGCTTCAATTGGCCACGAAGCTCGTGGCTGATTGCAGCTGTGTTAGTTCTAAGACGACTTAATTAAGCTAACAATATCTGCGACAGAGTGTCGCATATTTGTAATGTGTTGATAATAAATGATTTTTTGGGGTCGTATGACCACAAACGAATTCGTCACACGCCTTGTGACGAATTTCAATGTACTGATTTTAAAGATATTTTATGCGTGGCTAAAATGGAGGCAACCTGAATGAGTAACGATCTAGATAACCCAAATAAGGGCCTCAACCCTGAATTTGACCAAGTCTGCCAAACGGCCATTGGCTACGTAGTGCAAGCACGCCAGAATGTGCTGAAATCTGTCAATCACGAACAAACTATCGCCTACTGGAAAATTGGCCGTCTTATCGTTGAAACTGATCAACAAGGCAAAGAAAGAGCAGGCTATGGGGCTGAATTACTAAAAACACTTTCTGAGCGCCTAACTAAAGAATTTAGGCGTGGATTTAGTCTAACTAATCTAAAATATATGCGCCAATTTTACTTAACGTACAAGGATCGAATTGGTCACAAGCCTTGTGACCAATTCAAATCTGACGGTATCCCATTGAACTTAAATGAGAATTTAGGCTGGTCTCACTATAGAACACTTATGGCCGAATCTAGAGAAGAGGTGCGAAGCTTTTACGAAATTGAGGCCGTAAAAAACCACTGGTCAGTCCCACAGTTGAAGCGACAAATGCATAGTTCCTTATACGAACGATTGGCCGCCAGTCGTGATGAGAAAGGCGTCATGAAACTTGCTAATGAAGGACAAGTCATCACCACACCAGAAGAAGCACTTAAAGATCCTGTTGTGCTCGATTTTCTTGGTTACAAGCAACACCATAAGTACACAGAGCATGATTTAGAATCAGGAATCATTGATCACCTACAAGAGTTTTTGCTCGAAATGGGCAGAGGTTTTGCATTTGTCGGGAGACAAAAGCGTCTTACCATTAGCGGTAAACATTATTATCCTGACTTAGTATTTTTTCATACTGTTTTGCGTTGCTACATTATTGTAGATTGTAAAATTGTAGAATTAGAACATGGGGATGTTGGGCAAATGATGCTTTATGTTAACTACTATGACCGCGATGTAAAGCTCCCTGATGACAACCCAACAATTGGCCTACTCCTCTGCCCCGCTAAAGATGATGCTGTTGTGAAATACATGACACCAAAAGATGACAAACAAATATTCGCGCGTAAATATCAATTTCATCTGCCAACTGTAGAAGAACTCAAAAAAGAAGTCTCGCGAGAGTATGAGCAAGTACTAGAACGCCTTAGCTCAGAATCAAACGACGAGTAGTAGGCAGCACCAATGGCATCGAAAAAACAAGCACACCCTACTCCGTTATTTGATACGCAAGACAATCTTGCGCAGCAGGAGTTACCAGAAGCTATAACCCTACCCTTTGCAGCTGATGATTATCAGATCTTAAAAGATTTTCTACTTCAATATACAGGTAGTCGCGACACCTATACCGCTTATCGCCGCGAGGCAGAACGATTAGCGCAGTGGTCATGGTTTGTATCTGGTAAATCGCTGCTAGAACTACGCCGCCCTGAGATTGAAGCGTATATTGCTTTCTGCCAATCTCCACCTAAAGCATGGATTGGAACAAAAAAAGTAGCCCGCTTTATCAAGCGCGATGATAAGCGCATTCCCAATCCTGACTGGCGACTCTTTGTCGCCACTACAAAAAAATCTGCCACTAAAGATGGTAACAAACCCGAAGCTAGCGATTACCAATTCTCTCAGAAAGCATTACAGTCGCTGTTTATTGCCAACAGTAGCTTTTATAATTACCTTATTCGTGAAGGGATCTCAGAAATAAATCCCGTTAGCCAAATTCGTCAAAAAAGCAAATTTCTTCGCAAGCAACATAACAAGCGTCAAATTCGCAGGCTCACCAGCTTACAGTGGGAATTTGTGATCGAAACCGCAGAAAAAATGGCTGATAGCAATCACGACAAATATGAGCGCACCCTATTTATTATGTCGGCGCTCTATCTCATGTACTTGCGTATATCAGAACTCACCACAACGTCTCGCTGGGAACCACAGATGGGCCATTTTTATCAAGACAGTCAAGAGAATTGGTGGTTTAAAACCGTGGGCAAAGGCAATAAAGAACGCGACATTACGGTCAGTGAAGCGATGCTAGGGGCACTGGCACGGTACCGACATCACCGTGGGTTAACGCCTACCCTACCCTTACCTGGTGAATCTACGCCCTTAATCCATAAACTTATTGGGCAAGGTGGCGTTGAAAGTACTCGCCAGATCAGGGTGCTTGTTCAGGAATGTTTTGATAACGCCATAGCGGCTATGGCTAAAGAAGGCTTTATTGATGAATCCAAAGCTTTAGCTGAAGCTACCGTCCATTGGTTGCGACACACGGGTATTTCCGACGATTTAAATAAGCGCGGTCGCCCTATTGTGCATGTCAGAGACGACGCCGGTCATACCACCAGCGCCACAACAGATTTATACAACGATGCTGAGTTACAAGCACGGCATAATTCAGGCAAAAAGAAGAAAATTCTTCCGGACTAGCTTTGCTAATTATAGTTAGCACTAGAAAAAAACTTATCACCCAAAGCTATAAGTTTTTCTAGAAAAAAAACGGTACAATTTAGAAGTGAAAAGTTTTGGGTGACAAACGTAACCGAGGTAATTATTATGATATTTCAATACCTTACAGTAATATTAACTTTTGTTCTGCTTGATGCTATTTGGCTCGGCCTAATAGCAAAAAAAATGTACATTGATGCCTTTGGAAATCTGATGCGTATCTCCAACGGAGCCATACAACCCTCATGGCCAGCTGCAATTGTAGTGTACATCGCATTAATAACAGGCATCATAATTTTTGTTATTCCAAAAGCAAATGGGCACCCAGGCTTTGCATTATTATGGGGCGCTATTTTTGGTTTTGTAACCTATGCAACCTATGACTTTACTAATCTTGCAGTATTATCTCAATGGTCATTAAAAATCAGCATCATCGATACCCTATGGGGCATGGTGTTATGTGGCCTAACCAGCTTTATTGCTGTACTTATCACAAATAAAATGTAATGACTCAAACAGGACTTGAAACAATTGAATATTTTAACTCGTTGGCTTGATAATAACAGTGTTCCTCTTAGCTCATCAAACAAGATTGATTGGGCAAGAATAGTGCCGTTTGTCATGCTACATCTCAGCTGCTTACTGATTTTTATAGTCGGAGTAAGCAAAGTGGCTATAATTATTGCACTGACTCTGTATTGGGCAAGAATTTTCTCAATTGGCGCGTTTTATCATCGATATTTCTCGCACCGGACTTTTAAAACAAATCGTGCGTGGCAGTTTATCTTTGCTGTTCTCGGTTCTTCCTCAGCTCAACGTGGGCCCATCTGGTGGGCAGCCCATCACAGGCATCATCATCAGGTCACCGATACAGAAAAAGACCCGCATTCACCATGGAGTCAATCATTTTGGAAAAGCCATCTTGGTTGGTTCTTAACCAGCAAAAACTTTCATTATGATAAAAATAAAGTCAAAGATTTGTTGAAATTTCCAGAGCTATGCTGGATTGATAGATACGATGTCATTGTTCCAATCCTATTAATGATTATTTTATATCTCATTGGCGAGACACTTAAAGTATACGATCCTGGACTTAAATGCACTGGTGCACAACTTATAATATGGGGATTCTCAATATCCACAGTTGCAACACTACATACAACTGTGTCAATCAATTCATTTGGGCATAAATATGGGACTAAAAGATACAAAACGGGGGACCAAAGTCGCAATAACTTTCTATTGGCTCTACTAACATTCGGAGAAGGATGGCACAACAACCACCACCGCTACCCTGCTACAGCAAGACAAGGTTTTCATTGGTGGGAAATTGATATCACGTATTATATTCTGATCACAATGGAGAAAATGAAAATCATCAAAGATCTGAAGCGCGTGCCAAAGCACATCATTGAGGAAAAGCAAAAGGATGGATAGCATCAAGTCGATTGCAATTATAGGAACAGGAATTTCAGGATTAACTGCAGCACACCTACTGCACCCAAAGTATGATATCACATTATTCGAGTCAAATGACTATGTTGGTGGCCACACCAACACCATAGATGTCAAGAGAGAAAATAATAGTTTTTCTATCGACACTGGTTTTATTGTTTTTAATGAAAAAACATATCCAAATTTCATTAAGCTGCTAAACGCACTAAATGTTAAAAAACAACAAAGCAATATGAGTTTTAGCTTTAGTTCAAATCGATTGGGGCTAGAATATAGCGGAGATACGATAAATAGCTTATTTTCGCAAAGAAGAAATCTTATATCCCCTAAATTTTATAAATTATTAAACGAGATTTACCGCTTTAATAAAAAAGCAAAGTTATTTATTCAAACTGATAATAATATGACTTTGGAGGAATACTGCAAAAAACAAAAATATAGCAAAGACCTGTATGAATGCTATATTAACCCCTTAGCCTCTGCTATATGGTCAACACCAAGCAATGAAGTAGGCAATATGCCCGCGAAATTTATATTTGATTTTTATGCTAACCATGGGCTATTAGATATACAAAATAGGCCTATGTGGTATGTCATAAAAAATGGCTCCAAAGAATACGTGAAAAAAATCATTGAGCCATTTTCAAATAAAATTCGACTAAACGATGAAGTACATAACATAAAAAGAACAGATAGCTCAGTCACTATCACCACGAGAAATGGTGTAGCTTCATTTGATGCAGTCATAATGGCATGCCATAGTGACCAGGCGCTAAACTTACTTGAAAGCCCCTCTGACCTGGAACAAGAAATACTAAGCAGCATAAAATACACAAAAAATACCGCAATATTACATACAGATATTAGCGCACTACCGAGAAATAAGCGTGCATGGGCAAGCTGGAACTATATCCAAAATTGTAATAATCAAGCAAGCTTAACCTATTATATGAATAAACTTCAATCTATTAAAAGCTCAGAAGACTTTTGTGTGAGTATAAATAATACGGACATTGATTCAAGAAAAATTATAAAAACCATACAGTATGCACACCCTCTATACGACCAAAAAAGCGTAAAAGCAAAGAAAAGTCTCCATCTGATAAACAATAAAAATAGAACCTTCTATGTAGGCGCATACTGGGGGAATGGGTTTCATGAAGATGGTGTTGTATCGAGCTTAACTGCACTTGCAAGCCTAGGGGCAGCGCTATGAGAAGCCAAGTTTGCATAGGCATTGTTAAACATCAGCGGCATGTTGAAAAATCGCATCAATTTAAATACAACGTTTTTATGATGCTTCTTGATCTTGATGAATTAAACCATATCTTTGATAACTACTGGCTATGGTCGGTCGAAAAATTTAATCTAGCATCATTTAAAAGAAAAAATTACTTGGGTAAAGTCAATGAAGCACTCATTGACAGTGTCAAAAAGCTCATCGACAAGAGAACAGGAAATAAAATTGACAAAGTCTTTTTGCTAACCAATTTATCTTACCTTGGCTACTGCTTTAATCCAATCAGCATCTATTTCTGCCACAAAAAAGGCAAACTTGTTAACTGTATCGTTGAAGTAACAAATACGCCATGGGGTGAATCGCACCAATATATATTAGATCCAATACTTATAAAAAAAGATATCTACAAAATGTCGTTCAAAAAAGTGCTGCACGTATCACCGTTCATGACAATGGATTATGAATATCAATTAAAATGTAAATACAGCGAAAATAATATTATAGTCTATATTGAAAATATCAAAGATGGGAGCTGCCACTTTGATGCAACACTATCTCTAACTCGACTAAATATTAACCATAGAAATCTAGCATCAACACTTATAAAATTTCCATTTATGACAGGAAAAGTTATTTTTGCCATTTATTGGCAAGCACTTAAGTTATGGTTAAAGGGAGTCAATATAATAGATCGTAAGGAAAAAAAACTATGACCACCAGCACAAAATGTAACACTTCTACCGCTAGAAGTTATTTAGAAAAAAAAGCGCTAATGCAGCTTCAAAAAATTGAAAAAGGTGAAATTATTTGGAAGAACCAGAGCGAAACTAAATTTGGGAACCCATATAAAAATTTAAAAGCAGAAGTTATTATTAATGATAACTCCTTTTACAGAAAATTTATATGGCGCGGAAGCCTTGGTGCAGCAGAAAGCTATATGGATGGTGGCTGGAGTTGTAATAATTTAACTCAATTAATGCAAATCATTATTGAAAATGAATCCGTACTAGCAAATCTTGAAAAAGGCTGGTCCTTTGCTGGACATGCCTTTCGTATACTAAAAAATATCGTAAGCTACAGTCATATTAAGAAGAGTAGAAAAAATATTTTATACCACTATGATCTCAGCAATGATTTTTTTAAGCTATTTCTCGACAAGAAAATGCAATACTCATGTGCAATATTTGATGACGACCTCACAGACCTCGATCAGGCACAAGACAGAAAACTTTTACAAATTTGTAAAAGCTTACAGCTAACTAAAGACGATCATTTGCTTGAAATAGGCAGTGGATGGGGCGCACTGGCAATTTATGCTGCTCAAAAATATAAATGCAAAGTAACAACAACAACCATATCTGATGCACAATATAATCACGTTTATAAAAAGATAAATGATCTTGGTCTGAAAGATAGAGTATTTTTAGAAAAAAAAGATTACAGACAGTTAGACGGAAAATATGACAAACTTGTCTCTATTGAGATGATAGAATCCATTGGGTACCAATACTTTAACAAATATTTCTCAGTATGCGACAACCTATTAAAGCCCGGTGGACTTTTCCTATTACAAAGTATCACCATAAATGATCAAGAATATGATCGTTATAAGCGAGAAATTGACTTTATTAAAGCTTATATCTTTCCTGGCGGTTGTCTTCCTTGCATTGAAACCATTAGCAGTGCCGTAAAATATAAAACATCAATGAGAATCAAGGAAATAAAAGATATCGGAAAAGATTATGCAAAAACATTATCCCACTGGAACTCAAGATTTCAAAAAAATCTTGAAAAAATAATTGCTCTTGGTTTCGATGAAAAATTCACACGCATGTTTGAGTTTTACTTTTGCTACTGTGAAGCGGCGTTTCTATCGTCGTATATCAGCGTTATCCATGTCGTTATGGAGAAAAAATGCTAAAGATATTTTTTCATCTAATCTGCTATTATGTAGTGTGGTTTACCTGCATATTATCAGCTTCTCATGGCTATTACTGGCTGGGCTTTATTACCTCAGTCTTTTTTACATCCATACAGTACGTCATTCAAAGAAAAGCTAATCAGTCACGTCACCTCTTAATATTAATAGGCTGTCTGACAGTAGTCGGGTTTTCTATTGACAGCCTTTTTGCAAAATGTGATTTACTAGCATTTAAGGCTAATCCTTTTCACAACAACCTATCTCCACCTTGGATGATAGCTCTCTGGATAAATTTCAGCATAATTTTGTATGCTTATCTGAAAAAATATTTTCTGAAATACAAGCTACTAGCTTTGCTGTCACTATTTGGTTTCCCATTAGCTTATTATGCAGGCGTGAGCTTAGGAGCTGCCTCATTGCCAAATGGATACATCGGCTTAGTATTTATTGGAATCACATGGTCAATAGCACTCCCCACCATGTTATATTTATATGAAAAACTACTATGGAGCAAGAATGATAATTAACACACTTCTAATGACATGGGGGGTAATCATTACATTAATGACGATCGTTTGGATCATTTTTATGTGGAAGAAAAACCCTGGAATTATCGATGTGTTTTGGTCCATAGCAATCTTTATATCTGCTTTGCTATTAAGCTCCATTGATATTAACAACCCAATCAAGCTTATCTTTCAATTAATTCTCGCTGTGTGGGCAGTACGTTTATCATCCTATTTATTCCTTAAACGAATACTCCCACAACACCTTGATCAAAGATATGAAGACCTAAGCCAGAAATGGAGGGTATCAAAAAATATTGGCTTTTTTTTCAACTTCCAATTTCAAGGTATTTTAGCCATTATTATTTCGACACCATTTATCTTCATCAAAGAAATTAATCAAATTAATTTAATCAGCCTAGTCTCAATTATATTAATAATTATTAGCATCATTGGTGAAAGTATTGCAGATTTACAGCTGCAAAAGTTCAAAAAACTAAAAACAAAAAATGTTTGCGATGTTGGTCTATGGAGATATTCAAGACATCCAAACTACTTTTTTGAATGGATTATATGGCTAGGCTTTGCATTGGCCGGTATCACCTTTACCTTTGGGTGGCTAGGGCTAGCATCACCACTACTCCTGTTATTATTAATGCTGAAAGTCACAGGACCAATCACAGAACAAGGGTCAATAAAATCAAGAGGAAACAAATACCTCGTTTATCAAAAAAAGACTTCTATGTTCGTACCATGGCCACCAAAAAAGGAAAAATGATGCTAAATTACCTTCTGAGTAACTCACTATTGCCTAAGGTGGCATACCGCATAGGTATTTATTATCAAATAAAAGATAGACTCAATAATGAAAAAAAGCTATTTGATACTAGCCTTGGCGAAAACAAAACATCGCTCATTAGGTCACTGAAAAATAGCGAGATTGCTCTCAGCACTAAAGAAGCTAACTCTCAACACTATGAAGTCCCAACAGATTTTTACCAACATATCCTGGGCCCTAAACTTAAATATAGTTGCTGCTACTACCAAAATGCTAAAACACTGATTGATGCAGAAACTGAGATGCTAGACCTGTACTGCAAAAGAGCAGGAATCACCAACGAACAACATATATTGGACCTAGGCTGTGGCTGGGGATCATTCACGCTCTATGCGGCAAATAAATTTCCTGATTCTCAATTTACAGCTGTATCAAACTCATCAACTCAAAAAAAGTATATTGATGATATGGTATCCAAACACCGCCTTAAGAACGTCATCACACTGACTAAAGATGTCAATAACTTACAACTTAATGAAAAGTATGATCGCATTGTAAGTATTGAAATGTTTGAACATGTTAGAAACTACCAACATTTACTTGAAAAAATTTCATCCTGGTTAAGCCCAGAAGGAAAAGTATTTATCCATCACTTCTGTCACCAGTACCTGACCTATCCATTTAATCCTGAAGATAGTTGGATGGCAAAACATTTTTTTAAAAATGGATTAATGCCAAGCGAGGACCTTCTACTATTTTTTAATGATCATTTAGTCATTGATAGCCGTTGGCGAGTTAATGGCAAACACTATGCTAAAACTTGTTACCATTGGTTAGAGAATTTATATCAAAATAAAAGCGAGATACTAAGTCTCTTTAACAACCATTATGACAATCCAAAGCTGCAGTATGAATACTGGGACCTTTTTATACGTGCTTGCGCACAATTATTCTCATTCAATTCAGGAAATGAGTGGTTTGTTACCCATTATCTCTTCAAGAAAAGATAGTTAAAAATAAGAGAAAATAGATTATTTTTATCTCTGATTAAGGATAAGATTTGTTAGACCTTGCACCCATTGCAGATCGTCATTCAGGCATGGTATCAAAGCAAATGACTTCCCGCCAAGTGATTTCCACTGGTCACGTCCCTGCATACCTATTTCCTCTAGTGTCTCCAAACAATCAGACACAAAAGCAGGACACGCGACAGCCAAATGAGACACACCCTTTGATCGCAAACGTGGAAATACCTCATCAGTATAAGGCTTGATCCATGGAATTCTTCCTAAACGTGACTGAAAGGAAGTCATATACCGGTCTGGTGATAATGACAAGCCTTGCGCTAATAGTTCAGAAGTACGATAGCACTGCGAACGATAACAAAAATAATTATTACTTGAAATTGCTGGACAAACTCCTTTACGGTCACATGGCGCAGAACAACGACTTTTATCTAAATGTCGCTCTGGCAATCCATGATAACTAAATAGTAAAAAAGTTTTATCGTCAGAAAGGTATGGACGAATCAATTCCACATACGGATTAATAAAATTAGGGTCATTATAAAATTTATCAATAACGCTTATTTTTGGAATATTCCACAGTTTAGCCGCTTCAAGCATAAATTTAGCCATCGCTGACCCTGTCGCTGCAGACGAATACTGAGGGAAAAGTGGTAAAACAATAAGCTGGGAACAATCAGTTAAAGAGTTGAGAATAGATGCAATCGAAGGATTACCATAGCGCATTGCCATAACCACTTTATAATCACTACCTAGCGACTTCTGAACACCATCTACTAAAGTTTCCGTATGCAAACGCAGCGGCGAGCCTGAAGGTTCCCATACTTTACGATAAGCTTTGGAGGTTTTAAATGGACGGAATGGTAAAATAGCACCATAGACAAGTACGCGTCTTAAAAAACCATTTAAATCAATCACCCGCGGATCGAGCAAAAATTCACGTAAGTAACGGCGTATACTGGACAGCTTAGTATCATCAGGTGTTCCCAAATTAATCAAAACAACGCCCGTCTTCATTTCATGTGGCATAATCAAAGCCCCTCTATTGATAAGAGGAGGCATTATACTTCTCTTGGGGTAAAGTTCGATAGCCAAATAATATTTTGATTTTTGATCAACTTCCGTGAATACTATGATATATATCGATAAGATTTGACCATTTAATTACCAAAAGGCAGCCCTATGCTCAAGAAAATAATCATACTTTTGCCTTTATTATTAAGCGGCTGCGTAACAGCAAAAACCCCACCTAAAACAGTCTCACACGTTAATCTCAGTCAATACATGGGGAAATGGTATGAAATTTCCTCCTACCCCACTTTTTTCCAACGCGGATGTCAGTGCACCTCTGCCAATTACAAACTGATTAGCAATAAAGTAGCTATTCTCAATCAATGCTACAAGGGAAAAAAATATAAACTTAGCAGCGCAAAGGGAAAGGCATGGGCTGTTCCTGGTAGTAATAACAGCAAACTTAAAGTACAGTTTTTTGGGCCCTTTAAAGGTGACTACTGGATCCTATATTTATCACCTGGGTATAAACAAGTCATTGTAGGATCGCCGAGCCGCAAATATCTTTGGATACTTGCTCGTAGCCGCCATATTAAAACCAGTCTTTATAATAAACTTACCAAAATTGCACAAAACAAAGGCTTTGACACTAGCAAACTAGTAAAAACAAAGCAATCCTGCAATTTAAAAAAATAGGATTCAACCGTGAGCAATAGCGCCTTTGAAAACTGGTATCCAATCGCTTTTTCCTACGATATCAAACCTAATAAAATTTACTCGCTCAGCTTATTGAATGAGCCTCTCATTCTATACCGAGATAAAGAAAATAAAATAGCCTGCTTACAAAATCGGTGCCCTCATCGCTCAACACCGCTTTCATTAGGTCGCTTAAATAATGGTGCTATTGAATGCATGTACCACGGCTGGCAATTTAATAGTGATGGTGATTGTATCAAGATCCCAGCCCTAAGGAAAAATGACAGCTTCCCTCCTAATGCTTGCGTCCCTAATAAAACGATCATTGAAAAGCATAATATAGTATGGGTTTATAGCGGACAGGACACTCCGGCTAATATTCATGAAGAATACGACGATATCTTTGCTTACGCTAATCAAAATACAGCGCGTTTTGATTACTCAATTGATGTAGACATCCCCCATGAGTTAATGATTGAAAACTTACTTGACCCTTCACACCTACCTTTTGCTCACCACGGAACCTTGTCAAATAGAAAAAAAGCGGCCCCTATAGAGTTTGACGTTAAACAAGCAGAAAATACTATTGACGGTGCAGCAACTATTTATTCTGGCAAAGCCAACAAAACCATCAATTTTTACTTTATGGGTCCACATACCGTTTGCTTTGACATCGAATTTAATAATAAAGGTATGAGACAAATTCACTACTGCATCCCTTTAACACCGAAAAAAATGAGACTAATCAGCGTATTCTATTACAAAAATATGCCCTGGCTAAAGTGGATGCCCTTGATAAAGCTAATTCAAAAGAAAATGAGCAAGAAGATTGTTTATCAAGATATCGCTATGCTAACTGGTCAAGATGACAACATTCGTTTGGGCGCAAAACCCTGGAATCAAGCCATCAATGCAGACAAGCTAGCTTATATATATCGACAGTGGCTTGATAAAGAATTAAAGAACAAATCGCCATGGTTCAAAGGGTTTGATCAATGCTCTGGCAGAGAAAAATAAAGTGAAAACAAAACAATGACAAAACAAATGCTTATCGTAGGGCATGGTTATACAGCACAGTACTTATCAACACTGCTGAATGAACACAACATTGTTGTCAGCGCAACAACACGAAACCCGAATAAAATAAAAAAATTTGCGAGATCACCTGCAAAATTAATACTGCTCGACCCCAAAAAAGCAAGCATTGATATAACCAACTATGATTCTATTTTAATCTCAGCGCCACCAAACCCTGATGGAACAGGCCCCATTCTTGACTTGATCAAAGATCAGCTTATCAAATGCAAAAATAAAATTGAATGGCTAGGATACCTTTCATCAACTAGTGTCTATGGTGATCATAAAGGAGAATGGGTTAATGAGAATTCTAAACCTAAGGCCCCAGGGGAAAGAGGTAAAAGAAGACTAAAGGTTGAGCGTAGCTGGCTTTCCCTTTTTCATAAATTCAGCTTGCCTATACACATTTTTCGTTTAGCTGGCATTTATGGTCCTAATCGTAACAGCTTAGTCAGGATATTGAATGGTAAAAATACTTCAGTCATTAAAAAAGGCCAGATGTTCTCAAGAATACATGTTGAAGATATTTGTAAGGCGCTTTATGAATCAATTAAAAGTAAGCGTTCTAGTTGATTATTTATTCAGTTTTTCAAGAGATGTGTTAAAAGGTAAAAGAGCCCTGTATTCATCGCTTGTTTTGCAGTCGCGGATACGGTTTAGCATATAGTTAAAGTAGTTTT
>JAUIAD010000069.1 GCA_030425685.1 Gammaproteobacteria bacterium | reverse complement strand
ACCATTATCAACATTAATGAAAAAAGTTTTCGTCAATTAAGTTCTCAACATTTTGAAGATAGGAAATGATTGTAAAACCGGCAATGATAATTGTCGAATGGCGGAAAAGATAGTTGACGTTCAATACTCGTTCAAATCCATGCAAAAAGAACGAGGTTCACGGTATAATTTACACATCACAATAAGTATTATTACTCAACTTATTTTGTCTTTCAGCAGATGGTCTCTTACCAGAACATGCAAGCATTTTCATTTAGCGAAATTTGGCAAAAGACAAGGACGATGTGATTATTATCAGCCTTGCCTTTATATATTTTTAAATTCTACAAAAGGCAAGGCTAGCGTAAGGAATTTATAATATTAGATAATTACGCAGCTTTTCTGGCAGCAACTACTACTTTCCTTATTTTCCTTCCAATCACTATCAAATGTCTGATAACTTGCGCTGTTGCCAAATAGTCCTTGGCGCGAAACGGGTGAACCCTGATGATATGTTCGCTCTTCTTTTAAAACATGACCATGCAGCACACTTGCCTCAGCAACAACAAAACCCACATCACTTTCCATTAATGCGCCTATTGTAAGATTATGCGCCAGTGATTCTAGTAGCATCGCTGAATGATCGGCATATAAGTTTTGCAAAAGATTTCTATCAACAATGCGAAATTGCGCGCTTTCCTTTTCTGCATCAGAGCCACCATTCAAAGATAATTTGCATCGTGCAAAGAATTGTTCATCGACCACACCAGTAGCCACATGGCTTACCATCCATGCAGCATCCGTTCCACGAGGATCTGTTTCAACGCGTCGGTCTATATTAAAAAACTTAAATTTATCGATAAAGGCTCTTTCAAATGATTTGCCCACGCTTGTTGCCAAATATGTTTCAACCTTAAGAGATGTTGCTAGAACTTCTACTCTTTCTTCAGTTTTTGTCAATTCTTTGAAAAATTCATTGAGTCCAGCAATAATAGATTGCAATACCGTGGCGTTATCACTACCGTTAGTCAAATGTCTATCTAAGTAGTCATTAATGATGCGCTTGTCACTCTCGTCACTTTTAAACTCACCACCATAGCCTTCCCTAATTGCCTTTTTAAAAGCCCCCTTAAGTTCATCACTGGTAAGCATATTAACCACTTCCTCGCTTGCCGATCCAGGTAAGCAAAGGTCTTTACTACAACCTTCTTCTAACACTTCTCTAATTAATTTTTTAATCGGCCGCAAATCTAAGCACTCTCCTTTTGACTCCTTGATTCTTTCTACATCTTTTGGAAAGATCATGCCACCAATGCCTGCATATTGTTTTGTATCTTCACGCACAATCGACAGAAAGCGTATTTGACCATCTTTATCTTTTAAAAAACACGCAATATCAACAGCATGATTACTACGATTGTTACCTAACAGTTTAATGTGATCACTATCACATTCCTTAAACCACGAGTAGCCTTGAGCTTTCATGAAAGTATTTGTAAAATAATCATTAAATGCTTTTACATTTTTTTTACTGCATCCGGGTGCAATATGGACTGCTCCCGTTTTATGATTAATCATCCAACTTCCACCTTCACCTTGCATGATTTTTTCTTCGCCTGAAACCGCATAGGGAAGCACAGCATTAATTCCATACTCTCTTCTTTTACTCTTAAAGTCATGCACTAACTTTTTCTGCTGTTTTCTAGCTAGCATTTTCAGCTGATTTGCTCTCATATATATCTCCATGTTTATGTTATAAAAAAGCGTTATCACAATCGAAAAATATTAATATAATATAGAAGTTTCGCACTTGTGCGAAACAAAACAAATCCCGATGGGGATTTTCAAGGGGAGAATCGGGATTCTCCCCTTGAATCGCACCCTAACGGGCACAGGCCGTCAATGCGAGCTTGTCTCGCATAGGCGAAATATAACCAGGAAGGAGGTTTGCACTGAAAGTGCGAAACTCCTGTAATATTGTAAATATATATTTATACTTTTTTCCTTATTTTTTACTGTCATTTAATTTTAGCTCACTCCTTATTGCCATAATCGATAATTATTAATGTATTACTATATTGTAATTCAGATTACTTGGATCACTGCCTGATGGTATTGCATCGATGCTAGATGGTTTATCAAATTGATCGTGCCAACTACCACCACTACGTGTATGAGTCCAGGCTACATTTATATACCAACTCTGTTTATTGTTAATAAAAACTACGTAATAGCTACGTAAACATTACACAGCAACTTGTTAAATAAAAGAACTTTTATGCAACAAGAGTAAGAAAGGGTTTTTTTTTGCACTATAAATAGACACGGCTGGGTGTTAGCTGCCCTATTTCATAGTACGATAGCGACAACGCGGTTTGGGAAGCCGTGCTGTGCTGTTACTTTTGACTTTCTCGAACGCACGGCAAAGTAAACGTTACACCTCCTTGATTCTTGCTCCTAGATGCGGTTACCTGATCGCTTACATATGTTTTATGTTAAATTTAGTAGGTCGCATTTAAGCAGTAAGAGTATAGCCGTTACCATTGTAGTTTTTATGAAACTGGTTAAATAGATCGGGTTTTTACAAAACCGTTTTGTGTCTTAAATATGAAAATGTGAGCAGACTCATAATAACAAGCCCGATCGAAATCCATAATGGAAAATCCCATCCGCTCAGTTGCAGTATGGGCAAGCTTACCAAACTCATCAATAATAGCGAGGCTGCTTCAATAGAGCGAGAGAGCCCCATAATTAACCCTTGTTGATTTGACCTTGCATGATCGGAGAGTAATTGGTGAAAAATCTGGAAGGAAATAATATTAGCAATGACCATTGGCAAACAGGTTGTCCATAGCATCCAATTATAGGGAAAGAGTACAATAATGATTAAACTTAGAGCTGTGATAGAAAGCCCTGCTTTCAATAGGGTATGCGCTTGTATTGTTTTGGATAGTTTTTGTGTAAGGTATGAGAATCCTATGATAAAGCCAAGACCCATGAGGCTGTAATACAAACTGATATTTGTTTTGCTCCAGTGCAGATGCTCATTAAGTAGTAGCGCGATGATTTGATAGTAATTGAGCCACCCTAGCTCCAATAAAATAAAACAACCAAGCAGAGCTAGAATAGGACTTTTTATTCCGATTCTATGGTCTGTTACTTGCAAGGGAGCCTGTTTTGCAGTGTTAGGAAATAAAAAAATCAGTAAAAAATTAATAAAGCTTATAATCGTTATAAGGTAAAAAACACCAGTGGCGGAAAAATGAAAATCCAGTAGTGGACCCAGGACAAATCCAATAGAGACAGCAGCAAAAATGCCACCAATCATAGCGACTTTATTACGATGGTTTGACAAATCGATAGCTGCTGCTAAGGCGATTACAATCGCTGCGGCGGTCACCCCATCAATGACACGTCCAGCTAAAAATACTGAAAAAGAAGCTAAATGTAAACCAATAGAAGATATAATATAACCTATCAAAGTACCAAGTAAACAAATCATTAATGATTGTTTTCTGCCAATGTTATCTGAAAACCAACCCCAAAAAATAGTGCCTATCATCATGCCAGCTGGAAAAACAGAGGATACAATTTCATATTGTAGGTGACGTGTAATCTCTGTTACACCAGATTTTAAAAAAAGAGCATGGCTCGACAGAAAAAGTGGAATAAGTAAGGGATATAATAATGATAACCCCATTGAATTAGTAGCGACCATGATCCATAGTAAAGGCAGGGCTCGCCATTTTTTTTGCAATTTTATAGTTGATTGTTGCATTGATGTGATCTCTACCCGTTAGGTTGTTTAACACTAGGAAGATATCGCAATTACGCTACCAGCCTAGCCTCTTCAGGCTAATATATTAACTAGGTTAACGCAATGTGCGCAATAATTATTTAATCATTTTTGCTAGGGAAACCGTGCCGTGCTTGTATCTTTAGTTCTGTAAGCAAATAGCTTAATCTCAGAGACGTTTGAGATGGGAGAAGGCATCCTGTGTGTCGTGCAAGGCGCTAAGCCTGAGTAACAGAGTAGGACCTTCTCCCCAATATCTATATAAGACCGAACAGTA
>JAUIAD010000068.1 GCA_030425685.1 Gammaproteobacteria bacterium | reverse complement strand
CACAGAAAAAGAACGGTGCTTTATCTACCAATACCATCCCTCACGTGCGCACGTGATTCCGAAAAACTTCTGGAATGGTTTTAATGGCTATTTGCACACGGATGGCTATTCAGGGTATCAAACACTATTTAATGATGAAAACACACCGATACAAGGTTTGCATTGCTGGGCGCATGCCAGGCGAAAATTTGTGGATGCATCAAAACAAAGTAAAAAACCCATCCTCGCCAACTGGGCTATAAAACACATTGCTGAATTATATAAATTTGAAAAACTTTTCAAAAAGCGGGGTTATTCGGCGGATCAAATTTATAAACAACGACAGAAGAAATCAAAACCCATTCTTGAAAAATTCAGACAATGGCTGAATGATAAAATGCCGACTGTGCCACCACAGCACCCGATTGGTGAGGCGATGCAATACGCGCATAAATTTTGGCATAACCTGATTCGATACATTGACGATGGGCTATTTGAAATTGATAACAATCGCACCGAACGCAGTATTAAACCGTTTGTTATCGGACGCAAGAACTGGCTCTTTCATGATAGCGCCGACGGCGCCGAAGCTGGCGCGATTATCTATTCGCTGATCGAGACCTGCAAGGCGCATAAGGTAAATGCCTACCTGTATCTTCGGTATGTCTTGAGCGAGATTCCGAATTCCGACAAATCAGATGAAATCTACCGATCGTTGTTACCGTTCAACGTGGATCAATCAAAACTCTGGAAAATCTAGCTTGTCAACCGGGTAGATTTCTGAGCGCTTACGAAAGTTTGATCATGCTTTGCATGCTGGTGATATAAAATTTCAAGTATCGTTTCCATCCTTCCTTCAAAGCCTGTTTTCTATTACGTAGCTGATAACGCGCATATTCGTGTTTTTACTAATACATTGCAATCCTGACAGCAATATAATGCTTGTTATGTTTTCAACGTAGAGATCATTGAAAGGAGAGAGTCTATAATGACACTTTGTTGCTCGTCAGAAAGAGAATTAAAAGCTTCTAATAATTTCTGCTCATGTGTAGAAAGCGATTTGAGAGCAGTTTGTCTACTTATTGATGGTTTAGTTTCAGTTTTAGTAGCTGCACGAGTTATTGTCTCTTGTATTTTTGCTGCATGTTGCTTGATGATTGAAAAAGCGTCATCAGTATCGATAGGGTCTGTACTGAGACTTTTCTTTAACCGGTTAATTATCTCAGCGGTAACTGAGCTAGAAGAACCGCCTGCGACGGCAGATTCTAAGGATTCTCGTAGCTCCACTGGGAGGCGGAGTGTCATTCTTGTTGATTCAAATTTGGTGTCCATAGTGAAAAGTATGACACCAAAAAGACGCAAAGTCTTGACATAATTAATGTGTCATAATAAAATTATAGACATAATATATATGTCTTATCGGAAATGGAGCTTGTTTTAAATGCCAAAAGAAAAAGGACCAAGATATGGGGAAGCTAAAATACTTCTTAGATTGCCTCATGAGGTTAGACGAAGATTGAAAGTTATAGCTGCCTGTGAGAACAGCTCAATGAATGAAAAAGCACTTAACTACATTAAAAAAGGAATCGAGGAGGATTCAAATAATATTGGAAATTTGATCTTAGATAAAGATTAGGTCTTGGTTAGAGCTGGTACCTCTAACCAAGACAGGCAATGGCCAAAGGCCGATAACCAAGTCAATCATATCATGTTGAAATGATAGGGGCCATTGCGAAACAAAGAACGTTTAGCGTGTACGTACGTGATGGTGCTCATTTCCATGTAAGCAATTCTATTCGCACACATCCAGTCGTTACAAAAATAGGAAAATATTTAAAGGAGTTTTGTGATGGAAAGTCTAAATAAACAAGAGGAATTCCTAGTAGTTAAATTAATAGCAAAAGAGATTTTGGAATATCGATTAGGCGTTGCGGTGACAAACGAAAATATTCATTTATTGGCAAATCATATTCTTCAGTTTGAAAAAGAAATAAGTAGTCAGTTAATCACAAATGAGCACCTAAATACTATAGGATCAATGCGCGCACAGCAAAAGCGCATAAAAAGAGGGGTAAGAAAATGCGCATAATAAAGCAGGGTTCATTAATACGTAATTTACTTTACGCAAGCATTGCCTTAATTCCTTTAGCTTTGTTGGGATGTGCAGTGTCTAAAAATAATTATTTAAATAAAGGAATATTCGCTATTCAACAAACAGAACAGCATGGAGGAATAAACTATGTTTACCAAGCAAAAAAGCGAGGGTGAGATGAAAGTAAAGCGTAATAACATATTTATGAGAGTTTTATCCTGCTTATCATTTTTCTATGGGGTGTTTGTTTGCAACTTGTGTCTTGCTGATCCAGCAACAGACCCATTAGCTTCAGCAGTAAAACCGCAAATACAAGCATTATTTGGAACAGGGTCCACGGTGGCTTATGCCATCTACATAGCAGAGATTATTTTGGGGAGCGTGGTTTACGTAAAAACAAAGAATCTGCTCACTTTATTGGGCGTTCCAATTCTTGTGTTATTTACTCATGCCATGTTTACCTATATTGGGGGTTAATCACCATGAGCAATAAAAGGGGACTTTATCTCGTACCTAAAACGCTCGATGCTCAAGCACGGGTTTTAGGGTTGCCACTAGATGAATTCATTCCATCCATATTTTTAGCTGTGTTTTTCTTTTTTTTAGGAAAAGTTGTTTTATCAATCGCAATACCTGTTGCCACGGTTGTTTTAATAAAAATGATGAAGCAGGGGCAGGGGAGTTCGTGGCTTGTTAATTTGTGTCACTGGTATTTACCGAAAGCGGTTATGGTTCATTTGCTTCGCAAAACGCCACCCTCGCAAAATCGCGAATACATTGCTTAAAAAGCTGGAGTTGTTATGGAATATAAACAGGCCAAATCATTGATTGCTAAATTAGCTCGACAGATAAAGCTGTTGAGCATAAGTGTTGCCACTCTTCTCATTTGTAATGCGATTCTTGGACTCTTGTTATGGCATCAATCCAATCGACGCGACATTGTCTTGATTCCATCCAGCCTGCAACAAAAAGCAAGCATTACTCAAGATGGTGTCAGTGCCCCTTATTTGGAAGCGATGGCAATGATGCTGACAAACGATCGATTAAACATTACACCAAAAAACGTACAAGGCAGCAATCAAAATTTATTGCAATTCGTTGACCCTGAGTTTTATGCGGCCTTTAAAGCACAATTAGCTTTTGATGAAAAAACCATCACTGATGATAAGGTCGCTTCTTCGTTTTATGTCAACCACATACAGTCTAACCCAAAAGCATTGATGGTATTGATTCACGGACAATTAAAGCGTTGGGTAGGGGAGCGACTCATCGCTAATGAAGCTAAAACTTATCGATTAACCTTTTCAAAAAATGGCACAGTACTGCTACTCAAGTCGTTTGAAGAAATAAAAAACAAAAGGGGAGGCTAGATGAAAGCATTATTCATTATAATTGGGTTGCTGCTGTCACCACTTGCATTAGCGGACAATACAACTACGATAAAACCCGTATCCATAGCGATTGCTAATGATAATCAGGCAAAAATCATCTTGTCGAACCAAGACATCAATCGACTGTTTGTGGTGAAAGACAAAATTTTAAGCCTGAATGCACCCAATAATCGTGTGATTGCGCATAACGATCAGTCTGGTTCTATCTTTATGAATGTTATGGGTAAAGAGCCATTTACTGCCTTTATTACCACGCAAAAGGGGTGCCACTTTTCTTTGTTTGTTCTACCCAAAAGTGAACCCGGTGTAATCGTTCGCTTTCTCCCTAAAACAAAGATCGTTCGCCATTACCGACATCACACAGTGGCTGCGCGTCGCTTTGAACACTCATCAGCGTATGAAAAAACACTGGTTAATCTGCTGCGAGATGTGATGTTATCACAGTCACCACCAGGCTATACAGCAATTGCACCGAGTGCATTTAATCAGGTGATCGTATTACAGCTATCTAAATACCTTAACGGGAGAAAATTTTTAAAGGAGACGGTAAGTGCAGGCTACTTGGGTGGTGAGTTAGCGGTGCGAGTTGTGCGAGTTACAAATAGTGGAAAA
>JAUIAD010000034.1 GCA_030425685.1 Gammaproteobacteria bacterium | reverse complement strand
CATGCTTTCCATGGGGGTTAACTCCTTATGAGCGAAAAAGCTCATGGGTTGTTTTTGGGGCCCCCATCTTACTCCATTTTTTTCAACAAGTTAAAGCATCTCTCTCTTAAGTTGACGCGTATGCGCCGCCGCGTAAGAAAAAGCATGGCATGGATCATCCAATGGATACATTATATTCCACAGCATTCGCGTAAGAAAAAGCGTGGCATGGATCATCCAATGGATACATTATATTCCACAGCATTCGCGTAAGAAAAAGCATGGCATGGATCATCCAATGGATACATTATATTCCACAGCATTCGCGTAAGAAAAAGCATGGCATGGATCATCCAATGGATACATTATATTCCACAGCATTCGCGTAAGAAAAAGCATGGCATGGACCACCCAATAGAGACATTATATTCCACAGCATTCACGTAAGAAAAAGCATGGCAAGGACCACCCAATAAACAGGCACTTTATACTCTGAAATGTTATACCCCGCGCGCGCATATTGGTAGAATAGTCGAGTTTTAGCGGTTGTAACAACAACGTTACAACTCAGTACTTGCCAAGAAGGGCGAATTAGCGTAAAAAATGACCCATGAAAGTTGAGAAGTCACATATATTGGTTGTCGATGATGATCCGCAAATTGGGGATTTGTTGAGTGAGTATCTAGAAAAGCATGGTTATCGTGTGACGATAGCGCGTGATGGTATTCAGATGAAGCGGGTCCTAAATCGGGTGAAGGTTGATTTGGTTGTTTTAGACATTATGCTTCCTGGCGAAGATGGCTTAAGCCTATGCCGCAATCTGCGCGAAACTTCTGAAGTACCCATTATTATGCTCAGTGCTGTGGGTGAAGAGCCTGATCGTGTGATCGGCTTGGAAGTCGGTGCCGATGACTATTTGGCAAAACCCTACAGTCCGCGTGAGTTACTGGCGCGTGTTAAAGCCTTGGTGCGTAGGACGACAGGGCGCTTGGCTGAACGCCGTAAAAGCAGCCAGATTGCGCAGATGCCAAATATCTATTTTAAGAACTGGACCCTGGATCAGAATAAGCGCCGCTTAATTGCCCCTGATGGTGTAACGGTGCCATTGAGCTCAGGTGAGTATGAGTTGTTAATCGCTTTTCTTGAAAATTCTCAGCGCACGTTGAATCGTGACCAGTTGCTCGATCTAACCCGTGGTCGTGAAGCGATGCCTTATGATCGCACTATCGATGTGCAGGTCGCGCGCTTACGTAAGAAAATCGAAAAAGACCCAAAAAATCCGACCATTATCATTACGGTGCGTGGTGGTGGCTATCAATTTACGCCGCCGGTGACTACCGATTAAGCACTATTTTAGGTGGTTTGGTAGTAAATTAAGTTCTAAAACAACCTGTTAGGGTTGGTCTATTTTATTGGTTTCGTAAACTAAGTGTTTCCTATTCTGCTGGAATACAGAATGTTTATTTCTGAACAATTCGGGTAGAATGTGCTCCATGAAATTTAAATGGCACAATTTATTGGGGAGTCGGATTGCACGTCAATCGTTCCTGATCTTAATGGTAGGGCTGCTGCTGATTGCATCGGCGGCTATCTCAGTTTTTTCATTTTACCTATTATATGGTCGTCATCCTGTCAGCCAGCGTCAGATGGTTGAAAGAGTAGTAAAAGTAGTGACGATCGCTCAGTCGCTGCCTATTTCTAAGTTGCCAAGAGCGGTACATGTTTTAAGTCAGCCGGGGCTGATTGTGCGTATGACGCCGGCACCATGGCATGAAGCGCAGATTATTCAATTAGCAACGCCCAAAGTCTTGCGTGATTATGTTGTCGCTCATCCCTATAAATTTGTGTTAAGTGTGCAGCTGGCGAATGGTCAGTGGCTGAATGTTCGTGGTCATCGGGTTAAAACCTATTGGGTGACAACGGGTGCTTTTATGTCGGGTATCTTTTTATTATTAACGCTGACCTTGTTGTGTTACTGGGTCATTAAGCGTTTGGCGTTACCTTTGGTGAAATTCCGTAAAGCGGCGGAGCGTTTTGGTGTTGATATGCAAGCGCCGCCGTTGGCGTTGGAAGGTCCTGCTGAGATGCAAGAAGTGATTACCTCTTTTAATGGCATGCAGTCGCGCATCCGTCGCTTAATGCATGATCGCACGCAGATGTTGGCGGCGATTTCACATGACTTACGTACGCCGATTACGCGCTTGCAATTAAGAGCGGAGTACTTAGAGGGTACGCCTCAATATGAAAAAGCGCTTGCTGATCTTAGAGAGATGGAGCAGATGATCGCCTCTATTTTATCGTTTGCGCGTGACTATAACGAAGTGGAAACGATGGAGCGTTTTGATTTAAATGCCCTTTTAGAGTCGTTGTGTAATGACTTGCAGGATGTTGGTCATGATGTTGTGTATCAAGGCGCGGGTGAGCGTACGCCGTATTTTGGCCGTATTTCAGCCTTAAAACGTGCTTTGATTAATATGGTTGAAAATGGCGTTAAGTATGGTGATAAGGCGTCTGTGTCTTTGAAGGTGCTTAAGGATGAGTTGCAGGTGGTGATTCGGGATGAGGGGCCGGGTATTCCTGAGGAAGAGAAGGAAAAAGTGTTTACGCCTTTTTATCGTGTTGATAGCTCGCGTTCGTTGCAAAAAGCGGGGACTGGTCTGGGGCTTGCGGTGGCGCGTGATATTGTGCGTGGTCATGGTGGCGATATTGTCTTGCGTAACCATGAGGAAAAAGGGCTGGTGGTGCGTGTGCTGTTGCCGGCGCAGAATTCTGTAACTCATTAATTCTTTTCTGTTTTTCATTTTGCATCGTGTGGCTTGAGAGTCTATACTTTTTTTATGGATGCAAAACATATCTTAATTGTTGATGATGATGAGGCTATGGTGGCCACCCTGGAGGCGACGCTGATGGGGGAGGGTTATTCGGTTGCTGTGGCGCATAACGATGAGGAGTGTCGGGCGCAGGTTGAAGAGCGCTCGCCTGATCTTGTTATTCTTGATATCAATCTTAATTTACCGGGTATTAATGGGCTGGATTTGTGTCGTGAACTGCGTCAATCTGTTTCTGCGCCGATTTTGATGTTGTCGGGTTCTGATGATGATGTTGATAAAATTGTTGCTTTGGAGTTGGGGGCGACAAATTATCTGACTAAGCCGGTTAGTCCGCGGGTATTGTTGTCTTTTGTGCGTCGTACGTTTAGCCTGGGTATTTCTGGTGATGTCGTTGAGGAAGAGGTTGAGCCTGGGTCGCCAACGTTGCATTTTAATAATTTTGTGTTGAATCTTGATGCTTTTACTTTGTGTACGGAGGATGGTGAGGATATTCCTATTACGCCGGCTGAGTTTAAGGTGTTGAGGTTGTTTGCTCAACGTCCTCGTTGTGTGTTGACGCGTGAGCAGATTGCCGATTGTGTTAATGTTGATAGTGATGTTTATGAGCGTAGTATGGATCGTTTTATTGGTCGTTTAAGGCGGAAGATTGAAGTAGATTATAAGAAGCCGGCTTTGCTTAAGTCTATTTATGGTGAAGGGTATTTGCTTGATACTACGGTTGTTAAGAAGAACAGGTGAGCGCTTTTGCGTTAATTTTTGATCCTTTGGTTCTTTGGTTCTTTGATTCTTTTATTTTTCTATTTTTCTATTTTTCTATTTTTCTATTTTTCTATTTTTCTATTTTTCTATTTTTCTATTTTTCTATTTTTCTGTTTTTCTGTTTTTTTGTGTGAATATTATAGTTGGGCGCGGGATTTACGGTAGATCTGCACTTGGGGTGATGCATTCTTCTCTGGGCACCCTCCGGGTCCTGTCACGGTATGTTTATTTTTTCGTGCTCGCTGCGCTGTGCGCGAAAAAATAAACACACCGTGCCACCCCTCGGGTGCACCTGACGGCCTTTTTGAGTCGTCTGGATGGTGAGGCTATTTGTATTGGTTGAGGATGATGGGGGTTGGTGATTGCATTTTTTTTGACAATTTTTTTTCTTTTAGTGTTGCGTTAATATTTGTATGTTTTTTTATTTTTTATTTTTTATTTGTTTGATAAGTAATAATGACTGTAGTGTTTGAGGGTGTTACTGTTTTATTTTGATATAAGGAATAATTGGTTTAGGCAAAAGGGAGATGTGATCAAGCTTGCATTGGCTTTGTAGGTCGTTTTGACAATAATTGTTGGTAACTAGGATGGCTTGTTTTTGTAATTTGAATTGAATGATATAGTCAATGCCTAGTTGCGGGGAGCCTTTGATGTCGTAATCAATTAAGAATAGTTTTTCCTCTTTCGCTTTGGTGGCTTGAATAAATTCTTTTTCATTATAGCAGTGTGTAAGTGATACGTCGGGTAGCATCTTTAGTGCTTGAGACAGCTTTTCTTCCCATTGTTGGTGGTTTAATGGATCGTCATCGAAGATGATAATATGTCCCTTGCTGGGTAGTGTTATTTCATTAATCCACCAGTTTGGTAAGGGGTTTGTAGTTGGTAGGGTTAAGGCGACTTCTCTGTTGTCGTCAAGTATTGGACTGATTTTAATGCTTGTGTGCCACTCGGTGATTTTTCGCTTTATATATTGAAAATTTTCTTGGTTTGCTTTGTGTGTTGTGCTGCTATTTTTTACTGTTACGGTAAAGTAATTTTCGCCTGGCTGATAATCCATTTTGCATAGAATAAATTTATTAGCACTATTTTTACTTTCTTCGATAGCGTTATTGATTAGGTCAACAAGTATGCGATAGAAGTGGTGGGGAGGTATATCTGTCAAGGTAAACCATGCGGGGGTGCTAATTTTTATGCCAATGCTGATGTTTAAGTGTTGGTATTGAATAGCCTTTTCTTGGATAAATTGTTCAAATAGAATAGCGATATATTGGCTTTGTGATGATTGCTTTACTGTTTTGTCGAGAGAAGATTTTTGTTGTAAAGCAAGTAGTTCATTTGTGGTTGCGCGAATTTGTACAAGAGCATTGTTGTAAAGTAGCCACTCGCTTTCTGTAAGAATAGTTTTTGCCTGTTTGCAAAGCACATCGAGAACCGATAAAGGTGTGCGGATATCGTGGGCGGCTTGCCCTGAGACGGTAAACATTTTTTTTTGTACTTCATTTTTTTTGGCAATATCGTTCATAATGTTGACGGTGATATTTGAAAATTGTCGTAGTTCTTTAAAGTAGATAATTGTTGATTTTTTCTGTCTGCTGATGTTTCTTTGAATTTGTAGGTAGCAGTGACTGAATGTGCGGGCAAATAACTCGGTTAGTAGTAATAGTAAGCTGATCACGGGAACTAGTAAGTGAACATTGATGTGGAAGATAAAGCTGGTGAATTTAAAGGTCTTCTCAGCAAAAAGGGAGTGTATGCCGATCAGTAAGAATAAAACGGCAGCAACGCTATTGCCCCAATAAATAATCTGTGTGCGTGTGCAGTCTATTTCATAAAACCATTTTTTAGGGCGGAGTTTTTGTTCCTTTATTAATAGATAGACACCATAAGTGACAATAAGTTTAGCAAATAGCAAGAAGAAGTGGGCATAATGACTCGTAAATAAATAAGGAGTGGTGTAATTAATGTTGGGTCTAAATATATCTACAATAATAAGTAAAAGGAATCCTGTGGCGAGTATCACCAGCGGGATTTTTTTCATCATCGGTAGGCAGAATATAATGAGCATAAAAGAGAATAAATCATCGCAGGCTTTGAAAATTACCCAGCTAGGTACATTTTCACGAGCGATGTAGTGATGAACATTATGCAGTAGAAATATAATGGCTGCAATTAAGGTCAGTGCTGTGGGTATGAAGGGGGTAAATTTTCGTATTTCTTTTTTATAAAGGATAAGCAATTGGCTTGAGAATAAGAGCCAAGCAATTAACTCTAGCGTGATCGAGAATGTGCGGATAATATGTAGGTATGTCGAGTCCGTATTAAATAACACGGATATTGAGAGAGAAAGAACAACACGGAATAAGCTTGCAGTACTAAAGAAGATAAATGTGAGCTTCCAGATTTTTTTAGCGCGCAAGCTTAGCATGAAAAATAAAGCGGTTAGTGTGCTATCTAGAAGGATAAAAAGCAGTTGGTTGGAGGAGTAAAACATTTGTTTTGATGTGTGGTAATGTTGTGGTGGTAAAAAGACAAAGATAAAAAATCCGATAATAATTAGCGACAATATAGTGATCTGCTGGCGAAGTGCTGATGTTTGTTTTTTTGTCGTCAATTAACTTTCCTTGTTATAGTCGATTTCTGTGTAAGGAATAAGTGGTTTAGGTAACAGTTTAATATGGTCTTTATCACACAGCGTTTGCACAGCAAGGTTGTGATAGTGCTGAGTTACTAATATGGTTTGTGATTGTAATTGCTGCTCGATAATAATGTGCATGCTGTCAGTAGGGTTTTGGGCACTGTCGATATCCATTAGAACAAGTTGCTTTTCTGTTGTTCTCAGAGATTGCTTAAAATCATTGAGGGTGTAGCAATGGATTAGGGTGATGCCTGTTAGTTGTTTTAAAGGTGTGTGGAGTATATTTTTCCATAGTTGATGATAAAATCTGTCGCTATCATAGATAATGATAATGCCCCTCGGTGGTAGAGTGATTTTGTTTGTCCACCACGGTGGGGTAGGTTTTAATAAGGGGAGTGTTAGATGAAACTCTGTCCCTACATTTTCTGTAGATGATATCTCACAACGGCCGTTCCAGCGGTTGACGGTGTCAATGACATAGCGTAGTCCTATGCCATGACCTTCTGCTTTGGTGGTTTTGCCTTCGCCAGCAAGGATGGCTTTAATTTGTTGGTCGTTCATGCCGCAACCGGAATCGCTAATGGTTAAATGGAAATGTGGTTCACCTACTTGGTGGCGTAGATGGCAGTTTACTTGCTTTGTTTGACGATGTTCACAGGCCTCAATGGCATTGTTAATTAAGTTTGAAGTAATGCGGTAAAATTTGTTTTCAGGAAAAGCGCTAACAATAAACCATGCGTTAGTTTCAATTCTAGTTTTAAGGTCGATATCTTTATCGTAAAACTGGACGTTTTTCTCTTGTGCTAGTTCGTGAAAGGTAATGGCGGGGTAGGAGCCGATGGGCTGTGGTTTTTCTACTTCTTTGTTTTGTGTTTGCGTTGCTGATTCAACCGTTAGTACATCGTCAGCGATAACTTGTAAGCGCATCAGTGCATTTTTTTGAATCCATTGTTGTTTGATGTTAAGTTGTTCTTCAATTTTTCGCGATAGATCATAGAGTATTGATAAGGGCTTTTCAATATTGCTAGCTGTGCGTCGTGCCATAAGAAATAATTCTTTTTCCTGCTGTGATTTTTGTTCGATGAGCACAAGTTTCTTTTTTAGGAACTGTGCGAGCTTTCTTAGCTCTTTGAAATACAACGGCTTGATGCTGATTGTTGACACGGATTTGTTGTTGGCAAATAAATTTGTCATTTGGCTGATTTTGTAAAAGTCACGCGTAAATAGGCGGGAGAAAAATAGTGTTAAGAGTGAGAGTAGCGTTAAGAAGCCTATGTAGGTTACGGTGTTCACATGAAAAATTAAATGTGCTTCACGGAATTTTAATGGCAAGGTTAAGTAGCGAATGCTTAATATTAAGAACAATAGCGAAACAATGCTATTCCCCCAATAGCCTACTTGTGCTCGTGTGCTGTCAATAGCGTAAAACCATTCGCTGACATGTTGGTTTTTATTTTTTAAAAAATTAACTAAGCTATAAATTAAAAACAAATTACCTAATATCCAAAAGAAATGCGGCGCTTGGATTGATTTAAAATAAGGAATAAAAAAATTAAATTTGGTGCCAACAATATCGCCGATGGTCAAAAGGAGGTAGCTAACAATCAGCAGCGTTATTATTTTATTTCTAGCAATGGGCAGGCAATAAATCAGAAAAACACACAGCAACACATCATAGCTGGCATTGGTAAATGCCCACAGAGAAAGATGATAGCTGACATGGTAGTGAGAATATAACCATAACATGTAGCCCAGGGCTAAAAAAATGGTGATGGCTGTCGGCAAGCTTGGTATTAACGTTTTTAGTTTGGCGCGCGATTGATGTAATGCCAGTATGGCAAATGTTGCCCAGTAGATGGGGCGAATAATATAAAAGACAGTGTGTATGGCTTCACTGACGGGCATTTGCATCGGGTTTGCTGTGCTGCCTTGTGATTGGAAAAATATAATGATTTGTAAGGAAATGATGATGCGTAAAATCGCTTCCAGTGCAATAAAAACAAAAAAGTATCTCCATGGGGAAGGGATATGCCGACTTATCATTAAAGTTAACGGCAGGATGATAAGATCGAAAATGATTTCGCTTGATAACGTTGCGGTAGGAATCGCTAGGGGTGAATGCGTTAGCACTTTGATAGCGTGCATGCTCAGCAATAGTAAACCACTGAGTATCGTCAGCCCAGCAAGGTAAAGCCAAAGGCGATGCTTTTTAGTAAAGGTGATCAGCTGTCCATGCATATTTCTATACTATAGCGCTTGTGAATAAGCATCAAGTTAGCTGGTGGGGCTTTTCTGAGATGCCGATTGAGAATGCTTGTCGTCATCGTCGTCATACTAGCTTGCGCTTCCCTCTTGCTGGTATAGGAGTGGTCTTAATAGATCCTGGGCCAAGCTCAGGATGACGGTGGTTCTGGTGCTTGTTTTGAGTCATTTGCTTGTTTTGCGCCTTTGTTGGGCGGGTTGGCACAAGAGCGGCTATATTATAACTCATTGATTTTTTTATTTTATTGGACGAAAGCTGCTTCATACAGCAACAAGCTGATTAATTTGTTGACAGGGAAAGCTATATTTTGTACAATATAAATCTAACGTTCGATCTATCCTCGAAGATTGTACATAAACAAAGGCGATGTTGACTTTATACCATTAAAAAAATATCGCAATAACACATCAGTGTGAGGAGGGGGTTATGAGACATTTAGCACAATTGGCACAATTAGCCGGAAAAGCAGCAGGATATGGCTGTGTAGGTGGGCTTTTAGGCTTCACCGTTGTTAAAGGCGTAGAAGCACACAACGATTATTCAGTCGACTCCATCAAGCAAAGAACATTTATCACAGCCGATCAATTTCTAGAACAACAAGAATCTTTTGGTGTCCCTGCCAGACAGATCACCAGCGATATGACTTTTGATATACTACAAGCAATGGGCGCATGCACTGGGCAACAAGGACCTAGTAGCTATGGGTCACAACCTATTGGCGCAGGTGCCGATGCCCTATTAAAACTTGGGGTTAACACGCAAGGCTTAACAAAAACGGGGGCGCTTAGTGATCCTTATGGCGCTGAGCACTTGGTAACAGACAGCAATTCATCTGATTCTCTGGCAACCTACTTTGGTCGAGTCAGAACTTTTTTACAGCAAGCTAAAGGCAGGCTTCAGCAAGGTGATACCTTTGTTTCTTATAATGCTGGATCACTTAACGCAAATCACAATACCAATGATAGCAGTAAATTTATTGGTGATATCGCCAGTTCAACACCAGGGCATGTCATGGGGCATACCGTTAAAGCAGAGACAGGTATTGCTGACTATGCTAAAAGCTGGTGGGGTGGACGCATTAACAGTAATCGACGTGGCTACGATGTCGCATTGCTAGCGGGTGTTTACACAAATTTATTGGTTAAAATGCAAAATCCAGGTGTTAGAACCGTTAATATTAATCACAGCTGGGGTGGTCCATCAACCATTCAAAACTATGCTTATGCCCTTGCCGCATTTGAACGCAGCGCTGGTAGAAATGGCATCCCTCGTAGCATCCCATTACCTATTGATCACGTGGTTTGCGTTGATCCACGCTGCATTACTGGACCTACACAAGCTAAAGCGTTAGCTGCACAGATTGCATTTTTACGCAGTCGTGGTGTTAAGGTTGATGTTGTTAAGGATAGTGCAAAAACAAATGGATTCGGCATGGTGGATGGTGTAAGCAGCTTAAAATATATTGAGGCAGGTAGTGCTGATGTGTTTGGTGGCGTTGAAGTCGATCATGTTATTACAACAAATGTTGGGCATGCCATTGCTTGGCATGAGGATCCTATTAGATATTTACTAGATTAGGAGGACAATAGTTACAACAAGAGTTCCGCACTTTGAATATACCCCTCAAGATAAGTGCGAAACTCTTTTTTTATTTATTTCTTTGTCTGTTTTGGTGCTGGCAGTGTCGCCTCATCAAGATTGCTTCCCCCGCCAAAATGCAACACTAAACCTAACTCTAAGCTATTTGTATCAGTGCTGGTATTAACAGAAATATTTGCTGGAGCACTTGCTGTTGTTGGGACCGGGCCGCTGATATCTGGCACTGTTATGGTACCACTTTGATTAAGTGAAAAGCCGCCATAGGTGGTGCGCATATAGCGTATAATTAAGCTTAAATGGTTGCATAGCCTTTGTTCAAGACCTAAGCCCCAGCGAAAACCACTAACCGATTTTTTTCTGGAAATAGCGATAGTGCTGGTAGCTATCCCAGGGGTAGAGTCAGAAAGTGTTGAGCTTACGGTAAGGTGAGAAAATGCTTGGCCGACGAGGCCGTAAAATAAAGTGCCTGGACCAATAAAAATCCCCGGTTTAAAAAGATAAGCGTAGTTTTGGCCAATCTTCATGTCAACAGAGTGTCGCATAATGGTGGCATTGGCATCAAAGACACTTAAAAAGTTGGTTTTATTAATTTCTCCAAAGGAGCCGCCAAACATAGCGCCTAAATAAAAGATATTACGGATAATGTGCCCGTAACCGGCAAAAACACTGCCTAAGCCTTGCACGTTGGAATTATCTTCAGATAAATTCGATTCATACCCAAAGAGTACGGGCTCTAAAACCGATGATGAAAGGGTGTTATGTTTAAAAACACCTTGCTGTATACCGCCAGCAGCACTAATAAAAAAGCCGTTAAAAGTATCAGCGACCTTGGTGGTCCATGGCATAAAGCTGTCGTCTGCGATGTTTTGTCCAAAGTGGACATTAAGCCCAATAAGTAGTTGGTTGGTCCAAGGTGTGACTTTGTTGCTATCTTGTATATAGCCATTAGCAGTAGGGGATATGGTAAAGTTTTTTCTGGCGGTTTGCGATGCCGAGTTATATTTAGTAAAGAGATAAGAAAGCATAAACGAGATATGCTTTGATAAGAATTTCTCAAAGCCCACGCCAGCACGAAAGCCTGACACTGTTTTGTTAATGCTACTATTTAGCGTCTCTTTTTCACCTGTCCCGGTAAGTTTTACATTGCTAACCGTATTGCTTGAGAAGCTAAGCTTGGTCCATGCTCCACCTAACTCACCGAAGATAAGTGTCGTTGGGTAGGTAATGTAGCCCAGTTTAAAGATAGCGCCGTATTCATTTTCGAGTTTGGCATTGATGTTATTAATGTAGCTAAAAAAGAATAAATTGCTAGGGAGTGGAGTATGATCGAAAGTAAAATTAGCGCTGGTATTACGAAAATTACCCTCAAACTGCGCGGCCATATAAAGATTTTCCACATCAAAGCCAAAGCCCGCGACAACACCATAGGTGCCAGAAAAAACATTGCGGTCAAGCGTTGCATCACCGCCATAATTGCCGTTAAAAGGAGAGATGGCGCCAATGCCCTCGTTATGCTCTAGGTGGCTATTTTGATCTTCAAAGATAACATTTCTCGCACCACCATTGATGCCCACAAAAAAGCCTTGAAAATAATCATGTGCGGGTGGTGGGGCCTCTGGCCCACCGCACAGCACTGTAGTTGTTGATAGTGTCAATGCGATAGCAACACTTAATTTTAATGAAGAGCGCATAATTTACATCCTTGTTTTTTTATCTTTAGCTTGTTTACAGTCAGTTATCAATGCAAGTAAATAGCGATTAGCTACATAATGTATGAGATGCCCACCGTCCCCATGCTATAACAATGTCCATTCATCTTGACATGCCAGCCACTGGTAACCGCGTGCGTAGAATAAGTGGTTGCACCAAAGTTGAAAGAGGTGTTGTGAATATAGAGAAAACGATATTCCCCAAATATACTCCAATGTTTGGCAAGAAGAATGCGTAAGCCCGCTTTTGTTTGCGTGGCAAAAGCCCAGCAAAACGCGTTGGGTTTGGAGTTAAAGTGATTAATGTTCGGTTCAAAAATAAAGGTCTGTTCTGAAGAGGCATTAATAATAGAAACATCTGCACCACCTATACCAATACCAATGTAAGGAGTGAGAATGTTGTGTGTTAGATTTATCACTAAGTTGGCAAGGAAAACACCGGTAGCCATTGGCAGCACTACGGTAAAGCGATGCCCAGGTATTCTGGTGGTGTTATTAAAAGCGACACCTTGTTTGGTATTATTCAGATAATAACCTTCAGCTTCAGTGGAAGGAACAAACATCCAGCCAGTGGTTTTATTACCAACGGAAAAAATATGCCAGCTAAAACCAACATTCACACCAGCCATGCCAGCGGGAGAATCCATAGCGCAACCTTTGGCATTGACAGCGAGTGGAGGTGAAATATATGACGTGCCACTTTGGCTGAAGTTGCTCTCTTTGCTAAGGCCGCCACCGGCAAAAATGGAAAAATAGTTGTGACCATAATCCGCATGTTGCGCGGGCTTATCGGGTGAGCCGGCAAATGCCATGGTGCTGGCAAGTATTAAAGATAAAGATAGTGCGCTTTTTAAGAGGCGAGCCTTTTGTATCATAAAACAATCTCCCTATTGCTAAGGGAGAGTTTACCACTAGATTGATGTTATGTCTCATCTCTAATTTTTTGTTCGAGATTTTCTGCAAGCGAGGTGGCTCCTTGCTCTAAATGAGGCTATAATTCCGCCTTTACTTGATCGCGGCCCAGGAGTGTTAGTTTATGTCTAGACAGGTGACTTTATTACGGACCCCTCTTTATGATCAGCATTGTCAGGCAGGTGCGCAACTTGTTGACTTTTCTGGTTGGGAAATGCCATTGCATTATGGTTCGCAAATAGATGAGCACCATCAAGTACGTAACAGTGCAGGGATTTTTGATGTGTCGCACATGGGGGTTGTTGATATTGAAGGGCAAGGTGCTGTCGATTATTTGCGCTACCTGTTGGCGAATGATGTGCAAAAATTAAAAGAAGAAGGGCAGGCGCTTTATACTTGTATGCTTAATGATGCTGGTGGTGTTGTTGATGATTTAATCGTTTATCGTATGGCGGATGAAAAATATCGCTTAGTGATTAATGCCGGTACGCGACAAAAAGATTTAGCGTGGATGAATGAGCACGTTGGCTCTTTTGATGTAACAATAACTGAGCGCAAGGATTTGTCGATTTTAGCCGTACAAGGCCCAAAAGTTTTATCATTGCTCGAAAATGTTTTCTCAGCAGAATTGGCGCAAGCTATTGAATTATTAAAGCCATTTAAATTTGTTATCAGTGAGGAAGTTCAGATTGCTCGCACCGGCTACACCGGTGAAGATGGTATTGAAATGGTTTTGCCAGCTGATCAGGCAGCGGCCTATTGGCAAAAATTTATTGCGGCGGGGGTTAAACCTTGTGGTTTAGGTGCTCGGGATACGCTGCGATTAGAGGCTGGATTAAATTTATATGGCTCTGATATGAGTGAAGAGGTTAGTCCGCTAGTATCGAATTTGGCGTGGA
This sequence comes from Gammaproteobacteria bacterium, assembly GCA_030425685.1. Classification (GTDB taxonomy): domain Bacteria; phylum Pseudomonadota; class Gammaproteobacteria; order Coxiellales; family Coxiellaceae; genus JAUIAD01. The sequence goes on along the minus strand of JAUIAD010000034.1, from coordinate 15,963 downwards.
CTATCTCTTGGAAAGATGAGAAGCGTCATTTTATTGGGCGGGCAGCATTAAAAGAGCAGCTCGCCTCCGGCATTTTAGAGCAACTAGTCGGTATAGTGATGGAAGACCGCGGTGTGTTGCGTGACCACCAAACAGTAACGTTTGATGGTAACGGCGAAGGCACGATAACCAGCGGCGGCTTTTCACCAACCTTAGGTCATGCGATCGCCTTAGCCAGAGTGCCAAAACATATTCCCAATAAAGCCAGTGTAGAACGACGGGGTAAAGCTGTACCGGTAACGGTAGTAAAACCACCGTTTGTTCGTCACGGGCAAAAAGTTTATAGCTAATTTTTAGGAGAATGGAATGAGTGAAATTCCCAATGATTTACAATTTACACGCAGTCATGAATGGTTGCGTTTAGATGGCGAAGGTACTTATACCGTTGGTATTACCGACCATGCACAGTGCCAACTAGGCGATATTGTTTTTGTTGAGCTTCCCGATGTAGAGGCTGATGTGCATGCTGGTGATGAGGTTGTCGTTGTTGAGTCGGTCAAAACAGCGGCCGATGTTTACGCCCCTATTTCAGGTAATATTATCGAAGTGAATGAAGCGCTGGCGAACGACCCCGGTCGAGTCAATCAAGATCCATACACCGATGGTTGGTTATTTCGTATAGCCGCTAGTGATGATGGTGAGCTTGCTGAGTTATTATCACCAGAAGCCTATGAAGAAGAAATAAGCGAGGAATAGTATGCCTTTTATTCCCCATACCGAAAGCGATCGCGATGCGATGCTTGCTGCGATTGGTGCTGATAGTATCGAAGCACTGTTTGATGAAATTCCCAAAACATTACCGCGGGCAGTTTTAGATAACATGCCGGTTGGTTTATTGGAACAAGAAATGGCGCGTTTGATGGAAGCGCGTCAGCCAGACATAAAGCCGGGCAGTTGTTTTATCGGCGGTGGTGCTTATGAGCATTATATCCCTTCTGCTGTGTGGCAAATAGCTAGCCGCGGCGAATTTTATACCGCTTATACACCGTATCAGGCTGAAGCGAGTCAAGGTAGCCTGCAGTTAATTTACGAATATCAAACGATGATGGCGGAGTTAATGGCGCTGGATGTGTCAAATGCGTCTTTATACGAAGGTGCAACGGCTTTGTCGGAAGCTATATTGATGGCAGTGCGTATTAAACGTGGCAAAGCAAAACGTGTTTTGATTCCTGATAGTTTAAACCCTCGCTATCGACAGGTGTTGTCAACGATTTTAGTGCAGCAAGAAATCGAATTGGTTGCTATTCCTTTTTCTGACAACAGCGGTGAAATCGATAAGGCTTCGTTAGAAGCGGTTGATACAAGCAATGCAGCGGCATTAGTTATTTCACAGCCCAATTTTTTCGGCACTTTGGAAGATGTCGATACGTTAACACGATGGGCGCATGAGCATAAAATGTTGGTCATTGGCGTGGTTAATCCGACCTCAACGGCTTTGTTAAAAGCGCCCGGTCAATGGGGTGAGAATGGTGCCGATATTGCTTGTGGCGAAGGGCAGCCGTTAGGTGTGCCGTTGGCTTCCGGTGGGCCTTATTTTGGTTTTATGTGTTGTAAAAAAGAATTTGTGCGCCAGCTACCTGGTCGATTAGTAGGGCGCACGGTCGATAAGGAAGGGCGTGAAGGGTTTACGTTAACTCTACAAGCACGTGAGCAACATATTCGTCGTGGTAAAGCAACTTCAAATATTTGTACCAATCAAGGCTTGGTCGTTGTTGCTGCGACAATTTATATGTCGCTATTGGGCGCTAATGGTTTGCGTGATGTTGCTTTGGCCAGTCACCAGAATGCAAAAAAACTTTGTGATTTTTTAACAGAGTTGCCAGGTGTTGAGCGAGTACTGGAAAATTCATTTTTTCACGAATTTGTTATTCGTTTGCCAAAGCCAGCAAAAGAAGTGATTGCTGCTTTAGCAGCGCAAGGTTTGCAAGCAGGCATTGATTTAGGTGAGCTTTACCCAGATTTTGCAGATTGCTTGCTTGTCTGCGCAACAGAAACCAAAACCAAAGCAGACTTGCGGCACTATAAAACCGCATTAAATAACGTATTAAAATAGCTTATAAAAATAATGTAGGGGCGCAGCATGCTGCGCCCGCAACGGTTTCAAAGGGCAATAACACCCGCCCAACAACTCCGGAGAAAGGCAATGCTCTCATTCGAAAAAAGCCAAAAAAACCGCCGCGCTGGCAGCTTACGTTGCCAGGTAGAAAACAATGCCGCAGTAGACATTCCATCACACCTATTAAGAACAGAAGAACCAAACTTACCCGGTTTATCAGAGCTAGAAGTGGTTCGCCACTACACCCAGTTATCGACCAAAAACTATTCCATCGACACTAACTATTACCCACTGGGTTCGTGCACGATGAAATACAACCCCAAAATCGCACACCAACTAGCAATGTTGCCAGGATTTTTACGACATCACCCTCTTAGCACTGTTAATCAAGGCCAAGGCGTATTGCAATGTTTATATGAATTGCAAGAGATGCTACTTGAGGTCACTGGCATGAAAGCCATTTCATTATCACCGATGGCAGGAGCGCAAGGTGAACTGTCGGGTGTGGCAATGATAAAAGCTTATCATCAAGAACGTGGTGATCATGACCGTATCGAAATGCTAGTACCTGATGCGGCCCATGGCACTAACCCAGCTTCAGCAGTAAAGTGTGGTTTTAAGGTGCGGGAAATTCCAACAACCGCCGAAGGCGATTTGGATATAGAAGCACTAAAAGCAGCGGTTGGTCCGCAAACCGCGGGTATCATGTTAACAAACCCTTCAACCCTCGGTGTTTTTGAGCGTCAAATTCAAGAAATGGCGGCTATTATTCATGAAGCGGGTGGTCTACTTTATTATGATGGTGCCAATTTAAACGCCATTTTAGGCAAGTTCCGCCCGGGTGATATGGGCTTTGATGTTATGCATTTAAATCTACATAAAACCTTTGCTACACCACACGGTGGTGGCGGTCCAGGTTCTGGTCCTGTGGCGGCTGGTGAGCGTTTAGCGAAATACCTGCCGGTGCCACGCGTGGCTAAAGAAGGTGAGCATTATCGTTGGTTAAGTGAAAGAGATTGCCCGGCGACCATTGGCCGTTTATCGGCTTTTATGGGCAATGCCGGTGTTTTATTACGTGCGTTTATTTATGCGCGCATGCTAGGTAAAGATGGCATGTCACGAGTTGCTGACTATGCAACATTGAATGCTAATTATTTAATGAAGCGCTTGGAAGCAATGGGCTACACCTTAGCGTACCCAACCCGTCGAGGCTCACACGAATTTATTATTACCGCAAAACCATTAACAAAAGCACATGGCGTTACGGCATTAGATATCGCGAAACGCTTATTGGATTATGGTTTTCATGCCCCAACAATTTATTTTCCATTGCTTGTCCCTGAATGCTTATTGATTGAGCCTACCGAAACAGAGAGTAAGCAAGAGCTTGATCATTTTCTTGCTGCGATGGAGAAAATCATGCATGAGATTCAACATCAGCCGGAATTGCTACAAGATGCGCCAGTGACAACGCCGGTGGGACGTCTTGATGAAGTTAAAGCTGCACGTGAATTAGATTTAAAATGGTCGGATAAGAAGAAAATATCCAATGGCGATCCAGTGGTTGCATAAGTGTTGTTATGAAAGATCCTCAGGCAATATTAATTACCGGTGCTAGCAGCGGTATTGGCAAAGCGCTAGCAATAGCTTATGCAAGACCGGGGAGAACGTTATTCTTATTTGCGCGCCACCAAGAACGTGTGCAGCAAGTTGCAGAACAAGTTGAAAGTCGTGGTGCTCGTGCTGTTATTAAGTTAACGGATGTGGTGCAAGCGCAACCTTTGGCAAAGGATCTCGAGGATTGCGATGCTATAGCGCCCATTGATTTGCTTATCGCTAATGCGGGTATTTCCAACCCTGATAGATCGCTTAATTTGTCTGAAAACGAAAAAATCTTCGCGGTCAATCTGCAAGGCGTGCTTAACACTATTCATCCTATCATCCCATTAATGCAAAAGCGCCAGCGTGGCCAAATTGCCATAATGAGTTCGTTAGCAGGTTATGGCCCCTTAGCAACCGCGCCAGCCTATTGCGCGGCTAAAGCGGCGGTAAAAAATTACGGTATCGCCTTGTCTGGCTTGCTGCGCAAGTATGGTGTCGACGTCTCAGTAATATGCCCAGGCTTTATCCGCACACCTTTAACCGACAAAAATCCCTTTCCCATGCCCTTTTTAATGGACGTTGAAAAGTCCCTGCCGGCGATCATGACCGGCTTGGAGCGGGGTAAGCTTGTCATCGCTTTCCCCAAGCGAATGCAGTTTATGGCCTGGTTGATGTCAATATTGCCTGCCACATGGTCACGATATATCTCATTGAAATTTAGTTAAAAATTGATAAGTCTTACATACCTTTCCCTATTTTAGGGAAATATTTTGTAATTCTTTCCTTCTTTTAAGGAAAATAATGAATATATCTTTCCTTGAAAGAAGGAAAGGTTGCCACTATACTTTCCTTATATCGAGGAAAGTATAGAGAGATGCCATGTCAGTGAATCAAAATTTACTCCAGCGCCTATTGGGAGAGTTTCACGAAAGGTTAAATACAACCGTTTTAAAAGAGGCGACGCCGAGAGACGCAGAGTTCGCATCTGTGACGAATAAAATTAAAGTGGCCATTGGTATGCGTAGGGCAGGGAAGACCTTGTTCTTATACCAAAAGATACGCCAACTGGTCGATAGCGGCGTTTCCCTATCAAGTATTTTATACATTAACTTTGAAGATGATCGCTTGCTGCCTTTCGATCGTGAGAAATTGGCAGCACTTATTGAGGCATTCTACACCCTTTACCCAGAAAACCATGAAAAGAAGTGCTATCTATTTCTTGATGAAATACAAAATGTGCCACAATGGCCTGTTGTAATTCGACGTTTTTTTGACAGTAAAGACGTTGAAATTTTTCTAACGGGCTCTTCGGCAAAGTTGCTTAGCAAAGAAATAGCAACCAGTTTACGGGGCCGTTCATTAGCAACGGAAATTTGGCCTTATAGTTTCAGTGAGTTTATGCGTGCTAAACATTATGAGAATACCCCAGGTCTGTTTGATAAAAAGAAGCAGGATTGTTTAACACGATACTTTCATGAATACTTAACTGTTGGAGGGTTCCCCGAAGTTAATTCATATAGTGATGATATCCGCCAGCAGACGCTGCAAGACTATATTGATGTAGTTATTTATCGAGATATTATAGAGCGATACAGTATTAAGAACGCTAGCTTAATTAAATATATGATTTTATCGATGTTAAAATGTGCTAGCAGTAATTTTTCAGTCAATAAGTTTTACAATGATGCTCGTACGCAAGGGTACAAAATAAGTAAAGATACATTGTATGAGTATGCAGATTATATAGAAGATGCTTTTCTAGCTTTTTCCATTTCACAATATTCCTCATCTCATCGTCGATTACAAACAAGTCCTAAAAAAATATATGCTATTGATCCTGGTATAGTGCGAGCTGTGAGTTTGGCTGTGAATAGGGATCTTGGTAGGTTATTTGAAAACGTTGTTTATTTGGATTTAAGACGAAAAGGGGCTGCGGTTCATTATTATTTGACAAAAGAGCACTATGAGGTAGATTTCCTAGCGTCAAATTTAAAGGGTGAGCGGGAATTGTTACAGGTTGTTTGGGATATGTCTGATGACAAGACGCGAGAGCGAGAACAGCGGGCATTGCTTGCAGCAGAGAAAGAGCTAAATGTCAAAGGTAGAATCATAACGTTGGACTCATATCTGCAGTATGGGGTTTGATAATGTAATCGGCAGTTATTTAAATTTGACATTGCGGGCAGTAAACAACGCTACGGCCAGCCATTTGCAATTTAACAAGCGTGCTGTCGCAGCGTTGGCAAGGCTGTTGGGCGCGACCATAAACGGCTAGTTGTTGGGTAAAGTAGCCGGGTTTGCCGTCAAGCTGGTGGAAGTCTTGCAGGGTGGTGCCTCCGGCTTTGATCGCTTTACGTAATACTTGTTTTACCGCTTTAACTAGGTGTTGGCACTGTTCTACGGTAAGTTGATTGGCGGGTTTTTGTGGATTGATTTGCGCGTAAAATAATGATTCTGCCGCATAGATATTGCCAACACCCACCACGATTTTATTATTCATCAAAAATGTTTTAATCGGTGTGCGGCTTTTTTTTGCTTTGTTATATAGATAAGCGCTGCTGAACTGTCTGTCTAGCGGTTCAACACCTAAGGATTGTAACGGTCGCGGTACCTCATCTTTACCGCTGACCAGCACGGCGCCAAAACGGCGAGGATCATTAAAGCGTACACATAGCTGTTTTTTAAAAATAAAATCAATATGATCGTGTTTTTTTATCGCTGTTTTGGAGTTTAGAATGCGTAAGGTTCCCGACATACCTAAGTGGATAATAATATTGTGTTGCTCTAATTCTATCAGCAAATATTTAGCGCGCCGCTTGACGGCAGAGACTTTTTGTCCCGCTAGTTTTTGCAACTCAGTGCTAGGTACTGGCCAGCGTAGTTGCTGATGACGAACAATTACATTGATTAACGCTGTATTTTCAAGAGCATCTGCTAGTGCTGCACGGTTAGTTTCGACTTCGGGTAATTCAGGCATCAGAGGGGGCCCCTAGTTTGTTGCTAACCATTTGAAATATATTGAATTTTTTTCAATCATTTGGTACTCATATGCTGGTGTATTATTGAGTTTGTAAAAGTGATGCAATTATAACATGCGCCTTGCATTTCGCACTTAATGGTGTGGGATAAAAAATAATACGGAAGAGGATCGTTTATTTTTCTCGCGGCGCCCTCCGGGTCCTGTCACGGTGTGTTTATTTTTTCGTGCTCGTTCCGCTACGCTCCTCTGTGCGCGAAAAAATAAACACACCGTGCCACCCCTCGGGCGCACCTGACGGCTTATTTGAGTCATCAGGCAAACAAGGCTATCTACATAATATTGGATGGGTGTATTGATCTCTGTTTTTTATTAGCTGCCTTTTTAGAATATATTCTCTTTGTTCCGATAGTTTTTTACTTTGACTAGGTGTTTTGAGAAAAATGCATTCATGTTTCTGTGGGGGGTATTCAACACTCCGCACTGTTAGGTGCGGAATGTCAGAAAAAACTTTTTGGCTTTTAGTAAGAGGGGTGTGAAATTGTTAATAAAACTCAGAAGCAACGGCTGAAACGGCATCCTGAACGATAAAAGTATCGTTAATGCCTTTCATGGGTAGGTTCTCTAAGCTTACCACGAAGGCAATAACATGGTTGTTATTATTGATTATATAGCCGCCTAAAGCCTCTGAATAATACCAGAAACGTTGGTTTGTTAAGTCATAATTAATTTGCGTGCCTGTTTTAGCAAATAAGTGCCCTTTTGCGGGGCTGTTTTTCCCCGATAAAAACAAGGAACCGTTAACACCAAGAATGGGTAGGGCGTTTTTAAATGCCTCAAAATTCTGTTTAGGTTGGTGATAGATATACGTTAGTAGTTGAATGACGGCTTGTGGCGTGACTTTATTTAATGAGGTGCCGCCACTTGCTTGCGCAAATACAAATGTATTGGGATCTAATTTAACAGTATCTCTTAAAAAACTGCCAATATAAGCCATGCCCTCGTCATAGGTTTTTTTGCCAAAGTGTGCCGCAATTAATAGTGACATTAAGTCAGCACCGGGGTTATGGCTTGTTTTCAAAATTAGTTTTGCGTATTCAATAAGTGGAGGTGAAACTAGTGTTGCTATTGGTGTTAGTTGTTTATACGTATTTTGAGCTGGTAAGTTTGCTTTTGCAGCCGTAATCTCAATACGTATGCCTTGTGTTTTTAATAACTTGATAAATTCAGCCCTGGCAAATTCACGTTGCTTTTTAACACTAACGTTTCTAAAAATTTGCTTATCGCTTGTTGAAATGTAGCCGGTTAATGTAATTGTTTTGCTTTCGGCGTCTAGTTTGGCTTCTACGTTACTTTTTCCATTAGCAATCGTGTGAGCTTCATTTTTTAAGGTGTAGAAATTATTGTTAGGCACCATGGCCACTGTTGGTTTTTTACCAGCCTGAGTTGGCTTGATAACAAGGTCAATAAAGCCTTCGTTAATCATTGTTGGTGATAAAATATAATTGCGTACTTTTGCTGTATCAAATAAGCGATTGTCGATAAGGACATTGCCTTTTATCGTTTTAACGCCTGTTTTAGCAATCTGTTGCGCTAATTCTTTTAAGCCATAAAGCGGGTCGCTATCCACCAGACTGGTAATCGGTAGTGAGTTGGCATAGATATGGTCCATATTTTCATATAAAATTTTATCGTCTTTATAGCGGAAGCCCAGGGTTAAATCGCCTTGGCCCACTAAGATAAGATCGCCATTTAAGGTGGTGCCATTTTTGTTACCGACAAAGTAGACTGGCGTTCTAAATCTATAGTCATAGCCTAAATAATGCAGTGCGGCGGCTGTGGAAAATAACTTGGTAATTGAGGCAGGATTGAGCATGCTGTTTTGCATGTGTTGATAAATTACTTTGTTGGTGGTTAAATCCTTGGCGAGGATGATCCAATCAGAGTGTTGGTATTTTTTTAAAGAGATTTTTTGGTTGATACTGTTTTCAAGGGGGCTTGTATTGCTGTTGTGTTGTGTCTTGCTTCCCTCAGCATACATTGAGCCTGTAAAGCAGGTTAAAAAACAACATAGTAACATGCTAGCCTTCAATTGAAATCCTTTTTTCATATCAGCAAATCCCTTTTAAATAGTTGTTTTCATACTATATTAAATAGTAAGGCAAGTATAGTGTAGTGTATAAAATTATGAGGCATTCCCAGTTGAGAGGCGTTCTTTTAATCGGTGTCAAGAGAGGGTTCCTAACCCCCTCTTGCTACGCGTTGTTATATTCTATTCTATCTTGCGAATGCTAGGGTCAATCAATTCCTGTAGATCTCTTAATGTCGACATGCCATCTTTAATAACATTCCTTGATAGAAGACCACCATTCCTGACAAAGTAGGCAATCCTTTTTTCGTAGTTAATAAATTTCTTAACATCAATACCGTGACTTTGTAAAAATCCAGAGTCCTTTTGTTCAAAGGTTTTTAATGCAGCTAATGTCCAGCCAGCAATGCCCAAGGTATTATTGACAATATCAATGGCACCCGCAGAATCATCGCCATGCAAGGAAGGCGCTTTACCCCAGCCAAGAATTAGCCGGATTCTGGTGTCGCCATATTCAATGTCATAATGATCTAGCTCACCATCAAGCGCATGATAGTCGCAGGTCAACGCCCTTGTTATTGCACCATAGCCACCATTAGGAAAAAATATTTCCTTGGGCCCATCCATAATAATATGGTCTCCTTCCGGATAGGTCTCATCCGTGCGCTGCCAAGTGAAATTGCCAATGTCATCGGTAAAACAAGGGTCGAACTTAAAGTCATAGACATTCTTTATGTTAGGCGCCAGTACGAACTCCTTGTTACCTAGATCAACCGCATTTGTTCCATCAGAGCCTGGAAAATTATTAAAGTGCGTAAGCTGATCCTTTTTAAGAGACTCCATGCCTTGCGTCTTTTGTTTATCCATGACAATAGCAGCCATATAAAAATGCATCGAGAAAAACGTAGCAAGAGCCGTAGCGCAGTAGAGCTCTACTTTCCCTTTTTCATGTCTATCTGCCAGTGTATGCACTAAAGTTGGCACATATTGGTTAACGATGTTAAAGATACTATTATTTGACTCTGTCGTTAGCTTACGAGATTTATTAGACTGTAGTACGCCCTTCAAGTGATGCATAACACCTTGGAAACCACAGGTTTGGCTAATATCCATATATTTGATATTTGAGCTTCTAAAAATTTTGCTCACCACGCCTTCCATCAACTGACTGGATCGTTTTGATTTTACAAATTGATAAAGTTGATAGGTAGGACTGGTTTTCTTATATAGCTCACCCAGCTTGCCGAAAAGGTTTTTTTTATCGTCTCTCATTTATGTTCCCCCAGCTCTTGTATTTCTGCTCACGGTTTTAGTATATGCTTGAGTGAGTTTTATATGAACAAACTTACCGTTACAGTGTAATATTTGAGCTGTAAATTTAGGTGGTATTTGTTTTAAAAACAATTGGTTACGTTTATTGCTGCTATCGGCTATTAGGCTTGTCTGTTTTAAGATGATTGGGGAAAATCACGCCCTAACTGCTACAATTAAGTATTATGGGTGCAAAACAAATTCTATTGGTCGATGATGACAGAGAGATTCGCGACTTATTTAAAGAGTTTCTCAGTCAGCATGACTATATTGTTACCACCGTTAATAATGGACAGCAGTGTTTAGAGCAGGTAAAGAAGCGAAAATTTGATTTGATCTTATTGGACCTACTGTTGCCGGATTCCTTTGGTGGTGAGCTTTGCAAAACCATTCGCATGAAGACCATTACCCCCATTCTTATTTTAACGGCCTCAGATTCTGATCTTCATTATATTGTGAGCTTAAATTCCGGTGCGGATGATTTTATTCAAAAGTCAAATAGCATGGAGGTGATACTCGCGAAAATCAATGCAATTTTACGGCGAGAATCAGCGCAAGCGGGTACGATGCTGGCTAAGGATATACAATACAGCAAAGCGCATTTTTCTGGATGGACGTTTATCCCCAAGGAGAAAATACTTATCACCTCACAAGAAGCAGAAGTATTTTTAACGGATAACGAGAACAAGCTAATGATGCTGTTTATTGAGCAGAATAATAAAATTATCACGCGCGATACAATAGCGGATTGTGTTGGGTTAAGCTCAAGTGCTGATATAGTGCGAGCAGTGGATACACTTGTTTGCCGATTTCGCAATAAATTAAAGCGCCATCGTTGCTATAAGAATTTCCTTAAAACAGTGCGTGGCAAAGGATATAAGTTAATGGTAAAGGTGAAAAAAGAAGATGCCTAAGAAAGAAATGCGCGATTTAAGCATTATTACCTATAGTGTTATAGCCTTTATCTGCATCCATTTATTGGTGCTAGGTTTTTCTAGTTTTTATTTTTTCCAATATGCTAATCGCGCACATAATGTAAAACTCGTTTCAGGTGTTGCTAATGTTGTGCGTGCATTAGTATTTGCCGATCAGTTTCATCATGTGGATAAATCAATAATGGCACTAAAAAAGCAATCAGCCTTGCCAGAATTAGTGATTTATTTACAAAAAGAAAAGCATAAGAAGGCTGTGGTGCTGCCTTATCATCCTTATTTGGAAATCAATGATGTCAAAAGAATTATTAAATCGATAGAGAGCGATGATCACGTGCGGCTGGCAATTTTTTTAAAGAATAAGAAGTTGTGGGCTAGTATTCAAAGCAATGCTAATGTTGCCTTTACTAATCCTGAGATTATTCTACGCCTAATTACTACCATTATATTGCCAACGATTATTATTTTAATATTGATCTACTTGTTTTTTTCACGTTATAAAACCTTGCTGGTTAAGGTGCTATCGAGAAAGGTATCTTCGTCAGCAGATGAGGTAAAGCCTAGCGGTAATGATCCATTTAAACAAATGTACGGTGAAATACAAGTGTTAAAGGATAGGGTTAAAGAAGTGGTCGATGAGAAAGTGTTAATGCTGATTGCGTTGACGCATGATATAAATTCGCCAATGTTAAAGTTGCGACTTTACACGGAGAAAGTTAAAAGTGATGATGTTAAAGAGCTGCTAGTGCGAGAGTTAGACTATTTGAAAAATGTGGTTGACTCGTCTATGGCTATTACGAAAGAGCAAGTGCTGAAAAAAAGAAAAATTGATTTAAGCAGTTTATTGGCGCTAATAAAAGAGAGTCGCTATCAGCATGATGATGCGGTTAAATTTAAAATACCCCGTAAAGCGCTCATTATTCAGGGGGCGCCAGAATTAATAAAGCGCGCCGTGATCAACCTGGTTGATAATGCCTTAAAGCAAGCTGATATCGTTACAGTTAGCGCCAAGCATAAAAATAATCATACATTAATTACCATTGTGGATAACGGTCCAGGCTTGCCAAAAGATCAGCTGGAGCGATTGCTAAAACCATTTCAGCAATTAGAGCCTAGTCAACAAGGTAGTGGTTTAGGGCTTGCCATTGTTAACCGTATTATGTCATTGCATCACGGCAAGCTGCTGATCAGTAACGTCAAACCTAATGGGCTTAAAGTTGAATTACAATTTTTTGACAGCTAGCTACTAATGGGGCCGCTTTGCCATAGGTTGATCTGTTACTTATTAGTCAAGAAAGTGCTCTAGACCATAGACTAAATGATTAATATCCATTACCTTGCGACACGCTAAGCAAACACCAGGCATCATTGAGTTGCGATCAGTCGCATCATGGCGAATCGTTAAAGTTTCGCCTTCGCCACCAAACATTACCATTTGATGGGCAAAGAATCCGGATAAGCGTACGGAATGGATGGTGGTGCCATGAAATTTTTCACCGCGTGCTTTAGGTTCTTCTTTATTATTGTTGTTGGCTTCTTGGCGGCTTTCTTCCATCATTTGTGCAGTTTTAATTGCTGTTCCTGACGGAGAATCTAATTTATAAGGGTGGTGCATTTCAATGATTTCAGCATTGGGAAGGTATTTTGCTGCATCTTGTGCATAACGCATTAATAGGATGGCGCCAAGAGAAAAGTTAGGGGCAATAAGTCCACCGAGACCGCTTTGCTGGCATTGATCGGTTAAGGTTTCAATCTGGCTAAGCGATAAACCGGTAGTGCCGATAACCGGGCGGGCACCAGCGTTGATAATCGTTAGGCTGTTTTCGTACACCGCTTGAGGGGTGGTAAAATCAACGACGACATCAGCGTTTTTCTCTTTAATCAAAGCGGATAAATCATCCTGACTTCCTGTTGCAGCAACAAGCGTTAAGCCTTCAGCGGCTTCAATAGCAGATTGTGTCGTTTTACCCATTTTGCCATTGGCGCCATTAACGATAACGTTGATATTCATATGATGATTTTCCTATGGTGAGAACAAATGTAGGGGCGCAGCAGGCTGCGCCCGATAAAAGACTTATTTCTTGAGGAAGCGGTCAAAATTTTCAGCAACAAAGTCCCAGTTTACGACCTCCCAAAAGTTGCTAATATATTTAGGGCGTGCATTGCGTGTGTCAATATAATAAGCATGCTCCCAAACATCGCAAGTTAATAGCGGTTGCAGGTCATCATTTAAAGGGTTGTCGGCATTGGCAGTTTGCACCACTTCTAATTCATACTGCTCATTGCGCACTAGCCATGCCCAGCCGGAGCCAAACTGTGTTGCAGCGGCGGTGGTAAATTTTTCTTTAAAAGTACCAATAGAGCCAAAAGCCTTAACGATCGCAGACGCTAAAGAACCGGTGGGTTCGCCGCCACCATTAGGTTTCATGCAGTGCCAGTAAAAAGTGTGATTCCATATTTGTGCAGCATTATTGTAAATAGCACCGTGGCCGGTTTTTAACATAATGTCTTCGAGATCTAAGCCGTCGTATTCGGTGCCTTCAATAAGGTCGTTTAATTTATTAACGTAGGCTTGGTGGTGTTTTCCATAATGATATTCTAATGTTTCTTTAGAAATATGAGGTTCCAGGGCGTCTTTATCATAGGGCAGCTCGGGTAGTCGAAATGGCATAGTGTCTCTCCTTAAAAAAGCTATAAAGTACCTTATTAATGACAGGATTTCAAAGTAGTGCTTGTGCTTCGTGCTTTTGCGGTGTTGAGAAGGAGATTTGCACTGAAAGTGCGAAGCTCCTGTGAAATTCTTGCGGTATTTTGAGTAAAATAGTCTGTGTTGCTTTGCTTCTGGGGCGGCGGTATGATGGGCGTTCGTTTACGTTTAATGATTGACAAATTGGTCTTGCTGTTCTAATATTGAACAGTAAAAAACCGTGGAGGAATCTATATTATGGCAGTTTTAGTTGGTCGCGAAGCACCAGATTTTACCGTTCCAGCCGTGTTAGGCAATGGCGAGATTGTTGAAAACTTCAATTTATCTGAAGCACTTAAGGGTAAATATGGGGTTGTTTTCTTTTATCCTTTGGATTTTACATTTGTATGTCCTTCTGAATTGATTGCTTTAGATCATGCAATCGATGAATTCAAGAGCCGCAATGTTGAAGTGGTTGCAGTTTCTATTGATTCACAGTTTACTCATAATGCATGGCGTAATACTCCTGTTGAAAAGGGTGGTATTGGTGAAGTGCGATATACTTTGGCAGCTGATATGAGCCACACCATTTGCCGTAGTTATGGTGTTGAGCATCCAGTAGCGGGTGTAGCGTTGCGTGGCGCCTTTGTTATTGATAAAGAAGGCGTTGTTCGTTCACAAATCGTTAATGATTTACCGCTCGGTCGTAGCATGGAAGAAATTATTCGCGTTGTTGACGCATTACAATTCCATGAAACACATGGTGAAGTTTGTCCTGCTAACTGGAAAAAAGGTGATGCGGGTATGACTGCTTCGCCAGCGGGTGTTGCTAGCTTTTTAGCGGAGAATGCTGAAAGCTTGTAAATATACGCTTTTCTGATTTAAAGGCAGGTTGGGAGACTAACCTGCCTTTTTTTTTGGGTTTCACGCAAAGGCGCTAAGGGGACGCGAAGGGCGCTAAGTTTTTCTTGGTGGTTTTATGGGGCTTGCAGCGTTTAAAAAGTATGGTATTTTTTTTCTGGTGGCAAAGGGTATTCGAGTATAAAGCAGGAGTTTCGCACTTGTTCGAACCAAAACAAATCCCGATGGGGATTTTCAAGGGGAGAATCGGGATTCTTCCCTTGAATCGCACCCTAACGGGCACAGGCCGTCAATGCGAGCTTGTCTCGCATAGGCGAAATATAACCAGGAAGGAGGTTTGCACTGAAAGTGCGAAACTCCTGTAAGGTAGAAATATCGCACTTTCGCGAAAAGTAAAAATCTAAAAAATCACCCACAATAAATTAAAAAAATCACCAAAAAAAATTTAGCGCCCTTCGCGTCCCCTTTGCGCCTTTGTGTGAAACAACCCCAAAAACTTGCGTTATCAACAAAAATGTTATAATTTGCACGCTCAATAAATAAAAATAAAAACTGGAGAGCTAAATGGCACGAAAAAAAGATCCTACTATTTTAATTAAAAAGTTGACGGACCAAGTCGCTGAGTTAAAGGATCAGGTAAAATTACAGAAGCAAAAAGCAAAAGAAACTGCTGCACAAGCTAAAGAAGCATTAAAAGCGGCAAAGTTACAAGCTAAAGCTGAGCTTGAAGCAGCGCATCAAGTTTCTTACGAAGCTGGTTTTCTTGCGGCAGAGCAATCAAGATTAGCATTGCAAGATGCGCTAGCGAATGTAATTACAAAATTTAATGGCACTATTGCTACTGGGAAAGCTACAAAAGCTACAAAAGCTACAAAAGCTACAAAAGCTACAAAAGCTGCAGCGTCTTCATCCGAAAAGAAAACCCGTGGACGCAAGCCAGCTGCTAAAGCTGCAACAGCAACCAAAGGACGTGGTCGTCCAAAAAAAGTTGCCGGCAAACGACGTGGTCGCCCAGCGAAAGTAGCAAAAACTACTGAAACTCAAGAAGTTGTAGAAACAACTGAAAAAACCGAGTTGCCAGCATAAGTTGAAAAAATGCCGCACGATGTACGGCGTAAAACGTAGGGGCGCAGCATGCTGCGCCCTCTCACTCCACAACGGCACCAAGCTACATTAAAAAAACATAACGGCTCACACCCAGGATGCTCGTTGAAATCCGCAATTCTGCTAGGCACCAAGCTAGTCTTTCATTACGCAGCGATCGCCGCTTCGTAGCGCCCGCCGCGCATACGCGTCAACTTAAGCATGGGGCGCCTCCAACTGTCCTCTCGTCGACAACCTATTCTTTCTTGACTCTTTTTGGGAAAATCTATATATCTTATCTCTTAGCTTGCCCATTTTTTTCTGATC
>JAUIAD010000067.1 GCA_030425685.1 Gammaproteobacteria bacterium | reverse complement strand
TCCTTTTTAGATAAATCGGTTTTTGGTGTATTCGTATCTTCCATTGCTAACTCCAGTTGTTTGTCTGGCATTAGTATGGCTGATTAGATCTACTTGTGAAGGGGGTCTTTCTGGGAACGCTTACGATAAAGAAAAACAGATTAGCAGCTTAATCGCTGAAATTGAAAATATGGCGAATAGTGAAATCGGTCACCTGTTTAATTGCCAGGGAGCGGGTCAAGATAAGGTTCTTACGTTAACAAAAGCGTTAGAAGAAAACGCTGTGGTTTACTTCTGTTTAAAGCCCCTGGCATTTCCTGCCTACGCGTCAAGTCTTGGGAAATTAATCATCAATGATCTGAAGGCGTTAGCCTCAACACAGCTCGAAAAGTCTGAGAAAAAAACTATCTATACCATCTTTGATGAATTCTCAGTGTTCGCGGGCGATCAAATTATCAATCTCATCAACCAAGGTCGCAGTGCCGGTATTCATGCGATTTTATCGACACAGTCACTCGCAGACATCCTTAGCAACGGTGATGAAGCGTTGTTGGGTCAAACACTCAGTAACTGTAATAACTACATCATTCAACGCCAAAACTACCCTCAAGACGCCGAACATCTCGCAAATATTATTGGTACATCTGATCAATTTCAAGTGACTTCGCAAGTTGATATGCGAATCGGAACCACTGGTGCTGGATCAGTACGTGCCACCAAAGAATTTATCGTTCACCCCGACAAAATAAAAAGACTAGAGCAAGGAGAAGGCATCGTTGTCAATAAACACAAATTCAATGTTCAGTACGCGCAATTCCGTCAAAGCAATATCATGTCATAACCTTACAAAAGAAGCTGAACTAAGAGAGCTTTACAATCGGCTTGAAATTTACACCAAAGATTACTATCAAAGCTTAAGCAGTAAAAAAGACCTAAAGCATTTGCACCAGAAAATCATTGATGATTTGGCTCGTTCTTCAGCAATTAATCGAAAGTTACTAGAGCCGTTAGGTTTTAGCGCTAAATGGCCTACTATTGGGTTAAGGTCAATGGCGATGCTGTCTACATTAATTGGCCTCGCGTCATTAATAATGCCCTTTTGTTTTGCGATATCTATTCCGCTAGCTATTGTCACAGTCTACGCTATAAAAAAATCATTTGAAGATATCAGCAAAAAAGAACGCGGGTTAAAGATTCAGGCAGCACTGTTGGCTGGAAAAGAATATGTATTCATTGAAACTGGGGTTAAGAATCCATTGTCACTGTTTTTTGCAGCAAGTTCACAGCAACCACAATCAAATATATCCATCGGTGGCGCATTGAGATTTAGCCTCGATGTAATAGGGAGTACAATAGGCCTCTATGGATGTTTTCTCAGTTTAATTGGTGCAGGAGTAATGGCATCAAACCCAGTTACTCTTACGGTTGGAATAGCTATTGTAACGTTCGTAGTTATGGGATATGGAATATTTTTTCAAAAATATAAGCGCCAAATAAGCGAGGCAAAAAAAGATTTAATGCTATCAGAACATTCAAACAAAAAACATGAAAGAAAATATGCTAGCAAATACTAAATTCTTCAAAAGAATTGTATAATCACATCAAAAAAGCAGAATATGGGAAAGCTAGCCGCACTATACTCACATAGATACTTCACGCGGCCACAAATTGCATAGTTAGCTCAACAATTTCGACGGGCTCTAACCCTATGTATTCTTTGCGCCGCTGCTCCGTAGCGTCCGCCGCGTAAGAGCAGGGCTGCAGCTAAAGTGTGAAAAATTCTATCGTGCAATAAGTGCCCGCGCGCAGTATACATACAAATAGATAGGAAGGTTATTACCAAGCTAATCATTTAGAAACCCATCATCTCACAGGAAACAGTAAAGGAAAGAATAAAAAATAAGGTAAAATTAATTATTTCTTCCATCTATTATTCAGAAAAAATTATAGGTACTATTCCATCAAACAAAAACAGACTATGCTGGAGAAGAAGATGTGGCATGAACAAAAAAGTGAACTAGTAACGAACACAGTATCTCTTGATAAATCACGCAAACTGTCTAGAAAAGAGATACCCAAGCTCAAAATGAGCGAAGACCAAATCAAAGGTATTGCCTTCCGTACCCAAGGTATTTTTGGTGATTTACATGGTGAAATTGACGTTATATCCAAAAATTTGGCTGAAGATTATTCTAAAGAGAAATGCTCTGAGGGTTGGGAGATCGTTAAACAAGCTTTTTATTCTACCAATCGATGCGCAGGTAATCCAATCTCTAATTTCGGGAGCTACGTCATTCTAAAAAACAAAGAAAATCAGCAGCTCCTTCTTACTCTTCAGACAATTACTCGTTGCGGTGCACCGCGTGGCAGTGCTTCAACGTCACGCACTTTTGTTGAAATACCGATTGCCTGGGACGGTGATACAAACTTCGAATATGTAAAATTAGCATTAATAGATGAAGGGTCCCCATATCATGGTCCCACCGGTAAAGGCTACTATCTTGAAATCAGTGGCATAGGAGATCTTGCGGGTCAAATGCAAGAAAATAGACTTTACCTTACCCATGATTTCAGCTCAGTTGAAAGCCGCACTCCAATTACCTACCAGTTTACAGACTCATTTGGCTATGTCGTAGAATGTCCTATTTACGAGGATAATGAGGGGGTACTGCACTTTACGTATGGGAAAGGGTCGATTAGTATTAATCACAAAAAATATGATGTTTTTGTAGAAGAAGGTCAAAAGTCTCGTATTAGAGTTGTTGATAGAGAATATATTGAATACGAATTACCACCAACCATAAAGGTATCAAAAGGCTTTCATGCACCCTCAAACTCAAATTTAACTCAAAAAATAGAATTGGTTCATAAACGCATACAAGACGAGAAAGAAAAAAGTGCAAGCGAAGATACAACAGCTAGTCGCAACTCTATGTGTTTAACTTGCTAGAAAAAATATTTAGTATTTCGTTAAAATTATGACATGGTCTAGCAAAAACTAGGCCGGATCTGATAGGAAATAGCACTTTTAAATTTGAACAACTAACGAGAACAACATAAAAGATATTGTATAAACTAATGGCTCAAAGTCCCGATATTATTTCGCTCAACTTATCCACAAGGCAAACAGGCCTATACGGGGTGCATTATACCCTCCTGCCCTATTCGCTTGATGGATAAGTTGAGCGGCCCTGTGCTAAACTCAGCATCAGATGTTCGTGATAGTCACCCAAGATACGGTGTCACGAATTTGTAACATGCCCAGGCAGTTCTAGATGTAATTCAAGCAGTGTTAGGCAGTTTTCGCTACAATTGTGCATCGCAAGGCTTTGATTTTATGTGTATTGTGAGTGATCCACCGGGCTCATAATCCTTTGGTCCAAGGTTCAAGTCCTTGTGGGCCCACCAAATTAACTCTTATATTCAATAAGATGACGTCGACTTACCTGAATAAGTGTCATTACCAAGGGAAACTGTCGGTATAATTACCGAGCAACTTTGTCGTAACAGGCTACCAATTAGCCAATTTGATAGCAAGGATTTTTTATGCGGGAAGGTGGTCTTTGTTGTAGCTAGAAGACTGGGGCTCCGCCCAAGCCCCCGCACTTCGCCAGTGAGGCAGGCTTGCATCACTTCGTTCGCAAGCAGCCTTAGAGTGTAATGAGTATTTGCAATGTAAACCCCAAGCCCTTCGGGTGCGCTACGCGCAGGGTTGACATTGCAGCCACTCATGCTGCTGATGAACGAAGCGCTCCTTTCTGTATCCTAAGCCCAACCGTTTGCATGTTTGCTCTTAACCAGATATTTCTAACTCCGCTGGAGCTAATATCAATTTGATAAACCTTTTTAAGCTGCAGCGAGACCTGTAATTGACCTAGGTGAGGATTTTCTAAGGAGAAGCCAATGACTCTTGCGTATTACCCCCATGCTAAACACCCATTATCGTCATGTTGGACACCAATCATAAATTGATCATTTGTTAACTTTTACTGTGATGTTGGACACTTTTAGCTTGTTTTCAGCAAACGGTGTCCACCATGACAATAATCGGTGTCCATAACACTTTAACAAACTGATAAATAGTCGTATTTTCTCTTGCTGATCAACTACAATCCGCAGTGATCTTTTTTAACCTAACCCCCTCTGTCAGGATACCTGTCGCCTCTCCTGAATAAACATGGGAGGTCATTGGAGGAACTATCGTGGCGAGATATAGTAAAGAGTATAAAGAATCATTAGTCTGCAAGGTGCTAAATCATCCG
>JAUIAD010000033.1 GCA_030425685.1 Gammaproteobacteria bacterium | reverse complement strand
ATCAGAAAAAAATGGGCAAGCTAAGAGATAAGATATATAGATTTTCCCAAAAAGAGTCAAGAAAGAATAGGTTGTCGACGAGAGGACAGTTGGAGGCGCCCCATGCTTAAGTTGACGCGTATGCGTAAGGCGCGTGAGGAGCAGAATAGAAAAAGCAATCCAACCGTTGCACGCGAATATGATGGGCACCAAAAGGAGATTGCCGGTGGCTTGATGTGTGAAATGGAAGGCTGTGGAAATATGGTTAAGGAAACCCGGCATAAGAGCGGCGGTATGTGTAGTATCTGTTGGAATAAAAACCTCAACCTAAGTGGTGATTCTGCAAGATTAGCGCATAAAGAGAGTGCTGAATTGATTAAATATAATGATGATCTTAAAGCAGCTGCAGAGAAAAAACGACTGGAGGAGTTGGCAGAGCAGGAGAGGTTAACCAACGCGACAATAAGTTTGTCAACTCGTTATGAGTCTAAATGCTCAAAGTGTGGCGGCACATATTGTAAAGAAGAATGTCATCCAGGTGAGCCACATATGCGTCATGCTGCTTTGCATGCGATTCAATCTTACCTTGCTATAAAACGTGGTGGTACCTATGACATTAATACCGGTTTAAATAGACCTTTTGGTGATGGCTTTGTTAATTGTACCTATAGTGCTGATGGCGCTTGTCGGTGTTTAATGCCTAAGGTTCGTCAAAGGAGTATTGGTGTAAACGCAAGAGCATTACCTGAGCCGATTTGTGCACCTGATCGCTTGCAAGGTGATGCCTTTAAGTTTTTAATGGCCGTTAATCCTTCAGTGATGTTGCGTGCGTTGGCTATTGTTGAAAGATTATTAATGACCTTAGAAGAAGGGCCTATGCACAGTTTAAATGTCCCTGCTCCTATTGCAGAGCTTAGGGCCTTGATGCCAACAGTAGAGTTAACAAAAGCGCTTGCACAAAAGCCTGAGGGTAATGATGGCGATGCTTATAAGAGATATATTGAGAGAGCAAGGTTTGCGTTAGCATCTTTTGCTGATGTTTCTACTAATGGCGAAACATTTGAGTCTTTACCGCAAGCACAATTGGACGTCTGGAACAAAAAAGAAAGAGGACAGATAGGTCAATGGTGTGCAGTTTCAGAAACGATGGGTGATGTTTTAGTTGCGTTGGTTGGTATAATTTGGATTTATTTGGATGCAGAGGCTCTGGTCAATGATATTGATGATAAGCAAAATCGAGATGGTTTATGGCATCCGATTGTCACTAGTGAACGCCAAAGTGGCTTGCGCATATTACGTGACTACCTACTGAGATGGCGTGTTTTTCCTTGTTTTGAAAAAATGCAAGGTGATTGGGCGCAGATGAGTTCATGGTTAGGTAAGGCTGCTTTGGCAGAAATGAAGGGAGAAGGTACTGCAGGTTTAGCGCTGGCTCTTGAATTGAAAAAAATCGGAATCAGCAAACGTGATTTTGATCGCTTTTGTTTTCTTGCCCATGCAGATAGATTGTTAACGTTATTTAAAGGGAAGCCAGGTGCAGAATTTATCAGTAAGGATGCTTATAATCAGCTTGAAGCAGCAGCGATGAGTGAGGTTACTACGGTCATAGATGAGATTGTCGCGCATGCAATTCCTAGAACGTTAACGATGAAAGGTCAATATGCAGTCCAGCATGTTAGCAGCACTACTCGTTGGTTGGCACTTGCTGATTTTGTCGTTTCAAATGACACCGTTGGCACCATTGATGCAGCTGTTTGTACGCGAGTTGATACCCGATCTGATGTGATGGGTGGAACGTCACTTAATTATATAACAGTGCTTTTTGGTCACGATTCCATGCAGGAGTCTACAATTTCGAAGGGTGACTTCCCTAAAGGACATCAGCCAAAGGGCGACTTGCCAGGTGGGCATACTTCAGCAGGATTTAATACCTCTTCGCGCGTAGTGACGCAAGTAGGTTTTCTACGAGCGTTAGCAAAATACGGTAATGCACTTTTTACAGCACAAGGACAAAAGGAATTTAGACAGCAAAGTAATTGGCAAATTGGTTCAGGTGTTGCTAAGACAGTACTAACGGGTTGGCAGGCTACCAGTGGACCAGCAGGTGCGTTGTTTAATGCAGCGAGCAATGTTAGCACTGGAATGAGTCTCGGCGGTGTCGGCGCAGGTTTGCTTAAAAATGTTATCTCGACAGTTGATGAAGGTATGAAGCTAGATGATATTCGCAATCGCAATAAAAAACTGAAAAAGCGTATTGATGCTCTTGGGGATGAAAGGAAGAAGAATAGTATGGTTGAAGCTTTCTGGAATGAGGCTGACAAGACCGTCGATATGAATGCTCGCTATCGAAATAAAACTGAGATTAAAAGGCAGCTTGGTCTTGAGCGTCAAAAGGATGCTCTTAAAGGGCAGATTCCTAGTCAACGGCTAAGATACGCATTTACTGAAAGCACGGTTCTTCAAGGCGCTAATTTATTTTCTTCAATGTTCGGTGTTTGTTCGAGCGCCTTCACTTTAAGTGTAGGTATTGCTGGCGCCGTTGAAGGAGCTTCATTGGCTGCTGTTTTGGCAACGGGTGCAGGTCTTGGTGCTGCAATTCCTATTGTTGGTTGGTCAGTGGTGGGGCTGGGAATAGCTATTGGTATTGGTATCGCTGCGTATCAGCAATGCCAGTTAGAAGCAGCTAAATCCGCTATGCGTGAATTTGGACTGTTGATAGACGCAAAAGATAGCGATGATGTTAAGGTTGCAGAAGCCTGTGTCTTAATTCATGCAGCGAGCTTAATAGGTCCAGACAAATTACAAGACCCAACCTTAGCAGCGACAGTATTTGGTTTGCAATCGCTATTATATTTGTTATTCGCCGACTTTGTAACGGGTGATGATAGGAACGAAATGGATCCAACAGAAAAATGGAACATTGTTCGCCAATTTGCGGCTAGCGCTGGCCCAGAAGGTCTTTTCGACACCTGGAGATTAGTCTGCCCAAATCTAAGAAGACTATAGGAAAATAACCAACACACCAAATGTGTTAGAACAACCGTAGGGGCGCAGCATGCTGCGCCCGCTTCTATTGACAATAGCACCATGACCAGGAAGATATGCCCTTGCCGTTATCACTTCGCCTTGAAACTTGATCGCGAACTAGTTTGATTGGTTGTATTTGTTTCTTTACCTTCCTTTCGAGAAAAGAAACCCGCTAACTGTGTGTTTCTAAAAGGTGAGGCGCTTTTATTTTTATTCTTTCCCCTCTTATTTGCAGGCGATGAAGTTTTATCTGCCTTGTTTGAGGAAAAAAAACCTGCCAGTTGCGAATGGTGTAATCCACCGGCGTCACTCGGTTTATCAACTGCTGGTTGATGACGCGTTTTGTTATCAGAGTTATGTTTGGTCTCATGAGTGGTTGAAACGTTAGGTGGAATAAATACACCTGTCGTGACTTTAGCAGGAAATTCGCAATGTTGAGCGCTTAAACGTTGTGAGAGTTCACGGTCAGCATAGTTTTTGCGTGTGGGTACATAAATACCTTGCTTGGGGAAGATATCTTGAAATTCTGGGGGAGTGGAGCCAGATGCAAATAATTTATTTAAATTTGCTACAGAATCAGGATCTCCCAGCATGATGATCTTTGTTGGATTTTTTACCTTAAAGGGTTTCGGGTTTTCAGAAGTGCCATTGTTTTTACGCATCTGCTTTATCTCTCTGTATTATTTTAAACGAGACATTCTAACATTGCTAAACGTTAGGGGAATATTTTTCTACAAAAAATGGCACAATTATCTATCTTCTTAACTTCGAGTTAAGAATTGTTTGTTACAATTTTTCTATTTTTAAAAATAGGAACTATATATGCGAGGAAGTTCAGGTTTAGCCGCCATTAATGATGCTGTAAAGTTTAATCACCAATTTGAAGAAACCTATCCATCAGTGCCATCATACAAACAGTTGAGTAAACAGTTTGATATATCACAAGGTTTTTTGTTCTGTTGGCGCAAAGCTTATCTTCATGAGTATGAGGCGCTATCAACGCCTTTATTTAGTCAGAAAAGAAAATACTATCAGCAGGCATTAGATATATTAGGCGATAATGCGCAAAGTGATTTTGAAAAGGTTCTAAGAGCGCATAGCAGAGCTAAGTTTTATTATATGATTGGCGTCTGTCTACGTGACGACCCAGCTATTGATGAAGGTAATGACTCAGATGATAGCGGTGACTCAAAGTCTGTTGATAATCTATATGAGCAGGATGTTGCTGCCTATTTTAAAAAATCTTATGAAAGCTATTGCATCGCTGGTGGTGGAGTAGAATTAGATTTCACCAATGCACAGGTGCAGAAATACTTTGCTGAAGTCATCAATCCTGAGTTCGACGAATTTTTACCGCAATACCGTATTGCTGAGGCAAGGTATAATGAAGCAGTTTGTTACGGTGATGACTTGGAAAATGATGAGCTTGTTAAAATGCTCATGACAGCAAGAAATTACTGTAAAATGGTTGTAACAAAAAAACGTAAAGCTGTTGATGATCGAGGCATTGTCGCTTTGATTAATAATTATTTGCAGTTATTAGGGGCGTTGCCAGATAGCGAGCCACAGATAAAAAATTTGAATAAAACTAAAAGACGAAAGAGAGCATACAAAAAATATAAAAGAGCCTGGTATGAGGAAAAAATTCCACAAAAAATAAATGATAACTTAGCTAAGACTATCAGCGAAATTAAATACGATGCCAATGAAGATGAGTTTTTGCGAAAATATCAGGTGAAGGCATTTGAATCGATGTTTGAAACTATTCGATCTCCTTTTCCTATAGGCGTTGTGGTTATGCCGACGGGTTCAGGGAAAACTGCATTGCTTGCCAAGCTCGTGTCTATATTACAAAGTAATACGCAAACAACTTGTATCATTATCATCGTTCCATCAATTAAACTTGTTGGGCAAACAAAAGAAAAGTTAGCAGAGTATTCGCAAGTCTTACCTTTATTGGCGCGTAAGATTGGTGAATGGAGTACGCGCAAACGTGATCTTCAGCCTATAACAGTGATAACACAAAACTCATGGCTAAGACTAGCGAAGAAATCCTTAGCCACAATACCCACCAAGGAAGCCTTTCAAAAAAAACAAGCAAAGACAAAATCGTTAAGGTTGGATTTATATTTTTCACCATTCAATCAAAATGTTGCCATTATTTGTGATGAAGCGCATCATTTAGCGGCTAAGTCGACGCGTAAAATGCTAGTGCATTATCATTCGCGTGTCTTGATTGGTGTTTCTGCCAGCGCAGATAGTTACGAATTGGTTATGCCCAGTGATAGTGGTGATGATATAGAAATCCCGATTATTCATCAAATGAAGCTAATTGATGCCATTAAAGTTGGTGCGATTGCCGGTGTCAGGCTAGTAAAATTTGACTTTTCAATGTTTAAAGAAGCGCGCTCACTGCGACGTAAGTTACGCATCGAGCCTGGTAAAGAGCTATCAACAGAGCAGCGTCAAATTATTGATAAGTTTTTTGTGAGTTCTGGTGGTATTACGCTAGCTTGTATCGATTATATTAAGCAATTTCATCGCAATGAAAAAATTATGGTATTTACCAATACGCGCCTACATGCAGATTTTGTGGTAAAAATGTTTGTTGCTTGTGGTATTAAGGCTGTTGCTTATCATGGTGGTAAGTCAAAGACTGAGTCTGAGCATTCAATTTCCTCTTTTGAGCAAGATGAAGCGCAGGTATTAGTGTCTTGTGGTAAAGTTGACGAAGGCTTTGATCTTCCCGCCGTTAAAGTGGTACTTGATTTTGGTGTTTATATCAAAATGGATAGGCGGATGCGACAACGTTTAGGTAGAGGGGCTCGTAAAACAAAAGATAATAAAGGGTTGGTGTATATTTATGTTAAGTTATTAACGAGGGGTATTCAGCTTGATCCTAGAGACTTGCTTGATGGTAAATGGCAGGTTGGCTGTTCGCCCGATGAGATTGCTCCTCTGCCAGGTAAGATAAATCGACGCATTGAATCGGTTGTTGTAGATGGGGAAACTTATAAGCCCTTATCGGCTTATATTACAGGGGCCAATCGGGTGAAATATGGTGAGCCGCCAGAGGAGAAGGTTACGCAGGCGGTAATTTCCAGTACCAAAGGTGCGCAAAATAATGAGAACGGTTTGAGTTCTGGTATTCCAGGCGGTCCAAGTTCTGGTATTTTAGATGGTGGCGGCTCTGGATTTCCAGGTCGCGTTAGTTATGGATCTGATAGTGGTATGGTCAGCTTCGGTCAAACCGATACTGTGTCAGCTGTTGAAGCAAGTGGTTCAAGTCGTCAAAGTGAAGCCATGACAAATGGCGGTTACCCTTTTTTTCAGGCTAATGGCTTTGTTGCTAATCAGAACCCTACGACTGGGGCAGGCTCAAGCTCAAGCTCAAGCTCAAGTTCAAGCTCAAGCTCGAGTTATAGTTCAGGTGTAATTTCTAGTTCTACACTTCCTCCTATTGCTAGAAATCAGTCAGGATTATTTGATATTGATAGCGTTGGTTCTGTTGCAATACCTGAGAAACTAGCATTGTCAGATCCATCTACTGTAGTCGCACCTGCGCCAGTAGTTGATAAAGAAAATGCTGCCACAGCTTCTTTTTTAAGTGTAAATTTTTTCTCTCCGTTCAATGTTGATGTGCCACCTTTGCCAGGCAGTATTGGTATGTTGCCAGATCGGGGGGCGAACAATTTTCAAGCGGCATCATCGTCTGGCTTATCTGCGCCTTCTACAATGTTTAATCCTGTAAACTCGTTACAAGGTATTGGTAAAGATGAGGTTGGTGAGTCCAGTGATCAATTTGGTTGTTCCTCTCTAAGTTTTTTTGGTGATGATAGTTTCGGGGATGACTTTACATATTCTGATGATCAATTGACGAGTTTTTTTGACGATAACATTGACGATCTAACTGTTGGGCTTGGGTTTTAATGGCTAATCAGCTGGGCTTTTATTTAGGTCTCGCAGTGCTGATTGCAGCGCTGAAGAGGCAATGCCGACAAGCAGGCCAAAGAAGAGCATGCCGGTAAGGGCTATGCATATATTAAGTAAACGACCAAAGGTGGACGTTGGTGTTAGGTAGCGAGAATCAAGCGTAATTGAGGTGATTATTGCTGACCAGACTGATTTAATTAACGGGATATTTTCAGTCAAGGGCATTAGCAGCCCGCAAATAATAATAATCGCAAGTAAGCCAATAAAAACACCCCTGGCTATGTGTACAATATGAATAAAATATTTTAGAAATAGTCGCAGTTCTTTCATCTTTATGCTCATGGTAAATGCGATAAATACTAGCTTAAAGCATTGTCGTAACCTATGCAACTCGTTGAAAATATATTGGAAATAGGTTGTGTAAATCGATCTTGCTTAAGGGGTGGTTTTTTAGGATATAAAGATTTCTTGGTATAAATTATGATACATTTGTAAGCGCCGGCAAAACTGTTCCATAATAAATTGCATCGTGTATATACTGCTTAAGTTTTGTTGCGATGTGTTTTCTTTCAGTAGGCGTGTTATTAAAACGTTTTGATGCGCCTTAAGATCATTAATAATGTCATAGCTTGTGGTGACGCTTGATATTTTTAACATATCTTTTGTAAAAGCTTGATATTCAGGTAGGCTTTTAATTTGTTCAAACAGAGGCTTATTGGTAACGCTAATATGTTTGATCATATGGATGCCGCGGTAGAGATCGCGTTGAAAGTCTATCAAGCGAAATAATTTTTCTTTATTGATTCGCGTTGATTTTTTTTCAAGATGTGAGATTTGAATTAAGCTACGTTTTTTGGGGAAAGAGTTGTAGATCGCTTTATCGACCATAGCTGTATTCTGATCGCTAAGACGGCTACGGCCTTCAATCACTGACAACTGGAACAGTCTTTCTAGGCGTTCGAAGTTTTTAGCATAAATGGCTTGTAAATCATGTGTGGCAAATAAGGGGAAAATTAATAAGCTGACGGCTAAACCAATTACAATACCGATCAATACTTCAGTGGTGCGATACAAAGCGATTTGTAAATCGGGGTGGGGGGTAAATAAAATAATCGCCATGGTAATAATACCAAGCCTACCCATATAAGCAATTTCACCTGGTTTAATAGCAATATAGGTAAGCACAAAGCCACAAACAATCACAACAATGCCATAAATAGGTGAGTACTGTGGAAATATAAGAATCGTTAAAATACTAATCAGTGAACCAATCAACGTACCTGCTGTACGAATAGCCGACTTTGTTAGCACGCTACCTGGGTAAATTTGCGATGTCATTACCGTAACAACGGTAATAAGGATCCATTGCGAGCGTGGAATGGCTAATAAATGCATAGTGATAATAGCCAGTGCATAAGCAATGGTCGCTTTTAGACAATGTAAGCCATCACGGGTAAGAAAAAATTGTCGTGCTTTTTTTAATATCATAATGTCAATATATCATAATTTTTAAGCTGCGGGAGGTGGTTCAAAGCTGTTTAATTATAGTTATGCCTTGTTCTTTTGAGGGGCTTGAGCTATGCGCCAAGCCCTATTTGCCCTTTGAGCATCAATAGTTTGGGTTAATGTCTGTTTTTACCTGTATTTAAAATCTTTTTTACCAGGAGATAATATTATTTTAATGTGCGTTTGGTAAAAAGTACTTATGTAGTCTATGACAACCAATGAGTAGATACTTAAGAAAAATATCAGAACAAATAGGAGCAGCTATGAAAGATATTCAAGCCAACTTGCTAGATAATCAATTTAATCAAGGTGTAGCAGATGATAGTCAAGCAAGAGCAAGCCATGAAAGGATTAATGAAATATTTAAAGAAGGTAAAAATACTTTAACACAGTCTGAAGCAAAGGGATTAGAAGGTTTGGAAGCTCCTAGCGATTTGTCATCGGTTGGCTCGTTGCCAGCATCGAATGGTTTTGTTAAACAATCTGTTTTTAATCATTTGATTCACTTTTTTGAAAGTACAAAACTAAAAACCTGGCAGAAAATTACTATAATAAAAAACTTCTCGCCAGAATATATCCGTGAATTTTGCGAGCATCTAAGGGACTATAGTATTGACACATATAATTGTGAGGATAACTTTGTTTTTAACCTAAAAAACTATGCGCAATTCCAGCAAGAGTTTTTTCCAGAGGTGTTTGCTAAACAAGTATTACGTGAAAATGAAGATAAGCAAGCAACTGCAGTGGCTTCTGCTAATCAACCGGAAAGGGAAGAGAAAGATACGGCTGTTAAAAAGAGAGCGCTTGATGTGCCTGCAACTCGTGAAGTTGATGCTGAGCGTATAGATAGCAGTGATGATCAAGATGAAGAGTTGCAAAATAAAATAAAATCATTAGGTCAGCAGGTGCAGGCTCGTTATTTGTGGTGGCTGTTCAGTGAGTCACAACCATTTTTATATAGCAATGCATTTAGTCAATTTTTTGATTGGTGTGGGCGTAAGTTAGCATTATATACAGCCGGTGAATATGAATATTTATTTGGTCGCGGTAAAGAGTTTTCCAGTGGTGGTATTGTCTCATATTCTGTACGCTTTATTATTAAAGCCGTTAGACTGGGTCCGTCATTCTTAGGTTTTGCGTTGAGAGCGTTAGCTTATTGTATTGGGCGACCATACAAACATCGCTCTAAGATTCGCCGCAATCATATTACAGTATCCTCGTTTGCTGATAAGCCAATAGCAGCTAACAAGCAGAAAAACGTTAATATCATGACTTACAATATAGCTTGTTTGCCAACGCCTTTGGGTCATCAATTTAACGCTGATTTCTTGCATCCCAATCGATTGCGTGCAAAAGCAATTGCAGAAAAAATAATCGAGGAAAATACTGGCTTATTGGATAATTGTCCGGATGTAATTTGTTTCCAAGAGGCTTTTGATACTAATACTAATAAAATGCTTATCAATATGTTAAAAGCACATTATCCACATATCGCGCATAATATTGGTGTCGGCACATTTAATGGTGGTAGTGGTCTAATTGTTTTTAGTAAATACCCGATATTGGATGTTGATTTTGTTGCTTATAATAATGGTATGCTGGGTGAAGAAACCGTTGCTAATAAAGGCTTTGCCGGCTTAAAATTTAAGCTCAATGATAAAGAGTTTTTTACGCATTATACAACGCATACACACGGTGGTGGAGGAATATTTAAAAATCTTTCTGAAAAATATGGTGGAACAACGTCCCAACGGCGAGGTGTTCAATTTGGTATGTTGCATCAGCACCGAGAGAAATGGGCAAAGCTTCCTCCAGCATCAGCGCCTCAGCTAGCGCATAAAGCAACTGTCATTAGTGGTGATACAAATATGTCATTAAATACAGAGCGTCAAATGCTTTCGAAAAGTACAGGGCGTTCTTCCAAAACAGAATACAAAGCAGGTCAGACAAAATATCAAGGCCAATTTGATTTATTTAACTCGATAAAAGGTGTTAATGGGCATAGTCTTGGCAGTGATCAGAAAGACAGCGGTAGACACATAGATTCTGCAGATCAGCATCACTGCTCAGCACTCCCAAAAAACTATGCTTCTGTTAGGGATTTGGTGAAATATGTTAAAGATCCCGCCTCTAAAAAAGGTTTTAGAGTCATCGGTGATGGACTTCATGAAAACAGTGCGATGGAAATGGTCGCGCTACAACAAGATGGTCAGGATGGAGAGGAAAGTAAATCGGAAAAGGTTGGTAAGTTGGTCAATGCTGATAAATTATTGCAAGCAGCGCAAGAGCAGAAGTTTACAGGCACAGCAATCAAGCCTGACTTCCTAAAAGCGACCAAGTTAAATGCATCAAGCGGTAGTGATCTATGGAGTCCTGTGCCAAGTACTGAAACAGTAAAGCATAAACTGATTGACTTTATGGGTGTAGTTAAAGGCAGCGATGCAAAAATAGAAACAGAAATCGATGGGTCATTCGGCAACGCAAGTGACCATTTCGCGTTAAGGGGCAGGCTAGCGCTATAACCTTTATAGCTAAAAAAAACGATTGAATCCAATCGTAGGCTAGTTAGTCATACAAGCAATGTAGGGGCGCAACATGTTGCGCCCGCCAGGGTGTGCCGCTACAAAACGTTAATATACTCTTTGGTCTAACGTTGGCATGTGGCTACTTTTGCTAGAGAAAGTTCTTATATTGTCAATTTTTATGCGCGCAAATAGACCTTTAAAACAAGTATAAAACAATTCCTCCCTCAATAAATCTGACAATATCAGATTTCACCACTCGAATTAATCTCTGCTAATCGTTATAGTAATTCTAAAGATCAACGACAAATGAATTAACAGTTGCTTTAACGGGGAAAACAAATGCCATATACTGATATACAATGTATCGGCATGGATGCAGATGTAGGGGGGGCGCAAGCCTTATATTTTAATAATGCCACGGGGAAAAGTGGCCCAAAAACGCCAGGAGAAGCTTTTTCACCGGCGCAGAAATGGATATATCAAGGCCTTAGTAATGACGAGCTGGATATTAAAACCAAAGTTGAGCGTCTTAAGAATAATGCTAATTTAGCTTTCAACCATGCCGATAACCATGCCACCACCTTAAAAATCTTTATGGCGCCAGAATTTTATTTTCGCGGTAGCAAAGGTGCCTATGACTTAGAAAGTATTCCGCTAGTTCTAGAAGAGGTTCGCAAGGCATTTGGCGATGCACAGTGGAAGGACTGGCTTATAATTCCAGGCTCTGCTATCGGTCAACTCCCTATTGAAGGTGTTGATAATAAATATCTACCTCTCTTAAAAGTGAATCCCGAAAAAAACGCCAAGCGAATTATCGAAGAAGAAGGTGGGTATGAGATATTTAATGTATGCTTTTATCAAAAAGGTGGTTTTAAAGAAGCCGACGGTATACATGAAGGATTAGTTTATAAAGAAGCGATTTCTCACGTAGATTTTTTAAGAACAGAACATGATAAAGGCACTTGGCAAAATAAGCTTTACGATCGCAAGGCAGCAATCAACGGTGAGGAAGCGCGTGTATATGCAACGGAAGGTTCGCGTGATCTCGGTGGTAAATTTAATTATGCTACCGATAAAATTAATGAAGAAAAACAAAATTTAGGTGGAGGAACTATTTTTACCCTTGATGGTATCCGCTTTGGTTTAGAGGTTTGTTTAGATCATTTAAGACAACGTTTGCGACAAGTAGTGGCGCCAGATGTGCCAAACCTAAATGTCAAAACCTCTAAACCGGTGCAGGTGCAATTAATCCCATCGGCAGGGATGCGTATCAATAACCGTTCAATTGCAACGGTTAAAAATGGCATAATATTTAATGTCGATGGCACACAGCGACACCATGCCAACCCGACTAATAATATTGATGGTTATCCTTGTGTGTTAAAACAAGCAAGTGATCACTTCGAGCAAACATGGAATGCGCCCCCGCTAGCATCTTTTTATCCCTTATATGATTTGCAAGGCCCGATGTGGAACGACAGAGTTTCCGTATTCCCTGTTAGATCTTTACCAGCAGCGTAATTAACTTCTACACAGCCAACATCAAAAATAATCCGTAGCGCCCTTAGCGCCCCCATAGCGCCGCCGCGTAAAACCGGCGCAGCTATCAGCAATAAAAAACACCCCAACAAACCCGTCACCATTAACAAAAAAAATAAACCGCCCTCAGCCACTATCGCAGCTATCAGCAATAAAAAACACCCCAACAAACCCGTCACCATTAACAAAAAAAATAAACTGCCCTCAGCCACTATCGCAGCTATCAGCAATAAAAAACACCCCAACAAACCCGTCACCATTAACAAAAAAAATAAACCGCCCCCAGCCGCTATCGCAGCTATCAGCAATAAAAAACACCCCAACAAACCCGTCACCATTAACAAAAAAAATAAACCGCCCCCAGCCGCTATCGCAGCTATCAGCAATAAAAAACACCCCAACAAACCCGTCACCACCAACAACAAAAAAACACCCCCCCCCCAACCACAATAAACCCAAAGAAAAATACGCCAATATCAGGTTGCAACCCAACATAACTATCTGAATATAAACAATAAAATCCCAAAAGCATCCCCAGCCTGACAATATCACATTAATCAAATTGTGACCCACCAGCCAGATTGGTATAGTGAATTTGTGGGTAGGGAAATTAATAAAATTAACAAAAAGCGGGGAGGGGGATAATGCCATATACTCAATCTAACTTAGCACCCAATATAGATGACGATAATTTTGAAGGACTGATTACGCAAGCTGAACCTAGATATTATTTCTTTTGGTTACGCTTAGCAAGACCCATTTTAGAAAATGGCGTTACGTATAACTCTACCATGGTTGTTGTTGAGCATTATGATTATAATTTTTTAACCTCTGTTGAGGGCGAATCCTACCTCCCTAAAAATATCGCTGAATTTACTAATGAGGAAAATATACATGGTTTGGTTAGAGCTTATTACTTTTTATCTTCAAATCACAAAGATAGCAGTGTCGTACCCCAAGATCCTGCTAATCTGATTAGTCAACTATTAAATCCGAAAAGACCATTTCTTGGTGACTTTGTTTATTTGCTGCGTCACACGGATGCTATTTTCTTTGAGCAGTGGCGAGTAAACCAGGCAATAGACCAGTCATCTAACCCTGAGGAATTTATCGATCCATTTCGCTTACAATTAAGAAAATATCTTAAGACTGCGCCACGAAAATATATTGTTCCCGCAGCATTTTGTAATCAAGCGCCTGGATATGGGGAAATTAACGGCAGCTCGCCCATGATTACGCATAAGCGCACCTTGGCACAGAATAATGGTACTAGTGGTTCAGACCACGAAGGCACGCTAGGTCAAGGCGCTGAAGCTGTCAATAGATATGCGGATCAAGGTTCAAGAAATTGTTCAGCAGCAGTCAATACGTTTAATTCCTTTGCCGGTAATGTTGCCAAGGGTTCAAAGACGGTTAAGAAAATATCAACTGCTAGTGAAGATGTTACAACCGGTATCAGTTTGGTCTGTACGACAGCAGGTTTGCCGGCACTCATTATTGATTTAAATGACTTGCGTAAGAGCGTTGTTAAAGGAGAAGATTTAACAGAGCATCTACCAACCATGTGTGCGCTTTGTGAAACTGTTTTAAGTTATTCTAGTGATGGTTTGTTTATTGCTGCGCGTGTTACAAGTCTTGCGCCATTAAGTTTTGCTTCTTCTGCGTTAGGTCTTGGTGCGAATGTCTTTGAATGGCTTGCTACGGCTTATGAGATGTATAAATTAAACGGGAGTAAAAAAGAATTAGGTAAGTGTGTTGATTTGCTGGAGGGTATATTATTTTGCGCTTGTAACTACATGTGGCACCCACAGTTACAGTCACTTTATAATATGGTTGTGTGGCTAAAGCGAAAATTCAAACATCGTTTTATCAGCACCGGTATTAAGTTGGCACACCTTACCGCCCAAATTGGCATTGGCGTTGCTGCAACTGTTGTTGGTGCGTTAATTATCGCCGGTGTCGGTGGTGCCACCATGGGTATTGGTGCTGCTGTTATTGGTGGTCTTGGTGCGGGGTTGGCATTTGGCTATTTAGGTGGCACGGCAGCGTATCAGTTTGCGGGTTATTCTGCTAGCGTCGATGCGTATAAAGCGTATAAAAAGAATATTCGTTTTCAACGCGATTGGAAAATCATTGATAAGCAAGTTGCTGATTATGAAGAGTACTTGTTTGATACGGCAAAAGGCGTTAATCGCTTTACTCACCTCTTTGGTAAATCTATGGGTGATTATGCACTAACACGAGTTTCTGATACGGTAATTAGTATGAAATATGCTGAGCGTAATCAGCCAGAGCAATTTACCAAGAATGCTCGTATGCAACTTTATAAAATGGTTGTTGATGTTGTCGCTGAAGTGATAGGTTATGACGACTCGCTTTTAAATTTTTCTGATATGAAGGGTAAAAAGAAAAGCGTGCGTCGATTGGCAAATAGTGTTTAAGGTTTTTTAACGGGGTCTCAATTAGTTTCTCGATGTTAGTTTTACCCCAAATTAACTGCTCGAACTGCTAAGGCATCGAGAAACTAATCTTTAATTTTTTCTTGACAAAAAAAAGGGCGCTAGAGGGGCGCCCTTTACAAACTACATTGCGCTTATAAGAAGTTATAAGAAACACCAACGTTAACATTGTTGTATTCAAATGCAGAGTTTGAATCATCGCCCATCTTAGCAAGTGATTTGCCGAAGATGTGAGTGTATTCAGTAAATACTTCCCAGTTAGGATTGATTTTGTATCCAGCACCAACAGAAGCTGTTCCAGCGATATCGCTTGTGCCATAGTCATCATCATTAGAAGCGATTTCTCTTACAATACCGCCTTTAACGAAAACATCAATGTTTTTAGTAACGTCATAAGTTGCTTTAGCAACAGCACTAATGCCATACATGGAAGCACCAGAGTAACCATGAGCACTTTTAAATGATCCTAGGTAAGCAGCATCAATTTCAGGAGCAAGGTAGAAGTTATCAGCGACTTTAAAGTCATAACCCGCATTGATACCACCGCCAAAACGGTTATAAACTTTGGTGTCATTCCAGTCGTGTCTAATGCTAGCTGGAACATAGCTAGGTAGGCTACCTTTATCAAGGATGTTATATCCTAAGAAGCCACCTACGTAGAAATAGTTAGGTGAAGCCATTTGTTGGTCTTGAGCTGTATCAGGTGATCCAGCAAGAGCAC
The DNA here is from genome assembly GCA_030425685.1 of Gammaproteobacteria bacterium. Lineage (GTDB taxonomy): Bacteria > Pseudomonadota > Gammaproteobacteria > Coxiellales > Coxiellaceae > JAUIAD01. The sequence goes on along the minus strand of JAUIAD010000033.1, from coordinate 14,133 downwards.
TAAAGCTTAGCGCCAATGCAGCAGCAGTAGCTGACGCAATAATAATTTTTTTCATATTACTTTCCTTTCGGATTGGTTGTTTACAAATGGCTATCCATGTCCGGTTAGAAAGTATTCATCGTGAATTGCAAAGATGGCAGGATACAGAACAAGGCAGAATTAAGTCAATAAAAATTACGCAATTGTAACAATAATTTGTAAATTTTTTTCATGTTTGGGGTGTAAAGTACTCATATGTGCAATATATGGTCGAAAAATACTGAGTAGTTTATTTGAAACACACATTTTCTAATGAGTCACTATTACTTAGTGGTTGATTAGGGAAATAGGTTTATGTTGCTGAGAGATGTTGCTAAAGAAGATATCATGCCTTTGGGAGTAGGTCTCATTACTATGCCAAGGAGATCCCAGTTTTGCTGTCATTTGAGTATGTGCTTTAAGCCAGTGCATAAAGTGTTTCAAGTGAAACAATTAACATGCTGTTTTTTAAGGAAAAAATGAAATATCTGTTACGCTGAAAGACTTTAACCGTCGTTAACCATCAACTGAACTGATATTATGTATATAAATTAACCATTTGTTAATTTGCATCAAGCAACGAAAGTGACAAAGCAATAAAGTGTAGAGGAAAGTATGTTTGACCAAGGGCGAGTAGGAAAAGTAAATCACAGCAGTTATTCTTATAATGCTGCTTACCTTGGCAAAAGATCTTCGTTGGCACTAGAGATTTCTCCCAATTTAACACCTTCGATATGTATTTTTAAATATTCCCCCTTTTATGTTGAGCGTTCTAGATGGGAGGTCTTTTCACCAGAGAGAACTCTAGAAGACCATTGCAGGGTGGATGCTGATGTGCCGACAGAATTGTTACTCGTAATGGAATACTACCCTTACCCCAAAGCGGTGGTCGAAGCTGTTACGACCAATATTCTGCAAAGTAATGGTGCACATATTAATGAAAGGCTAGTTGAGCATTACCCTGATTTTGGCTATTTAAGAGTGCACTACCTTACGGTAGACCCGTATGCACAATTTAACTTGCCTAAGAAATTAAACACGCGCAATGACTTGTTAGAGTTTTTTGGCGTTAATGGCATTGGTAATCCTAATTACATTGGCTATTGCACTGAAGGTATTGTTAATAAACAAGCATTAAAAAATATTGATTTTAATCTATTGCATGCTTTTGCTAAGTCACAGCAAAAAACAACAGCGACAAATTTGATGCTAATGGCACGATACTTACCCCACCAGGTTGGTTACGAAACATTAAGTGATTTTTATGAGAAATATTTTATGCTTGGTGCGAGCAGGTTGTCTTTGGTAAAACCTATTTTATTTGCCAATCGCCAATACCGAGATGTCCAAGCCGAACGAAGTTATGATGTCGGTGGTCCTTTAGGTGAACTAAAAGCTTATCGTCAGCATCAACAAAATTTACAAGATCAATGGATAGAAGTCGATCAACGGTTCGCGGGTCCTTCAAGGGTGTTGGCTAGTAATTTTAGCCAAATAAATGCACCCATTAGTGATATTGTCAGTGCAGGTTATGGTGACAAACCGGCTGCTGGAACAAAGCTATTTCCACAGTTAGCAACATTTAATGCTGAACAAGCAGATCGCTTTATTACTGATATTCATTTATCGCAAGAAACTTTATTTCCTGAATCGATTAGTCATACTATTTATTTTAAATTTTTAAAAAAAATAAAAGAACATGATCCTTTGCAAGAGCAAATAGTTGTAGCGAATAAGCATACTAAATATAATCTTGTGCCAACATTAGATAAACAATTTACTACATTTTCTAAGCAAAGTGCATCTTTGCCTGAGTGTGTTACCCCAGGTGTTAAGGCTGTTAATGCTAGTATGCCAACAACGTCGCAACCAATAGCAATGCATGCATTAAAGTTCGTGAATACAGCATATGCTTATACAAAAGCTGGTATTGGAACGCAGCAGAGCATGGCTTTACAAGCACCAAAAGCACAAACATCAGGAGGTGGTGCGTTGGGTTATATGAATGTTTTTATGCCGGCTGCAAATTTAGTAATGAACTTTGCAGAAATGGAAACATTAGGAAGTGACCCACAAAACATTATGGGTTGGAATGGTGTTATAAAAGGGGTGGTGAATGCTAGCACAACAGGTATGGGCGCAGCGGCATTGGTTAGTGCTGGTGCTAATAAATTTTTTAGCGGTGTTGGCATCCCTATTTTAATCGGCTTAAATAGTTTTTGCGGCATTGTGGATGGTATAAAAGGACTGCAAGATGCGGAACAGAAAAAGGAGCAGCTAACAGCGGTATTAACCGCGATAGATGAAGCTTTGCAGCTAGCAACAGAAAATAAATTTGAAATTACTGAACAATATGGCATAAAAATATCTGAAGGTTTAAAAGGGCTGGTCCATGAGGAGCTAATAAAACTTCAAAAGCTGGTTGCGTTCTTGCGTCAGCGCTATCAGCTTGATAGTGACATTAAAAAAGTAGAGCTCGCTGTTAACGGCAGTAATTTGGCAGTGCTGTTAATTTGTGCGGCATTATCAGTTGTTACGATGGGGGCAAGTATAGCAGCTGCAAAAATTGTCACTTCATTATCAAGTGGCGCTTTGCATGTAGCAACATCCGCGATGAAACTATCGCGCTATGCAGATAAGTCACTGCAATACAATAAGGAGTATCACAGAGTGCAAAATATTTTAAGGATGCCAGCGTCACCAAGAGCCAGAAGACTTGCACTGCGTGATCAGAAACTACTGGGTTGGGCAAATCAATTAAGTGGCAAGAGTGCCTTGCAAGCAAAAATGGTTAACCCAATGGCTAGCGTCAAAATTGTTAGCGGTGCCACTATTGATGATTATCAACGTATTCAATTATCAGCATTTCAGATTTCTACCATGATGCGCTTTGAAGATTACTTGAGTCAGGAGGAAAAAGACAAACGAGAAATAGAATTTAAGAAAAATCCTGCTTATTGCTATAAAAAAATTGCTGACTTATTTGCAGCGTGTATTGGCTACAACAGTGGTTTATTAAATCCCCTATTGCTAAGTGGGACACTTGCAGGCCAGACGTTAACTAATTTTAAAAAAGCCAAACAACACTTTGATGCTTCCTATCAGCAAAGTGTTATTAAATTAGCCGCGCAAATCCGTTAACAGCGATATTAGATACCACCGATATGGTAGTATTGTTCCATAAAAGTTCTGGCAAAAGAAAAAATTTCTCGATGCGCTTGTTCTGTTGGATGGAGCTGGTCAGAAGTATAAGCAAACTTTGAATTTTCATCGACGCCAATATCTTCATAGCGTAATAACGGTAACGTTTCCGGTCTGTCTACCAGACCAGCAGCAGCAAGGCTAACCGCCGGTGAAGTTTTAGTATTGCGCGTCGACACGCTTTGTGCCGCAAAAGGGTCAAAGCCGCGGTATCCCATTTCTTTTGGCGTTAAGTTTTCCGAGAGCTTAAACAGCTTAATAAGATGACTGCCGCGCGCTAAATTGCTATCGCGAATGTGGCTCTCAAGCGCAACATCATACATCATTGACCGTTTAGCGAGTTCGCCTCTGGAAACGCTATCGTTTTCAATAAATCTTGCCGCAGAATCTAAAGAAGGCAGGTCTATCACCATCACTTCTGACCCCGGTACAGCTGCTAAGATCCGCTCAGCTTGAGTCACAACAGAGGCAGCTGCAGCAGGAATAGAGGCAGTAGAACAGTTTACGGTAACGAGATCATTCGCACCAGCCCAGATAATATGAAGTGTCTCCTCATTTTTTATCGCGTCAGCGCGTAGGCTGGCACGTTCTTTTAAGTATAAATCAACCTCTTGATCGATTGAGGCGAGCATACTGCGTGCGATCCTTTTACTATAAGGGACCCCGCTTGTACTTGGGTTGGCAACAGCACCACCTTCTGCATAGGAGACTAACTGGTGTCCACTCCGCGAAGTTTTTGTTCCCGTTAGTCGCATATGTTTAGTCGAATTTACTTGGGTTTCTTTCTCGCTAAAGAGATTATACATCTGGCAACCGGGGTCATAGCCAGTCATGTATGCCCACAGAAAATCGACCCAATTTCTGCCGTCAGAAAAACGCCCAGTGCGGCAAACTCCTGATAAGCTGCCTGGAATGTAGCGTTCTTGCAGCATTCTGCCAATATCAGACATGCTGTCACCAATTATTATCACTCTTTTGATGGGTTTCTTATGTGCTCTCAACTTAGCCTCCCGCATAGATACTATCTATCTGTGCGATACAAAGTGTGTTTCTAGGAAGAGTAGGCTAAAACCCCCGACCTACGTCGCTTAAAATCAATACGGCTAGTATACAACGAATATGATCAAAATGTAAACAGTAGTTTGTACTGCCTTATGATGACCGATTTAAAGAGGACTTTTGCTATGCTAGAATCGCTTCCCCAAATAGTGGAATCAATGGGGTTCTCCAAATAAGGAATTGCAATGCGCATAGATCTGGTTTCAGCAGCTTTGTTTAGTTTATTCGTCTATGTAGTATGGAGAAAAATTTCATATCCTATTCAAGTTAAAGGGGGCGAGATGCCAGCAAAGAATAATAACATTGACAGCGAAGTGACAAAAAAACTGTGTCAGCGATTTGATGCAATGGTTGGAAGGTATCAGGATTTATATTATATGCCGTTCCAAGATTATTATGCCGCAGATGAAAAAGCTGTTGGCGGTAATGGCTCTGACTCAGATGCAGGGGTTAATATACTTATTGACAACCCGCATGCGATTATTCTTTATCGTCTTAATGAATTGCAAAATTGTTGCGACCAAAGATTTGCAGTCATTTTAACAAATAACTTTGAATTGGTATTTTCATTATGTGGCGGTGAATTTCATATGCCCTCGCACAAATTAATGGCAAGGGTGTTTAATAATGCTGTTGCCGATACATTAGTATCGTGCCGAGGTGCTGGTTTTATTGAGTTTGATGAGTATGGGGTTATCAAGCGAATTTTTATTGAAAGTATAGATTACAGTGCTAAAAGCAGTGCTGTCATTAACATTCTTGCTGTCATATATTTTGCTAATGCTGCTATGCTTGCTTCTGCTATTGAGGTCGTTCGTAATAATAAGATTGTGGCCATTGCGCGTAAAAATACTTTAGGCAAGGTGTTTAAAAAAATATTTGATCCCGCCAGGCAGTTAAGCTTTGTTAAGAATAATAAGGCAGCATTAAGTGAAACGAAGAAGACGGTGACAAAAAAAAGAAAGAAAATGCTGTTGGCGGATCATGATAAGATTTCAGCGCCAATGGCGACCAAGAAACTTTGTGTAGGGCTCTTTGCTATGGCGCATGCCTGTGAACAAGTTTCAAAGAAGGATTCAGTATTAAAGGATAAGCAGAACTGCGATAGTGAGGGGGTAAGTATTGTCGTGGGGAGGGCATAGCATCTTTTTACAGATTGGTTAAGCGCTATTCTTAAGGTTAAATTAAATCAAGTACTTGTCCTTCCTCTTTTGAAAAATATCTTGTACCTTAAGCAATGGTGGTGCTTCAAAGCTGTTGTTACCTGACAAAAACTTTGAGTCACTACTAAGATCATGTTCGAAATACTGATATTTTAAAGTATATTCGTTGATTGTTTTTAGTCGTTGTCTTAGGGAGCGGTAATGCGAAAGGCAAAAGCAGAAGAGCTGTTTTACGAAGTGATTTCTAATTTTGGTGTTGATATTATTGAGCGGCACGCGAAAAAGGAACCACTTTTTGGGGCTAGCATTTCGTCGAATAGTTTTCAGTATGTGGCAAAAAGTAGTGGAGATTATAGTGCGCTTTATGTATCACCAGGAATTACAAAGCTTACTGGGTATTCGGCAAGTGACTTTGTAAAATCAGATTCTTGGTTGTCTTATATTCATTCTGATGATATATCCGCAATTGATCGTTGTCTATTACAAGCTATGGAAAAAGGCTCGGCGCAAGTTTATTATCGTTTTACCCATAAAGACAAAAAGGAACTGCGTTTATCTGATCAAGTATGGAAGGCAAAGTGGGATAAGCATGACATTCTTATAGGTACTATCACTTTAGATTATTCACCTTTAGAAGTTCGTAGACGTTTAGGTCAGGCATCACTTAAGCTTTCTGAATTGCTCGGGAGTGACGTGTTAGGCGCCTTTTTTGCTACAGATGATGGCGCGCCAATGGAGAGCAAAGGTATCACTGATGTTGTTAAGCCGGTGTTAAATAGCTCGTGCATACCACATATTAAAAATTGGCAGGACTATATTCACTTTGATGATCGTGAGAAGGTTAACAATAAATGGTTTGCTTATTTAAAGTTAAAAGGTGATGTTTTTATGGCGTCTTGCCGCGCCGCGATTGGCAAAGTGGGTAAAGAGCCTAGCTTTCTATGGATTGAAGTTATCCCTTATTATTGCGAAGTATCAACAGTTGTTACTTATGTTGGCTTGATCACTGATATGACGTCAGTATATCGGCTTATGCGTGGTCGTGAGCGCGCGATTGCTGATATCTTTTTTCAGTTTCGTAATCCTATTGCTGGTATTGGTGGTGAGGCAGAGTCGTTAGAGCATGATCTCGGCTTGTTAATTAAAAAACAAAAAAGGCTTAAAGACCTTGCCAGGCAGGAGCAAAAAGCCATTGAGGAGCAAGTTCTATTTATAAATGATATTTCTAAAGCAGCTCCAAGTGCTGACTCTACCCAGCTAATCAGTAATTTTCAGTCTTTTGTTTTGCAATCTCGGGAGCGGCTCAAAGAAAAGCTTGCGTTAACTGAGCAGACATGTGAAATGTTACAGGATTTGCAGAAGAATGTTGATAATATTCAGCAGTTATTCACACATACGCGGCGTGTGATTAATAATATATTAGATCTGTCTATGCTTAACGCTGGAGAAGTCGAGCTTAAGAATACGCCGTCCTATATAGGAAAAGTTATTAAGGAAGCCATAGGTCTGTGTTCTAACTTGGCTGAAAGAATGAATACAGAAATTAATTTATTTGGCAAAATCAAAGGGATTGTTATTAGCATTGATGTGACGCGCCTTAAGCAGGTTGTTGAGTATTTGTTATCAAATGCTATTCGCTATGGTCGTGGTAACCCGGTAACAATTACAGTAAAGGTTTGTAAGAGTGAGGCGGTGGGAAAGCAAAACAAAAAAATAAGCCCGGGTCATTTATCAGTTGTTGTTGAAGATTTAGGTGAAGGTATTGAACCAAAGTATTTAGCAAAAATTTTTAAAGCATTTGAAAAAAAACGTTCTAGTAATACTTGCCACGGTGAGGGCAATACAGGCTTGGGGTTGGTTATTGCCAATGAGCTGGTTCGTTTGATGGGTGGTGATGATATTGCAGTGAAAAGTGACTTAGGTAAAGGGTCGAGATTTTCATTTATACTGCCTTGCAAAATTATTAAAGGAGTGGCGCAACGAGTGTCTCCAGCGGCTATTACTCCACGTTTTTTGAAGGAGACAACGCTGCCAATATTAGTGGTTGAAGATAATCTGATAAACCGCAAAACGCTAATTATGTTTTTAGGGCGAGAAGGTTTTAGTGTTGTTGGTGCCGAAAATGGTCAAATAGGCTTAGATTTATTTAAAAAAGAAGAGCAGAAGTATTTGATGGTTTTTATGGATATGGAGATGCCGGTAATGAATGGCTGTGAAGCTAATATGGCGATTCGCAAGTTTGAGAAAGAAAAAGGCAGGGTTGCAACGCCGATTATTATGCTGACGGCAAATACTGCCGATAGTGATAGAGAAAGAGCAATAAATTCAGGTGCGAATATATTTTTAAGCAAGCCGGCGAGTGCCAATGAAAAGCGAAGAGCGATAAAAACTGCGGCCTTGCTAATAGGGCAATGGGAAGTTGAGCAGAAGAAAATAGAAAGTAGGGATAGTCAATCTATTCCAGGCGTTGTTAAAAGCGCTGTAGATCTTGACTCAAAAGAGGGTGTAAAAACAAAGCTTGCAAATTCTCGAGAGCGCCACTATTCAGTTGATAGCTGTGAGAAAAAGAGCGATGGTTTTTCTCAAGATTCAACTAAGGATGGTAATGTAATGTTAGCAGATTCAACGGTATCGTCATTAAATGTTGCGGTGAGTGTGGGGCTGGTAAGTAACTCAATGTTTGCTAGTTCACCTCCTGCTGGCGATGCTGAGTCTGTTGTAAATGATAGCCGAGATGACTTAGAGTCGAAATCCATAGAAATTGGTGAGCCTGCCGTAAGTGGGTGTTGTTGTGTGCTGATGTGACATGTAAGAAAATTAACATCTTTGTCAATTTTTCTTTTGCAAATAAAAAGTGTATAGCAAAACAATAAAGCAAACAATGCTAATATACCAGCCTACCCAATGCAGTCCTTGTAGAAACACAAGTTTATTTTTTAAATGTGTGACCACAGAGCTATGTTGGGAGTGAAAAATAACAATACTCGTCGTCAAAAAAAACGATCCACAGACATTCCAAAAAGTAAAAACAGTACCAATAACGCTACCAATATGATCCGGATGGGCGTATTTGTTTGCCATATAAATAGCGCCAGTGTTTCCCATGCCCCAGGTCATGCCTAACAATAAAAAGGATATAATAATAAACCAATAGTGAGTATTAACAGAGAAGGTAGTATGCATTAATGCCGCTATTAATGTTGCTGCAATTGCAAAAAGGATCAGCTTGCTTACCGTTAATTTCTTATGAAGAAAAGGGAACGTGGAAGAGAGAATAATTTGCATAATGGGCATAGCAATTAAGCTTAAGCCGACCATAAAAGGATTAAGATCGCGAACGACACTTAAGTAAAGAGGGTCGAAAAACATAAAGACACAGCTAACAACCCCCGCCATGCCGGCAATAACAGCACCGATAACAAGATGGGTATTTTTAAAAATGGAAAGATCTAATAAAGGGTGTTTTTGTTTTTTCTCTATAACAATAAGTGTAGTAAGCCCAAGTACTCCAATGACTACCAATAGCCAAGGTGTCGGCAGATGCCAGCCATATTGCTCACCGCGAATCATGCCATAGACGAGGCTGCCAATACCAATAATAATAAAGAGTGCTCCCCACCAATCGATATGCTGTTTAATGGATGAGGAGCTATCTTTTTTTAGACTAAAAGAGCACAGTATAAAGCCGGCAATAATAAAGGGGATATTAATAAAAAACACCCAACGCCAAGTTAGTAAACTAACCAAAACGCCACCAAAAAAAGGACCAATGGCTAAGCCAACGCCAGTAATAGCACTATAAATACCAATCGCCTTGGTCATATCTTTTTCTGGCACAGCTTGCGGCAGTAAAGCGGCACCAATCGTATAGATAGCAGAGGCGCCAAGAGCTTGTAATGCGCGAAAAATAATAACCCAGTTGATATCGCTAGCAAGACCAGCGCCAAGGGCGGCTAGACCAAAGATAATAACTGCAATGTAAAAGGTCTTACGTCGACCAAAAATATCGCCAACTTTGCCGGAGATAATTAAAAAGATAGCGCCGATTAAGGCATAGATATTAATTATCCACTGCAGCTTAATGACATTAGTATGTAGTGAACGATGTATGGCCGGTAAGGCGGTATTTACTACGGTGAAATCAAGGAAGGCGATGAAGGCAAGTATGCTTAAACCGATAAGCGCGAACCACTTAAAGCGATAGTCATCCATAATCTCAACCTTTTCCTTGTGAGTCCCTAACTATTGTAGTTTTTTGATTTAATAATAACAATGCTGCATGTTGCTAGCCCTCCTTAAAAGGCGTAGGGGCGCAGCATGCTGCGCCCGCAAAGGTTTGCTGCTACAGGAGGTTTACGGCTGCACCCCTGCGAAGCGGTGGGTTGCTCAATAGCCAGTTTGTAGCTCTGTTGCAGGATTTGTTGCATATGTGGAATGTTTAATAAGGTTGTCTTGAACACGGGAGCAAGGCCTTTTGGCTGGATCCTGTGGTCAGGCTTCGTGATGAGGGTTATTTACCCACTCCCCATTGTATAACTATAAAGTACTTTTCTTGACAGTCCTAAGCACTATGGTTACGATGGGCAATATTTTTACTAGCGAGATTGTCCATGAAACGTACAGGTTATGTTGTTCTAGGGGTTATTTGTTTTTTAATTTTCAGTATAATTATTAGTTACAATGGATTGGTCAATAAGCAAGAGAAGGTTAATAACGCTTGGGGGCAGGTGCAAACCGTCTACCAGCGTCGCCTTGATTTGATTCCTAATCTGGTGGCCACCGTTAAAGGCTATGCCGCCCACGAGAAAGACACTTTAGTGGCTGTTACTAAGGCGCGTCAATCGGTTATTAATTTACAAGGTAATGCAAGCGAATTAAATGCACATAACTTCAAGGCCATACAGCAAGCTCAGCAAGGGGTTTCATCGGCCTTGGGACGCCTGATGGTAGTGGTAGAACGCTACCCTGATCTCAAAGCAAGTCAAAACTTTTTAGCGTTGCAAGCGGAGTTAGAAGGTACTGAAAATCGCATTTCAGTTGAGCGTCACCGCTATAACAATGCCGCAAGAGTGTACGATACTAAGATTCGCAAGTTCCCAACAGTTATTGTTGCGAGGTTATTTAACTTTACTGCGAAGCCATATTTTCAAGCTAATCAACAGGCAGCACAAGCTCCAAAGGTATCATTCTAATGAGAAGATCAACGAAAAACCTTTTCTCAGTGCTGTTGTTAACAGTGTTGTTTTGCCTTTGTGGTTCATCATTGGCGTTTACGATACCAGCCCAAGCTGATCACTATGTGAATGACTATGCAGGTATGTTGTCACCAGCAACAGCCTTAAAATTAAATAATGAGCTTAGCGCCTTCGATAACAAAACAACAACGCAAATTGTGGTAGCGACCTTTCCAAGTTTACAGGGGCAATCCTTAGAAGATACTTCTTTGCATATTGCCGAGCAATGGAAAATTGGCAGTAAGCAATATGATAATGGTGTGTTGTTAGTTATTTTCAAAAAGGAACATAAAATACGTATTGAGGTTGGTTACGGATTAGAAGATAGATTAACCGATGCGTTGAGTGCGCAAATTATTAGAGATGCTATTGCGCCAGCATTCCGGGCTGGTAATTATGATAAGGGTGTGGCGCAAGCTGTTAACGATATGATGTTAGCAACAAAGGGAGAGTATCACGCTAAAAAGCCATCGACGCCTTTTTTCAGTATTTTTTGCACTATTGTATTTCTTTTTATGTGCGTGTATTTGGTGCTTCATTCAATTTATCATTTCTTTAAATATGGATTTAAGCACCACCCTGGGGCAGGTTATTGGCTGAGTGGTGGTTATGTTCATGGCGATGGTACTACAGGTTTATTTGGCAACAGCTCCGGTGGTAGTGGTAGCAGTGGTGGCTTTTTTAGCGGCGGTGGCGGCAGCTTTGGTGGCGGTGGCGGCAGCTTTGGTGGCGGTGGCGCTAGTGGTGGTTGGTAAAAGGTAATAGATGATGTTTACAGTAGAAGAAAAAAAAGAAATCCATCAGGCAATCAAAACGTTCGAAGACGCTTGCCCAGCTGAATTTCATCTGGTTGTGGTAAAGAAAGCTAAAAAAGATATTTATAAAGTAGCGGTAGATACCTTTCATCATATGAAACTGCACGAACGTGAGCATCGCCGTTGTGTATTGTTATTTATCGCTGAACGCAGTAAGCGTTTTGCCTTGCTCGGTGATGAGATAATTCACCAGGATTTAGGCAATAATCATTGGAATATCTTGCGAGATAAGATCATCACTAATTTTAAACAAGGTGATTTTGTCCAAGGTGTGTTATCGTCTATTGACTACTTAAGTCACCAGCTTAAGGAAGTACAATAATCATAATCTTTAAATTAAGAGTTATTATAGGATGAATTATTCTTTATTTATTAGTTGTCCCCGTAATCTAGAATATTTGTTAGAGGATGAGCTTGGTCAACTTGGTTTAGCTGTTAAGCAAGTTTCACCGATGGGCGTTTACGGTGATGCTGATTTAGAAACGCTTTATAAAATCTGTTTGTGGTCACGAATAGCAAACCGTGTCCAACTTATCCTGTTCTCTGCTGATGTTGATAATAAAGATGCCCTTGTTAGTTGTTGTCGCCAGTATTTATGGCGAGATGTCTTTGCTGTTGAAAATAGCATTGCTATTGAGTTCCATGGGGAATCGGACTTTATCAATAACACCATGTATGGTGCGCAATTAGTAAAGGATGGTATTGTTGATTATTTTAAGCAGTACGGCGATCGTCCTAGTGTCGATAAGAAACATCCGGATATCCTTATTCACGCTTATATTAAAAAAAATAAATTAACGGTTAGTCTTGACCTAATTGGCTATAGCTTGCATCAGCGCGGTTATCGCCTTGATGCGGGTGGTGCTCCGCTTAAGGAGAATGTCGCAGCAGCAATTTTAATTCGTTTAGGTTGGCCGGCTTTAGCTAAAAAATCATATCATCTTGCTGACCCATTTTGCGGCTCTGGTACTTTTTTAATTGAAGGGGCTATGATGGCTTCCAATACTGCGCCGGGCTTGTTAAGAGAGGATCAAGCATTGCAGAATTGGTTGGGGCACAGTGCGGAGTTATGGCAATCGGTAAGAGAGCAAGCTAGAAAACAGATTTGTGAAATTGAAAGTAAATTTTATGGTTTTGATAGTGACCGTATTGTACTGCAAGCAGCGCAAGATAATATTGCTGCCGCTGGCTTTGACGATATTATTAATGTCAAACATCAGGTTATAAAAGACTATCAAGCAATAGTAGGGCCTGGCCTTTTTGTTTGTAATCCACCTTATGGAGAGCGCTTAAAGGATCCTTTAAGTCTATTGCCTTTATATCAAGATATTGGTAAAGCGCTATTTAACTCTGCACAAGGCTGGCATGCGGGTATTCTGACGACCAATGCTACCTTGGCTCAAGCAATAGGCTTGCGTTTTGATAAACAATATAATTTTTTTAATGGGCCCTTAAAGGCTAAGTTATATTGTTTACAAGTAGATGAAAATAACCAGTTGAAAAATATCGAAACGGTTAAGCTAAATGACAATATGCAAGCATTGAAAAACCGTTTGTTAAAAAATAAAAAGCATTTGGCTAAGTGGCTCAAAAGAACAGGTCATCGTTGTTATCGCTTATATGACGCCGATCTGCCAAATTATGCATTTGCTATTGATATTTATGAAGACTACGCGCATGTGCAAGAGTATGCGCCACCAAAAGAGATTCCTGAGGCTAAAGCAAAAAGACGTGTCTTGGAGATGATGCAGTTATTGCCTGATGTCTTGGATATGCCAACTAGCCATATTGTTTTCAAGCAAAGGCGGCGTCAGCGTGGTAAAGAGCAGTATCAAGCGATGGCTAAGAAAAATCAGTTTATAACTGTTTCTGAAGGCGGGGCAAAGTTTAAAGTTAATTTGCATGATTATTTGGATACCGGTCTGTTCTTGGATCATCGTCCTATTCGCTTATTATTTAATGAAATACTTAAAGGTAAAGAATTCTTAAATTGTTTTTGTTATACCTCGACGGTCAGTGTTCATGCTGCCTTGGGTGGTGCGACAACTTATAATCTGGATTTGTCGAAGACGTATTTAGATTGGGCGCAAGAAAATTTCAAGCTTAATCATCTCCCTGTTCATAAACATCATTTTATTCAAGCGGATTGTTTGCAATGGCTTGAAAATTGCCGTAAGAAATTTGATGTTATTTTTTTAGATCCTCCTAGCTTTTCAAATTCCAAACGAATGGAGAAGACGCTCGATATTCAGCGTGATCACGTTATGTTGGTTGATTTAGCGATGAATTTGTTGAAAGAGGGCGGTGTTTTGTATTTTTCTAATAATTTAAAGCAGTTTAAATTGTCTCAAGAGCTTGTTGAAAAATATCAGGTTAAAGATATTACTAAGCAAACTATTGATGAGGATTTTAAGCGTTCGCATAATGTGCATCGGTGTTATCTTATTCGGGGGCTTTAGTTGGTTTTTTTTCGACGGGTTAATTATGAAGGTGTATTTAGCTGGTAGCGGCGCCAATCTTACGCGGCGGCGCATACGCGTCAACTTAAGCATGGGGCGCCTCCAACTGTCCTCTCGTCGACAACCTATTCTTTCTTGACTCTTTTTGGGAAAATCTATATATCTTATCTCTTAGCTTGCCCAT
>JAUIAD010000066.1 GCA_030425685.1 Gammaproteobacteria bacterium | reverse complement strand
TATGGCCAGTCCAGTGTGCTAACTCATGAAGCGCTGTAGCATAATAATCTGATACAGTTTTAAAGTCCGCCTTATTTGGCAATTGGATCTCATCAAAGCTAGGGCTGTAATAAGCTCGATCACCGCCGAACTTGATCATGGCCTTTTGTGCATTGATAAACTTTTCAACGTGATCTAGTTCTGTAAATTCTTTTGGTTGCTCATCGGCCTTGATCCATTTTGAAAAGTCAACGTTCTCAATCTGACTAGAATTAAACACTGTATAGTTTCTAAGCATTGCATATGATTGCTCGAAAGTCTCACCGTCTTTTTCAACTTCTTTTTTCTTAATATCAAAGTAAACCACATGAGTTCCTTTTGATCCCTTTTTAACATTACCACCTAAAGACTGCGCGCCTTTATATGTTAACCATAAGTTAGTATCTATCTCATCTGAGTTAGTTTTTGCCATGCTTAATAATACCCAGTTGATACCCTTATAATTAGTTTTTGTTACTGGATTGAATGGAGTATCAACCCCGCTAGCTTGCCATGGTTTATTCCAAGGCTTAGTACCTTTTTCTAACTCAGTGATAATTTTGTTTGTCACTTCATTTTTTATAGTTTCTGAATAACTCATTTTTTACCCTTTCAAAAATTAAATTATAATTACATACTACAGTTAAAAATTTAGCATATCAGAATTAATAAGTCAAACATTATTTTACTTATTTATATCTTTTCGGGCCCGATATAACAAAAACCGCCTTATTTGAACCCTACCTATACCCCGCCCCAACATATATTATTAGCAGTCACACAATTTGTATATACACATTGATCTGCACAAATCACCACACAGTTTTCGAAATACTGGACCCCCACCCCCTCTATATGTAAAGTACCCCCCTTGATGGTACCTAAATGATTCCTATTTAAAAAAATATATTTTGCATGTGATAGAGTCACGTTTTAACTAGGAGAACACCATGCGAGAAAAGATATTAACTGCGTTAGAGAACCACGCTAAAGGTCATATTGAAAAACACAGAATAAATGTTGAAGTGTACTTAACTAATCCCGTTGGAATTGGAGAACATAGTGATATAATAGAAGCTTGTGAAAAAGAGTTGGACGAGATAGCTCGATACCAAGATCACTTAGACATTATAAGAAAGTACTTTGGATGAAAAAATTTAAATATAACCAAGAGACTATGAGCTCTACCGATGCAAAAGAAATGGCTCAGCATATATCAGAACAAAATGTAATAGCCATCTATCAAGGTAAATATGAAGCTGGACCGAGAGCATTAGGCAATCGGTCTTTTTTATATGATCCTCGTGACCCTAAGGGAAAAGAAAAGGTTAATAAAATTAAACAGCGGCAATGGTATAGACCCTTTGCAGCTAGTGTTATGCTAGAACATGCACATGATTGGTTTGAGATGCTTACCCTAAAAGAATCACCATATATGATGTATGCGGTAGAAATAAAAGAAGATAAAAGAGAGCTTATACCAGCAGTAACTCATGTTGATAACACATGCAGAATTCAAACAGTTACCCGTGAACAAAACCCACACTTTTATGATTTAATAAATGAGTTTTATAAATTGACTGGCATACCTATGTTATTTAACACTTCGTTTAATTTAGCTAATGAACCTATATGTAACATAGAAATACGAGCAGTTGATATGGCGGAAAGAGCAGGAATACAGTACTTATATTTTCCTGAAGAACAAATAAAGTATGAAACTTATGATCATAGGGCTAAGCTAGTAGAGGAAGAAATTAAGAAAAAACAGGAAGAGAAGGAATCTAAATGAGAGTACTAGGGATAAATATATCGCACGATGCATCATCATGTCTGTATGAAGACGGGGAAATAAAATTTTACATAGAAGATGAACGCCTAGCTTGGGAAAAGCATTATCAGTACTCAATACCTATGAAAACAAAGTATTGGGGACTACAAAAAATATTAGATCTAAAAATTGACCGCTTTGACCATATTATATTTAGTTCATTTAGACAAAGAGATATTGATGATACTTTAATAATATCTGACATATTAGATCAGATTCGCAGTTGCTCAATAAAAATAGACAATATACATTTTCTAAAAAAAGAACACCATTTATATCATGCTTATAATGCATTTTATAATTCAAACTTTGAAGAAGCTGTTGCATTAATTATTGATGGTGCTGGAGCATATCTAGAAGACGACGTTAATTTAAATGAAGATAATAAACTTAACAAAGTTTATAGAGAAATAGAGTCTATTTATAACTTTAAAAAAGATGGGCAACGAGAAGTTTTATATAAACATTATTCTAATCATCAGTTTCAATATGGAGTTAGAAATATAGATATTACAAAAGAACCTTATGAGTTAGTAAAATCTAATTTAGTGTCTTGCGGAAGAATGTTTTCAGCAGCGTCTAAAAAAGTAGGATTAGATGAAGGATATGGAGCAGGTACATTTATGGCAATGGCTCCCTATGCAGAGGATGTTGACAAAGTTAGTTGGGTTAAAGATGGGATATTAACTGAACAAGCACAGATGTCTTTAAACCCAGATAATAAAATAACTTTATGGAAAGACAAAGCTAAGTTAGCTTATAAAGTGCAAGAAGCAACAAAAGAAATGACAATCAACCTTATACAAAAGGCTATCGATAAAAGTAAATGTAATAATGTAGTTATGTCTGGCGGATACTTTTTAAATTGTGTAAATAATTATGAGTATTTAAAAGCGTTCCCTGATGTTAACTTTTATATAGACCCTATGGCACATGATGGAGGAACATCAATAGGCGCAGTTTATTTTTTATGTGAAGCTTTGAAGTTACCTATTAATCCTATAAAAGATTTGTATCTAGGTATTTAGCCTTCTATCGGTGCAAATTGGATTGCAAAAGTATATCTATATACAGGGGCCATAACTGTAGGTTGTTGAACCATATGAGGAATATTCCCATCAAAGATACATATACGCCCTGGTACAAAATCTACGGCATATTCTAATTTAGATTGAGTTTCATCATCACCAAATAAAGTCAAACCGCCCCAACGTAAATCCCATTCATGATTAACATAGTATAAAAGGGTTTTACCAAAAAACTCATCTACATGAAAATTATTATAATCACTGAAAGAACAAAGATTGACTCTAGTTTTTGTAGGTTGTAAGCCTTGAAAGTGTTCTTGTAGAATAGGTTGTAACTCAGGGATTCTTAAAAACATACTACGCTCTAAGTCTTCAGGAGACCAGGTACTGTGTAAGTGCCTAGATCGAGCATCTTTACCACCATTATCCATACCCCCTGCCTGATACTGACTATTTAATACAAAAGTAAAAAATTGATTTCTAAATGTATAAGGAATTACATTATCATATACAAAAATATCTTGTCCTGATTGAGTGGTGTGTTTTTTATTAGGTTGCATTAGTATCCTTTCAAGAGTATCTTATATTCTATATTTAAAGTTCTTTGGGGTCAAACCCATATAAGGAGGCAATATGTTTGATGATGGCTTTAAAGCGTTTGTTGTCATGGCTATAGTATTCTTCATCTCTCTGTTTATACACGGATAGATGCGCCATTTCATGTAGGAGTGTCTTGCAGATTGTGTCGAAGTGAGCATTGCGAGCACTACTAATATAGATAGTGTTTTCTTCAGGGGCAAACTCCCCCATAATATCTTTGCGACGTGTAACTTTAAGTTTGATTTGGTGTGCATGAGGCATATTGAGTTTATTAAATGGTTCCATACGACAGAAAGTCTTGTATAAGAGTTTCAGGTTTTCATCAGTGAGTAGGGTCATTTTTCCATCACCAACATATAAGCACCAATGTTTGCAAAAGCATAACCAAAATACATATAGCCTAACGCAGCATTACCTTTAATAAACTGTTCAATACTAACAGCAAAGTAAATAAGACCTACGGCTACAATTAAATACCAACTCATGAACGAGCCCTACCTAAAGACCATAGGTTGATTGGACCAAACTCTGTATCTTTCCACTCTATAGGCATGACTTTGGATGTATTGGAGTAAAACCTTCTGGTAAATATAAATAGTCTTGATGAATGCATGCGGTTGACCATTGTTTAAGTTCACCTTGTACACATTCTTGGAAATATTGATGGGCGTGAGCGCAGGATTCGAAGTTACCTATGTACTGTCGATCATTCTCTAAATATAAATATAAGACCCACTCAAACATTTTACTATTATACTCTTTTTATATTATTATGTTACAATTCAATTTATTAGCTGCAATTTCAAAGGTGTAAACAGCGACACATGTCAAACGAATTTGAACACGACGTAGAATCGGGTATTAATCTTGAGGGTATTGTACCTAATATAGAGAAAGATGAACCCATTCCAAAATCACAAAAAGATGCCATGGCAGAGTTATCTCCACAGGCAGAGCTAGAAGTCCGCACGAATACTA
>JAUIAD010000032.1 GCA_030425685.1 Gammaproteobacteria bacterium | reverse complement strand
CTGATTAATATGGGCAACAGAGTGAGAAAGCTCAGGCAATGTCTACTCCCTATTACTTATAGCCACTATGAAACAAGGGTAAAACCAGTATGGTAAAATTATTAACGGAAAATCATCCCCTGCAGAGCTAATTTCCTTTGAAAAATACTTACTGAAACGCATTATTTAAGAATGCAAAAACATTAATGAGTAGTTTACTTATATTAATGACGAAAGCTTATGCCTTGGCAATAAACGCACTTTATTATAATAAAGAATTCATTTAAGGCGGTATAACCTAATATAGTTAATACGGAAGATTGAATTAATGTGATTAAACCAACTGATAAACAGAGTTGTTTAAAACCGTGTTTTAAAGCACTTGAGCTCATTATCAATTTTAATCGTGTTAAAGCGCCAATATTCTTCCTGTACCTATAAAATTTTTTTATTGCAATTAGTAAGACACTATTCTCAGGTGATTGCACAGAGTTTCCCACAGCTTCTAGGGATAAGCTTGCGGCGCAGCAAAGTAAGGCACCGGTTTATATGCACGGCTGAACGAGCCTCTCCTCCGATGGCAAGCTATCATTATGCGTCGAACCGTTCTGCAAAACAATAATCATTGCCATCACATATGAAACAAAGGCTTTCGAGCAATCACTACCATCTTTCATACAAACCGCCTGGTATTTATTTATGGCTCTTGCCAAGCTATCTGTTAGTGATTTAGACGTATTGATGATATGCGCCATGTGTTGTGCATACAGTTTTACACTGGGCTCTGCACTCTTTTCAAATTTATTAAGCAAAGACAAAGCTAGCTCTTCTCGCTCTTTGCTACCCAATACAGCAGACAAAGTCACACCTTCACCTTTATTTTCATTAGGAAAAAGGCCAAAACTACCTAGACCCTCTATAGTAATATCGTCACTCCCTTGCTTTATGTTTTTGGTGCTAACAGGATCATCCCTCAATACATCTCTTACAAATGCTTCTGAATCTACTTGAAGCAGCCGACCTCTCATACTGCGCACCTCTCTTGCTGTATTAATTTTTGGCGCAACATAATAACTCATTTTGATATTTAAAATCTATACTATTTTTCCCCAAATAAAGACTCTTAACATTAAGTTTTTATCTAGATTTAGTTAACAAATAATTAACTTCATTTTTATCAGGAGTTTCGCACTTTCAGTGCAAACCTCCTCCCTGGTTATATTTCGCCTATGCGAGACTAGCTCGCATGGATGGCCTGTGCCCGTTAGGGTGCAATTCAGTGGAGTTGCCCCCTAAAACCGGACCACACGTTTAGCCCATCATCGCTGCAATATACTGCCTAGGCGACCTCATTTTCAAGCCTTTATGTGGTGCATGATTATTATAATCCTTAAACCATGCAGGTAATTGTTGCATTACAGCATGCGCTGAGCTCAGGCCACCAAACCACACGTAATCACGTTTAAATGTTTTTACAAAGGCTTCAGCCATACCATTCGACTCAGGGCTGTAAGGTCGAGTGGTACACATCTCAAATCCAAGCTCTCGCCCAAACTTCACTGTTTCCCTTGCCACATAGCAGGGACCATTATCACTCAGCCACTGTATGGGTTTTGGCAAGTGATTAACCGAGCCAAAACGATATTGCATACTCTCTGTCATCAAGTCACGTATCATTTCACCATCAATGCCTTTTGTTGATGCTACATATCGCATAGCTTCACGATCACACGTATCCAATGCAAATGCGACATGAACACGCTCTGCATTATCACATACTATAGTAAAACCATCTGAGCACCATCGCATATTACTGGCAAGCGTGATAATTTTTCCATCATGAACTCGAACAGGCCGTTTTCCGTACTTGGCTAACAATAATTGATTTTTTTTCATAATGCGATAAATACGCTTATGATTTACTTTAGGCTGTTTTAATAGGCTCAAGTCACGATTAACTAATACTGTCACTCTTCGATAACCATAAGTTGGCCGTGATTCTAGTACCTTTTTAATTAGGCTTAATAGCTTGTCGTCTGGCAATATTGGTGATGATCGCCGTGAATATAATTTCATTGTTTTATCCTTGTCTAAACGGGTAATAAGGTTTGACCGAGCAACATTAAGTGCTCGGGCTACGGCTCTTATTCGAAATCGTCTAGACCTTGCAAGGGCTGCCGCGAGATCAGTTTTTTTTCCCGACCAAGCTTAATTGCTTCCTTAAGGATTTCAACATCCACACTTTTTCTGCCAAGCAGCTGCTCTAACTGTTTGATTTTAGCTTTAAGCTTTTTGACTTCACTGGCTGGCACGACATCATCTTTACTTGAAACGCTCATTCTGGCACCTTCTTGATACTGACGACGCCATTTTACCACACTACTAGCTGCTACATTATATTGTCTGGCAACTTCAGCTACCAAGACACCCGGCACTAAACTGGCCTCTACAATAGTAATTTTTTCTTCTCGTCTGATATGCCTTCGGGGTTTGCGTACAATCAAATTCTCTTCCGTCATTTTTTTCTCACTTAGTTCAATTTTTATTAAATTAAGTGGTCCGGTTTTTTAGGGGTGCACTACAAATCGCCATGCATTAAACCCTTCGTGGCTCTCACATTATGAGCTTAGCAAACTAATAGCAAATTACTTGAGCTACTCAACAAACCCTTTTAATCAACGCCAAGGATATTACGTTAATGGTCGTGACTTACAAGGTGAAAGTGGTTATAAATATATTCGTGATATAACAAAGTTAAGTTAATCCAAGGTGCTCACGAGGGTACCAACGGGATGCCTATGACTGCGCTGTTACTTTTTACTTTCTCTCACGACTCTCTTACCATGCTAGAGTAGAACTGCATACAGGGCGTCGCTTTTGAGGCCTTTCTCTAAAACTTTTCAGTAATACCGGACAATGCCTTTTATGACTCAAATGCAAGCTTGCATAGATATGCAGTCGAAAATAAACGTCCTCCTAGACAGCTGACAGAATAATGCAAAGAGGCATAGGAGGCATTGCCCGGTATTGTAACTCTCATTCTGCCTTTATAAGCTTAACCTTAGACCAGGTTGTCTTACTTAAATTCTAAGGGTACAATTACATTTTTCCACATAGAAGATGCTAGTTTTCTGAAAACTAATAGGATGATCATGAATAGATGGAACTGTGCTATAGGGATCGTTATTCTTTCTCTCTTTTCACTTACTGGAAACGCTAGAAGAGTACCAGGAACACCAACTGGTGGCGATGATAGTGGCGGAAGTGGCAGCGGAGGCGGAGACCAATGCAGGTATTTTGAAGCAAGTAATGCCTTTGTTAACACCACCACACCCATTGAAGAGCTCGCAAATCAGACTGTGCGTAGCACACCATTAAGCACTGTGCCCTACGCAAGCTTTAACTGCCATGCCACCACAAAAGCTGACTTCCAAGTAATGTGTTATACAACAACTTCCTCACAAAACTTTAACAGCTGTATTGATCAAGTGGGTACTATAATAGCTCATACGCCTAATAGCAGCCCTGATGCGATTTGTATTTCTTTTGGGGGAACAGGGATGATGGATGTTGGTGAGGTCCGTGGGTTCTATAGTGGTTGCTCTTAGTGGCGAGATTAGAAGCAGTTTTTTGAAATAATTACACTACTTTTTTGCAAAGCTCTTAAGGTAGAATCCTGGCCAGTAGAGATTGAAGATAAGATCTTTCCCTAGCAACTTCAGCCTCCTTTCAGCCTTACCTCAACCGATTAAACTTATCAAAAAGGTGTTAAAGCGTTCCCACTAATGAGGAAAGTGTCAAATCCCACAACACCTAACTTGAAATAATACGCAGAAAAATCCTACCTCTTAAAAAGACTTTATAAAGTTTACCCTTGTGCAACGCGCAGTCAGCAGCAAGGACGATAAAAAACACTAGATCAACAGAGCGAAACTTTAAACTACCGAGCTCCTCTTCCTTAAAAGCCAGATAAGTTAGGGTTAGTCGCAGTCTCATTCATAGATACAACACCATAACACACTTCGTTAGAACTCATGCCACCAGCGTAGGGCCAACTTGCGCTGATAAGCCCCCCACCTGGACTACAGGTAAGGGAGGGGGTACCATTCCCCTGAGAGATACATATAAAGGCCTTATCATTCTCGCCACTAAAGCAATTGAAAGTAAATTGAAGACCAGCTTTAAGGCTAACTATAACGCCATACTTAGCCGCACAATCTGCAGGTGTCGCCTCCCCAGCGCATGAGCCACTATGCACTGGCGGCGGCGGGCCAGCAAAAGCGGGGCACACGGCTAACACAGAAAAAAAACTAACCGATAGTGTGAAAACAATATCCTTTCTAATAAAGCGCATAGCAGGCTCCTTTCTCCAATAGCACTTGATTAAGCTTATTCGTGGCAATTAAACACCACTGCCATACTGTAGCTTAAGCACAGCATTCGGCACTATTTGCCAGATTCTCCAGCCAAGTCGTGGAATAACGCGCATTATTTGACTTTCTCATCCTTGAGAATTGCTCATAGATAATACGCAGCTTTTCTAGCAACACTATTATATTTAATCACTCTTGCGAGCATCTGTACAGTGCAGGCGATCTTAAACAGCATACATATCTAGCACTTCCGCTTATTCAACTAATGCTTCTTACCTGAGAGCAACAATAATAAATGCTAGCAAAGTGGGCAGTTACTATTTTTGATATTTTTCAAAGTCTCAACACAACCCTTGAATAAGCACCAACAATCCAAGGGTTGCGAACTAAGTATGATCTTTAGGAATTGGTGTACCACGCAGTCACGTCTCCAGTATTCTCCATTACAGACGTCCCCCCATTTAGCGTAGCACATATTGCATTAGGCGTGCTCGAAGGGTCATGTACCATGGTAGAAGTACCCGATTGGTCGATACAAGTTGTAAAGTCTTCTGTAGGGTTACCAGGGTTGTAGCACCATACCTGCGTAGCTGGATTTGAGCCATCAGCCGTGCAGTTAAATGTTGCATTGGTAACCTTGCTTCTTTGAACACCAGCAACATTAAGAGGAGCGGTAGTAGTGAATGCAACTCCACCGGCAGCAACAGCAGTAAAAGCTGTATTAGCAAAAAAATCTTGAGTAGCTGATGGTGGCGGCGGAGGCGGCACAGAGACAGAGCGAGAGCTTCCCGCAATAAGCTGAGGCGACACAAACAGGATGCTACATACTAACGATGCGGCAAGCCACTTTTTTTTACGCTCAACCAGATGAGCTTTAATCACATTTACAGTTTGACTGGCAGTTTTCATTATCAAGTTCCTTCTTTATTTATATAATAAATTTTCTTAATGAATACATCTTGCGGTCAGCAGTTCTGTAATACTTTATTTAAGCTAGCAACATCAATAAGATATGTCAATGTTGAACAAGTTTATATTTAAAAAAACACACCTAATTAAAAATTATTTGGTGTCACACCATAGAAGGGTAGGCGATTTTAACACCCAAGGAAATAATGCCGACCAAGAAAAGTAGTTAACAACATCACGCGCTACAAATTAAAATTGCTCAGTAATTTTATCTCTCAATATTTACTTGAAATTACACAGTGGTCACATCGACCGTAAGCATAAAAACTAACAGGGAGACTATAAAAATTGCGCTCCCTCAAGCAATAAATCACTAATATTTCCATAACATTGATCAAAGCTCCACCCTAAACTGCGCACCACCTAACAAAGACGACTCCGCAACTGTAACCCGACCGCCATGCAAATCAACAATTGCTTTTACAATTGCTAAGCCTAAGCCAATATGCTTACCCATATCACCAGCAGAATCTAAAGTGGCGAAGGGTTCAAAAATAGTTTTTCTTTCTGCTTTAGGGATGCCCTCGCCATCATCATCAACTTTTATTATTACAGTATTTTCTAAATAGGAAATACTGACGGCAACTTCTCGCCTTGCAAACTTAATCGCATTTGTCAGTAAATTATCGATAACATGTTTGAATAAGCGTGGATCAATAGCAACTACAGATTCTTTAGAACCCAAGACTGTTAATGCAACCTTTATAGTGGGCGTTTGATAACGCTTGACAATATTTTCCAACCATGTGTACAAACACACTGGCTCTTTGCTAATGCGCAACTCTTGCGTTGCACTTTGTGAATATAAAATAAAATATCGCGTTAAGGTATTAAGATCGTTAATATCCTCTTGCATACTAACGATTTTATCTTTAGCCGTTGGCGATAAAGGTTTCTCTTCTTTTAACACATCCAACGAAAATTGCATTGTTGATAATGGCGTTCTAGTTTCATGTGCTACAAAACGAGTTAAATTATGTTGTGTTTTTATTAACGATTCAATATTTTTACCCATGACAACTACATTTTCATAAACACCATAGAGGTTAGAAAAGCGTGAAAACTTTGTTTGATACGTAAAATGCCCCCTACTATACTCTTCGGTGATTTTATATATCTTTCTGGCATTGCGGCTAAAAGCCCATGTTAATAGAATAGTTGCGATAATAAAGACAGCCACTAAGTAACTATTTGAAACTAAATCACCATGCACCCTAACCCAAGGATATTTTAAAGGGCCCACTTTAACTAAAGTACTTTCCAAAGGGGTTCGAAAATATAAGATATAAACAAAACCTTTTTTGGGTGGCAAATAAGCGACTGGATATGATTTCAATTGCTGCAAAGTTTCCTGCGGCAGCCGTTCTTTATTTTTATTAACAAGGCGCAAAGGCCATAGGTATTGCGCTCTTATATTCGCCATCTCACGCTGCCAATCTTGGTGTGGTGTAGCATTTAATCTCAACCATGTTAATTTATACATCCATGACATTGCATAATTAACGGTTTCGAGCATCGTGACGCCAGGACTCACTTCAATAACATGACTACTATTTTCAATACGCTTATATTCCACCCCATTGTCCAGCCCATATCCGAGAAAACGAATATGACCAAAGTGCTTTATAACAGCACCTTTACGCTGCAGTTTTTTCTGCTCTTGGCGCGAAAGCTTGGCATCCTTTATATTAATAATACGAATCTTGGCACCATATTTTGGTTGAATACTACTTAACACGCCATTCCACTCAACTTGTGGATATTTTTTTAAATAATTTTCTACGTTAGGCAATATGCCTTTATCTAAAAATTCTCTCTCATGACCGAGCTCTACCTGCATAATAAGATAATCAACATAATATAAACCAGCAATTAATAATGCGACAAATAACATCACGCCGATCAGTGTTTTTAAAAGTAGTTTATTCATTGTTTTCCCAGGCTGTAGACACCAGCATATAACCCTTACCCCGCACTGTTTTAATTCGATAAGGACTATCTACTGAATCCTGTAATTTTTTACGTAAATAGGAAATGCGCAAATCAATACTGCGATCGACACCATCGTAGGTCCGCCCACGTAACGCCATCATAATGCTATTACGATCCAAAGGAGTGTCATAATTATTAGCCAACAATGCGAGCAACTCATACTCACTTGGTTTCAATTCAATGTGTTGCTGCGCTAGTAAAACTTCTTGTTTCAGCAAATCGATAGTCAAACAACCAAATTTGAGTTTATCAATGGCGTTGGATAGAGCGGGACGACGCAACAAGGCAGCTACCCTGGCCATTAAAACTTCGCTCTTAACCGGCTTAGTGACAAAATCATCAGCGCCTAAGTTTAAGCTAGACACCTCATCGTCGATATCATTCAAAGCCGTTAACATTAGTATTTTACCTGCATAGTCATTACGTACAGTGTGACATACTTGCTTACCATTCATACCAGGCAGCATAATATCTAAAATAACCAGATCAGGTTTTTCACGCAGGATACGATATACGGCTTTATCACCACGGGGCTCAAGCTCAACACAATAACCTTGCTTTTGAATTAACTCGCACAAGGAGCTGGCTAGTTTTTTGTTGTCTTCAACCACTAATATTGTTATATCAGCATTCATAATTTTCAATCTATTATATTGATTAACATAATATACTTACAGCTTTAAGCATTATATTAAGAATATAACAATATCAGTATTTTTAACAGTTCAAGGTTAAGATCCACGGCGCCATTGCTTTAAAAGACAATAGGTCAACGGAACAATAAATAATGAGAAAAAAGTACCAACCAACAGCCCACCAATGATCACTATGCCTAAGTTATTTTTCGACACATACATCAAACCATGACCAATCATCAATGGGATTGCCCCCAAGGTCATCGCCAATGTAGTCATCATAATAGGCCTAAAACGATGATGAACCGCTGTTATTACCGCTTGCATAGCAGTTACACCTTTTCTCAATTCCTGGTTAGCAAACTGGACAATCAAAACGCCATGTTTTGTGATCAAACCAATTAATGTCATTAAGCCCAAAGCGCTAAAAACATTAAGCGAACCATCAACGACAAATAAAGAAACAGCACCACCAACAATAGAAAAAGGAACCGTTAACATAATAATAAAGGGATCAATAGCACTCTTAAAAAGTATCGATAAAATAAAATAAACACACAAAATACCTAAAGCAATAACAAACAACGTCAAATGATTATTTTCCAAATATTGCTGCGCATTGTCCTGGTATTGGTATTGCAACATTGAGGCCTTTTGACTGAGCAGATGATTTAGGTAGGGAATAGCTTGCGATAACGAATACCCCTTCGCAAGGTTGGCATTAATTGCAACAGCCGGTAGATTATTAAAGCTTTTAATAACCGTTGGCCTTGTTACTAATTGTGGAGCAATAAATTGATGCAAAGGATGAAAACTACCATCAAGCGGGCTTTTTATTTGCAATTTTTCTATCGCCAGTGTGTTTTTTAAATCTTTATTATCCAACTGAACAACAATAGGAACACTTAAACCATCAATTGTCATATTGTTATTTAACGTATACCCACCGTAATAGTTAGATAGCAACTGCGCAATATCATCGCGGTAAATACCATACTTGGCAGCTGCAACTTTATCAATGTTAAATATAATTTGTTTGCTAGGCAACTCAATGCTGTTATTAACTGTTGAGAACAAGGGTGATTTCTTCATAGCCGCAGTGATCACTTGCGCTATACTATTCAACTGCTGCTCATCTTTACCCCCATAAAGCTCAAAAGTAACATCAAAATCCCCACCGACACTGGCAACCTTGCCAAAGTTCGCATAAGCATTTTTAATATGGTGCTGTTTAATATATTGATTAACAGAATCAGCAAAAGACATACTCCTACTTAAATACTCTTTTTTAGACTGCAGTTTAAGACAACCCGCCAACCTTCCAGAGACAGGATCTTTATTAATGGAAAAATCATAATATTTTACAAAAGGTCGCTTTAAGAAAGATTTAAACTTTAATGATTTTTTTTGCAAACTAGCCACTGTGCTGTGCGCATCGCCATCGAGCATAATCATAATAACGCCACTGGGATCCTTAGCAAAAGCAGACTTTGGCAAATGCAAACTAGCATAACTTGCAACTATAATAAAACTAACAACAAGCAATAACGATTTATAAGGGTGGCGCAAAATTATCTTAAGCATCCTTTGATATATCGACAGAACGATTCCCAATAATTTTTCAAAATTTAATTGATAACGAGAAGGCTCCTTATCCACCACCAAACCAATAGCCATTACAGGGGTTAACGTTAACGCAACAATACCTGATATAAACACCGCCGATGCTAAGGTAAAAGCAAAACTCTGTATAATGGCTGACAATTGGCCGCCGCAAAAAGCAATGGGAATATAAGCAGCCAATAAGGTAGAGGTAATACCGATAACTGTTATGGCAATACTGGCGGTACCTTTTATAACAGCCTGCCTTTTGACTTCCCCTTGCTCGATATAACGAGTAATATTTTCAATGACAACAATGGCATCATCTACCACCAAACCAACAGCAATAACCATAGCCAATAGCGTCACCAAATTAATACTAAAACCTAATAGCTGAATAAACATCATTGTACCCAGCAAACAAATTGGTATGGTAACGATCGGTATCAATGTCGTGCGCAACCTTCCTAAAAATACTAATGCAATCAATAGTACCAATAGACTAGAAATAGCAATCGTTAAAATAACTTCGCTAATAGCAGCATGCATATCTTGCGCGGTATCAAACATTGAGGTTATTGTTGAACCACGCGGTAATAGCTGTGCAACTTTATTGACATACTGATGCGTTATCTTTGATACGCTAAATGGATTAGCATTACCATCTGTAACTAAAGCCAGGCGGTGTGACTTTTTTCCATTAAAGCTACTAAAACTAGTAGCAACAGGCTCTCTTGGTTCAAAACGGATATGTGCAATATCTTTTAGAAAAATGGGCTGTCCATTACTTCCTTTTGTATATCCAACAATAAGCTTCTTAAACTGTGACAGGTTATGAATACTGCCTTGCAGGGATAAATTATAGCTCTGATCACTCACATACATTTTCCCCAAAGGACTCGCTTGATAACTATTATCAATCCGTTGACTGACCGCGACGGGATCCAAGTGGTACTGCGCTATCTTTTCAGGAATGATTTCAATTTTGACCACCGAATCATTCTGATTCATTAACACTGTCACTTGCGGCAAACTGTTAAACTTTGGATACAAATAACGCTTAATAAAATTATTAATTTGAAAGGCACTTAATTTATCCGAGCTAACGACATAATTCACCAAACCCGATATTTGCCCTACCGCATCAATTTTCGGTGGTGATACTGATGTTGGCAGATGACTAGAGCTAATCGCGCGACTAATATTAAGCTGTGCCTGCAACATGTTATTATTCTTTATCGAATTCAGTTTAATACTAATATCACTTTCACTAAAACGAGAATAAGCACTAATTTGCTGTATATTCTCCACTGACTGCAGCGCATTTACCACTTTGTCTGTTACCTGCTGCTGCACTGTTTGCGCACTAGCGCCAGGGTAGATTAGTTTGACATTAATTTGATTTAAACTACTACTTGGAAAAGGTGAAACTGGAATAATATATAAAACAAACAACCCGGCTATACAAACAACGACCGCCATAATATAGATAATCAATTTATTTCTGATACAAGTAGCGACCCAATTCATGACTTCTCGACCCTTACTGTTTCACCCTCTTTTAATTCGCCATCATTGTTACTTATTATCAAGCTATCTTCTGGTATATCAGCAGCCAATATACTTCCTGCATTTGTAATCCCATGCGGCTTAAAATAATATTTCTCAACTTTATTATGTTTAACGATATACAAATAAAAACCCAGCATATCTGTTTTTACAAGGTTTTGTGGAACTGGCATAAACACATGAATATCTGCTAGCATTTCAACTATTTTACCAAATTGATTTTCCTGCAGATTATCAGGCTGTGCCAAAGCGGCTCTTAATTCGATATTGCCGTCACTAGCATTTAGCAACGGTGAAATATAGCTAACCTTACCGCGGTAAAAAGTTTTATCATTACCAAGATAAAATGTAATATTTTGTCCGGTGCAAAGCTTGCTTCTATAGCGGCTAGGCAATTCATATTGCACATAGAGGTGATGATTATCTACCACCGTTGCAAGCACAGCCCCCTCTTTTACATAGTCGCCAACATGGTACTCACTCGCCGTAATTACCCCATTAATTGGCGATTTTATATTAGATAAGCGGTAAGCATCTTGATAGGTAGCATTATCTTGTTGATAGGTATTTTTTAACTTCAGCATATCATAGGGTGATGTAACATCATGAACAACTGAATTTACTTTTTTTATTCGATCATAATAATTTTTTGATAATTGTGTTTTTGCTTTTAATTTTGAAAGTCTGTTTTCTAAATCATTGTTATGCAACCTAAATATTACCTCACCACTTTTTACCTGCTGACCAGGCGTAAAGATCATACCAGTAATAACACCATTCGCCTGCGCTATAATTTGCGAGGAATGATAGCCTTTAACAACACCATAACCAATAACTGAAGACGGGATCTTCTTATGATGTAACTGAATGACTTTTACCACGGGTGGATCTTGCGGCTTTACTGCAGCTTGTGCAGCAAAACTACTTACCATCACCATTAAAATGACGATAACCCTTACTCTCAACAACATTACTGTGCCAACCCTAATACTACTCAATAAGCTGGCTATTATAGCGATATCAATAAAAAAACAGCTACTAACCTAGATCAATTTCATACACACTCTATACAATAAACCCCTCACACATGCCGTTTTTGTATTAATATTGTATACCCCTGCCTAGTATTAACGAATATGCCTCCCGGAAGACTATTACCCCTCCTTATTCCCACTATAATCACCCATTATTAACTCAAGCTGACTGATAGCAAATGAGCAGATCAAAAAAAGCTTGACCCATAGACAGAAGATCGATCATGATCTGTAGATTGCAATTAACTGCACGACATATTCAATAATACAACACCGGGTAAGGACACTATGAACACAACAACAAAATGCCCCTTCACACACGGCAGCAACACCTCTTCAGATCAATCCATTATGGACTGGTGGCCAAATGCGCTTAAACTCGATATTCTGCACCAACATGATAAAAAAACAAATCCCATGAGTGATGATTTTAATTACCGCGAGGAAGTTAAAAAGCTAGATGTTGATGCTTTAAAAGACGACTTAAAAACACTGATGACTGACAGCCAAGCCTGGTGGCCAGCCGACTGGGGGCACTATGGCGGCTTAATGATTCGCATGGCCTGGCATGCGGCAGGCACCTATCGCACAGCCGATGGTCGCGGTGGTGGCAATACTGGCAATCAACGCTTTGCACCTCTAAACTCTTGGCCAGATAATGGCAATCTTGATAAGGCGCGCCGTTTACTTTGGCCCATCAAAAAGAAATACGGCAATAAATTAAGCTGGGCAGATTTAATGATTTTTGCAGGCAATATGGCATTTGAATCCATGGGGCTAAAAATGTTTGGTTTTAGTTTTGGCCGCGAAGATATTTGGCATGGAGAAAAAGATATTTATTGGGGTTCAGAAACTGAATGGCTAGATAAAAATCGCTATGCTAATAATAATAGTGACAGCCTAGAAAACCCACTAGCCGCTGTGCAAATGGGATTAATTTATGTTAACCCCGAAGGTGTCGATGGAAAACCTGACCCTTTAAAAACAGCACAAGATATGCGTGTGACCTTTTCTCGCATGGCCATGAATGATGAAGAAACGGTAGCCTTAACTGCGGGCGGTCATACCTTTGGCAAAACACATGGTAACGGCGACCCCGCCCTTTTAGGACCAGACCCCGAAGCTGCCCCAATTGAAGACCAGGGTCTAGGCTGGCTCAATAAAACAAAACGCGGTATCGGCCGAGACACGGTTACCAGCGGCCTTGAAGGTGCATGGACAACGAATCCAACACGTTGGGATAACGAATATTTCGAATTACTTTTTAATTATGAATGGGAATTAAAAAAGAGCCCCGCCGGAGCCCATCAGTGGGAACCAGTAAATATTAAAGAAGAAGATAAACCCACTGACGTCGAAAACCCCTCGGTTCGTCATCAACCCATGATGACTGATGCAGATATGGCATTAAAAAAAGATCCAGAGTATCGCAAAATTTCACAGCGCTTTCGCGAAGATCCTGCGTATTTTGAAAAAACCTTTATACGTGCCTGGTTTAAACTGACCCATCGCGATATGGGACCTAAGGCTCGTTACATTGGCCCGGATATTCCAGGCGAAGACCTTATTTGGCAAGACCCTATTCCAGCAGGAAATAGCGATTACGATGTTGAAGCAGCAAAAAAACTTCTTCATCAAAGCGAACTTTCTGTCAGCGACTTAGTCACCACTGCATGGGATAGCGCAAGAACCTTTCGTCACTCCGATATGCGTGGTGGCGCTAACGGCGCTCGCATTCAACTCTCCCCACTAAAAGACTGGCAAGGGAACGAGCCTGATAAACTAGCACGCGTTTTAAATATTTTAACACCCATCGCAGAGAAAGTTGGCGCCAGCCTTGCGGACATTATTGTCCTGGGAGGAAACATTGGTATTGAGAAAGCGGCTAAAGCTGCAGGCTTTGATGTGTCCGTACCCTTTTTGCCAGGGCGGGGAGACGCCAGCGAAGCTGACACCGATGCACAATCCTTTGCTGTACTAGAGCCCATTCACGACGGTTACCGCAACTGGCTGAAAAAAGATTTCGACATACCGGCAGAGCAATTATTACTAGACCGCACACAATTAATGGGGCTTAGCGCACCAGAAATGACAGTACTGATTGGTGGTATGCGCGTATTAGACACTAATTATGGCACAAGTGCGCATGGTGTTTTTACGGATAAAAAAGGCGCGCTAACAACTGACTTTTTTGTCAACCTCACTGATATGCGTTATTCCTGGATAAAAAAATCTGACAATCTTTTTGAACTACATGACCACAGTACGGGCGAGACAAAATGGACAGCAACACGCGTTGATTTAATCTTTGGCTCAAACGCTGTGCTTCGCTCTTATGCTGAGCTATATGCACAAGACGACAACAAAGAAAAGTTTGTTAGCGATTTTATTGCCGCTTGGAATAAAGTGATGAATGCCGATCGCTTTTAAACGACATGCCGGTCTTGACTTGTTTTGCAACATAGGCAAGGCCGGCAACTTTTTTTGAAAATCACATAATGATAAACGACTTACTCAAATTCATCCTCCTCAATAACAGCCAACGGTGAGCGATAATTATTGAGATTAAAACTATCATCAGCAAAGTCTAATTTAATGCAAAAATATATTTCAACCAACTGATTTTAAAGCAAATTAACTTCCATTTTTTTCACCGCAATAATTCTTTAATCGTCCTATTTAATCGCCAATGATACAATTGCTTATATTTCGTAATGAAGCGCTACTATAGTGATTAAATCAACGAAAGCTAGTAAACAAGGGTATAAATATGGCAGACGCACAAATCGCAATTTTCTTTGATGGTACATGGGCAAATAAAAATTATCGTTCGTGGTTTGGCAAAAGCTCACCGATTACAGCGAAAAACAGCATTATTGCGCAACTGCATAGTGAATCTAATTGTACGAATAGCCATTATTACCCCGGGCCTGGAACGTCAAATAGCTATTTTAGCCTTAATTGGCTGGCCGGAAGCGTTGGCAGTGTTGGCGAATATAGCGTCGATGCCAATGCGCAGAATGCGCTTGAACGCATATTAGAGCACCTTATCTGGATGGACAATCCTACCGATACTGTTGATATTACTATTTGCGGATGGAGCCGGGGCGCCGTCACCAACTTTAGACTAATCGACAAATTAAAGGGCTTAGAAGCTCGCTATAAAAATAAAATTAGGGCTATTTACACTTATAATATAGACCCTGTTCCAGGCGGACCAAGCGATCGCGGTAGCAATATTACGCAATTACATGACTTAAGCGCCAATGACGCATTCAACAACAAAGTGCATTCAACAACGTTTTATTCCGATAGCGGCGGCATACACCTAACGCATTATGTGTGTGAACGAACCCCTTTCTTTTCAGCTCTATATGACCCAACACGCAATCCTGTCATCTATCGATTTCGCGCCAATCATGAGGAAATTGCTGGCGTTAGAGATACAACGGGGTCCTCGAGTATTATTAAGCGCTATATCAAAAAAACCAGTGAAAAAAGACGGTTCACGTATCGTGTTGCAGCTAATGATAATTATGTCGGTGCGGCACCCAATACAACGCGTAACAACCTGCGCGGCTTTTTATACGCTGACACTAATAGAAATTCAACAAGTTCGCTGTATTTTGCCGGCGGCAATTCATTAAACAAGCAAGAGCAAGCAGCAATACGTAGCGCTCAACAATGTATTGATGATGCGATATAAAGTAATTAAATACAAGCATTATTCACTTTACCGAAAATACTCGCTTGAAAGCATTCCTTGTTGGAAATCCTGTGATAAATTTTCTATATAGCCTTTCATATATTCTGCAATGCTTTGATGAATAATCTGGGTCGGATGAACATCATCAAAGTTAGCGGCATTACCATCATAATTTGCATGACGAAATTTAGGGAGTGAACGTCCACCACCCCAAGAGATGCTTTTTTTAGGATGCATACTCGTATTACCCCAAGTTAAGCTTGTATTATTAGCCCTAATATAGGCCATAACCTCGTCTGAAATAATGACACTAGTATTAATATTAGTATAGTTGTATGAAATGGTTCTTGCCATTTTTTCTAATTCACTATTCCAAATATTGCAGCAATCTTTAATATACTGCCGTTTTTTTTCATTTTTAAAAACTGTATAACGAGAAGAAATAGCAATATCAGGTACTGTCACTAATGCCAAGCACCCAATCGACTTATCATTTTCTAGCAATTCTCTTAAGGACACCCAATAGAGAGACACCATTCTTTTTATTTTTTCCATCGTAAGGTTACCACCACCAAATGTCTCCAAGTCATTGGCGCCAAACCATGAGATAACCAATGTGCTGCCCGGTGGAACGTGACCATTAACCACTTCTGGGTGATCACGCAGATATTTTCTGATTTGCCCTTTGCAGGATGACACCGCCAGATTGCCTTTTATGCCACGCGTTTCTCTACCAAACGCCGCGGTCGCTCCTCCTTTACTGTAGTTCATCAGCCTTCTGCTGGTATTCGTTACCTGCATGCCGCGGCGCGCAAACTTTTGGCTGTGTACTGCGCTTGATGATTGCGCTCTATAGATGGGGCCTAGACCTCTGCTGCTCATAGCACTGCCGTCATCTTCCTCCCACCATTTTCTCAGGTATCCAGTCCACGGCAAGTCATTGGTAAAAGAACCTTGCGGACCAAAGGTAGGCGCTCCTGGAACATGTTTTCCCCATTTTGACGAAAAAAAATTGCCAAGGTGTGAGCCATACATTTCTCCTTCGTCAGATAAACTATCCCCTAAAACCAATACCCTTGAAATCTTCACCATAAATACCGCCCCCTATTTATTAGTTGATGCTTTACTGTTTTTTATATGGGCCTAGTATACTGTTTCGATATATTATGAGCTATTATTTTCGTGTTACATTGTAAAGAAATCTTAAGGATAAATCGCTATATGCGTAGGAAAGAGGGGCGCAAGCCCCCACCTACCTTATGATGCAATGGTAGTTTTATCAGCGGCGCTCATACCACCGATAAGCAATTGTGCTAGCTTTTCTTCATCAAGCATTAGCACTTGCGAAGCAAGGTACTTTAGCAACAATACACCATCAAAGTGAAAATTTACTGTTTTAGCAAAGGCTGCAACGGCATTACAACTATGCAATTTCCCCACCCTTCTAGCGATGTCGATATTATCAATTATTAACTCTATAAATCCTTGCAGCTCTGGTTCATTAGCCGGCAAAATAACACGCCAAACAATAAATTGATTGAGCCAGTAACCGGCATAATCAATATACCCTTTGTTATCGCGCCCCCACTGCCCACAGGTTACCGCCTTCTGTCCATTTGCTAGCATCTGCTGCTCGTCTGCTGATATCAATAGCGCTCTTCTTGCCTGCGCCCTGAGAATATCGCTTGCGGCAACATCATATCCATACTCTTTTGCAATATCACTGACCTCAGTAAGCTTGCTGGTATTAAACAGTTTTTCTTGTAAATGCTTATCCGCGGTGACAAGCTTGAAAAATTCTTTTAGTTTGAATGACACGTTGTACTCCAATTTTTTTATTATAGTTAGACGCCAATATTTTAATGTCTGTTGAATTAGTGCTAAACTGCGAGTGATAATAAAGCTTGTAGTAAGACAACCCAATACGCGCTAATAACGTATATATAACACGGTGATTTATGAATAAAATTGCTGCAGTTGGCTTTTTTAAGTCACTTCTATAACTCTGGGAATGCGGAACAGAGCAGGAACTTGATCGTTATTATCACCCTAATTTTAGTGGTTATTACCTTGGCGAACCTTTTAATCTAGACACCCTGAAACAACGCTTTCAATACAATCGTCAACGCTATCAGAATATTTCAAATGAACTCATCGAGCTTGACCTACTCGAGCACGAATCCTTATTCACGCTCAGCAGATTTGTAGCATTTGATGATGAGATAAAAAAAATTGTCGAAATGATTGTGACCAATGTTATCCACCTGCAAGATGATAAAATTATACGGCTACACTCAATGAGCACATCGCCCATTACGATGCAAGTTGATGAAAATTCACCAGAGAACTTAAGCTCAGCCAAGCAAAACAAAAAAAGGTTTTTATACACACTTGAATACAGAAAAAAAACAACAACCGATGATACCACCTTGACTTCTCGAGAAATTGAGTGCTTGTATTTAACCATACTTGGTCTGTCAGCAAAAGAAATTGCACGTGAACTTGGCATTTCTGATCGCACTGTCAATAAACATATTGAAAATTGCCGTCACAAATATGGCGTGGATAATATCATCGAGTTAACAAAGCTGTTTAGACTGGTGTAATTAAAATTATCTTTGAGCACTTTTGCAAAGCAAATAGCCTGTTAACTTAGCGCAATATAAAATTAAAAGCTGGCAAGCCAACCCTATAATGCGCATGCTAACTTAACTCCTTAAAGAGCTCAAACACCCCCGCCTTACACCCCCTTACCAATTTCAGTAGTTGCATACCTTATCAAAATTAGCGAGCCCATTATCAGGGAAAAACTGCGGGTTTCTTTTAAAATAAGCGGCATCTTTATTGTAACCTGGCAATTCACACAAGCTGGTATTGGGAATAACATATTGAAAATATCCAATGCAAGCAGCAATACCATAATCAAGATTACCGGTAAAAGAACACTGCTTTAGATCATCAACGTTTTTAATATCACCCCCATAGTAATAACCTACATTGACCAAGGAAGAATGCACCACATTGCTATTTTCAGCAAAGCCGCTATAAGGCATCACACCACCATCACTAGCCAAGGTGCCGCGCTGACCTGGAATGCCATTGATGCCAATATGGGTATCTAAAAATGGCAATATATTACCGCTGTCTAAATACTCATTAAGGTAAACATTATTATCCGCTCTCTTAGTCGTGTCACCAGGGTAAAGCTGATATTGAGCACTACGGTAATCAACCAAACCATCCCCTTTACTTTGATCTAACGGCAGCGGCTCACCAAGACCAGAAACGAAGACCCAATGAATTTGCGGAAAATCAACTTTCGATATACTAATAGGAGTCTTATTTTTCCAGTGATAATCTCCGGAGTTTACTGCCTTATCCCATTGCTCTAACATACAAAACTGATACGCTTGCAGTGAAGCTTTTTGAAAAATAGGCTGCAATCCTAAACAGTTTGAACCCTGCGTAATACCAATCATTTTTTGATTATCAATACCAAAAAAACCGTGGTTATGCGGAGTGCCTAATGATACGTATTCATTAATCCACACACCATGATCTTTTAAAATTTCATAGCCAGTAATATTACCATCACCATGATACAATAAATCACGCGCTACCAATCCGCCCATGCTATGCTCAACCAAGGTAACAGGATTAATTAATTTTCCATCTTGCATAGAAGATTTTGCAATGTAACCATCGTCAGCAGCTTTAATTAATAGGTTACGCACTTCGGTGCTAACATTACGAATGGTAATGTTAAATGGCGTATAGGTGTTATCGCTTTGCTCTATCGTTTTCCAGCAATGCTGCCACCCCCCCTTTGCACTACAGGATGAGTCTCCCGTTAAGGCGACTAATTTAATTGGCTGACTGCCGGGATGAATACCTTTAGAGTTATAATCAACGCCATACACATGATAATTAGGATCGCCTTTGCCAAGGCCCGTTAGAAAACTTAATAATCTGACATAGGTGCCATTTAATTGCTTACCATTGGAGCTTGAATCCATCGACGAGTTCATACCGTGAATAACAATCACTGTTTTAGGGGCTATCTTTTCAGGTAATATTGAACAGTCGTGCGTGTCACAATAATTGCTTAAAGGGGCAAACGAAAAGGTTGGACCACCTGCAAAAGCGCATGTTGCAAAAAGCAAGGTGACTGCAGTGAATATAATTTTTTTAATTTTCATTTAAATACCTATCTATATTGGCGTTAAACTATAAGTTTTTTCTAAAGTCAAACATATCCACTTTCGCCTGAAGCTCTAGATTCATCTTGCTCAGGCAGAACTTCAATACCAGCGTCCGTTAGCTCTTTCCTCCTTTCACCTCTCTTAGATGAATCTGCACCAAACATCGATAGCGTTGATGCAGATAGCCCACGTGAAAAACAGCTCTTCTGTCTAAAGTCACGCTTGTAATTTTCTTTTAGGTGAGTGTGATAGCGTTGAACATGTGAGTTTGGCTGCTTTTTATTATCAGATGCTTCATTTGCTAAAGACGCCTGCAAAGGCATATGCGCTACCATCAACGCCTGTTGATGCAACTCCTTCTTCAACCACCTTTTTTCACTTTGCAAATGCTGTTTCTTTTTCCAATAGCCTGTTTGCGTAAATGGATTTAAAATGGCAAATACTGCACCACACACCGCCTTCGGCAATTTAAGCAGGCCGATAACCAAACCGGCCAAAGCAAGCGCTACTGTTTTAGCAACAAATTTCACTTTAGCACTACCACCATTCCGCCAAGCAGTCTGTCCTTCTATGCTTAATACCTTCCATTGAAGCTTTATCTTGTCGCCTATTTTGCTATGACCAAAGTAATTTTTTATATTTAACAACACAACCGGGAGGTATCGAACAACCACTAATACAACATCAAGCGCTAATGCAGCGCTGCCAAGAATCAAAGCTGGAATGATACGAATATACTTATTGGCAATAACCGCACCCAAGCTATCCCATGTATTTAAATAATAGTGTTTTACTAAGTGTGTTACGGCATTATGGCGCGCTAATTGAAACTTAGTATGTTCTAACCGCTCATAAAGGACTTGATTAATGCCACCCGCAGCAAGTTTCGGGTTAACAGCCGTTGGTTTTTGACAAAAAGAAACGGAAGCACCAATAGCCCCGCCAATTTTATAGCCCAAATAACCTAGTACTAATGCACCAATGGGCCCGAAAAGCATAGCGCCAGCAGTAACACCGGCAATAAGCCCTATTAAATTACCAGTACCACGATAGCTGCGAAACTTGTTATCAACACGATAATATCGACCATTAACGCTAACAACGTTATCGGCAACCGCTTTCTGCTCATCAGGTGCATTAACTGTAACCCAAGCTTTGGCAGGCAAATAACTATCACCACTAGCCCATCGAATTCGCACCTTGTTAAACCAAGCAGGCAACCAATCATAATAAAATAGCGATAATCGATGACACAAAACGCGTTGCTGTTGCTTATTCAATTTGCTAACGGCCTGCAAAGGCAAGCCCGAACGGAGCTTATTCCAGAAACGAAAGCCCTCTTTTGCTGTTTTTTGTCCGGCCGAAGCAGAATAAGTTCCACCAACTATAATACCAATACTACTGCTACCAAGCGCTGTAGATTCTAACAACGCAGCAAAATGTGCTAAAAACGGACTACTACCAATACCACCAGTAGCCACCGCCACCGCCCCTAAGCAAAATAAACTGACCGTTGAAATAAAGCGAAAGACCTTACTATCAAAACGAGCTGTTTGGGCGCCGTGCATGTTATCCCATGTTTTTGCATGCTTTTGACGATTTTGTGAATATGGTCGCGTTTCAAATACCCACTCGCGCAGTATCGTTAAATCCTTACCGGTCGTATCCATCATCCCTGGCAATAGCGCAATAGCACCGACCCAATAAGGAAACCCTTGCACAAAGGCAAGCTTTTCTTTCCAGAAGGCGGTGTCATAGTATAAAAGCGCTAGCTTTTTCTGCTCTGGCGACATAATCGGCCACTGCCCCTGATTCATCATTTGCGCGCAGTGGTAGCATTGATAGCGAAACTTTAAGATGGATGCCGCCTTATAAGCAGCAAATCCAGCAGCAGCACCACCTGCCGCCAAGGACATTAGCTCACCCTGGCTACTAGTAGATTTAACTTGTAGCTGACCTAACCCAGCAGCTTGACCTTCAGACTCGCTTCGTTGTTCACCCTTGCTGTCTAGCGAATCATCAACACCACCATTAGATGAAGATGGCTTTCTTGTTGAAATAAGTCTCTGCTGAAGAAGTAAGTATTCAATAGTTCGCATAGATGGATATCTCTAATTGTCATTAAACATATCCATAACAAATAGCCATCTTTGGCAATGCGCGCTGGTGTATCCGTAAGGTGCAATCGCAACTTTTTCTGAGAAAATAAGGGCTAATAATTAGAAATTAACTCTTGCTATCTACAACTCCTTAACAACAGCCTACCGCCGCAAAATTAAAGAAGTATTAAGCAGTCGAAAATTAAGTGGTTTTTTACGTTTCCACCTATAATAATCACAAATAATACTTCCTGAATGCTTTATG
Organism: Gammaproteobacteria bacterium; assembly: GCA_030425685.1. Classification (GTDB taxonomy): domain Bacteria; phylum Pseudomonadota; class Gammaproteobacteria; order Coxiellales; family Coxiellaceae; genus JAUIAD01. The sequence continues at coordinate 10,053 of JAUIAD010000032.1, read as the reverse complement.
GTTATACTCCTCCCAATAACAGGATAAAAAAGGTACTGACTAAAGGCTGATAGCACCCCCCCGCATTTATGCTGTAACCTTCTGAATTTAAAAATATTTATCAGGAGTTTCGCACAAGTACGAAACCCCCATTTATCTGAAAGTTATAAATGCTTGCAACTATCGGTATAGTGTTATACTATACCAATACAGTTAGATTTGGCACATAAGTTAATTTCAGATATAGAAAGGTAAAATAATGAAGAAAAAAATTAAATTTCTGCTGCTAATTGGGCTAAGCGTTATGTCGATTACAGGCTATATTAACACTCAAGCACAAACAAACAGTTTTCAACTAGCCATGCAGGATAATGGCAACAGCTGGTGGCAAGAGCAAGAAGCGCAAAAGAACGCGGATAATGCTAAATGGGATGCTGACCATCAAACCCATAGTCATAGCTCTAAATGGTGGCGAGAGCAGGAAGCGCAAAAAAGTGCTGATGACGCCAAGTGGTGGAATGAGCATAAAGATGATCATTAAAGAGCTGTCATCCCAGCGCAAGCTGGGATCTTTCTAGCGCGGCAGCAGCATCAAGAGACCCTGAGCCAAGCTTAAGATGACAGTAAATTCTCATACCTGTTCTGAGTTGATGGTTTTTTAAAGAACCAAAAGACCACCCAACTGCAAAGTATAAACTATACACATAAAACCTCTCTTTTTGACCAAATAAAATATAATTTAATATTATATTAATCTTTATTGCCTATTCTAACCTCTTAAATGATGCATTTATTAGCACCAAAACAATAAATAGTTTGCCTTGTGAAATACACAAAAGTGAGCCTAGTTGAACCATGCCTAAAAAAAACCTTACGACCACTTTATAAGAATAGCAATTGCTGGGGCTGGCAAAAGTGGGAAATCAGCACTAGCACATCGATTTGCAGAAAACACATTTGAGCTTCACAGTGACGAGCCTTATGAAGCGAAAGTTGCGAATCGTCATATAAATGGCATACATATTAAATTTTTACTTCAGGTACATGGTGGCTATGATCGCCGAGGTAAAGATCGCATTATTAAGGGAATCCATCTCCAATTTGCAAAAGCTATTATTCTTGCAGCTGATATTAGAGACAGAAAGAGCATCACATTCCTCTCTAATTACTTAATATATATAGATTCTTTTAACAAAAATATAAAAATCTCCATCGCATTAACCAAAGCAGAACGCATTGATTTTGTCCGCACTGAATTGCTGTCAGAGGTAAGGCAGCTAGCTAGCAAACACAATGCAAATGTATTTGATGTATCAGCAAAAACAGGCGAAGGGGTTGAGAAGCTCTTTCAGAGTACCGCATTGCAAATGCTTTACAACACCCCTAAAAGGCAAGTCCATATTTTTTCAATGCAAGATAGGGTAACTCAACGCCTCAAAGACATGAGCATGATCTTATCGTTAGTTCGTCAGTATGGTATTGACCAAACACTCCATAAGCTACCGCAGGAGCTTACCCCTTATTACAAGATGATTTCACCCGATCTTACAAACGAGCAAATCATTCTGGCACTAGAATCACAACTACACCAAAACCAAGACGAGCTATGCATAAAACAACAGGTTTTATTACTAGAAGAACTAACCAAACGATGCCAGGATGCACCTTATGAGCTGAATGATCAGCGCTTTGCAGCCTATGGTGAGCGCTTATTACAGGTGTATGACGCATGCATTAAACAGGCTAACAACACCAACGATAAACAACTATGGCTACGTAAAACAAACCAGCTAGCAAGAAAAGTTGACCACCTTCGAAGTCAGCCCTATTCAGACGCCAGTCGTCGCTTACAACATGCGCAGCAAATTTTACTACAATCGCTCACGACACAACTGCCTTTAGATGTCACCAACATTGTCATAGGCTACTTCCGCGAATCCATATCCTTATCTACATTCAAGAAAATAACGCGGTCAACGTCTACAAAAACAGCGAATAAAAATCGTGCCGACATTAGTCGCATAAATTATTTAATGCTTGCACTACTCGATACAAATTTTGCAAATCATATCGGAGGAAAGGACCCAGCCATGCTAATTCTGCATTTTTTGTTCTCAGAAAAGCAATTAACACTACCACAACAAACGCAGCAGCAAATAGAAGCCATAGAGCCAACCCCAGCAGACGATAAAAAGCTAAGGCACGAGGTACAGGCTCAAATAAGTCAAAAAGAAATGAAAATACTAGAGTCAAGCAGTCCAAATAAGCTAAGGCGTTCTTATTTGCAGTACCTGCAAGAAGCAAAGAAAGCATCTAACAACGATACACGCCTGATTGAGCTAATCGATAGCCGGATAAGCCTGCATCAATCCTTACTTGAGCAAGAAGTGGCAGATAATACCCACACCTGTCAGAACAAAAATAATTGATTAACACCCAGCACCAGGAATACACTGACTCTTATCAGCATCCCAACATTGATAGCTTTTACCATCTGGCTCCATAAGGTTACAGATGCCAAAAGGACTTAACGTTGTATAGGAGTCAGCTATTGTCATGTTAGGCGCTCGCAACAGAAAACAGGTCTTTTTCTGCTTAAAAAATGAATTTAGACGGACAAGGGTTATTTTGATCATATATTAGACATTTGGCGGGCGTTAATGTTAAGATAAATTAATCATGTGTTAATTGTACAGTGTAAGCTTCTTTGCAAGCCTGCTGCTTCCTTGCACCCCAAGTAAGCATACTAGGCGACGGTCGCTCGCACCTCAAACAATGACATTTGAAAAACCTACACCTAGGTTTTGACATGATGGGTAGAAATTCGGGTTAAATAAATAAGTAGAGGAGTCGTTTATGTTAGCGCAAAAAATATATGTATTGGGTGATTCTCTGAGTGATTGGGGCAATATGCGGAAGAAGGTTCTCTTTCGGCCATCGGCAAGAACCGACAAAAGCGGTCGTTTTTCTGATGGTAGAAACTGGCTAGACTATTTTTGGGAGGGGATTGTTGGCCCGAATTATGGTCCCTATGATGGCCGCGGCGGACGAACCTGGACAAATAGCGAAGATTACATCCAAGGTACACATGGCTGCCTTAAAAACTCCTATAACGAACATACTCCCGTTGGCCTAATGAATGTCGCCGTCGGTGGCGCTCTTGCTAGCGGCTCAACCAGCGGACAAGGCTGGTCACCGAAAAGCTTGCTGGTAACCAAAGCTATTCTTAGCAATTTTACGTCGCAAAGAGCGACATTATTAGATCGGCTCTACCGCAGACGCAGCCCACTTGGCTCCATGCCTGGTAGCGTACTCGTCGTTGTGTGGTTTGGTGCAAACGATATTATTACCGCACCCCGTGATGAAGAAGGCGCTCGAACCGTCGCGCGTGAACTTGTCGATGGCGCAGCAGAGCTCGTCGGACAAATATGTGAAGCTGAAGAAGAGCACAACCCCAAAGGCCAACTGGTGCGCTGTGTTATTGGCAATGTGCCTGACGTTAACGCAATGCCACGCTTTTTTAATGCGAAAAAAGAACTGCAAGCGAGCTTTGATAAATCAAGAATTGCTTTTAATGATGAATTACTTGATGCCATTGCTGCTGGCAGACTAGGGCCTGCGAATAATCGCTTAATAGGCAATCCCTATAACTATCTTGATGTCGCTGACATTGAGCAAACAAGCTTTTTACAAATGGATTACCTAAGCTTGCGCGGCGTTGTACCGGTCAAATCACCGGGTGGCCTTAGCACCACTGCGCGACGCGGCATCCGCATCCGTGATATCCCAAGCGACCTACTGCCGCGTGATTTAGGCAGAAGTGCTGATATCGCAGAGAGCTTACACTACGCCACCACTTCTGACGGCTTGCATCCCACAGACTATATGTATAGCCAAATCTGTGATGCTTGGCGCGAAGCAATTTCTGGCTTAGGCACAATTCAGTTACCCAATTAGCTTGCCAAACCACCAGGGAGCACCAACGTATAAGCGCGAATTTTACGGTCATTCGCGCTTATATCTACCGCAAAGCTTAGATTACATCTCTTACCTGATTGCCAGCAACCATCAAATGAACTCAGCACGCATATAGCGAAGTTTCCATCGACGTCGCATGATGATTTAGTGATTAACGAATACCTGACCACCCTTGCATTCAAAGCACTGCTACCTTCTGATTCTGTAGTCGATATTTTTGTTAGTGAGTTAAATGGCTTTTCACAACAGGCACTGATTATCAAGCGCTTTGATCGCAGCGTTAATGGCCGCATCCATTTTGAAGAGTTTAATCAGATGCTAGGTAAAAAATCTGATGATAAATACAATGGCAGTTATCGCGACATGGCCAAGTTTATTGATTCCACTAATAACTGCTTGCCGTCTGAATGCTATCGCTTGTACTTAAGGATTATAGCCGGGCTATTACTGGGTAATACCGATATGCATTTCAAAAATTTTGCCATGATACAAACCCAAACAGGCTATCGGTTATCGCCTTCATATGACCAGGTTGCTGCTGCTATTTATCATTATAAAACTGTAGCTCTAGCGGTCAGCAGCTCCTCTAACTTTATGCTAGGAAAATTAAAGCCGGGAAATATCATTAAACTTGGCCAAGAATACTCTTTATCAGCAGACGCCATTAACATGGCTGTTTTGCAATTAGAAAAAAAAATTAATGCAGCAGAAAATGCTGTTGCTGAAGCCTGCCTGGGATCAACAGCATTTAAGAACAAGATAATAACCATGATGAGAAAAAGATGGAACGGAACCTTCGCCTTGATTGGCCAAGCCTTGTCAAAGAGGCGGTAAAACGTAGAAAAGAGCAGCGCTTAACGCAAGAACAATTAGCCGTCATTGTTGGCGTCAGCAAGCCCGTTCTCAATAACTTCGAACAGGGTAACACCAATATTACACTAAAAAATGCGTTAAAAATCCTACATTCTTTGGGGCTATTGCAATAATACCTGCTATAACAAAAGAATATTTAATTTACAACAAACCACTTCAAATGAAGCATCAGCACAATGCCGCACTAGAAACTTAACGCCACTCGCAAGATATATACCGGAGCAAGTGGGTTATGAAGCGATTACTACCATGTATGAGAATTACTGGTCTGAAAAATACAGCCACTATCGATTAGCTAAGCCCATCCTATTCGCCAATCGCCAGTATAGCCGGCATTAAGTCAAACTACATTCCTGCCCCATAAGCACCAGAAGCGTAGCTCGCTGAATAATCATCTGGTTGCAATAGCACGCGAATACCTAAAGTGCCTGCGATATAAAGCACATCTTCAATATTTCTCATCATAGTTAATAGATTTTTAACGCCAGTACTGGCAGGAAACTTACGCTCCAAATCACGCAGCGCGATAAAAAAGTCAGACGCTTTTGGGAAAAACTTATTACCTAAAAACATCTGTTTAAGATCCGCTTCTAATAACTTAAAGGTATTATTACCTGACTTCTCTTCTTTGCTTTTTTGCACATCTGAGATTACCGCCTCAATATTACTCACGTGCTGTTCGAGCGAAATATCACGCTGACCTGGCTGCTTACACAGATCTAAATAGGCATTCACTTTAAACGACATCACACCAGCATTTTGCATACTTCTATCTTCACAAAAGAAAGGCGCAAATTGCGGCTCTTGGATAGAGGTGTCTAAAAAGGCTGATACATCGACATCAAGCAATCCCAGTAACTTTTGCATTGAGAAATGTTGAAAAAAAACACCTCTGTTTAAGTCAAATACTTTACGTAGCAAATATAAACAAGAGGGCAGAAAATCCTTGCCATTGAACTGCTGTAACATCTGCCAATATTTTATTAGCGACCGTGCAACCTGCAGCTTAGCATTTAAGCTAGCTTCATGAAAAGAGGATGGCAGAGAATCCGCACATAGTAATACTTGGATATAATAGGTAGCATCCTGTGCTAATGCATATTTTCCAGATGTAAAAGTCGATAAGCCACTCTGATGACAAGCGTCAAAATAAGCCGTCAATTTCTGCTGCAGTGTTGAGAGCTGCGCGTCAGATTGAGAAAGCTTCTGATCAGCTTGACTGACAGACATGACAGCACTTTGCTGCGATTGCAACTTATCTCTTTCGGCAAAAATTTTCATGGCAATTTTTAGAGAGCGAGCAATGTCCTTTTCTGAAACCTGAAGCCTTAAAACTTCCAACTGATAAAGCGCATTTTCTGCAAACTCCAAGTAATCCATTTTTTCATTAGGGGAACTACAGTTTAAAATAGCATGCTTGAAACGCAGTTCGGCTAAATCTAAAATTGTCGGAATATCATTTGGCGATTTAGCTAATGATTTTTGTTTTAACTGAATAGCTTGCTCAAAATTGCCTAATCGCAACCCTATTCTGGATAGCTGATTGTAGACACTACGATATTGATAGCCAACAGGCCCAATAAGATGCGCCTGCTGCATAACTTGCAACGCCAAGGTGTGGGAATCATAATGGGTCGCTAACTCATTTATTCTACCCACTTGCTGCAAGTACTCAGCCAGGCTAGTATTTTTTGGTATCTTCTGCCCATTACTACCGACAAGCACTTGCTCGCATAAAGCAATCGCATACTGCTTAAGTATGGTGATTGCCAACTGAGGATCTGTTTCGCCTAAGTTTTTAGGCATGCATTTGTAAGCTTGCTCCATAGCAAGCAATGATTCCTGTGGCGATTTATTGGCGAGATGCATTCTGCCGAGAATAAAATGACGTATGCAATTAGGCAGAGATTCTTTGACTTTTTCTTCTTGAGCTTGCGCAACGCCAGATGATTGACTTACTGAAGACGAACTCATTGAGTTACTTGCAGGCTGTGACAATAACGTCTGGCAAAATACCTGATATTCCTGCATAGCATCTTTTGAAGCTTGCTTGGTAGCACCTGGACAACCCTTTTTAAATGCAGCCTTAGCACCATAGAATAATTCCTCATATAAGTCTGCGATAACAAGCTGCCACTGCGCATCACCTGGAACACAGTTTGCGCGCGCAATAACCAAACCTTGTTGCGCAGCTGCTTGTGCTGCCGCGGCATGCAAAGCAGCCTGTGCTCCGGATATTAATATGCGGTGCTTATTAGCCAATGTATAGTAAATTCTAGCTTGAGCGATAGGAGGAGGATTATAGCGCAGAGCTTCTCGATAATATTTATTTGCTTGTACAAAATCCGATAGACTATCAAAAAGCTGAGCTAATTTATGGTAGATCACTGCTAAACTTCCTGCGGAAGCAGCGTTCGCCACATCTTTTTTATAGCTTTGTGCAATGCTCACTAATAGCATCCTTGCTTCATAGGTGCGATTAGCAGCAAACAATCGATCCGCTTTTTCTTCTTTTTCGCGTATTTCTTGCTGACTCATCGTACTGCTATTATTAGCATTTGCAACCTTACCTTCAGGCGCATCTTTACTCATTTTGTCAGTAATGTGCTTATTGATAGCGATAATTACTTTTTTTAATTTATAATTATCTCGACGATTTGCTGGCGATACATCCAAAGCCGGGTACTGAGCTTTAATAGCATTAATGGGCGTTGAAATATCAAATGTCTCACCACAACCAACGTAGAAGACAGGAGTAACAATAGCTTGCTGTGTAATAGGATCTATAATGCCTGCAAAGGGCTTTTCAATAAATCGTTGCAACGCATTATTTGGAAAAACCTCGTTGGCATGCAAAGGATCTCGCGTCACTGGGTTATTTTGTTTCGCCTCAATTAGCTGCTCACACTGAGCCTTACTAATCGTATGCCCTGATGACAACAACACCGGTTCTTGAACTTTATCAAGAGTAATGCAGTCTTCACAAGCGTCTTGGATGTCGTCAGGCAGCTTATCAAATGCAGTCCACTGCTTATGCTCGCTTTCAGATATCTCAGCAAATTTTGTAATAGGTCGCATGCGCTCACTCCTTATATTTTGTCGTTATAATTGAATCCAGGCCGAGTTGCTACAATGTTTTCAGTTCAGCTATGATCCATACCAAAAGTCTCCTCATCCTCTTCACCAGGCAATAGGACCTCTTCTAATTCTGCAGCAGAAACAAGTCGCAGACGCTGCTCCTCAACCGTGTCGAATGAAAACAAGCAGGGCAAATGCCTATTTAGGCCATTTTGCGCAAAGTTAACATAAGTAGATCGGTTGCAACCCAGGGTAACGTGGAGTGTAATGCCAGAAGATAATACCAACGCTCCGAGTGTCAATAATGCTGTAACATTACCATCAAGGTTCGCACTTTCTCCAGCAGAGACAACACCAAAAGCCAACCCAAACTGGAAAATAAGATAGGCCAAATAAAAAAAGGCTGTTTTTATAGGATTGTTCCGGACATAGCGAGCGCAAGCTCTGACGCCTGAATAAATATGCCTACTCCGTTCTTGGGTACGCACTTGCGCCTCAACTGCGCCAATCCACGTCATTTCTTTATCCTCAGACCCAACATTCTGTCGCATTTTTTGTTCCAGCGCCCCAACAACATCTTGAGCAAAAATATCTTCAGGCATGGTCAATGAAACCTCATCGCCATTTAAAACACTTTCCTCACCTTTGCTATCTAACTTTGATTCTTCTTCTGCACTTTGCCTAGCTTGTTGATAGATACCAGCTACAGCCACCCTCAAAGGAGGTATAGATTTTACAAGCTCGACCCGCTGCGCTGGCGACACAGCAAGAATCTGGGAGATTTCTGGATAATAAAGATAACTACCTATAATATCGATTACTACACCTGGAAAGGTAGATCGCAAATAAATATGAATAGCCTCTTTATATTTTTCACGTGCCCCATCGGACTCAATCAGCGTCATGCTTTCTTGGATCTTTCGCATTACAATTAACTCCAAATTAGTGGACCATCTCTCCCAAACTTAAGCCATTGTAACTTGAATTTATTAATACAGTATTAATACCTTTCTAATTGCGTACTGCACTTAGTTATTAATAAAAATTATTGCGTATCAACATACACAATATTGCCCTGATAACAGGAAACGAAAATGAACACGAGTTTAATAATTTTAGAAGCAGTAAGCGCAACGAAAGAAAAAGATTAAAAAGCCACTAGCAATTCTTTGCGGTCGCCACTTCGTAGCGCCCACTGCGTAATAAAGGGCTCTCTGGCGCCTAACAGAATCCCAGATTTCAACAGACATCTCGGATATCAGCTGTTATAAAAATATTGAATCATTACAGAATAACACAACTACTCACCTGCCTTTCATCCACCCCCTTTGCAATTCTGTTAATCATTGCGCTTGTGTCTTTAGCAAACTGAATATTCTTCTCGTCAACCTCATCCAGATTGTCACGTTTTTTCATTTCAGCCAAAAACGACTGACAAAAAAGGCTAGCCTGCGATGCCTGCCTTAGCTCTGGCCGTCTTGAAACTTGCCGAAAACTTTCAGGCGTTGGACGAGAACCTGTTTGTGCCTCGACATTGATTATTGCAATAGCTATCGCCACTACTTTGTGCCAATCTTTTAAAGTTTCATCTTCTAACTCTGCTCCCCATTTCAGTAGTAAATAAACCATAGGAAAGCTACTAACCTTATCGCTATTTGAATCAAAAGCCCAACGCAATGCTGACAAACCCCTATTTTCAGATGATGAATATATCCGCGCATTAACATTAGCACCGCTTTGTATAGCAACCGGCAAAAAGTGATCTACCCCATTTTGCACCGCCTGCCGCAAAAGTTCATTTGCATTATCATTACCTGGCATCTTTATACTCCTCTATACGATGCATTTTAAAAATATATAGCATTTAACTTCATACTATAGTGTCACCAAATATTACTAGCGACGAGCACTCTCGATGCGGATACTATCAGCTTATAAAAAATATTACACATTAAGTGAGAATTAAAAACCCTTACATATCGCCTTTCTTTTTTAGAGAAAAACACCTCTGCAGGGGGTGATTTTCCGTTAATAATTTTACCATACTGGTTTTACCCTTGTTTCATAGTGGCTATAAGTAATAGGGAGTAGACATTGCCTGAGCTTTCTCACTCTGTTGCCCATATTAATCAGGGTTTCCCGTAT
>JAUIAD010000031.1 GCA_030425685.1 Gammaproteobacteria bacterium | reverse complement strand
CAGAAAACTACTTTAACTATATGCTAAACCGTATCCGCGACTGCAAAACAAGCGATGAATACAGGGCTCTTTTACCTTTTAACACATCTCTTGAAAAACTGAATAAATAATCAACTAGAACGCTTACGTTACAATAAGATACTACAATATTGCAAATGACAACCTATGCAGCCTAAAGGCATAGGGTCGCAGCATGTGTTTAGTCTGAGTTTGCACATTGGTCATTTACAACCCGCAGGGGCAGAGTATGCTGTGCCCATTTAGGTGAGGGTGACTGAATGATTTTCCGGTGCCGCGGATGCTTGCGGGCGCAGCATGCCGCGCCCCTACGAAGCGCCCACGGAGTAATAAAAGCTTGGCTTGGTGCTTAAATCTCTAAGATTTAAACAGGTATCCTGTATGTGTATACACTCCTATGCCAAATAAAAAACCGGACACTGGGTCCGGTTTTAAGTCTTTTAGCTAGCAAAAAGAAATAGGAGAGCTTAATCTACTCTTCAGCGTCCTGCTCATCTCGCTCTACAAGTTCTACTATAGCCATAGGTGCTGTGTCACCTGAGCGTAAGCCGCATTTTAAAATACGTAAGTAGCCGCCTGGGCGCTCTTTGTTCTTAGGGCCTACTTCGGTAAAAAGCTTAGCAACAGCAGCTTTATCACGTAAGCGGCTAAATGCCAAACGACGATTCGCTACGCTATCATTTTTAGCCAAGGTAATCAGAGGCTCAACGACTCGCCTTAGCTCTTTTGCTTTAGGCAGTGTTGTTTTAATCAACTCATGGTTTAACAATGAAACAGCCATGTTTTGAAACATTGCTTTTCGGTGACTGCTGTTTCGACCTAATTTACGACCACTTTTACGATGATTCATAATAAAATTTCCAAATTACTTTTCAATTATTTATCGTGTAAATCTTCAGGCGGCCATGACTTAACTGCCATGCCTAAGCTCAAACCACGCTGAGCTAATACACCTTTGATTTCCATCAATGACTTCTTGCCTAAATTTGGTGTCTTTAGTAGATCGTTTTCAGATCGTTGTACTAGGTCACCAATATAGTAAATATTTTCTGCTTTTAAGCAGTTTGCTGCGCGAACGGTTAATTCTAAATCGTCCACAGGACGCAACAATACAGGATCAACTTGTTCTTCTTTCGATGAAGACTCGATAAAATCTTCATGTTGTAACTCAACAAAAGCTGCTAACTGATGCTGTAAGATAGTTGCTGATCTGCGGATAGCTTCCTCAGGATCTAAAGTACCATCAGTTTGCAATTCAATAACAAGCTTGTCCAAGTCAGTACGCTTTTCAACACGTGCGTTTTCAACTTGGTAAGACATACGAATGACCGGGCTGTAAGATGCGTCTAAGTAAAGTGTACCAACCGTGCGCGACTCTAAGTTAGATAAGCGTGTATTAACAGGCTCATATCCACGGCCAAGTGACACTTTTAACGACATATTAAAATCACAATCTTTCGTTAAATGAGCAATCACATGCTCTGGATTGATGACTTCAACACCATGATCAGTTTGAATGTCGCCAGCAACAATAGGTCCAACGCCGCTTTTGTGTAAAGTTAAAGTAACTTCATCACGGCTCTCAAGCTTAATAGCAACGCCTTTTAGGTTCAACAAGACATCAACAACGTCTTCTCTAACACCTTCAATAGAGCTGTATTCGTGAAGCACGCCATCAATGCTTACTTCTGTAATCGCTGCACCAGGCATAGATGAGAGCAAGATACGTCTTAACGCATTTCCTAATGTATGGCCAAAACCACGCTCTAGTGGCTCTAGAACAATTCGAGATAAGGTAGGGTTTACCGCATCTACATGTATGTTCTTAGGCGTAAGGAAGTTCTTATGAATATTCTGCATGTTAATGCCCTTTACTTGGAATACAACTCAACAACAAGGTTAACTTTAAAGACTGATGGCAATTCAGCGACATCAGCATTTTCCTTATAGGTGCCAACCATTTTCTTTGCGTCAACTTCAAGCCAAGAAACTGCCTGCCTTTGTTGTGCTAAATCAAGTGCTGCTTTAATTCGTAATTGCCCTTTAGCTTTGCTACGGATTTCAACAACATCACCAGGTTGCACTTGGTAAGAAGGAATATTGACGACTTGGCCATTAACCAATATAGATTTATGGCTGACTAATTGACGAGCTTCCGCACGTGTAGCAGCAAAACCCATACGGTAAACTACATTATCCAAACGTGCTTCTAATAAGCTAAGCAAGTTATCACCGGTTGATCCCTTGATACGATCGGCTTGTTTGTAATAGTTGCGGAATTGCTTCTCTAATACATCATAATAACGACGGATCAATTGCTTCATGCGCAACTGGATGCCATAGTCAGTAGTACGTCCACGACGCTGCCACTGCTGGCCTGGAGTGCGTTCGATATTACATTTGGAATCAATTGCACGTATACCACTTTTAAGCTCAAGGTCAGTTTTTTCGCGTCTTGATAAACGACATTTAGGTCCTAGATATCTAGCCATTACTATAAACTCCTACACTCTACGCTTCTTACGAGGACGACAACCATTATGTGGTAAACGTGTTCTATCCTCAAAACTTGTTATTTCTAAAGCAGTTCGTAAACCACGCATCGCGGAATCACGTCCAGCACCTGGGCCTCTGACTTTTACAGCAATACGTTTCATACCAAAATTGTCTGCGGCGTTCTTAGCAGCTGCTTCAGACGCTAATTGCGCACCGTAAGGTGTACCTTTTCTGGAGCCTTTAAATCCACAAGCACCTGATGAGGATGCACAAAGCAAGTTACCTTGCGTATCAGTGATGCTGATCTTGGTGTTATTAAATGTCGCGTGGATGTGCGCTACACCCTCAGTCACAATTCGATTTTTACGATTTGAAGCCATCTTTTAGCCTAACCCTTTAATAATATTAATATCTAACCGCGTACTGGTTTACGTTTACCTTTACGCGTGCGAGCATTGGTCTTTGTTCTTTGCCCACGAACTGGTAAGCCGCGACGATGGCGGATGCCTCGCTCACAACCCATGTCCATCATACGCTTAATATTCATTGAGCGTTCACGACGTAAATCACCTTCAACGGTAAACTTAGCCACTTCTCCACGAAGTAGGTCTAATTCTTGTTCACTTAGCTCAGCAACTTTACTTGTTGGATTAACGCCAGCTGCAGTACATATGTCTAATGCTCGCGTATTACCGATGCCATAAATGGCGCGTAAGCCAATTCTAACGTGCTTATTGTCTGGTATGTTAACACCTGCTATTCGTGCAGCCATTCTTTATTAACTCCAAGATACTAATAATTCTCTAAAAAAGCGGCTTAGAATACCCTCTAAGCCCCCAAAAATCAAGTGCCATCCTGATTAAAAACTAGCAGATCAACCTTGTCTCTGCTTATGACGTGCATCCTCGCAAATAACGCGAAGAACACCATTTCGGCGAATAATCTTGCACTTACGGCAAATTTTCTTCACAGAAGCTCTTACTTTCATCATTCTTCTCCAATTACCGAATCAGGCCAATTTTTGAGCCTTTTGACCCGCTTTTCTTCATTAATGACTCATACTGGTGACTCATCAAATGCGCTTGAACCTGAGCCATAAAGTCCATCACAACCACAACAACGATCAATAACGAGGTACCACCAAAGTAAAACGGAACCTGAAATTTAGAGATCAAAATTTGTGGTAATAATGCGACCAGGGCCAAGTATAGCGAACCTGCTAAGGTTAAGCGAGTCATTACTTTATCAATGTACTGCGCAGTTTGTTGTCCTGGACGTATTCCTGGGATAAAAGCGCCTGAACGTTTGAGGTTATCAGCCGTTTCCTTAGGATTAAAAGTCAATGCAGTATAGAAAAAACTGAAGAAAATCACAGCGATAGCGAATAAAACGATATATCCGGGGTTGCCTGGCGATAGAGCCAATGCCACATCATTAAGCCAACCAAAGCCCTTAGTGGTTGCTAGAAATTTAGCCACCATGCCAGGGAATAGTATGATACTTTGAGCAAAAATAACTGGGATAACACCAGCCATATTGATTTTCAGTGGTAAATGGCTAGTTTGTGCCGCATACATTTTGCGACCCTGCTGACGGTTAGCATAGTTGATAGTAATCTTACGCTGACCTCGCTCAATGAATACTACCGCTAATGTAACTAATATAACGACGGCAATAATAACGAATAATGTAATCACCTGCATTTGACCTTGACTCACCTGCAGGAAAAGCTGCCCGATAGCTGATGGGAATCTAGAAGCGATACCAGCAAAAATGATAAGCGAGATACCATTACCAATGCCTCGTTCAGTCATTTGTTCACCTAACCACATTAAAAACATGGTGCCAGTAACAAGGGTAATAATAGAGATAAAGTAAAAGCCCAAACCAGGATTCAACACAACCCCGCTATGAACTAACCATCGAGTCATAAATAGTGACTGCGCAAATGAAAGAATAATTGTACCGTAACGCGTGTACTGGTTCATTTTGCGTTTGCCAGCCTCACCTTCTTTTCTAAGCTGCTGAAATTTAGGTGAAATTTGCGTATACATCTGCACGATAATCGAGGAGGAGATATAAGGCATAATACCCATCGCAAAGATGGTCATTCGGCTCAACGCACCACCAGAGAACATGTTAAACATGCCCAATAAGCCTGAGGAATGTTGATGGAATAATGAGCTAAGCTTGGCTGGATCTAAGCCGGGCACAGGTATATAAGCGCCAAATCGATAAACAATAATGCCGATAAATACAAATAGTAAACGCTTTTTAAGTTCTCCTAAACCACCTTGCGAGAGTGATCCGCCCAGCTTTGCTTTTGACATTTAATCCTCTACTTTGCCACCTGCAGCTTCGATAGCTGCTTTTGCACCTTGGGTCAATCCTAACCCGCGTACTGTCAATGATTTTTCAATTTTACCACTACCGATAATTTTAACGTGCTTCACTTTACGAGTGACCAAATCAGCCGCTTGTAATGCTAATAAATCAACGGTATCGCCTTGAATCTTGTTAAGCGCATCTAATCTAACTTCAGTTGTAACTAGCGCTTTACGTGAGTTGAAACCAAACTTTGGAATACGACGTTGCAAAGGCATTTGACCACCTTCGAAACCAGCCATTCTGGAAGCACCACGGCGAGACTTTTGCCCTTTGTGTCCACGTCCACACGTTTTACCGTCTGTACAACCAATACCACGGCCTACTCGTTTTCTATTTTTTCTTGCGCCCTTTGCTGGCGACAGTGTATTCAAATGCATGTTAAATTTCCTCTACTTTCAACAAGTAAGCAGCCTTATTAATCATTCCACGAATGCAAGGTGTATCTTCAACTTCAACAGATTGACGAATTTTGCGTAAGCCCAAACCGTGAACGCATTCTTTATGGCCTGGCTTTCTGCCGAATTTACTTTTTACTAAAGTGACTTTTAATTTTTTTGCCGCCATGACGTTACTCCATAATCTCTTCAATGCTTAGACCACGTTTCTCAGCCATAGATTCAGGTGTTTCCATTTCTTGTAAGCCTTTGATAGTAGCTCTAACAACATTAATGGGGTTAGATGAACCAATACACTTAGCTAAGATATTTTCAATACCCATAACTTCAAAAACAGCACGCATCGCTGTTCCCGCAATAATACCGGTACCATCAGGAGCAGGCATCATTAGGACGGTGCTAGCACCATGGTTAGCTTTAATCGGATGCTGAATCGTTGTGCCATGTAAGTGAACTTGAACCATGCTGCGTCGCGCGGCTTCTGTTGCCTTTTGAATTGCAACTGGTACTTCTCTCGCCTTACCCATGCCAAAACCAACTTTGCCATCGCCATCACCAGCAACAACCAAAGCGGAAAAACCAAAGACACGTCCACCTTTCACCACCTTGGCAGTACGGCGCACCGCGACTAGCTTTTCTTGTATACCGTCTGTAATTGTTTCTGCAGCAGCACTTCTCATTGAGTTACCCTTTATCTAAATTTAACGTGACTAAAGCCACGAATTAAAACTCTAAGCCTGCTTCACGCGCTGCATCTGCCAACGCCTTCACACGGCCATGAAATTTATAACCAGAACGATCAAAAGCAATATCTTTGATTCCAGCTTTTAATGCACGTTCTGCTACTGTTTTACCTATTAACGCAGCAGCTTCTACGTTACCCGTGTGTTTAAGACTGCCTCTCAGTTCTTTTTCCACGGTTGACGCAGCCGCTAACACCTTTGAACCACAAGGTGCAATAACTTGCGCACAGATATGGTTAAGCGAACGGTGCACGGTTAAACGTGTTGCACCTAAACGCTTTATTCTTGCTCGAGCTCTAGCGGCTCGGCGTAAACGTTGTTTCTGCTTATCCATTATTTCTTCTTACCTTCTTTCTGTATAACACGCTCATCGTGATAACGAACACCTTTACCTTTATAAGGCTCTGGTGGACGAAGAGCTCTAATATTTGCTGCCACCTGACAAACTTGTTGTTTATCAGCGCCCTTAAGAACTATTTCAGTCTGCGATGGTGTTTCTGCTGTTACGCCTTCTGGCATAGTAACGTCAACAGGATGAGAAAAACCTAAACTCAAGTTTAATGTCTTACCTTGCGCTTTGGCTCGGTATCCGACTCCAACTAGCAGCAGTTTTCGTTCAAACCCTTCACTAACACCTTTAACCATATTGTTAATAAGTGCTCTGGTTGTTCCTGCTAAAGCATTTGCTTTAGTCTCACCATTAGCAGGGGCAAAAGTAATCGCACTGTCTTCTTGTGAAACTGTAACCAGTGCATGGATATTATGTGTTAATTCACCCAATTTACCTTTAACAGTAATAAGTTCAGGTGTTAATTTAATATCGACACCTTTAGGAACTTCAACCGGGCTTTTTGCGACTCGACTTACCATTATCCAACTCCTACTCTACGAAACACAAAATTTCGCCGCCAATACCACGCTTTCTCGCTTCACGATCAGACATTACGCCTTGGTTGGTGGATATAATAGCAACACCTAAGCCATTTTTAACTTTAGGGAGGTCATCTTTACCCTTATAGACACGTAAAGCTGGTCGGCTATAACGTGTTAGCTTAGTAATAACAGGCTTGCCGTTGTGATACTTAAGCACAATAACCAACTCAGGATGTCCAGTTTGATCATTTGCAGCTTCAACAACATCGTTAACAAAGCCTTCCTTTTTCAAAATATTCGCAATAGCTAACTTTTGCTTAGACATAGGCATAGCTACTTCTTTTTTCGCAACAGACTGTCCATTACGAACTCGTGTCAACATATCAGATATGGGATCTTGCATACTCATTCAGGAAACTCCTACCAACTCGCCTTCTTTAAGCCTGGCACATCGCCACGCATTGCAGCTTCACGTAAGTGAATGCGACATAAACCAAACTTACGGTATGTTCCGCATGGACGCCCACATTGACGGCAACGTTCACGGACTCTGATTTTACTCTCATTTCGGTCGCACTTTTGCAGTTTTGCTAATGCTGCTTCACTTTCTTCTGGTGAACCCTTTTTAATAGCTAACTTTAATGCAGTACGTTTTTCTGCAGCCCTAGCTGCTTTCAACGCACGCTTAAGGTTTTTTGCTATTGAACTTTTCTTTGCCATATCTTAAGCCTCAAGATCCTTAAACGGAAAACCAAACGCAGACAACAGTGCGCTACCTTCTTTATCTGTATTCGCAGTGGTTGTAATTGTGATGTCCAAGCCACGAATTGCATCAATTTTATCGTAGTCAATTTCAGGAAACACAATCTGCTCACGAATACCTAAACTATAATTTCCACGTCCATCAAATGATTTCACTGAAAATCCACGGAAATCACGAATACGTGGGATAGCTATAGAAATCAAACGCTGTAAAAATTCATACATACGCTCTTTTCTAAGTGTAACCTTGCAACCGATTGGCCATTCTTCACGAACTTTAAAACCAGCAATCGATTTACGTGCTAAGGTTACCACAGGCTTTTGACCTGCAATTTTTGTCAAATCACCAACTGCATTAGCAATGATTTTCTTATCGGCAATAGCTTCACCCAAGCCCATGTTTAAAGTTATCTTCTTAACACCAGGGGCTTGCATAATGCTTTTATAACCGAACTGCTTTTGCAAATCCGTTCTTATTGTTTTTTTGTATTGCTCTTGCAACTCAACCATGATTTCTACTCAAAATAAGTTAAATATCAACGACTTCGCCATTCGATTTAAAATAACGAACCTTTGTGCCATCTTCTAAAAATTTAAAGCCAACACGACTTGCTTTGTCATCGTTTGGGTTTAATAAAGCAACATTCGACACATGAATACTTGCTTCTCTCTCTTGAATTCCGCCTTGTATACCTTTATCAGGGTTACCGCGAACATGCTTTTTCACCATGTTAACGCCTTCAACGAGAAGTCGCTCTTTTTGTGGCAGATCACCTTTTGAAAGAACCTTCATGACTCTTCCAGTTTGTCCTTTACACTTTCCGGTCAAAACCTTTACAGTGTCGCCTACTTTAATTTTTCGCATTGCCATAAGTCAATCCACGCTCTTGTAAAACTTGCTGTTACAAAACCTCAAGGGCCAATGAAACAATTTTCATATACTTAGCACGTAATTCACGTGTTACTGGGCCGAAAACACGAGTGCCAATAGGCTGCTTTTGCTGGTTAAGCAAAACAACCGCATTACCATCAAAACGGATTGCTGAACCATCGTCACGTCGGACACCTTTACGCGTACGTACGACAACAGCTAGCATCACATCACCTTTCTTAACTTTTCCGCGCGGCATTGCTTCTTTAATGCTTACTTTAATAACATCACCAATACCGGCTGTTCGACGTTTAGAACCGCCTAACACCTTGATGCACATAACACGTTTTGCGCCACTGTTATCAGCTACATCTACGACTGATTGTGTCTGTATCATTACTTATCTCCATCGCAATGGTCACTTCGCTTTCAGAAAAGCAAACTAGTATACCACTGCCTATTAAAATTACCAGCAATTTGCCCCATTGGTTTCGGGGCTATTTATGTCTTGCTAAGCAGCTCTTTCTTTAATTTCTACCAATGTCCAGTTCTTAGTTTTGGAGATTGGTCTGCACTCTTTAACCGTGACTAAGTCACCGATTTGGCACGTATTTCCTTCATCATGAGCGTGCACTTTAGTCGAACGCTTGATAAATTTACCATACTTAGGGTGCTTAACACGGCGTTCTACTAACACAACAATAGAATCTTTCATTTTATTGCTGACAACTTTCCCGGTCAGGGTGCGTACTATTTTTTCGTTGCTATCACTCATGCCATTTTCTCCTTCTGAGCCAGGATTGTTTTGACGCGAGCAATATTACGACGAACCTGGGTAAATAAATGAGGTTTTGGCGCTTCACCCATGCCTCGTTGAAGCCTTAAGCTCAACTGCTCTTTTCTTAATTCGATAAGCTCTTTGTTAAGCTCTTCCGCCGACTTTTCTAATAATTCTTTTGCGTTCATTACATGATCTCTCGTTTAGCAAAAACTATACCCACTGGCAGTTTTGCTGCCGCTCGTGCAAATGCTTCACGGGCTAGTTCTTCTGAAACACCCTCAAGTTCAAAAAGAACTCGACCTGGTTGAACCAAAGCTACCCAATACTCAACACTACCTTTACCTTTACCTTGACGAACTTCTAAAGGCTTTTTAGAGATTGGTTTGTCTGGAAAAATACGGATAACAACTTTACCACCACGTTTAATGTGACGAGTAATCGCACGACGTGCTGCCTCAATTTGACGTGAAGTAATGCGAGCTAAACCCGTTGCTTTTATGCCAAACTCACCAAAACTCACTTGAGTTCCTCGTTTGGCTTTTCCACGATTTCGACCTTTGAAATCTTTACGGAATTTTCTATTATTCGGTGAAAGCATTGTCGATTTCTCCCAGTTACCTTCTTATCATTTACCTTCTTGTTCTTCAGTTTCAGCTTCTACTTCTTTAGTAGCATGCACTTCACCTTTGAAGATCCAAACTTTTACACCAATAACACCATAGGTGGTGTGTGCTTCTGCAGTGTTATAATCAATATCTGCTCTGAAAGTATGTAGTGGTACACGGCCTTCACGGTACCATTCTGTACGCGCAATTTCAGCTCCACCCAAACGACCACCGAGGCTGATCTTAATACCCAAAGCACCTTGACGCATGGTTGTTTGTACGGCGCGCTTCATAGCACGTCTGAACATAACACGACGCTCTAATTGCTGTGCAACGCTTTCAGCGACTAACTTTGCATCAAGCTCAGGCTTTCTAATTTCTTCTATACTGATGTGGACAGGGACATTCATCATTTTTGAAATTTCATTCTTAAGAACTTCAATTTCGCTGCCCTTCTTACCGATAATCACACCAGGACGTGCAGAATAAATAGCAATTTTTGCATTTCGAGCAGGTCGGTCAATTTGAATCCGGCTTACGCTAGCGCCTTTTAAGCGTTCACGTAGTAATTTTCTTACTTTTAAATCATCATTTAGGTTGTCTGCATAAGATGCTTTACTACCTTCATACCAGTTGGATGTCCAACGTTCTGTAATACCTAAACGAATCCCAGTAGGATTGACTTTCTGACCCATTAACCTTCTCCTCGCGCGTCACTAACGACAACCGTAATATGGCAACCACGCTTCAATATACGATCACCTCGTCCACGTGCCCGCGCTCTAAAGCGCTTTGCTGTTGGGCCTTCGTCGACAAATATTTTTGCTACTCTGAGCTCATCAATATCAAGCCCTTCATTATGCTCCGCATTGGCTATCGCTGAGTTTAGTACTTTACTCACTAATCCAGCTGCCTTTTTTGGGCTAAAGCGTAATAAATCAATCGCTTCTTCTGCTTGCATACCACGTATTTGGTCAGCAACCAATCGTGCTTTCTGCGCAGAGATATGAGCGTATTTCATTTTAGCTGCTACGTTCACTGCTTATTACCCCTTCTTACCTTTTCTATCAGCCGCGTGACCTTTAAAGGTACGCGTTAGTGCAAACTCACCAAGTTTATGACCAACCATGTTTTCTGAAATGTAAATCGGCACATGTTGGCGGCCATTATGGACAGCTATTGTCAGTCCAACCATTTCAGGAGTAACCATTGAACGTCTTGACCATGTATTGATAGGACGTTTGTCATTTTTAGCGACTGCATTTTCGACCTTCTTCTGTAGATGATCGTCTACAAATGGTCCCTTATAAGTTGATCTTGGCACCTTTATACCTCACTCTTATTTCTTTCTACGATCACGAATGATCATTTTCTTGGTTCGTTTATTTTTACGTGTCTTAAACCCTTTCGCCGGAACACCTGTTGGGCTCACTGGATGACGCCCACCGGAGGTTCTACCTTCACCACCACCATGTGGGTGATCAACCGGGTTCATTGCCACACCTCGAACGGTTGGTCGCTTACCGCGCCAACGATTAGCACCTGCTTTACCAAGAGATCGCAGGTTATGCTCTGAGTTAGACACTTCACCTATCGTTGCACGACAGCTGGCTAACACTTTGCGCATCTCACCTGATCTGAGGCGTAAAATCGCGTAAATGCCGTCTTTAGCAACTAATTGCGCTGAAGTTCCAGCACTTCGCATCATCTGAGCACCCTTACCTGGTCGTAATTCAATACAGTGAATAGTCGAACCTAGCGGTATATTTTGCATTGGCAAACAGTTACCTGGTTTGATGGGTGATTCAATGCCTGAATATAATTCTGCACCAGCCTTAACGCCTTTAGGGGCGATAATATAGCGTCTTTCACCATCGGCATAAAGTACTAACGCCAAATTCGCACTGCGATTAGGGTCATACTCAATACGCTCTACTTTCGCTGGGATACCATCTTTGTTGCGTCTAAAATCAACAATACGGTAACTACGCTTATGACCACCGCCACGACGACGTACAGTAATGCGACCAGCATTATTGCGTCCATTGATACGGTTTTTACTTGTTACTAGCGGACCATGAGGTCGGCCTTTATGTAACTCAGGGTTAACAACTTTGACTACAAAGCGACGCCCTGGTGAAGTTGGTTTTGCTTTTACTACAGGCATTACTCAACGCTCCTACGCTTGGCCACCGGCCATTTCAATTTCACTACCTTCTGCAAGCTTTACATAGGCTTTTTTCCAGTCTTTTCTGCGACCTAACCGTTGCGCGAAACGCTTTTGCTTGCCCTTTACATTTGTCACTTGCACAGCTTCAACTGTTACGTCAAAAACTTGCTCGACAGCTTTTTTGATTTCAATCTTTGTTGCGTCCTTGATGACCTTGAAAGCGTATTGGCGAGTGCCGGATACTGCTTTTTCAGAGACATGCGGTGCTTTTAAAATTGATAATAGTCTTTCTTGGTTCATGCTAATCGCTCCTCTAGCTTCTTAAGCGCTGCTACGGTTACAAGAACCTTTTCAGATGAGATTAAGCTAATTGGATCTACTTTTGCAGCATCGCTAACATATACATAAGGGATATTACGAGCTGACAAGCTTAGCGCTTTATCTTCACCGTCGACAAGAATCAATACCTTGTCCAAACCAAGTTCTTTCAGGTTGCTTGCTAAAACTTTTGTTTTTGGCTCAGCAACTGAAAACTCGTTGACGATCACTAAACGTTCTTGACGAACTAACTCAGATACAATTGATTTCATTGCAGCAGCATACATACGCTTATTAACTTTTTGCGCATGATTTCTTGGTTTTGCTGCGAAAGTAACACCACCCGTTCTCCATATTGGACTTCTAATGGTTCCAGCACGCGCACGACCAGTCCCTTTTTGACGCCATGGCTTGATTCCACCACCACTGACTTCACTTCGTGTTTTTTGTGCTTTCGTTCCTGCACGTCCTGCAGCACGATACGCTGTTACAACTTGGTGCACTAAGCCTTCATTAAACTCTGTACCAAAAGCAACATCTGAAACTTCGATTGTGGAGGCTGAAGCGTTGCCATATTCAATAATTTGCAGCTCCATTATTTATCCCCCTTGCTTTTCACTGAGCGAGTTATGATAACCTTGCCATCTGGTGCACCTGGAACAGCACCTTTAATCAGGATTAGGTTACGCTCGATATCAATTTTAACGATCTTCTGGCTCTGTACGGTGCGGTTTACATTACCCATATGACCAGCCATTTTCTTACCTTTCAATACACGACCTGGTGTTTGACATTGGCCAATTGAGCCTGGTGCGCGGTGAGATAACGAGTTACCGTGAGTAGCATCTTGCGTCTTAAAGTTGTGACGTTTTACAGTACCTGCAAAACCTTTACCACGGCTTAAGCCCTGAGCATCGATTTTCTGGCCTTCTTCGAAAAGATCTACTTTAATCTCATCACCAACTTTTCTGTCAGCCAGTTCAGCTGCGTCTTTCACGCGGAACTCGCGAATAATGTCACCTGGCTCAACACCTGCTTTCGCATAGTGGCCAACCATAGGCTTAGTGACATTTGAAAGCCTGTTACCAGCGGATATTTGTACTGCGCAATAACCATCGGTCTCATCCGTCTTGATCTGTGTTATTTTGTTATTAATAACCTCAACGACGGTAACCGGTATGGATACGCCATCCTCGGTAAAGATCCGAGTCATTCCACATTTTTTACCTATTAGTCCAAGTGACATTTCTATTCTCCAGCCCCTACAAAATTACTCAACGCTAATCTGAACATCTACGCCAGCAGCTAAGTCCAATTTCATAAGCGCATCAATGGTTTTATCAGTTGGCTGTGAAATCTCAACCAATCGTTTGTGCGTACGGATCTCATATTGATCCCTTGCGTCTTTATCAACGTGAGGAGAAATCAACACCGTATAACGCTCAATTTTTGTCGGCAACGGAATAGGACCACGAATAATCGCACCTGTACGCTTTGCCGTGTCAACGATTTCACGCGTTGAAGTATCAATCAGCTTATGATCAAAAGCCTTAAGTCTGATTCTTATCCGTTGATTGTTATTTACAACAGCCATAATTTTACCTCTGTTATGAATACAGGATTTATCCCTTATTCAATAATTTTCGTTACCACACCGGCGCCAACAGTACGTCCACCTTCACGAATCGCAAAGCGTAAACCATCATCCATCGCAATCGGAGCAATCAATTCTACGTCCATCTTGATGTTATCGCCTGGCATCACCATCTCTACACCTTCTGGTAAAGTAACCATTCCAGTTACGTCAGTCGTTCTAAAGTAGAACTGTGGACGGTAACCTTTGAAAAATGGTGTATGACGGCCACCTTCTTCTTTAGACAGAATATAAACTTCTGCTTCAAATTTTGTATGCGGTGTGATTGAACCTGGCTTCGCTAATACTTGACCACGTTCTACATCTTCACGCTTCGTACCACGTAATAAGATACCAACGTTATCACCCGCTTGACCTTCGTCTAACAACTTACGGAACATTTCAACACCCGTACAAGTTGTCTTAGTGGTTTCACGAATACCAACGATTTCAATTTCTTCACCCACTTTAACAATACCGCGCTCAATACGGCCTGTTACTACCGTACCGCGACCAGAAATTGAGAATACATCTTCAATCGGCATCAAGAAGGGCTTATCGATATCACGTTTTGGCTCTTCGAAGTATTCATCCATTGTTTGTACTAATTTAACAACCGCTGGAACACCGATGTCGCTGCTGTCACCTTCTAAAGCTTTCAATGCAGACCCAACAATGATAGGTGTGTCATCACCTGGGAAATCGTAGCTGCTTAACAACTCACGTACTTCCATTTCAACCAATTCTAGCAATTCAGCATCATCAACCATGTCTGCTTTATTTAAGAATACAACGATGCTTGGTACACCAACCTGTTTCGCTAACACAATGTGCTCACGTGTTTGTGGCATAGGGCCGTCAGCAGCTGATACTACTAAGATAGCACCGTCCATTTGCGCAGCACCGGTAATCATGTTTTTCACGTAGTCGGCGTGTCCTGGGCAGTCAACGTGCGCGTAGTGACGGTTGTCGCTTTCGTATTCTACGTGTGAGGTTGCAATGGTAATTCCACGTTCTCTTTCTTCAGGCGCATTATCAATTTGATCGAAAGCACGTGCTTCACCACCAAACTTTTCTGCCAAACACTTTGTCAACGCTGCTGTTAATGTTGTTTTCCCATGATCAACGTGACCAATGGTACCGACATTAACGTGTGGCTTCTCGCGTACAAATTTTTCCTTAGACATGGTTTACCTCGTTAGTTTAACTTGCTTTATTGTTTGTTAATTACGGCTTCAGCAATACTGGATGGTGCTTCAGCGTACTTTAAAAATTCCATCGTGTATGTTGCACGACCTTGGCTTAAGGAACGCAAGTCAGTTGCGTAGCCAAACATTTCAGCCAATGGTACTTCAACATCTACTACTTTACCGGCAGGACCTTCGTCCATACCTTGAATCAGTCCACGACGACGGTTTAAGTCACCTACTACATCACCCATGTAGTCTTCAGGTGTGACAACTTCAACCTTCATAATGGGCTCTAAGAGAACTGGATCCGCTTTACCTGCGCCTTCTTTGAAGCACATAGAACCAGCGACTTTAAACGCCATTTCACTGGAGTCAACATCGTGGTAGGAACCATCGTAAAGAGCGACTTTTACGTCTACAACGGGGAAACCAGCAATAATACCGTTTTCCATTTGTTCCTTAACACCCTTTTCAACAGCAGGGATATATTCGCGAGGAACAACACCACCAACAATTTCGTTAACAAATTCAAAACCGGCACCAGGCTCTTGTGGCTCAATACGTAACCAAACGTGACCGTATTGACCTTTACCACCTGTTTGACGAACAAATTTAGCTTCTTGCTCTAGCGGCTTGCGGATAGTTTCACGATATGCAACACGAGGCTTACCTACATTCGCTTCGACTTTGAATTCACGCAGCATACGATCAACGATAATTTCAAGGTGAAGCTCACCCATACCGCCGATAATTGTCTGTCCTGATTCGTGATCTGTGCGTACGCGGAAAGATGGATCTTCTTGTGCCAACTTACCCAATGCTACACCCATTTTTTCTTGGTCGGCTTTGGTCTTAGGCTCAATCGCTACATCAATAACGGGCTCTGGGAATTCCATGCGTTCTAGCGTGATAATTTGCTTAAGATCACACAAGGTATCACCAGTTGTAACATTCTTTAAGCCAACAGCGGCAGCAATGTCACCAGCACGAATTTCTCTAATTTCTTCACGTGAGTTAGAGTGCATTTGCAGGATACGACCAATACGCTCTTTCTTGCGTTTTACTGGGTTGTAAACTGAATCACCTGACTTCAATACCCCTGAATAGACACGCATAAATGTTAACGTACCAACAAAAGGATCGGTCATGATTTTAAAAGCTAATGCAGCAAAAGGCGCATCATCGGAAGAAGGACGTTCACCCTGTGTTTCGTCTTCGTTTTCACCTTGAATAGCTGGAACATCAACTGGTGCTGGCATGTATTCGATTACTGCATCTAGTAATGCCTGCACACCTTTATTTTTGAAAGCAGTTCCACAAAGCATCGGTACAATTTCATTGTTCAATGTACGCTGGCGTATGCCCTGTTTAATTTGCTCTGTAGAAAGATCACCATTTTCTAGGTAAGCTTCCATTAATTCTTCACTGGCTTCAGCAGCTGCTTCAACCATTTTTTCGCGCCATTCTTCACATTCAAGCTTGATGTTTTCTGGAATATCACGCGCTTCATAGGTCATGCCGCGATCTTCTTCATTCCAGTAGATAGCTTTCATGCGAATAAGATCCACAACGCCTTCAAAATTTTCTTCGGCACCAATTGGGAACTGAATTGGCACTGGGTTAGCTTTCAAGCGAGACTGTACTTGCTCAACTACGCGGAAAAAGTCAGCGCCTGAACGGTCCATCTTGTTGACAAAACCCATGCGTGGAACGCCATATTTGTTTGCTTGACGCCAAACCGTTTCACTTTGCGGCTCAACACCACCAACTGAACAGAAAACAGCAACAGCACCATCAAGCACACGCAATGAACGCTCAACTTCAATCGTGAAATCAACGTGTCCAGGAGTATCAATAATGTTAACGCGATGCTGGTCGAACTGTTTATCCATACCTTGCCAGTGACAAGTGGTCGCAGCAGAAGTAATGGTAATACCACGTTCTTGCTCTTGCTCCATCCAGTCCATAACTGCACTACCTTCGTGCACTTC
The DNA here is from genome assembly GCA_030425685.1 of Gammaproteobacteria bacterium. Classification (GTDB taxonomy): domain Bacteria; phylum Pseudomonadota; class Gammaproteobacteria; order Coxiellales; family Coxiellaceae; genus JAUIAD01. Next base: position 16,844 of record JAUIAD010000031.1, on the reverse strand, counting down.
ACCCATTTTGTGGGAAATACCTGTGTAGTAGAGGATACGTTCTGTTGTCGTTGTTTTACCCGCGTCAATATGCGCCATAATTCCAATGTTGCGAACGCGATTTAATGGGATATCTCTTGCCATAATTAATTACCACCGATAATGTGCAAATGCTTGGTTTGCTTTTGCCATGCGATGCACGTCTTCACGTTTCTTCACTGCACCACCACGACCCTCAATTGCATCTAAAAGCTCATTTGCTAATCGCTGCATCATAGTCTTTTCACTACGCTTGCCTGCATATTCAGCTAACCAACGCATAGCTAATGCAGAACGTCTTGCAGAGCGGATTTCTACAGGAACCTGATAGGTTGAGCCACCGACACGGCGTGATCTTACCTCTACGCTTGGCGTAATCTTTTCTAAGGCCAATTCAAACTGATCTAGAGCAAAACGTCTTGCACCTTCGCTAGTACGAATATCGCCTGAAACAGGTCTTATAGCTGCGCTGCCATCACCTGAACCGCCTTCTGATCCACCCTTATCATCATCACCCTCGGCTGGCTTTGCTTTCTTAGCTGAGCGTTCGACTACAATATTAAGAGCACCATACACGATCTTCTCAGCAACAGACTTTTTACCGCTGCTCATGACCGTATTGATAAACTTAGCCAACACCTCACTGTGAAATAGTGGGTCTGGTAAGATTGCTCTCTTTGGCGCTGCTTTTCTCCTAGACATCTGCTAGTACCTCATTATTCTTTAAGCATTAATTACTATGGCTTTACTAATCTTTAGGTCGCTTTTCACCATATTTAGAACGTCCTTGACGACGTCCTGATACACCAGCCGTATCCAAGCTACCGCGGACAACGTGGTAACGCACACCCGGTAAATCTTTTACACGACCACCACGAATCAGAACCACGGAGTGTTCTTGCAGGTTGTGGCCTTCACCACCAATATAAGCAGTCACTTCACTACCATTGGTGATACGTACACGAGCAACCTTACGTAAAGCCGAGTTAGGCTTTTTCGGGGTTGTTGTATAAACTCGAGTACAAACTCCACGGCGTTGCGGACAACGCTCTAGCGCTGGCACATCGCTTTTCTTCGCTTTTCGCTTACGCGGCTTTCTAACTAATTGATTTATTCTCGCCATTCAATGCTACTCCAAAAAATCAAACCCCGAATATACCATCTGAGCTAACGTGCTCTGACTTGTGATCTGGGCAAATCAAGCTCTCATCGCGAATAATACGCAACGGGGAGCGGGGATTCTAAATAAAGGTCACCACCTCTGTCAAGCTGCTTAGGCATAATTGTTGCTCATATGCCGCAAATTCATCGAATTTTAGCAGGTATTTGCTTTTTGATCAAAAAATGATCTAAAAAGTAAAAGCTCCCTCCTGCCGAACTCGCCAGGAGGGAGCTTATTTAGTGCGCAAGGCACTCATTTATCAGCAATGTGCTGTTGTGAACGCATGCCACTGCCCTCACACCTACATCGCTTTAGTCTGCAGATTTCTCTTTTTCAACTGCCGTATCTGTAGATCCTTCACCCTCTGCTGGCGAAGATTTCAGCGCTTCACTCAGAGCTTGCTCTACCTCTGTTGCTGTTACACCTTTATCTTCCTCAGGAGCAGCAGTTACCACATCCGTAATAGCAGCTAATCGTGCAGCTTGGCGTTTCTCATGGTAGGCATATCCTGTACCGGCAGGAATAATACGCCCAACGATGATATTTTCTTTCAAGCCACGTAGATCATCACGCTTACCGGCTACAGAAGCACCCGTTAGCACGCGTGTTGTTTCTTGGAACGACGCAGCTGATAGGAAGGACTCTGTCGCCAACGATGCTTTCGTAATACCTAATAATACCGGCATGTAGCTCACAGGAATTCCGCCCTGCTTAGCAATCTGGCCATTGATCTCACGTACACGATACATTTCCACTTGCTCACCGGGTAGAAGATCTGTGTCTCCAGCACCAGTAATTTCAACTTTACGCAACATTTGACGGACAATGACCTCAATGTGCTTATCATTGATTTTCACACCTTGTAAACGATAGACGTCTTGCACTTCATTGACGATGTAGTTTGATAAAGCGTTAACACCTAATAATCGTAAGATATCATGCGGTTCTGTTGGGCCCTCAGCAATCACCTCACCCTTTTCAACCGTTTCACCTTCAAACACGTTCACATGACGCCACTTAGGTATTAGCTCTTCATGGACAGTGCCATCTTCCGCAGTAATAACCAAACGACCTTTATCTTTGGTGTCTTTACCAAAGCTCACCACACCGGAAATTTCTGCCAAAATAGCAGAGTCTTTCGGTTTACGTGCTTCAAATAAGTCAGCTACACGTGGCAAACCACCGGTAATATCACGTGTCTTCGATGTTTCTTGTGGGATTCTCGCGACAACATCACCAACACCCACTTCTGAACCATCTTCTTTTGTTAAGATAGTACCTTCGGGTAAGAAGTAATGCGCGGGCACCTTGCCACCTTGCAAGAATAAATCATTACCATCTTCATCGACCAACTTAACCATTGGACGTAGCTCTTTACCACTAGAACTGCGTTGTTTAGCTGCTGTCACTACAATACTACTTAAACCTGTAAGCTCATCTGTTTGGCGATTCATCGTAACGCCATCTAACATATCAGCAAACTTCAAGCGGCCTGCAACTTCAGTGATAATGGGGTGAGTGTGTGGATCCCATTGTGCAACAACCTGGCCTGCTTCAACAGGTGCGCCATCTTGACCCGTAATACTTGCACCATAAGGTACTTTATATTTTTCACGCTCGCGGCCATTTTGATCGACAACAATAAGTTCACCCGAACGAGAAACGGCAACAAGGTTTCCATTGGTTTGTTGCACAGTCTTAAGGTTATTTAACTTAATCTTACCGTCTGATTTAACCTGGATGTTATTTGCTGCGGTTGCTCTAGAAGCCGCACCACCAATGTGGAAGGTACGCATAGTAAGCTGCGTTCCTGGCTCACCAATTGATTGCGCCGCAACAACACCAACCGCTTCACCGACATTGACCATATGTCCGCGCGCTAAATCACGGCCATAACACAATGAGCAAATACCATAGTTCGTTTCACAAGTAATCGCTGAACGTACTTTGACGCGATCAACACCATGCTCTTCAAGCACTTTCACCAAACCTTCATCTAGCATGGTGTCAGCTGGTATCACTTCTTCGTTGGTGCGTGCATTAATAACAGGCTCAACCACAACACGTCCTAATACACGCTCATGCAATGGTTCAACAACATCACCACCTTCAATATGCGGCGTCATCTCTAAGCCGTCTGTGGTACCACAATCATGTTCTGTGACCACCAAGTCTTGTGCTACGTCAACCAAGCGACGTGTTAAGTAACCGGAGTTTGCGGTTTTTAACGCGGTATCGGCCAAACCTTTACGCGCACCGTGAGTCGAAATAAAGTATTGTAGTACGTTTAGCCCTTCACGGAAGTTAGCCGTAATCGGCGTTTCGATAATAGTGCCATCCGGTTTTGCCATCAAACCACGCATACCTGCTAGCTGTCGAATCTGCGCGGCCGAACCACGAGCACCAGAATCTGACATCATGTAAATAGAGTTGAAGGAAGGTTGGTCAACAGCATTACCTTCTACATCTTTAACCGTTTCAACGGAAATGCGCTCCATCATCGCTTTGGCTACTTGATCGTTTGTACGCGACCAAATATCAACGACTTTGTTATAGCGCTCACCTTGTGTCACCAAACCAGAAGCAAACTGCTGCTCAATTTCACGTACTTCATCTTCAGCTTTAGCAATAATGTCTTCTTTCTCGCTAGGAATAACGAGATCATCAACACCAATCGACACACCAGAGTAAGTTGCATAACGGAAACCGGTATACATTAGCTGGTCGGCAAAAATAACCGTTGTTTTTAAACCTAGGTTACGGTAACTGACGTCCAATAAGGCAGAAACTGCTTTTTTCGTCATGGGTCGGTCAATTAACTCAAACGCTAGACCATCAGGAACAATTTCCCACAGTAACACACGACCTACTGTTGTTTTTACGATACGAGTTGCTTCTTCTAGCACACCTTGCTCATTAAAAACGTTTTCTTTAATACGCACTTGCACACGCGCATGTAAATGTGCATTGCCATTTTCATAGGCACGAAGCACTTCATCAACGCTAGCAAACTGCATACCTTCACCGGTTGCATTCACAGATTCACGTGTCATGTAATAAAGACCTAAGACAACGTCCTGCGTTGGCACAATAATCGGCTCACCGTTTGCAGGGTGAAGTACGTTATTAGTAGACATCATCAACGCACGCGCTTCCAACTGAGCTTCCAGGGTCAACGGTACGTGAACCGCCATTTGGTCACCATCAAAGTCAGCGTTATAAGCGGTACAAACAAGTGGGTGTAATTGAATCGCTTTACCTTCAATTAGCACCGGCTCAAATGCTTGAATACCTAGCCTATGCAAGGTTGGCGCACGGTTTAACAGGATTGGGTGTTCGCGAATAACTTCATCCAGAATATCCCATACTTCAGGTACTTCACTTTCCACCATCTTCTTCGCTGCTTTAATGGTGGTTACCAAACCACGACGTTGCAGTTTACTAAAGATAAATGGTTTAAAGAGCTCTAAAGCCATTTTTTTCGGTAGTCCACATTGATGCAATTTCAATGCAGGTCCCACCACAATAACGGAACGACCTGAGTAGTCTACACGTTTACCTAATAAGTTTTGACGAAAACGACCAGACTTACCCTTAATCATATCAGCAAGGGATTTTAATGGACGACGGTTAGAACCTAAAATGGCTCGACCGCGACGACCATTATCCAACAATGCGTCAACAGATTCTTGTAGCATACGTTTTTCATTACGAACAATAATATCCGGTGCGTTTAAATCTAAAAGTCGTTTTAAACGATTATTTCGGTTAATCACACGACGATATAAATCATTCAAGTCTGACGTTGCAAAACGACCACCATCAAGAGGCACTAAAGGTCGTAAATCTGGTGGCAATACAGGAAGGACATTTAAAATCATCCATTCAGGCTTATTACCTGACTCTTGGAAAGCCAATAAGACTTTAAGTCGTTTGGTTAGTTTTTTGATTTTGGTTTCTGAGGTTGTTTTTGGCAACTCATCACGTAATGCCTGCACTTCTGCTTCGACATCCAAATCACGTAACAAGTGTTGAACTGCTTCAGCACCCATCAACGCAGTAAAATCATCACCGTATTCTTCAAGCGCATCTAAGTAAGCTTCTTCAGATAAAAGCTGACCTGGCTCCAAAGGTGTCATGCCGGCATCAACAACGACGTAGGCTTCGAAATAAAGTACACGTTCAATATCACGTAAGGTCATATCTAAAAGCAAACCAATACGAGAAGGAAGTGATTTCAAATACCAGATATGAGCAACAGGACAAGCAAGTTCAATATGCCCCATACGATCACGACGTACCTTCGCCAAGGTAACTTCAACACCACATTTTTCACAAACCACACCGCGGTGTTTAAGACGTTTGTACTTACCGCACAAACATTCGTAGTCTTTAATAGGACCAAAAATCTTGGCACAGAATAAACCTTCACGCTCAGGTTTAAAGGTTCGATAGTTAATCGTTTCAGGCTTTTTGACTTCGCCAAAAGACCAAGAACGAATTTCTTCTGGTGAAGCGAGTTTAATGCGTAGCGCATTAAAATCAGCTGCATTTCGATCGCTCTTAAGCTGCTTTACAAGATCTCCCATGGAAGATCTACCACCCATTCGTGGATTTTGCTCTCTCGGTTGCAATGACAATGCCGTTCTCCCGATTTAATTAAACTTTAAAGACGCCCTATTACTCGTTTTCGAGACCAATATCGATACCCAAAGATCGAATTTCTTTGACCAACACATTGAAGGACTCAGGCATACCTGCATCCATACGATGATCACCGTCAACGATGTTTTTGTACATGCGTGTACGACCATTCACGTCATCCGACTTAACGGTTAACATTTCTTGTAGTGTATATGCTGCGCCATAAGCTTCCAGCGCCCATACTTCCATCTCACCGAATCGCTGACCACCAAACTGGGCTTTACCACCTAGCGGTTGTTGCGTCACTAAACTGTATGATCCGGTTGAGCGCGCATGCATCTTGTCGTCCACTAAGTGATTCAACTTAAGCATGTACATGTAACCAACGGTTACCGGTCTTTCGAATCGCTTACCTGTGCGCCCATCGGTTAAAATGGTTTGACCTGATTGTGGTAAACCAGCCATCTTAAGCATATTTTTAATCTTCACTTCGGTTGCACCATCAAAAACAGGCGTTGCTGTTGGTACACCATTAGCTAGATTATGCGCCAAGGTCTTCACTTCTTTTTCATTCAACGTTGCAGGATCAAACTGGTGTGATGGGCTTAGGTCATAAACCGCCTGCAATTGATTACGCAGCTCGTCCGTATCAGCTTTCGCTTGCAGTAGTTTGCGAATCTGCGCACCTAAACCTTTTGCCGCCCAACCTAAGTGAGTCTCCAATACCTGTCCGATGTTCATACGAGATGGCACACCGAGTGGATTCAGAACGATATCAACGGGTGTTCCATCTTCAAGATAAGGCATATCTTCGACCGGTACGATCATAGAAATAACACCTTTGTTTCCGTGACGACCCGCCATCTTATCACCAGGTTGAATACGACGCTTAACCGCCAAGTAGACTTTAACAATCTTAATCACGCCAGGTGCTAAATCATCACCTTGCGTTAATTTCTTGCGTTCTACTTTAAGTTTTGCTTCCGCATCTTTGTTGAGTTGCTTGTAATGATCATGAGCAGCTTCCAAACGCTTAGTAGCAGCATCGTCTTGTAAACGAATTTCAAACCATTTTTCACGCTCTACTTCGTTTAAGTATTCTTGCGTAATAGCTGTGCCACGTTTAATTTTATTTGGGCCACCTTCAACAACTTGATCAATTAAGTAAGCGCCTAAGTTTTCAAATAAAGCTTCTACACGGATACGTAGTTCATCGCTAATATCTTTCTTAACTTTAACTAGCTCTGCTTTTTCAATTTCTAGCGCACGTTGATCTTTTTTAACGCCTTCACGTGTGAAGACCCTAACATCGATAACGGTACCGCTAGTTCCTGGTGGTACGCGCAAGGAGCTATCTTTAACGTCTGATGCTTTTTCACCAAAAATAGCGCGTAATAATTTTTCTTCTGGTGTTAATTGCGTTTCACCTTTCGGCGTTACTTTACCCACCAAAATATCGCCATGTTCGACTTCAGCACCGATATGCACCACACCAGCTTCATCAAGCTTAGACAGTGCGCCTTCACCAACGTTAGGAATATCAGCAGAAATTTCTTCAGAACCTAGTTTTGTATCACGTGCAACACACGTTAATTCCTGAATATGAATCGTTGTAAAACGATCTTCTTCAACCAGGCGTTCCGAAATCAGAATGGAATCCTCAAAGTTATAACCATTCCACGGCATAAAGGCGACCAATAAGTTTTGCCCTAGGGCCAACTCACCTAAATCAGTCGATGGTCCATCCGCTAATACATCACCTTTTTGCACGTTATCACCAACGTCAACAATCGGACGCTGATTCATACAAGTGCTTTGGTTAGAGCGAGTAAACTTAGTTAGGTTGTAAATATCAACACCGATATCATCGTCACCGGTTTCATCAGAGTGTACACGGACAACAATACGTGAAGCATCAACTGAGTCGATAATACCACCACGCTTAGCACTAACAGTAACACCAGAATCAATGGCAACAACACGTTCCATACCTGTTCCAACCAATGGTTTTTCAGGACAAATTGTTGGTACTGCTTGGCGTTGCATATTCGATCCCATCAACGCACGGTTAGCATCATCATGCTCTAAGAAAGGAATTAAAGACGCAGCCACCGACACAATTTGTCGCGGCGACACATCCATAAAATTAACTTTCTCTGGTGTTGTTAAGGTAAATTCACCGCGGAAACGACAAGACACTAATTCATCTGTCAATATGCCATTTTCATCGATATTGGTATTCGCCTGCGCAATGTAATAATCACCTTCCTCAATCGCTGATAGGTATTGGAATTCATTGGTTACAGAGCCACCTTCTACTTTACGATAAGGGCTTTCTAAGAAACCATATTCATTCGTATTAGCAAACACAGCTAAGGAGTTAATCAAACCAATGTTTGGACCTTCAGGTGTTTCAATAGGACAAACACGACCATAGTGAGTTGGATGCACGTCACGAACCTCAAAACCGGCACGCTCACGTGTCAAACCACCTGGGCCTAATGCTGAAACACGACGTTTATGGGTGATTTCAGATAATGGGTTATTCTGATCCATAAACTGTGATAGCTGGCTTGAACCAAAAAATTCTTTGATAGCAGCAGAAACAGGTTTAGCGTTTACTAAATCTTGCGGCATTAAGGTATCAAGATCGGCTAAGCTTAAGCGATCTTTTACCGCACGCTCAACACGAACTAGACCAACCCTAAATTGGTTTTCAGCCATTTCACCAACACAACGTACACGTCGGTTACCCAAGTGATCGATATCATCAACCTGGCCTTTGCCGTCACGGATGCTGACTAACTCACGCAATACTTCGACAATATCTTCTTTCGAAAGTACGCCTGATCCTGTCAAATCTTCACGATGAACACGGAAGTTAAACTTCATACGACCAACGGCTGATAAATCGTAACGATCTTCGGTAAAAAATAAATTCTGGAATAATGCTTCTGCGGCATCTTTTGTTGGTGGCTCACCCGGACGCATAATGCGGTAGATCTCAACCAATGCCTCTAATTGATTCGTGGTTGAGTCAATCTTCATGGTATCAGAAACATAAGGACCACACTCAATTTCATTGATATACAACGTCTGTATGGTTTGTATATTATTTTCTCTTAATTTTTCGATAACGTCAGTGGTAATTTCTTGGTTTGCAGGAACCAATACTTCACCCGTTTCTTTATCAATAATCGCTTTAGCAATCATCTTGCCAACGAGATATTCATCTGGAAGCGTTAATTGCTTAATACCCGCTTTCTCAATTAAGCGAATATGGCGACCTGAGATACGTCGATTTGCTTCAACGATGACTTTACCAGAAGAAGGATCTGTAATATCCGTTGTTGCTAGTTCACCACGAAGTCGCTTAGGCACAAGCTCTAAGGTAACAGTGTCATCAGCACCAAAATGCAAGGTATTGCTGGCATAAAACATTTCTAAGATTTCTTCGGCACCGTAACCTAACGCACGTAAAATAACCGTTGCAGGGATTTTACGACGACGGTCAATACGAACAAACAAGCAATCTTTAGGATCAAATTCAAAATCCAACCATGAACCACGGTAAGGGATAACACGTGCAGAATAAAGGAGCTTACCAGAAGAGTGCGTTTTACCTTTATCATGCTCAAAGAAAACACCTGGGGAGCGATGCAACTGCGATACCACAACGCGCTCAGTCCCATTAATCACGAAACTACCCGTTTCTGTCATTAAGGGCACTTCACCCATATAAACTTCTTGTTCTTTAATATCTTTAATGGTTTTACTATCTGCGGGCGCTTCTTTATCATAAATCGTTAAGCGCATTTTCACTTTTAGTGGCGCTGCATAAGTTAAACCACGTAACTTACATTCTTTGACGTTGAATAAGCTTTCGCCCAACGTATAATTTACATATTCTAGTTGTGCGTAACCAGAATAGCTTTCGATAGGAAATACTGTTTGAAATGCAGAGTGCAAACCAATGTTTTTGCGCTCATCGGCCTTAAGCTCAGCTTGCAAAAACTTTTCATACGAATTAATCTGTGTAGCCAGTAAGAATGGCGTCTTCAAGACCTCTCTTCCACGTTTTCCCAAGTTTAAGCGTGCACGCTTTTTCTCTGTAAACGAATTTGCTATAAAATTTGCTTCGGTCTTAATTGTCTCAACACTCATGAGCATTCCTCATCTTAGAGCTAATCAAGTCAGTATACTGACAAAATCAGGAAGGAGCGCTCGCCTAAAACGAGAGCTCCTTCCAAAGTTGATGAACTTAAATTATTTAAGTTCAACAGTAGCGCCAGCTTCTTCAAGCTGTTTCTTAACGGTTTCAGCTTCGTCTTTAGCCACTGCTTCTTTAACAGTTGCTGGAACGCCTTCAACCATTTCTTTAGCTTCTTTAAGACCTAAACCAGTAATTGCGCGGATTGCTTTAATTACGGCGATCTTGTTAGAACCAAAGCTTGTCATGACAACGTCAAATTCAGTCTTCTCTTCTACTGCGGCTTCACCACCAGCAGCCGGACCTGCTACTGCGACAGCTGCTGCTGCAGATACACCGAATTTGTCTTCCATTTGTTTCACTAGGTCACAAATGTCCATAACACTCATGTTAGCTACTGCTTCTAAAATTTGTTCTTTACTTACTTCTGCCATTTTTTTTACTCCAAAAATAAAATTGTTTTTTGCGTCTCTTGTATCACGCTTCTAAGCTGCTTCTTTCTGATCGCGTATTTGACCCATTACTCGTACAAATTGAGCAACTGGTTCGTTAAGCGTACGTACAAACTTGGTCACTGGCGCCTGCATTACAGACATCAGTTGTGCAATCGCCTCATCACGAGACGGCAAGCTTGCCACCGCTTTAAGCTGATCAGCTTCAAGAAACTGACCGTCAATCGCTAAACCTCTAACTTCTAACTGATCGTTCTTTTTTGCAAAATCACGTATCAGCCGCGCCGCTGCACCAGGCTCATCTTGTGAAAACAACAAGACGATTGGCCCTGATAACGCAGGTTTTAGGCACTCAAAAGACGTATCTTTCAGTGCTAAACGTGCTAGAGTGTTGCGATAGACACGCAGTTTAATGCCTTTTTCACGGGCACCTGCACGCAAGTCGGTCATCTCAGAAACGGTCAAACCACGGTAATCGGCTGCGATGGCTGAAATTGAATTTTTTGCCACTTCAGCTAACTCCGAGACTATCTCTTTTTTCTGCTCTAAGTTTAATGCCACTGTCTATCTCCAGTTTTTTCATCAAAAAGCAGTCTCCTGCTTTTCCCCAATGGTGACCGACCATTTTTATTTCTGAGTCGATATCACCGTCTGCGTGGGCATCTTCCTAGACATTAAGCATTAATTCTTTTACAAGTCTTAATGCACCCACGGTCTCCGACGATTGACGTTGCTTTAGATACTAAAGCAACGCTTATCGCGAATTCTTTATTAAGCAAAGCTTGCTCGATCCACAACGACGCCAGGGCCCATTGTGCTCGACAAGGTTACTTTCTTAAAGTAAGTACCTTTTGCTGCTGTTGGCTTTGCTTTCTTTAAGTCTGCCAACAAGGCTTCTAAGTTCTCTGCAATTGCATTCGGTTCAAAGTTTGCTTTGCCGATGGTGCAGTGGATAATACCGTTTTTATCTGTGCGGTAACGGACTTGACCACGCTTTGCATTGTTAACCGCTGTTGCCACATCAGGTGTTACGGTGCCAACTTTAGGGTTTGGCATTAAGCCGCGTGGACCTAAGATTTGCCCCAATTGACCAACAACACGCATTGCATCCGGTGAAGCAATAACAACGTCAAATTCCATATTGCCTTTCTTAACGTCTTCAGCTAAATCTTCAAAACCAACAACATCTGCACCGGCATTTTTAGCAGCTTCAGCATTTGCACCCTGGGCAAATACAGCAACACGAACTTGACGACCTGTTCCATGTGGTAATACGGTTGCGCTTCTAACGTTTTGGTCTGATTTACGTGCGTCAACGCCTAAATTGACAGAAACATCGATAGCTTCAACAAATTTAGCGCTTGCGCATTCTTTAACAAGCTTAATCGCTTCTTCTAGTGGATAGGCTTTTCCAGGTTGAAGCTTTTCTTTGTAAGCTTTTACTCTTTTTGATACACGAGCCATTATTCAACCCCCTCAGTTTCGATACCCATACTACGTGCTGTACCAGCAATCGTTCTTACCGCTGCATCTAAATCAGCAGCTGTTAAGTCAGGCTCTTTAATCTTTGCAATTTTTTCAAGCTGCTCGCGTGTTGCCTTACCTACTTTTTGCGTATTAGGCGTGCCACTACCGCTCTTTAAACCCAATTCTTTTTTCAATAAAACGGATGCTGGTGGGGTTTTGGTAATAAATGTAAAGCTACGATCTGCATAAACAGTAATAACAACGGGAATCGGCAAGCCTTTTTCAATTTCTTGCGTTTTCGCGTTAAATGCTTTACAAAATTCCATGATATTGACACCATGTTGACCTAAAGCAGGACCAACCGGTGGACTAGGATTCGCTTCACCCGCTTTAATTTGTAAGCGGATATACGCATTTATTTTCTTTGCCATTTTTTTACTCCTGGGTGCAAACGCTTAGCAAATAAGCTCCCCATTTTTGTTTAAAAAAACTAGTTCTTCTCAACTTGGCCAAACTCAAGTTCAACCGGTGTTGAGCGACCAAAAATAAGAACAGATACACGTAATCTATTCTTCTCATAGTTCACATCTTCAACGACACCGTTAAAGTCTGCAAAAGGTCCTTCTGTGACTCGAACCATTTCACCAGGTTCAAATAATACTTTCGGCTTAGGTTTATTCTCACCTTCTTCAAGCCGTTGCAAGATTGCATTAGCTTCTTTATCAGAGATAGGGGCTGGTTTTTCAGCGGTACCGCCAATAAAACCCAAAACACGCGGAACACTTCGGACCAAGTGCCACGTGACATCATCCATTTCCATTTGAACTAATACATAACCAGGGAAAAACTTACGCTCGCTTTTACGCTTTTGCCCTGAGCGCATTTCTACAACTTCTTCGGTAGGAACAATAATTTCTTCGAACTTATCATCAAGCTCTTTAAGACGAATGCGCTCTTTAAGCGCACGCACTACATAGTTTTCATAACCTGAATAAGCATGAATAACGTACCAACGCTTTTTAACTTCTGACATTCGTACCCTCGTATCGTTCTCTTTTAGGCCGTTACCTGACCGACAAACCACATAAATAAACTGTCTAGACCCCATAAAATGAGGGCCATCAGCACAACAACGGCAACAACGATAAGCGTTGTTTGTACGGTTTCTTGACGCGATGGCCATGCAACCTTACGTAATTCAGTGCGCGAGCCTTTAAAAAAACCCCACGCTTTCTGACCTTTTGCCGTTTGCGCAGCAATTAAGAGAACAACAGCGGCAGCAATAATGCCAACGGCAGCACGAATAGACCATGCCACCGTCGCAAAATATTCATTTGCTACAATACCAGCTGCCACTAGCAAAAATACCAGCGTCCACTTTAATCCATCAAAGCGTGTTTTTGGCTGTACTGCACCTTTTGCACCCATAAATACTCTCTCAATTTTTTCTGCCAGCTAAATCTGGCAGGCCAGGAGGGAATCGAACCCCCAACCTACGGTTTTGGAGACCGTCGCTCTGCCAATTGAGCTACTGGCCTATTTTTATTATTCAATAATCTTAGTTACCACACCTGCGCCAACAGTACGTCCACCTTCACGAATCGCAAAGCGTAAACCATCATCCATCGCAATCGGAGCAATCAATTCTACGTCCATCTTGATGTTATCGCCTGGCATCACCATTTCGACACCTTCTGGTAAAGTCACCATGCCAGTTACGTCAGTCGTTCTAAAGTAGAACTGTGGACGGTAACCTTTGAAAAATGGTGTATGACGGCCACCTTCTTCTTTAGACAGAATATAAACTTCTGCTTCAAATTTTGTATGCGGTGTGATTGAACCTGGCTTCGCTAATACTTGACCACGTTCTACATCTTCACGCTTCGTACCACGTAATAAGATACCAACGTTATCACCCGCTTGACCTTCGTCTAACAACTTACGGAACATTTCAACACCCGTACAAGTTGTCTTAGTGGTTTCACGAATACCAACGATTTCAATTTCTTCACCCACTTTAACAATACCGCGCTCAATACGGCCTGTTACTACCGTACCGCGACCAGAAATTGAGAATACATCTTCAATCGGCATCAAGAAGGGCTTATCGATATCACGTTTTGGCTCTTCGAAGTATTCATCCATTGTTTGTACTAATTTAACAACCGCTGGAACACCGATGTCGCTGCTGTCACCTTCTAAAGCTTTCAATGCAGACCCAACAATGATAGGTGTGTCATCACCTGGGAAATCGTAGCTGCTTAACAACTCACGTACTTCCATTTCAACCAATTCTAGCAATTCAGCATCATCAACCATGTCTGCTTTATTTAAGAATACAACGATGCTTGGTACACCAACCTGTTTTGCTAACACGATGTGCTCACGTGTTTGTGGCATAGGGCCGTCAGCAGCTGATACTACTAAGATAGCACCATCCATTTGCGCAGCACCGGTAATCATGTTTTTCACGTAGTCAGCGTGTCCTGGGCAGTCAACGTGCGCGTAATGACGGTTATCGCTTTCGTATTCTACGTGTGAGGTTGCAATGGTAATTCCACGTTCTCTTTCTTCAGGCGCATTATCAATCTGATCGAAAGCACGTGCTTCACCACCAAATTTTTCCGCCAAGCACTTTGTCAACGCTGCTGTTAATGTTGTTTTCCCATGATCAACGTGACCAATGGTGCCGACATTAACGTGTGGCTTTTCGCGTACAAATTTCTCTTTAGACATGGAATACTCCTCCAAATTTTATCTTATATACTGGAGCCCACAACCGGATTTGAACCGGTGGCCTCTTCCTTACCAAGGAAGTGCTCTACCCCTGAGCTATGTGGGCCCTTTCTAACAGCTCCACAAAACAAGTGGAGCGGGTGATGGGAATCGAACCCACACCATCAGCTTGGAAGGCTGAGGTTCTACCGTTGAACTACACCCGCGTTACACATAATAGAAGGCAGGAGACAGAGTCAATGCCCTATCCCCTGTCTTCTATTAGCGTAGGTATGGAGGGGGGAGGATTCGAACCTCCGAAGGCTAAGCCGCCAGATTTACAGTCTGGTCCCTTTGACCGCTCGGGTACCCCTCCACGTCTTTTTTTAAATCTTTGCTCTCTCTTCTCAAAAAAATTGAGCACAGTATTTTGAGCAAGGTCGCCCAAGATGTCAACTAAAACTTGTAAAAAAATAGAATATTAGCTAGAACACTGTTCCCAATGATGATAATTCAATGACTTGAGCTTACCTACCATGGAAATGGCTGCCGCATACCCTTTACAAACCTCAATTGAACCTAATGACCAACGCTGGGCAAGCTTAGCATCCTGGTTGACGGTTAACAAGCAATCCATGCCATCATTTGCCAAACTGACGCAAAAATTACTAAGGCCGAACGATAATCCGGAGCCTTCCACTTTCATAAAGGCCTCTTTACGAGTCCAGCAGCGGAAAAAGGCTTCATAACGCTCCGCTTCAGGCAGCGCCAATAAGGCTTCACTTTCTTCCTTGGCAAAAAACCGTTGTGCCAACTCTTCACAGGGGCGCTCCTTCATAAACTCAATATCGATACCAACCTCGGCTTCTTGTGATATTGCTATGGCTAATGACTCATGAGAGTGGGTCATATTGAATTGCAGAGCGGATTTGAAGGATGGGGCAACAAATGGCTTACCGTGCTCCCCAAAGGTAAACACAACCGCCTCTGACGGACAACCCAGGTAGCGCGCCAAAACATCTCTGAGGATCCGGTGGGCGGCAATATAGTCATTGCGAGGCTTATCAATAATAAAATGGGCTGCTCTTGTTCTCTCTTCAGAAGAAAGACCATGCAGCCCATCACTCAAAGCCTGCTCAGACCAATTCAGCGAAGCTATCCAAATATCGACACTGCCAATTTGCGGCAACGCTAAAGGCTGAGACATTTACACTTTACTTATTGTTATTATCAGAAGCTTTCTTTGTTGTCATATCGCTAGATTTCTTTGCAGAACCCTTTGCGCCATGCTTGGCAGCAGAATTTGCCAATCCTTGACCACCCGCTTCAATGTCTTGTCCAAGTCCGTGCATAGTATTACAACCGACTAGAGCCAAACTCATTACGCCTGCAGCGATAATTGATAGTATTGTTTTTTTCATCAGAATTAACCTCAAAAATATAACTATGAATTAATGAGTATACACAAAAGAGCTTGGAGTTAAAACAAGGGCTGTACTAGTTTTGAGCAATTAAATGCAATAATTTGCATCAATAATTAGCATTATTTTTTGTTTATTTATAGAGCAACTTGTTGCCGATACCCTCTCTACAACCTCCAAACAAACACCCCGGTAAAAAAGGAAATTTATAATTTGCTTTTTTTATCAAGTTTACATAGAATTTCTCGCTCTAGATTGCCTCGCATGCTTGAGGCTTCAGATTGAGGTGCTGGCGTAGCTCAGTTGGTAGAGCAGCTGATTTGTAATCAGCCGGTCGTAAGTTCGAATCTTATCGCCAGCTCCAATTTTCGGGGTCTTTCCCAATTCCGGGGGCACTTTCTCGGTCTTTCCCAATTCCGGGGGCACTTTCTACGAACATAATACTTGGGTCTTTCCCAATTCCGGGGGCACTTTCTACGAACATAATACTTTAACTCTCAGTCGATAATTTTCAAAGTTTTGGGTCTTTCCCAATTCCGGGGGCACCTTCTATGAACATAATACTTTAACTCTCAGTCGATAATTTTCAAAGTTTTGGGTCTTTCCCAATTCCGGGGGCACCTTCTATGAACATAATACTTTAACTCTCAGTCGATAATTTTCAAAGTTTTTAAATCCATAGGCACGACGCTGTATAAGTTTCATCTTGCGATGGAAGCCTTCAGTGATGCCATTACTTTTACTAAAGCGCCACA
>JAUIAD010000030.1 GCA_030425685.1 Gammaproteobacteria bacterium | reverse complement strand
AACGACGCCAAGAGACGCGGGGGTCGCGGCGATTATATTACTTATCGCCGCGACCCCCGCGTCTCTTGGCGTCGTTGCGTAAGATCGGCGCAGCTACTAACCACGTATAACCACTCTACCAACCCATCAAAACGAACAACATTAAAAATAAACAACAAACTCCACACCAGCACAACTCTCGACTTTGTATAAAAAATCCGTTAAAGTGCAAACCATTATGAATATCATTGAACAAAATATAGCTACCATCATCACTGACCTTGGCGAAGACATACAGCGAGAAGGCCTCAAAGATACCCCCAAGCGGGCTCGCAAGGCACTTGAGTATCTAACCAAAGGCTACCGCGAAGATATCGACACCATTATTAATGGCGCCATCTTTGAGTCAGAAATGGATGAAATGGTAATTGTAAAGAATATTGAGCTCTACTCGCTTTGCGAACACCATTTGCTCCCCTTCACTGGCAAATGCCATGTTGCCTATCTGCCTAATGGCAAGATCGTCGGTCTCTCTAAGATCGCACGCATAGTCGACATGTATGCCAAACGCTTACAGGTTCAAGAGAATCTAACAAAAGAAATTGCCGAATGTGTACTTGAAATAACCGGCGCCAAAGGCGTGGGGGTTATTATTGAAGCTAAGCACCTTTGCATGATGATGCGCGGTGTTGAAAAGCAACATGCCGATATGACCACCTCGATGATGCTGGGCACATTTCGCACAGATAATCGCACAAGAACAGAGTTCTTGAGCTTAATATAAAAGTTTTGCTATACTGCCGAAGCTTAAAAACACCTTGCCGAGGTGGCGGAATTGGTAGACGCGCCGGATTCAAAATCCGGTGTTGGCAACAGCATGTGGGTTCGAGTCCCACCCTCGGTACCAAAAACAAGTAAATTTACCGCAAAAAAGCCTAAATTCTTACCCCCTAAAAAACAGCTTCAAAACGAGTATTTCCCACCCGGAAATATAAAAACATAGTAAAATTGCCACAAAAGTACTCTTTTTTTGCAAAATCAAGCCAATAAGCTCTTAAAAAATAGGGGTTTTTAGAGTGGTTTTACGCTATTAAGATTTACGCCTAATGTGGTTAAATTGTGAACATTGAAACGGCACAAACAAACAAACAAACACAAAGATTAGTATGAGCAACCGCAAAGCAGACAATTTATTATTATTTAAAAGCATCATCGATGCAGGCAGTCTTTCCACCGCTGCTAAAGAATGCAACATCTCTGTATCTCAAGCCAGCAAGCGCATGAGCCACTTAGAAACTACTTTAGGCATTCAATTAATAAAACGCTCTACACGCAAATTAAATATTACGCCTGCCGGAAAAGAATTATACGACCGCTTAACCAGCATTAAAGCGGAAATTGATAACGCCTGGAATAGAATGTTGGAATACGCTAATGCACCCAGTGGCAAGCTTAAAATAGCCGCACCAGCTAACTATGCCAGCCAAGCGCTAATGCCTTTTATTGAAAAGTTCAGTCAACGTCACCCTGAGATTCAAATCGAATTAATCATCAGCGAAGATGACAGCGAGATTGATGAATCCGCCGTTGATATTATTTTCCGTAGTTATGTCTTAACCGGCGATCAAATGATTCCAAACTCAAATCAGATCGCTAAAAAAGTAGCAACAGATAACTTAGTGTATTGTGCAGGCCTAGATTACCTAAAAAGAACCGGCACACCCAAAACACCAAAAGATTTAGAAACGCAGCAATGCTTAGCCAATGGGAACAATACATGGACGTTTCACAAGGATGGGCGCAGCACACGCGTTAACGTTAATTTACATTTTATTTCGAATCATACTGCCATGATATATCAAGCCACCAAAACAAACATGGGGGTAGCGAAGCTGCCCCAGTGTTTGATCGAAGATGACTTGAATAACGAAACCTTAATTCCTCTTTTTGAAGATTTCGATCAAGAAAAAATTGAGACCTATGCTTATTACTGCAGTAGTAAGTTATCTTCAAAAAAAGTATCGCTTTTTCTTGATGAGCTAACGAAATTGCAAAAGACTTCTGCCCCAGCGTATTTAACAAACGGAATGGCCGAAAGCTTGCAAACGGCTTAAAAATACAATAGTCCGATGATAGCAACCTTTAACGTCAGCACAATATACTCACTAAGAATTCTCAAAGAGAACCCATCAGTCATACTGTAGTTAACCACTGAATCCAGTCACACCCAGCGCCAACCACGAAATAACACTAACCAAATAAGCAAAACAGGTAGTGACTAAAAAAACAAGTAAATACGCACAGGATTAAGCAAAACTTAACAATCAAAACATTAAAACAAGATTAAAAGAGTAATGAGCAGAAGTTTATATTGACCCCCATTATAGCACTACGTAACATCATCTCCCTAAGTATATATTGACATTAATAACCTAGTTTTATCGGGGAGAGATAATGAGATCATCAACACAAGAACAAAAAAGAAAAGAGACAACCCAAGCTTTAGCCTCACAGCATAAAATCTTGATCAGTTTAGATCGCGAATTCGATGATAAATCACTATTAGCAGCTTTAGCTGACCTTGTGTCCTACACCTTAATTTCATATGGTAAAAAGAAAATTCAGCATACCAAAGATGGCACTATGGCCAGCGAATACCAATACTTTTCCGACTTTGTAAAACGTACAGCAAAACGCTCACAGGTGATTACCGGCAGTGAAACAACTAGCATTGAAGAAAAAAATATCGGTCGATTTAATGACATGTCAAAAATACAAAAAATTGCCGCTGCAGTTGCTGACTCTACTATCATTATCATCACCGGCGCCCCGATCGAACTATTCGAACTATGGCAGCATGGAAAAAACCAAGGCGTAAACGTTTTTGAGAACAAGATGTGTCTTTACAGCGGCTCGATCAATGTGAAAGACCTTGAAGCCTATGTACAAGAGCATCATAGCAAAGACGATGCCGTAAAATTGGTACAAGAATTTATGATGAGCTTTACCAACAACTGTTATCTATTCGAAAGCTTCCCAATGATTGGTGACGGACTTGAGAAAAACATTAACCGAACCAACTACCCAAATTTGAAAAATGCACTTGAAAATCAGCCTGAATGGAAAGGCGAACTTGAGAGAGTTGACGCCAATAATATAAGAGTTGCTGGCGATCAAACCAAACGCATTATTACTAAATTTGCCCTACTCGCTAGAGAAAATAAAGCCGCCTTTCAGAAATTTATGCATGGCTTCTATGAGCGCGGGTTTACTTCTAATAAAGAACACAAAGCAGATACAGCTAGCGCCAAAACATTCAGCCAATCATTAGAAGCTGGTCTGGCAAAAGACATTGAAGCTGATGACTTAGAAGCACTTAAAAAACTAGAACCTGAGCTAATCCAAGCATTAAACGATTTAGCAACATTGCTACTAGAAGGTAATTTAAACAACAACCCTGACTTACTTGACGAGTTTGCTGATTACTTCTTAAAAGATCAGGAACTAACCAACTATATTGACAAAATCTCAAAAAAATATTATGACGAAAACGGGAAGTCAAACTCATCTAGAGATTTAAAGCGAATAGTTAATATAACACACAACTGCCTTTACGAGACCTCAAGACCCATTATGTGCGATCAGCGTATCTATACATTACTAACAGCCTTACTTAATAACGATAACAGCAGTGATTTGCTACAGTGCTTTCAACCTGCCAAATTTAGCAAAAAAGATAAAAAAGGAAATAATCAATATATACAAAGTGACAACTCCACTTTATATTATGGAAAAAGAGAGTGGCACCCTAAACAGAATGGCACCGAGGAGAGAGATGCTGAAATCTTAGCAAACATCGTTATGCAAGATGATAAATGTCTTGCTGGCGCGTTATCAACAAGGGGGGCTAAAGTTAAAAAACCAAGAGTAAGTGAAGTTGGCGTATTTGCCAATAAAACTACTTCTGCAAGTACAGCAAGCTCAATGGATATTGGCCCGATGATTGATACGACCCCTGCTGCTTCCGTTAACGCCCCGAAATAAACAAAGCGCTTCAATCTGGCGCAGCAATATGCTGCGCCTTTCTATAAATTAATACTCCAGCATCACATTCTCAGCCCCACACACTTGACCCAGCGTATTTAATAAATCACTACACGGATTAACACGCCAAGCATCACCCAAAACAATATTAGCACCGGCTTGTTGCGACTGATAAGACAGCACAATAGGACATTGACCATTATTATGTTCTTTAATCACTGGCGGCAACTGTTGCAATACAGTATCTACCTGCGACTGATCTTTAACTTGAATTAGTAAACGCTTAGCCATTTGTTGGCGCATTTTATCGAGTAACATTACCGTTTCTGCAACCATTTTAATACCGCCGGTATATTCATCCGGTGAAACGGGACCTTTAACGATAAGCACCGCATCTTTAACAAGGTCTTCGGCGACGGGCAAATAAACCTCGCTAAATAAAGTAACATCCAAACGGCCAGTATGATCCTCCAAGGTCATAATTGCCATTTTTTTACCGCGCTTGGTAATGATCGTACGCACACTTAAAATAATACCCGCCGCAATAACGGCATTGTTGCCAGACACAGTCAGATCAGCAATGGTATTTTTAACAACTGCCGATAATTCTTTACGGCAAGTATCCAAGGGGTGTCCGGAAATATAATAGCCTAAAACACTTTTTTCCGCCTGCAAACGTTCTATTTCACTCCATGGCATTGCTTTAGCATATTCAACATCAGTGTCCTGCCTCTCACTATCATCACCGCCACCAAATAAATCACCCTGCCCCAGACTTTCATTACGATGTTGTTGATTGGCAAACTGTAAAGATTTCTGAATAGAAGCAAAAAGCACGGCTCGCTCTTGTCCAAATCCATCCATTGAACCCGAACGAATCAATGGCTCAAGCGCGCGCTTGGTTAATTTCTTTTGATCGAGACGCTGACAAAAATCGAATAGATTCGCAAAAGGGCCATCTTGCTCACGCACTTCGACAATATTCTGAATAACCGCTTCACCAACCCCTTTAATTGCCCCTAGCCCATAAACAATTTCACCCGCATCATTAACGGTAAATTGATAAAAGCCCTTGGCAATATCAGGCGGATGAACGACCAATTTCATCGCCACACACTCATCAATAAAACCAACTACTTTATCAGTATTATCCATATCAGAAGATAACACCGCTGCCATAAACTCAGCAGGATAATGCGCTTTTAACCAAGCAGTTTGATAGGCAATTAATGCGTAGGCAGCGGAGTGTGATTTATTAAAACCATAGCCTGCAAACTTTTCAATTAAATCAAAAATATTTTCCGCTAGTTTTTTATCGATGCCATTTTCTGCCGCCCCTTCGGTAAAGACAGTACGCTGCTTTGCCATTTCCTCCGGTTTTTTCTTACCCATCGCACGGCGCAAAATATCCGCGCCACCGAGCGAATAACCCGATAAGACCTGCGCAATCTGCATAACCTGCTCTTGATATAAAATAACCCCATAGGTAGGGCATAAAATCGATTCTAAACTAGGGTGCGGATAATTGACTTTAGCACGGCCGTGCTTACGATCAATAAAGTCATCCACCATCCCTGATTGCAACGGCCCTGGTCGGAATAACGCTACCAGCGCGGTAATTTCTTCAAAATGATCTGGCTGCAAACGACGAATTAATTCTTTCATCCCGCGAGATTCCAATTGGAATACCGCGGTTGTGGCACATTGTTTTAATAAATCAAAAGTCTTCTTATCATCTAAAGGAATCGCGCCAATATCAACTGACTCTTTACCTTCCCTTTCCAACCTTTTATTAATAGTTTGCAAAGCCCAATTAATAATAGTTAAAGTACGCAAGCCTAAAAAGTCAAACTTAACCAAACCAACGGCTTCAACATCATCCTTATCAAACTGGGTGACTAAGCTATCGCCTCCCGCTTCACAATATATTGGCGTAAAGTCGGTTAACTTGGTTGGCGCAATCACCACACCACCAGCGTGCTTACCGGCGTTACGCGTAATTCCTTCTAACTGTAACGCTAAATTAATTAGCGTTTGCACCTCATCTTCTTCCTCATAGCGATCAGCCAATGCCTCTTCTTGCGCCAAGGCTTTTTGCAACGTCATGCCAATTTCAAACGGAATTAGCTTAGCGATTTTATCCACAAAACCATACGGCATTCCCAACACACGACCCACATCACGCACCACCGCTTTAGCAGCCATGGTACCGTAAGTAATAATCTGCGATACCGCTTCTTGACCATAACGACGCGCCACATATTCAATAACGCTATCACGCCCTTCCATACAAAAATCAACATCAAAGTCAGGCATGGAAACACGTTCAGGGTTAAGAAAACGCTCAAAAAGCAATTCGTGTTCTAAGGGGTCTAACTCTGTAATACCTAATACATAGGCTACCAACGAACCCGCACCCGATCCACGGCCTGGACCAACAGGGACATCGTTTTCTTTTGACCAACGAATAAAATCAGCGACAATTAAAAAGTATCCAGGGAAACCCATTTTATTAATAACGTCTAATTCTATTTGCAGACGTTTTTCATACTCGTCAAGATTATCCGGCATACCAGAAAAGGTTTTTTGCAAACGTTGCTGCAAACCTTTTCGTGATTCTTGCGCAAAAAATTCTTCGATCGTCATTCCTTCAGGAACAGGGAAATTTGGTAGGCAAGGTGTTCCTAAACGCAGAGTAACACTGCAACGACGCGCAACTTCATAGGTATTATTAATGGCTTCTGGAATATCCGCAAAGAGCTCATGCATTTGCTCTGAATTTTTAAAGTATTGCTCTTCACTATAATTTTTAGGACGTCTGGAATCATCCAGCACATAGCCATCATGAATACATACACGCGCCTCATGCGCTTCAAATTCTTCTTGTTTTAAAAAACGCACATCATTAGTAGCAACGACTGGCACTTGAAATTCAGTCGCTAATTTTACCGCCGCATGCAAATATTCTTCTTCTTGCTCTCGCCCGGTGCGTTGTAACTCAAGATAATAATGATTGGGAAAGTGCGTCAACCAACGTTGCAAATATTTTTTGGCCTGATCAACATTACCATTTAGTAGCGCCTGCCCAACATCACCCGACCTGGCACCTGATAAAACAATCAGCCCTTCTTTAACTGCCTTTAACCATTCCCATTGAATTAACACTTCACCTTCTTTTTGCCCTTCGGTATAAGCACGCGAAATTAATTCTGTTAGATGACGGTAACCTAAATCATTTTTACACAGTAGCGTTGCTGTACTGCGCCCCTCTTCCTCTTCGAAAACTACATCCGCTCCGATAATTGGCTTAACACCCGCGGCAATGGCAGCGCGATATAATTTCACTAACGCAAATAAATTAACATGATCGGTCACGGCAATCGCTGGCATATTCGCATTAGCAGCTTGCTTTACTAATTCTTTAATACGAACAATACCATCGACGATCGAATATTCCGTATGCACACGGAGGTGAATAAAAGGTGTAGTCATGAAAGTTCCAATCGCTGTCAAGTAACTAGTCGCGCTCCTCAAGCATCGGCGCGCTGTTACCTGGAGTGTTAATATATTGACGGCACAATTTTTGCTGTTGCGTATGTTTGTGCTGCGCCAATTTAATCAATTGATCTAATAAGTCACTGTACGGTATGCCAGTCACTTCCCACATTTTAGGATACATACTAATATTGGTAAAGCCGGGCATGGTATTAATTTCATTAATTAATATTTCATTTTTATTCGTCACAAAAAAATCGACGCGAGCAAGGCCGCTGCATCTTAATGCATGAAAAGCTTTGGTGGAAATATCTCGCACCCTGTCAGTAATCTCCTGTGATATATCCGCAGGTGCCTCAGTGCTAGCAGCATTATCTTCTAAATATTTAGCTGAATAAGAATAAAATGCGGTGTGAGAGACAATTTCACCCGGTAAAGAAGCAACCGGCTTGCCATTGCCCAATACCGAGCACTCAATTTCACGCCCTTCAATGGCCGGCTCAATTAAAATGCGCTCATCGAATTTAAATGCATTTTCGATAGCGGTATTAAAGCCATTCTGATTACAAACACGTGATACACCGACTGATGATCCCAAACTGGCAGGCTTTATAAACACTGTATTACCGAACTTTTTTATCACTTCTTGATATAACAATGGGTGAATTTCGCTCTGCGTAATAGCCAACCAGGGGGTAACGGGAATGTTAGCCGCTAGTAAAATCTGTTTGGTAATATCTTTATCCATGCAAATAGCTGAACTTAAAACATTAGCGCCAACATAAGGAATCCCCAGCGCCTCAATAACCCCCTGTATAACACCATCCTCACCAAAAGTGCCATGCAAGGCAGGAAAAATACAATCAAAGCGATATAACTGCTTTGCAACCTTTAACGAGGTTAATACGCCTTTCTTAGCGCCAAAAACAACCGTGACGGGGTCAGCCAGCTTATTCTCCAACATACTCTGCGGGCCCTGCGCCAAAAACTGGGCAGTATCTTGTAACAGATGCCAACTGCCATCCTGGGCAATATAAATAACATTAATATCGTATTTTTCCTGATCAAGCGCAGCGACAATATTGTTTGCCGACAATAATGAAATTTCATGCTCAGTTGATTGGCCACCGCACAGCACGGCAATAGAAGATTTATTAGTCACCGTAATTCCTTATTCAGCTTCACTTCTACATTAGAATGTAACACGCAGACTTTACCAATTTCCATCATCATTTTGCTCTTTGTATGAATTGCCGCATCAGTTCTAAAATTACCCAGGGTTAAATTGGCAATTTGCTCCATCGATGACTAATTTCAGCTCTATTCAGCCTATTTCTGACCTTTTTTACCATTTTCTGGCGCTATCATAAGCTACTTTTGCACGCTGATAAAGCCATAACTAGCCTAACTGCTAAACTACCTGTGGACTACCCCCCCCTTCGTAGGGGCGCAGCATGCTGCGCCCGCCAACATCCGCGGCACACACCATCTACCGCAATCCACACCCAAACGGGCACAGCATGCTATGCCCCTACGAATTCTAAATTGTCTATACGAAAATCCAGACTAAACAGAATAACGTAGGGGCGCAGCATGCTGCGCCCGCAAACCATCCGCAGCACTCACCGCCTTCCACAATCCACACCCAAACGTGCACAGCATGCTGTGCCCCTACAAGTTTTGCATTACCCTTGAACAAAAAAAACAATAAAATGCTATATAACACACTGTTTTTAATGATATATTTTTGATGGATGTCGCTCGCAAGCGGCATTATTTGCGCTATATTTCCCCCTATAGGAGAAATGCGATGAGGCTAGTCTTACCGATTATACTAGCGAGCGTGATGCTAGGATTTGTCGATCCCAAGGACACAAAGATCTTGTACCCTGTGTCGAGCGCCAAAAAACCCGTTATACAACAGGCTGACTATATCACCATTGATCATAAAGCCTTTAGCCTAGCCAAAAAAAGCTTAACGGACGCACCCTACCCCATCTTAACTTTAAAGCCCACAGAGGACATCCAATCGATGTTAGAAGATCAAGATGGCCTTAGAAAAGAAGTAATCGAGAAAACCATCTACTCCCTACGATGCGCTAAAAAACAAGGTGTTAAACACAACCATATCCTAACCATTATCGATTTCTCACTACCATCAAACAAAAAACGACTGTGGGTATTTGATTTATCTAAAAATAAATTACTCTTTCACACCCATGTCTCACACGGCATTAAATCAGGCGAACTATCTTCGACGTATTTTTCTAATAAAGTAAATAGCAAAACAAGCAGCATTGGCGTTTTCAATACTGAGAATTCCTACCGCGGCCGGCATGGTCTGTCTTTAAAATTAAGAGGCCTCGATCATGGCATTAATCATAATGCGTACCGTCGATATATTGTTATGCACGGTTCGTGGTATATGGATGAGAAATTTATCAATAAATATGGACGCCCAGGGCGTAGCTGGGGTTGCCCTGCGCTACCAATACATTTAACCAAACCAATCATTCAAACGATAAAAGGCAATTCATTTTTTGTCTCTTATTATCCAGGGTCGAAGTGGCTAAACACCAGCAAATTTCTCAATTGCAACGCTATAAAAGATAAGAACAATACAAATGGTGAAGTGCTCAAACAAAAAGAAGAAGCGCGTGAAGATATTTTATTTGCTGATTTAAACAATAATAATAAGCGTGAAAGACACGAGCCTATTATCGCTATGCAAGTTGACCAATATGAATTAGCCACCGATAAAAAGGCACCGTTGAAAAGAATGCTAAGACGACAAATAGATAAAACAGAATATATCGCTCTAAGCAATGCAGAATTCAAACAGCTCGCACTAGAAAACAGACTGGATAAAGTTCATTTTATTAAACCCGAGGTCAAAAGAATACGTGGCTACTACGCTACTGAAATGAAGATTGTTGAGATGGGAAATATAAAATCGACGCAACTTAATGGCAGTAAACATACGGTTTATTTTAAAAATAGTAGTCGTAGCGTTAATCTTAAAGCCAGCAATCGCTTTATTCGCTGGTTAGGCCTGTAAAAGACAAACCATGCCTTTAAGCCACCACCATAGTATTGTATAATAGCTGCGCGATGGAAAAAGATATACATAATATAGTCAAGTTGACCGCCTCTCACCTACACACCCTTTTTACAGGGCTAGATGAAAAGACACACAAGGTCGAACACAAAACCCACCAGCATTATATCGTCATGCCCGTGCGGTTCCTGCTCGATGATCCGGTGATTAATCATATAAAAAGGCAGCTGCAACGACTTACCGGCAGCCACTTTAAGAATCATTACTTACCGCTACTAGAGGGCTTTGCTGAGTTTGTGCAAGGCTTACCGATTCGCGTTGGCGCCTTAATGGGCTCGCTGTTAAAAGAAAGCATTGCGCATGCCTTTTTCTCCACCCAGGTTGCCTACGATGTCAGACATGAAACGGCTGATCCACGTTTTCTTTTTGTCGTCTTTAGCGCTACCCTGTTGCAAAATATTGCGGTCGTTAAAACCAACCAGCTAGTACTCTGTTGTGATGAAGATGGCCAGGCAATAAGACAGTGGAACCCTTTGACCGGCAACCTATTTGATACCAGCAAATACTATCGCCAAATGGACTACCAGACACCGGCGACAAAATATGAAAGTGAATTTACTTTACTTTTGGCGCGCCAACTGATGCCAAAAGCCTCTTTCGAGTGGATCAGCGATGATGATGATCTATTTGCTGAATGGCTCAACATCCTCTTAAATAAGCCGCTTGACGAATGGGAAACGCGCGGCAAACTTATGCATATCATCTCCTTTATTCGTTTTCGCGAAGAGAACCATACACACTTTATTCGTAAGTTAAAAGGGTTGAATATTCCTTACAAGCAAAGTGAAGAATGGAATCCTGTTTTTGATTTATTGACGTGGTTAACCTCGGAAATGTCAGATCCTTCTTTTAGTATTTCAAATCCTGAGTCGTGGTATCACCTAACTGAAGCAGGTGTTTTTTTAGAGTACCCTATTTTATTTGAAGAATATATTGGTCGCTATGCGCGCGCCATTGATGCGATTACGCTTGTTAATTTATGTAATGCGATGGGTATTATTAAGAAAGGTGGGCATGATTATAAGTATGATCAGTTTTACTCTTCGCTGCCGAAGAGTTTGCTTGAGCATCTTTCTTTTTTGAAAATAAATGGGGTGGTTAAAGGTGGGGTGCTTTTGCCGGTTAATTTATTTGATATTAAAACGAAACGTTCACTGTCCGCGGATGAGGTAGAGGGTATTGTTCCTCAACCTAAAAATAGGTGATTTAGTGCGGATGTTAACGGGCGCAGCATGCTGCGGCCCTACAATATGCAATAAAAAAAGGGAGCCGAGGCTCCCTTTTTTACAACACTAATCAAAGATTAGAATTTGTAAGAAACACCCACCAAACCAGCGTTTAAGCCTGGGAAGTAGTTGTTGCCATCAACCAAGTGACCTTTACGGAACACATGAGTGTAAGTAGCATCAACAGTAACGTGAGAGTTAACGCGGTAACCAACACCACCACCAACTTTAGGACGAATGCAATCGCTTGAGCTAGTTGTAATAGTAGTAGCTGGAACAGCTTGAGAGTATTTCATATTGACGTAAGCACCACCGGCTTCAGCAAATACGAAGAACTGTTGGTTAATCGGATACATGCCTTTAACCATAGCGTCAAAGGTGTAAATTCTTCTTTTCACATTGGTAAGCGCAAAAGGCGTGCTTGCAGCACCACCGGCTGCAACTGCACCAGCAACATCATACTTGTAAGAATGGTAGTGATTAAAACCAACAACAACACCAACGTATTGATTAAAGTCATAACCTACCGCAACACGTGCAGCAAAGCCTGCTTTATCTTTTGGTGAAAAAGTAGCGAAAGTTGGTGGAAGTAAACCGTTAGTCACAGTTTCATTTTTTAAACTTTCCCAATCAACACCTAGCGCACCTTCAATATAAGCACCCGCATATGTCGGTGCAGGAGTTTGCGCTACTTGATCAGGACCACCTGCAAAAGCAGTTGCGCCAACAGCAAGTGTAGCAGCTGCAAGAGCAGCTATGGTTGTTTTCTTCATCATTTTATGTTCCTTTAATATACTATAGTAAAATAACGTTATTTATGATTGTCATGCCGCTAATAACAAACTGCATTAACGTTAAACAATCCCATTTTCCATTTTTAAAAACCTAAACGAAGGGAATAACTATTTCCAAAGGCTGGTATCCATATCAGAGTTGAAAATTATCAATACTCTGCTTAAATGTCAATTAATGTTCCAAAAGTTTTGTAACAAATTTGCAAGCACTCTAACGTATTATTTTTTACTATCTATTTAACTAATCAAAATACTCAAAAACTTTCGCACTTGCGCAAAACTAATAATAACCTTAGTAAAACCAGCATTTATAAAACACTAGAGTCTTTACGCGCTTTAAAATAAAATGGGAGCTTCGCCCTTGTGCGGAACAACACAAATCCCGATGGGGATTTTCAAGGGGAGAATCGGGATTCTCCCCTTGAATCGTACCCTAACGGGCACAGGCCGTCCATGCGAGCTAGTCTCGCATAGGCGAAATATAACCAGGAAGGAGGTTTGCACTGAAAGTGCGAAACTCCTGTAAAATAACTGATATTATTACTGTTTTATAAAAAGGACTTATTTAATGCTATTCCGCCAACTATTTGACTTCACCTCTTGCACTTACACTTACCTAATCGCATCAGACTACGGACGTGAAGGCATCATTATTGATCCCGTACAAGAGCGCATGCCACTTTATGCGCAACTTATCAATGAACTAGGTCTTAAATTAGCATTAAGCATTGAAACACATACCCATGCTGATCACGTGACCGCAAGTGGAGATCTGCAAAAAAAATACCACAGCAAAATAGTGATGGGCGAGTATACAAAAGCCGAACACGTTAATATCCGCGTTACTGAGGGTGAAAAAATAAAAATAGACGGTTTAGAAATAGAAGCCATTTACACACCCGGTCATACCAATGATTCCTTTTGCTTTAAAATGCAAGACCGTGTTTTTACTGGCGATACGCTGTTAATTCGTGGCACCGGTAGAACCGACTTTCAAGAAGGCGATGCGCTACAACAATACGACAGTATATTTGGTAAACTGCTTAAGCTGCCGGAGGAAACACTGGTCTACCCTGCTCATGATTACAAGGGCACGACTGTCAGCTCTATTGGTGAGGAAAAAAGATTCAACCCACGCCTGCAAGTAGAATCTTCAGCACAATACATAGACATAATGAATAATCTAAAGCTATCACCACCAAAAATGATCGACATTGCTGTACCAGCTAATCTAAAATGTGGACTAATCTAAACTTAAGAGTAAGCAGCCAATGACTGAACAAGAAAAATCAAAACCAGCTAAACTATTAGTTTTCTTAACGCTCGCTATTGCGATTATTGTAATTGCCGTATTAGTCCTTTTTCACTCAAAACCAAAATTACCACCAGCGGTTTCTATTGATACCACCAATCAGCCTACCATCGGCAAAAAGGACGCGCCTATACATATCGTCGCATTTGAAGATTTAAAATGTTTTAACTGTAAACGTTATAGTACAACCATTTACCCAGCGATTAAGAAAAAATTTGTCGACACCGGCACAGCCAAGTACACCATGATCACCTTATCCTTTATTCCAGGCTCAACCGCTGTAGCGAATGCTGCTCAGTGCCTCTACCACCAAGACAAAAGTTATTTCTTCCCATTTGTTAAGTATGTTTACGAAAACCAACCGCCAGAAGATCAAGATTGGGCAACCGTCTCTAAATTAATCGAGTTTGCTAAAAATTCGGTACCCAAAGCCAATTTGGATAAATTAAGTGACTGTATTGTAGAAGGTAAATATAACCAGCGCTTGACTGATAATTTATCGATAGCAACAAAAATAATGAACAGCAAAGTGGCAACACCATCGATTTATATCAATGGTCACTTGGTACAACCCTTATCAGAAAAGCGCATGACAGCAATAATTAATGAGCTAAAATAACAAGATAGTAGTTTTATGCAAAACATTGTTAAGAAATATAGCCTTTATCTTGCGTGGTTAATTGCCTTAGCGGCTCTGTTAGTTTCACTCTATTTTAGTGAAATCCAACAGCTACCGGTTTGCCACCTGTGCTGGTATCAGCGTATTTGCTTTTACCCTTTGGCGATCATACTGGGCATAGCCGCATATCGAGATGATACAAAAATAGCCATTTACACCCTGCCACTCACTATTATCGGCCTGCTGTTTGCCGTCTATCAGTATCTTGAGCAGATGATCCCCAACTTTTCGCCCATTGGCTTTTGCAGCCAAGGGGCTGACTGCTCGCAAATCCATTTTAAGCTCCTAGGCTTTATCACCTTCCCTTTTCTTAGCATACTTGCAGCCATCATTATTGGCTTGTTGCTAGTGATTTCCAGCAAGTCAAAGTAACACCCTGAAAAATAATAATTTATTTCAAAAAACCCCAGGAGTGATCAATATTTGTGCTATACTTAGGTTAGCGAGAGCGCCGCTCTTGCGTTCCAAAAACAATATTTGTGGGGAGAATAGTTATGAAGAATATGGGGGTCATATGTTGGATTAGCTTCATTCTGGTGATTATTGGAGCTCTAAATTGGGGCTTAGTCGGAATCTTTGGATTTAACTTGGTGGCAGCCATTTTTGGCGCATCTACAGTAGTCACAAAAGTCATCTATATCTTAGTAGGTTTAGGTGGATTGTGGATGATCTATAAGCTGTGTAATTGCAAAGGCAGCAGCAACTGCTAAAAAACAGCTAAAAAGGATAAATAACAGGATGTTGCGAAGATAACGCGACTATGCTCTGAAAGCATAGAAGTGTGTCTGCACGAAAAAAATCACCCTTATTGTTCTGCGACTTGCGGGTCAGCAGAGGTTGTAGATAACACATCTTTTTCCTCTGGCAGAATGGCACCCGAAACAAGCGTAGCAACGAAGGCGTCGCCTGCGACGTTGGTGCTGGTTTGCATCATATCGTTTAATCGATCGACACCGGCTATCATCGCTATTGCGCCTAAGGGAATACCAACCGAGCTCATAACCGCTCCCATTACAATAAGCGCCGAGCCCGGCACTGCGGCTGCGCCCATCGCCGTAAAGGTAATGGTCATCACAATCGTCAAATACTGCGACAAGCCTAAGTGAATGCCATACAAGTTAGCAGCAAAAATAGTCGCTACACTAAGATAAATAGACAAGCCATTTAAATTAAAACTCGCACCCAAGGGCAGCAAAAAACGCGTTAGCGAGTTAGGCAAACCTAAACCTTCTTCAGTACATTTCATCGTTAACGGCAAGGTAGCAGCACTACTGGATGTGGTAAATGCAAACAGTAACGCTGGCAACATTGATTTAAAGAACCTAATTGGGGAAACATTCGAAAATAATAACAGGCCGCCACTATAAACAATTAACAAAAAGAGCAGACAACCTAAGTAAACCGTCGCCACCAATTTCAATAATGGCGCAATGGCTTGCAAACCAAAATGCCCAACCGTCCATGTAATTAGAGCAAAAATACCATAAGGCGCAAACGAAATAACCATCGCGGTCAACTTAAAGACCACTTTATTTAACGACAAGAAAAAGTGCCCAACCGGTTCCGCCGGCTTACCCACCAAGCGAATAGCAATACCAAATAACAAAGCCAAAACAATAATTTGTAAAATATTGCCTTGCGCAAAAGAAGCCACCGGATTAGCAGGAATAAGGTTTTGCAGCATTTGCGCAAACGTCGGCGCTTTCGCTAAATGAACAACAGGTGTAGAGGCAATCAACGGGTGAAAATGAGCGCCAGGCTCAATCCACAAAGCCACCATCACGCCAATGGTAGCAGAGCACATCATGCAAATAGCGTATAGAGCAAAAGCCTTCAACGTATATTTACGAATATTGCTAACTTCAGTAAGAGAAAGAACGGCACCAATAATCGCCGTAAAGACGACGGGGGTAACAATCATATGAATAGCATTAATAAAGAGTGTGCCAATCGGCTTGATCGCATCAACACGATGCCCAAAGACCAGTCCAGCGATGACGCCTAAAACCAAAGCAATAAAAATTTTCTTCCACGCCGCTAATCGTACCCATGCTGAAAAAGGCCGCTTAATTGACTGCATTCATATCTCCATGCTATTTCTCGGAGGTTCGATGGTAGCATGTGGGGTGGGTTGTGGCAAAGGTGCTGCTTTGTTTCACGCAACGGCGCTAAGGGGACGCAAAGGGCGCAAAGTTTTTGGGGTCAGCTTTATGCTGGCCCGAAAACTTTGCGCCCTTTGCGTCCCCTTAGCGCCGTTGCGTGAAATAAATATTAACAACCATACAAACGCCAATACGCCTTAACAGCATCTAAAGTTTCGTCTGCACCACCCTTCAATTCTAAATACTGCATAATATCCGATAAAGAAACAATACTGACCACAGGTGCTGCGAATTCTTTCTCAACTTCTTGAATAGCCGAAGCCTCGCCCTGGCCACGCTCCTGGCGATCCATCGACACAACCACTCCGGCTAACTCAGCCCCGCTATCTTTAATAATATCCATAGAATGACGAATTGCGGTACCCGCTGTAATCACATCATCGGTAATTAACACGCGCCCTTGCAACGGCGCACCTACTAAATGACCACCTTCACCATGATCTTTCGCCACTTTACGATTAAAACAATACGGCTTATCGCATTGACACTTATCGGCCAAAGCAATGGCAATTGCACTAACCAGAGGAATCCCTTTATAAGCAGGACCAAATAAAACATCGAACTCAACGCCTGAATCTATGATTGCCTGCGCGTAATATTCCCCCAACTTAGCCAATGCCCGGCCCGTTTGAAACAATCCTGCATTAAAAAAATACGGACTGACGCGACCAGACTTTAACGTAAATTCACCAAAACGAATAACGTCATACTGTAAACAAAATTCAATAAACGATTGCTTGTAGTCTTGCATTAATATCCCCTAGTCAAGGCGTGCCCAATAGCAGAAAATTATAATCGTCAAAAATTTAACCTGCAACCTTAACCAGTAAATAATAGAAGTTTCGTGCTTGTGCGAAAAAAACAAATCCCGATGGGGATTTTCAAGGGGAGAATCGGGATTCTCCCCTTGAATCGCCGTTCATGCGAGCTAGTCTCGCATAGGCGAAATATAACCAGGAAGGAGATTTGCACTGAAAGTGCGAAACTCCTGGACCATAAAAAAATCCGGCAATTTAATATCAGTTTAATATAACTGAGGTAGAATTAGCTCAACCAAACAATGACTAGTAGGTAAATAATCATGCGTAATGGAAAGAGCTCTCAGGCTGAACAAAAAAGATCAGCCAACATATCAATCAACAGCGATGCCGACCAGCTACTACTAACAGCAACAGAAGCAAAGGATATAGACAACGTCCTAAACGCGCTTGCAAATAAAGCCCGTGTCGATGCAACAGGAAATAACAATCAAACGGCATTAAATACTGCCTGCGAATTAGACCAAAAAGAAATAATTGAGATACTCTTAGAACATAAAGCAGATCCGACGATTATCAATACGCTAACTAGAAAGACGCCTTTATACTGGACGGCGGCAAATTTAAATTTCGAAGCGTTTCAGCAGCTAGTCATACACTTTAAAAAAAATAACAACAATGATATTTCCGCTCTAATATCAGCAATGTATAACCTTTCTTCAGAAAGGCTCAACCCTATGCAAATTGCTTTTCTACAACAAGATCTAACCAAAAAAAGCATTTTTATTTTAAGTATATTAGAGGGAAGACTATTTGATCCTAACTTTATAAATGAGCTTCTTAGAGAAGTGTTTATCCGAACAGATATACAACCCTTCAAAGAGCCTCTCAACTCTACTAAACTAGCAGAGTTAACGTTAAAATTAATTTTTGCGGGGCTACCATACCAATTTATAATGAAAATACTGCACGCAGACCCATCAGATTCAGATGACATCAATCATTTTAAAATTAAACTTTGTAACATTATATTAGCTTTGCCAACAGATACAAAAGAACAAAAACTGCATAAATTAAATATGTTAACTATCGCGTTAGATAAAGCCACGCCACTTGGCAAGCTATTTTATGTCAGAAGAAAGTCGCATAGTTCTGTTTCTATAAAAAGAGGAAAGTTAAAAAAACTGTCAAATGCAAAAAAAGAACTTCTCACCGTTTTGCGGAAAAACAGCGAATATAAAGAAGTAGATTTACATGCAGATGGTTCCGGCAGTGATGATGAAGGGGATGATTTACTGCACCATAAAGAGCAAAAAGAAAAAGAACGTCAAGCACATCAAGCTTCATCGACTAGCTCTACATCTTCTTCAGTGCCTGCAAATGGAAGCCATGCCAACGGCTTTTTAACTGGTAATCGAATGGTCGTTTTCCACGGAGATATTGCTAAAAAAGATAAAAAGGAAAGAAAAGCAAAAAAGAAATCAGTAGCATCAGATGATACAGATCCACAATCCATCTTTGCGCGATCCGCTTCAATGTGGGGAACAAGGCGACGAAGTGCAGCCAGTAGTGACAGCAGCAATAGTGCACAAGCGAATGGCGCTAGCAATACATCTTTATCAAACAGCGGCGGCGGAGCATTTGAATAAGCCTGAATGAACCCATTACGAAGGAAAAAAGGCTGCAACAACGACCATTTTAGCACAAACTCCCCCTCTCTTCGTAGGGGCGCAGCATGCTGCGCCCGCAGACATCTGCGGCACCGACAGTATATTGCCATTCACACCCAAACGGGCACAGCATGCTGTGCCCCTACGCATTCTTAATTACCTACACGAAAACTCACACTAAACACAGGAACGTAGGGGCGCAGCATGCTGCGCCCGCAAACATCTGCGGCACCGAAAAAGGATATTGCTATTCACACCAAACGGGCACAGCATGCTGTACCCCTACATCTTTTTATACTTGTCGGCAATGCGACTCTTTAATAAAAATTTGCAAAATTAAAGCAACTAAAAGAATTAACGGCATCGTTACCAAAGCAAAATGATAATCGGCCAGCGAAAAAACCGACGACTTACTATGGTGCAATCTCGTTTCAAAATCCAACAAAACACCCACTAAAGGCGCAGATAAAGCACCACACAACGCATTAAACATATTAATAAACCCAATCGAAGAACCACTCAACTTTGGACTATTAATTTCCCGAATCGTCGCAAAAGAAACAAAAAAGAAACCAGAGAAAAAGCCAAACAATAAAAACAACAAGGTCAACGCTATTTTCGACAAATTAGGACTATAAATAATAACCGTCAAAATAAGCAAACTTAAACCAGTCCCCATAACCATAATCGGCTTACGGCGCGCAATACGATCCGATAGCCAACCACCAATAGGCGAACCAACCGCAAAGCCAATAAACACCAAAGAAACCAAGCTAGCAGCAACCTCACGCGGCATGGCATATTTCTCCATAATAAAAGGCACACCCCACAAACCGGCAAAAGCCGAAATCGGTGCAAAGGCTAAACCCGAATAAATAGAGACCAACCACACTTGTCCTTTTTTTATAATATTAGCAAAACCAATACGTATATCTCTTAAAGAATCAAATGAATGCGCCCCATGCATCGCCCCTTTACTACTGTCACGTACAAAAATAAATACCACAGCCGCTAAAATTAAACCTAAAAAAGTAGCCAATAATAAAGTATGTCGCCACCCTAAATGCTGCACATAATAAGCAATCGGCCCTTGCCCACCGACAGCACCTAACATTGCCATCGTCATCATCAAACCAGACACCAACGCAAACTGTTTTGGCTTAAACCACACCGAAATCAATTTCATCGTGCCTACTGCAGAAAAAGAACCACCAATACCAATTAAGACACGGCCAAAATAACCCAACCATAAATTATGAGCAATGGAAAACAAATAAACACCTAAAGCACAGACTAAAATAGCAATCGTCATCAAACGTCTAACACTAAAGCGATCTAACATTAAGCCTGCGGGAATTTGCATTAAAAAATAGGCATAAAAATAGAATGCAGTAATATTCCCCATGGAAGTGCCATTTAAAGAGAACTCTCGCATTAGCTCAGGCACCATAGCGCTTGGCGATACTTGCAATAGGTATTTATAAAAAATAAAACCTGACGATAAGAACCAAATTAACCAGGGGTATAAACGGATCATGTATTAGTCTCTATAATTAATTAGTAGATAGTGTAACTTAAGGAAGGCCTGTACTAAGGATGTGATCACTCCGCCTTAGCACAGGCTGATCACCACGACCGGAAAGACGACAAGGACGCTAACTAAAGCATGACCGCATAGGCCTTTGAGCACAGAAACAGCATGTCTAGTGATATGATCCATTTGAATTACCTTTTATGAGTGCAACATATATGTATCATAGACTGAAGATGAGATCAACTGATTAATATATAGACGACCATGCTCGCATGCAAGGCTAACCTACTCAATAAAGCGGTGCGCGAACTTACAACCCTTCGCAAATCCACGCACTAAGATAACTTTGATTTATAAAAAAAAACGCCATCATACTGTGGCTTGGCCAGAGTATTCAGCTATATGCCTAACACAGAAAATACTGCTATCAATCTCTATATTACCGACCAGCACCATTTCTATAGGCAGCATTGTGGCTTTTTCCTTTGTTCTTTCTGCCAGTTTTCTTTTTGCCAGTTTTCTTTTTTGTAGCAAACAAGCCATTCTTATTTTTACCGTAGCTTTGTCTCTTGGTATCTGTATTTATCGCCGCGCCATCATTTTCATTGGATTTACTTTCACTCGCATCAGCACCTTTACCTACTAACGCTTTGATTTGTTCAACCTGATCAGTTTGACTCATATCAGCGAAACCATCAATCTTTTCAAGATCAGAGATAATACTAACCCCAAGCGTTTTAATCTTACTAATCACTAAATCACAAGTATTGTGATACCCAGCACAATTGTCCTGCAAAAAATTGGCGATATATAAAACCTCAGTTTGAAACTGACGCTGTTGTATTTCTGTCTCTTGCTCCGGAGTTCTACCTTTTGAGGCCCGCAACGATCTCACAATTCTTAAAATAAACTTCTCTTCTTGCTGCTGTTGCCACTTTTGACTTTTCATCTGACGATGTCCATTCTGCCTAGCCCATTCTGCTTTAGATAGTCTTCTCATAAATTAACCTTGTATTTTAGTAGTTATAAAAAACGCAATTTTAACAAGAAGAATTCAAATTACAGCTTAAGAAAAAATTAATTTTAAATTTTTTATAAAAAAATTACTAAATATAATATATCAATACACCTCAGTTTAACCTACATTGCGCCTTTGACTTCACAACAAATAAATGAGATGAGAGAAAATACTCGCAAATAATCTAAATAAAATAATGCACTACGAGGAATACTAATGATAGATATACAAGCGCTGAACAAAGTGCATTAAGTATAAATTAAATGGGACAACTCTTGAGAATAGCCTTTACAAGCATAATTACTTAGGGATAAAGTCCGATATTAACTGATAAAATTAACAAGAAAAGAGGAACTCTTTATGCCAAGACCAAGCATACAAAAATACCAAAGCCCATTTGGCCCAATGCACCGCGCCTTTATTTCCATCCAAGATGATCTAGGTGCAGCTTTCCCATTTGATACCATTGTTAAAGATATCGTAAAAAATCGTGACCGCACTAACTCCGTACAAGCTGCACGCGTAACTGACGATGCATGCATTGCGTTAAATGATCAAGGCTACTTTCAATCTAAAGACGGATTTCTCATCGGTGAAGTTGGCGGTAGAGGATTTACCACGCTAGGCGGCAAACGTAAACTTATTGATATTGACCCTGCTTTCGCTACAGCAGAGCAAACTCTAGCTTCCTTGCTACATGATAAAATCATTTCAGACCAAGCTAAAAGTGCCATCCACAGTGAAGAAAAAGCAATTTCAAAGATAGATAGCGATATCAAGGCGCTTGATGATTCACAAAAAGATTTAAAGAAAGAGCTTAAAGCACAAAAGGCAGCAGCAAAGTTAGCACAGTTTAAAGCAATCGAAGATTGTTTAACGGAAGAAAACTTAAAGGCACTACAGGAAACAGCTCAACAGCTTATTACTTCCGCCCCTAACAATTGGGAAAAGGCCTCCACAAGCCCGGGTCTATTAAGAGAACTCAGCGAAGAAGCAAACTTAACAGGCTCAACCGCTATTTCAAGTTCGCGACAAGCTCAGCAAAATGCATTAGAAGCTAAAGAAGCAACATTTGGCATTCAAGCTGACGATGAAGAAGAGCAAAAAACGCTTAAGACATTTAAAGAAAGTGTTGACGCTTTTGAAAAAGACCCTTACGCGCAAACACTAGTTTCTGTTGTGCCGATGAATAAAAGCATCAAAGAACTGCAACAAGAAATGAAAGCGGAAAAAGGTAAAAATATTGCTTTTACCAATCAACATCATACCATTCCTCAAAATGCTAAAATCACACTAGCTAAAAAAGGATTTTGGGGATGCGATTTAGAAGTAACATACCTAGACGGCAACAAAGCAACTGTTGGCCTTCGTGGTGGATCGAGCGCAAATGGCTTATACCATTTAACCTCACAGGGTTTGCTAGCACAACTAGTAGCAGTGCGTGACGAAGAAAAACAAAAAGACGTACAAGCTGGTGCAGCAAATAATTCAACTGCTTCAGCAAGTGCCGCTTCAGTTGGTATGTTTGGTGGTGCCAATGCTAATAGCACACCAATGGA
Organism: Gammaproteobacteria bacterium; assembly: GCA_030425685.1. Taxonomy (GTDB): domain Bacteria; phylum Pseudomonadota; class Gammaproteobacteria; order Coxiellales; family Coxiellaceae; genus JAUIAD01. Next base: position 11,410 of record JAUIAD010000030.1, on the reverse strand, counting down.
TACTTCTGTAGACTCTCAAGCTAACGCTGGTCCTTCTATGTAAGAACTTAGCTATTAGGTGGATTATGAATAATTTATTATTCTAATCCGCCTTTCTGTTTTTTGTTGATGTTGGCAAGTCCTAGCCGTTCTTTTTCTTACGCGGTGGTGCAGCGATATAGTGACGCAGCGTTTTTTCTTATAAAAAAATTATTTCCTTAAAAAAAATAATATCCCCCCCCGTAAAGACTTGATTGAATTTGCAAAGAGGTCTACTATTTTCTTCGCTCAGCTAAACATATGGAGACCAACATGGGTTTTATTTCTTTTTTTTCAAATAAAAAATCAATTATAGAAAAATATAAACCACTGAATAGCGCTATGTCACTCGAAGATCTATATGCCATTTTTGTAAAACCTAGGAATTCAAAAGTTCTATATACTGGCATTGTAAGAAACAGCATTAGAAAATGGCATAGCAAATCACTTGAAATGGAAAATGGTGATTTATCAGATGAAGAATATATCAAGTGGCTTAAGGAGCATGTAAAAACTGTAAAAAGTTATAACCCCAATCAAAAAGATGCTTACTTAAATTTTATTCTTTTATCTTTAAAAGAAGAAGTAGAGATTTGCACATCTCGAGCAAGCACAAGGACAGATTCACCGCGCTCAGTATCATTGTCCTTTTCCTTTGGCTTATGAGCTTAGTAACTGCCGGATAGCAACAACGCGAACCGAAAGATAACGGCACATGATATTACAAACATTAGTATTTTGTACGTTATTGTATTTTTTGTTTTTGCGCGCTGCATATCGACCAACCCACTCAGCTGTAATGACCACCTCATTAACAACCTCAATCACTCTTAAATCAGGTCGTTATCATAGCTGTTGGTTAGACCAATATGTATATTTTCAAATATAGTTTTTTTGTGCCTAGGTTGCAAATTTTTGATTGGTTATTTTTCAAGGGGTTATTTTGATTTGTTTCACGCTAAGGGCGCAAGGGGGAGGGGTGGATTTGTTGTTTGTATGAATGCGCATGAAGACCCTCCAATAACAGACTCTTTAGCCCTCAGCACCAAATAAAAAAACCTTTGCGCCCTTAGCGTCCCCTTAGCGCCTTAGCGTGAAACAAATCAACTATTAGACTTAGACAACTTAGTCTTAATCATCCCCTCCAAAAAGTGCGACATCAAAGACAAGGTAATTTTGTTCGGGCGAATCAACTCATCCGGATTAACATGCACATCAACAATGCAAGGCTTAGAAGACTTAAACGCCGCCTGAATAGCAGGCTCAATATCAGCTGCCTTCTTAACCGAAAAACCCTCACCACCAAACGCCTCTGCCAACTTAGCATAATCAGGGTTATCCAATTTAGTATACGCTTGCGCAACACCCTCTTTCATTTGTTCAAGTTCAATAAAATGATAAGCAAAATTATTATAAATAACGACCGTAATCGGCAAATCATATTTAACAGCCGTAGAAAAATCCCCCATCGTCATTTGAAAACCACCATCACCACATAAAGCAACAACCTGCTGATCAGGTCTTTCAATTTGACAACCAATTGCCGCCGGCATACCAAAACCCAACGTTCCTAATTCAGTACTACCAATCAACCGCTGCTTACCATTCAAGCGCAACCAGTTATTAGCCCACACCGAAACCGTACCGGCATCAACGGTAACAATCGCATCCTCGGCTAAATTATCACTAATCACTTTTGTTAATACCGGAGAGTCAATCAGCTTATCTTCTTTAATGGCTGCTTGCTTATCTAACGATTCAATCGCTTTATGATGCAAAGATTGAAACTGTTCTAAGAAACCCTTACCCTTCTTCGCTTCTAAATGCTTAGCCAATTCAGCTAAAGATAATTTAGCATCACCAACCAAACCAACTTCCACTGGACAGCGAATACCAATACGCTGAGGATCAATATCGATTTGTACAATAGGCACATTGTCAGGATAAAACTCCCGCCAGGCAAACGCACAACCCACAATTAATAGTGCATCACAATTCTTAACCGCCTTACACCCATTTTTAGAACCTTTAAAACCAATGCCACCCGAATAATGCGGATTATTGTTATCAATAATATCTTTAGAACGCACTGTATGAACAATTGGCGCCGCTAATAAATCAGCAACTTTTAATAATTCATCCTTAGCATTAATACAACCGCCACCGTATAAAACGGTCACATTAGACTGCTTATTTAAAATCTCCGCTGCTTTAACAATTTCACTTTCAACCGGATACACCTTATGCGGCATATGATAAACAGAGGAATTAATTTGCCGCTTTTGCTCAGGCGCGCGCAATACATCGGTGGCAATGGAGACATGCGCAACACCACGCTGCACCATGGCAGTCTGTAAAGCCAACTGCAAAATATCCACTAAATTATTAGCTGAGCGCACTTCGCGATTAAAGCAGGTCACATCTTCAAATAATAAAATCTGATTAACTTCTTGCACGGTATTGGTGCCAATCAGCTCGCTTTCTACCTGCCCGGTAATCACCAACATCGGCACTTTATCCAACTTAGCATCATACATAGAATCAAGCATATGTGCCGAACCTGGCCCCTGGCATGCTAAAACAACCCCTACTTTCCCCGTTAACTTAGAGTACGCACTTGCCATAAAACCCGCACCTTCTTCATGGCGAGTTAATATAAAATCAAAATCCTTACGCCCATGTATTGACGCTAACATTAAATCCGTGGCATCACCCGGTACACCATAGGCACGTGAAATACCGGCTTCGGACAAAATTTGAATAACTTGATCACTAAGTGTAGACATGCGCTTCTCCCTGTATAACGTTATTTAATGATAACTGGCAAAAGAGATTTGTTCAAAAACCTTATGGACTTAATACTTCGTTAAGACATATTAGATATAATACACACTTAATGGATACAATATGAGCAGGAAAGAACAACCTTATAGAACGATATATATACAATGCGAATAAAAAGAAGCTTAACACCACAAGGACAAGCACTGATTGACAAAGCACAAGGAATTATCGAGGAAATACGCAGCGAGCACAAAATTGAACTCAGCGGCATCAGCAATTTTATTGAGATAACAAAGAAACTAACCCTGCATGGTAAAAAGAACAGCCATATGTTTTCAATTAATAATGGTCGCAATGTTATCTTTTTAACATCCTTACCTCAAAAGGAAAACGATTTTGAACAATTAGTAAAAACGCTATGGGATGCACTACATCAATTATTTAATACGGTAAAAGGTAATTCTCTTAAATATGTGCTACCAACTATTCAACTCTTACAGCCAATAGAACAAACATGCAAACAGTTCTTACAACAGATAAATAAAATTAAAAATAAAAGGCTAAGCTTAGCGGAAAAGCTTAACATCGGAAGCATACTCTATAAAAATTTAACAGCACAGCAATTTATCCAAGAATTTCAAAATGACTGCGTACTGAGATGCAAGAATGAAAATGAATTAATGCAATTAAAAAGGATGTTAGTTAACGATAATATTTTTAGCGAAGATGATTTTCCGGAAATTACTCGCAAAGACCAACCAGAATTCAAAGGAACATCAATCGCACCACCTGTTGATCCTGTAAATATTTTCCTTATGATACGCGCTACCTTTGATACAAAAAACTCATATTGGCGTGGGAAAAGCGCAGGCCGTATTACCTTACGCGAAGTACTAGATGATGCCAGCTCTGGATATGGTTCAACATTATTTTGTTCACTACATACCAAAGGAATATCCCTAAAAATACTCAAGGGAATGGGTGTCACTGATTTTAAAGATGTCGACAAGGCAGCCAAGGAAATAACAAACTGGTGGCTTGAAAATACAAAACTACCTCAAAAAAATAGCCACAGCATCCAGTATTAAAACCCTGTAGGGGCGCAGCATGCTGCGCCCTTCTTTTGCTACAGATTTTTCAAGGAGCGCAAATACTTCAAAAAAGCCGGCGCCTTCGTTAACCCAACTAAACGCGACCCTCTTATCATTTCGCCAGAAGAATTATAAACAAACATTACCGGCGGGCCAATAACGTGAAATGCCTTCATCATCTTAACAACAGGTCCGGTATCTTTCGTAATATCAGCACGAATCAACACAAATTTATTGAGTGCCTTAATAACACCAGGATCAGTAAAAGTATGATGCAGCATATACTGACAATCAGGACACCAGTCAGCAGCAAATTCAACAAAAGCAGGCTTATGCGCTGATTTAGCTAATACCAATTGATTCTGTAAAGCAGCTAACGAAGCAACTTTAATAAAGCGATTATTATCGCCAACCTCAGTATGCCCCACCACATTTGCTGCACGTGAGATAGCCAAAGGCGTCCATAAACTACTATTACCTTGCAAAGCACCCGTAAATATGGAAACACCATAAATCAATGCTACAACACTAAGCGCATGTTGAAATTTTAAAAACCCTGAGTTTCTTTCTTTAAATGACAACACGCCCATATATATTGAAATAACAATCAACATAAAAGCAACGACAAATGAAATGGTCAAAGAGGGTAGAATACGCGCAAGCATCCACACCACAACAACCAATAACAATACCCCAGAAATATTTTTAATGGTATTCATCCATTGACCTACTCGCGGTAGCAACGCCCCATTACTGGTACCAATAATAATTAATGGAATCCCCATACCTAGCCCCATCATAAATAAAGCCAGACCACCTAACAGCGCATCACCACTTTGTGTGATATAGGTTAAGGCACCAATCAAAGGTGGGGTCACACACGGCGACACCACCAAGGTAGCCAAAAATCCCATCACAGCAACACCAATATAAGAGCCTCTTTGCTGGCGATTACTTAGATCATTCATTTTGCTGGACAAACGTGCAGGTAATTTAATTTGAAATAGCCCAAACATCGACAACGCTAAAACAAAAAAGACGGCTGCCATCACAGCAATAATCCAAGGTCGTTGCAACATTGTTTGCAAACTAAAACCTACCGAGCCAGCAATAACACCAACTAAGGCATAGGTTATCGACATTGACAACACGTAAACTAAAGAAAGCTTAAATGCCTTAAAAGTCGTGCAGCGCTTTTGCCCGGTAATAATTCCCGACAATATTGGCACCATTGGCAACACACAAGGCGTAAAAGCAAGCAACAGCCCAAACCCCAAAAACATCAACAAACTCAATAACAAATTGCTATGACGTAAGGTATTTTCAATATAGGATGATTGCGAGACGGCCTTACTGGTCACGTCAGTTGATACCGTTGATACTGGCATGTTAGGTGGCAGGCAAATTTTCCTACTTTTACATTGACCGTGGGCATCAATCATGGGTTTGACCTGACTAGCATCTGCAAACGCAAACGCACTAAAACTACTTATACTAAAAACCAGCATAAGAAAAATGATTATTTTTTTCATAATTTCCTCTTACAGATAGATTGCATGGTGTCAGAAATTAATTATCTAAATCTAACTTAAGCGCATACCAAAGCACTTCAAAGAATAGATTTTTCAACATCACATACAATTTATATAACTTTATTATTACCATTCGACAACAAGCCTTGCTGGGCAAAACATCACCCACAATACAGTTGCCTATATTTACTGATAGCTAGCATACTGACACAACACATCAAGTGCAGGCATATAAGCGTCCCTACATAACTATGCAGCAAAAAAGTAATAACTCACAAATTTAAAAAAAGAAAAGGAAAATTAAAGTCGCGGAGGTTTAAAAAGAGAAGAAACAATATCAAAAGTAGATCGTAAAACAATATCACTATTAAACATAAAGCGTAATACTGGCGTTATAAAATCAAAAGAAATCAACGGAAACGCCTGTGCCGAAAGTTGTGAACTACAACTAGAACTCTGACTAGTGGTTGTTGTCGTCGTCTTACCACAAGGCAAGGTAACAACAGTCACCTTCTGTCTAATAAATACATGCGGCGCCTGCAACACCATCAACAAAGATAGCAATATTAATAAGTTAGCAGCAATTTTCTGATAAACTCGAGGCATAATAACGCTCATCAGCACCTAATAAGAACAACATTTATAACACAGAAACACCAACCAAGCAAAGACATCTAAAAATAAACCCAACCCCAACAAACAAAAAAAACTTAGCGCCCTTAGCGCCCCCTCAGCGCCTTTGCGTGAAACAAATCAAACCCAAAAAAATCAAACCCAAATAACTCACTCCACACCCCGCCCCACAACAAAACGAATAAAAAAAGAAGAAAACAAAAACACCACCACCGCAAACAACATAGCCAAAGCGACACTAGAGCCAATCAACATATGCAAACTCTGCGGCAGCTGCTGATAGATCTGCGGATAAATATCATAACTTAAGCCAACGGTTAAACCTATACCAACATAAAGCTGCACGCTCAAGCGATTAAAGCTTTTTAACAAAATAACGCAACTACTTTTAACCAACGCACTACCAAGATCCAACAACACCGCCGCCATAACAGCATGCGGAATATACAACAAAACCAAACTAGCCTTGGGCATAAAAGCTGGCAAGATCAACATAATAGCTAAAGGTCCAGCAATAAACCGACTAGTAACCCCTTTAGATAAAGACAAAGCAACACCACTAGAACTAGCATTCATCCCCAAAGTGCCAAAGACGCCTGCTAACAAAGTCCCCAAACCATCAACAAAATTAGCACGCGATAAACGATTAAAATCAATCGGCTGGACTTCTTTGCTTTGAATCTCCTGCATCGCCGATACTGAACCAATAATTTTAATCACACAAATAACCGCTGAAAAAATAAAAGGAATAATTAAATCACTTGAAAATCGATACTGCCCAACAAATAAATGAGGAACAAAGAACCAACTAGCATGTTGAATGGTGGCAATATGCTGTGGATCCATAAAACCAAACAACCAAATAAAAACATAGCCAATAATCACAGCACAGACAATTGCATAAGTTTTTAAATGCGGCCCGCAAAATTGATCAAATATTAATATTAATACAAGCGGTATAAAAACCACCGCATAAAAGAGAACTTTCTTAAACCCCAACAGTAACGGCACATGAATATTGGTATAAAGATGGAAAGAAAAACCACCCAATTCAAATCCAATAAGTAACAGTACTAAAGAAGCAATTTCCACTGGAATAAAGCGACGTATATGACGGACAACAAAACTTAACCCCACTTGCACCACGCCAGCAATCATCGTCATGCCAAAAATAAGCGACAGACCACCTGTTTTGATAGCAAGAATTGATGGTGCCAGATAGGGAGGCGCAACACTAGGCGGCAACAACATCCCAGCGGTTAATTTTTTGAAACGACGGGATTGTAAAAAAGTAACCAGTGCCATAATCAGCATTGTAATACTTAACACACTTTCAGCCTGACTCGCTGGCACAGATACAATTTGCATGGCCAATATAGGAAACATTAAAGAAACCATATTAGGCACCATATACTGAATGGCCAGCAAAATCTTGACTCCTAATGACATATTTTCATTAAAAGCATATTTTAAATCTGGATTACGCGACTTATTTTGCATACTGACCTCGACATGAAAAGAGCAATAGAAGCATCGCTAAAACAATATAACCAATAATAAAACCTACATTGGTAAAATATTTTAATACCGGCAAATTATAGATTTTCGGTGTAAGCTGCCAAACAACCAATAGCAATACGGCATAAGAAAACGCCTTAAGCTGCGCTGGATTTAAATGCGTAAAGCCCACTAAACGCAAGCCCTTAACTGCCATCATACCGCCCATCAATATTATTGCCGCCCCATTAGCAGCCGCAGGCATAGTAATAAGAAATAACGATAACTTAGGCATAAAGCTAAGAACTAATAAGCACAAAGCATAAATCCAAGCAATACTACGGCTGTAAGCACGCGTTGTAATCATATCGCCAATAGACCCCTGAATAGGCGTCGATGGATACCCACCCAACACACTGGTAATAGCGGCAGCAAAGCCGGCCACCATATTACCGCCAACGCTGCGTTTAATATAACATTCGCGCCAATTGTCAACATTCTCATGCATAATAATCGTTACTAGTGAAAAACAAATGAAGCTTGCATAAATACCAACAATAATAAAAAGTACAATTTGCCAAAAGCTAAATTGAAAAGATATTTTTAAAAAATAATGTGGAAAATAAAACCATGGCGCATGATAAAATAATTGCATATCACCCGATCTGACATATCCTAATCTACCACCAATAACCCACCCCACCAACATACCAACAAGAATCGCGATAGTACGAAATCCACGAACAAAAATACAAGTCAGCATAACGAACAAGACCAACAACCCCAGCAAAGCAGCCGGCTGTATCGGTGTACCTAACGTTTCACCATGAATAATAATACGGCCTAACCCACTAGGATAAAAAAACTGCTGCACCCCGAGCGTTGCAGCCCAAACACCTAAAGCAAATAAACCCAATCCGGCTAACTCAATAGTTAATAATTTTTTTATAAATTTAAATAGAAAACTACATAACAGCTGAGCAACCCCAATAATAATACCAGCACCTAAAACATGATGAATATCAGAGGTCCTCGCCACCTGCAATAAGCAGGCAAAATATGAGACTGAGGCAATACTTGGGATAAAACAATACGCACCAAAAGGCTCTTTACATTGTAAGAGAAAAGAAGATAAAGCCCCTCCTAGCAAAGAAATACTTACAAAACTTAACAGCACAGCGTGTGAAACTCCAGCTGCTCGCCCAATCATTAGCGGCAAGATAGTTAACAAACCAAATTTAACGATGTACTGCAAAGAAATCAGCAGTGCGTGTTGATAGGCAGGCTTTTCATTTAGCGAGTATAAATTATGAACTCGATCACCTTTAGAGAGACTCATATTAAATTCCTTCTTAATATAAGCCAAGCTTAGGGCGATCTAAAAAAATTATCAAGCTCTTAGCATCTTAAAACTTCTTTCAAATCACCAAAAACGCAACATAGTCAACACCACTGACAGGCCTTTACATAGCAATTGAGATATCAAGATCCGCGGTTACAACAACCTCAGAAACACCTTGCTGTCGACCATCCGCTGCAAAAAGTCCGTTCCTACCATTAAAAACGATTGCTTTTTCATCACCACAGGCGCAGGTTTTATCCTGTTGCTGCGACCATAATGCTTGATATAATGGACACCGCTGTAACAACTCACTATGCGTGCCAACATCAACAATTCCCCCCTGGTCAAGAACAGCAATTTGATCAACATGCTGTGCTTCTAATAATTTGTGGGTAACCATCAATGAGGTATTACCCTCCTGCGCTGTTATTTGACGGATGCCTTTCATCACCGCGGCAGCAGAGTTGGCATCAAGAGAAGCGGTAATTTCATCAAATAAACGAATCTTACAGGGCTTTAGCATACCCCGCAAAATGGCTATTCTTTGCCGCTGACCACCCGATAAAGTCAAACCATCAACACCAATATCAGTATTCAAGCCTTTAGCAAAGCTATCAATAAGTTCCTCAAAACCTAAGATTCGTGCCATTCGCATAATATCTTCATCTGTCATTTCATGTGCATTAGCACAACCATTTAATATATTTTCTCTAATAGTACCCGGTGAAAGATTAGGTGACTGCCCTATTAAACCAATATTTTTTCTTAAAGAGCGCAAGCTAACAGAAAAAATATCGACACCATCAATGTAAATATTGCCTTTAGTCGGCATATAATAACGAAATAATAAATTGTAAATAGTAGACTTACCACCGCCACTTTTACTCACCAATGCAACCGTCTGTCCTGACTTTATTAACAAATCAAGATTATGTAACACAGGCGCATTAATAGCCTCACCCGGACGTGGAGGATAAGAAAAAGCAACGCCCTTAAACTCGATCGTTGGCTTAACAATTTTCATTTCAACATAAGGATAATCATCAACAACCTTTGACGGCGTTTGTAACTGCCCAAAAACAAATTTCATATCAGGGATAGCAGCGAAAATTTCATTCACTGAGGAACCAAAGGCAGGAATCAACGTCGATAATTTATTCAGATAGGCAATAATAGCAATAAATTCTTGTAACGCATATTGCCCACCTGCAACACCACGACCAATATATAAAGCAACTAATAAAGAGCTAAAACGAGCAATAAAGACATGTCCAACACTAATATTCAAAGGTGTATTCTTTGCCATCTTCTCTGCATCTGCGGCTTTAATCGTACTTTCTTCAACAGATTTTAGAACATTAGCCAGCAAGTCAAAATCATGAATGCTTTTATAGTTTTTAATGGCACCATTAATTTCTCCCCACGCCGCATTACCTGAATGCAACATTCGCTCTCGCGAATGCACTATTGACCCTGCTGTTGCAGCACTATAACCGGTGTAAAGTAAAAGTGTTGATGCCATCCCTATTCCCATACCCGCTCCATATTGACTGGATAGCATCAGTATGGCAAAACCAATTTCTAAAAAAGTAGGTATAATTTGTGTTAGCAATGGAATACTAATATTCGCCACTGGAAATCCCTTTTGCACCAGGTACATTTTCTTCGCTAATGTGGTATTAACATGATCATGCAATGTTTTTCTTAGCAGGTGCTCAGTAATGTTTGTCAGCAAACGTTGCGTTGTTGTCGCCCCAACGGACACCAACGCCTTATCACGAATAATTGGCACTATTTGCGCTAATGTATGTGCAAGAAACAACATAACGACCATTGAGGATAGTGAAAATTTCTCGCCTAAAAATTCCGCATCTTCATTGTCGCGTAAGGAGGTTATTGTTTTCCCTAACAAATAAGGCCCTAAGAAATTTAATACTATGCCGGTGAAGGTAAGGACAAGAGCGAAAGAAATACTCGGTATGTTTTCTCGCGTTAGCATTAAGCCAGCAACATCACGGAGAACGTTTGTTTTTACAGCGGGTTGCAAGGGTGCTAACTCTAAATCGATATCAGTCACCGGGTCATCACTGCTAACCCTATGATAATCGAAAGTTGGTATCAGGCGACTCGCGTAATGTTGAATACTGGCAAGTAATCTTCGCATTGCAACTCCATACTTTAATCATTAAGGGAAGATGATGAAGTATTATTTTAGCGCTTATTTATTAAGGAAATGTTAAGTTGTCTGTACTGTTGGGTGCGACGGGGTTGAAATGGCGTTTTAATAACTGTACTGCGGCGCCAATCTTACGCGGCGACGCAAAGGGGCGGCGGACGCGGAGGTTGGAGTTAAGGTGTCTCCGCGTCCGCCGCCCCTTTGCGCCGCCGCGCATACGCGTCAACTTAAGAGAGAGATGCTTTAACTTGTTGAAAAAAATGGAGTAAGATGGGGGCCCCAAAAACAACCCATGAGCTTTTTCGCTCATAAGGAGTTAACCCCCATGGAAAGCATG
>JAUIAD010000065.1 GCA_030425685.1 Gammaproteobacteria bacterium | reverse complement strand
GTTTTCACCCAAATGGTATTCAACTGTTTTGCCAATATAATGATTCGGAACGCTGTAATAGTGACCGTCCACCTCAACGTGATAATCTAGGTTTACTTGCGCTTTTTTAATAACAACAAATTCGTAATGTTTTTTTGAATTGATGATACTGGCGGCAAAACTCCGTATAACTAATACCCTTGGCTGATCCGCAGCTTTTTTGATATTCCTGATGCAGCAGTTCGCGGGTTACTCCTTTCTTTTTAAGTTGATTGTGAATGTAAACAAAATCAATGGGCTTACGTTTTTTGGTGGAGGTTGCCAACTGTTGGCAGTGGGGTTCTATTCGCTCAATTAGTTCAGCATCACTGAGGGTGGTGATGTTATGCCATTGAAGGTTGGCTAACTCTGCGGCCAATAGGTAGTGACCAACGGTTGTTGGTGACAAGGACAATGCTTTAGCTATCTTGCGGTTGGTGAGTTTGCACTCAAAATGAAGACGTAACGCTTCTCGTAATTTTTTCATGCTCAATCGCTCCTGGCTCATTAGCAGTGTCTCCTTAGGTTAAAAAAGATCACTGCGGATTGTGGTTGATCAGCAAGAGAAAATACGACTATTTATCAGTTTGTTAAAGTGTTATGGACACCGATTATTGTCATGGTGGACACCATTTGCTGAAAACAAGCTAAAAGTGTCCAACATCACAGCAAAAATTAACAAGTGATCAATTTATGACTGGTGTCCAGCATGACGATAATGGGTGTTTAGCATGGGGGTAATACGCAACAGGCTTTCACGGCGTTTATGCGCCGAACAGCCAATGGCGATCGGTGGTTACTGGTCAAAACAAAAGTAATAAGAAAAAAACGACCGATGATCGCACTGAAAAGGAGTGTCGAGCCGCCATGACTTGGGCTAGGCGCTTAAAGCGTGTGTTTAACATAGATATTAGCACCTGCGATCAATGCGGCGGGAATGTGAAAGTCATTGCCTGTATTGAAGACCCTGCTGTGATTAATAAGATTCTGTCGTATTTACATGGCCAATCTGACAAGCAAGTTGAGTTCACCCGTTTGCCAGCCACTCGATCTCCACCGCACTAAAATATAAGGAGTCAGCGGTTTAGGTAGAATGTGATGCCAAGTTGACTACAGGCATTCTGTACTCGGGCGTCGTTGAAATGATTAGTGACTAAAATAGAGTGTTTATTTAGATCCAATTGCTTGATGTAATCGATACCTAGCAAGGGATTATCTTAAAGGCGATACTTGCTACAGCATTACTGTTTAACTAGTTGTTTCAACGTACGACGTCGTCCATCATCTTTATCCTCTTCTTTGGAAAAAGAGATAAAAGCGTCGATCGCAACCTCCACTATTACTTACTGTATATCAGTTTACCTTAGAAGTGCTGTACGAAAAAGTAGATTAGGATAAACAGTTTATTTACGATTTAGAAATAGTAGAGATAGCATACCGGAGCCACATACCGACTTTATATCTTTAACCCTTTAAGCGAAAAGCTTACATAATTAAATATACAAAACCGGCATGATAATATTCAGGGCTTAAGCTCTTCTACTATTTGATTGCTTTCTATTAGTCTGCTTCTCTTGCCCATTTTTTTTAGAAAATGAAAATGCTCTTTATATGCTTGAAAACCATTTCCGACATAGAAGTATGGCACACCAAATTCAGCACAGGTTTTTTTCACTATTGGCACTATTTCGGGTAAAGCAGAATAGCTAAGCGTTGGAAAAAGATGGTGCTCAATCTGATAGCCCAACCCGCCAAAAAAGGTAACAGGTAGCCAATGCCCATGATGGAAATTAACTGTCGTTTCAAGTTGAGCTGCGCCCCAATCATTTTTTTGTGTTGACACTCGACCTTCAAGATTCATTGCCAATTTATTTTGGTGTGAACAAGCAAAAGTAGCTTGAACTATAATTCCTGTAAAACCTATCATTAAAGTTTGCACAATCAAAGCTTGTTCCAAAGGTAATAAAATATAAGGCAGGACACCCCAAAGAAAAACTGCAATTGCTTTAAAGCTTATAAGATGGAGCCATTCTAATAAACAAGGTCTTTTCATTTTCCCCCAAGATCCAAACCACTGACCTTTAAACACAGATATTATATCCATAATTGTAGATACCGGAAAAGTAAGGGCATAAATAATCCAGCAGTAAAGATGTTGAAAACGATGAAAAAACATTCGCGGTTGCTTATCCCTCTCTCTTATTAATGGGAAGTGCACCTCAATATCAGGATCTTTACTTTGTACGTTAGTATAGACATGATGCAATGGAATATGCATAGCAGAAAAGACAAATGAACTTAAGCTAAGAAGGTCGAGAGTGATTAGCGCAAGGGCACGATTTAAAAATACACTTTTAAAAACACCTCCATGCATCGCCTCATGACCATAGCCGCCTAAGGCAAAAGCAAAAGGCCCCCAAATTAATGCACACAATATATAGCCTTGAAAAACAGCCCCATATGACACAAGCAGAAAAATAGCAAAAATCAGAAGAAGCCTTAATTTAAAAGGGAGTGTCCCATGATGAAAATTACGAAAGTCGGACGGTTTTGCGCCTTTTTGCTTAGCTTTAGTTGCAAAGTAGTCGGCTACACGCTGTTTTAAAACTGGGTAGAAGTCGTTCTTGCCCCAAGAAAATTCACTTGTGTAATTTTCCGCGTTGCCGACATAATATTTATTCATCATCGCTTCAGGAATTCTAGAATGCAAATGAGAGCTTTCAAATACAGCAGTACAGTCAGTGCCTTTACAAAGCTCTAGTAACCGTTTCCCTCCAGGATGAATCTTCATAAAGCCACTTAAATCATAGTATTTTCCATGTATCAACCATAGCTCATTAGGGTTCAACTGCTGATCCTTCATTTAATATATTCCTTTTTTAACAATTGAATGTGACCATCTTTAGCTTTATCTACAGGAAAGAGATGGCTCTTCTCCACTTATAATAAGCGCAGTAATTTAATGCATAACTCACTGAGATGCATTTTATCTTAAACTTAAGTTGATTCAAAGTAAGCACTCAATATCAAGCGCCTCCCCTCCTCCCAGCACATTTCATGTAATGCGTACCAGGTTATATTTGGGATAGGCTAAACCTTTTAAGAAGGCGAGTCTAGATCCAGCGAAGATTGTGCATTTGTGCAGCGGTATCGCTGGCTAACTGCTCAATTTACCGTAAACTTTATGACATGATGATCTCATAATGACAGGAGGTTGTCTTATAATTTGACGAGGAATGCATCCAAAATAATCCCGTGGTCTGTCATTAAACTATATGATTTAATGTGAAGATAAGTATTCATCTTGGCTTGGTGGTGTCATATTTCTATGGTTAATGTGGGGAGTAAAATTAGTGTTGTTAGGCTCTCTAGACTAAAAAATAAGGAATTAGCGGTTTAGGTAGAATGTGGATGCCAAGTTGCCTACAGTACATTTTGTACTCGGGCGTCGTTGAAATGATTAGTGACTAAAATAGAGTATTTATTTGGATCCAATTGCTTGATGTAATCGATGCCTAGAAAGGGGTTACCTTTAAGGTCGTAATCGATCTGAATAAGTGTTTCGTTATTGATAGTTGTAATGGCAGCTAAAAATTCTTGCTCTTTATAGCAATGAGTCACTGAAATGGATGCTGTAAGCATAGGATGTGCTTGAAAAGTTTGCTCCCAGATGTTGTGGTATAGGCTTTCAACATCAAAAATAATAATGTGTTTGAATTTAGAAATGTGAATGCGGTCCAGTTGCCAGGTTGGGGTATCAATGGAGATGGGGCAGTGGATGCTGATTTCTTTTTTATCGGGCGATAGCATGATATTAGCTTTTAGCTCAGATTGATCTACTAGTTTCTTTATGTTGTTAACACCATGCTTAAAGCTGTTAGATTTAGATTGTAGAGAGATTTTTAGAAGTGATTGGTTATTTAAGTAATATAATTTAAGCCGTGTTTCAATATTATCATCAATATTTTTTGTTATCATTGCTGTGATCTTAGTAAGCTTGTTAGTGTGTGTCTGTGTGAATGTATTGCTGATAGCAAAGCGAATGTTTCTTGAAAGATTAATCGATAATTTGGGCATTTTTTCTTTAAAGGTAGTGTAAAATTCAATGCTAATATATTCCAATGTGCATTTATCGCTTGGCTTGCTTTTTTCTGCGCTCACTTTTCTAAATTCGAATAAGTCTTGTGCAATGCTTTTGATTTTTGTAATCGACTTTTCAAATACTAGCTTCTCATTTTGCGGGATTTTGTTTTCAATCTCTTCCGATAAAATCCCAAGCACAGAAAGCGGTGTTTGGATATCATGAGCGGCGCGGGTTGCTATGGTAAACATTCTTTTTTGGATATCCTTTTTCTTGTTCAGTATAGAGATACGATTTTTTAGAGTTTTTGCAAATGTATTAAGTTCAACAAAGTGCATATTTGGCACCCCTTTTTCCTCTCCTTTTAATTTTCTTGAAACAACTGACTTTATCGACTTGTAATCAGCAGAGAAGAAATTAGCAAAAAAGAGGTTGAGAAAGGTGAATAAACTGACAAAAGGGACAAGGACGATAAGATTAATGGCAAAAGCTTGCCAGATAAAATCGTTTTGATGCTGAAATTTTTATTATCTGCAATACCAGACATAAGCAGGTGATAAAACGAAAGAGTAGCTCGCCGGTGTTCATTACGGTTATTAAAATGTGATAGCCAGCAAAATTGGGGAAGCTGATTATTAAACGTCAACTATCTTTTCCGCCATTCGACAATTATCATTGCCGGTTTTACAATCATTTCCTATCTTCAAAATGTTGAGAGCTTAATTGACGATAACTTTTTTCATTAATGTTGATAATGGTGGCATGGTGAACCAGTCTATCCACAGCAGCTACCGCCATAACGTTGTCGGGAAATATTTGATCCCAATCACTAAAGGGTTGATTTG
>JAUIAD010000064.1 GCA_030425685.1 Gammaproteobacteria bacterium | reverse complement strand
TCCTTTTTAGATAAATCGGTTTTTGGTGTATTCGTATCTTCCATTGCTAACTCCAGTTGTTTGTCTGGCATTAGTATGGCTGATTAGATCTACTTGTGAAGGGGGTCTTTCTGGGAACGCTTACGATGAGATTAAATGAATAGTTAATAGAGTCGAAATAGCATGTCGGCTAGCTAAGGATGGGTAGGTGGGGTGGTGGATAAGCTAACCGCACATGCTGATTACCCGTAAATTTTTAAGTTCTATCCGTAGAATATTTCCATGCATTCTCAAAATAATGATCTTTCCAATGAGCCAGTAGTTTTTCTGAGTCTGATAGAAAACCAAATTCCAGAAGGTCATGAGGGTACATATTATCTGAGCCAATGTAGAAAACCTTGTTATCTGCCATATAAAATTTTGAATGATTACCCGGCGCAGGCGTATCCGTCACCATTGGAGCTGGCTTATATAGTTTTGGCAAAGGGACAGTCGTACTAAATACAGCTTGCGTTCCAGTAAGCCTTTCTCCGCCAGGCCAGCTTTTATAACCACTTGAAGCAAAATGAAAGTCTTTAACTGTGAGTCGCGCAATGCATTGCTCATAAAGCTTGTTGTTACCTAAGCAATAATCGTTTATTCGTTGTTTCAATTTATTGTATGTTCCTGCTGCACCGCTGCCCCATGAATATTGCGCACCACCACCTGATGCGTTGTAAGGGCTAACGATAATGCGAACTTTTAACTTCCTGTTTTTTATTAGCGCCAATGCTATCAATTTAATGATCATGTGGCCTCTATCCCTTTTTGATCCGTCAAAAACAAGGTCTTGTTGGCAGAGATCGAGATGCCTTTTAGCATTCATAATCACAAAATGTTTTGCTAACTCACTGGGCGAAGCCGCTTCCCCCAGCAAGCTTTTCGGTGTACGACCCACACCTAACAAACGTGCCGAATCAGCACTCCCTTTAAGCTCAGCACGTAAACGCTTCCTACTCAGTATTTTGCGACCACTCTGTGTTCTTAGCATACTGCCTGATATTGTTTTAATAGGCGTACTGACTATGGTGTCATTAGTGTCATCTTGAAAGCCATCTAGCATCTCTTCAAGATCTAGGCTGGGGCCAATGCCGCTATTCCACTTATTGTGCTTCATCACAAATGTACCTTCATCAGGAAAGTAATATCTTTGTTTTCCCTCGTTGTATTTGATCGTTCGACTACGTGTCCATTGACTGTAAAAGCATTTCTTCTTGGATATTTTCCACATAAAGCTGGTAAATTGATGTGCCGTTTTTGCGGCATTACCTTGCAGCTTTAAAGAAAGATCATGTATTGGGTTATACTCACCATAAGATGTTTCCCATAGGTTGTGTCCACCGACAATCGCCTCATTTTCATCACAAGCAATTATTTTGGCGTGGTTCCATTCAAAAGAACGCTGCCTATGCACTCTACCAACATGAATTCTGTTGACGTACCTCGCCCCAAGACCCTCTCTAGTTAAGGATCTGCAAAGACGATACCGAAATTCTTTACAGGTATCTTCACCACCCGGAATAAAACCAAATAAAAATCGAACTTGTAAAGCTTCATTCTTATTTGCCACTAACCCTTCAATAATACTATCGTAAAAAATATTCTCCGGCGGGGCTAATGAAACAATGTCAACAATCTTTTTTGCTTTGGCGATCATATAGTAGATTTCATCCGCCATGGCGCGAACATTAGCATTAGCATGGTCTCTAACGTTCGGCATGCTTTGCGGCGTTAATCTCATTCCCCACATATTTAATTCGCAAATAGAACCAACCCTGTTATCTTCTGTAAGACCATAGCATTCTTTTGCAGAGTCATTACCCCTATAAGCGGGATGATTTTCAAAGAAATCATATAGGCCGCTCAACATGTTATCGTTTACTTTCGTTGAAGATTCAAAAGGACCTTCCATAACCGCTTTTAAATTTGTCCTTAAAGTATCCTTCAATACGGTAGATTGATTTAAACAAGCATGGACTTTATTGGTCTCTGGTAATGTCATTTTAATGTAGTGATCAACAATTTGTTCGTAGCTTTCAACATTGTTAGTAAGATATTTCATAAGTACTATTGCTCTTTTAATATTATTATTACTAGCAATGCTATTTACTCTAGCGTCAAGTATGTACCGTTCAATAACGTAAAAAATTTGCTGCAATTTATTGTCATATTCATTTGCAGGAATGATTTCCTGAGTGGTTTCCTGAATACTTTCCCGTCTACTCATTTGTCTACCTCTTTAAAACTTGTTTCTGTTCTTACCCCTAAATCACCTTAAAAATTTATCTTTTTAATTTAACCTGTGATTTAAACCATGAAGTAAGGATAGCAAAGTTTAATCAATTGATCAACATATGGACATGATAAATTTAAAAGAGACGAGAACCTCTATATGTATTCATGTAGTGTTCATATTAATAAAACAATACACATTATTTCTAGTATTTTGTTTCACTATTAAAAGGGAAATGACAAATCGCAAATAAAGCACCCACCCGGAAGGTTGCCCAGCAATAAAACAGCAATACCGTTTGATGTCATCACCGTATTTAGCCCCGTTAAGTAGGCAACGGACTTCCTCAGTTCAACATTTTTTTCTAAAATACATGACGTTAACAACTCGCAAGTAGTAATGAAGTACTTACCATCAATTAGCGCTTGTTTTTTACTTGGGTTTAGATGGTTAACCGAAACGTTTGACTAAACGGTTAACGAGTGTTACGTATTTAAACGAGAATACATTAGATAAAACCGCGGACTCAGAGAACGCCATTGCATAAATCAGTGGAGAAGCAAAAATGGAAACTAAAAATCAGGATACCGAACAAGCTATATTGGAAGCAGCTAAAACTGTATTTACCGCTAAAGGGTATGCTGGCGCACAAATGCAAGAAATTGCTGATGTAGCGGGGATTAATAAAGCCTTAGTTCATTACTATTTTAGAAAAAAGCAGCAACTGTTTGACCGCGTTTTTAAGTCCGTTTTAGAGACCTTAGTGTCACCATTATTGTCGATCCTAGAAAAGCCCATGCCAGCGATTGATAAGATTGAAACATTTATCAATGCATATACTGACACTCTAAAAGAAAACCCCTACTTTCCGCTATTTATGCTACATGAACTATCCGCCAATAGAGAGCTGGTGATAAAATTTTTCAAAGAGGACGTTAAGTATAAGGTAGGAGGACTTATCGCTGAATTACTAATGGAATCAAATTTAGCATCGCATTCCATTGACCCACGCCAAATGGCTGTGAATTTTATTTCTATGTTACTTTTTCCATTTGTAGGAAGAGACTTACTTAGTCAGGTATTTAATCTTTCCCCTGATGAGTACAATGATTTTTTAGAAGATAGAAAGAAAATACTTTTTGATCTTGTCAAGGAGAGGCTCCAAGTTCAATAGCAACCGTATTTTGCAAGTTTTTCTGACCATTTAAATATAGCCTATCTATAGCGAAATACTAATCAGGCTGCAATTGGCAATTGAAACAATTCTAAGCTATGCGAATTAGAAATTTAAGCTGCTAAAGACAAATTAAATAATCCATTGCAATATTGCTTCCATCGATATCTTTTAATCGGCACTACCCTTATGATTTTCAACGCCCGCTATGATTTTTCTAAAAATTCTAGTCAGTTGCTGGGTTTGATTTAAACTTGTAAAAAGCAATGTGTTTTACTTTTAGTGTTCTTATATCCGATGGATCGGGTCGCGCAAAGATATTACCTCCATAGCCTCCCATTGCAACGTTTAGAATTACGTTAAAACCTCCAGATCGATATCCTTTTAGTACGGCATTTGCAACTTGTGGTGAGATGCTGATGGTTGGTGCCGCGCTTGTTATTTTCGATGGTTGGTAGCTGTTTAGGTAAGCTTTTTCAAAAATTTTGCCATCAACATAGTATCGTAGAATGAGCTGATCGTTATTTTCAAGTTGCGAATAATCCCACCGCATAGTGAAATAATGGTAGCTTGATAATGTCTTGTTGACATCCGCTTTGCCTGGATAAACAAGTGTAATGAAATTTGAAGGATCTGTTTGTGTGCTTGCACTGCCAACAATGTCTGAAATTATATTGTCTCCATAAGTATATTCTCCTTTACCAATATAAGACCATTCTAAAATGTCGAGCTCACCACCCATAGGCCACTTAAGTGTTTTATTGCGAGGCAGCATCCATAAGGCGGGCCATTCATGATTTGTTGGAACATCATATGCTGTTTTGTCATCTAGCCTCATTTCAGCTTCAATCATGCCATGATTGCCAAAGTCTGCTGTGCTTTTGATGCTTTTAATTCTAGCAGAATGATACCAAAGCGGAGATGCACTGCAGTTTTGTTGATCGTTGTTTGGTTTGGGAGATTGGTCAGAAGGAATTGGCGTCGCATGGATATATATTTTGTTGTTGTCAAAACTTAAGTTACTATGTTGGTCTGTATATATTTCTTGCTCGCAATTGGGCTGTTTATCACTTTTTTTGATTTTCCAATGCCATTTAGCTGTGAGCGCTTCTTTTGTAATAAGCGTGTTATTGTATAGGCATTCGCTTTTGTGCGTTTGACAATATGATGGTGGGTCAATTGCAGCATAGCTGAGGTTATTTGATAGAATTAGGAAAGTGTGGGTTGCTAATATCGTTACTTTATTCATGTCTTTCTCTTTGCTTTTGTAGATACCTTTGATAACGGGGGCTATCACTGCTCAATATCCTAGTCTTTACGGTTTTTTTTCAACCGTAAAAATACTTGCCAATTTTCCTGTCTATAATGCTCAGGAATATACCATCTGTTGGCTTTTCTATCATTAAAATGTATGTGGTTTACTTAAAGATATAAAATATGCGTTGTTATGGAACCTGTATACTGGGTATATTTAATAGCAACTGCTCGCACGGGTAATCTGACATTTTTTTCAAATTTTATTGCCGTAACTGTGCTCGTTACTTTAACCAGCGCGTTCCTGGTATTCTAAAAGAAACAGCCGCGAACAGCCGTGCCGAACAGCGCATTGACTCATAAATAATCTAACTATTGGCACGCTTTCGCACTTGTGCGAAACAAAACAAATCTCGATGGGGATTTTCAAGGAAAGAATCGGGATTCTCCCCTTGCGTATTACCCCCATGCTAAACACCCATTATCGTCATGTTGGACACCAATCATAAATTGATCATTTGTTAACTTTTACTGTGATGCGGTATTTGTCAACGAAGTTGTCGCCTCTAGTTTGAATAGTATTTTTTTAATTGGGCTCCGCCCGGCACTTCGCCAGTGTGGCAGGGTTGCATCACTATGTTCGCAACCTGATAAGTAGCGTGGGTC